>JAIEMV010000001.1 GCA_019751875.1 Hyphomicrobium sp. | reverse complement strand
ACGTCGATCTCAGCCGGCAGGTACGACGTGACTTCGAGGCCGACTTCCTGCTCGCGAACGGCGGGCTTGGTCCAGGTCTTCATGATGTATTCCTCCAATTGCCCCACTGAAACTCCCTCAGTGGGATGAGACACATATAGGCAACGGCCTCGATAACTACAAATCGCAATCGCGTGAGAGCGTCATCAGAGTGCCTTATGGACCACCAACGCAATGCTGATCGAAGTCAAGCTCAAGCTCGGATGTGCTTGAACCGTGGGTGGCCTCTGCCGGAATGGAAAACGCGGTGGCTGCATCTCGCAACCACCGCGTTTCGAATTCCACAAGTGAAACCGCCGTTTAGATGACGTCGATCTCAGCCGGCAGGTACGACGTGACTTCGAGGCCGACTTCCTGCTCGCGAACGGCGGGCTTGGTCC
This sequence comes from Hyphomicrobium sp., assembly GCA_019751875.1. Lineage (GTDB taxonomy): Bacteria > Pseudomonadota > Alphaproteobacteria > Rhizobiales > Hyphomicrobiaceae > JAGVSR01. Next base: position 497,188 of record JAIEMV010000001.1, on the reverse strand, counting down.
AGGTTTTCATGATTTCCTCCATACAAGGGCCGATCTCCCGGGCCCGGTGTCAAGAATGTACTCGCAAGCGCCGATAACCTCAAATCGCAAGTACGTGATGTCGGGATAAGAAATCCTAATCAGCGCGCCCAGTTAAACTGATGAACGGCCGGCGCCTAGAAAACCAAAAAAGAGCGGCGGCTGCGCTCGCAACCACCGCTCCCGAAATCATCGAACGACGTTTAGATAACGTCGATTTCTGCCGGCAGGTACGAGGTCACTTCGAGGCCGACTTCCTGCTCACGAACGGCGGGCTTGGTCCAGGTCTTCATGGTATATCTCCTCCAAAGTTGTGATGCCGGGATCTCCGACCGGCTTCAATGCGTGAGGTGTACCGATTGCCGGCCACACGTTCAAATCGCAAGTTCGTGAGAATCCGATCAGAATTTCTTTAAAGTGCCGCGAGTAATCCTGATGGACTTGGTTCATCGCCTCTAATGAGCCGCTTCCCAATTTCCCGCCGCCTTGGCGTCGACATGGATAGGAACCGAGAGCCGCACCGCGGGCTCGGCCGCGCGCTCCATCACTGACCTCGCGGTCTCGATGAGCGCATCTGCTTTCCCGGTAGGCACCTCGAAAACGAGTTCGTCGTGCACCTGGAGCAGCATGCGCGCCTCAGACAGCCCGGCGTCCTCCAGTGCCTCCGGAACACGGATCATGGCCCGACGGATGATATCTGCCGCCGACCCTTGTATTGGCGCGTTGATCGCAGCGCGCTCCAAAAAGCCGCGCATCGACGGGTTTTTTGTATTGATCTCCGGATAATGTATCCGCCGCCCGAAGATCGTCTCCACATAGCCGTTCGCATGCGCGAACGCTTTCGTTCCCTCCATGTAGTCGCGAATGCCTGGAAACCGCTCGAAGTACGTCTTGATATAAGCGCCTGCTTCTTCGCGGCTGATCCCGAGTTGGTTGGCCAGCCCGAATGCGGAAATCCCGTAGATGATGCCGAAGTTGATCGCCTTCGCGCGCCGGCGGACCTCGCCCGTCATCTCCTTCAGCGGCACCCCGAACATCTCGCTCGCGGTCATCGCATGAATATCGAGACCCTCTGCGAACGCCGTCTTCAACTGCGGAATGTTGGCAATGTGCGCAAGCACGCGCAGTTCGATCTGCGAATAGTCGGCAGAGACGAGGCGGCACCCCGCGTCAGCAATGAAGGCCGTGCGGATTTCGCGTCCTTCCTTCGTGCGGATTGGAATGTTCTGCAAGTTGGGATCGGACGACGAAAGCCGTCCCGTTGTCGTTGCCGCCAGCGCGTAACGCGTATGAATACGTCCCGTCCTTGCCTGCACGAAATCCGGCAAGGCGTCGGTGTAGGTTGACCGCAGCTTCGTCAACTGACGCCACTGAAGCATCGTATCAATGAGGCGTCGCGCATCGGGGGGCAGGTCTTCATTCTGCGCCAGATCATCGAGCAGGCCTGCCCGAGTTTCCCACTGGCCGGTCTTGGTCTTTTTGCCGCCAGGAAGCTTCAAGGTATCGAACAGAAACTCACCCAGCTGCTTTGGCGAACCTAGATTGAATTTGTGGCCTGCAAGTTCATAGATCAGCGCCTCATGCTCGGCCGCCCTCTGCGCGAACGCCCCCGAAAGCCGAGACAAAATCTCACGATCAACTTTGATGCCGTCGCGTTCCATCGCCGCGATCACCGGAATGAGCGGACGCTCCAATGTCTCGTACACCGTCGCCACGCGTTCCGCCGCCAGCCGTGGTTTCAGAAGACTCCACAAACGCAGCGTCACGTCGGCAACTTCCGCCGCATACTCGGCCGCCTTGTCGATCGGTACTCCAGCAAACGTTTTGGCGGACTTCTTCGCGCCCGCCGAATGTGCGAGGACATCGTCCATCGAAAGACACAAATGTCCCAGGTGCCTCTCCGCCAACTCGCTGAGGCCATGCCCTCCGCGGCCTGCATCGAGCGCATAGGACATCAGCATCGTATCGTCGAAGGGCGCGATCGCTATTCCATGCTGCGCCATGACGAGCGCGTCGAATTTCAAGTCGTGACCGATCTTCAGAGTGAACGGATCATCGAGCAGCGGCTTCAGCCGTTGCAGCGCATCCCGCAGCCCGATTTGTCCTGGGAGCTGCGCCGACTCACCAAAAAGATCCGCGCCTATCTTGCCGTGCCCGATCGGCACGTAACACGCGGCTCCGGCCGCGACAGCCATCGAGACGCCGACCACCTCGGCCTGCATCGCGTCGAGGCTCGTCGTCATCGCACCGAAAGCCACGCGTCCGGACGACCGCGCCATGGAGACCCACGCTTCCAGATCCTCCAGCGTGGTGATCGTCTTGTACGCCGCCCGATCGAACGCAACACCCCTGGCTGCCGACCGCCCGGCCTCCACCCCGCTTCGCGGAGTGCCAAGACCCTCTGGCGGAGTAGCCGTCCCCATCGGCGACGGCGGCGCATGAGGGGCCTCACCCGTTCCCTTCGGCTTCGCTTTGGCGATTGACGAACCAACTGAGGCTTCGAGCGGGGCAGGCGCCTCGACGCCCAGTTTTTCCGCAATACGGCGCGTCAGCGTGTTGAACTCCATCAAGCGCAAGAATTCTATGAGCGCGTCGGCGTTGACCTCCCGAACGCCAAAACTCTCGACCGGGACTGCGTCGGGGACAGTGTCCATGAGCTTGACGAGTTCGCGCGAGATGCGCGCCTGCTCGGCAAACTCAATCAACTTCTCCCGCCGTTTGGGCTGCTTGATCTCACCCGCTCGATCGAGAAGCGTATCCAGATCACCATACTCGTTGATCAGTTCCGCCGCGGTCTTCACTCCGATCCCGGGCACCCCGGGCACGTTGTCTGTCGAATCGCCCGCGAGCGACTGCACATCGACAACCTTTTCCGGCGGAACCCCGAACTTCTCCAGGACCTCGTCGCGCCCGATTTTCTTCGCCTTCATGCCATCCAGCATCACCACGCCGGGACGAATGAGCTGCATTAGATCCTTGTCCGACGAGACGATCGTCACATCGCCGCCTCGGTTGACGACATCACGTGCGTAAGTCGCGATCAGATCGTCGGCCTCGTACCCATCCAGCTCGATGCACGGCACATTGAAAGCCCGCACTGCGTCTCGGATCAGCGCAAATTGTGGCACGAGTTCATCAGGCGGCGGTGGCCGGTTGGCCTTGTACTTGTCATAGACCTTGTTGCGGAACGTCTCGCGCCCTGCATCGAAAATCACCGCAAGATGCGTCGGAGCCTCCGACACCTTGCTCTCCTGAAGCAGCTTCCACAGCATCGTACAGAAGCCGTGGACCGCCCCGACAGGCAACCCGTCCGACGGACGCGTCAGAGGCGGCAGCGCATGGAACGCGCGGAAGATATAACCCGACCCGTCTATCAGATAGACATGGCTGCCTTTCACGATCGGGACAGGCTCGTTCGAGGCATCGGCGGTCGCAGGCGGGGCAGATTGGGAAGTTGGCTGGGATGTACGCATCAAGCGCGGACTATAGGCAGAACGCCTTCCAGCGCTAGTCCTACTTGCCACTGCTTGGCCCAGGCTTCCAACGAACATGGGCACCGCTTCCGAGAGGCGAGGTGCCCATGTCGATCGACGACCGGCCGAGCCGACTCTAGGTCCTCAACTCGGTTTCAGCGCTTCTGTCCCGCGAAGTCTCTCTCGGCCCCTGCCGCGACACGACCTTCTGGAGATACGTGCTGAACTCTTCCCGCTGTTCCGGACTGAGTGACTCCACGAGCGACTCGTCCACCTTTGCTGCAATTGGCAGAGCGCGCTGAAGCACTTCCTTGCCCTCCGGCGTGATTCGCACCGCATACATCCGAGCATCCTGCCGAGTTCGGCGACGCGACAGCAATCCACGCGAGACCAGCCGACGAACGATGTCCGCCAACGTCGATCTATCGATCCCCGAGATTTCGCACAATGCCGTCTGACTCGGATCTTCGAGACCATCGACCACCGACAGCACGACAAACTGGCGCGCGGTAATGCCGATTTCGCCAATCGAGCGAGCGAATAAATCTTCAGCCAACTGACCAGCGCGATGCAGTAGGTGAGTTGTGCTCGTTGATACCAAGTTGACAGGAGCATTCATTTTGAAAACCTTTCCTCATAATCGCACTTCATTTCTAAGCGGGCGCTATTCTCACCGTGGACGCCACGAAATTCACCCACTGCCGAGTGTGAGATTAGGTCTTTCGATCATGATCGGGTTGACCGATCATTCTTGTTTTTGACCAGATGGTCAGAAGTGCGTGCATTATAGAAGCGCGAAGTCGGGAATTGGTTCCGCACCGAGTGTTCAAGAGCAGCAAAATGTTGAGCAAGGGCCCTTATGTGAATCCAGCGATTTTGCACGGAATGGATACCTTCCTGCAAAAACAAGGGGTTCTGTATACTGATGTACTCAAAGCGGCCCACACCAACCCTGAGATGCTTGCGACTGAACACACGGAAGTTCCACTCGATCAAATCCTCGCAATTTTCGACGCGGCCGCATTGGCCACATCGTCACCCTGTTTTGGAGCTCAGTGGGCTGAAGCGTTCAATCCCGGGGAAACCGGTGCTTACGGATATTTACTGCGTAACGCAGCGTCGGTCCGGGATGCACTGAACGTCCTTGTCCGTTACCTGTCGCTTGTCATTCACCCGGTCACGATTGCAGTGAAAAACGATGGCGCGGTTACTACGCTGGCCTGGCGCCTCGTGCCTCGTGTGCAAAGTCGGGCAACGCAATATCTCCTCTTTGCAACCGGGGCGACTGTTGCTCGTCTGCGCACTGCCGCTGGCGGTAACTGGGACCCGGTCCACATTGAGTTGGCGTGCCCGGAACTACCCTGCAAAGCTCTATTGCATCGTGTTCTCGGTCCGTCGATTTCGTATGCGGCGAAGGAAACCCGGCTGTTTATCGCTACAAACACGCTCGATCTTCGCAATGCTTCAGCCGATCCCAAGTTGTTTACTATTCTGGAAGATCTCGGCGAACGAATGCTTCGTGAACGTTGTACAGAACAAGGATACCCATACGTTATCAAAAAAGTGATTTCGCGCAGGTTGGGCCATGGCGACGTGACGCTTGAAACTATCGCTGTTGAGGACGGAACTTCCCCGCGGGCTCTACAAGCGCGACTGGCCGCCGAGGGAACCTCCTTCGAAGACTTGCTCCAGACCACGCGCCGGCAACTGGCCGAAGACTACCTCCGCGACACGGATCTGCCCTTGAGCGAAATTGCGCTGTTACTCGGCTTTTCCGAATTGTCGGCTTTTTCCCGCGCCTGCCAGCGCTGGTTTGAGGAACCGCCAAGCGTACGGCGGAGGCACCTCCGGCATGCCCACCGCGACTTGACCGGCAGTTCCGCGCTGGCCACGCCGAAAGCGTGATCAAGGCCGCCGCGCGTCAGGCACGCTGTCGGTCGAGGCGAAATATGGCTTTATGTCGATCAACGGCGTCCCGTCGACGCAATCGATGTTGCGGATGGTCAGTGAGGTTCCCGCAACGGAAACAAGTTCCACAACTGACAAGCCGATCGGGTTGGGCCTCACCGGAGAGCGCAGCGCGAACACCCCGCGCGGCTTCGGCGCATGGCTCGGCGCCTGCACGATCAGGTTTCTCGCCGATCGATCCAGCCAATAGAGCAAGATCAGATGCGACATCAGTTCGATGCCCTCGAGTCCCTCGGCAAAGCGGGGGGCGAGGTCCACGGTCGCCAGCACCTCCCGTCGCGCCGCACTGTTCTTGGGACACGCACCGGTCGTCTGCCACGGCGTATGGATGCGCCCAATGAAGTAAATTGAGGCATCGAACTCTTCCGGAAGATCGATCGACCGTTCCCCCGGCCGGGGAGGACGCATGTCAGGCATTTTGGCTCCGCCGTTGTTCGAAATCGGCCTCCCGTCAGCCCGCAGGTTCGGGCATTTGCGGGCGGCACCCGAATGAGCTATCTAGCAGGTCCCGGCCGCCTCGGCGGCGCGGATGCACCCGTAGCTCAGTTGGATAGAGTGTTGGATTCCGAATCCAAAGGTCGCAGGTTCGAATCCTGCCGGGTGCGCCATTCACGAACAAAACTGGGCACTCCCGCCGGAGCCGCCCCTCCCCCCATCACCAGACGCTCCAGAACCGTCCGCCGCCCGTGGATTCGGATTTCCGTATCATCGACCTCGACCTTGTCGATGACGGCGCGCAGGTATGAGCGGCGGAAGGACGTGTCGCCGGTCAGCACGTTCTGGCGCATGACCTCGACGAAAGCCGCGATCTTGTCCTCTGTGACCCGCGCTTCGGGGCGCATTTCGGCGACGGCCCGGTCAAAGGCCGTTTGGGCAATGTCCCGCTCGGTCTTGATGGCAGAGACTCGGTCTTTCAGGGTCGGGTCTGCGGGATCAGCGATGCCGTTCTCGATGGCTTGATAGAGTCGGTTCAGCCGGTTTTCGGCGTCGGTGAGCTTCGCCCGGAGCGCCGACAGGCGGCTTACGTGGTCTTCGTCCTTGCGGGTCTGGCGATCCATCAGGCCGCGCAGCAGCGCCCCCACCCGCTCCGAGGTCAGAAGCTGTTCGCTGATCCGCTCCATGACTGCATCATCAAGCCGGTCCATGGGTACCGAACGGCCCTTGCAGGCCGTTTTGCCCTTCTGCGCGCAGGTCGCGCAGACATAATATCGATAGCGGCCTGACTTCCCCGTACGGATCGTCATGCCCCCGCCGCAGCTGGCGCAGGTGGCGATGCCAGTGAGCAGGATCGGCCCGGTGACAACGCGCGGCGGCGCGACCTTCGGATTGCGGGCCTTGAGGCTCGCCTGGAGGGCATCGAATTTGGCCGGTTCGATGATCGGATCGCAAGCAACGACGATGTGCTCGGAGGCCGGCTTTTCCTTGCGGGTCTTGGAGTCCTTGCGGTTGAACACCGCCTCACCCTTGTACACCGTGTTGGTGACAAGGCTATGTAGCGGACCAATGCCCCACCGCGCCCCGCCGCGCGTGCGGTAGCCGCGCTCGTTCAGCCAGCACACCGCCGCCTTGATACCCATGGGGCCGGAGATACCGTCTCCTTCCATCAGGAGCCGGAAGATGAGGCGCACGGTCTCTGCCTCGACAGGGTCGACGGCGAGCTTTTTCTTGATGCGCGCGCCGCGCTCCCCGGCCGCCACAGTCGTGTAGCCAAACGGCGGAGCCGCACCATTCCAGAAGCCCTGCCGGGCATTCTCGTTCATGGAGCGGCTGACGTGTTTGCGGATTTCGTTCGACTGGTATTCGTCGAACAGTGCGAAGACTTGCCGGACCATGACGCCGACGGGGTCATCGCCCACTTCCTGCGTCATCGAGACAAGTCGCACGCCAGCTTTCGCGAGACGGCGGACGTGCATTTCCTGCAAGAACGCATCGCGCATGAAGCGGCTAAGCGAATGCACCAGCACCACGTCGAAGGGTGAGCCGCCGCCAGTGGCGATCTCAAGAAGGCGTTGCAGCTCTGGCCGGTTGTCGGTTGTGCCGGATAAGCCGGCATCGACGAATTCGGCCGCCACGGTCCAGCCGCGCGCGGCGCAGAAGGCTATCGCCTGTCGGCGCTGATCGGGGATCGAGAGGTCACTCTCCGCCTGCCGGCCCGTAGACACGCGCATGTAGAGCGCGGCCCGGAGCGGCGCGCCCTGATCGGCAGATGCGGACATGGTCTTCATCGTGCTCGTCTCCGAACCCGGTTTGTGGAGGCGATATCAGCATGGGTTTGCGGCTGATCCGAGTCGAAACCGCCGGAATCCTTGGCTTTGGGCGGAGTTTCGCCCGCCATCACGGCCCGGAATGCGGCCATCAGGAAGGCTTCAACGGCGTCTAACTCAGCGTCCGAAACCGGCAGGTCCGCAAGATCATCGCCCACGCGGAAGCCGTGGCGCTCCGCATGCGCGCAATCAATCTGCTTGTGGCCCGGCGTGTCCATGGCCGGACACTGCCCGGCAGCATCTCTGCTGGATTGAGCACGGTCTGGTCACGTCAGGCGGGAAAACCGGGTCTGCCGGGCATCCGGCCTTGTGGCGTTTCGGAGAGGATCGCAGCGGTGACGGCCCGCAGTCGTCGGCGCAACGGCCTGCCCGCTCCTTCGCATGCGCTCCCGTGTTGGCCGTGTTCTCTGCGGTGCGCCGCCTCCTTGGCAAGCCGTCCTGTCCCTCCGCGTCGAAACGCAAAAAACAAGGCCGGAGGACGCCATGAACCAGACCAGTCTCTTTTCCCGCAACGTGATCCATCAAGGTGATTGCATCAGCGTCATGCGCCGGATGCCCGCCCGCTCGGTGGACTTCATCCTGACCGACCCGCCCTATCTCGTGCGCTATCAATCCCGCGACGGTCGCCGCATCATCAATGATGACAATGGCCGTTGGCTAGGACCGGCCGCGCGTGAGATGTTCCGGGTTTTAAAACCCGACAGCCTGTGCGTGAGCTTTTACGGCTGGACGCAAACCGACCGGTTCATGGGCGCCTGGCGCGCGGCCGGTTTCCGGATCGTAGGCCACATCGTCTTTCGGAAGAAATACGCGTCCGCTTCCCGGTTCGTCAGCTACACGCACGAGTCCGCCTATGTGCTGGCCAAGGGCCGCCCCGCTTTGCCAGAGAACCCGCCGGCTGATGTCATCGACTTCCCTTACACGGGGAACCGCCTGCATCCGACGCAGAAACCAGTGGCTATCCTGAAGCCTCTGATCGAGGCGTTCTGCCCCGAAGGCGGGCTGGTGCTGGACCCGTTCTGCGGTTCGGGATCGACCCTTGTCGCGGCTTGCGAGGCTGATTGCGACTATGTCGGCATAGAGCTGGACCGCAACTATCATCGGATCGCGGCGCGAAGGCTGGCGGCGTAACGCCCCGCCTTTTCGTGACGTTGCGCTATGGCGGGTTCTGGCACTGAACACGCCAAACCCACCCCCTGAAGGCAATACTGACCACTCCGCCCCTCTACCGGGCAGGAATTGGCCCTGCTGATGAAGCCGTTCTCTTAGGCGAGATGGACCGGCGGCAGTGCTGTGAGCGGTTTCGTTTTCATAAGGGAGCGGAACACGCCGTCCATGCACCGCAGTGCCCATTGGTCGACGGGCATGCTGCAAGCCTTTCCTTGAAATAATAACCTGAACCTATGATTCAGTGACTCTGGTGTCGCCCCTGGGTTCTGGGCGCTTTGCGGCCAGCTTTGACGGTGATGGGCGGCCAGAAGCGGCGCGAGCAGTCGGACCATGAGCCCGATGCACATGCGCGAGCGCGGTGAGGCTACCACCTCGACCGCGACATAGCCCCCCTCCTCCAGCTGGCGGAGATAGCGTTGCACCGAACGGCGGCAGCGGCCGAGCGCGCGAGCAAGGTAAGTGACCGTTACCGGCAGTACCCGCCCTTCTCTGTTCTGGCGATAGGTCAGCTCCGCCAGTTTGCGCGCGCATCGCCGCGCGCCATCGGTTAGGTTCGGATCATCTTCGATGCGCGCGGCCAGCTCCGGCACGTAGCCATTGCCCGTGTGCGAGACCGCGCGGCGCGGACGCTCGGTCGCCGCATACCGGTGGCAGGTTTGCAGTGATCGCTGGCGGCGCTCCGGATCGATTGTTGGGACGTGCAAAGTCTGGAACGACGAAGCGCGATTCTTGAGGGTGCGCGCCGATTCGATGAAAGCGGCCTGCGCGTCATTTTGCATAGTCATTTAGTTTCTCCTTATCGTTCGGAGAAAACCCGCAGAAAATATGGGCGCGCGATCTCATCGCAAAAATGTATTGCGATTAGTTTTAGAGCATGAGATATTCGGAGTGCTGAATTCACGAATATCTCGATTTATCGAGCGACCCGCCCTTCTTGGCGGGTTTTCTTTTTGTTATTTCAAAATCGCCTCTTGAGTGATTGAAGACGGGCGCGGCTCTTGTGGAGCCACAACAAATTGTCAGCAATGTCTCCGCCTATAGCAAGTCGGTTGTCCCGCGATGCGGGTTTGCAGGGCTTTCGTGCACTGCTGTCTGATTCTCGGCGCGGCCCTGAGACAGCCGAATCGTGCAATTACCCGCAGAATCACCGAATCTCTTGTCATATCTCGTGCCTAGCGGCGTGCGATTTGCTTCAGTTCCGGGCGGTGTGGGCCGGGAAGCGGTATCAGCTAGCTAACGGATAGCTTCCTGATAGCTACTTGCATGATAGCGGGTAGCTACTTTCGGGATATTAACTAGCTATCCGATATCTAATAGATTGCTGCTTAGTAGCCAGTAGCTATCGGATAACCAATAGATTGCTGTTTGGTAGCCAGTAGCTATCTGGTATTATTTTGCAAGAAGGTGATTCATTTAATCTTTTACATAGTGAGCGTGCATGCCTGTAGTTTCATTTGCCAATCCCAAAGGTGGAGCCGGAAAAACAACATCAGCTTTGCTTCTTGCAGGAGAACTCGCCGCCAAAGGCGCACGCGTCACCGTCATTGACGCAGACCCTGAGCGCTGGATTTCGCAGTGGGGCAAAATGCCGGGCAAGCCGTCCAACATCGATATCATCGCGGACGTGACCGAAGACACGATTGTCGATCTTATCGAGAACGCCGCCGCCAAAGCGCAGTTCGTCATCGTCGATCTTGAAGGCACGGCCAGCCTCATGGTCGCCAATGCCATTGGCATGTCAGACCTTGTCATCATCCCGGCGCAGGGTGCGTCCATGGACGCGAAGGGCGCGGCCAAGACTATCAGGCTCATCCGCAATCAAGAGCGCCTCTCGCGCCGGCAGATTCCCCACAGCATCCTCCTGACCCGCACCAGCGCCGCTGTCACATCGCGCGCACTGCGCAATGTTCGCGAGCAACTTGATAAGGCGTCGATTGACGTGTTCTCCACGTCCATCGTCGAGCGTGCCGCCTTCCGCGACATCTTTGATTTTGGTGGACTGCTCTCTGAGCTTCGCAGCGATCAAGTCAGCAATGTGGATAGAGCCATTGAGAACGCCCGGGCCTTTGCGGGCGAGGTCATTGCGAAACTGAAGGGCGGCACGATGGCCGCCAAGGTAGCGTGATCATGACCGACAACCGCGCTGATCTAGGCTTTGCCGATGCCCTAGAAGATTTCAATGCGAGCGACTGGATGCCGCGCGCGCCAGCCGTCAATGAAAAGCCGCCCAAGGTGGCGACCGAAAAAGCCGCCGCCGCCGCTGGATTCCGCAGCCGGGAACCGCAGCCCGAACCGGCGAAGCAGGCCGTTCGTTCAGACCCACCGCGCCGGCGGCGCACAGGGCGCAACGCGCAGTTCAATCTGAAAGCCCGCCCTGAGACGATTGAAGAGTTTTGCGCGATTGCCGATGCGCAGGGCTGGGGACTCGGAGAAACGCTGGAGCGCGCCGTCGCGCTTCTTCAGCGAGAACACGGTCATGCCCCCGAGAAGAAGCAAGACCGCTGATCAAACGCAGGCTTTCGTGTAGGTTATGGCAGGCGCAGACTTGAGGCGGCTGCGCAGCTAGGCTGACAAGACAGAGAATCGCGATGTCCGGCAGCGCGGATCACAAAAATGACGGGGCTTGGTGGGGTCGTCCGCAGGACGACCCGGCGCTACACGATGCGCTGAACAAGAGGTTCGCGGATTTTCGCCGCGCGCATCCTCCGGTCAATTGCTGGATCGACAAGGTAGGGACAGCGGAGCTGTACCTTGGCGGCGTAAGGCGCGCGCTGGTTGAACGCCGCCGGGCGCTCGTCATGCTTTATGACGAGCAGGGCGAGCCCGCGTCGTCGGTGGTCTTTCTGCGTTCTGAAAGTGCCTACGATGTCGCCGAATCCCATCTCGGCATCGCGCGCGTTCCAGAAGTGCGGGATGAAAGCGATGAGGCTGACGAGATCCTGAGCGCGGCTCCGCGCGAACGGGAAGATCGGGTCGCCGCCGAGTTCAGCAGCCGGCACGCCTCAGACGTGGAGGCGTTCCATTACCTGCGGTCGGCCGTGAAGCTTCTGCGGCTTGCGGGCTCCGCATCCGGGAAAAGCGCGCCTGTCGTCGACCTACTGCTCCAGGCCATCGGGGCGGAGGTGCAGGACCAGTACGAGCAGGCCGTACGTCTTATCAAAGAGGCAATCGCAGTGCTGGACAGCCCTCCAACCGACCCTCTGTTCGGCGACCCGGCAATAGCGGACTGCCGGCGGGCTCTGGAGGCAACAGAGCGGCATGTAGCGGTGCAGTCCAAGCGGCCGGTGCGGCGCGGCCCGGAGTGGAAAAGCGGGGGCTAAAAGCCCCGCGCTCCCGGTGCGTGCGCCAGCGCGCGCGCGATGTTTTCGAGTGTGGCGAGGTTGTTGCGGCGCTCCGGCGTGCCCGCCGCCGTGCGTGCGAGCGCCTGGCTCGCCTGACGGAACAGAGCCCGCAGGTCGGACTCGGTGCGATGTTGCAGCTCGGCGATGGTCAGTAAGGTGTTCATTCGTTCCTCCTTGTTTTCAAGGCCCCGGACATCGGGACCGTTCGTGCCCGGACACACACACAATCGGCACAAGGAACGGGACTGCATGGCCGGAAGGCCGAAGCAGAACATGAGGAAGAAGGGGACGCCGCCATCTGGGCGTCATCAGAGCTGACACAAGCAAAGAGATCATGATGAGGGCGCGTCCGGCAGGCCGGACCGGGCTTTCAGGCTGTGCCCGGAGCCGCTGCGTCGTCTCCGCCAGACGGTTTCAATCCCTCGCGCAAGAAAACAGAACGGAGCCAGCGTTGCCGGCGCACTGATGCGCGGCGCTGACGCCGCCGCTTGAAGGGAAGAGGGGCCTGCGGCCCTGGCGGCGTTGCCGCCGTTCTCAAACAAGAAGGGGGCCTGCGGCCCCCGTGCCGTCAAGACCAAGCCCTCCGCTGACGCTGCGGACGCCGCCGGGGCGTTCCCCGACCTTCCGCGCTGCGCTTGTGCAGGCCGGGAGATACCCCTTTCCCCGGCGGCGGTCTTGACTGCCGACCCCCCGCTCATTGGCGCGGGCCTAGTCCGGTTGCATGGCGCAACCACCAACAAGACTAGGAGAAAGACCAATGCCTACAGACGTTTATCAGCGCATCACTGACCAGATTGTTGCAGAGCTGGAAAAGGGTGTGCGGCCATGGCTCAAGCCTTGGAACGCCGTGCACGCCGCCGGGCGCATTACCCGGCCCTTGAGGGCAAGCGGCATCCCATATCGCGGCATCAATGTTCTGATGCTGTGGGCAGCCGCAACGGCGCAGGGCTTTTCGGCCCCACTGTGGCTGACCTACAAGCAGGCGCAGGAGCTGGGCGGACAGGTGCGCAAGGGCGAGAAGGGGAGCCTTGTCGTCTTTGCCAACACCATGAAACGCACAGAACAGGATGAGGCGACCGGCGAGGATTTGGAGCGGGAAATCCCCTTTATGAAGGGCTACACCGTGTTTAATGCCGAGCAGGTGGACGGACTGCCAGCGCACTTCTACGCCGTGCAGGAACCGGCCCTTGATTCCGTGGCGCGCATCGAGAGGGCGGAGGCGTTCTTTGCTGCGACCGGTGCCGTAATCCGCGAGGGCGGGGACCGGGCCTTCTACAGCATGACAGAGGACCGCGTGCAGATGCCGCCGTTTGTGGCCTTCAAGGAGCCGGAAGCCTATTACGCGACGCTCGCGCACGAGCTGACGCACTGGACCAAGCACGAGAAGCGCCTTGCGCGGGACTTTGGGCGCAAGCGGTTTGGGGATGAAGGCTACGCCATGGAAGAGCTGGTCGCCGAGCTGGGCGCGGCCTTTGTCTGCGCCGACCTCGCCTTGACCCCCGCGCCGCGCACGGAGCACGCCGCCTATATCGCCTCGTGGCTCAAAGCGCTGAAGGATGACAAGCGGGCGATCTTTGCCGCCGCCGCCCATGCGCAGCGCGCGGCGGACTATCTGGCCAAGTTCTCGACGCACGCAGCGGCGGAGGAACCGGAAAAGCATTCGGCGGCCGCATAGCGGCCGCCGTTACTGACGGAGATCGGGACGAGCCCGGCATGGGATTCTATCGCCGAGGGCAGAAATTTTCGGCCGACCGGCTGGTGCCGGTCGGCCGGTTGTTCGGCAGGAAGCGGGTTATTTTTCATATTTGCGCGGGCTGGCCTATGTCGCGCGGGCCGCGCGTCAATCAGAGCCCGCTTGTAGCAGCTGCGCCGCTGTATCGATGGGAAGGAACAGGGTTTGCGGACGCGCGCTGAACCCTTCAAATCCATGATGCCGGTAGAACGCCGCCGCCGTCTCATCCTTGGCATCGACGAGCACCGTGAGCACCGCCGGCTCCGCCCGGAGCGCACGCAGGATGGCGTCAAATAGCAACGCCGCCCCGAGCTGCTGACCCTTGAACCGATGGTCGACAGCGAGCCTGCCGATCAGCACCGCCGGCAGCACCGGGTATCGGGGCAGGCGGCGGGTTTGCTCCGGCGGCAGGTCTTGGACGGGGATGCTGGCTGCGGCGAGCGTGTAGTAGCCAGCGATGGCAGCGCCGCCCTCAGGCAGGGCGACAAAGCAGTTGGACACGCGGCGGCGCATGTCCTGGCCGGCCTGCCGGGCAAGGTAGCCGTCAAGCGCCTCTACCCCGCAGGAGAAGCCTTGGCGGTCATGGGAAGCGGTCAGCGCCTCGATGCGAAAAGACGGCGGCACGCTAGGCTGAAATGATCAAGCGGCGGTGAGCGGCGGCAGCCCGGCGCAGGGCGTCGTTGGGCTCCGGCGGGTTCAGGATGGACGCGGCGAGCGCCTGCTGATCCTCAACTGCCAGCCTGAGCACCTGCGCATCCTCGATGGTGCGCTGCGCAGCCTCTTGCGCGGCCGATACAACGAAGTCGCTCAAAGACCGGCCCTGAAGCTCGGCAGCGCGGCGGACGACCGCCAGCGCTTCCGGGGAAATCCGGGCCTCAAGCCGCGTGGTGCGGGTTGTTGATGGGGGCATGGTGAACCTCACTCTCTCCTTCTAATGTACGGGTTTTTACCGGACATTGCAAGTTTGAGCCTCAGAGGTCAGTCGCAAGGCGGTGGACGACAATATGTCAAGTGTCAAGCGACGGTTGACGATCCGATTCCCCGGCATGTAGCATCGGACAGGGATTCGAAAGGAGCTGTCCGATGGCTGCTCGCACATCACATCAGCTCGCCGAGGCGGCCCATCCGGGCGGCTTCGTCAAGAGCGAGATCATCGAGCCACACGGCCTATCGGTGACAGACGCCGCGCGCGCGCTCGGCATCACGCGCGCCGCCTTGTCAGCCTTCCTCAATGAACACTCAGCCCTCTCCCCGGAGATGGCGCTGCGGCTTGAAAAGGCCTTCGGCGTGTCAATGGAAACGCTGATGCGCATGCAGAACAGCTTCGACATCGCACAGACCCGCAAGCGGGAAGGCGACATCAAGGTGAAGCCGTTCGCTGGCACGCCAGGTAACCGGGAGGATGCGTGACGGCATGAAGAACGCACCGGGGGACGCACGCGCATGAACGCCGTCGAAATCGAAGAAGCCATATCGGCACTTGCCGAGCAGCCGTTCGACGGCGACGAATTTCCGTTCGCCTTCCTGCAGGCCTTCGGAAACAAGGAAGCCACTATCAAGCGCCTGCGTGCGGGTGCGTCGAACAAGTCTGACATGGGCGGCGTCCTTCAGACGAACAACATCCATATCGCGGTTGCGCCCCAGGGCGCGGTCACGAAGACGCTTGCTGCGCTGAGGGCAAGCCCGGCCACAGCGAAAGCGAAGGCGCGCTTCATCCTCGCGACCGACGGCACGGACTTTGAAGCGGAGGACATCGACACGGGCGAGACGGTCGCCTGCGCTTACACCGATTTCCCCAATCACTTCGGATTCTTCTTGCCGCTTGCCGGCATTACGACCGTCAAGCAGCTGCGGGAAAGCTCCTTTGACATCCGCGCCACGAGCCGGATGAACCGGCTCTATGTCGAGCTTCTAAAAGACAATGCCGAGTGGGGCACCGAGGCGCGCCGCCATGACATGAACCACTTCATGGCGCGGCTGATCTTCTGCTTCTTCGCAGAGGATACAGACATCTTTCACAAGTCCGACCTGTTCACGGACACCATCGAGCAGATGAGCGCCAAAGACTCATCGAACACCCACGAGGTGATCGGCGAGCTGTTCCGCGCCATGAACACGAAGCGCGAAGAGCGAGCCAAAGCCGGGATCGCGCGATGGGCGGATGCATTCCCGTATGTGAACGGTGAGCTGTTCTCCGGCAGCACTGACGTGCCGCGCTTCAGCCGCATCGCGCGTTCTTATCTCATTCACATTGGCAATCTCGACTGGACAAAGATCAACCCTGACATCTTCGGCTCGATGATTCAGGCCGTCGCCGAGGATGAAGAGCGCGGCGCGCTCGGGATGCACTACACGTCCGTGCCGAACATCCTGAAGGTGCTCAATCCGCTGTTCCTCGATGACCTCCGCGCGAAGCTGGAAGAAGCGGGGGACAATCCGCGCATGCTTCTGAATCTGCGCAAGCGCATGGCGAAGATCAGGGTGTTCGACCCCGCCTGTGGCTCGGGCAACTTCCTTGTCATCGCCTACAAAGAAATGCGCGCCATCGAGTCCGAGATCAACACGCGGCGCAAGGAAGCCGGACACAAGAGCGAAATTCCTCTTACGAATTTCCGAGGTATCGAGTTGCGCGACTTCCCGGCGGAGGTGGCGCGGCTCGCGCTCATCATCGCCGAGTTTCAGTGCGATGTGCTCTATCGCGGGCAGAAGGAGGCGCTGCAGGACTTCCTGCCGCTCGACGCGCAGAACTGGATTACCTGCGGAAATGCATTGCGCCTCGACTGGCTCACTCTCTGCCCACCGACAGGCACGGGCGTGAAGTTGCACGGCGACGACCTTTTCTCGACACCGCTCGATCAGGCGCAGATCGACTTCGAGAATGAGGGGGGCGAGACCTATATTTGCGGGAATCCGCCCTATGCGGGCCTCAGCTCGCAAACTGGAGAACAGAAAGACGATCTACAGCGTCTCTTTGATGGGCAGACGACCTATTGGAAATCATTCGATTACGTCATGGGATGGTTCTGGAAGGCAAGTCTGTTTATACGCGGTCAAAGAGCCAAGGCCGCGTTCGTGGCGACCAATTCTGTCTGCCAGGGACAGCTTGTATCTATGTTTTGGCCGATGGTTCTCGGCGACGACATTACGATTTTCTTCGCTCACTCATCATTTAAATGGCGGAACCTGGCTGCTAACAATGCAGGCGTTACCGTAGTAATCGTTGGATTATCCAACGATCATGAAAGGGTGGCGCGGCTGTTTGAAGTCACCGAAGACAACGATGCAATAGAAAAAGCCGTATCGAATATCAATGCATATATCGTCCCGGGGCCTCGATTGTATGTAGATGCGATTGCAAAAGCGCCTTCTGATCGACCGACCATGTTTTGGGGAAACAAGCCGACCGACGGCGGACACCTCTTGCTTACGCCGAAAGAAGCCAGAGACATCGTGCAAGCGACACCTCATGCCTCAGAGTTTTTGCGACCGTACTTCGGCTCCGACGAATTTATAAAAGGTTCACCGCGGGTCTGCATTTGGGTAGAAGATAGGCTGCGAGATCAAGCCTACGCAGTTCCATATCTTGCAAATAAGTTTGATGAAGTTAAGCATTTTCGACTGAATAGTAAGGCGAAAGAGACCCGACCAGCGGCAGATTATCCTCACAAGTTTCGACAGATTCAGGGCGCGCCGGGAAGTAGTTCCATCATCGTTCCAATTCACTCAAGTGAATCAAGATCTTATTTGCCCGTTGGTTTGCTTCCCCAAGGGGGCATAATATCAAATGCGGCCTATGGACTTTATGAGGCACCGCTCTGGACTTTGGCGCTGATTGCTTCACGCATCCATCTAGTTTGGATCGCCACGGTCTGCGGAAAGCTCGAAACCCGGTACCGCTATTCCAACACACTCGGTTGGAATACCTTCCCGATCCCGACGCTCACCGATAAGAATAAGGCCGATCTGACACGTTGCGCCGAGGATATCCTTCTGGCACGCGAGGCCCATTTCCCTGCAACCATTGCTGATCTTTACGATCCAGAGGCAATGCCCACTGATCTGCGCGCCGCGCATGAGCGCAACGACGAAGTACTTGAGCGAATCTACATTGGCCGGCGCTTTCGCAATGACACGGAACGGCTGGAGAAGTTGTTTGAACTGTACACCAAGATGGTCGCGTCACCGGGCGCGACTGCGAAGAAGAAAAAGGCGGGGGCTGGCGCGTGACTAACGAAAAGAAATCCGTTCCTTCCGTTTCGGTCTCCTATGCTCGAAACGGTGCGTCGACCAAGGCCAATGCCCTCGGCATGAGGCAGATGCAGGAGCGTGCCTATGAGCGGCGCGGGGAGCAGTATCTCCTCATCAAGTCGCCGCCAGCATCGGGCAAGAGCCGTGCGCTCATGTTCATCGCCCTCGACAAGCTGCATAATCAGGGCTTGAAGCAGGCAATCATCGTCGTGCCGGAGAAGTCCATTGGCGCGAGTTTCGGTGATGAGCCGCTGACCAAGTACGGCTTCTGGGCCGACTGGGTGGTGCAGCCGAAGTGGAACCTATGCAATGCACCCGGCAACGACAACGGCGGCAAGGTAAACTCCTTGGGGGCGTTCCTTGACAGCGACGATGAGGTGCTGGTTTGCACGCATGCCACCTTCCGCTTCGCTGTAGACAAGTTCGGCGTCGAGAAGTTTGACGAACGCCTGATCGCCATCGACGAATTCCACCATGTATCAGCAGACCCCGATAGCAGGTTAGGTCAGCACCTCGGAGCCTTTATCGCTCGCGATCGGGCGCACATAGTCGCCATGACCGGCTCATATTTCCGGGGCGACGCGGTGCCGGTTCTCGCGCCGCATGACGAAGCGAAGTTCGATACCGTTACCTATACCTACTACGAGCAGTTGAACGGCTACGAGCATCTGAAGCAGCTTGATATCGGCTACTTCTTTTATTCGGGCTCCTATGTCGATGACATCGCCCAGGTGATCGACACGGACGAGAAGACGATTGTCCATATTCCGAACGTGAATTCTCGCGAGAGCACGAAGCGCGGCAAGACGACCGAAGTCAGCGAGATCATGGGGGTGTTAGGAAGCTGGGAGGGGAAGGACCCCGCTACAGGCTTCGACCTCGTAAAGCGTTCTGACGGGCGCATTCTGAAAATTGCCGACCTCGTCGATGACGGTCCTGATCGGCACGCAAAGGTACTGGCGTCACTGAAGGACCCGGCTCAGAAGAACAACCGCGATCACGTGGACATCATCATCGCGCTCGGCATGGCCAAGGAGGGCTTTGACTGGATTTGGTGCGAGCACGCTCTGACGGTCGGGTACCGATCCAGCCTCACCGAGATTGTGCAAATCATCGGTCGTGCGACGCGGGACGCGCCGGGCAAGACTCGCGCGAGGTTTACGAACCTGATTGCCGAACCGGATGCCGCTGAAGCAGCGGTTACCGAAGCGGTGAACGACACGCTGAAGGCCATCGCCGCGAGTTTGCTTATGGAGCAGGTTCTCGCACCGCGCTTCAACTTTACACCGAAGAACCCGCAAAGCGGCCCGGTCGAAGGCTTTGACTATGGCGAGGGTGGCTACGACCCTAACAAAGGCAATGTCGGCTTCAACGAGGAAACCGGCCAGTTCCACATCGAGATTAAGGGCCTCGCCGAACCCAAGAGCAAGGAGGCCTCACGGATTTGCAGCGAGGACCTGAACGAGGTGATTGCGGCCTTTGTCCAGGACAAGACCGCCATCGAACGCGGGCTGTTTGACGAGGAGATGATCCCCGAAGAGCTGACCCAGGTCCGCATGGGGAAAATCATCAAGGACAAGTACCCCGAGCTTGACGAAGGCGATCAGGAGGCGGTCCGTCAGCATGCCATTGCTGCACTGAACCTGACACAGCAGGCAAAGCAGATCGTCCTTGGCGATGGTGAAGGCGGCGCGGGTGGCGGCCGGGATACCGAGCCTGCTGCCAATACCGCATTAATCGATGGCGTTCGCAAATTCGCGATGGACGTTCGCGAACTCGACATCGACCTCATCGACCGGATCAATCCTTTCGGCGAAGCCTACGCCATCCTCGCCAAGACCATGAGCGAGGATAGCCTGAAGCAGGTCGCGGCAGCCATCGCTGCCAAACGCACCAGCCTGACGCCCGAGGAAGCGAAGGAACTGGCTGTGCGCGCGGTCAAATTCAAGAAGGAGCGCGGACGATTGCCGGCCATAGACTCCCAAGACGCTTGGGAGCGCCGCATGGCCGAGGGCGCTGCCGCCTTTGTCCGCTTCAAGGATGAGGGCCGCTATGAGTGACCTTGATCTTGATGAGCTGCGCGCGGAACTGGACGACTTCGCCCAACCGGAGAAGAAGGGCGGTCGCACCGCACGCGAGGAACGCATAATTGCTGGCTTTGAGGAAATACAGCGCTTCACTGAAACAAATGGCCATACTCCGCAGCATGGCGAAGACCGCGATATCTTCGAACGACTGTATGCGGTCCGACTAGACCGGCTCCGGGCGCTTGAAGAATGCCGCTCGCTTCTGGCCCCCTTTGATCATCAAGGCCTTCTCGCCGGGGCAGCAACCGTTACTGCGGCGCCCTCGGAGACTATGGACGACGACGAGCTTCTGGCGGAACTCGAAGGTGCTGCCGGAGCCTCGGACATCAGGGAACTCAGGCATGTACGGACTGCGGCCGACAAGCGAGCGGCCGAGGAAATAGCCAACCGCACCCCGTGCAAAGACTTCGACAAATTCAAGCCGCTGTTCGCCCAGGTCAGGAAAGACCTCGACGCCGGCGTGCGCAAGACGCGGCCCTTCCAAACGATGGCCGAAATCCAGCAGGGCGAGTACTTCATCGTCGGCGGCCAGATCGCCTATGTCGCGGAAGTCGGCGAAGAGTTCATGACCGAATACGAGCGTCGCGACAGCCGTCTGCGCGTGATCTACGATAACGGCACGGAGGCCGACGTACTGCTGCGCTCGCTGCAACGCGCGCTCCACCGCGACGAAGCGGGGAGGCGGATCACCGATCCCGTTGCCGGGCCGCTATTCGCCGGTGAGAGCGAAGACGGTGACCTCGCCAGCGGCACGATCTATGTGCTCCGCAGCAAGTCCAATGATCCTGCTATCGCACAGCATCGCGACGTGTTGCACAAGATCGGTGTGACGGGCGGTGACCTGAAAGCGCGGCTCGCCAATGCGAAGCTCGACCCGACTTTCCTGCTGGCCGACGTCGATATCATCGCCACCTACAAGCTGGCCAATATCAACCGCACCAAGCTCGAAAACCTCATTCATCGCATCTTCGACCCGGCCCGGCTCGACATACAGATCAAGGATCGCTTCGGCAACCCAGTTGTCCCCCGCGAATGGTTCCTGGTCCCCGTGTTCGTAATCGACGACGCGGTGGAGAGGATCAAGGATGGGACCATTACAGAGTATATTTACGATCCAAAAGCAGCGCGTCTGACAAAACGGGGCAGCTGAAGAATGAATCAGGGGGCATGGCAGTGACAACCGAAGCGGAGGTGCTTGCCAGTATCCTTGCGTGGTCTGCCGATATTCCGGCTTGGCAACGCGATGCGCTGCGCCGACTTGCGACGCAGCCGGGCATCGAACCGGCCGAAATCGATATACTGGTTGCTATCTGCAAAGGGGACAGTCCGGCTGTTCCGCTTGAAGCCGGCCATCTGCGTGATCCGAACCAAGCTCAGGGTGAAGTCTATCTCCGGCAAATTCACGGTGTCCGGCACGTCAATGCCTTGGCACCCGACCAGCGGCTGTCGCTCCACAGAACGGGATTGACCATCATCTATGGTGATAATGGGTCGGGCAAATCTGGCTATGCGCGAATCCTCAAAAGGGCCTGCCGAGCCCGAATGCCGGGCCGCGCCGAGGAAATCATACCCGACATCTATGACGCCGCACCGGGCACGCCGAGCGCGACGATTGAATACGCTATCGGCGGTCAGAATCGCTCCTGCGCTTGGCAGCTAGGGCAAACAGCCGACACCGCGTTGTCGGCCATCAGCGTTTTCGATTCCCGCACCGCGAACATACACGTCGATGAAACGAATGACGTGGCTTATACCCCGTATCCGCTCAAATTGCTCGGCGCGTTGGCCCAACTCTGCAAGTCCGTCAAGGACAAGCTCGTGGCCGAAGTTACGCAGATCACGATGCAGACGCCCGAAGCGATCAAGTCACCAGATTGCAGCCGAGATACAGCGGTCGGCAAGCTGATGCTCAGACTTGCAGCCAACACTGACCCGGCAGCAGTAGAGGCGCTGGCCGCGCTCACCCAAGCAGAGCAAGATCGCTTGGCGCAGCTAACGGCCGACCTTGCCGGTGATCCCGCGCGGGCGGCACGTCAGCTCGGCGCGTTGAAGGCCAAGGTCGAGGGGCACATCGAGTGCCTCACCAGGCTTTTCGCATCGATCAGTGAGGATACTGCCAACAGCCTGAGGCAGCTCGCCGGCGATGCCAGAGCCGCGCGGCAAGCGGCGGAAGCTGCGTCCGGCGCGCTTTTCCGAGCCGAACCACTACCGCAGATCGGCTCGGATGCCTGGCAGGCGCTATGGGCGAGCGCACGCGCCTTTTCGGAGCAAGAAGCCTATCCGCACCAACACTTCCCGGTTACCGGGGCTGGTAGCGTGTGCGTGCTCTGCCAACAGGAGTTAACCCCCGTTGCCGCAGATCGTCTCAACCGTTTTGAGACATTCGTGCGCGATGACAGCCAGCAGCGCGCTGAGGCTGCGCGCGAAGTTTACGAAACGGCACTTGCGACGTTCGAGAGCGCGTCTCTTTCACTGGCCGAGCTTGCGAACATCGTGGCGACCGTCCGCGATGAGCTCCGGCAAGACGCCTTGGCGGCGGAGATAAGGAGCGACGCTCTGCGTGCACTGTGGCGCCATCGCCAGATCAGGCGACGCCTCACCGATTCAGCCGCAGCTTTAGCGGCACCTTCTGTTACATTCGCCCGTCAAGCGCTGATCGATCAGGTCGCCGACATTGAAGTGCGGGCCAACGGCCTTGCCGCTGAAGCGGGTTCCGCCGCGCGCGCCGCTCTTCTCGCCGAAAAAGCCGAAATTGCGGATCGTCAGTGGCTTGGCGGCATCAGGGCCGATGTTCTTGCGGAAATCGAGCGCCTGAAGCAGATCGCGCAGCTTGAAGCGGTACAGCGCGACACCACCACTAACCGCATCACCACGAAGAGCACGGAGATCGCGCAGGCATTGGTAACTGACGCGCTTCGGGCGCAGTTTGCGCGTGAGGCCGCTAGCTTTGACATCGCCGGTTTGGCTGTGGAACTGCGCCAGCAGAACAGCGTGCAGGGAATCCCCCGCTTCAAGGTCGCGCTGACGCGGAAGCCCAACGCTGCTGTAGGGCAGGTGCTAAGTGAAGGCGAACATCGCTGCGTTGCCCTGGCTGCATTCATGGCCGAACTGGCCACTACTGAAAACAAGTCCGGCATCGTCTTCGACGATCCCGTTTCGTCACTCGACCACATGCACCGGGAAGCTGTAGCCAGACGGCTTATCGCCGAAGCCGCGCATCGACAAGTGATTGTCTTTACGCATGATCTTGCCTTTCTGTTCGAGCTGAACCGTGCAGCCGACGAAGCTCAAGCGAGACCGCAGCTAGCAATTTGCTCCGTCAGCAGAGGGGCAGAAAAGGCGGGCTATTGCCGCAGTGAGCCACCATTCAAAGCGCGGAAGGTCAGCGACATCACAACGAGTTTGACTAATCAGCTTGCGAACGAACGCTATCATTTCGATCAAGGCAATGATGACGAGTGGCGGAAGTCGGTTAAATCTATTGCCGGAGCCCTTCGCGACACATGGGAGATCGCCGTTGAGGAAGTTGTCGGTCATGTCATTCGACGTCTCTCCAACGAAGTGAAAACACCTGGTTTGGTCAAATTGACCGCGATCACCGTTCCTGATTGCGAGGCCATGCGGGAAGGCTTCGGCCGATGTTCCGAATTACTTCACAGTGCTGCCGCAGCCCTGAACCGCCCTTTGCCAAGACCTGAAGCGCTGTCGGCTGAAATTGACGCTCTTTCCACATGGGCGAACGAACTGCGCCAACGACAGTCCGCCGCCAGGCTTCCCTGAAGCGAACCGCCGCGACCCCTGTCACCCGTCCCATTCCTTTCATTTGTTGTCACCCTCTGTAATTCCGCTGTCCTGCCGGACGGCGCTTTGCCGTCAATGGTCTGCCCGCACCACCCCGCCAGAGGCGGGCCGTGTTGACCATGACGGCGGCAGCCCATGCCGCCCGGCCTTTCGTCCGCGTCCTTCGGGACGATCAACAACGAACGAAAGGAAAGAAAATGGGACTGGATATGTTCGCTCACACGATTGATGCCGCTCCGGCATCGCCCGTCGACTTCGAAGTCGAGCACTACGGCGAGCTGCACTACTGGCGCAAGCATCCCAACCTGCACGGCTGGATGGAACGACTCTACCTCGAGAAAGGCGGCGAGGGCGCAGCGTTCAACTGCGTCAATCTCCTGCTCACAGCCGAAGACCTTGATCGGCTCGAAGCGGACATCCGTACCGGAAACCTGCCGCGCACGTCGGGCTTCTTCTTCGGCGAGAGCGACGGCTCTGAAGTCGAGGATGACCTGCGCTTCATCGCCAAGGCCCGTGAGGCCATGGCCGACGGGCTGATCGTCTACTACTCTTCGTGGTGGTAGCCACCAACGCGAAACGGGCCGGCGATGAGCCGGCCCGTTTCTGTTTTCATGGCGGTGACGAGCAATCAGCTCGGCTTGCCCGGGCGCGGGAAGAGCAGGGGATGCCGCCCCTCCACAAACTCCGCCATCTGCTGTTCCAGGCTGCTGACCATGAGGTTCGACAGGTAGCGCCCGGCACGTTCCCTGTCTGCCGACTGGTCGATATTGATCTCCGGGCCTACGACGCGCAGCCCGCCCTGAATGCGGCTCTCAATCATGCGGTCGAGCCACGCCATGAAGATCAGGCTCGCTTCCGACACCGCCATGGTGATCGCACGCTCGGTCTGATGTCCGGCCTGTGCTTTCTCCAACGAGCGGTCGAGCTGCGCATGAACATCAGCAAACTCCGCCATGATGGTCGGTGACGGCTCCAGAGGCCGGACGCGGCAGCCCTCGCAGTCCGGATTGCTGCAACGCTCATCATGGTTCCCAGCCGACAGCTCCATGATGGCCAGACCCGCATCGAGCAAGTCCATCAGGAACGCGCCGTCGAGATTCTTGCCGCCGCGCAGCGCGATGGCGCGATTTACGAAATCCTCGCTCAGTTCAAGACCGGCGGAATGTCTGGTGGGATCGTTTCTCATGGTGCAACTCCCTGCGTTCGAGCTGCACCTCTTATGATCGGAGCATCATCGCCGGTCGTGGCCACAAGCTGGTCACGCTGTCAGCTCGTCGTTTTCGTGCGTGGCGATTTGCAGAATGCAAATGGGCCGATTGGCGGCAAACCGTTGATCTGGTGGTCTGATCCGCGCCCTATTTGTCATAAGTTATATTATCGCATCGAGGTCGAGCGCGCACCGCCGCCGGATTTACCCCGCGCTCACGTGTCGGTCTCATCACCACGTCAACTGCCACCTCCCGCGTTGAGCGGCATAGAAAGCTATCCGTCCCGCGTCGTGCGCATCCAAACCCAGAACACTCACGATTGCGGTGAGCAGCAGTTCTGCCCTGCGGTGCATTTGAGCGCCGGAACTTCCGCAAAGGATTTCCTCGACTGATTACGCCTGAACCTGACCGGGCGCGCATCCGGTTCAAGGCCCTTTGGCCCTACGGGTGATGCGGCGGTGTCCCCGACTTTCGCCGCGCTGCGCTTGCTGCAAGCCGGGCGATTCCCCTCCACCGCATCCGCCGTGAACCGTCCGCTTCTCCGCCCGCTCTGACGGTCAGCGTGTCGAGATCAACCCAAGCGAAAGGAGCTTCCATCATGGCACGCAATGAAAAACAGAACCGCCGCCCCGCCCGCGAAAATCGCGCCCCGGCATACATCGCCTGGCACGTCGCCGGGAACGAGGACAAAGCCTTCTGGACCCGCATCGGCGCGGCGTGGACGCATCAGGACGGCGAAGGCCTGACCCTTCAGCTCGACCTGGTTCCGGTCAATGGCGGGCGCATTGTCCTCCGCCATCCGAGTGAAAACAACAACGGAGCGGGCGCGTAAGCGCCCCTCCCCACTCGGAGGACAACACCATGTGCAATTCTGCGAATATCGAAACCGCCATGGCCGCACTCGCGCGCGCCGCCTGGACCCGGGGACAAAGTCCCACCTACGACGAAGAAGCCGTCTGCGATCTGCTTGCCGATCTAAAACACTTCTGCGTGGCAGCCAACATCGACTTCGGCACCTGCGACCGACTCGCCGAAATCCATTTCGATGCTGAAAGCGAGGAAGTGCCATGACGCGCATTCTCACTGAAGCCGATAAGTGCGACGGCTTCATCACGGCGACACAGGGCTTCTCCGGCGGTAAAGCCCGTTGGGCGGACCGCGCTGACCGAGGCCTCACAGACCAGGAACTTGCTGACGCGCTCACCTTCGAATTGGGCATCTTCGGTGGGTCGGGCGGTCCCGACCGACTGTCGCTCACCTATCAGGGAGCGGGACTGAAAATCTGGATTTCGTGGGAGGTGCACAACCATGCGATCATGAAGCCGACCTTCGAAGGCAAGACAACGATCGCAAAGGCTCGTCAGGTCTATGGCATCGAAGACCCAACAGATCGGCAGCTATCCCTTCTCTGAGGGATAGCAGTAAAATCAGTCGCCCAAGAGAACTTGTCTCACGAACTATATTAGGTCGGCCGAATATATTTGTCTGAAATGAAAACTCCCTTCAGAATTGATATCAATTTCTGCCGGAGGGAGTTTCAGAATGGCCGCGAAGTTAAAATCCACAGAGCGTTACGAACTAATCGTTTTTGAGAATTTTGAATACAAAGGACAGAAGCGCCACAAGGTGCACCGTGTCGGTTCAGCGACTGCGTCGTCTAAGGGCGGCTACGTTCTGTATATCCCGGCTGGGATCGCATTGACGGGCCGCGTCATGATGGTGCCAGAAAAGACACCTTTCACCGAACTGGACTTGCTCGACGCCTACCACTCTGCTGCTGAGGAATATGGGGCATAGTCCCATCACATCAGCCTGATCCGAGCACACTTGCCGTGCTCCGGTGCCGCCGTTTGCCAACCCCGAACGCCGAAATACTGGCAGTTGAACTCAGTCGCGTTCTGGCCGCAGCGCCCGTAGCACTGATAGTGGACCAGAATATGCGGCGTGCCGACAACGAGGCTGGCAATGACGAGGCCTGCCACTATCCAAAAGCGGATGCCGAGCCGCGCATCGAGCCAGTTTGCGACTGCGTAAAGGCGGCGCTCCCAGTCCTGCGTGGCGGTGTCCGACTCGGCAGACTCTACCTTAACTTCGAATTCGCGCCGGTCAGTCATCGCGCTTCTCCCTATAGGTCAGGCGATATGTCGGCTCCGGGCGCGGATGGGTGCCTTCGACCGGATTGGGTGCGGCCCAGTCGCACCAGGGCGCGACGGTCCAGAACGGCACGCGCTGCGCACGGATCGGCCGGTGCGACTGGATCAGCAGAATTTGCTGGCCAGTCGGCATCAGACGGATTTCGTCCGGGCTCATGAGCGGGCGCGCCGCTTCCGCGCGGCTTTCGCCGGGGTCATCGTCTTCCTTGCGGCCGAGATTGACCGAGAGGGTCTTGACGGTGCGCTGACCGAGCGCATCGGACAGCATCTTTGCGAGCCCATGGTCCTGGACCGCGAAGAACTGCTGGACTTCGGCCTGCGAGAGGATCGTGTTCGTTGCCTCTCGCCCATACACAGTGCGCAGCTGGTCGAGCGATTGCACGATGATCCACACGCGAACGCCCAGACCCGGCAGCAGCGTCAGGCTTTCCGATAGGCCCGCCAGCTTGCCCATGTTCGCAAACTCATCGAGCATGAACAGGACCGGCGTATTGCCGGGCTGGCGCGCAACCGCCGCGATGGCCTGCCGCGTGAGAAGCCCGAGCCATGCGCCATGCGTGGCGACGCGGTCCGGCGGGATGACGAGATAGACGCTGACCTTGCCCGTCTTCAGCTCGGCGAACGAGAAGTCCGAGGCGGCAACGCTGTCGGAGAGCCAGCCGGCCGGGTCAAAAATCGACACGGCCTGCGTTGCCCCTTCAATGAAGCTCTGGAAGCTTTCGGGGTTCTTTTCGATGGTGCGAGCGATGTCGTCGGCGAAGTCTGCGACCACGCCGCCGAGCGCGTCAGACCCGGCCATCTCGATCAGCGTTTCGTCCATGCGGCTCGCGTTCTGAAGAACGCGCCACAGCTCTGGCAGCGTGCAGTACGCGGGCCGTCCCCGGCTCGCAAAATGCAGCATGAAGGCGCGCAGCAGCTTGCGGCTGCCCTCGCGAAAAAACTTGTTGCGCGCGTCTTCGGGCTCCGGGACCAGCTGCAGGGCGAGCGCCGCGACCTCTTCTGTGAGGCCGCGCCGGATCGTTTCGTCCTCGTAGATATCGATCAAATAGGCGAGCGGGTTGAAGCGATGTTTCGGTAGGCCGTGCAGGCCCCAAGGGTTCAGGACAATGACCTTCTGCCCGAAGGTCTCGCGCCGGTGCCGTGCCGTTACACCGGCCAGCTCACCCTTGGGATCGATGATGTAAGTGCTGGCTTGGGAATGCAGCAGATTGGGAATAACAGCCGACGTTCCCTTGCCGGATCGTGCCGGGGCCACGGAGATGCAATGCGCCTTGCCGGTGTGAAACAGCATCCGCCCATCAAGCGCCCCGAGGAACAGGCCGGCCGGATTGGTGAGACCGGCGCGCGCGGCTTCTTCGCCCGTCATGAATGACGCCGTGCCATAGACCCCGCTAGGCGTCTCCGCAGCGCGACGCTTGCGCTCGCGGTCATGCTCCGCCCGCCGCCGGTCTGTGCCGGCAATAGCAGCGACCGCACCTGACGCCGCCAGAAACCATTGCGCGGCATCATTCGGCACGCTCCAGGCCCCCCACGCGCAGGCGGCGGCCAAAGCAAACATGCTGATTGATGAGCCCTGTCGCTGAGGGTTAGCCATGACCGTTTTTCTTCCCGCGTTCTTGTGCAAGACTGTGTGAGTGTTCTGGAAATAGACGCGGAGTCGTATGCCCGGATTGGGCAAAGGCTGGTCAGGTTGCGGCATGGAGACAGCGCGGACGGCAGAGACCAAGAACAGGTTCGATCTGGCGGACCGCGACCGCATCCGCCGCGCGCTGCTGCGTTACATGCAGCAGCGCGCCATCGGCGTCCCTACACTCCAGAAGGAGATCGCGGCGGCGAACAATCTGTCCCTCGACCGCGTACCGCTAAAAACGCTCCAGCGGTTCCTCGGCGACACCCATCGCTCCAATGACGCCCTCATTCGCTTTTGCGCCCAGTTCGTCGGTACCCTGCCGGACAGCGATCCCCTTGCCGCCTTCGGCGAGCAATTGGCTGCCTTTCTCGGGGTCTGGCGGGACGGGCATGATTGTCGCCCGGTCCCGCCGGCGATGACCGGCCGCTATAGCGGCCGTGCCCGGCGCGCGGCCGACCCCGGCGGCGGGATGCGGGTGTACCGAGGGGATGCCGAGGACTGGGTGCCCTTTTCGGCCGTTGAGATCGACCCGGCCCCCGCTCACCCCTTTGCCATTGTCCGGGAATTTGTCAGCAACTGGGACCGCAGGCCCCCGGCCGAGGCGAGCGCGGCGACCACACCCCGCCGCGCTTACGAGGGCATCGCCATTCATCCGAATGGCTCGTTCTTCGTAGTGATGCGCAACGTCCTGACAGGGACGCCGCGCATCTATTGGCTCGACTGGGTGGCCGATGGCCAGCTGGGAGGCCAAGGTCATGAATCGCGCGCCGGGCTCGATGCCGGACCGGCTGCAGGGACGACGCTCCATAGCACGACGCCCGTCCTGTTTGACCGCGCCAAGGAGGACAGCTAATGGCCGCTCAAACTCCGCAGCGCGGCCGTGACCGCTCCGGCAGCCACGACCCGAACAGCGCTCTTCTGCGAGCCGCCTACGCTGCCGACAGCGCCGCCGTGATCGCAGCGCTGGAGGACGGCGCGGATGTGAGCGCTGGCGATCCCGTCACCGGGCTCACGGCGCTGCACATCGCGGTCGGCATGAACAACCTGCCTCTCACGCGCATCCTCATCGAAGATTGGAACGCGCCCTTCCATCCCGACGGCAAAGGTCGCTGGCCGAGTGTCATCGCCGCTGAATGCAGAGTCGATGACGACCTCGCTGATTACATCGTCGAGGCTGAATCGTTGTTTTTGGGGAATGGCTGATTGCGTGAATTCGAAAGCGCCAATTTCGAATAGATAAAATTGTATCTAATTTTAAGCGTTTCAAGAAGAAATTTCGATAAGCTGGGAAATTGGATTCGGGGAATGCGCTAAACAAGCCCCGAATAGCGGCACTGAGTCAGAGTGACCAGAATTTGACCAATGTCGCTAAGTCCTGTAGATTACAGCGCAAATGAAGCCTCGCTGAATGCTTGAGGCTGTCCGGAGCGTTTTTCTGGCGTTCCTGAACCTTGATCCCATACAATTGAAATTACACCTTACTGAGCGTTGCAAGATGTGCGCGCGGAGAGTCCGCGCTCCATCTTGGCAAGGGGGGCTCAGGAGCCGCCCCCCGTTGCATCCCCGGGCTCATCGTCCGGCCTTGGCATCGAGCCTTGCCGGACGATCGCAGCGTATCCCGCTGCACCGGACCAGAGGGAGATTTCACCTCTCCCTTCTGGACTACCCATGGACCATGAGGGTGACTTCGCTCTCCCTCTTGGATCACCCATCGACCAGGAGGGTGATTTCACCTCTCCCTCCTGGACCACCCATGGACCAGCGCCGATGCACGACTGACGTGCCGCTGGACCGGCCAGGGATCACGCGTCCCTGGATGCGCGATAGGAGGCGGCCGTGGCAAAGGCCAGCGAAAAACGACAGCGCCAGAGGACGCTGTCCGCCAGGTTCAACGATCAGGAAGCCGAGGCCGTCCGCCAGCTGGCCGACGGCGCGGGCATGCCCGTGGCTTCCTTCCTGCGCCTTGCGGCGTTGAACCAGCCCGCTGGCCGTACCGCCCTTGGCCGGGAGGACGCTGCCCGCGTGCTCCGCCAGCTCGGTGACATTGCCGATGCGCTGCGCGCCATGCAGGTGTCTGGCGTTGTCCCGGCGGACGACCCGAACCTGTCGGCTGCATGGCGAGACCTCGCTGAAATGCGGACCGCCTGCCTTCAGGCCCTGGGGATGCGCCCATGATCCTGAAAGGCAACCAGCGCACCGGAGCTGCTGATCTCGCGACGCACCTGTCGAACGAGTACGACAACACGCGCGTCGAGATTGCGCAGCTGCGCGGCGTTGTGGCCGACGACCTGCACGGGGCGCTGGCGGAGTTCGCGGGCATAGCCCGTGCGACCCGCTGCAAGCAGCCGCTCTACAGCCTCGCCATCAACCCGGCCGAGCCGCTGAGCCGCGAGCAGTACATGGCCGCCATCGACCATATCGAGGGCAAGCTAGGCCTGTCCGGCCAGCCGCGCGCCGTAGTCTTCCACGTGAAGAACGGGCGCGAGCATTGCCACGTCGTCTGGTCACGGATCGATGTCGCCCAAATGCGCGCCATCCCCATGAGCCATGACCGCATGAAGCTCCGCACCTGTGCGCGGGAGTTGGCTCATGCCTATGGTCTGCCGTTGCCCGCCGGGCTCGCCGAGGACCGGGGCGATGCCCGGTTCGAGAAGACCCGCGATGTGAGCTTTGCCGAAAAGGCGATGGCCGAGGCTTCCGGTATTACGCCGGAGCAGCGCCGCAACACTGTGACCGCCATCTACCGCTCATCGGACACCGCCCAGACCTTCCGCGCGGGTCTGGAGCGCGCGGGCTATGTCCTCGCCCAGGGTGAGCGGCGCGCTTATGTCGTCGTGGATCGGGCCGGACATGTTCATGCCCTTGCCCGGCAGGTCGACGGCGCGCGCACGAAGGATGTGAAAGCCCGCCTTGCCTCTTTGCCGGCAGAGACCCTGCCAACGGTCGATGCTGCACGGGCCGAGCAGACTGCCCGGCAGCGGGCGGTCGATGAGCGGCTGCGTGAGAAGGCCCGGCAGCGCGGCGCGAAGTCGGCTGGCGACCTTGCCGCCAAGCAGGCGGCACGGCGCAGGCGCGTCATCGACGAGCGGAGCCAAAGGCTGGCCCTGACCCACGCGAGCGAGCGCATGGCGCTGCACGCGGCGCAGAAGGCCGAGGGTGGCCGGCTGTTCAACGTTCTCGCCGGGAAGGTGTTCGAGCTGCTTGAGCGCGTGCCGGGTCTGCGATCCGTGGTTGGCCATTTGCGGCGCAACCCGGCCCTCAACCCGGTTGAGCGGCATCGCCTGGAGAACGAGGCGCTGGACCGCCGGCATGGACGCGAGAAGAAAGGCATCGAACGGCGCGAAGCCGCGCTCGACATGATCGAGGCGCGTGAGCGGCGGAGCCTTATCCGCGATCTGGTGCGCGAAACCCGTGTCGAAGATCAGCTGCGGATGGCGCAGACCGAACAGCGAGAACGCGAGGTCCGCGAAACCGCGCAGGACATCACGGCCATCAAGGGCAACGAGACATCGCGGACGGCGGCCGATGAGCGCCGCGCGCAGATGCAAGAGCGACTTGCGCAGTCTCGGCAAAAGCCGACCGGGCCGCAACGTGGCGGACCTTCATGGGAGTAGCGTGCGATGAAAAACCGGAAAGCAAGCGATAGTTCGTGGGTGACGACAACGGCGCATCCGGACCTCGGAGCGTCTGCGCCATTGCCCGCCAACCCCGAGAAAGCCAATGTGAATGACAACAGTCGGCCTAAGACGTCCGCCGGCGTGGAACGCCAGACTTATTGGACATCGGACCGGTACGGCTGGCTGCTCATCGTCAATGGCGAAATGCGTGCCCGCGTCGAGGGTGCGAAAGTCATCCTGCTTACCCACCGCGACACCAAACCCCGCCGCTTGATCGCACCCAACTCGCAGGTGCCGTTTGACGTTGCGGAACGGCTGATCGGCATCCCCAGAGTCGACCGCTTCGAAGATCGTGGGCTACAGATCATCATTACCTCCCCGCGCCCGATGCAAGAGCGCGCCACGGCGGCATTCTGCGAACGCGTACCAAAAGACCGTGAGCTGCGACATTACCTGAGTGAGGCGTGGAAGCTTCTCAATGCCAAGGCGACCGAGGGCGGGCTTGATGTGAACGGTTGCACGGCCCGCCACGAAATCGGGCTGGCGATCCGCAGTTTGCAGCTGTCCGGCAACAAATGGTCACCGAAGACCTTGGAACACATCCAATCGGCCGCCGAGGCGCTTCGAGGGTCGCATGTCGATCCCGAGGCTCCTTACGAATGTACGGCGCTCTCTGAATGCCAGAAGGCCCGAAGCCTCATCGAACTCGACCCTGAATTGCCCCGAGCACCCGACGTAGCAGCAGAGACAGCTCCGCGTCTTATCCCACATCATGAATGACTCAGAGAGAATTTACAAAGGTACCACTACGGGGATTAAACTCCGGATTGACCACTTCGGTCAGGGGGACGCACGCGGCAAGCCGCATGAATTCGTGACGGTAGGGGGAGAAAAAGTCAGGACGTTCCTTCGTCATGCCCCGTCATACGTGGCGCACTGCTGCCGCGAAACGACGCCAAGAGCAAGACCACGACTCCGACTGTAATCCACACATCCGCAAGATTGAAAACGAAAAGCGGCCACGCGCCGAGCTGCAGGTCCAGGAAGTCAGTAACGGCTCCGTTCAGGGCGCGGTCGATAAGGTTTCCCACCGCACCAGCCAGAATTGCGCAAAGTGAGAATCTTTCAAGGCCGGACGCGCGCCAAGCCCAAACGGCAATCGCCACAGAAACAAGCAGCGTGAAAGCCAGCAGAAGCATGCGGGCTCCCTCACTGCCGAACGAAAGCATACTGAATGATATGCCCTCATTGAATGTCAGTCTCAGCGATATGAACGGAAGGAATTCGCGTACAGCCCCATACGGCTCCAGTGCGCCCCGCGCCCAGGCCTTGGTGCCCAGATCAATGCAGACACCCGTCAAGACAACGAGAAAGGGAGAAAACTGTCTCAACCCCGAGGACACCTCGCTGCGGCGCAAGAGTTTCATCGGATGACCTTCGCGCCTGCGGGCGTTGCGCGCAGGTCGGCACGTGCATCCCGGATAATCGACCACGCAGAATGCAGGAACAAAGCAGCGATGATGAGCGCGACCACGAGGTCAGGCCAGGGACTGGCCGTCCAGGCCACCAGGCATGCCGCGATGACGACAGCAAGATTGCCGATGGCATCGTTGCGCGAGAACAGCCACACCGCCCGTACGTTCGCATCGCCCTTGCGGTGCGGGATCAGGACACCGGCGGCAAGCA
This sequence comes from Hyphomicrobium sp., assembly GCA_019751875.1. Classification (GTDB taxonomy): domain Bacteria; phylum Pseudomonadota; class Alphaproteobacteria; order Rhizobiales; family Hyphomicrobiaceae; genus JAGVSR01. The sequence continues at coordinate 462,792 of JAIEMV010000001.1, read as the reverse complement.
GATTGACGAGCAGCGCCACGACCGCAAAGCCGCCCATAAGGAGTGATTCTGGCTGGTGCTCCACGAAGACGCGATAAATCGTGGAACCGAGCACACCCAGGCCCAGAACGGCGAGGAAGAGGCCCTGCAGCAATGCTGCCTTCGCGCGCGCGGCCAATCCCCAGCCAATAGCGATCAGACCGAGAAATGAAATCAGGCCATCGCCAATGAAATCCAAAGCGTCCGCCTGCAGCGCCTGCGACCCCGCGAGAAAACTGCCCGCAATTTCCACGATGCCGTAGCCGACGTTGAGCAGCACCACGATCCACAGTGCGCGTTTGTAAGCCGGCGTTACGTGGGAGAGGTCAGGGATTTTATCATCGTCGTCGGCATCGGCGAGGCCGCCGATCCTGTCGATCTGGTAGCCCAGGCCAGTGACGGCATTTTCCAGAACCGGCAGGCGTGAATCCGGATCGTCAACCTCGACCGTCATAACTTGCGAGGCAATGGACACTTTCACCTCAGTCAGGCCTTCTACGCCGCGCGCGGCCTTTTCTATTTTGGCCGCGCAGGAGGCGCAGTCCATTCCCGTGACCTGGTAGCGGACTGTGGCAGGGACGGCAGCATTCATATGACTTTCCTCGCAGTTCTACTGAGTATCATGCTACAACCTGTAGCGACTACAGGAGCAAGGCTTAAAATGCAGATCGGCGATTTATCCCGACGTTCGGGCGTCAACATCGAGACCATCCGTTATTACGAGCGCGCAGGCGTCCTCCCGCCGCCTGCCCGTCTTGAGAACGGCCGGCGGCGGTATGGCGATGGGGATGCGCAGCGCCTCGGCTTTATCCGCAATGCCCGTGAACTGGGATTTGATTTGGCGAGCGTGCGCATTCTGCTTGCTCTTCAGGAACAGCCCGAAGCCTCCTGCGCTGATGCGAGCCGCATCGCCCAGGATCAACTGGAAAAGGTCAACAGCCGGATCGCACGCCTTCTGAGCCTGCGCGAAGAACTGACGCGCATGGTCACGGAATGCGAGCGGGGCGTAGTCTCCGGATGCCGCGTCATTGAGACCTTGGGCACATCCGGCGGCCTTTCGGCAGCGGAGGGTGCCTGATGAGGCTTGCCGCAACACAAGCCGCCATCCGTGTGACCGCGGTGGCGGTGGCCGTGGACTTTATCGCCCTGGCGGCGTAGCCGCCCAATAACCGAGCCAGCCGCAGCCACATCCCGGACCTCACCGCTCCTGCGGATGATTTGTGAAACGAGGACGGGGGGAGAAAACAACGAACACGGCCCCACGCGCCCTCCAGACGAAGAGGTGTGGAAGATTATATGGGGCAAACAATGACATAGGAGTGCCCAGTTTCATCCTGACCGGTGCGCCATCTAAATGTGTGAACAATTTGGTGTGCTCTGGACACCAGCCATGGGCGGATAATCGGTATCAGAAAATAGAGGGTCGTAATCCTGCTGTTTCGACGGCCACATTGGTCAGGTGTTCTGAACCATAAAGTACGCGATGTGTGTCGCGGGGTCGTACAAGAGAAGCAGTTGATCGCCGCTATTGTTTCCTTCGAGAACAAACGATCCGCTAGTGACATGCGGCTGCCACCACCAGGCATTCCAAGGCGGCGGACTATTTTCCTGAAGTGCCTTCACGCTGAGAACAGGGTATGCAGGTTCAGTCAGGGACAAATCTCTGGCAAGCGCGTCGATCGTGGCTGGTTCTGCCCGAAACCGGTACCAGTGGGTGGGATCAAGAAACACGGCGAATGAGGCACCTTTGACGCTCCAGACTGCGTCCCTGAGCGTCGGTGCCACGCGAAAAAGGCGATCGGTGTCGGGAAACGGCCACAGGAAGAACGCGAGCGCCGCCGCGCCAACAAACCATCGGAAGCGGCGCGTCAACTGACCTCCGACTGCTGCAACAGATATCACCTTAGGGAATTCCGGTCGTTAGTCGAAAGCTTGCATTGATTGAGGCGTTTAACGGCCGCTTCCCGCCGGAGTGTCTAATCCATCACTGGTACCTGACCCTTGCAGATGCGCGAAAAAAGTGCGCCACCTTCCATGATAACAGCCGCAGGGCTTTCGCAAGTACAACGCCGATTCCTGTTCGGGTCAGGTCGCGAGTCATTTATGCATTTGAGGCGCGATTCGCCAGGGCAGCTGTTCGGCTGTACTAGTGTATCGCGCTCCCAAACTGACGTGGAGACCCTTCGATGCCCATGATCGAATTGAGCGATTCCGAGGTCGAGACGCTGATCTACGCCCTTGGCGTAGCGGCGGCGGATCTCAAGGAATCCATTGCTGATGCGACCCAAACGGCGGAAGATAAGCAGGAGTGGACCGAATACGTGGCCGAGATCGAGGAAGTGAGCGGCAAACTCACCGTCCTCAGCGAGGCTGCCTAGTACGAGAGACTCCTGTCGTGAGGACGGCCCACCGTCCGGCGCGGATTTGAATTAAAGAACCAGTGAAAGCAATGACTGCATCTCGCTGGTTCTTTTTTTATCAGGCGTCCAAACGGGATTCTCAGGTCGCAGGCCCGATCGGGAATGTGCGTGAGAACACGGCTCCGCTGGTATCGCGCGCCGTCACCGTCATCTCTGTTGCGCCGTTTGTGATGAAATCGAAGGCAAACTTGGGGTTCTGCTTCATTGTAATGCTACCGGCCATGGTCAGCACCACGTCGTCGCCCTGTTTGACTTCAATCTGCTCCACCATTAGCAGCGGAACATAGAACAATGTGATCTGGTCCAGCACCATGCCGGTGTGATTGGGATGGTTCAGTTCGAATTCGGCACGCTGGACCGAATGGGACGAGACGGCCCGGGGTCCTTGCAGCGCAAGCGTCATCTTGCCCATATTCGCTGCGATCTCATCCGGCGAACCCTGCGGAGGGGCCGAACACGAAGCTTGCCCGCCGGCAAACTTCACAAGCTGCTCCACCATGAACAGTTCGCCCGAAGTCGTTTCGACGACGACGCGGACATCGGACTGCTGGTTGAGACGAATGTACGTCGTGAGCGCCGCGTGCTCTCGCGCACCCCCGACCTGGAAGACGGCTGCCACTGGAGAAGGGTTCTCATCCACGATGAATGACACGGACTTGATCGCCTGCCCCTTCGCCAGATGCACGTCCGCTGCAAGAGGCACCGCCATCACATCATCCGGCCGGTACGGTGCTTGGAATTTGATCACCGCCGACCCATCAAGGAGCGCCCTCGACCCGTAGACCTCCGCCTTGATCCCATCCCACACTGGCCCCGCGAACGCTCCACTCGAGCCAAGGACGCCCGCAGTGAATACGGCAGTCGCAGCGGCGGCATGGCATGCACTGATGACCTGAGCGCTCAGGCGCATATTGTCCTCGCGGAATAAGTGAGCGGAATTGTACGGGCAGAATCTCCCGCGCCGCGTCGTCTGTCAACGCGGAGGCGGCAGTATATTCAACCGATCAACGAAGCCCTACCGAGCGCCACCCGGCCTCTTGAGCTTCCGCCTCACTGCAAAACCAGCGCTCGCCGCGCGTTGGGGCCACCTTGACCCGTCCATACCAGGGGCTCCATGGCATGTGATAGATTCGGCCGTTTGCTGTGATGTTGCCCTTGATGGCGCAGCCCTGAGGCGCATCGCCTTCCGCGACTTTCCAGCGATTTTGCCTATAGATCCAAGCCGGTTCAGCTTCGCCCTGCCAAATGCCAGCCGCGGCCGCCTTCGCCTCGGCCTCCTCCTTCACATAGCGGTCCGAATATTTGACGAACGCCCATGCGTAACCGCGCCGCACGAGTTCAGCGCTGATATCCACGCCGTCAACCGAACAGATGCCGAGCACCCGGTCATACTTGTCCGTGCCCTCTTCGCGACACGTGACCCGGCGCGCACCGACCAGTTCAGCAAGTGCATCCGCTGCCGCGCGTCCGCAGGACCAGTCCCGGCCGTTTGCTCGGCGGCACACCTGCGCCGTTTCCGGGGCGTCGATTCCCTCGAGGCGAACATGTTTTCCGTCGATTTCAATGGTGTCGCCGTCGATCACGTAGGCAGTTCCGGAGAGTTCGGATCTGCCGAACCAGGTGAGCGCGTCGGCCGTCGAGGCCAGCGCCAGGGATAAAGCAACGCCACCCAGCGCAAACGCCACCGGCCGGCGAAGAGACAATCGAGACCTAGATTCATCCATAGATTGAATCTAGGAGATTCGGTCACCGGTTTAAGGGCACTCAAATGGCACAATTGTGTATGACTTCTGCTTTACCACTCTGACTCTCCAAGCCGAATCCCGTTCGGCCCCGCGCCTCGCATACTCAGCTTCCGGTTGCATATGAATCCTGCCAGCAAGCGGGAGGGCTGGACGGAAGAACACATTCGCGCCTGCTGCCGCCTTTAGGCTCATTGTTAGAGCAAAGGTGTGCAGGCGCGACGCCCGCGGCGCTAAATCTCTTGCCCGAAGAAGCCCATAGCCCCAAGTCTTGGCAGCAACGATGCTTTCGAAACTGATCGCACCGCACCACCGCGCTTCTGCGCGCGTCTGTCGAGACCTTCATAATGACGTCGAATAAACCTCCGCGACGGCCCACGCAACCACCGAGCCTCGGCGCCTATCGTCCCAGCGCGGAAGTCGATCCACGCGCCACGCGGCCGGGTCAAGACTTCGGGCCTCCGCCAAGCCATAGCCAGCAGCCCCATCATCGACCCGGTCCACCAGCCCCAGGGTACAAACCGCCACCCGGTGGCCGCATGCCGCCACCGCCTCCGGCAACCCGCTATCGCCCCGGTCCACCCGATGACGACGGCGGCACTGGCGTCCTGAAGATTCTGCTCATCATTTTGTTGGTGGTGGTCGGGCTTGCCGGCGCTGGTGCCGCCGCCCTCTATATCGCCGGACCCGCTGATTTCGTGCGCGAGCAGATCGTACAGCGCGTCAAAGACGAGACGGGTCGCGATCTCGTCATCGAGGGCCCGACATCCTTCACGTTCTACCCGTCTCTCGGCGTCAGCATGGCGAACGTTTCGCTGTCGGCGCCGCCCGGCATGACGGCACCGCCGCTGATCACCATCAAGAGCCTGACGGCCAGTGTCGCGCTCATGCCGCTCCTGAAGCGCGAAGTCGAAGTGCAAGATGTGCGTCTCGAAGAGCCCGTGCTCAGTCTCCAGATCGATGCCAACGGCCGCAAGAGCTGGGATTTTGCCGGTGCGCTCCCGCAGCAAGGCAAAATCCAGTTTGCCCAGGCGACACCTGATCCCGGCGTCGTCTCAGATGCCCCGGCCTCGCTCCCCGAAGGCCCGCCCCGCACGCTGCAAAAGCTCACACTCGGCGATGTCCGCATCACGCGAGGCACCGTTCTCTATTCCGACCTCCGCACCAACGCATTCGAGACAGCATCTGGCATTGATTTCACGATCGCCGCCCCATCCCTCGACGGCACCGCCAGGGTCGATGGATCGTTCCACTGGCGCAACGACATCCTCACCTTGACGAGCGAGATTACCTCTCCCAACGAACTCCTGCGATCCTCGTCCGCGCGCCTCATTGCACACCTCAAGGGCCGGCCCCTCGATCTGCGCTACGACGGCAGCGTCCGCTTCAGCGACGCCCCCGATCTTGATGGCAACCTCGCGCTGTCCTCACCGTCTCTGCATCGCCTGCTGGCCTTCGCACAAAGACAGACGCCCGCCGAGGCACCCGATCAACCGCTGGCCGTTACCGGCAAACTCTCCGCCGCAAACAACACGTGGACTCTGAGCGGCGCGACGGGTGCCATCGATCGCACGAAAGGCACCGGCGACATCGCGGTGACCACAGGCGGCGCTCGCCCGATTCTGAAAGCCAACCTCAAGTTCACCGAACTTGACCTCAATGCCATCCTCGGCGCGCCATCAGCGACATCGCCGCCACCGGTGCCCGCCCCCGCCACGCAACCGTCCGCGAATTCGGCAACACCCGAAACTCCGCAGTCGATCGAAGACCTTCTGAAAGCCAACCCGCCGGCGACCGGGCCCCAAGTTCGCGGCTTCGCGCAGCGCTCCGGCTGGAGCACGGCGCCTTACGACTTCTCGCTGCTCAACGTCGTCGACGCCGACGCACGCCTGACCGTCGGCCGCCTTTTTTACAAAGAGATCAAAGTCGGCCAGTCGAACATTGCCGCGATCCTCAAGGCCGGCGTCCTCAGGGTCGACTTCAGCGACGTCCAGCTTTACGGTGGCCGCGGCAAAGGCCTCGTCGCCATCGATGCCTCCGACCTCGCCTACCCGCGCATAACGACAAATGTCGCCCTCGAGGGCGTCGAAGGCTTGCCGCTCCTGAAAGATGCCGCCGACCTCGACTGGCTCAGTGGCAAAGCCAAGATCACCGCCGGCGTCACCGGGCAGGGCAAAACGCAAGCGGCCATCATGAACTCCCTTGGCGGCAGCGCCGACATCGCCTTCAACGACGGCGCGATCGTCGGCATCAACATACCGGGCCTGTTGCGCAACATCGGCCAGGGCAAATTGGGTGGCCTCTCCTCCGCGCCGACTGAGAAGACCGACTTCAGCTCAATGACCTCGAGCTGGGCCATAAATGGCGGCGTCGCTCGCAACGCCGATCTGAAGCTCATAGGCCCCTTGATCCGCGTCACCGGCGAGGGAGCGGTGAAGCTCGGCGACCGATCCATCGATTACACGCTGAGGCCGAAGATCGTCGCCGACGCCCGCGGCCAGGGCGGCGCAATCGATATCGGCGGTTTGGAAATCCCGCTGAAAGTCCAGGGTCCCTGGGAAAAACCAAAGTTCGCGCCTGATCTTGGCGGCGTCCTCAAGGACCCGAACAAGGCCGTCGAAACGATCAAGGAGATCGGCAAGCAGTTCAAGGGCAAGGATACGAAGGAAATCCTGCGCGGCTTGTTCGGCAGCGGCGGCGACGCTGCCCAATAACGCGCGCCTTCCGGCCGGCTCCGCGTCAGCGGAGTCGGAAGGCGCAATCTAGAAGCAAAAAATTCTACAGCGTAGACGGCAAAGTCTGCACCGCAAGACGCGAGCTAACCCCTTGCAGACTCGCGTTAAGGGCAGGTGAAACGCATCCGCAATTTATTTTGCCCCCGGGGTCATTTTTTTCTTGCGCAGGGGGGGCACTGGCCTCATATGCACCCCTCTCCGTTCGTCCACCTGCCCCTAAGGTCAAGGAGCAATCCCCACACCCCTAAGGTAAGGAGCGGACGGGTTGAATCTATCTGCTGGTTGGGGAGGGTCACATGGCCTTTAATGACGCCCTCTTCCAATTGGGGATGGACTTGACTCGTTCAAGCCCCGCCCAAGAGGAAGAATTCGCTGTGGTAGCGCGCGATGAGCGCGTGGATTGCGGGACCGAAAGTTCCGATACCGTATCGCTGAAAACCGTCGCCATCGATCTGACTGGCGCCGGCGAGATCGGCACTGTCCGCGCTGTGCAGCGGGCCGTGGGACGCGCCCTTGCGTTCTCGCGCCTCTCTGTCACGTCGTCGGACCTGAAGCGTCAGCCGAAGACCGGCGCCGTCACCGGCACCGTGTCGTTCACGGGCGGCCGCATCGCCATCGAGGCCTGGCCTTCGACGGCCTATGTCGCAATCGACATCCAGGGCGTCCTTCGCCCCGAGATGGCACTGACGGCCTTCGCGGATGCCTTCGACGCGCGCGAAGCCGTCGTGAAAAAGCTGCGCCTTCCCACCGACGGCGCCCGCTTCAAGAAGCCGATCGCCACCGTCCGTGGTTCAGTCGCCCGCAAGGCCGCTTAGCTCCGCCGAACGGGCAACTGACGAAACAAACAGGCCGCGTCACGAAGTGATGCGGCCTTTGTTTGTTGCGATGGCATTACCGGCGCGATCTATACAACCCCCAACACACTTCGCGAATGTCACCACGGTCTCCTTTTCGTTTCTTCCTTCACCCGAAAGCGAAGGGGGCGGGGCGGCGGATGAGCCGCTGAGGTTTGTAGTATGGTGCGGCCCACGGACCGCCCCGCGCAGGATTTCTGGCATACGACCGACGTTTCAGCGCGTTCTTCGCAGCCTGCGTTCCAGCAGGTGGCCGGTCCGAGCCTCACCGAGAGCACGTGCGTACGTACCGTCAGCAACTTCTGCACCCCGCCCCACGTCACAAGACGCCTCTTAAGCAACGCCCCCTTCAATGAGGGACGGAGATGAGGAGGAGTTTAAGGGAGCGTTGAGAGGCGAGGATAAGTCGGTTGAAAAAACTTTCGGCGCGAGCGCTGCACGTAGCCCCTCTCCCCGTAGGCGCGCGATGCGCGCCGTACGGGGAGAGGGTTAGGGTGAGCGGCAGCCGCTTGCGCGATCGCAGACATGCACACACCCAGCCGCGCGTTGAAAAGCTTCAAGCGTATGCCAGCACCGTGCGGATGCTGCCCCTCACCCCAACCCTCTCCCCATCGAAGACGATGGGGAGAGGGGGACGTGCACCCTCATGCCACCGTCATCCCGGCGCGCGAGCGCAGCGAAGCCGGCCGGGACCCAGACAACTTTCAACGCGAAGGCTGTCTTAGCACTTGGCCACCGAGCGCCGGATAACGGAGAACGAGGGCAAAGACTATCGCAACGCAATGGTTTCAACTTGGGCTGGTCAGCCTCAGCCGTTTTTGATTGTCTTGAAAGTTTTACGATACGGTAACGGCCAGTGAAGCCGGCTCGAACTTGCAATTGTTTCCCACTCATCACCGTTAGGCTTTTGAAGGTCGGCCCTCACACAACGGCTGCCGCGGTAGTGTTCGATGATCTGGTACGTTCCATCGATAAAACCTGAAACAGCGTCGACAAATTTCTCGCCTTCAATACTGTCCGTGCACGGAAAAAAGCTAATGCGAAAATTCTCGAGGCTAAAGTGCATCTCATCGTTGTTCGAAAACGATAGCCAAAGCTCTGTGGTGAGCCCCTGCTGTACTGGAATGTTCCAGCCCAACTCGCCTGCGCTGTGCTCGCTTGGTACAATTTCGAGGTCGGGACACCGTTTAGCCAGCGTTGCGATCAGCTGATGGGCAGCATCCGACCCTGCACTCAAATCTTTAGTCATTGCATCGCTGCCAAGGTCTCTGTTTCTTAGATATTTGAGCAGACAGAGGTGAATTGTCAGTTGCAACTGGCAACCGTCAGCCACCCGAATGACATCGGTGGGGATGCTCACCTACCCCCTGCTCAACCCCTTCTTTTCCATCTCGCTGAGATACTCCGCCCAGCGGGTCTCTTTCTCGCGGCCGAGCGTGCGCAGGTAATCCCACGTGAACAGGCCCGTGTCGTGCTTGTCGTCGAACACGATCCGCACCGCGTAATTACCGATCGGACGCAGCTCCGAAATCCGCACGTTCTTCTTCTTGGCAACCGTCACGCGCTGCTCGGGCGAATGACCCTGCACCTCCGCGGACGGGCTCATTACGCGTAGCATTTCCGCAGTGAGATCGTACTTCTCGCCACCCTCGAACGCCACGTGCAGCACGTCGCTACCGGGCGACACCATCAGATCCGGCGCCTTCTCCGCAGCCCCCGCCGCCTTCTGCACCTCGCCCCAGACCTTCGCCGCGATCTCGCGATAGATCAGCGCCTGCGGGCTGTCCGGCGCAGTGGCGACAATCGGCCGGCCGCTGTCGGACCGCTCGCGAATATCCATGTGCAGCGGCACACCGCCGAGGAACGGCAGCCCAAGCTTCTGCGCCTCCAATTCCGCTCCGCCGTGTCCGAAGATGTCGCTGCGCGTCCCGCAGCTCGGGCACAGGAAGTAACTCATGTTCTCAATGAGCCCGAGCACCGGCACGTTCACGCGCTGGAACATGGCGAGCCCCTTGCGCGCATCGATCAGCGCCAGGTCCTGCGGTGTTGACACGATCACCGCACCCGACAGCGGCACCTGCTGCGCCATCGTCAGCTGCACGTCACCCGTGCCCGGCGGCATGTCGATGATGAGCGCATCGAGTTCGCCCCACATCACCTCGCGCAGCATCTGGTTCAGCGCCTGCACCACCATCGGCCCGCGCCACACGATCGGCGTGCCCTCGTCCACCATGAAGCCCATGGACATCGCCTTGAGGCCGTAGCCCTCCATAGGCCGCAGCTTGTTTTGCTCCGTCACGTGCGGCTTGCCGGACAAGCCCAGCAGTCGCGGCTGCGATGGACCGTAAATGTCGGCATCCATGATACCGGCCTTGAGCCCGATCGCGCGCAGTCCGAGCGCAAGGTTGACCGCCGTCGTCGATTTGCCGACGCCGCCCTTGCCCGACGCCACCGCAATCAGATGCTTGATGCCGGGAATGCCGAGCGGCTGATTGGCCGAACGCGGCGTGATCGTCGGCGCGGGACCGGCTGGTGCCGCGCGCGCACCCGCCCCGTCACCCGTGGTCCCTTTTTCACGCGCTTCACGCACACGCGGATGTTCCGTCACGTTGCTGCCAGCCGACGACGCGGCCGCACGCGAGGGGAGCGGCGGAGCCGGCGGCGCAGACATTCCACCGCGTTCCGCCGTCAGAACGACGGTGGCACCCGCCACATCATCAAGACCGCTGACCACCTTTTCGGCCGCCTGCCGCAGCGCCTCCAGCTCCTGCGCGCGATGCGCCGGGACAGTGATCGAGAAATAGACGCGATCGTCTTTGATCAGCACCTCGGAGATCAGCCCCAGATCGACGAGATTGCTGGTGAGGTCCGGCCCCTTGACGCGGCGCAGCGCGTCCAGGACCTTGTTCTTATCGACTGCCATTCCATGCTCCTGGGAACGTCGGGGGTAAGGCGGATCGCGCGCACTCTGAAAAGGTGCGCCAGCGGACCCTGCCAAGAAGAGGCCGGATACTAGGAGAGGCCGCGCTGGAAGTCACCAAGGCTCGCCTGTATACGAAAGCACCGGCGGGCCCGAAAACAAGGGTGCGACAATCGGGGTGCCAAAGCCGGCGTGCCGACGAGAAACGGGGTAGGGATGCAGGCACTACTCGGATTGAGCCGCGCGATCGATGCGGTGAACACCTGGATCGGCCGGCATGTCGCATGGCTGATACTGATCGCGGCCATCATCAGCGCCGGCAATGCCGTCATTCGCAAACTGTTCGACACCAGTTCCAATGCCTGGCTCGAGGTTCAGTGGTGGCTGTTCGGGCTCGCGTTCCTGTTCGCGGCCCCCTGGGCGCTCAAGGACAACGACCACATCCGCATCGACATCGTCAGCGCGCAACTCTCGCAGCGCGCGCGCAACATCATCGAGGTCATCGGCCACGTCTTCTTCCTGCTGCCGACCGCAGCTCTCATCCTTTTCACGTCGTACCATTACGCCGCGATCTCGTGGCTCCAGAACGAGCAGTCCAAAGACGCGGGCGGCTTGCCTCAATGGCCGATCAAAGCGCTGATCCCGCTCGCGTTCGCGCTGCTGTTCGCGCAAGGCCTCTCCGAGCTGATCAAGCGCATCGCCATCATGCGTGGCGACATACCGGAGCCACGACCCCAGGGCGGCTACCACGAAGCCGTGACGGCCGCCGTATTACCTAAAGACTAGCGCGAGCGGGGAAACGAACGACCATGGCCGTCTTCCTCGCGCAGAACCTTGCGCCCTTCATGTTTGCGGCGCTGGTCGCATTCCTGCTGCTCGGCTACCCGGTCGCTTTCTCGCTGGGCGCGGTAGGACTGATGTTCTTCGTCGTGGGTGTCGAACTCGCCCCCTACTCCGACGGAGTGATCTCCCTCTCCTGGCCGCTGCTCAACTCCATGCCCGGCCGCATCTACGAAGTGATGCGCAACGACACGCTGCTCGCGATCCCCTTTTTCACCTTCATGGGTCTGATCCTCGAGCGCTCCGGCATGGCCGAGGACCTGCTGGAAACCATCGGCCAGCTGTTCGGCACCATCCGCGGCGGCCTCGCCTACGCCGTCATTTTTGTCGGCGCGATGCTCGCCGCCACCACCGGCGTTGTCGCCGCTTCCGTCATTTCCATGGGTCTGATCTCCCTGCCCATCATGCTGCGCTACGGCTATGACCGCCGCCTCGCGTCCGGCACCATCGCCGCCTCCGGAACGCTCGCGCAGGTCATTCCGCCCTCCCTCGTTCTCATCGTGCTCGCCGATCAGCTCGGCCGCTCCGTCGATCAATTGTACAAGGGCGCACTGCTGCCCGGCGTGATGCTGGCCGGCCTCTACGCGCTCTACGTGTTCATCGTCTGCCGCATCAATCCCGTAGCCGGACCCGGCTTACCGCCTGAGGAAATCGCACACCGCAGGCCCGACGGTTCGCGCGGATTGATATCGCTCGGTGTCCTGGCAGCTCTCTCCGGCGGCGTGGGTACAGGCGCACTGTGGAACTCCGGCTATGGCACCATGGAGTTTTTCATCCTGGTCCTCGCCGTCTCGATTCTGATCGCGCTCGCCGTCGCCCTCGGCAACAAACTGATCATCCGCCAAACCGGACGGGGCTTTCTCTCCCCGCTCGCCGAACGCGTCACCTTCGTCATGGTGCCGCCGCTGATGCTGATCTTCCTCGTGCTTGGCACCATCCTCATCGGCCTTGCCACGCCCACCGAAGGCGGCGCCATGGGCGCGGTTGGCGCACTCCTTCTCGCCGGCATCAACCGCTATTCCAACCGCGAGCCGCAGCGCCTCAACTGGAACATCGTCCGCCAAGCCACCGAAGCGACAGCCAAGCTCTCGGCCTTCGTGATGTTCATCCTCATCGGCGCGCGCATCTTTTCGCTCACGTTCTATGGTGTGAACGGCCATATCTGGGTCGAGCACCTGCTCACGTCGCTCCCCGGCGGCATGTACGGCTTCCTGATCGCGGTGATGATCCTTGTCTTCCTGCTCGCCTTCTTCCTCGATTTCTTCGAGCTGGCCTTCATTCTCGTGCCCCTCCTGAAGCCCGCGGCGGAATCTATTTTCCGAACCGCGCCCGAGGCTGTCGCCATCGCAAAGTCCATGGGCTTTGCCGTCATCACAGCCAAAGACCCCAGCGGCGCCATCGTTGAAACCGTCGCCGACGTCTCCCCGTTCATGGTCTGGTTCGGCATCCTGCTCGCCGTCAATATGCAGACGAGCTTCATGCATCCCCCCTTTGGCTTCGCGCTCTTCTACTTGCGCTCTGTCGCACCGAAGGAACCCTACACCGACAAGGTCTCAGGCAAGATCACTGAGCCCGTTCTCACCTCGCAGATCTACTGGGGTGCGGTGCCCTATGTCGGTATCCAGCTTCTGATGGTCGCCGTTGTCATGGCGCTGCCGTGGATCGCGATGCACGCCCTCGTCAAGCCGCAACCGGCAACAACAGATCCAGCCGCCATCGAGCGGCCCACGACATTCGCGCCCGGTGTTCCCATGTCCTCCGACGGTCGCTTCGCCCTCCCACCCACGCCACCGGCGATCGAGGGCGCACCGCCCAGCACCTATACCGGCGCCGGCGCGCCAACACTCGACATGCGCCAACTCCCGCGCTTCGAATGAATATGACAAAGCCCTCTCTCGCTCCGGGAGAGAGGGCTTCGCTGTCGTGATCCTCTCGGGCGTTTACGTCCGCCAGGGATGCGCCGGCACTTCCGAGACGCCGATCACCTTCACACCCGCCTCGGCCACGATGTTGTCGTTCTCGACCGATGAGCCGGACACACCGACCGCACCGATCAGCACGCCATCCTTGTCCACGATCGGTAGCCCGCCCGGAAACGTGATCAGCCCATCGTTCGAATGCTCGATGCCGAACAAAGGCTGGCCCGGCTGCGAAAGCTTGCCGATTTCTCCGGTCGGCATGCCGAAGAACACCGCCGTCTTCGCTTTTTTGATCGCGATATCGATTGATCCCACCCATGCATCGTCCATGCGATGGAACGCCTTCAGGTTGGCACCAGAATCCACCACGGCAATGCACATCTTCGTCTTCGTTTTCTCGGCGGCCTTGCGCGCTGCCAAAATGATGTTCTGGGCATCGTCGATCGTCACGTGCATGGGCAAATCCTCTTCTTTGAATAGGGCCGGGTTATTCAGCGTACGGCCGGGTGGCTTCGCAGGGAGACTACGCTTTTGAAATCAACATGTCGAAAGTAACAGATCCGTTCCGCATCCGTTGCGGGCTGGTAACGCTCTCCCCGACAATACGACTGGAGGAGATGCGCGCAGCGAGCGAAGCGGATAATCCTAACCCCCACTCCAAGGGGAGACATTAACCATGGCCCGGCTTTCACGCCCGCTCGACGCGTTGAAATCTCGATATGACGTGATCATTGTCGGATCCGGTTACGGCGGCGGCGTTGCAGCCTCTCACCTTGCCCGCGCAGGCAAATCGGTGGCCGTCCTCGAACGCGGCCGAGAGGTCCTCACCGGCAGCTTCCCCGCGAAGTTCCCTGACCTGAAGAACGACTTCCAGGTTCAGGGCAAGAACTTCAGAACCGGATCCGATACCGCCCTTTTCGATGTTCGCATCGGCGATGACATGCATGTGCTCGTCGGACGTGGTCTTGGTGGCGGCTCGCTGGTCAACGCCGGCGTCACGTTGCGGCCCGATAGCCGCGTCTTCGAAGATGAAGTCTGGCCAGGGCAGATCCGCCAGGATGGTGGCCTCGACCGCGGTTATGCGCGCGCAGAAGAATGGCTGCGTCCCGCATGCGATCCTCGCGCCTCGGAGATGACGAAGTTCGGCGTGCTCGCCGAGGCCGGCCGCAAATTGAACCGCGATCTCGTCACACCGCGCGTCGCGGTCAGCTTTGCGGAGAACGTCAACCCAGCCGGCATTGCGCAACCCGCCTGCACCCGCTGCGGCGACTGCTGTGCCGGCTGCAACGTCGGCGCCAAGAACACCGTCGCCCTTACCTACCTTCCCGATGCCGCCCGCCACGGCGCAGACATGTTCACCGAAATCACCGTCCGCCATATCGCCAAGTCTCAGGACGGCAGCTGGCGCGTTCACGCCGCCCCCACCGGCGGCAAGGGTGGCGAAATCATTTTGGAAGCGGCCATCGTGGTACTGGCCGCAGGCACACTGGGATCCACCGAAATCCTTATGCGCTCGCGCGAACAAGGACTCGCCGTTTCAGACCGTCTTGGTCAGCGCTTCTCGGCCAACGGCGACATCATCGCGTTCGGCTATGGCGCCAAGTCGATCGTAAACTCTGTCGGCGTCGGCTATCCGCCGCGCATTGAAGGCCTGGAAATTGGCGCATCCGTCACCGGACAACTCGAATTCCGCGACGCGCAAAATCTTGATCACGAACTGACAATCCAGGAAGGGGCGGTGCCGTCCGCCGTAGCGCCGTCGCTACCCGTGATGTTCTTGCCCAACGGCCGCCTGCTCGGCGCGCTGCAAAGCCTTGTCAGCGGCGTCTACAAGGGTCCGTTCGCAAGCCTGCAAACCTACTTTGCCGTCTCTCACGACAGCGCGTCCGGCGTCTTCCGCCTCGACGGCGACAAACTCGCGCTCGCCTGGAAAGATGCCCAGAACGAGCCCTGTTATGCCCGCCTCGACGAAGCGCTCCGCTCCGTCGTGGAAAGCGCAGGCGGCGATTACGTCAAAAATCCCCTTGCCGGCACCGTCATGGGGCATCAACCAGCGACGGCTCACCCGCTTGGTGGATGCGCGATGGGACGCGAAGCATCGGATGGCGTCGTCAATCACAAGTCGGAAGTATTTGACACGAGCGCGGGCCGCGGCTCGAACGCCGTACATGATGGCCTCTACGTGATCGATGGTTCGATCATCCCGCGCTCGCTTGGGGTCAACCCGCTGTTCACGATCACCGCCTTGTCGGAACGCGCACTCGCCCACATCGTCGCCGACCGCCGACTCACATCGAATGTCCGCCCACTCCCGGCAAAGCCGGTCCCTACGTTGACGCCCGCGGCCGTCATCGCAGCCGAATAACGCCTCCGACAGTGAGCAGGGGCTTCGTCGGCTATTGCCTACGCGGTCATCACCGCCCACTTCGCAGGCGCCGACCCTCACATCATCCGTCGGCGAAACTCGGCTTTCATGCCACGGGCACCGGTAACATCAAGCAAATGCTGAGACCACCCGGTCCCGCAGACTTAGAGCGGTGTCTTGACAATTTATTATCAACCGTAAATAAAAATATGATGGACCCGAAACGAAGCCCCGGCAGACCGCGTTCCTTTGTACCTGAAGAAGCTCTTGGCCAAGCAATGAGAGTCTTTTGGGCCAACGGATATGGCAACACCACATTCAGGATGCTGGAGAAGGCTACAGGAATGCATGCGCAAAGCCTGCGCTATGTGTTCGGTGACAAACATAGTTTGTTTCTCGCTGTCTTGAGGCACTACTCGAAAACGCGCGTGGATCGAGTGGTGCAGTGCCTGGACGCCCGCCACCGCACGGCATTCGCGGCAATTCAGAGCGCCTTTGCATTGTGGTTAGAGGATGCCGGCCGTGACGTCGAGCAGGGATGCCTGATGGTCAATACGACGGGAGAACTTGGCCGCGAAGATCGCGCAATCACCGAAGTCATCGAGCAAGCCGATCGCAAGCTTGTTGCTGCATTTTCGAAAGCGATCGTCGCGGCACAAAGGTCGGGAGAGATTTCCGATAAGACAGATCCTAAGGCGCTTGCCCGAATGATAGTGACGTTAGGCGACGGTGCCATGCTTCACAGCCGAGCAAAGGGTTCAAACCGGTCTGCGAAGCTCGCCTTCGGCGCTCTCACCTCGATACTTTCGCGTTGAACCTCGCGGCCGGTCGCGACAACTCCGCGGAAACATTGCCTTAATTTATGATCGCACGATAACAAAAAGAGAGAATTCGCATGAATTACCAAACTTTCGCAGCCCGCCAGAAGCAGGTTGAGCTTTGCAAAGCCGCACCCATACCCGTCCAGATCGCGTATACAGATATTGGTCACGGGCCACCCGTCATCTTGATGCACGGGATCCCGACTTGGTCATACCTCTACCACGACGTCATAGACGCGCTTGCAAGCCAGCACCGCGTTATTGCGCCAGACTTCCTTGGTCATGGAATGTCAGACCAGCGCGATTTGTTCGATCGTTCGCTTGTTGCTCAAAAGGCTATGGTGCTCGCACTCATGGATCATCTTGACCTGGCTTCTGCCTCGCTCATCGGTCATGACACCGGTGGGGGCGTGGCCTTGATGATGGCTATCGCAAACCCGGATCGTGTGAATAAGCTCGTTTTGTCCAACATCGTAGCTTACGACAGCTGGCCCATCGACGACATGATCCAAGTAGGACATCCAGGCTGGAAACATAAATCTGTTGCCGAGATCCGCGACTTTCTTGTTGGCGGATTCAAGGATGGCTTAAGTCGAAGCGAGAGGCTTACGACCGAGTTCCTGGAAGGTATTATTGCGCCGTATATTACCGAGGCCGGTAAGATCAGTTTGATCAGAAATGCATCGGGGCTCAATACAAGTCACACCACCATGCTGGCACCTCGCCATAAGGAGATCTCGGCAGAAACACTGCTGGTTTGGGGCGTAAATGATCCATGGCAGCCTATTTCTGACGGTGCTCGTCTGGCATCGGACATCCCTGGGGCTCGCCTTGTCCGCGTAGAAAATGCCTCACATTGGATCCCGCAGGATGCCCCCGATGAATGGCTAAGTCATGTCCTGCCATTTCTCTCGGCTGGTCACACCAGCATGGAGTGACCAGCGCCCCACTTGTCGGATTAGCGAAGCGTGATCAATCGAGATTGATCACGCTATGGCGCAGTGCAGACTCCGCTCACAGCCACTCCCAAGCCGACACAGAAAAACGAAGACGGCCCGGCATCGCTGCCGGGCCTCAAACGATCGATGATCGAACATCGCCTCAGATATCGAGCGTCTGTGCGCGCTCCCAATCCGTGAGATGGGACGCGTAGGCGTTCCACTCGGCTGTCTTCAGCTTGATGTAGGCCTCCGAGAATTCGTCACCCAGCGCAGCCTTGAGGCCGGTGTCCTGATCGAAGCCACGGATCGCATCGAGCAGGTTCAGCGGCAGACGCGGGGCATCCTTCACCGTATGGCCCAGCTGATACATGTCGATGTCGTAGCGCGGACCGGGATGCGCGTTTGTATCGATGCCGTCGAGCCCCGCCGCAAGAATGACTGCTTGCAGCAGGTAGGGGTTCGCAGCACCATCGGGCAGTCGCATTTCGAAACGTCCCTTGCCCGGCACGCGAACCATGTGTGTGCGATTGTTGCCCGTCCACGTGACCGTATTCGGCGACCATGTGGCGCCCGAGAGCGTGCGTGGCGCGTTGATGCGCTTGTATGAGTTCACCGTCGGGTTGGTGATCGCGGCCATGCCCTCGGCATGCTTCATGATCCCTCCGAGGAAGTTGTACCCCTGCGCCGATAGACCCATCTCATCGGTCTTGTCAAGGAACATGTTCTGCGTGCCACTCTTGTCCCACACCGACATATGCACATGGCATCCGTTGCCCGTGAGGTTCGTGAACGGCTTCGGCATGAACGTCGCGCAGCCCGTGCTTTTCGGCCACCGACTTCGTCATGAACTTGAAGAACGAGTGCCGGTCGGCGGTCGTGAGTGCGTCGTCGAAATTCCAGTTCATTTCAAATTGGCCATTGGCGTCTTCGTGATCGTTCTGGTAGGCGCCCCAGCCCAATTCCAGCATGTAGTCACAGATTTCGGAGATCACGTCGTAACGGCGCATCAGGGCCTGTTGATCGTAGCAAGGCTTTGACGCCACATCGAGCCCGTCCGAAATCCTTGTGCCGTCGGCGTTAAGGAGGAAGTACTCGCACTCCACGCCTGTCTTCATGTACAGGCCTTTATCCGCGGCCCGCTTCTGAAGCTTCTTGAGGATCACACGCGGCGCCTGCGCGACGTGGCTGTCTTCCATCACGCAGTCGGCGGCAACCCATGCCACTTCTTTCTTCCACGGCAGCTGAATGACGGCCGAAGCATCCGGCATGGCGAACATGTCCGGATGCGCCGGGGTCATGTCGAGCCACGTCGCAAAACCGGCAAAGCCCGCGCCGTCCCGCTCCATCTCCGCGATCGCGGCTGCCGGCACCAGCTTGGCGCGCTGCATACCGAATAGATCGGTGAAGGAGATCATGAAGTAGCGAATGCCCCTGTCTTTCGCCAGGGATGAGAGATCTTGTGTCATGGCCGTTTCCTTCACTTGGGCACGTCGGGCAGGATGTCGATTTTTGTTGTTATGAAGTGAAAAAAGAAAGGGCGGTTATAAACCGCCCTGTCCTTGTCCGGGAATCCAGCTTGTTCCAGCGAGCGGCACACGTGCCATCGCGGCCGCTTCGATGGTCAGAGCGCACAGGTCCTCAGGCTCGAGGTTGTGCACGTGGTTATGGCCGCAGGCGCGTGCGATGGTCTGCACTTCCAGCGTCATCACTTTCAGATAGTTGGCAAGACGCCGGCCCGCGCGAACCGGATCGAGACGCTTGGCCAGTTCCGGATCCTGCGTCGTGATGCCGGCCGGATCACGGCCCTCGTGCCAGTCGTCATAGGCACCCGCCGTCGTGCCGAGCTTGTTGTATTCCGCCTCCAGCGCTGGATCGTTGTCGCCAAGCGCGACGAGCGCCGCCGACCCGATGGCAACAGCGTCCGCCCCGAGGGCCAGCGCCTTGGCGACGTCCGCGCCGTTGCGGATGCCGCCCGATACGATCAGCTGCACCTTGCGATGCATGTTCAAATCCTGCAGCGCCTGCACCGCCGGACGAATGCAAGCCAGCGTCGGCTGACCGACATGTTCGATGAAGACTTCCTGGGTCGCAGCCGTGCCGCCCTGCATGCCGTCAACGACGACCACATCAGCGCCGGCCTTCACGGCGAGCGCCACGTCGTAATAGGGACGCGCCCCGCCGATCTTGATGTAGATTGGCTTCTCCCAATTTGTGATCTCGCGCAGCTCGAGGATCTTGATTTCCAGATCATCAGGGCCGGTCCAATCAGGATGACGACAGGCCGAACGCTGGTCGATGCCCTTCGGCAGCGTGCGCATTTCAGCGACGCGATCGGAAATTTTCTGCCCGAGCAACATACCGCCGCCGCCGGGCTTGGCACCTTGGCCGACCACGACTTCGATGCAGTCCGCCTTGCGCAGATCGTCGGGATTCATGCCGTAGCGCGACGGCAGGTATTGATAGACGAGCGTCTTTGATTGTCCGCGCTCTTCCGGCGTCATCCCGCCGTCACCCGTCGTCGTCGACGTGCCGGCGATTGTTGCGCCACGCCCGAGTGCCTCTTTCGCCTGCGCTGACAGCGATCCGAAACTCATGCCCGCAATCGTGATCGGGATTTTCAACTCCACCGGCTTCTTCGCGAACCGCGTGCCGAGCATGACGCTCGTCGAACACTTTTCGCGATAGCCCTCCAGCGGATAGCGCGACATTGACGCGCCGAGAAAGAGCAGATCGTCGAAGTGCGGAACCTTCCGCTTCGCACCGCCGCCACGAATATCGTAGATGCCGGTCGAGGCTGCGCGCCGGATCTCCGAAAGCGTGTAGTCGTCGAACGTGGCGGACTTGCGCGGCGTCGTCGGCGGGTTGTGATACGTCATCAGTAGGCGTCCGCATTATCAATGTTGAAATTGTAGAGTTTGCGCGCCGAACCATAGCGCTTGAACTCGCTCGTCTTCACGTCCTTGATGCCGGCCTTGTCGAGAAGAACCGCCAGTTGATCGTGGTGCTCCGGCCGCATCTCCTTCTCGATGCAATCCGCTCCAAGGCTTTTCACGCTGCCGCGCACGAACAGCTTCGCTTCGTAGATCGAGTCACCCAGCGCATCGCCCGCATCGCCCAGCACCACAAGATGCCCGCTCTGTGCCATGAACGCCGACATGTGCCCGATGTTGCCGCGCACGACGATATCGATGCCCTTCATCGAAATCCCGCACCGCGACGCCGCGTTGCCCTCGATCACGAGCAATCCGCCTCGCCCCGTCGCACCCGCATACTGGCTCGCATCGCCCTTTACGACAACGCTGCCCGACATCATGTTCTCCGCGACGCCCGGTCCAGCCGATCCGTGGATCGTGATGGTGGCCTTCTTGTTCATGCCACCACCGTAGTAGCCGACCGGCCCCCGAACCGCGACCTTGATTGGCGCGTCGACGCCGACGGCGACGGCATGCAGACCGCGCGGATTGAGAACTTCCCACTCCGCTTCGTTGGTTCCTTCCGACTGCCGGTGAAGTTCCGCGTTGAGTTCACGCAACGGCGTAACGGCAAGATCGATCGTGCGCATGCTTTACCGCTCCCAGAAATAGACGGTAGCCGGCTCCGGCTCCCAGATTTTCGCCTTGTCGATACCGGGCAGACCGGCGAGCGCGCGATACTCCGAGCCGAACGCCACATACTGATCCGTCTCCGCCATGACCGCAGGCTTGCACGCGATCGGATCGCGAATGACACCGAAGCCGTTTTTCGTGCCGACCACGAACGTGAAGAACCCGTCGAGATCATCGAGGCTCTTCTCGAGCGCCTGACCGAGGTTCATGCCCTGGTTCATGCGCCACGTGAGATAGGCAGCCGCCACTTCACTGTCGTTCTCCGTCTCGAAGGTCATGCCGTCATGCTTCAACTTGCGCTTCAGGCTGTTGTGGTTCGACAGCGAACCGTTGTGCACGAGGCACTGGTCGGCTCCCGTCGAAAAGGGATGTGCGCCGAGCGTCGTCACCGCGCTCTCTGTCGCCATGCGGGTATGCCCGATCGCATGCGACCCCGACATCTGCTTCAGGTGAAAGCGGTCCGATACATCCGTCGGCCAGCCGACTTCCTTGTAGATCTCGATCGTCTCGCCTGCGCTCATAATGCGAACGCCGGGATGGTCGGCTTTGATCGCCGCGCGTGCCGCGTCCGCCTTGTCGGCAGGAACCGTCAGCACCGCATGCGAAGACTTCCGCTCGATCTCGACCGGCGCACCTATCGCCTTCGACAGAGCCGCATCGAGACCCGCAAAATCCTGATCTGCGCGGGCGGACTGCACCGTCAGCTTGGCCTTGCCGTCTTCAGCGTCGCCATAAACTGCGAACCCCGCCGAATCCGGCCCACGCTCGCACATGGTGGCCAGCATCTGCGCCGTCAGCTCACCCAGCCGAGGCTCCAACGCCTTGTCCTTGATAAACAATCCGACGATCCCACACATACCGGGGTCCTCCTATTTGGACGTCTTTCAAGGAAAGGTAGCAACTTCCCCGTCAATTCTCAACTGGCAAGAATAGTTTTTTCCTGAGAGTAGACATTAAGCCGTGGACCCAAGGAGTCGTCACCCGTGCCCACGCGCCCAAAGCTCATACTGTGTGCGCCCCACCCGATAGGCATCGGGGATTGAAATAGCCCAGACAAAAAGCCCTAACGCCGCCCGGCCGATGAAGGAGTGGTCCGGCGTCGTCGTATGCCAGCTGATCGCAGCCAGGATCAGCGTAAAGAGTGCAAAGCCGAAGCCGCGTTGCGGCTGCCCCGCAAGCACGTGCCCGCCTCCCGGCATCAAGACCGCAAGCAGCAAAACGGCATACGGGTGAGGTGGCGCTTTCCTCATCAGGCGGCCTCGCTGTTCAGGTGAGCGTCTCTCTTAGCGATCAGCACCGCGGCATCCGACAGAGTTCGCATGAACTCTGCCCGTTCCACGGTCACGTCTCCGAACACAGCTTGGCGCAGAAGCAGATGTTCTCCCCGTTGACCCTGCGCGACCTGTCGAACGATCCGCACCCCTTTCGGCGTCAGCGTCACCTCTTTCACCCGTGTGTCGGCCAGCAACTTGGCAAGCACCGGCGCCAGTTCACGACAGAGCGCCTCTGCCATCGGCCCGCTACCGCGCACGAGCACGTCCAGCGGCAAGCCTCCCGGCGGCTCGATACGCCGCGGGAGATCGAGCGTCACCGCGTAGAACTCGTTTCCGCTGTGCCGCGCCAGCAGTGACAGTGACGGCGCGTATGGCTGCGGATTGATCATTGTCACCGAAAGCCACAGCTGCGGTAATCGCCGCATCACCATGGTATCGGGTATCAGCACCGCCTTCACATCCTGTCCGAACGCGCGGCCTTCGAGCGCGGGAAAACCATCCCCGCCCGCCGACCAATGCTCAGCCTCGAGCACTCCGCGGCAGTCGTCAAAGAGCCGCCGACGGGCGGCCAGCGCACGGCGATGATCTCTCAGCGCAATGTTCGCCAGTACCGCTGCGAACGCGATGAGTCCGAAGATGAATGCTGCGGTCATGGTTTCTACAGTTTTTCCGTCAGCTACGAGTGGCCGCGGCGCTTCTGCGTCGCCGCGGCCACACTTCTCGAACCCAGGTCAGTAGTCGCCTTGCGGGCGCGGCCAGGGCATCGAGAATTGGTCGCCGCGCCGCACGTAGCGATAGCGGTGGAAGTGGAACCACAGCGACGCGATGATAAAGAACAGCATCATCGCCATCAGCTGCGTGCCGTACCCGAGGAAGACCGCGAAGTAGGTCGCGCTGCACAAAAGCAGCAGCACGAGCGCCGGGAGCGGATGCATCGGATGAACATAACCGCGGTCGATCGAGCCCAGTGGCCATTTGCGGCGGAACATGACGACGTTGAAGGTCATGAACGTGTAGCCGAGCAGCCCCGACAGAATCGAGAACGTGATCACCTGATCAAGCGGCGCGTAGTAGGCAAACAGCACGGCCACCGGAACCAGGAACACGATCGCCCGATAC
Source organism: Hyphomicrobium sp. (assembly GCA_019751875.1). Classification (GTDB taxonomy): domain Bacteria; phylum Pseudomonadota; class Alphaproteobacteria; order Rhizobiales; family Hyphomicrobiaceae; genus JAGVSR01. The sequence continues at coordinate 439,219 of JAIEMV010000001.1, read as the reverse complement.
GGCGTGCGATACTTCGGATGCACGGCCCCGAACCACTGCGGCAGATACCGGTCACGCGCCATGGAGAACCAGGCTCGCGAGGCATCGTTGATGCAGCCATTGGCCGAAGCCAGCGTTGAAAAGATCGTACCGATGAACAGAAGAACCATCAGCGGCATCGAATCCATGAGACGCGCGGCATCGAACAGCGGCGTCACCGCTTGACCCAGATATTCCCACGGCATCAGACCTGCGCAGATGAACCAGGTCATGGTCGCAGCGATCAGCAGCGTCATGATTCCAGTCATCGTTCCGAGTGGCAGCAATCGGGCCGGAGACCGCACCTCTTCTGCCGCCTGGCATGTGCCTTCGATGCCGAGGTAATACCAGAGGCCGAAGTGCAAGGCCGCTATCACACCGATCCAGCCGTAAGGCAGCCCTGTCAGCAGTTCTTCGTGCTGGAGCACTTCTGTTGTCCAAGGCTTGACCGCAAAGAACAGGATGATGATCGCCAGGAACGCAATTGCCGTGATGACCAGGTTGAATGTCAGCGTGGCGTAGACGCCGCGGTAATTGAGCCAGGCGAGGAACATGATGGTGAGCACGATGAAGGGCTTGTCGTGGAGCACGAGGGCTTCGCCCGCCGCGTCCGTCATCCCCATCATGCCGCCGACCGTCTGGATCAGATAACCGAGCGTGATTGCGTTGGCCGCCTCCAGCATCGTGTAGGCGAATACGAGAAACAGTCCCACGTTGAAGGCCATGAGCGGGCCAACGATATGCTTGGCCTGCGCATACTGCCCACCTGCGGCAGCGACAGTCGACGTCACTTCCGAGTCGATCATGGCCACGCACGTATAGAGCAGACCGGCGACCCAGCAGGCGATGAGAGCGGCCATCGCGCCGCCTTTGCCGACGGAGAAGTTCCAGCCCATGTATTCGCCGACGAGCACGATTCCGACGCCGAGCGCCCAAACATGGCCTGGCCCCAGAACACGCAGCAGCGAGATTTTCTCGCCATGAATTGTTGTTGTCTGTGTCACCGGTGACCTCCTTGATGAGGCGGGTCGATCACGAGGGCGTCATCGATTTCACCTTCGCGCGACGAGGTCAGGAGATCCTCGGAATAGGTCATGTTGGTCTTGAGAGTATCGAACAGCATCCAAAGACCGAGCAGAAGCGACAGGCCCCAGGCGCCGTATTCGATGAGCTGATAGTTGTTGAGTGTGCTGATGTCAGGCATGGCTTTCCCTCTCACCGGTCCCGGCGGCCAAAACGTTCGGCGATGACTTCCCGGTATTCGGTCTTAGAGAAAGCGACCACCAACACGAAGTAACCGATCACGACGAGAGCCGTGACGCCGAGCGCTAACTGATCGAACGAGTAATCGAAGCGAGAGATAATGAGAGGCGCAGCCGTCTCGGGCGTGTATCCGAGTTTCTCCCACCCGGCCTGCATGACGGCATTCTGACCGAGGCCGCTCCACGTGGTCTTGTCCGCGACTTCCAGTTCGGTTTTGCCGCCGCTCGCCAGTCCAAGATAAAGAGGTGCGAACAGAGCGGCGAACACGAGAGCCAACAAAAACATGCTGTCGAAGAACTGCCCCAGAGCCGATTGGCGCGGCGGCACGTAGTCACCATTTTTCATCGTCAACTCCTCAACCTTTGCGCTGCTTCATAATGTCGAGGTAGTGCAGGTCGAGGCCGTAGATGTGCGTCCGGTCTTCGCTGTAATGCTTGATCATCGCGTAAATGGCGGCAGCATTGAACAGCATCACAAGACCGCCGCTGATCAGCAAGGCCGCTTTGACCGCATCGTCATTCAGATGCGGCATCAGGAAGTAGAAGACGAATGTGTAGAGCAGCCAGACGGACACGAGAGCCACGATGGCCCACAGCCGATCCTTGCCGAACATCCGGTTGACACGCGGATCTATTGCTTTTTGTTGCACGGGCACCTCCCCAGAAAGGCCAGCTAATTCCGACCCACACGATGTTGCCTGTCAGGCAATCTATTTTTATTGAGCGGAAAGTCTGCGGCACGGTGCCGCGACATGTCAAGGTTAAGTGCCTATGGATTCGACGGGAGTCACTATTTTCATGCAGTGCGTTGCAACAAAAATGTGCAGATCGGATAATTCTCGCCGTGAACAAACTTGAACAAGCGGAAAAAAACTTGCACTTTGGGAACAACTGGGGGCATGGTCGGCAGGGTTGGACGACCCCTGTGCCGGTCATTTTCGCCGGGGTCATCGCCGGAGCATTTAAATGCCGTTCGCATTGTTGAAATACGCGCTGTCGCGGGAGCATCCCGACGACCCGCACTTCCGATGGAAGCCCGATCTCAAGAAAACATACGACGTGATCATCATCGGCGCAGGCGGACATGGACTCGCCGCCGCGTATCATCTCGCGAAGGATCACGGCATCACCAATATCGCCGTCCTGGAGAAGGGCTGGCTGGCAGGCGGCAACACCGCCCGCAACACCACCATCGTCCGTGCGAACTATCTGACGCCCGAAGGCGTGGCCTTCTACAAAGAGTCGGTCGAACTTTTCCGGACGCTCTCCAACGAGCTCGACATCAACGTCATGTATTCCGAGCGCGGGCACTTCACGCTCGCCCACACCGACGCCGCCATGCGCACGGCGCGCTGGCGCGCCGAAGTCAATAAGCACATGGGCGTCAATTCGGAGGTGATCGATGCGGCCGAAGTGAAGCGCATCTGTCCGACGATGAACGTGACCGACGACGCGCGCTATCCCATTCTCGGCGCGCTCTACCATCCGCCGGGGGCCATCGCTCGCCATGACGCCGTAGCCTGGGGTTACGCAAAGGAAGCGATGAAGCGCGGTGTAGAAGTCCACACCCAGACTGAAGTGAAAAAGATCCTGATCGAGAACGGCCGCGCCATTGGTGTGGAAACGAATAGAGGCGTCATCCACGCCGCCAAGGTGATGCAGGCGGTCGCAGGTTCTTCCTCGCACGTCGCGCGCATGGCAGGTCTCAGGCTACCGATCAAAACCATTCCGCTGCAAGCGTGCGTGTCTGAACCCGTGAAGCCGATCCTCGATCAGATCGTCGTGTCGGGGTCGCTCCACGTCTACATTTCGCAATCGGCACGCGGTGAAATGGTCATGGGCGGCGCGACCGACCCATACGGCCTCTATTCCTCGCGCTCCACGCTCGACTTCAAGGAAAGCCTAATGGGCCACATGCTGGAGTTGTTCCCCTTCATGGGCGAACTCCGCATTCTGCGCCAATGGGCCGGCATGGCCGACATGACGCCGGACTTTTCGCCGGTCATGGGACTGACACCGGTCGAAAACTATTACATCGACGCCGGCTGGGGCACCTGGGGCTTCAAAGCCACCCCGGTCTGCGGCAAGCGCATGGCCGAATGCGTCGCCACCGGCCGTCAACCCGATCTTCTCAAACCCTTCGCTCTGTCTCGCTTCTCGACCTTCGATCTTGTCGGCGAGAAGGGTGCAGCGTCGGTCGGTCACTGAGGGAGAGATACCGTGAAGATCCTGAAGTGCCCGCTCAACGGGCCGCGCAACATCACCGAATTTGTATGGGGCGGTGAGATGAAGCCGATGCCGGATCCGGCAACCGCCACCGATGCGGAATGGACCGAGTATCTCTTCCTGGAAGAGAACCTCGCTGGCGAAATTACCGAGTGGTGGCTGCACGCACCCACCAACTTTTGGTTCGTCGCCCGTCGCAACACGATCACCGACGAGATCATTGAAACGATGACCTACGACGCTTTCCTCGCCCGCCAGCAGGCGGCGAGCACTGCGACTGCACCGGACGAAGCCGAACCCGCAGCCAGACCGGTCACCGGCGGCGCCGACACCGGAGCGACCTCCACATGAGCGGACATTCGACCGGCCGCATCGACAAGCCCGGCTTCGGCCTCCTGATCGATCGCACCAAGCCGATGTCGTTCACCTTCGATGGACGGCTGTTCAACGGCTATCACGGCGACACCATAGCCTCCGCGCTGTACGGGGCCGGCCAGGTCCTGCTCTCGCGCTCATTCAAATACCACCGCCCGCGCGGCGCATTGACGATGAACGGCCTCGACGCGAACACGCTCGTCCAAGTTGCCGACGAACCGAACGTCCGTGCCGACCTTCACCCGATATCTTCGGGGCTCGCGGTCAAGTCCATCAATCATCTTGGCTCGCTGGAACGCGATGCCTTCTCGGTCATGGACTATTTCTCGCGATTCCTGCCCGTCGGATTCTATTACAAAACCTTCTTCCGCCCCGCCGGCATCTGGAAATACTTCGAGCGCCCGATCCGCATCATGGCCGGGCTTGGCACCCTCGATCCCCGCGCCGAACACAAGTACTATGACAAGTCCTACCTCTTCGCGGACGTGGTCGTCATCGGCTCCGGCCCCGCCGGACTTGAAGCGGCCATTGCGGCGGCTGAGGCCGGCGCAGACACGCTGCTCATCGAAGAGATGTCGGAGCTTGGAGGCTCGCTTCTCTACGGACGCATCGGCGACAGCCGCGACGCCGCTGATACCTTACGCCGTGATCTCGTTGCGAAAGCGCGGAGCCTGACAAATCTGACGATCCTCACCGAAACCGTGGTGTCCGGCCTCTTCACGGATGGCTGGGTCGCAGCGATCGGTGGCAACCGGCTTTACAAAATCCGCACGCGTGAAGCGATCGTCGCAGCCGGAAGCTTCGATCAGCCGATCGTCTTCCGCAACAATGACCGCCCCGGCATCCTGTTCGCCACCGCCGCTCAGCGGCTGATGCGCTTGTATGGCGTGCGTCCGGGAAACCGCGCGGTGATCGCAACGTCGAATGCATTCGGCTACGAGGCCGCCCTCGATATGCTGGATGCCGGCGGCGAAGTCGCAGCGATCGTCGATCTCGGCACCACATCCGCTCCGGCCGTAGAAGCGGCACGTGCGCGCGGCATCCGCATCGTCAACAACGCTACCCTCGTCGATGCAAAAGGCTATCTGCGCGTCGAAAGCATTGGGGTCGCCTCGATCACGGGTCACGGCAAGACATCGAACGTGACCGACTGGATCACCTGCGACTGCGTGCTGATCTCTGTCGGCTGCTCCCCCGCATTGAACCTCGCAAGCCACGCCGGCGCCAAGGTCGTCTTCGACGAAGCATTACAGATGCACCGGGCCGTCAACCCGCCCGTCGGAGTTTCGCTGGCGGGCAGTGCCGCCGGAGTTTGGTCGCCCAAGCTGGTCGCCACCCAAGCGCAAGCCACAGGCGCTGCCGCCGCAAGCCGCATCAAGGGCGAACCCGCTGTCGGCTCGCCCGACATCACGGACCATGGTGCGGCCGCCATCACGCACCCCTACCCCATCTTCAAGAGCGGCAAGGGCAAGGAATTCATCGACTTCGATGAAGACCTGACGGTCAAGGATATCATCAACTCGGTCAAGGACGGCTACGACGACATTCAGCTCGTCAAGCGCTACTCCACCGCCGGCCTCGGGCCCAGTCAGGGCCGGCACGCGAATCTCAACACGATCCGCGTCGTTGGCGGCGTCACCGGCAAGCCGCTCGAGGCGATCGGCACCACCACCTACCGTCCGCCGCTCGTCCCGGAAAAGTTTGCCCATATGGCGGGTCGCGCGTTCGAACCAACCCGGCTCACATCAATGCACCGCCGCCACGAGGAATTGGGCGCGCAGTTCATGACGGCTGGTCTGTGGATGCGTCCCGCGTACTACGGCGCCAAGGATGACGCTCAACGGGCCATCGAAGATGAAGTCCGCGCGGTGCGCACGGCCGCCGGGCTTATCGACGTGTCGACGCTCGGGGGCCTCGACGTCCGCGGTCCGGATGCGGCGGCCTTCATCGACCGCATGTACACGTGGGCTTATGAAAAACAGCCCGTCGGCCGCGCGCGTTACACGCTCATGACGGACATGGCCGGTGTCGTGATCGACGACGGCGTCGCCTGCCGCCTCGCGCCGAACCACTATTACGTCACCGCCACCACCAGCGGTGTCGATCAAGTATACCGCGCCATGACGTGGTTCAACGTGCAATGGAAGATGGACGTCGACGTCGCCAACGTCACGGCGGCCTACTCGGCGGTCAACCTTGCCGGTCCCAAGGCCCGCGCCATCGTTCAATCCCTGGCAACCGACATCGACTTTTCCAAGGACGCATTCCCGTACATGGGCGTTCGCACGGGCACGCTCGCCGGTATTCCGGTCCGCATCCTCCGGGTGGGCTTCGTCGGCGAGGCGGGCTACGAAATCCACTGCCCCGCAGGCTACGGCGAAGCGCTTTGGGATACGCTCATGGCAGCGGGCAAACCGCATGGTCTGAAACCGTTCGGCGTCGAGGCACAGCGCATTTTGCGTCTCGAGAAAGGCCACATCATCGTCGGCCAGGACACCGACGGCCTCACCAATCCGATCGAAGCCGGCATGGATTGGGCGCTGGCGAAGAAGAAGGCGTTCTACGTCGGCAAGCGCTCGATCGAAATGCAGGCCGCCAAAGGGATCACCCGTAAGTTGGTCGGGTTCACCGTCATAGACAGTTCGGCCCCTGTGCCCAAGGAATGCCATCTGGTGATCCGCGGTGGACAGATCGTTGGCCGCATCACGTCGGTGGTGAAATCGCCCACGCTTGGCAAGGTTGTGGGCCTCGCCTACCTGCCCCTCGATATGACAGATGTCGGCCAGCGGTTTGAAATCCGCGTCGATGGCGTGATGGTCTCGGCCGAAGTCGTGCCGACGCCGTTCTACGATCCCGACAATGCGCGCCAAGAACTGTGAGATGGACGCCCGCACATGACGACACCAAATATGACTGCGCCCGACCAGCACCTGCGCCGCACACCGCTCCGCCTCGCCCTTGAAAAAGCTGACGCCCGATGGACGGCGCTCGAAGACATCGCCATCGCCGATGGTCTCGGCACGGTTGAAGGCGCGCGCCATCTCGCGATCACGGATTTGTCGCCGTTGCCCCGCCTCGGCTTCAAAGGCCGCGAAACGATCTCCGCGATGCAGAAGCGAGGCATTGTGCTGGAAGCGATACCCAACCGCGCCTATCGTCAGCCCGACGGCGGTCTTTGCCTCGTCTTGGCCGCCAGTGAAGTCATCCTCTTGTCGCCGCTGGCCGGCGATAACGGACGGCTGCAGGGTCTCCACGACACTTGGCGCCTCGATGACGGCGAGCGCACATACCCGCTGCTGCGTTCCGACAGCCATGCCTGGTTCGTCGTCAGCGGAGCCAAGGCCCCGGAAATGTTTGCGAAAATCTGCGGCGTCGATCTTCGGCTGGCGAAGTTTCCCGATCTATCGATCGCCCAGACGTCTGTCGCAAAGCTCTCTGCCATTGTGACGAGGGCGGACATTCGTGACACACCTGCTTTTCACATTCTTGCCGATAGCGCTTCGGCCTTGTACTTCTTTGACTGCTTGACCGATGCTGCCCAAGAATTCGGCAGCACAATTGCGTGTCGGACTGTTTTGAGAAATCTGGAAAGCGGATGAAAAAAGTTTCGGAGCCGGTCACAAAGAAAAACGGAGGCCATTCGAACCCCCTTCCGTCTCCGCACAAGCAGCGCCGCCCTCAAGACGAACACGGCGACATCCAAACCGCCGAACGGACAGACGACATCGATGATGGGGACGAGGCCGACCTCCCCGTCGCCCTGGACAGTCAGGACCCTCATGCGCTGTCCGGCGCGCGCGACAATGTCCTCGAAGTCGCCATCGGCCGCGAAGTCCGCGCCTTCCGTAAGAAACTCGGGATCACCGTCTCGGATCTCGCACGCGCCACCGGTCTCTCGCTCGGCATGCTGTCGAAGATCGAGAACGGCGTCACCTCAGCATCCCTGACCACACTCCAGCGCCTCTCGCGCGCCCTGGGTGTCCCGGTCACCGCCCTGTTTCGCCGTTTCGAAGAAAAGCGCGATGCGGTCTTCGTCCGCGCCGGCCAGGGTCTCGTCATCGAACGCCGCGGCACCCGGGCCGGCCACCAGTACCAGCTCCTCGGCTTCTCCGGCGGCAATGCCACGGGCCTCGTCGTCGAGCCGTATATGATCACGCTGACGGAGAAATCGGATGTCTTCCCGCTCTTCCAGCACTCGGGGCTTGAGTTCCTGTATATGCTTGAAGGCGAGGTCGTATACCGCCACGGCGACAAGCTCTACACGATGCTCCCCGGTGACAGCCTCTTCTTCGACGCCGATGCCCCGCACGGCCCGGAAGAACTGGTGAAGCTCCCGATCCGCTTCCTCTCCATCATCAGCTACGCCCGCGAACGCGAGGAGTAGAAGCCGCAATTCACCTCCGCGCCTTCCGGCCGGCGCGCCGCAGGCGTGTCGAAAGGCGCCACTAAAAACTATACTTCGTGTTGCAGAACTCGCACGTGACGGAGATGCTGCCGTCGGGGTCGCGGAGGCCTGCCAGATCCTCCTCCGAGAACCGCGTCAGGAACATCTGCACACGCTCGCGCGAACACCGGCAGCTTGCATCGAGCATCTGACCTTTGAAGACCCGCACGTCTTCTTCGTTGAACAGTCGAAACAGAAGCCGCTCGGCCGACAGCATCGGATCGATCAACTCGTGATCCTCGACGCTCGCCGCCAGAATGCGCGCCCGCTGCCAGTTCTCCTGTTCCGGTGGTGCGGACGGACTGTCGTTGTCTTCGACATCAGCTGTCGGATGCTGGATCAGTAGCCCACCCGCGCGCCAATGCCATCTGTCGTCGCCTTGAACACGATGCCGAGCCACCGCGAGACGCACATAGCTCGGCAGCTGTTCTGATTGCCGGAAGTACGTCAGCGCTGCCGCTCCGAGACTTTGCCCCTCGAGCGCGACAATGCCCTGATAGCGATCATCCTCGCCAACCCTTTCAAGCGTCATCGCCATGTGGCCGCTGCCGATCAGGTCACCTTGCTTCGGTCGTGAACCCATGGCCGCGATGGCGTCCGCATCGAAACTCGCGTATCCGCGCAATCGCCCCGGAGCCTCGTAGTCGGCGAGCAGAAACCGGATCGGCCCATCGGTCCGCGTTTGAAAGCCAAGGCGCCCGCCAGGCTTCAGTGGCTGCCCGAGCATCGCCGTTAACGCCAGTGCCTGACCGAGCGCTTCGCTGACGGCCTCGGGATAATCATGGCGCGACAAGATCGTATCGACCACGCCGCCCATGCGCACGACACGCCCGCGAATACCGGATTTATCGGTCGAGAACGGCACGACGAGATCGTCTGCCCCCTGGACCGTCTGTCCTGGAGTTCTGCCGGTGCTCGTCTCGGAACCTGCCATGGGCTCTTGCTTTTCAATCCACGCCGAAACACCAGGCGAGCACACCCTTCTGCGCGTGCAATCGGTTCTCGGCCTCGTCGAAGATCACAGACTGGGGACCTTCCAGCACACTCTGGCTCACCTCGTGCCCGCGATAGGCCGGCAGGCAATGCATGAAGATGGCGTCCTTTGCGGCCTTGGCCATCAAACCGTCGGTCACGGCATAAGGTTTCAGGATTTGCTTGCGCCGCTGTGCGTCCGTGTCGCCCATCGACACCCATGTGTCGGTGACGACGCAGTCAGCGCCCTTGACTGCCCGTACTGGGTCGGTGCCGACAGCGATATCGGCCTTCTCTTTCTTGGCCCAGTCCAGATAGAGTTTCGCCGGCATGAGTTCTTCGGGGCACGCGAGCCTGAGGTTGAAACCGAAGCGCGCCGCGGCGTGCATCCACGAAACGGCGACGTTGTTGCCATCGCCCACCCACGCCACGGTCCGCCCTTTGATCGGCCCCAGGTGTTCCTCGAAGGTCATGATGTCAGCCATGATCTGGCATGGATGCGTCTTGTCGGTGAGCCCGTTGATCACCGGGATCGTCGCATGCTCGGCAAGCTCGAGAAGCGTTTCGTGCTTGTTGGCGCGGATCATGATGGCATCTCCGTACCGCGACAGCACGCGCGCAGTATCGGCGATGCTTTCGCCGCGCCCCAGCTGCAAATCGGTATGATTGAGAGCCAGCGTCGTACCGCCGAGCTGCCGCATGGCGATATCGAACGACACGCGCGTCCGCGTCGAAGGCTTCTCGAAAATGAGGATCAGAACTTTATCTTCGATGCCCTTGGGCCGCATTTTCGCCGGCACCTTGCGGCCGGCCTTTTTCATATCGTGCGCGTTGTCGATCATGCGCCGTAGCGTCTTGGAATCGAGCCGGTCGATATCGAGAAAATGTCTCACGGCGTTGGCCTTAGCCATTGTCGAAGCGCCTTGTGCGTTATGTTGGAAACTTAGGAGTTGGCGGAAAGCTGGGCGAACGCGCGGCGCATCCGGGACAGCCCATCGGCGATCTCGGCATCGGAGACATTGAGCGGCGGCAAAACGCGCATCACGTTCTCCCCTGCGCTGACGGCTAGCAGTTTTTCCCCGATCACAGCCTTGACCGCATCGGCGACGGGGGGTGCAAGTTTGACACCGGCCAAAAGGCCTTTACCTCGCACCTCAAGCACGATGCCGGGAAACTCATCCTTCAATTGCGCAAGGCCTTGCGAGAGCCGGTTTGCACGCTGGAGGACCGTGTCGAGAAAACCCGGCTCGAGCACGGTATCAAGAACCGCGACGCCGACAGCCGTCGCCAGCGGATTGCCGCCGAAGGTCGATCCGTGCGTACCGGGCGTCATGCCCTTGGCGGCATCTTCGGTCGCCAAGAACGCTCCGACCGGAAACCCGCCGCCGATGCCTTTGGCAATGGCCATGATGTCTGGTGTGATACCCGACCACTCGTGGGCGAATAACTTGCCCGTGCGGCCGACACCGCTCTGCACTTCATCCATGATGAGAAGCAGCCCGTGATCGTCGCACAGCGCGCGGAGATCGCGCAGGAACGCGTCTGATGCAGGCCGAACGCCGCCCTCGCCCTGCACCGGCTCGATCATGATCGCAGCCGTCTCGTGGCAGATCATGTTTTGCACGGCTTCCAGATCGCCGAACGGCACCTGGTCGAAGCCACTGACAGGTTCACCAAAGCCTTCCAGATACTTCGGATTTCCGCCGGCTGCGATCGTCGCCAGCGTGCGCCCGTGAAACGCACCTTCGAACGTGATGATGCGCCAGCGTTCAGCCGCGCCGTTGACGTAGTGATAGCGCCGCGCCGTTTTGATCGCCCCTTCGCAGGCTTCTGCGCCGGAATTGCAGAAGAAAACCTTGTCCGCGAATGTGACCTCGACGAGTCTCTCGGCGAGCGCCTCTTGTCCCGCGACCCGATACAGGTTCGACGTGTGCCAGAGTTTGCCGGCCTGCTCGGTGAGCGCCGCAACGAGCCGGGGATGCGCATGCCCCAGAGCATTCACCGCGACGCCGGACGCAAAATCCAGATAGGCGTCACCGGCGTCCGTATAGAGCCAGGACCCTTCACCTCGCGCGAACACAAGGTTCTGCCGGGCGTACGTCCCCATCACGGCAGCGGAAGGGGTACCTCCGCCCGTATCAGCCCGGACCGGCATTGGAGCCACGCGCGGCTCAGCCATCGCGGTTCCCCCTAACCCAAAAAATCAAAAAGGCCGCCTGTTCGGGCGGCCGGTGGACGAAATTGGTACTTTGACGGGACCCGGCTGTCAACGCGCCACACCGGTGTGTGATTCGTATTTTTCGAATGTGTTTTTCGGGGATGGCGACCCCAAAGCCCCCAAAAACGGCCCTCCGGCGAATCGCTGTGTGGCCCCCAAGCCACTTGTCCAAGTCAACACCCGCCCAGAACATGGGCTCACCTTGTAGGCGGGAATCTACTCGTAGTACCTTCTGCCTGTCCGGCCACGACATGTCGCGCGTATCCCGCGACCCTTTGTAAGTTTCGTGCCCGGCACGCGTAAGCGAGGCAGTGTTGTAACGCCTCCCGTAAGTTCGCGTGCGTTTGTCCAGGCGTCTCTCAGTCAAGCGTTAGTTCGCGGTCATCGCCTCAGTTCCGGCGTCCTCCGTCGCGCAATCGTGCGCTCCGGCAGTGGCTCCAGATTCGGGACGAGACCCATCAATGCCGGCGCGCGCCTTCGTGGCCGCGGCGCGGCCAGGGGGTATGTTATCATGGAGCTTCAAGTCATGAGCTGGAACGATGAGCGCGTCGAACAGCTGAAGAAGCTATGGTCGGAAGGGCTGAGCGCCAGCCAGATCGCCAGCCGCCTCGGTGGCGTCACCCGCAACGCGGTGATTGGCAAAGTCCACCGTCTTGGCCTCTCCGGCCGCGCAACGACCTCTCGCATGAAATCACATCGGCCCCGCCCGCGTCCGGCGAACGGCCCTATCGCCGGCAACAAGCGGATGATGCCCAAGGGCAATCGCTTCCCAGCTGCCCCGAATTCCCCACTCCAGCAAATCTATCAGGCCGAACCGTTCCAGCCCTCTGCTGAAGAACTCGATATCCCGATAGCCGAGCGCAAGTCGATCCAGACCCTGCTCGAGTGCCATTGCCGTTGGCCGATCGGCGATCCGCAACTGGCCGATTTCCACTTTTGCGGCAAGCAGAAGGTGGCGGGCCTGCCCTACTGCGAATTCCACGCCCGCCGTGCCTTCCAGCCACCGCAGGCCCGACGCCGCGACCGCGATGTCTCAGAGCCGATGGTTCCAGCCATCACGGTCGAGCAGGCGACGGAGAAAGAAACCGCGGGCAGCTGAGTACGCTCCGCGGCGGAAGGAATTTGCCGGTCCCACGGGTAGAGGGGGGAGAAGACCGGAGGCGCCGGGGGGCGTACTCCGGTCTTTTCTTTTTTGCGCCCACTTTCGGAGTTTTAATGATGCGTTGCAGAACCGGATTGGGACCTGCCTAATCAGGAATTAACCATTTTGCGTCTGTAACTATGGGAACAGCGCGGGTTCCCGGGCACGTTTAATCAGCATAAATTCACGAACGGGTGGGGGCCGACGTGAAATACGCGCGCCTTGCGTTTGGTGCAGGCAGCGATTTCTCGAAAGTGAGGTTTGCCATGCCTGCGCATCGAACAGCAACATTGATGCTCGCCCTGACTGGTTTCACGGTCCTGCCATTGGCCACGGCCCAAGCAGCTGACCCCACAGGCGTCTGGATCAACGATACCGGGCGCGGTGCCATCGAAATCAAGCCATGCGGCGCATCTCTCTGCGGCCATGTCGTGTGGGTGAAAGACACGACCGACACGAAGGGCTGCGGCCGTCAGATCATCGGCAATGCCGCGAAGGTCGACGGCAACACGTGGGACAACGGCTGGATCTACAGCCCCGAGAAAAAGAAAAAGTACGATGTTGAACTGAAGCCGCTCTCGAACGGCACGCTTCAGGTCACAGGCTATGCCGGCACCAAGCTCTTCTCAAAAACCATGATTTGGAAGCGCGCGCCGGCAAACCTCGTACGATGCGGAGCGCAGGAAACGATCGCCAAAGCCGAACCGGCTGCAAAGCCGGCAGCGAAGCCGAAGACGGAAACAAAGGCAAAGCCGGAAACCAAGCCCGCCGCCAAAGCCGTGGCCGTCGCCAAGCCGGAACCAGCGATTGTGCCGCCGACGCCCAAGCCAGCAGAGCGGCCCGCCGCGAAGCCGGATGAAGCAACTCCCGCAGCTAAGCCGGTTGAGATGGCCCGCGCCGAACCTGAAGCAGAAGCCCCGAGCGTCGCAGCTTCGGAACCCGAGTCAAAGCCGGTACCGCAAGTGCATGCACTTCCCGGCGTCGAGAACGAGCAGGATGCACCCTCCGTTGCAGCCCCGCGCGACGACGAGACCGAGCCCGGCACCAAGCTCGACATGGGACAGGTCGCCAAGAAGCTCGCGCAGATCGAGCGCGAGACCGGCTTTGGGTTGAAAAAGACCGGCAATGGCAATTGCCGCCTGAAAGTGCCTTACGCGACCGTGAACTTCCCCTGCAAGGACTGACATTGCCTCGGGCAGCTAGGGCGTGATCACGCCCATTTGCCCGAGGGCCAGAACTGCCAGGGCAACGGCAGCCACCCAGAGAGCAGCTGTACGCCAGCGCCCTTGACGGCTTTGCTTTTCAGCCAGCTGCTCGATGGTGCCATCGTCGAGCCGCACGCCGTTCTCCGCCATCGCGCCGAGCGCGCCGAACGCGCGTTCGGCACTCGAAAGCACCACTGGCAAGTCTGAAGCGAGCTTGGCAAGCATCGTCGCGCCGTCACCGGCATCCCGCAGACGACCCATCACGCTCAAGTTCTGCTCGATCCATTCCTTTGCGATCGGCTCTGCCGCAACCCACATGTTGAGCGACGGATTGAGCCCACGCGCCACGCCTTCCACAATCACCATACTCTTTTGCAGCAAGATCAGTTCAGGGCGCGTCTGCATATCGAACACGTCGGTGTAGGCAAAAAGCTGCCCAAGCAGATCTGCCATCGAAATTTCGGATGCCGTCTTGCCGTGGATCGGCTCTCCGATTGCCCGCAGCGCCTGCGCAAAAACTTCAACCGGATGATGCGGCGGCACATATCCCGCCCAGAAATGAACCTCCGCCGCCCGACGATAATCGCGCGTGATCAGCCCGTGCAGTATTTCCGCCAGGAACCGGCGCTCGCGCATGCCGAGCCGCCCCATGATGCCGAAATCGACCGCAACGATCGTGCCCGCCTTATCGACGAACAGGTTCCCCTGGTGCATGTCGGCATGGAAAAAGCCATCGCGCATGGCATGCTTCAAGAAGGACCGGATCACCGTCATTCCGAGCGTATCGATATCGAACCCGGCCGCCTTCAGCCCCGCCTTATCGCCGATCGGAATGCCGTCGATCCACTCCGTGACGAGCACGCGCTTCGATGTCCGCCGCCAATCGACCCGCGGAACGCGAAAGCCTTCGTCAGCATTGAGGTTCTCCGCCATCTCCGACATGGCAGCCGCCTCGAGACGCAGATCCATCTCGAGTTCGGTGGTGCGTGCGAGATTTTCCACGACTGCCACCGGCCGCAACCGCCGCGACGGCTCATGCCACCGCTCAACCAATCGCGCCGCAAAGAAATAGCTATCGAGATCGCGCTGGAACCGTTTCTCGATTCCGGGCCGTAGAATCTTCACGGCCACGGTCCGCCGCTCATCGCCATCCACCACGACGGCTTTGTGGACCTGCGCAATGGAAGCCGCCGCTACAGGAGGTCCGAACTCGACGAAATGATCCTCGAGCTTACCGCCAAGTGACGC
Organism: Hyphomicrobium sp.; assembly: GCA_019751875.1. GTDB lineage: Bacteria > Pseudomonadota > Alphaproteobacteria > Rhizobiales > Hyphomicrobiaceae > JAGVSR01. The sequence goes on along the minus strand of JAIEMV010000001.1, from coordinate 424,110 downwards.
CTCGATCGCGCGCCGCGCTTCGTCCATGCCGAACGGAGGCATCCGATCCTGTAAATGCGACAGCTCGCCCTGCAGCTCTGGCCCGATGATGTCGCCGCGCGTCGCGAGGAACTGCCCTAGCTTGATGTACGACGGTCCGAGAGCCCCGAGCGCCGCCGATATCCGCTTGTCGCGCGGTTTGCCCCACTGGAAAGGCGCCGCAGCGATCCGGACAGGCAGCGTCGCAATCCGCGCCAGCTTGAACGGCAGCGGCTCCGGCCCATCCTTGGGCACAAAGCGCACGCTGTGGCTCGCGAGCACGACGCCAGCCTTGGCGAGACGCAGCGTGTTGAGAAGAGCTCCGGCCATGCCGCTTTGGAACCGATGGAAATAGAGTTCGTGTCGAGCGCACCGCGCGCCGCCCCGCACATTGCCGCGCTGGACCTTAAGGTCAAGCAAAGGCGGCAATGGAGGTTAGAATGGCCCTTCCGGTTGCGGCTGCATCAGACAGCCGTCGCACCTCGGTTCACGACCTTCAGGTCGAATGCGGCGGCCAGCAAGGCCTTGGTGTAGTCCTCCCTCGGCGCCGCGAAAATCTCTTCCGCTGTCCCGGTCTCCACCACTTTACCATTTCGCATCACGATCACGTCGTTGCAGAGCGCCCGCACCACCTTCAAATCGTGGCTGATGAAAAGATAGCCCAGCCCGCGCTTCTTCTGGAGGTCGCGCAACAGATCGACGATCTGAGCCTGCACACTCTGATCCAGCGCGCTGGTCGGCTCATCGAGCATGATGAACTTCGGCTCCAGCACCGTCGCGCGCGCAATCGCAATACGCTGCCGCTGCCCGCCGGAAAACTCGTGCGGATAGCGATCGAGCGAGTCTGGATCGAGGCCGACCTCCTGAAGCGAATGGCGGACCCGCTCCCGCCTCTGGTCGTATGTCAATTCCGGGCTGAGAATTTGCAGCCCTTCCTCAATGATCTGCGACACGGAAAGGCGCGGCGACAATGACCCATAGGGGTCCTGGAAGACAATCTGCATTTCTTTGCGCAACGGCCGCATGTCTTTCGAATTGAGCCCGTCGATGCGCCGGCCTGAATAGACAATCGGCCCTTCCGATGAAATGAGCCGCAAGAGCGCCAGACCAAGCGTTGTCTTGCCCGACCCGGATTCTCCGACAACGCCCAGCGTGCCGCCTTCTCGCAGCTTCAGCGACACACCGTCGACTGCTTTGATGTGGTCGACCGTCCTGCGCAAGAACCCGCGCTTGATCGGAAACCAAACCTTCAAATTGTCTGTCTCGACGATCACTGGCGCGTCCGGAGCCCCTGGCGCTGCCTGTCCCTTCGGCTCGCTTTCGATCAGATGCTTCGTGTAGGGGTTCTGAGGTGCGGCGAAGATCGCTTCGGCATCGCCGTCCTCAACGATCTCCCCATAGCGCATCACGTACACGCGATCCGCCATCCGCCGCACGATCCCCAGATCATGCGTGATGAGTAGCATCGACAGCCCGAACTCTTTTTTCAGGTCGGCAAGCAGTTCAAGAATCTGCGCCTGGATCGTCACGTCGAGCGCCGTGGTCGGCTCGTCCGCGATGAGCAGATCCGGTTCATTTGCAAGCGCCATCGCGATCATCACTCGCTGCCGCTGCCCGCCCGACAGCTGATGTGGATAATCCGCGAGCCGCGATTCCGGATCGCGAATCCCGACCTTTCTCAGGAGTTCGACAACACGCGAGCGAACCGCTCCATCATCCAGCCCGCGATGCACCTTTAGAACCTCACCCACCTGCTTCTCGATGGTGTGAAGCGGATTGAGAGAGGTCATCGGCTCCTGAAAGATGATCGAGATGCGGTTGCCCCTCACCGCCTGCATCTCGCGCTCCGTCGCCTTGATCAGATCCTGCCCCTCAAACAGGATTTCGCCCCCCGGATGCGACGCCGCGGGATACGGCAACAGCTTCATGATCGACAGCGCCGATACACTCTTGCCCGAGCCGGACTCGCCGACGAGAGCGACCGTCTCGCCCTTGCCGACATGAAAGTCGATGCCCTTGACCGCGAGAGTTTCAGTCTGCCCCGACCGGAATGCCACCTTCAGACCGCGCACGTCGATGAGCGTCTCGCGCCCGCCGCTCACTCCGACTTTCTTCGATAGTGTTGTCGCTTCCGCTTTGGTCATCAATACGCTCCTCAGCGGAAGGTCTTCTTGGGATCGAGCGCGTCACGCACCCCCTCGCCGATGAAGATCAACAGCGACAGCAGAGTTGCGATCAGGATGAAGCCGGATAGCCCGAGCCAAGGTGCATCGAGATACTTCTTGCCCTGCAACAGCAGTTCCCCCAGCGAAGGCGACCCCGGCGGCAAGCCGAGCCCGAGAAAGTCGAGCGCCGTTAACAGCGCAACGGAACCCGATAGCTTGAACGGCAGGAACGTCAAAGTCGCGACCATCGCATTCGGCAGCAGATGCTTCCACATGATCGTCGTGTCGGAGAGCCCAAGCGCTCGCGCCGCGCGGATGTATTCGAAGTTGCGTCCGCGAAGAAACTCGGCCCGCACAATGCCCACGAGCCCCGTCCACTGAAATGCCAGCAGCACGATCAGAAGCGTCCAAAACCCAGGAATGAGGACTGAGGAGATAATGAGCAACACGTAGAGCTCGGGGATCGAAGACCAGATCTCCAGAAACCTCTGAAACACGAGGTCCACTCGTCCGCCGAAATATCCCTGCACCGCGCCAGCAGCCACGCCGATGATCGACGAGAGAATGGTCAGCAGAAGCCCGAATACGACCGAGACGCGGAACCCATAAATGATCCGAGCCAGCACGTCCCGGCCCTGATCGTCAAGCCCGAGCCAATTCATGTTGCCGATAGAGTGATAGCGAGCCAGCAGCTCTGGATCGGCGTCACATAGCTTCACGTTAGACGCCCATTGCGGCGGCGCCGGAAAACCAATGCCGCTCGCCACTTCCACCCCGTCCTTGTTCTCCGTGCACGAGCCATCCGCGCGCGCCCGCGTCGGGTAATCCTTATTGATCGTGTCGTAGGAAAACGCGATAGGCGGCCAGATCGCCCAGCCGTTGTCCTCGATCTCCCTGAGGATCACGGGATCGCGGTAATCCGTGACTGCAAGAAACCCGCCGAACTTTTCTTCCGGATAGTCCACGAACACCGGCATCAAGATCTCGCCCTTGTAGCTCATGATGATGGGGCGGTCGTTGGCGATGAACTCGGCGAACAGCGACAGGAAGAACAGGACTCCGAAGATCCACAGGCTCCAATACCCGCGGCGGTTTGCTTTGAAATTATCCCACCGGCGTCTGTTGATCGGCGACAGCTCGACGCCGCGCCAGAACTGCAATCGGCGAGCCAGCGACGGTTCGGTGGTCTTGGAGCTCGCGGCCGTGACGGCTGTCATGCCTCAGACCTCCCGGCTTTCGAAGTCGATGCGTGGATCAACGAGCGTGTAAATGAAGTCCGAAAGCAGGTTTGCGACCAGCCCGACGAGCGAAAAGATGTAGAGCGTCGCGAACACGACCGCATAGTCGCGATTCATCACCGACTCGAACCCGAGTAGACCCAGTCCATCGAGCGAAAAGATCGTCTCGATCAAAAGCGACCCTGAAAAGAACGCGCCAATGAACGCCGATGGAAACCCGGCGATGATGAGCAGCATCGCGTTGCGGAAGACGTGCCCGTAGAGAACTTCACGCTCGGTGAGCCCCTTCGCTCGCGCCGTCACCACATACTGCTTACGGATCTCGTCGATGAACGAGTTCTTGGTCAGAAAGGTGATCGTCGTAAACGTGCCGAGCGCTAGCGCTGTCAGCGGCAGCGCCAGATGCCAGAAGTAATCGACGACCTTCCCGAACGTCGACAACTGATCGAAGTTGTCCGATACCAGCCCCCGCGATGGGAACCACTGGAAGAATGACGACCCGGCAAACACCACAAGCAGGAGCACCGCCACGAGAAACCCCGGCACCGCGTAGCCGACGACCAGAACCGTGCTCGTCCACGTATCGAACCGCTCGCCGTCACGCACCGCCTTGCGTATCCCTAAGGGAATCGACACCAGATAGGTGACGAGCGTCATCCACAGCCCAAGTGAAACCGAGACTGGCAGCTTTTCCTTGATGAGTTCGATCACCGAGATGTCGCGGAAGTAACTCTCACCGAAGTTGAAGGTGAAGTAGTTTTTCATCATCAGAAAGAACCGCTCGTGCGCCGGCTTATCGAAGCCGAACTGCTTCTCGAGACTTTTGATGAACTCTGGATCAAGTCCTTGGGCGCCCCGGTACTTCGAGTTGGCCGCGTCGGCCCCGCCCTGCCCCACCTGAGATGATGCGCCGCCCGCGAGTTCTCCGCCACCCCCGCCGCCGAACCGCTCCGTCGCGCCCACCCCAGAGCCGGACAGCTGTGCGATCACGCGCTCCACGGGACCGCCCGGCGCAAACTGAATGATGACGAAGCTGATGAGCATGATCCCGATCAGCGTCGGGAATATCAAAAGCGTTCGCTTCAGGAGATAAGCGCCCATGGCGTTTCGCGCGTCCCTGTCAATGAGCCGTCAGTTTCGCAGCTTTCGCCGGATCGTACCACCATGTGGCGAGGGCCCCACGGTCGTACTTCGGCTTCACGTCCGGCCATGCATACTTGTTCCAGAACGCGAGATGATGCGAGGCTTTATACCAGTGCGGCACCCAATAGTGACCCGAGCGCAGCACCCGGTCGAGTGCCCGCGCGGCCACAACGAGTTCAGCCCGCGTCTGCGCCTTCACGATCCGGTCGGCCAGCGCGTCGATTGCTGGATTGGAAATTCCGGCAAGATTGAAGCTGCCGTCCGTCTTGGCCGCCTCTGAGCCCCAGAAGTTCTTGAGCTCGATTCCCGGCGTCAACCGCAGGCTGAACCGCTCGATCGTCATATCGAAATCGAAGGTCTTCATCCGCAGTTCGAACTGTGCCGGATCGACCCGGCGCATATTCGCCGTGATTCCGATCGCCTTCAGATTTTTGACATACGGTCCGGCGATCCTCTCGAACGCAGCCGCATCGAGGAGGATCTCGAATTCGAACGGCTTGCCCTGCGCATTCTTGAGCGTCCGGTCCTTCGGATCGACCGTCCAGCCGGCCTCTTTCAGCAATCCTTGCGCCTTGCGCAGGTTCTCGCGCGGCAGCCCCGAACCGTCCGTCACCGGCGGCACGTAGACCTCGCCAAACACCGCTGCCGGCAACCGATCCTTGAAAGGCTCCAGCAGGGCGACCTCGTCCGCGGAAGGCTTGCCGACAGCCTTCATATCCGAGTTCTCAAAGAAGCTCGCCGTGCGCTGATAGAGCCCGAAGAACAAGTTTCGGTTCGACCACTCGAAATCGAATGCCAGGTCGAGAGCCTGCCGCACGCGCACATCTTGAAACAGCGGCCGCCGCGTGTTCAGGAAGAACCCTTGTGCCCCCGACGGCGTCTCGTCCGGCAGCGACAGCTTTTGCACGCGGCCATCCGCCACCATTGGCTTATCGTAACCCGTCGCCCAGTCCTTGGATGTGAACTCCTCGCGGAAGTCGATCGTGTTGGCGAACAGCGCTTCGAGTTCAAGGGTACGGTCGCGGAAATAATCGTACCTGACCTCGTCGAAATTGAACCTGCCGCGATTGACCGGCAGATCCTTGGCCCAGTAATCGTCGCGCCGCTCGTAGGACACATACCGGCCCTGACTGAACTGCCCGATCCGATACGGACCCGATCCGATCGGCCTCTCGAGCGACGTCTCCTCGAAATTCCGCGTCGCGTAATAGGCCTTCGGCAACACCGGCAGCTGCGCCACCTCGATCGGCAGCGGCTTGACGAGTTCGCCCTTGAAGGAAAACTTGACCGTCTGCGGATCGATCGCCTCGGCCTTCTCCACATCACTCAGCACGATCCGGTAGCTCGGATGCCCCTTCGCTTTGAGCGTTTCGAAAGAGAACACGACGTCATCGGCCGTCACGGGCGAGCCATCCGCGAATGTCGCTTCCGGCCTCAGCCTGAACACGACAGACATCCCATCCGCGGCGACATCCGCCGATTTGGCAACGAGCCCGTAGACGGCATCAGGCTCATCAAAGGCCCGGGTCATGAGCGTATCGTACAAAAGCTCGAGCCCCTGCGCCTTATCGCCCTTCAGAATGAAATTGTTGAAGCTGTCGAACGTCAGCGTGCCACCAGGCCCGACCTGCGAGACCTTGCCGCCCTTCGGCGCATCGGGATTGACGTACGCAAAATGTTTGAAGTCCGGCGGATATTTGAGATCACCAAAAATCGATAGCCCATGCGTCTCCTCCGCGGCAGCTGGCATTGCAAGCAGGAGACCGGCCACTCCAAGACACGCTGCTCTGAGGAAAGGACCCATCCTCACCGGCCACGCGCGGCCTTCACCGCATCAGCCTTCGCCGGGTCGATCCACCACGCGTTGGCAAAGACCGGATTCTGCGACGGGAGCGTTTGCGCCCGTCCGTAAATGTCCCACGTCGCGATCCGATCGAATGGATAATACCACTGCGGAACCACATAGAAGTTCCACAGCAGCGTCCGGTCGAGCGCGCGCGTGGCGGCGACGAGATCAGTCCTGTCTTTTGCAAAAACGATATTGTCGACGAGCTTATCCACCGCAGCATTCTTGATGCCAATCGTGTTCCTGCTGCCTTCGCGATCCGCTGATGCCGAACCCCAATAGTCCCGTTGCTCGTTTCCAGGCGAATGAGACTGCGCAAAACTATCGACGATCATGTCAAAGTCGCGCGTCTTGTCGCGCTGCTCATACTGCGAACTGTCAACGATCCGCACGCTTGCAGCGATGCCGAGCTTCTTCATATTTTCAATGAACGGCAGCACGATCCGCTCAAAATCCGGCTGAACGAGCAGAATCTCCACCTTGAGCGGTTCTCCTGCCGCGTTCTTGCGCTGACCGCCGGAAACCTTCCAGCCAGCTTCGTCAAGCAGCTTGGTTGCAGCAAGCATGTTCGCGCGGAAGTCGGTGTCCTTCTCGTGCGCCGGGCTCTTCCAAGGCGTGGTGAAAACCTCAGCCGGCACGTCGGCCTTCACCTCGTTGAGAAACTCCAGTTCACGCCCCTCAGGCAAACCGCTCGCAGCGAGTTCGGAATTCCCGAAGAAGCTTTGCGCGCGCACATACTGTCCGTAAAAAATAGATTTGTTCAGCGCTTCGAAGTTGAACGCCAGCGCGATTGCTTTGCGCACGCGAGGGTCATCGAACGGCTTACGGCGAACGTTAAAGGCAAATCCCTGCATCGACGCGACACGCTTGTGCGGCAGCGCTTCCTTTTTTACGAGCCCTTTGGTGGCGGCATCGAAATTGTACTGCGTCGCCCAGGCACCCGCCGACGTTTCCGTCCAGAAGTCGACGATGCCGGATTTGAATGCTTCGAACGCGGGCGTGCGATCCTTGAAGTAGATGTAGGAGATCTCGTCGAAATTGTACTGGCCCTTGGTGACAGGCAGGTCCTTGGCCCAGTAATCCTTCACGCGTTCGTAAACAATGCGCCGGCCGGCATCCACGGACTTGACCTTATAAGGTCCCGAACCCATCGGCGGCTCAAGCGTTGACTTGGATAGATCGCGCTTTTCGCCCTTGTCGTTCATGTCCTCAAAAAAATGCTTTGGCACGACGCTGAGCTGCCCGACGATCAGCGGCAACTCGCGGTTGCCCGGCTTATCGAACGTGAACGTCACTTCCCGCTCGCCGGTCTTCTCCGCCTTTACAACGTTCTGGTAATAGAACCCGACACGAGGGTCGCTTTTCTTCATCTCCGTGAAACTGAAGACAACGTCGTCTGGCGTCACCGGGCTGCCGTCGTGAAACTTCGCCTCGGGTCGCAATCCAAACGTGACTGAGGAGAAATCATCCGGATAGGAGATCCATTCAGCAAGGAGCCCATACTCGGCTGACGGCTCATCCGGCGAACTGAACAAAAGAGTATCGAAGACATTGCCGAGACCTGCCGCTGGCTGACCCTTCACGGTGAACGGATTGAGGCTGTCGAACCCGCCTATTGCAGATAGCCGGAGCGCGCCACCTTTCGGAGCGTCCGGGTTCACCCACTCGAAGTGCTTGAAATCGGGCGGAAGCTTCGGCTCACCAAGCAGTGATACTGCGTGCCGTTTCTGCGGCTGAGTTCCGCCAGCTTGAACCGGAACGACGGCGGTAACGAGCACGCCGGCGACCAGGCCTGCGATAAGCGAAAGGCGAGTCATCAGCGGCATATCCTCCTCGAATGACCGTGTCGGGACGGGCGGGCCATCAGCCCGCCCGTCCCTGCATATCATGCGTGTAGCCTCGGAATGGCGGCCGTGGCGCTTAAAGTTTCTTAATGTCGTCCGGCAATTAAAAGCCCCGCCAAATCGTTGGCGGGGCTTTGCATTCCGATACTTTGCGCGTCTTAATTCGGCAGCGGCGCCGGGGCGTCGGCCAGGGTCCGCAAATATGCGATTACATTGGCGATTTCCGCAGGATCCTTAATTCCCGCGAAGGCCATCTTGGTGCCGGCAATGTAGCCCTTCGGCTGGTGCAGGAAGAGCGCCAAATTCTCGTACGTCCATTCGCCGCCCTTCGCCTTCATTGCGTCGGAATACTTCGCTGCGAAATCGGCCTGTGCTGCCTTCGGACGATTGACGATACCCCACAAATTCGGTGCAGCCCCACTCGGAGCATCTTTCTTCACAGCATGGCACGCCGCACACTTCTTGAAGCCCGCCGCACCGTCGTCTGCCTTGGCGGACGCGAGTAGTGCAACGACAGCCTTTGCATCAAAACCGCCGGCAGCAGGGGCCGGAGCAGCAGCATCTTTGGCGGGAGCCGGGGCCGCGCCGTCTTTAGCGGGCGCTGCCAAAGCAGGCGCCTCAGCCGTTTTCACTGGATCAGCCGCCGCCTGGGCAGCCTCGGCCGTGGCGGTATCGGTTGGCAACGTATATCCATTGACCGGTTGCCCCGGACTACTGGCAGTGCGTGCGCCTATGATGACATTCGATCCGACGATCAACAGCAGAGCCGCGAGCACAGCCCCGGCGATCTTGCTCATTTCAAAGGAATCCATTGCCCACCTTCGTAGCTAGCGACACCGCCGACCCGAATGGATCGAAGCGAACAGTCGGTCAAAATCGGCCCTGCCGCATGTAAGGGAGCCGCGGCCAGCTTGCAACGATTGAGCCGCTGTGTTCTAGACCGCGACTGCGAGACCGATTGTCCCGTCCCCGACCGGATCCCAGCCCATGACGCGAACCATTGTCCTCATCCCGGCCCGGCTGAAGGCGACTCGTCTGCCCGACAAGCCCTTAGCCGACATCCATGGCCAGCCGATGATCGTGCATGTCTGGCATCGCGCCATGGCCGCTGAAATCGGTCGTGTTGTTGTTGCTACCGACAGTCAGGCCATCGTCGACGCCGTTCGTGCGGCTGGTGGTGAAGCTGTGATGACTCGCCAAGACCACGTCTCAGGCTCCGATCGCATCTACGAAGCCCTCAACCGGATCGATCCCGATGGCGAAGCAGAGGTCGTCGTCAACCTGCAGGGCGACTTGCCGACACTCGATCCGGCTCTCGTCCGCGCGTGCCTTGCACCGCTGAAGGAAAAGGGTCCCGACATCACAACCTTGGCCGCGGAGATCACCGACACCGAGGAGCGCCACAATCCTAACGTCGTGAAGGTGGTCGGCTCCGCGCTGCGCATCCCAGGCCGTCTGCGCGCGCTTTACTTCACCCGCGCGACGGCTCCCCACGGCGACGGTCCGCTGTATCACCACGTTGGCATCTACGCCTACCGCCGCACCGCGCTTGAACGGTTCGTATCGCTGCCGCCCTCAACCTTGGAACTGCGCGAAAAACTCGAGCAGCTGCGCGCCTTGGAAGACGGCATGCGCATAGATGTGTCGATCGTTGACACTGTTCCGCTCGGTGTCGATACTCCGGCCGACCTCGAAAAGGCCCGGCAGATGATCCGGCCGCTTTCCTCCTGACCAAGCACCAGAACCGAGCTCAATCGCGATGCCGACATCGAAGCACGCCCCGGCGCTGAAGCGCATTGCCTACCAGGGCGAACCCGGTGCCAACTCGCATCTGGCCTGCACGGAAGCCTTCCCCGACTACGAGCCCATCCCCTATCCTACGTTTGAGGATGCTCTGGCCGCTGTGAAATCTGGCGATGTCGGCTTCGCCATGATCCCGATCGAGAACTCGGTCGCCGGCCGCGTCGCCGACATCCATCACCTGCTCCCTAACGCCGATCTCTTCATCACCGGCGAACACTTCCTGCGTGTTCATCACCAGCTCATGGCCAAACCCGGCGCAACGCTCGATACGATTAAGAGCGTGATGAGCCATACCCAAGCTCTCGGTCAGTGCCGCAATACGCTTCGTAAGCTCGGCCTGAAGTCTGTTCCGGAGGCCGATACAGCTGGTTCCGCTCGCATGGTTTCAGAATCGCAGGATCTGACGGTGGCAGCCCTTGCCTCTCGTCTGGCTGCGGACATCTACGGTCTCGAAATCCTGAAATCCGACGTTGAGGACGAGGCCCATAACACCACCCGGTTCGTCGTCCTCGCCTGCGAACCCGACGATGCCGAGCCTGAAGACGGCCCTGTCATGACGACCTTTCTTTTCCGCGTTCGCAACGTGCCGGCCGCGCTTTACAAGGCGCTCGGCGGTTTCGCGACCAACGGCGTCAACATGACAAAGCTTGAAAGCTACCAGACCGAAGGCACGTTCAACGCGACGATGTTCTTTGCCGACATCGAAGGCCATCCCGTTGAGCGCAAGGTTCAGCTCGCTTTGGAAGAACTCTCGTTCTTTTCCACCGAACTGAAACTGCTCGGCACCTATCTTGCGAGCCCCTATCGCGCCGAGGCACAGGCCCGCGCCAAACCCGATCCCGCGAACATCCGATGAGACTTGACGGCAAGATCGCCATTGTCACCGGCGGCGCCTCCGGCTTCGGTCGCGGCATCGCCGAAGCCTACGCGCGCGAAGGCGCCAACGTGATGATCGCCGATAGGGACACCAAGGGCGCGGCCGCTGTCGCAGCGGGCATCGGCAAAGCCGCCGTTCCGTTTACCTGCGACGTTTCCGTGAAAGCCGATGTCGACGCCATGATCTCAGCTTACGCGCAAACCTTCGGCGGCCTCGACATCCTGGTCAACAACGCCGGCATCACGCACACGAACCAGTCCCTGTTGTCGGTCACGGAAGACGACTTCGACCGCATCTACGCCGTCAATGTAAAGTCGATTTATCTGACGACACTCGCCGGCGTACCGGAGCTGGAAAAGCGCGGTGGCGGCTCGATCATCATCACGGCCTCCACGGCAGGCGTCCGGCCGCGCCCGGGCCTGACATGGTACAATGGCTCCAAGGGCGCTGCCTTGACGCTGACCAAATCCATGGCCGCTGAACTCGCAGCGAAGAACATTCGCGTCAACGCCATCAACCCGGTGATCGGGGAAACCGGTATGATCGAACAGTTCATGGGAATGCCGGACACGCCTGAGAACCGGGCCAAGTTTACCGCTGGCATTCCTTTAGGCCGCTTCTCGAAGCCCTCCGACATCGCCAACGCCGCCCTATTCTTCGCCGACCCCGCCTCCGCCTTCATCACCGGCACCACCATCGAAGTAGACGGCGGCCGCTGCATCTAGTAGCCAGCACCGCATGGCCGCAGCCCTTCTCACTCTTCGCGATATTCACCTGACGTTCGGAGGTACGCCCCTTCTCGAGGGTGCTGATCTCAATGTCGAACCGGGCGACCGCCTGTGCCTGGTTGGGCGCAACGGCTCCGGCAAGTCGACGCTCATGAAAATTGCCGCAGGTCTTATCGAGCCCGACAGCGGTGAACGCTTCGTCCATCCCAACGCGTCGGTCCGTTATTTGCCGCAAGAGCCTGACTTCGGCGACGCGCCCACAGTGCTCGCCTACGTCGAAGGGGGGCTCGGGCCGACGGATAATCCCTACCTCGCCCGCACTCTACTCGACGAATTTGGAATGAGCGGCGACGAAGACCCAATCCACCTTTCGGGAGGCGAAGCGCGCCGAGCGGCGCTCGCCAAAGCGCTCGTTGCAAGCCCAGACGTTCTGCTCCTCGACGAGCCGACGAACCACTTGGATCTCCCAGCCATCGAATGGCTGGAAAAAACGATCCAGAGCCTCCGCGCGGCGATCGTCCTCATCAGCCACGACCGCCGCTTCCTCGAAACGCTCTCGCAAAAAACTCTATGGATCGATCGCGGCGTCACGCGCGAACTTCCTCAAGGGTTCGCTCACTTCGAAGCCTGGCGCGACAAGGTTCTCGACGAGGAGGAAGCGGAGCGACACAAGCTGGACCGCAAGATCGTACGCGAGCAGCAATGGATGCACGGCGGCGTCACCGGCCGCCGCAAGCGCAACGTCCGCCGCGTCCGCGAGCTGAAAGAGATGCGCAAACGGGTCCGCGAACAGCGCCACGTTCAAGGCAATGTCCGCCTCGCCGCCACCGACGGCGGCACCTCGAGCCGCCTCATCGTCGAGGCGCGCGGCGTCTCCAAAAGTTACGGAGAGACCGTCATCGTCCGCGACTTCTCGACCACGATCCTGCGCGGTGATCGTGTCGGCGTCGTCGGCCCCAATGGCGCTGGCAAGACGACGCTCCTGCGTATGCTCACCGGAGAGCTCGCTCCCGATAGCGGCACCATCCGCCTCGGCCAGTCCCTCGAACTCGTCACCCTCGATCAGCGGCGCGATGAACTGAAACCGGAGTGGACGGTCGGCGAAGCCTTGACCGGCGGTCGCGGCGATCAGGTCAGCGTCAACGGCAAGGTGCGCCACGTCGTCAGCTACATGAAGGATTTCCTTTTCACGTCCGAACAGGTCCGTTCGCCGATGAAGGTGCTGTCGGGCGGCGAACGCGGCCGCTTGATGCTCGCCCGCGCATTGGCAAAACCTTCGAACGTCCTCGTCCTCGACGAGCCGACCAACGACCTCGACCTTGAAACACTCGATTTGTTGCAGGAATTGCTCGCCGACTATCCCGGCACCGTGATCCTCGTCAGCCACGACCGTGATTTTCTCGATCGCGTCGTCACAAGCGTCATCGCGGCCGAAGGAGACGGACGCTGGAGCGAATATCCCGGTGGCTATTCCGATATGCTCGCCCAGCGCCAAGGCGCCGACCTGGAAAATCGAACTCCGGCCGAGACGAGCAGGCCAGCGGCGGGCGATGTCGCCACCCAGTCGCCTGAACCTGCAAAAGCGAAACGGAAACTCTCCTTTAAGGAGAAGCACGCGCTCGAAATACTGCCGGCGCGCATGGAAAAGCTCAGCTTGGAAATCGCGACGCTGCAATCGAAGCTCGCCGACGCAAGTCTCTACGCGAAAGATCCCAAAGCCTTCACACAAGCCACGGCCGCCCTGGCGAAGTCTGAAGCTGAGTTGACCGCCGCCGAGGAGCAATGGCTCGAACTCGAAATGCTGCGGCAGGAACTCGAGGGCTGATCCCCCAGGTTACGCGCCGAGCGTCGTCAGCAGAGCGCCGCCGATCACCAACGTCGAGAGGGTCCCGGCCACGAGAACCGAAGTCAGAACCTGCTGTGCCGACGATGTGCTGCCCGTTTCCATGATCGCTCTCCTGAGGTTCGAAGCATCCCGCTTCCATGCCCTCAGATCTACCGCCCCCGCAGGATCGCCGCTGTTCCGCTCGTAACACGTGAGAAAAGTTGCAGCGCGCACACATGCCGCGTTACCCGCACTTAGGACCCGGGGTCCGGGAGCAACGCGACCCGGCGCTAGTGCCGCCACCCGGGCGTTGCTCGAACACAAAAACTGGAACAGGAGCGCCGATCAGCGCATGAGCTCAGAACTAAACACAACCGATGCGGACCGGAGGTCCGGGGAGCAAGGCGACCCGGCGTAAGCGCCGCCCATGCGGAGCGCCGACGAGGCGCGTGAGCTCACAAAATGGCGGAGAGGGAGTCCTCTCACATCACGGCCTAACTATCTCTTTTGACTTCGATAAACCGATCGATAGTTTCCGCGTCCCACATTCCGTCCCACAATTCAGTTGCCGGGTAGGTCGGTTACGTTGGCAATCGAGCAGGTCCGTTTTTCTTTAGCTCTTTCAGACTGTTGGCCGGAAATTGAACGCGCGCTTTCCCGTATTGGCCCGGCTTACGCGGCGTTCTTCGTCACGAGGCCGATCGCCCATGCCGGGAACGGCGTGGCGGTGGCAAGCAAAGCCTCGATGACCTCGTATGCGTGATGCTCGTTTGTCGGCTCCGGCCGGGTCGAAAGTTCTTCGGCAATCTGCATCCGAAGCCCACCTAAGCGGTCATTCTCCCCGGCGATCAATTCGGCCGCGGCGACGGTGGTCCGCGGCCGGTTGAGCACGCTGTCGAAGCCGGCCGTGGCCGCGCCGTAGGCTTGAAACAGGTCAAGCAGTTCGATGGTCGGCTTCGTCTTGTAGGTGGTTGTCATGTCCCTCTCCTGGGTTAGCGCTTCGGTTTTGACCGCTTGGCGATGAACTCACGGATGAGCTTCTCGCCTAACTCCTGCAACGTCGTGTCGTCGTCGAGAGCCGCCCGCTTCAGATCCTTGTGCAGGTCTGCCGGGAGCCACAACAGCAGGGCCTTGCGGTCCTCCCGGCTGGGCTGGAGGTAGCTTTCTCGATTGTCTTTCTTTGGTGCCATGTCAGCGTCCGTCCCGGTGTCGGTTTGGTTCCGCTCCATGCCTTAGCCTCCCATGAGTTTAAATGCAAACTTGACGAACAAGGCATATGAGTTTAATTTATAACTGTCAAGCCGGAAGGCAGGACAAACAAAGCGGCCCGGACGCGGTGTTGAAGCACCGGCCGGGCCTTGTCTCCACCCCTGTTAGACCCAGGAGCATCGACGATGAAAACGCCTATCATCCCCCGCGCGCTCGCGCTAGTCGCCGGCGTCGGGATCCTCGCCGCCGCGGCGCACGCCATTATTGAGGCGGCCGGTGGCATCCACGACCCCCACGCCAAGATGGTCATGGCCGCGACGCTCGCCGTGATCGCCGGCTCGGTTGCCGTCGCACATTCAAGCTGGAAGTGGGCAGTTGCCCTCTCGCTCGGCTTGGTCTTCGGCGAAGCGTATGCCGCTCTTTCGACTGCCGATCGGATTGTGGCGCACCGGGAAGCCGCTCAAGTGCCCGCCCGGGCCGCTGCCGAAGCTCGCCAGAGCGCGGCGGCGCGTCTGGTACGGGCAGAGACCGCCAAGTCCGATGCGGACACGGCGGCGCTCGAGAAGGCCGCCCAGCGCGATTGTGCAAAGAACTGCCGCGCGCTCCTCGAGCAAGCCAAGGCCGACGCCTCAGCGGAGGTCGAGGCGGCTCGCAAGGCGCTTGGCGCGATGCCGGCGGCTCCGGTTGCCGCGCCGCTGGCCGATCGTCTCGGCATCGACGGCACGACCCTCGATCTCGTTGTTGCGGTTCTCGGCTCTCTGGCGGCGAACGGCCTGGGCGCGGTCCTGATCGCCTACGGTGCCCATGCTCCGGCAGAACGTCGACCGGAGCGCGGCTCGCACCCTTCGACCCGCGACACGGCCCAGACGTCCTTCCCGGCCGCCGCAGCGACCTTCGCCGCCGTCACGCCGGACCCGGACACCAACCCGCCCAAGCCTCGCGGCAAGCGGGTCACGAAGCGCAAAGCGACGGTGTTGGCCTTTCCCGGCCGTCACCCCGTTCTGCGCGCGCTCTCGGAAAACGGCGGCACCGCTGCCAGCAATCGCGATCTCGCGCGGCTCATGGGCGTAACCGAGGGCGAAGCGAGCAAGCGGGTCCGCGAAGTCGCGCACCTTCTGACGATCGAGCGCAATGGCAAGGAGACGCGGATCTACCTCAAGACGATTCGCGCCGCCTAATATGGAATAATCCCACATTCTGCGACCTCACGACGGAAACCCCGGACGGTAGCTGTCCGGGGTTTTTTCGTGTGCAGTTCGCGCTTGTATTTACCCACGAGCGGCGGCTCATGCGTAGTTAGCGGACATGGCAACGAAATCGTAAAACGTCGCCATGTACTGCCGGATGTGTCGCCGGCGTCTACGTGTTGCGCTGGCGGTTCGCCTTGAGAACTACTTGCCACCGTCGAGCGGCTTGTCCTCGCGCACCTCCGCAAACACCTTTTTGACGTGCCGCGCGACCTGACGCGACGCCTCTGCGCAAGGTTCCCTACCACGAATGTTCAGGCCCTCGATCCGCTCGGCGCTCAAGTACTCGGTATTCATCGTCTGGAGTAGTTCGCCGGTCGGCAGCGCTTCGCGAACGTTGGCTTTAGCAGGCAGATTTCGACTGACTATAAGCTGTCGTGCAGTGCCTCCTAGCAGCACTTCGTAAATCGCGTCTGTGCAATATCCAATCGCCGATTTCGCCTCGTGCGAAGCCAAGGCATCCGTGTATTTCTTGCGTACTTCCTTAGAGAGGTCGCGCACTTCGTTGTGATGACGGGCGGCGTCCGCCTTCGCGAGTATTTCGTCGACTAAGGTGAGATCTCCGGTGCGCGCACGTTGATACGTCGTTTTGATTTCAACGGCGAGCGCCGGGCTCAGATACTCGCCATATGCGAGCGCCACCAAGACGTGAGCGAAGGTTCCGCCACCCTTGCCAGCCTTTGTGTAAAGCACTGATTTCTTATCGTTTTTTCCCTTAACATAGGATTTTCCTAGGTTTTGGGCGACCGCTTGAATGTATTCGTCGGTCGTCGGCAGCTGACGCCAGTTCGATGTCGTTTTCGTGCTGGGCGAGCCTGCAATCCGCCAAATGTCGGTCAGGTTGAGATACCCAAACGCATCTTCGCCAACTTCCCGATCGCGGATTATCAAAGGGTTATTACTCATGTCTGTGCATCCTTTCGATGTTTTTGAACACTCGAAAGGCCGCGAAGCGTGGTCGGCCCATTGACGATGGACGCGAAACTTGATTCAAAGTTAGGGCCGACGCACACAACGCGACCGGCTTCAGTGACTCTCGGCCGGCGCAACACCCCCAAAAGTGATCGCGTCGGCCGTACTGTTTTCAGTTGGTTGCAGCGTCCCGTCAAGCGAGATCCGGTGGACGCCACATTACAGAATTCGGCTCACTGATTTTGAATCAGTTGCCTGCCTCGAAAGGCCCAGTAATCGAGGCTCATAAAAGTCGGACCAAAGTCTCAAGAAAGTCGGACGCCGTCGCGGAGTTGTTGACAATATTGCTGGCGACCGCGGATTGAAGCGTGTTCAACCTCATGGCCCAGCCGAATCGCCCTCTGTCTCGCCCGAGTGCCCGGACGCTTCAGAGCCCGCTCCATGTCGAAGTTCGTGCCCTGAGAGGCTGCGTTGATACAGTTCGCAATAGCCACGGTTGTCTCGGCCATCGCTACCGCCGCTATTGCATCCGGCCTTGATGATCGAGTTGACCTCGGTGGTTTTCATCCGGCGATGACGCTTGGGGAAGCGGATCGTCTAGCTGGAGCGCCAGGGAAGCGGTACTGCAAGACTTGGCCGCCGAACCCGACTGTCCATTGGTGCGAGTGGACGTTTCAAGACGACACACAGCATGTCGAGATTGGCTATGGTCCCGATGGAGTGATCCGCGATCTTGAACGTCGTGTTCCTCTGCCGGATGCAATGACGGACGAAGAAGCGCTACGGCAGGTCGCCGCCAAGTTTGCTCACTACGGCAAGCCTTCCCGCGACATAATCCCAGACAATCTACACTGGGGCTGTAAGGGCGATGATTGCTCGGGTGAGCGCATGATTCGCGTATGGATCATGGAAGGTCACGCGGACTTTTTTGGCGGTCGCCGGCACATCGCAATAGGCTGGACCAATCGTTCCCGCGCCGCGAAGAACCAACAGCGGTACGAGAAGGAGAGCCAGAGTTGGCGGAAGCAGCTTGAGGAAGATCGTGCACCCGATAAGACGCCGTTAAGGCTGTGATCGCCTAGCCAGATCGAGCGAGAGATTGGAGGCTAGATAGCCTCGCCTCTCGAAAGCTTCCCCTCTTTCTCACGAAGCACCTTCAGGCGCTCCCGCTTTCGTTCGGTATCATCCGTGGAGCCGGCCACGCGGTTGCCCGCCGCATCCTCTACGTCGCGCAGCGTCAGGGTAAGCACGAGATCGTTGCGCTTTTTCAGATCTTGGTTCCCCCACTTACTGAACCGGTTCGGAGCCAACCTGAGATCCTGGCTTTCTCCCGGCTCCAGGCCGCCGCTGATCTCATAATTGAAATCTTCCTCGAGCCACGGTACCGACCGGCCGGGGGTCTCGAGGATGTCGGTCGTGCGCTTCGACCCCGATCGGCACCAAGAGGGCAGTAGCCCGATAATCTGCCCGCGAGGCGATAAGAAGCGCTCCGACGGCAAGCTCAAGAAACGGTCTCGACCCCCACCCCATGCGAGAAAAACCCTGAATTACGCCGACGCTAAACCGCTAACTACCGGTCTGATATACTTGCATCCGCGACCGATTTACATACGCTACGGCCGGAAAAACATCCTGAGAGAAGTCTAAACACGCATCTTCGACGGCCTCGACTATGGCTCTACTTGGCTCCAACCGACCTGAGTTTCCGGATATTGCGGGATCCGCCCCCGCAATTTCCGAATATTGCGCTACGGAGTGCCCGGGTCGGTCGGTGGATCAACGCAGACGTACTTTACCGCCGATCGGACATGCTCGAGCAGTTCCGACGCCTCGAGGTTGAGGGCAGAGCCCATGGCGGCCTGATCCTCCGCCGCGCGGTCGAACATGTGGTCAAGATCGGCCTCGCCAAGCGCCCCTGCGCGACGGAGGGCGATGCAGAGTTCCGTGACGAGGCCCAGCGCCGCCAAGGCGACGGCTTCTGCTGACGTTTTGCCCATGTTTTCCCCCTTACAAGCCAGAGCGCGTGAACCGGCGTTCGCGGTCGAAGATCTGGCCGATCTCTTGCCGGACAATCGACTTGATCTGCGGGACGACGTCGGACTTGAGCTTCTCGACGCCTTCCGGGGTGCCGTTCTGGACGTTGAATGAAAGCGCGAGGTTCATGGCTGGGGCTGCGGGTGCGCTCGTCGCCGGCCGGGAGAGGTTCGGCATGACGGCCGACGGCAACGGCGAGACGAGACCGCCGTCGGCGAACTTCGCTGCCCCCTTTGAGTTGATCGCCTCGAGGAGCGGCAAATTCTGGCGGGTCGCCGCTGCATTGACGACGTACTCCCCGTTGGAGAGCCGGGCCGGGATGCTATCGGAGCGTCCGGTCCCCGGGCCACGAACAAGGCCGCCGTCTGCGAGCCCGATGGCGCGCAAGAGACTCCCCCCGCTACTACCCCCGCCGCCGCCTCCGAGAAGCGGCCCCAGCGCGCTTTCTACGAGCCCGGAGACGGCCATCTCGATCAGCTTGTCGGCGAGCTTGTTGAGGGAGTTGCCCAGCGCTTCCGTCGCAGACATGCCTTGGCGCATGTCGGAGATGAAGCTCGTCAGGGCCTCCTTCGCCGTCGCCTGGATCTCAATCTGCAATTCGCGCTGACGCTGGAGCATCGCGTTAACCGCGGCTTGCTGCGAGATCTGCGCCTCGAGTTCGGGCGTCAGGGTCACACCGGCGCGGCGAGCGGCGTTCAAGAGTTCCTGCTCGTTTCGGGCTCGATAAAGCTCCTCCCCGAATAGGCCGACGAGTTCGATCTCGTTCCGGAGCGCGATCTCTGTCTCCCGGGCCTGTTGCAAAGCGTTCAAGAACTCGGCTTGAACCTGCGCCTCCGCGTAAGCGTTGGAGAGAGCCTCGATCGCGTCGATCTCCTCCTTCTTCACGCTCCGTTTCTGCTTCGCGGCGGTCTCGGCGGCGGCGAAGCGGAGGTCCGCCGCGGCGCGGGCCTTCTCCTGGGCAAAGACCGTCTGCCCGATCGTCTGCGCTTCGGCCTCGAGGAGCGCGGTCCGCTCCCGGATCTGCTTCATGGTCCGGGAGAACTCCGTCGCCTTGGCGGCGTCCTGAGTTCCCGTCTCGACGCGGCGCTTCGACGGATCCTCGAGCCTACCCTCCTGCGCGTCCCGGATGAGTTTCCCGAAGTCCTTCGCCTCGATATTGCGCCGCATTTGAATGTCGCGCGCGCGCTCCTCGACCTTGGCGAAGAAGTCGTCGACGCTTGAGCCGGTCCCCACTCCGAGCCCCTTCGCGATGATCGCGGAGAAGGTCAAGTAAGCCCTGGCGCTCTTGAGGGCGATCCCGCCCGCCTTATCAAGAGCCGCGGACAAGTCCTTGACGACTTTCGTCTCGCCCATCGTTTCGAATAGCGCCGTCGTCGCGGCCTTTAGCGAAACGGTCCCGTCCTCCGTGACGGTGAGCTTGTCGCCGTAAACTCCATAAGCGGTCGCGAGGCCGCCGACCGCCGCCGCAAGAAGCGTGACGGGGTTTCCTGCGCCAACGGTCGCCGCGGCGAAGGCGGCCATCCGGAGCGCCGCCGATCCGAGAATGGCACCGATGACGACCGCGAGCGCCTCGAGGTTGTTCGATATGGTAACGATCCCGCCGGCGATCCGTTGGCTCGCGCCGTTCGCTTGATCGGCCTCGCCGATAAAGCGGACCACGTTATTCCGGAGAACCGCGAAGGCTTCGTCGATCGTCTGCGGCATACGCTGATAAAGGCGGTCGACCTGGTTCGCGCCGTCAACCATCGCGCCGACGAGATCGTTGATCCGCAACTTCCCAGCCGCGGCGAGTTCGATGATCTGTCCCTTCGTGACGTTCAGCCGCTTCGCGAGAAGCTCTTGGACGACGCCGGCGTTCTCCATGACGGAGCGGAACTCGTCGCCGTCGAGCTTGCCCTTCTGCAACGCCTGGGAGAACTGCAAGAGGACGGACGCCTGCTCGCTTGCCGCCGCGCCGCCGAGCTTCAACGCCTTCGCGAGCGTCGACGTGACCTTCTCCGCGGTCCCGGCCTCGAAGCCATAGTCGCGGATCGCCGCAGAGGTCCGGACATAAAGCTTCCCGTAAGCCTCCACGTCGACGCGGGCCTCGTTTGCGAGATCCGTCAACGCCTGAGCATCGCGGAGCGCGATCCCGAAGACGGACGAGTTCGCGTCGATCGAGCGCGTTAGCCGCGTCCAGGCGTTCGCGTACTCGACGACGGCGGCCGTCCCCAGAGCCCCGCCGATCGCGCCCAGCGCGCCGGTAACGCCCATGGCCATGCTCGATGTGGAGCCCCGAACCTGCTTCGACATGGTCGCGAAGCGGTTCTCGATCCCGGCAAGCTGCTGGTTCGTGAGTTGCTGCGCTTTGAGCAGGCTCGAGTTGTATTGCGCGGTCTGCGCCTCGAGGCGAACGAGCAGCTTTTCGACTTCAACGGCCATCGGGCCCTCCGTGAGTTCGGGACGTTGCCGGCCTACTGGTCGCCGCCGGCAATGGCGAACTCACATTAGTTTGGACCGCTAGCGAACAAGCTGGATCATACGTCATCCCGCGGCGTTGGGTTGCCGGCGTCGCCGATGATCGCGGCGAGCTTCCGGCGGTCGGCTTCTCGTTGCGCGGTTCCTGCGGTCGCCCCTCCACCCGGCCCAGCGTGCGCGCCGTTGCCGTATCCGCCGGTTATCAGCCGGTCGAAGCTCTCGCGCTGACACAGGAACTTGAGATCCGCCCGGAAGGTCTCCTTCGTCATCCCGCGCAGGAAGGAGGAGCGCTCGACGTTCGCGAGCGCCTGCTGCCAGACTGCGAGCATTTCCTCGACGCCCTTCGGCGGGGCGGCATGTTCGAACATGCGGGCAGCGATCTTCTGGCCGTACACGTCGAACGAAGTATCTCGTGGAACCGGGAGCCCGGTCCGCTGTGCCAGAGATTGCCAGAGCGCAAAGCCTTCTCGCGCCGCGCGCCGATTGATCCCTCCACGATCCGCTATTCCGTCGCTCGCCGCCGCGGAAGCGGCAAAGATATCTTCTTGTTCCTTTGTTCCTTTGTTTTCTATGTGGCCCTTTGCTGGCCCCGTGCTGGCCCCTTGCTGGCCCTTTGCTGGCCCTACGGGCAAACTCTCGCTGCTATCGGACAGCTGATAACGCAAGTAGTTGCAGAGCGTTATTACGTTTGCGGTGTTAGACCGCTGCTGGCCCCGAATTTCATCAACTCCAAGCGTAATCATGTGCTCGCGGTAGAGTTGTTTCAAGAATACGCGCACGGTCTTCTCTGACCAATTCCAAACGTTCGCCAGATATGCGCGACCGCCGACCACTTGGCCCGGTTGTAGCAATTGCATGCGCCCTTTGTTGACCCAAGGCCGCTCGCCGTAGGCCGCGTTTGAGATGAGCCAGTGCCAAGCCTCAAAACGTGAAGCTGAGCCGCGGCTCGGATCCACCGGGTCGACCGGCTTGCAGATGCCTACGATTGGATGTGTGAGCATATTACGATGCGTCGCGTACCAACCGGGATCGCGGAGCCCGGGGTCGCTATTGTGACCAATCGAGTTCATGCGACCCCCCGACGAGCGCGACCGTTTGCAGGACGCAGCAAAACGACTGTATCGCCGCGACGGTACACGTCGAAGCCGATTTCGGTTGCGGCGATCAACACCGCTTCCCAGCCTTTTCGCTTCGGTATGAAGGCACCCTTCGCGTTAAATGGATCCGGTCTAATTGGCTTACCTCCACCCCCCTCGATCGCCAGCCATTTCGGTTCGGGCGGTTGTTTGACAGACGTGGAGGCGTGGTCCAGCGATTGCGCGGATTGATGAACGTCCTGCGTATGAACAGTCATTATTTGGTCCTTCAACTGAGGCCGTTGAAGACCGCCGCAAATCGTGGCAAGTTTCTTCGGCTCGGGTTTATCCCAACTCGGACGCGAACACTCGATTTCGAACCGCCCCCGGTGCCTGCCAGGGGCGGTTTTACTTTGCGCGCTTGAAGGTGGCGGCTAACTTCGCGACCCCGACGTAACGAACCCGGCCGTTGAGCTTGACCTTCTGGGCTCCCAGTTCGCCGAACTCACGTCCGAAGGTCGGCAGTGCCATCGGGTCTTTCCCGCGCTCCTCGCACCACGAGCAGTATTCTTCATAGAGTTCAGTTGCGGTTACAGGCTCGTTGCCGAAGGCCGCGCAACGATCACGCGCGAAACGTTCAACATCGGTCATGATGACTTCGCTCACGCTGCAATCCTCTCCGGCGCGAGCCGGCGGCACGGAGCGGCGAAAGCGAGCCGCAATTCGAGCGAATAGAACCATTTGCGTTCTCCTCTGGTTTCACGAAGGCGCTTGAAGCCAGCCTTCTTGAGTGCGCGGTCGAAGGCTTTACACCGCATCGGCAATTGGTCGGTTGCCTCACACCACTCGGCGTACCGCAGAACGAGCGTCCGGCGCGGGATCTGGCCCAGATCCAAGTCGATTGATCCGATCAGGTGCGCTGCGAACATTTGAAGGTGGTTGCACTTCGTCGTTTTGGTTTCCGCCGGATACGGCCAGAACGGCGGCGGTCTCGCCGTCCTTGACCGGCCCCCAGCCGTCGAGGACGCCGGCGGGATCGTCCTCGATGCCGTCCTCGATTGATAGAAATCCGCAAGTTTCATCAACGATCCCCGTCCCTGATCAGCAGCTTGCCGTCCTCGATCGGCTACCCAGCGCGACCGTTGCCCGCGCCTATGCTGCGGACAGCCCGCGCTCGCGGACGTCCAGATCTGCCGTCGGACGGCTCTCGATGTAGGCCGTTATCTCGTCCTGGACCCAGCCTACTCGTCCGGCAGTGATTTTCCGTGGCTTCGGAAATTCACCGACCTTGATCATGGCGTAGATGCAGCTTTTGCCCAGGGAAGTCTGGCTGCAAACTTCGCCAATCGGGATCAACTTCTTGATACGTCCCGGTTCGTAATTCATCGCTCTCCTCCGCACCGATATGGATGCCCGAGGGAGCTTGTTTGATTTGTGCGAAGATCGACATGTCCCATTAGTGCGTGCGTTTGCACCAACGCGACAGGGTAAGTGTTCAGACGGCTTTGCGCAGCTTTACCCGGTGCCGAGTTTTGCGCTTTCGGCCCGCCAGCCCGTCCGGACTTCCATCGGTCAGAGCCGCTGGAAGGTTTTTGCAGACCGCTCGAATAAACGCGGGCAGTCGGTTCGCCGGCCTTGTACCTTTGCGGCGCTCGTAATCCTCTGCTGCCCACATGTAGAGATCTTCGAGAATTGTAAGGATCTCCGTTGAGACCTTATGGTCAGAACCTTTGGCTCGCTCAAGCGCCTCCACCTCGTATCTTGCGACTTCGGCCAGAACCGTCAGTAATTGTCGGACGCTGCTCCACCATTCTTGGTCCGGCTTCTCGGAGCCAAGCGAGGGATTAGGTCTCGCTTTCGGATACTGGGCATAGAAACTCTCGGGGGCACCCAAAGTGCCATAGCCAGTTGCACGGACCTTAACGCCCAGCCGCAACACCGTTTCCACACCAAGTCGCCGGCCTTGTGGTCCCTCAACCCGATCTATCAGTCTTGCAACATCGCCCGCAATACCACGCCATAGCGCCTGCTGTTCCCGCGTCTTCAGGCCGTGTGGCTTTACACCGGTCCAGTCCGATGCGTTGGCGAAAAGTGTTCGCAACACGTCTCGCTGCCTTTCGTCGAACGGGAAGCCAGCAGCCTTCACGGCATCGTCAACGCACGTTTCTGCATCTCGACGCACAGCATCCATTTTGTTTCGCCTGACGGCAGCGTTCATGCACGGCTCCCAAGAGCAAAGGCTGCCCACGCTTCCATTAACTCCCGGCGTTTCTCGAGGAGCTTCCCGCGCCGGTAGGCCGCCTCGACCCTTGAGCCAATCGAATGGGCGAGCGCCATCTCCGCCACTTCGCCGGAGAAGTCCGTCTCCTCGCTGACCCAGTCGCGAAAGCTCGATCGAAAGCCGTGAGCCGTGGCGCGCACCTTGAGCCGCCGCAAGACCTGTAAGAACGCCATATCGGACAAGGCTCCATCGGAGGAGCGATTTGAGGCGAAGACGAGCCCGGCGTTCGGCGGGGCCAGTTCGCGAGCGCGCTTTACGATCTCGACCGCGCGTCCACACAACGGGACAACGTGTTCGCGTCCGGCCTTCATGCGCTCCGCAGGTACCGTCCAGAGTTTCGCGTTCAGATCGAACTCCGACCAGCCTGCGCCGCGGACTTCCCCCGACCGGGCCGCCGTCAATATCAGGAACTCGAGCGCGAGCCGCACGATCTCCGCGCTTTCAGCGGCGCGAAGCTTAGGCAGAAAGGCGGGAACCGCGCTGTACGGCAAGGCGGCGAAGTGAGTGACCGTATCGCCCTGCTTCGGGAGGCCGATGGCGGCAAGGCGGCAAGGGTTTTCGCCCGACCGTAAACCCGCCGCGGCAGCGTGATCGAGAACGGTCCGCACGCGCTGGAGAACCCGGCGAGCCGTCTCGGGTTTCTCGGCCCAAATCGGAAGGAGGACCGCGAGAACGTCGCCGGTCTCAATCTGGTTGACCTGGCGCTTGCCGATCTTCGGATAGGCGTAGGCCTCCAAGGTCGAAATCCATTGCGCAGTGTGCTTGCCGTTTCGCCACGTCTTCACCCGGGCAGCGTGGACCTTCTTGGCCAACTCCTCGAATGTCGGCACGCCCTCGCGTTGAGCGCGTCGGGCGGCGATCGGGTCGGCACCTGTTTGGACCTTCCGGCGGACGTCGTGTGCCAAGCCCCGCGCTTCAGCGAGGGTCACGGTCGTCGCGCTACCGAGCCCCACGTCCCGCCGCTTGCCGTTCGCCTGGATGCGAAGAACCCAGCGCGCCGACCCCGTAGGATCCACGAGGAGATAGAGCCCGTGCCCGTCTCCGTACCGGCCCGGTGTCTTGGTCTGCCGGACAAAGGTCGCCGTGAGACCCTGCGATTTACGCTTGCCGCCGCGCATCGGAGCCGCGGCCCCGTCGCTTTCGTTCAAGATACGTTCGGAGGTGCGTCCCACGTTCCGTCCCACGTTTTATTGCGGATGGCACCGGAGAACCTTGGAGTGATTTGGCTTCAAGTGGAACCGGAAAACGGCCGAAATCAACCGCAAAATAAGCGGTTAGGGGAGCGCTTCGGACTGTTTTGGATTTCCTTGGAAGGTAGGCCGTGGCGGAGAGGGAGGGATTCGAACCCCCGGTACGGTTGCCCGTACTTCGCATTTCGAGTGCGACGCGATCGACCACTCTGCCACCTCTCCGGAAGCCGTGGCGCCCGAAGGCGGAGCCCGCTTCTAAACGGTGCGCCGCCGGGGCGCAAGGGCCCTTGCACCCCCATTTTAACGGGACATTGGCCAGCACGGCACACCCGCCCGCACGCTATTCTTCGCAGGTCGGCGCCATGTTTGTCGTGAAACATGCAGGCCCTGCCAAATGGCCATCAGACGCTCAACCCGTCGATCAGCAATAAGTTTTCGGTCGCGCGGAACATTCCGCACATCGTGGCGGCGGGAAGGCGGATCACAAATGCTCGAAAAAGATACTCGTGACACGCGCAGATCTGGGCTGAAGCACCGCGCGTTTGCGCAATTGTCTGGTGTGGTTGCTTCCCCGTGGACACACCGGACGCCAACGCGCGCGTCGCGGACAAGTCTCGCCTGAGCATCCCTCGTGGCACGCGTGTCTCCCTGAAATGAACCGAGGAGTTCACCTATGAAATCTCTCTATGCGATGATCATTGCCGCTGTCATGGCGCTGCCAATGTCGTTCGCCCATGCCGCCACCAAGGATATCGTTGATACGGCCGCAGGCGCCGGCAAGTTCGAGACGCTGATCGCCGCCGCCAAGGCCGCTGGTCTCGTTGACACGCTGAAGGGCCCCGGCCCTTACACGGTGTTTGCGCCGACCGATGAAGCTTTTGCAAAGCTTCCGAAGGGCACTGTCGAAGATCTGCTGAAGCCGGAAAACAAAGAAAAGCTTGCAGCGATCCTCACCTACCACGTACTGCCGGGTAAGGTGATGGCTGCCGACATCGCCGGCAAGAAGGCCAACGTGAAGACCGTGCAGGGCAGCGAACTGGCCGTCGACGCGACCACCGGCGTAAAGGTCAACGACGCAACCGTGATCACTGCGGATGTCGCCGCCTCCAACGGCGTGATCCACATCATCGACACTGTCGTTATGCCGAAGCTGTAAGCGGCCCCTGTCGTCTTACACACAAGGTCGTCCCACTTCTGGCCCGGTGAGCCTCCTCACCGGGTCATTTTTTAGGAACTGGTAGACGGACCAACGCCATTTCGTGCCGCAGCCGCTGCAATTTGCGCCTGCTCCCAACGCGCCATCTCGCGCGGCTTCAAGACGAACGCCGCATACGCGTGGAAAGCGAGCCCCACTCCCCAGCCGAGGCCCACCCAATGCACCCACGTGCCCGAGCCGCCCAGGACATCGAGCACGACGAGGAGCAACATGACTGGGACGAACACCATCACGTGGACATAGAAACCACGAATGGCCTCATATTCCTTGCGAGCACGCGTGTCGTGCATCTCTTCCTTCATGGAAAATCTCGCGGGGCGGGATAATGGCTTCGCATACGGGAGACGGGCCTGATACGCCGAATGTCATCGTTCTTTCTATCACAGCACATAAACAGGTGCCGTGCCGTTCCGCACGGAACATAAACGCAGCTTTTCAGTCTCACACATCGAGCCTCAAAACGGCAGTCGCCGGCTTTTCGTGCTCGAAGCCCTGCGCCGTCAGCTGGCCTGTGCCGGCATCTGCCACCATCGCCAGGCGTGTCCGCGGATTGAGGACGGGATCCCGCAGCCATCCGAAGTCCGTATCGAGGTCCGCCGCAATGCCCGCCATCATGCGCGCCCTGCCGGCGCTATCGCCGCCTCTGGCATGACCTGTCCAGCCGTGCGCCTGCCAGTGATTGGCAGCCACGTGCACCCCCCGGTGCACCCGAGCCTCCGTTTCGCTGCGCTCGATGACTGCTGTTTCTTCGGTACCGGTGCCGGCAATGGAATAGATGGCCGGCGTGGAAATCGCCTCGTCGCTGAGCCGCCGCACTGCGTCGTTGAAACCTGCCGCCTCATTGCAGACCGACCGCAAAAGATGCGCCGGCGTGGGATGCGGCATGTTCCAGACGCGACGCCGGTTGGCCGCCCAATCCAAATAGAAGAACCCCACGGCCTTGCGCATCGGCGCCTGGTTGAGCGCCACCGCAAACCGACCAGGCGCAACTGCAGACAACACACCCGTGTACCCCGGCCAGGTCAACGTGAGATACCGACCTGCCGGCGCCGTGACCCGCGCTGCCAGGATGTTTCGCCCCAGTCCTGGCGTTTTCCAGTCAAGAACCCGGATCAGGCGCGCACTCTGCCGATCCAGCGAAGGCGCCACGCGGCACGTGCAACCCCACTCGTAATTGACGGAGAAAAAGTAGGCCCCTGGCCGGTCGAGTTTATGGGCGACCGTCTCGATCTCCGGCAAGTGGGCGTTGTTCCACCGCACGAGCCACGCCTTGGACACCCGGTCGAGCTGCCGTAGGGCTGCCCGGGGAACCCGTTCTGTGGCCAGATCCAGCAACCCGTGCGCGCGATCGAGATGGGCGTTGAGAGTAGCCAATGGGAAATCTGGACCGCAGTCCATGACTGGGATGGCCGGCAAAGCGGGTGATGAGGTCACAAGCAGCTCCAATTACCCAGACTTTTCCTAATCCGAGAGCCCGGATGTCGCCAGATCAAGGTGCCAAGCCTTCCTTGCTTGAGCCACAGGGGTGCGCGGTTGACTTTGGCACCTGTCTCAACGATAAGAACCCGGACCGCGGGGCCCTTTTGGGCGGCCGCGTGAAAAGGCGCTGCCCGAGGCTCTGGTCGACCCACCAGTCAACCCCTTGAAAGTCCGCATTAATTTGCGGCGCCGCAGGGCGCGGATGAGACCCAATGCGCGAATAATCGCGCGGAAAGAGGCAAGACATGTTCGCAGTCATCAAGACAGGCGGCAAGCAATACCGCGTCGCTCAGGATGAAGTCCTCACCGTCGAGAAACTCGACGTGACCGAGGACGGCAAGATCGAATTCGCTGAAGTGCTCATGGTTGGAGCTGGCGCCGACGTGAAGGTGGGCAAGCCGTTCCTGTCCGGTGCCAAAGTCACGGCCGAACTGGTTGAACAGACCCGCGGCCCCAAGGTCATCGCATTTCGCAAGCGTCGCCGTAAGAATTCGCGCCGCAAGATCGGTCATCGTCAGGATTTGACCACCATCCGCATCACTGGCATCACCGGTTAAGCAATTTCCCGTAGGCTCCGCGAAGGACGCCACGGCCCGACATCGAGGATCACGTCATGGCACAGAAGAAAGCAGGCGGCTCGACGCGCAACGGCCGCGATTCCGAGAGCAAGCGTCTTGGGATCAAGAAATACGGCGGCGAGCGCGTTATTCCGGGCAACATCCTGTGCCGCCAGCGCGGCACGAAGTGGCACCCCGGCAAGAACGTCGGCATGGGCACCGATCACACCATCTTCGCCCTGATCGAAGGGACGGTGGAGTTCAAGTCCAAGGGCAACGGCCGTACCTATATCTCCGTCACCCCCGCGACGGTCGAAGCTGCCGAGTAATCGGCGCTTACCAGTCCGGAAATCGTTCAAGGGGAGATGCGACAAGCATCTCCCCTTGTTTCATTTATGAGCTAGGCTGCCGGGACGTCTATCCACCCGTGAGCCTCATGAGACGCAATGCGAACCAAGCGACTGATCCTGCGCGAACTCAATCACGCTGACGCCCGGCGCATTGCTGTGCTGGCCGGCGACATCGACGTTGCCCGCATGACGGCCCGCCTGCCGCATCCGTATACCGAGTTCGACGCCGAGGAATGGATTCGCGGCATCGAGGACAACGAATTCGTGCGCGGTATCGAGTTCGAAAACTATTTGATCGGTCTCATCGGCTACACCATCGACGCCAACGACCGGTCCGCGGAACTCGGCTACTGGATCGGCAGACCCTGGTGGGGAAGGGGTTTCGTCACGGAAGCAGCCGAAGCGGTGATGCGCCACGCCTTCAAGGTTGCGCGCGTCCCGCGCATGACGTGCTGTCACTTCATCGACAACACCGCATCCGCGCGCGTGATCGAAAAGCTCGGCTTTCGTTGCATTGGCGTCAACAAGGCCTACTGCCTCGCGCGCCGCGCCGAGGTCGATACCATCATCTACGAAAGGAAGCGCCCCATGACCGCCTTCCTCTGGAGAGGCGCGGCATGAAGTTTCTCGATCTGGCGAAAATCTACATCAAGGCCGGCGACGGCGGCGACGGATGCATCGGCTTCCGCCGCGAGAAGTTCATTGAATTCGGCGGACCCGACGGCGGTGACGGCGGCAAGGGCGGCGACGTGTGGGTCGAATGCGTTCAAAACCTCAACACGCTCATCGACTACCGCTATCAGCAACACTTCAAGGCCGAGCGCGGCACTAACGGCATGGGCCGCAATCGCGCTGGCGCTAACGGCAAGGACGTCACGATCAAAGTTCCGCCGGGCACCGAAGTGCTCGCCGAAGACCAGGAAACCGTACTCGCTGATCTCGTGAACCCCGGCGATCGCGTTCTTCTCGCGCGCGGAGGTAACGGCGGCTTTGGCAACGCCCACTTCAAGAGCGCGACAAATCAAGCCCCGCGCCATTCCAATCCTGGCTTGGCGGGTGAAGAGTTCACGATCTGGCTACGCCTGAAACTGATCGCTGACGCCGGACTCGTGGGTCTTCCGAACGCAGGTAAATCAACATTCCTCGCCACGGTGTCAGCCGCCAAGCCAAAGATCGCGGACTATCCTTTCACCACGCTCCACCCTAATCTGGGAGTTGTGCGCGCGGGCTCCTTCGACTTCGTGCTTGCCGATATTCCCGGATTGATCGAAGGCGCCCACGAAGGCGCGGGCCTGGGCGACCGCTTCCTTGGCCACGTCGAACGCTGTCGCGTTCTGCTCCATCTCGTCGACGGAACCTCGCAAGACGTGGCCGAAGACTATCGCGTCGTCCGCCGCGAACTCAAAGCCTACAGCCCTGAGCTCGCAAAGAAGAAGGAGATCGTCGCGCTCTCGAAATGTGATGCGCTCGACGACGCGACCTTGGCCGAACGCTTCGAGACGTTGAAAAAAGCCGCGCGCAAGAAGCCGTTGACCCTCTCCGCCGTGTCAGGTCAGGGGGTCAAGGACGTCCTTTTCGCACTGGTGCGCGAGATCGAAAGAAAGGACGCCGAAGAAGCGGCCGAGGCTGAAGACGCATCCGAACCCTGGCAGCCGTGAGCCGTCCCACACTATTTGAACAGCACAAGTGAAAGGGCCATCGCCCCCATCCCGATGACCATTCCATAGGCCGCTTCATGGCCTACCGAATAGCGCTTGGCCTCGGGCATCAGCTCATCGAGCGCCAGAAACACCATAACGCCGGCAATCACTCCGAACACCGCCCCGAAAATGGCCGGCGACAAAAATGGCGCCAAAATGAGATAGCCGATGATGGCTCCTGCCGGTTCCGCGAGGGCCGAGATGCTGGTCGCGCCAATCGCCTGCTTTTTGCTTCCCGTCGCATAGAACACCGGCACCGCGATCGACACGCCCTCCGGGATGTTGTGAATCCCGATCGCAAAGGCTAGCGGCGCACCAACTGAAGGGTTGTCGAGCGTGGCAAAGAATGTGGCGAGACCTTCGGGAAAATTGTGCGCCGTAATCGCAGCTGCCGTCAGCAAACCCACGCGGCGCATCCGCGCTTGCTCTGCGTCGGGGTGTTTTGGATCAAGTCCTGCATGCGGATTAGGGATCAGGCGGTCAATGACGCCCAGCATCGTGATGCCCGCGAAGAACGACAACGTGGCAGCTGAATAAGCCGCGTTCGGCGAGAACGCCTCCCCGAACGATGAGATCGACTTATTGAAAATTTCGACCAGCGACACATACACCATCGCGCCGCCGGAAAAGGCGAGGCCGAACGCGAGGAGCCGCGGGCTGGAAGGATTGCCACGCACGACGATCAAGCTCCCAACGATCGTCGCGGCCGCAGCCATTGTGCAAACGGCGAGCGCCGTCAGAACCGCCGGATTAAAAAGCTCTGCCATCAAGGCCCATGCACTGCTTTGACAATATTCTGCAGAGAGAATGAGTCATTGGTCAGCACTTGTCTACAGGTCGGCACGACTGCCCAGCCCGCCTCTCAAGCCCGCCAATGAACGGCCTTCCCTACTCTGCCGACCTCACAAAGTTCGATAGGAAATTCCGATCCCAGCGGTGCCGGATGGCTTTCTCGCCTTCGAGAATGAGAAATAGCAAAACGCCCGCCATGATCGCAGGCCACGCTTCCGCGAGATTGATCGGCCGCGTCTCGAAAAACGCTCCCATGAAGGGCGCATAGGTAAACAGCAGTTGCAGAAGCACGACGGCCGCCACCGAAGCCAGCACGACGGGTGTGCCGAATACCCCCTGGAGAGTGAGCGACGGTGTTCGCAGGAACCGCACGCTGAAAAGATAAAACACTTCCATGATCACCAGCGTATTGACGGCCAGTGTGCGCGCCTTCTCGATCTCGAACCCTTGCGCCAGCGCCCAACCGAACACCCCGAAAACGCCGCTGAGGAACAAGGCTGATACGAACACGATACGCCAGACCAGAAAGCTTGAGAGAATAGCTTCGTCGGGCGAGCGCGGCGGCCGGGTCATAGCATCCGGCTCTGTTGGTTCGAAGGCCAACGCCAGCGCAAGGCAAAGTGAACTCACCATGTTGATCCACAGGATCTGCAACGGCGTGATCGGAAGCGTCACCCCGATGAGGATAGCCACGACGATGCTGAGCGACTCCCCACCATTGATCGGCAAAAAGAACGCGATCGTCTTCTTGAGATTGTCATAAACCGTCCGCCCCTCGCGAACCGCGTTGGCGATGGAAGCAAAATTGTCGTCTGCAAGGACGACTTGGGCTGCCTCCTTGGCAGCTTCCGTTCCCTTGATGCCCATCGCCACCCCGACGTCGGCCTGTTTCAAGGCCGGAGCATCGTTCACTCCGTCGCCTGTCATCGCTACAACCGCCCCGCGCGCCTGCAACGCTTGCACGAGCCTCAGCTTGTGCTCGGGGCTTGTCCGCGCAAATACGTCGACGCTCGCCACCTGCTCGACAAGCTGACTGTCCGACAAGGTCTCGATCTCTGGCCCGGTCAGAGCCTGCGCCGTGTTTGCAAAACCAAGCTCTTGCGCGATCGCACGCGCGGTGACCGCGTGATCGCCCGTTATCATCTTCACGCGAATGCCGGCAGCGCGGCACTCCGCAACGGCTGCAATGGCTTCTTCTCGCGGCGGATCGACCATGGCGAACATTCCGAGCAAGACCAGACCGCTGCCGACATCGTCAACACTGAGTGACGTCCTTCCCTCTGCGGCGCTCTTCACTGCGACACCCAGGATCCGCTGGCCCTTACCAGCCATGCCGTTGATCCGCTCCGCCCAAGCATCCGTGTCGAGCGGCCGATCGCCCGCTGCGGTTCGCTCCAAGCTGCACATGGCAAGCACGCGCTCCGGCGCGCCCTTGACACAGATGATGGCGTGGCCACACCGATCATCGTGCAGAGTCGCCATGAAGCGGTGCTCGGATTCGAACGGAATGATGTCGGCTCGTGGAAACTCTTTCCGGGCGCACTCGGCTTGGACACCGGCCTTTAGAGCAAGCGTGAGCAGTGCCCCTTCCATGGGATCGCCGGCAACGGTCCAGCCGCTGTCGCCTTGCTGCAGGTCTGCATCATTGCAGAGGATGGCGGCCCGGACCGCCTCGATCAAGACGGCATCACTGTCTGCAACAACCTCGCGACCACCTAGATTAAAGCTCCCCAGCGGCGCGTACCCGGCTCCGCTGACCTTATAGGTGTGCTCGGCTGTCGCAACCGCTGCCGCTGTCATCTCGTTGCGCGTCAGTGTTCCCGTCTTGTCTGAACAGATGACCGACACCGATCCGAGCGTTTCGACGGCCGGCAGGCGCCGGATGAGAGCCCGCCGTTTCGCCATCCGCTGCACACCGATCGCCATGGCAATCGTCAGAACGGCCGGCAGTGCCTCCGGGATGGCGGCAACAGCCAGTGTCACCACCGCCAGAAACAGATCCGCAACCGGCTGGTCCCGAACCAGCACGCCGAACACGAAAATCACAGTTGCGATCGAGAGAATGGCAACCGTCAATGTGCGCGCGAATTGGGTCATGTGCCGAAGCAACGGGGTCTCTATCGGCTCCACTTTGGCAAGCATGCTGCTGATGCGGCCGATCTCTGTTGCGGCACCCGTTGCCACCACGATTCCGTCCCCCTGCCCGCAGGTGACGAGGGTGCCCGAATACGCCATCGAACTGCGATCGCCGAGAGATGCGCCGTCGCTGATGGGATCCGTCTGTTTCGCGACCGGCACGGACTCCCCCGTGAGTGCCGCTTCGTCGATCTGAAGGTTCTTGACCCTGAGTAGGCGCAGATCAGCCGGTACACGATCGCCCGATTCCACGAGCACGAGATCGCCAGGCACCAGTGTCTCAGCCGGGACGGTCAGCCGAACCCCGCCTCGCAGCACCGCGGCGTTGGCGCAGACCATGTGTTGAATCGCGCGGATCGCCTGCTCTGCTTTGCCTTCCTGGACAAAGCCCATGAGCGCATTGACGAGGACGACTGCGAGCACGACGCCAGCGTCCGTATAGTGACCGATCGCCGCCATGATGGCGCACGCGCCCAAGAGAACCTGCAGCAGGAAATTGTCGAATTGTGCGAGCAACCTGCGCAAGGCCGACTGCTGCGGGGGCGCAGGCAGGCAGTTCCGCCCGCCTTCCGCAAGCCTTCGGCTTGCCTCGACCGGTGAGAGCCCGTCAGAAGGCGTAGCCAGAATGTTGCACACTTGAGTGCGTGGCATCGCATGCCAGGACTTCGCATCCCGATCTTTCACAACCCCGAAATGCGGCGACGATGCCGACATGCAAAATCCTTCCCGCGAGTCTGCGAGCAACATCCATCAAGGCGCAGAACATGCCGGTCCGTCCGGCAATAGTCCATGGCGCGTCAGGTGGTGTCTTGCGGCGGGCCAGCGCGCCGTCGCCTTGACGAAGGCTGGCCACTTGGATTTTTGACGCGAGCAAGAGGGCGGGTTGGCACACCGGTAGCGATAACTTTCGCCGCCTCATCTCCCCCGCATGGCCCACCGAATGCCGATCCTGAACCCGGACTGCGCACCAGCCGCGCCTCAAGCCCGGCCTCAAACAGGCCGAGTGTCGCGCTGAACTAGGCTGGAGTTGCCTTGCTGATCGCAGGACTCAAAAACGGAGTGTCGCCCCCATCACTGGCCCTTGTTGGATGGCGTCGAACTCGTATCGGTTTACACCCGATCCTTCAGAGTAGTCGACGGAGAGGGCGCGGTAGCCGAGATAACCGTCAACGACGTAGCGGTCCGTGACGCAGAGCCGGAAATCGTAGGTCGCGATGACCTGCCAGGTGAAATCGCTACCGACATCAAAGCCGCCGACATCGCCGCGCACGGTCAGGTTCTGCCCCGGCGCAAGCTGCTGGCGAAGCCGCGCGCCTATGAACGGATCGACCCAGTCCTTCGAGCCGGATCGGGCAAAAACCCGATCTCTTCCAAAATCGACATCCAGCCCCGGCGGAAGGGTAGGAGGACCGGGGGGCACTCCGTTTAACGACGCGACTGCGGACACCGTTGCGTCCTGGTGCCAATACCGGCCGCCCACCAGGATATCGAACGCCGACGGTCCCCAGCCCGGATGATCACCCGACCAGATCTCATAAGCCGCGCCCACTTCCACGATGGCTTGCTCGTACTCTGCCGCGACGTTTCCCGTCAGCGTGACCGCACCGAGAGGTCCGGATTTTGCGAAGTCATTCGAGTCAGAGAGTTTGGCATACGCAATGTCATTGAAGAGGGTGAGGCGTCCTTTGCGGGCTTCCGCGTAGCTAAACCAGGCTGGAATGCCGGACCAGTCGAGCGCATCGAGCACCTGACCAGCCGTGATGTCCACATCGAACGACCGTCCTTTGATCGTGAGATCTCCTGATATCCAGGGAGTCCAAGCATAGGTCGTAAATGAAAACGCCCAAGTGTCGGAAGCGCTTTGCGACACGGCACCAACTTCAGCAGCGCGTACAACGCCACTCCCAGCGACTTGGTGTAACGAGATTAGCAGCAACGTGACCGTGGCCCACTTCGACTGCCTACTTCTCATTGCGCACCTGTTCTAACCGCCGCCAAAACCAATGAGAATGCTACGCGACTCCGCTCGCTATTGTTGTTGTAAGCGCACAACACACTCTCTGGTATTTCGAACTCTCAGATCAAAGCACCTCAATGACTGTCGTTCAAATGAGAGCTCAATGCACGCCAATGCGGTTTTAGTATCGGATAGGCAATGTATTTGAATGGCACCGCGATGACCTTGAGCCAAATCGCGTTGGCTTTGCTTATGCAGCTAAGACTTAAATGTCGGCACGTGTTCGGCTAATGGGTTCCCGAGAGACCGCGTAAAATCCGCTGTCAATCGGAGGATTGGTCGTTGCAATTCTAACGGCTAGCTTTGATGGGATTGACCAAAAAAGAGACAGACCGATCAGAAGGGGGTGACATCCCCAACTTTTCGGCGACCTCGCACAAGCATTTTGCCACCGATGACCGGCAACGCGAACCCGCCAAGCAGTAGAGCCGCATCCACCACGTCTGCCCTCAATGATCAACGAAGTTAGGGCGGCCAAGCTGGCCGCCCCGCAGTCCGCTGCTATTCGGGGATGATCGCGCCGATCTCGGCCTCGTAGGGATCGGCCGCAACCTGCGTCGTGCGCGCCTTCGTGCCCGGCATTACCTCGAAGCGCGGATCAAACTCAACCATTGTCGCCGCCAGCTTGCCGAGGATGCTCACGTCGCCCTCCGCTTTGGCAGTTCCGTCCTTCAGCTGGTCCTCGAGCTTTTTTGCGCCCATCATAGTAAGCTCGAGATCGGAGCGGTTGATGGTGAGCGTAAGGTCCGGCTTCTCGGCTTGGAAGCCCTTTATGTTGGTGAGTGTCGCATTCTCAAGCTCGATCAGAAACTTCTCGCCGTTGTCCGGCGTTACGAGGTTCATGACAAAGCGCAGCCCTTCCGCCTTGCGGCTATCCATCTTGATGCCGAGGAAGTTGAGGAACAGCTCGGTCGACATGGCGCGGACCACGTCCGGGCTCGACGTGTCGACCATCTCGCCCTGCGGAATGCCGGAGCGGAGTTCATACGCGCCCGAGAGGTAGCTGTTGCGCAGGCCCGGATTCTCCTGCTGGTAGCCAAGCTGCTCGAAGATGTCGGCGAGCAGGTCCTTCGCCGCTTCGTTTTGCGGTTCAGCCTGCACCAGCTTGTTGACGATCTCCATCGCCAGCAGATACTTGCCCTCATTGAAGAGTTCTTGCCCGCGCGCCATGATCTTCGCGGAACCGCCCATCATCTCGACATAGAGCGGGGCTGAGTCCTCGGGTGACAACGGCACGAGCGTCGCGGGGTTGCAGTCCCAAAACCCGAGGAAGCGCTGGATAACACCTCGCGAGTTGTGCTCCGGCGAACCATGATAGCCGCGACAATGCCACTTCTGCAGGATCGACTCCGGCAGCCTGTAGACGTTGTGAATCTGATTGATCGTGACACCCTGGTTAGCGAAATGCAGCACCTGGTTGTTCATGTGCGCGTAGAGATCACGCTGGTCGCGCAGCACTTCCTGGATGCGTTCATTGCCCCAGCGCGGCCAGTGATGCGATGCGAACATCACCTCGGCCTCCTTGCCGAAGCGATGCAGCGCTTCGTTGATGTACTTCGACCAGCGCAGCGCATCGCGCACCTGCGCCCCGCGCAGCGTGTAGATGTTGTGCAGCGTCGCCGTGACGTTTTCGGCCATCCACAGGGCCTTCAAATCAGGAAAATAAGTGTTCATCTCGCGCGGCGCTTCGGTGTTCGGCGTGTTCTGGAAGATCATCCGCACGCCGTCGACCTCGAACTCCTCGATCGGCTCCGAAACAAGGCGGTTCGGCGCGATGAGGCCAGTCGCGCCGGCAGAGATCTTGTGTCCCAGACCCTGCGTGACGAAGCCATGCGGGGACACGGGAAGCAGCAAGCCGTACTGATAGAATAGCCGCCGGTTCATGGCGTTGCCGGCAAACACGTTCTCGGCCACGGTGAAGTCCATGAAGTCGACGGGCGCGATGATCTGCACCTTGCCGGAGGCAACGTCCTCGTTCTTGAGATCGAGACCGCGCACACCGCCCCAGTGATCGCCATGGGTATGTGAGTAGACAACCGCCGTTATGGGACGGCCTTCTCCGACCTTCTCCTGGAATAGTTTCGTCGCGGCGCGCACCGCCTCGGCCGTGACCAACGGATCGAAAACGATCCAGCCAGTCTTGCCGCGGACGAAGGTGATGTCGGAGAGATCGACGCCGCGCACCTGGTAGATGCCGGGGATCACCTCATAGAGCCCGTAGTTGTTGTTCAGCTTGGCAATCCGCAACATCGAGGGATGGATGCTGTCGAACTCGCGGTCCTCGTTGAGGAACTGGAAGCGCTTCATGTCGACAGCGTCATGGCCCGCATCGGCTTTGATGATGAGATCCGGCATCGGCGCGATGAAGCCCTTATTCAGCTCCTCGAAGTCGCGCGTGTCGCCGAGGGGAAGGTTGCCCGAGGACCGCCTGATGGCCTCCATCGTGTGGCTCGATGGCGCCTTGCCCTTGGGGTGGAAATGGCCTTCGAGCGGTTTTGGGGCCGTCGCAGCCGTGGCGGTCTCACCAAGCTGCATCGCACCAAGCGCGAAGGCGGTTCCGACCGCAGGGACGGACTGAATGAAATCGCGGCGCGTGGTCATGAGTGTGCTCCTCTCCTGTAAGGGTGAGGAAAGTCTAGCGAACGAACGTGACATGCACACCCAGACTCTGCGCAGCACACGTTCGTGACTTTGCCGTTCGCGGTCGGTCAATTCATATTACGAATGACAATGTTGAACCAATTGAATTGGATTTTGAAGTTCTCACGGTAAAGAGCACGAGTGGAACGTGCATATTCTTCTCCGCTGTCGTAGCGCAGCGGCCCATCGTTGACATCCTGAAGATAACCGCTGCTGACAGTGGAGCGGATTTGACGTTCCGGCTCTTAAAGCTGCGAAGGCACAGCCGTTCAATGTCCGCTATCTCTGCTTTTCGTCTCAGTGATTGCAGACTCAAGGTAGCGTCATGCCGCGGAATTCAATCAATCGCATGCCGCTCTGAGCGAGCCCGCATTTCACACCGCAAACCCGAATCCACGACCGGAAGGGCCGAAGTGGCCGGTGTTGATGCCTTTCGGGTTCACGGAACATCGAACTCGGCCACGATGGGGGCGTGGGGCGAACCGGGCTCTTTTCGCACCCGAGTGAAGCTCACGAGTTCGTCGGCCAAAGTTTCATTGTGCGCCTCTATCCCACGAAAATGAGCGAGGCTTTGCCAGCTTGCGAGAATGTGGTCCAGCATCTGTGCGCGGCCGTGATGAAGTACGCTGAAACGCCGATCCTCCGATATCGATCGATCGAGAACCACGAGGGTACGCTCGGCCAGACGCCCGTTGCCTGTATCTTCTTCGGCGCCAATAAGAATTTTTAGAGGGGTCTCGTGGTCCTCGGCGTTGAAGTCGCCTGCAACGATGATGAAGCGTGATGCGTCCGTTTCCAGAAGGCCGTCGATGACAAGGCGCGTCTCCAATGCCTGTGCTGTCCGCTTCCAGGCGGCAATGGCATAGCCTTCAGCCCAGCCTGACACCGACCGCCAAACGGAGGCATTTTCCTTCTGACCTGGAACTGGTGCGGCGATCGGCGCCCGGTAATGCACGTTGATCACGGTCACCACTCGACCTGACGCGGCTTCGATGTCCGCTACCAGGATAGGCCGTTCAAATGCGATCTTCAGTGGTTCAGCAGCGGGCGGTATCGAGGTCAACGGGCGATAGGACAGGAGCGGGACCAGGGTGTTCCGGATCGACTGAAAATTCAGAATTGGCCATCGAGAAAGCGTGACCAAGTTGTGGACGTCGGCCACTCCGCCACCAGGGCTCGATGCCGACACTGCGCGTGCGTACGACTGATAGATGGTGCCCTCTAATAGTTTGTCGAGCGCTAGAAGCGTGCGAGGTCCGCCCGCTGCAAGATGTTGTCCATTGATTTCCTGCAGGCACAGAATATCCGCCCTTAGCCGCTTCAGCTGAGGTCTCAAGATCGAGATGCGATCGTCGAGCGAGATCTCTGATCTGGGCGGCAAATCCAAATTGTCAACGTTGAAGGTCGCGATACGCATCACGTCTTTTCGATCTCCGCCGGACTTCGAGCTTTACAACCATGGTCCAAGAGATAGCCATGATGTTGTTTTTGCTCCCGTCCCATGTCGTGACGAGAACCACTGGCCCTGGCTCAATCAACATAGAGGCTTTGTTCAAATTCAACTGACGCATTGAGCAGCACTCCGATGTCATACACAGCTCTGACGTCACGGCACGAGCACGATGGCACCTGTGACGTTGCCAGATCTCAGGCGATTGAGCGCGGTATTTGCTTCGGCAAGTGGCATGGGTTCGACCCGGGTACTGATCGACATTTGCTTAGTGGTATTCAGAAAATCGACGGCATCCTGGCGCGTCAAGTTGGCGACCGACTGAAGGCGGCGCTCGCCCCATAGGATCGCATAAGGCATGGCTGGAATATCGCTCATGTGAACGCCGCCAAGAACGACTGTTCCGCCTTTATTGACCGCCTTCAAAGCGAGCGGCACAAGCGGGCCGACTGGCGCGAAGACGATTGCGGCATCGAGCTTTTCAGGCGCGGTTTCTTCCGAGTCGCCCGCCCACACGGCTCCCAACTTGCGCGCAAACTCCTGCGCAAGCTTGTCGCCCGGGCGTGTGAAGGCGAACACTTGACGACCCTGGTGTATCGCAACCTGGGCGATGATATGGGCGGCCGCGCCGAAGCCGTAGATGCCGAGCTGCCGTGCGTCGCCAGCAAAGCGCAAGCACCGATAGCCGATGAGACCTGCACAAAGGAGTGGCGCCGCCTCGACATCGGGAAGAGGCGTTTCGAGTGGAAAGCAGTAGTCAGAAGAAGCAACCGTGTATTCGGCATAGCCGCCGTCGAGCGTGTAGCCGGTGAATCGAGCTTCATCACACAGGTTTTCACGCCCCGTGGCGCAAAAACGGCAGGAAGTACACGTCCCCCCGAGCCAGGGAATGCCGACACGCTGACCGATTCGAAGGTCGAAAACGCCGGCTCCGTGCTCTGCGACGTGACCCACGATCTCGTGTCCGGGGATGATGGGCAGGGCCGGATTTTCAAGCTCGCCGTCGACAAGATGCAGATCCGTACGGCAAACCCCGCATGCTGTAATTTTTACAAGGACCTGCCCTGGTCCCGGAACAGGCGTCGGCCGCTCGATCAGCTGCAAGGCCTCGCCGACTCGTGTGAGGACCATCGCTTTCATGCGCTCACTCGCATTTCGTCTGCGACCATAATCTCTTCGGTCTCTCGCCGAAACATGAATTGGAACGCACGCAACATCAAGGAGATCGGCGCGGGCGTCGCTGCTGTCCCACATCAGTTCTGAGAGAGCAACATTGCCAAGTCCAGAGCTATGATCGCGAACGTGCTTCGAAGCGTTGTGGGGACGAAATGCCGATAAAGCCGAACACAGACTATGTTCTGAAAAAGCTGACTTGGATGAGGGTCCACCACATTTGGCCTAATGGCCTCCGCTATCTTTGGACGGATGCGTTTGGGGTTGTTCTTTTGGTCTTGCTTTCCGAGGAGCTTGGTGAGATCGCGGATATGCGGGCCCTCCTCGACCGCCAAAAGGTTCCACCGTGCCGAATGTGGGAACGCGATGAAATCGTCTTGAGAGGGTCCAATGCCTGGAATGAAAGAGCTGCGTGAACGGCTCGTCGCCCAGCAGCTTGAAGCACGTGGCGTTCGGGATCCTCTGGTTCTTAACGCGATGCGATCGGTGCCCCGTGAGCATTTCCTTCCAGAGAAACTCAAAACGGACGCGTATGAGGATACGCCCCTTCCCATCGGCTCCGGGCAAACAATCTCTCAGCCGTACATCGTGGCTTTCATGATCGAAGCTCTTCAACTGCGCGGCGGCGAGAAGGTTCTCGAAATCGGTGCGGGATCAGGCTACGCCGCCGCTGTTTTGGCAGAAATCGCGGGCGAGGTTTTCACCATCGAGCGCATCGGACAGTTGGCGGAGCAGG
Source organism: Hyphomicrobium sp. (assembly GCA_019751875.1). Lineage (GTDB taxonomy): Bacteria > Pseudomonadota > Alphaproteobacteria > Rhizobiales > Hyphomicrobiaceae > JAGVSR01. The sequence continues at coordinate 381,971 of JAIEMV010000001.1, read as the reverse complement.
CTGCCCGTAATCTCGAAAGTGCGGGATGTGTGAACGTCCACGTGCGTCATGCAGACGGAACGGAAGGCTGGGCTGACGAGGCGCCGTTCGACGACATTCTCGTGTCCGCCGGAGCTCCCGATATCCCGAGATCACTTCTCTCTCAGGTCAAGGTGGGCGGACGAATTGTGATTCCGGTGGGACGCGACCAACGCGCCCAGGAACTGATCCGGATCACACGTGTCAGCGAGGACGAGTTCACACGGGAGGATATTGCGGATGTCCGCTTCGTTCCGCTGATCGGAAAAGAGGGTTGGGAAAGCGAGGATGGTTGGCAAACGAAATCACCCCGTGTCGTACAATCGAGGTCCGCGGTCAGCCTTTCTGTCCCTGGGCTCATTGCCAAGCACGGTGAAACCTTCGTTGAACTTGAGAAGGCGGACCTCGATCCGCTGATCGAACGGATCGGCAATGCGCGCGTCGTCTTGATCGGAGAGGCCACGCATGGGACCTCCGAATTTTACCGAATGCGAGCACGCATTACGCAGCGGCTGATCGAGTCCAAGGGTTTCGGAATGGTGGCCGTCGAAGCGGACTGGCCCGATGCGGCGCGGATTGATTACTATGTTCGTCACAGAGAGGCCCCGCCGACCTCATGGACGGCATTTTCGCGATTTCCGACCTGGATGTGGCGAAACGAAGAAACGCGCCGCTTTGTTGACTGGCTGCACGTACACAATGCGCCTCGGGACGAAACTGCGCGCGTGGCATTCTATGGATTGGATCTCTACAGCCTATACACATCCGTCAGGGCGGTGATTAGCTATCTCGAATCCGTCGACCCTGATCTCGCGACCACGGCTCGTGAGCGATATGGGTGCCTCTCACCGTGGGAGGCCGATCCAGCCGCGTACGGACGCGCCGCGTTACGTGGATCATACCGAAATTGCGAACGAGCGGTGACCCACATCCTTACGGAGATGCTAGAGCGCCGACAGGAACTCATGCTGAGCGACAGCGACCGCTTCTTTGATGCGACCCAGAACGCCCGGCTCGTTGCACGGGCTGAGCAGTACTACCGCGTGATGTATTACGGCTCGCGGGCCTCCTGGAACCTTCGTGACTCGCACATGTTCGAAACACTTCAAAACATTCTCGACCACCGCGGGCCCCAAGCCAAAGCTGTAATCTGGGCGCACAATTCCCACATCGGTGATGCGTCGGCGACGGAGATGGGCAGGCGCGGCGAACACAATATCGGACAGCTTTGCCGCGCGCACTTCGGAACAGAATGCTATTCCATCGGCTTCGGCACGAACAACGGAACGGTCGCAGCGGCATCCGGCTGGGATGAGGCCATGCAAGTGATGGCCGTGCGTCCGGCTCATCCGCAGAGCTATGAGCGGCTCTTCCACATGACGAATACGCCGGGCCTCATCCTGCCTCTGCACCGAAAGGCGCCAGAACTGCGAGAACGACTGAGCGCGCCCCGGCTGGAACGAGCTATCGGCGTGATCTACCGGCCCGAAAGCGAACTCGCCAGCCACTACTTCGAGGCCGTGCTACCGAACCAGTTCGACGAGTACATCTGGATCGATCGCACATCGGCCGTAAGACCCTTAGAGAGCAACCAGTTGCAGGGCATTCCCGACACATACCCCTTCGGACTGTAGTGGAGGTCAAGGGTCACCACGCCACCACAGTCAACTCGAGCGTCTGAAAGGCGAGCTCGAACCTGAACTGCTCTTTCAGACGCTACCCCGTGTCGGTCCTGAACTGGCAGCCAAGATCCACGACATTCTCGATGTCGACACACTTGAAGCTCCGGAGGTCGCAGCCCACGATGGGCGTCTTGAAACGGTTCCGGGCGATGGTCGCCGACATCAATGACCAAGGACATCACTGCCGTGGCCAAAGCATAAGGCCAACATCAACGAGAAGATCCAGCGTCATGGCATAGATCGTGAGTACGGCGGCATTGAGCTGGAATGTGGAAACGGCGAGATTCCCGCGAGAGTAGTCGATCAGGACGTAAAGCAGGATCACCACGGGCAATAGCGACGACAGCATATCGACCATCATCTGTCGCCGCGACGTTGGTCGGTAGAAGACATGAGCGACCATCTGCAGAAAGAGGTAGGTCAAGAGAACATACATGAGCGCAAAGGACGACGTCAGATGCCCTTGCTCGGTCGGCATCCAGCCCGGGACGCCAAAAAAGAACACCCCGATCGCCACAGCAGCAATGACCGAGGCGCCAATACTGAAATGATGTCCCTTGAAAAGCGTTTCAATCATTGTTGATCTCGTCCATGGATGGCCACTGACGATGTATTTGCGAGATTCGCCTCCTAAGACACTTTGAGCAATATCAAGTGGCCATCCATTTGAGGCATCTATTGTACGAGCTGAAACGACACACCGGACTTAGGGCCTTGCAGTCGAAGGTCCCGTTTATCACCGTAACCGAAATGTATCCGACCGGTTTTTATTCCCCGGTTCCTTGGCCGGCTGACATCGCCCGTTACGAAGACAACGCGAAAAGCAGCGCCAATCGAATCTTGGCTCGTGCTCAGAAATCCGCCTTGGACCTCGGTGTAAGCTGCGACACGGTTCACATTGCGGACGAACGGCCAGCGGATGGCATCCTGAAAGCTCGCCAAGAGCAGGCCTGTGTGCCTGTGATCTCTCGTGATGGGGACCCACGGAAGAAGTGGATTGCAGATAGCCCTTCTTGGAAGTCAGGCACTGAAGGTCGTGGCCCTGAGTTCAGTGCCAGTCCTGCTGATCCGCTAAGCCTCAAATGAAAGAGAGAGCATCGCTTCTGCCATTCCTATACTCTAAGTGATTTTCGGAATGTCGTGGAGCCAACAGAATGCGGGGCAAAGGGACGGGACGAAGCATCAATGAATCCCGCTAAGATGGGCGATCCAGTGACGTGGCAGCAAGCCGACGGAATGAACCACTTGATGACAGATCGGTTCGTCAGAAGAGCTCTATTTGCGATTGCAGTTGCGGGCCTGTCTCTGGGCACTCTCGTCTGGATTTATGGGTACGGGGTTTGGGCTGATCGCCTTTGGGCCATTGCCACTGTCCCGGTGATTATTGGCCTTGCGATCTCAATAGTGCGGGATCTACTTGCGGGCCGACTTGGCGTCGATGCCGTCGCGTTTATCTCGATGTCGGCTGCAATTCTTCTCGGCGAGCCATTGGCTGGCGCTGTCGTTGCTGTCATGTATGCGGGCGGCAATCTTCTGGAGGACTTCGCTGTTGCTCGCGCCGAGCGCGATTTGAAATCTCTCGTTGACCGAGCGCCCAGGCTTGCTCACAGACGTCACGATAGCTCAATCGAGGACGTACCTATCGAGCAAGTTAGCGTTGGCGACTCGATCCTCGTTCGCGCCGGCGAGGTCGTCCCCGTCGATGGCATCATATTGGCCTCCACCGCGACGCTCGATGAAGCCGCCTTGACCGGCGAACCCATCCCCGTGACCCGCAACGTGGGAGAATTGGCCCGTAGTGGCACGATCAACGCTGGAGCAACATTCGAGCTAAGGGCCAGCGCAAGCGCAGGCGAAAGTACCTACGCCGGCATCGTCCGGCTTGTGACTGCCGCACAGACGGCGAAGTCACCGTTCATTCGCCTGGCTGATCGTTACGCTCTCATATTGTTGCCGGTCACGTTGGCCATCGCTGGGGCGGCGTGGCTGCTTTCAGGCGACCCCATACGAGGCCTTGCCGTGCTCGTCGCCTCAACGCCGTGCCCGTTGATCCTTGCAGCACCCGTGGCATTCATTGCGGGAGTGTCGCATGCGGCTCGGCTGGGCATCTTGATCAAAGGCGGTGGGCCCCTCGAAGCGCTCGCCAGAACCCATACCGTCATGTTCGATAAGACCGGGACATTGACCGTCGGGGGAGCTCGTCTCGTTGCTGTTGAGACGGCGCCGGGAGAGAATCCGGATGACGTGCTTCGGCTGGCCGCATCTCTGGAACAGGCCTCGCAGCATGTCGTCGCCGCTGCGATCGTAGCCGCAGCGATTTCACGGGGGCTGACCCTAAAGGTGCCCGATCAGGTCCGTGAAACCATGGGTTCGGGTGTTGAGGGCACAATCGCTGGAAGGAGGATCAAAGCCGGTTCGCGTCAACTCGTATGCGGTCCTGGCAGCATGGATCCGTGGGCCGTCCGGGCGCTGCGCCGCGCGTCGTGGCGGTCTGCCCTGAGTGTGTTCGTCTCTGTCGAAGGGCGCGTGATCGGAGCCATTCTCCTCGGAGATGAGCTGCGTCGTGAAACCCCAAGGGCTGTTCAATCCCTTCGTACCGCAGGCGTTCGCCGGATCGTCATGGTGACCGGCGATCGGGCCGATGCGGCCGAGACGATCGGTGCTGCTCTCGATCTGGATGCCGTTCTGGCCAATCGGGAGCCGTCAGACAAGGTGGATGCGGTTGCTTTTGAGCAGCGTTTGCATCCCACCTTGATGGTGGGCGATGGGATCAACGATGCCCCGGCCCTTGCAGCCGCCGACGTCGGCATTGCGATGGGCGCCAGAGGAGCTAGCGCCTCTTCGGAGGCGGCCGACGTCGTCATACTCGTCGATCGCCTCGATCGGGTGTCCCAGGCTGTCATCATTGCACGCCGCGCCCGCGGCATCGCGATTCAAAGCATCACGGTCGGCATTGGACTATCTGGCATCGCGATGATTGCAGCGGCGTTCGGCTACCTGACGCCGGTCGCTGGCGCTTTGACCCAGGAAGCCATCGACGTGGCCGTCATTCTCAATGCTTTGCGTGCACTAACGCCGGAATGGCGGCTCGGGCGTGAAACCATGCAGCCCGCAGCCGTGCGGGCCCTGCAACAAGAGCATTTGCAGCTTGATGCTTCGCTTGACCGGCTTCGTGAAATTGCCGATGCGCTTGATGATGCCCCGCCCGCGTCAGCGGCGGTGCTCATTCGCGAAGCGGCTGCTTTGGTAACAACCAAGATCGTGGAGCACGAGCGCGACGATGAAGGTCGGATTTATCCTCGTCTAGCGAAGTTTCTGCATGATGGGCATGGCCTGGCCGCAATGAGCCGGGCGCATCGTGAAATCCTCCACCTCGCACGGCTGCTAACGCGAGTTTCGGAAGGACTTAAGTCTGAGGACGCTGATCGCTATCTCATTCGCGATGCGCAGCGCGTCATCGAGTCCATCGAGTCCCTCGTGCGCATTCACAACGCGCAAGAGGAAGATATCTATGAGCATGCCACAACGGGTTGATTGGTGTAACGTGCACATCGATTGGCTACACCGCCGATCGCGAATAATGACTGTGTCAGGCGAACCGAATGGATCAGCTGCGTGGGACACAAAAGCCTGTTGTGAACGGCCCACCGGTTTTGCACGCCAGACGCGCCGCTCTACGCCCTTCTCAACATTGACCGCGAGATTCTCCAGAAGGCCGCTCGGTTGTACCGATTGTCGGGAGTGGCGAACGGCAAGTTGTGCGATTCTAGAATAACTTTTTGAATCAGGGCGTTATGACTGGTGGAGCCGAGGGGAATCGAACCCCTGACCTCTGCAGTGCGATTGCAGCGCTCTCCCATCTGAGCTACGGCCCCGATGCGTGGGACGGGCATTTAGGAACCGACCCACTTTCTTGTCAAGAAACGGGGGTGAACCGGTTTTTATGTGCTGTAAACACGCCCAAAACTGCACTGTCGTGCCTTGCCGGACCCGGGCGGTACCGTTACACCACCATTGCGCGCCAAGCTCCCGCCGCGAGGATCCATGCTCGAATTGCTGAATTTCATCAACTACGTGATCAACCTGTATAGCTACGTGGTCTTCGCTGCCGTGATCATGAGCTTCCTGCTCGCATTCAACGTGATCAACCCGCGCAACGCCGTCGTGCAGACAATATGGACGACCCTCACTGCACTGACCGAACCCCTGCTTGGACCCATACGCCGCGCACTGCCGGACTTCGGCGCAATTGACCTGTCGCCGGTGGTCCTTCTGCTCGGCCTTTACTTTATCCAGAGCGTTGTGCTGACGAACCTCGCCCGCGCCGTCTCATAAACCGCGGCGGCGCCTTCGAAATGGCCGATAGCGAGCGACCGTGGCGGACGGCAGACGGGTGCGTCATCGTGCGCGTGCGCGTCTCCCCGAAATCGTCCAAAGATACAATTGACGGGGTCGAGCCGACCGCCGAGGGCCCGGCCTTGAAGGTCAGGGTTCGGGCGGTCCCGGCAGACGGGGAAGCCAATGAGGCCGTCGAGCGACTGCTCGCGGACTTGCTGGACATTCCCAAGCGCTGCGTCTCGGTAGCCTCCGGCCACCGGTCACGTGTGAAATCCCTCAAGGTTAGCGGTGACGTGACGAGCCTCGGAAGCCGGCTCGCGGCGCACCTTTCGAAATGGCCCTAGAGTTCAGCTGAATTCACAAACGAGGAGGAAGTCCCATGCATCCGCGTGTCATCGACGGCAAAGCCGTCGCCGCCGAAGTCCGCGCCGGCGTCGCCAAGGACGTACAGGCGCTTCAGGCCAGCCACGGCCTCACCCCGGGGCTCGCGGTGGTCCTCGTCGGCGAAGATCCAGCCAGCAAAGTCTACGTCAAGAACAAAGGCGAGCAGACCAAAGAAGCCGGCATGAATTCTTGGGAATATCGCCTCCCGGCCGAGACGAGCGAGGCCGATATCCTCGCCATCGTCGAGAAGCTCAACAACGATCCCGCCGTAAACGGCATCCTGGTGCAGTTGCCTCTGCCCAAGCACGTCAACGCCGAACGCGTCCTCAACACCATCGATCCGAATAAGGACGTCGATGGCTTTCACCCCGTCAATGTCGGCCGTCTCTGGATTGGCGAGCGGACGCTGGTGCCGTGCACACCCACCGGATCGGTTATCCTCGCCAAGACCGTGCAGCCGAACCTCTCCGGTCTCAACGCGGTCGTAATCGGTCGCTCAAACATCGTCGGCAAGCCGGTATCGGCCCTCCTGTTGCGTGAAAACTGCACGGTGACGATCGCCCACTCCCGCACGCGCAACATCGAAAACGTGGTCAAAGGCGCCGACCTTCTGATTGCTGCAGTCGGTATCCCGGAGATGGTCCGGGGCGACTGGCTGAAGCCCGGCGCAATCGTCATCGATGTCGGCATTAACCGCGTGCCCTCCGCCAACGGCAAAACCAAGCTCGTCGGCGACTGCAATTATGAGGACTGCGCCCGCGTGGCCGGTGCCATTACCCCGGTGCCAGGCGGCGTTGGACCGATGACCATCGCCTGCCTTCTCCAGAACACGGTCGAAGCGGCGAAGATGCAGCACGGCATCAAGTAAGCTTCCTACCTTAACGAGCAATAGTCTAAGGGGCGTTCCGTTGGAGCGCCCCTTCATGCTGCGACGAGCATGCTGCCGGCACCGTCTGAGGGGGGTTACGCCCCATCCGCCCCTGCGCTACTGTCGCCCCGAACGCGCCCGCGCCCAAGACCGACCCGTCGAGAGAAACCCTTGAAGCCTCTTGGATTATGGACCCTTCCCAATGCCATCACTTGGTATCGGGTCGTTGCCGCCGTGCCGATCATCTTTCTGCTGGTGAACGGATCCAATGCCGCGCTGTGGGCGGCGCTTGGTCTGATGGCCGTTGCCGAGATCTCCGACGGCGTCGACGGCTGGGTCGCGCGCCGCTATGGCCAAGTCTCAGCCGTCGGCAAGATCCTCGATCCCATGGCCGACAGCCTCTACCGCGTCTCCGTTTTCACCGCGTTTGCAGCCAATCGCTGGATGCCGGTCTGGATGTTCCTCATCATGCTTTGGCGGGATGTGAGTGTCTCGTACCTGCGGGTCGTCGCAGAACAGCGCATCGGCACATTGGCGGCACGACAAAGCGGGAAGTTGAAGGCGGTCTCCCAAGGCGTCGCCCAAATCCTCGTGGTTGCCGGATATGCATGGTGGGGCACGGAGCTCCCCTCCGAAATGCATAAGCTTCTTTGGGCGGTTCTGTTCGTTGCCACACTGGTTACGGGATGGTCGCTGTTCGATTATGCCTTATCGGTCTACCGCGGGCTGAAAGCCGGGGGAAGACAGCCACCTATTTGAATGTGTTGGCTCTTCCGCAGCGGGAAATGTTAGGTTGAAAAGCCCGGTGCCGAGCCCGGGAAACTGAGGCAGAACCAGGATCTCCGAGCCTGCTTGCGGTCCGAGCTTTGAAGCCGAACGGGACGATGATGACGATGTCGAACAGGCCGGGTGTCGAGGGCAATGGCGCCACGAATGCGCTTGCCACGATTCCGAACATGCTGAGCCTTGTTCGCGGCCTTCTGGGTCCTGTGGTCCTGACCCTTATCCTCTCCGAGGCCTCCTGGGCCCTGTGGACGGCACTCGCGCTGATGATCATCGCCGAGGCGACCGACTACGTTGATGGTGAAATTGCCCGCCGCTACGATCAGGAAAGCGAAATCGGCCGCCTTGCTGATCCGGTCTGCGACAGCGTTTATCACTTGTCCGTCTTCCTCGCCTTCCTCGCGATGGGATGGATGGCGGCCTGGATGCTGTTCGTCATCTACGCCCGCGATCTCATGGTGCCATACTTGCGCGCCTTCGCACGCCAGTCCGGGCACGACTTGAAAGTCCTCGCCTCAGGAAAGATCAAAACCGCGGTTCACGCAGTGGCTCAAATCGGCATCGTCACGATCGCACTCGGTCTTCTTGGCAGCGATATCCGCATCGACGGGCCCGCACCGACCATTCTCCTGATTGCGGCGGTCGCCGCCTCCGTCTATTCGCTAGCAGATTATGTTGCCGAAGTCGGTCGCCTCGTGCGTCCTTGATCGCCCAATTGGTTCGGTTCCACTTCCGGGTTCCCATGCAGCCGCTCAGTTCCGCTCCACCGAACGAGTTTGCGGACGTGGATTACATCCTCACCGATCTTGACGACACGATCACACTGGACGGCCGTCTTCCGGCTGCAAGCTACGCCGCCCTCGAAGCTCTCGAGGCCGCCGGTAAACATGTAATCATCGTTACCGGGCGCCCGGCCGGATGGTGCGATCTTCTCGCTCGCTTCTTTCCAGTCTCCGCTGTCGTGGGTGAGAATGGCGCCTTTTATTTCCGTTACGATCGCCAAACGCGCATCATGCACCGGGCCTTCCAGCGCACGGACGCCGAACGAGAGCAAGACCGAGCACGTCTAGACACGATCTATGCCGGCATTCTCGCCAGCTACCCCAACCTGAGGCTTTCCGCCGATCAGCCCTATCGCGTCAGCGATCTCGCCGTTGATTTCTGCGAGGACGTCGAGAGGCTCGACGACGGGACCATTGCCGACATCGTCCGCATATTCGAAGCCGCCGGCGCCACGGCCAAGGTCTCATCCATTCACGTCAATGCGTGGATCGGGGATTTCAGCAAACTGGAGATGTCGCTCCGTCTCCTTCAAGACGTGTATTCCGTGACGCCAGCCGATTCGCTTGACCTGGTGGTGTACGTCGGGGACTCTCCCAATGATGAACCGATGTTCGGGCATTTCCGCCATACGGTCGGCGTCGCTAACCTTTCGCCCTTCCTCGCCCACCTGCGAAAGCGGCCTGCTTGGATTACGGCCCGCCCAGGCGGTCTCGGCTTCGCCGAGGTGGCATCACGTCTTCTGAATATCTGATCTCGGTCAGCCCGATCTTCGTCGAATTTGCCTTGATCGAAAGCAAATTGCTTTTCGCGAACGAGTCGATCGGATAAGTTCGTGTCAGCGGAAGTTTACATTCCATTCGGGTGCTGCACACCGCGGGCCCGGCGCGCTCTGGGGAAGACCGGCGGCACTTGGGCTCGATTGAGCGGTGGCCGCCGGGCGCGCAAACAATTTGCCTCGGAGAATAAATGGTCGCGCGCTTGAGCGCGTCACACGTCGAGGGTTTTTATGGCTGAGCATTTACTTCGCTGCGAGAGCTGTTCCGTCCGCCACCGCGCCGTCTGCGGCGCTCTTGAACATGCCGAAATTGAGCGTCTCAACGCCATTGCGCATCACAAACTACTGCCGCCGGGGCACGTCATCCTGCACGACAACGCCGAAATGCATTACTTTGCAAATATAGTATCAGGCGTGGTCAAACTCACGAAAACGTTGGCCGACGGTCGCCAGCAGATTGTCGGCCTCCAGTTCGCATCCGATTTCCTCGGCCGTCCGTTTCGCGCCCAAAGCCCCTATACCGCCGAGACCGTCACCGACGTCCACCTGTGCACGTACGACAAAGGCAAGTTCGAGCGCCTTGTCAAAGATATCGATGGCTTCGAGCATCGCCTCTTCCAGCATACGCTCGATGAACTCGACAGCGCGCGTGAGTGGATGCTCCTACTGGGACGAAAAAGCGCCGGGGAGAAGGTTGCAAGTTTCCTTCTGATGGTCGCCCGCCGCATGGAAACCATCGGCTGCAAAGCCTCCGATGATCCCAACCGCCCGCGTTTCAACCTGCCCCTTTCGCGCGCCGAGATCGCAGATTTTCTAGGATTGACGATCGAGACGGTGAGTCGCCAGATCTCACGGCTGAAGGTCGACAAGATCATCGGGCTCGAAGGCAACCGCACGATCTCGATTCTCGACATGCGCCGCTTAATGGCCGCCATGGAGCAGGAACGCGATTAGCACTTACGGTGTCGCAACACGGATCGCTGTCTCATTTTCCCGGCCATGGATCGAAAGATCGGTAATGGTCGGCCGAGTGCCCGAAAGGGCATTTTCAGGATCCCAAGAGATCGCAACCTTTTCGAATCGGGCATCCTTCGCATCGTAGATCAGCAGGTGACCGGCCAGCGTCTCGCCCGTTCCTGTGATTTCTTTGATCACCTCGACGGCTTGCAAGGACCCGACAACCCCCACGACAGCACCGAGCACGCCAACCTCGGCGCAGTTGGCCACCGTCCCCGGTGGCGGTGCCTCGGGAAAGAGACACCGGTAACTGGGATAGAGGACGCCATCTGGCCCCTTTTCGTGCGGCTTGAAGACCGTCACGTATCCATCGAAGGGCCCGACCGCGGCAAACACAAGCGTCCTCTTTGCGAAATAGCAGGCATCCGACACGAGATACCGCGTCGCGAAGTTGTCTGATCCATCCGCCACGATGTCATAGCGCCCGATGATTTCGAGCGCGTTCGCAGCCGTCAGCCGTTCGGCGTAGGTTTCGACCCTCACATGCGGATTGAGCCGCTGCACCGTCTCGCGCGCGCTCTCCACTTTCGCCACGCCGACATGCGCCGTATCGTGCGCCACCTGCCGCTGGAGATTGTCGAGCGAAACCTGATCGTCGTCGATGATGCCAAGTGTGCCCACTCCGGCCGCTGCCAGATACAGGATGAGAGGTGAACCGAGACCACCTGCTCCCACCACCAGAACCCGCGCAGCCTTCAGCCGCTGCTGCCCTTGACCCCCGATCTCCTTCAAGACGAGGTGGCGCTTGTAGCGCTGGATTTCTTCCGGTGAGAGCATGGCTCAGTACTTCCTGTTGCAACTGCTCAAAACGCTGAAATCGTTCGCAAGCGCAGCATCTTTCATCATCCTGCCATACGTGACGAACTACGCAAATACGACTACGGTCAACTCCGGGGTGCTTGCGTCACATACGTCCCCCGCGCCACCAGCGCGGGTTTCAAACGGACGACCGGCCGAGCCGTTGAGTTGTGCGGTCTGCCCTCTGCCGTCGTGTCTCGCAATCCCTGCCGGCCGTCCCGGCGCTGCTTTGACGTCGATAGGCCCTCGGGTCCGAACCGGACACATCCGGCTGGCGCAAACTTTGGGGAAAGCAATGGAACACTCAACTCAAGGCGTGACCTACGAACGCGTCGATGATGCGTATTTTGCCGCTCGCGGACTGAAACGTCACGCTGGTGTCTGGTCTCTTTGGGCGCTCGGCGTCGGCGCGGTGATCTCGGGTCACTTCTCAGGCTGGAACTTAGGGCTTGCGCAAGGCGGTTGGGGAGGAATGGCGCTTGCCACCTGCATCATCGCCATCATGTACCTGGGTCTCACGTTCTCGCTGGCGGAGATGAGCCCCGCCATGCCTCACACGGGTGGCGCCTACTCATTCGCCCGTACAGCATTCGGACCTTGGGGCGGTTTCCTCACCGGACTAGCCGAGAATGTCGAATACGTCATCACCCCCGCGGTTATTGTGTTCTTCATTGGCAGTTACATGGCTGCAATTCTTGGTGCGCCTACGGAAATGCAACCGCTGTTCTGGGTCGGCGGCTACGTGATTTTCGTACTACTAAATTACATCGGCGTGGAACTCTCGTTCCGCTTTTCACTCATCATCACGCTCCTCGCCTTGGCCTGCCTTGCCGTCTTCTACGTCAGCGCCATCGGCCACATCGACTTCAACCGCTGGGCGCTGAACATCGCCCCCGACGGCACCGAACTGCCGGAAGGCAACGGTGAACTGCTTCCCATGGGGATGTATGGCGTCCTCGCCGCGTTGCCGTTCGCAGTCTGGCTGTTCTTGGCGATCGAACAGCTGCCTCTCGCCGCCGAAGAGTCGGTCGATCCCAAGCGCGACATGCCCAAGGGAATCATCCTTGGCATCTTCACGCTGATCCTCTCGGCTGCACTCGTGGTGTTCCTCAATCCTTCGGTTGCGGGCGTGGGCTCACAGAAGCTCGGTGCATCGGGTGAGCCGTTGCTCGATGGCTTCCGCGCCATCTTCGGTTCGGAATTGGCCAACATTCTCGCTCTGGTCGCAGTTACGGGCCTTGTCGCCAGCTTCCACACCATCATTTACGCTTACGGCCGGCAGATCTACTCGCTGTCACGAGCCGGCTACTTCCCGCGCTTCCTGTCCCTCACGCACGGCACGCGCAAGACACCGCATGTCGCCCTCATTGCTGGCGCCATCATCGGCCTCGGTGTCATGCTCGCTGTCTGGTATTCGGTAGGCGCCGACCAAGGCGCGAAGGTGATCGGTGGCACGCTGCTTAACATGGCTGTCTTCGGCGCCATGTTCTCCTACGTGATGCAGGGGCTGACCTACATCCAACTGCGCCAGAAGTTTGCGCATATGGATCGTCCCTATCGGAGCCCGCTTGGCATACCCGGCGCCGCACTCACGGTCATCATTGCACTCGTCACGATCTACATGCAGCTGCAGGACCCGGTCTACATCCAAGGCATCCTGTTTGTTGCCGCATGGTTCGCAATTGGCATTATCTACTTCGCCTTGATCGGCCGCCACAAACTGATCCTCTCACCGGAGGAAGAGTTCGCGTTGACCAGGGGCGAGAAGGAGTACGTCACGCACTGAGCCGTACAGCCTTGCAATCGAAAAGGGCGCCGGATCAGCCGGCGCCCTTCTTTAGTTGTTTTGCCTTGAGTTCAGCTCTTAGCTGTCGGATCGAGAAACAGTTCGCTGGTGTAGTAGCGCTCGGCGCACGACGGCGCGAACGTCACCACCGTCTTGCCCGTCATGTTCTCGCGCGTGGCAACCGAGATCGCCGCCGCCACATTGGCACCTGTCGAGATTCCACCCGGGATGCCTTCGGTCTTCGAAACGAGCCGCGAGATCTCGAACGCCTGCTCGTTCGAAACCGTCACGATCTCATCGATGAGTGACGTATCGAGCACCTCCGGAACGAACCCAGCGCCGATTCCTTGAATTTTGTGCGGACCTCGGTTGCCGCCCGAAAGAACAGGACTGCCGGCCGGCTCGACCGCAATTACCTTAAGCCCCGGCTTGCGGGCCTTCAACACCCGCCCGCAGCCCGTCAACGTGCCACCGGTACCGACACCGACGACCAACACGTCGACGTTGCCCTGCGTGTCGTTCCAGATCTCTTCCGCCGTCGTCCGCTCATGCACGGCGGGGTTCGCCGGATTCTCGAATTGGCTCGGCTGAACGGCACCGGGCGTACTCGCCACAAGTGCCGCCGCCCGAGCGATGGCTGCTGGCATGCCGCCCGCAGCCGGTGTCAGCTCAAGCTCGGCTCCCAGGTGCGCAAGGATCTTCCGCCGTTCGATCGACATTGATTCCGGCATCACAAGAATGAGCCGGTAGCCCCGCGCCGCCGCCACGAAAGCAAGCCCGATGCCGGTATTTCCAGACGTTGGCTCAACGAGTGTGCTCTTGCCCGGCGTGATCTTGCCTTCCGTTTCCAGCACATCGATCATCGATACGCCGATGCGGTCCTTGACGCTCGAAAGCGGATTGAAGAACTCCAGCTTGAGCAGAATGTCGGCCCGAGCCCCGGCTTGCTTGGCGATCTTGCCGAGCCGAACAAGCGGCGTATGCCCGATCGTCTCGGTGATGTTCTCGTAAACGCGTCCCCTGCCCCAGGAATTGGTGGCGGAAAGCGTCTTGATCTCCGGAACCTCAGTCATGGGCGCGCCTAGCCTTCTGTTATCCAATTGAACTCAGTGATATGGGGTGGCAATAGCCTCCCGGCATCAGCCCTGCAACGAGGTCATCCAGGTTTTTCGTTTCCGCATTCGCGAAAACACCGCAAACCGCTCGCTTCAAGCGCGCTTTCTCTGCTTAGAAGTCCGCGTGCGGCTTGCCTTTTTGGGTACGGCCTTCTTTTTTGCCGGTCCCGCTACCGAAGTCGCCTTGCCGGTCGAACCGAAACCGCCGGACCCGCGCCGCGTGTCCGACAGATCCTCGACAGGCTTGATCTTCACGTCGGCATGCGCTGCCACCACCATCTGGGCGATCCGTTCGCCCCGCTTCACGAGAAACGGCCGCTCCCCGAGATTGACGAGCAGCACCTGCACCTCACCTCGGTAATCACTGTCGATCGTGCCTGGGCTGTTGAGCACGGTCACGCCATGCTTCATCGCCAGACCTGAGCGCGGCCGCACCTGCGCTTCCACCCCGCGGGGCAGTTCTAGAGAAAGGCCCGTCGGCACGAGCGCCCATTTCCCGCGCGCAATGCGCAAAGGTGTTTTCTCGTTCACGGCCGCTACGAGATCGAGCCCCGCTGCGCCATCCGACTGCATACTCGGCAGCGGCAGACCCTTGCCATGAGGCAACACCTTCACACGAACCTTCAGCCGCTTCTTGCTGCTTTTATCCTTGGCCATGTCTGACATTGACCTTATGAGCGGCGAGCCAATCGGCCGCCTGTTGCACAAGAAGGCGAGCCACCGCGTCTTTCGACTGGGGCTCCCAGCTCGTCACGCCGTCGGCCGTGACCAGATGCACGGTATTGCGATCGCCGCCGAAAGTGCCGGTCTGAGGCGAAACATCGTTAGCGACGATCCAGTCCGCACCCTTGTCCTTGCGCTTCTTTTGCGCATGCTCAATCACGGCCTCCGTCTCGGCCGCAAAACCGATGACGAGCAACGGTCGCCGCGGTCCCAGCTTCGCGATCGTTCTCAGAATGTCGGTATTTTCCGCAAGCGCAAGCGCCGGCGGGCTTCCGCCTTTTGACTTTTTGATCTTCTGATCGGCCGCCGAAGCCACGCGCCAATCCGCCACTGCCGCAGCAAAAATCGCCAGATCCGCCGGCAATGCCTCGTTCACAGCGGCAAACATCTGTGCGGCGGTCTCGACCTTCACGACCTGCACCCCGGCCGGATCGCTGAGCGTCACCGGACCGGAGATGAGCGTAACCCGCGCCCCGAGAGCCGCCGCCGCGGCCGCAATCGCATGACCTTGCTTGCCCGACGAACGGTTGGCGATATAGCGAACGGGGTCGATCGGCTCGTGCGTCGGACCGCTTGTCACCAGCACATGACGCCCCACAAGAGCACCCGCCGTCTCCCCCGTCAGCAACCGGTCGACAGCGTCCGCAATCTCTATGGCTTCCGCCATGCGCCCGACGCCCGCCTCGCCACGTTCCGCCATCTCCCCGGCATTGGGCCCGACGAAGCCAATACCGTCGGCCAGAAGCTGTTGCACGTTCCGCCGCGTCGCCGGATGGTCCCACATGCGCGGGTTCATAGCGGGAGCCACCAGAACCGGCTTGTCGGTGGCAAGCAGAACCGCCGTCGCCAGATCGTTAGCCTGCCCCGTCGCCATTTTCGCCAGGAGGTCAGCCGTCGCCGGTGCCACGACGACCAGATCGGCATCGCGCGACAATCGAATGTGCCCGATCTCTCGCTCGTCATCGAGATCGAAGAGGTCTGTGAACACGCGGTCGTTGCAAAGCGCGCCGGCAGACAACGGTGTCACGAACTCCTGCGCCGCGCGCGTGAGGACGACGCGCACGGCGGCGCCACGCTCGCGCAGACGGCGGATCAGGTCGAGGCTCTTATAAGCCGCGATGCCGCCACCGATAATGAGGAGAACCCGTCGCGCCACGGCCATCCTGCGCACTGACACCTTGGTTAATCTAAGCGGGGCCACAACCCCCAGATGCCGCCTCATACCATGGCCGGCTGGCGTATGGGTTAAACCCGTGACCCACCCGTATCTGCCGGTTGTACGGCGGGAGCCGGTGCACTAGCTAAGCCTTCCATCCCTCGAACGCGGAGAGAGAGAGTTATCCCATGATCCGTTACAAGGCCTCGATCGCAGCCGCCTTTCTATTTTTTCTGAGCCCCGGCCTCGGACTTGCGCACGAGTACGAAGCAGGTGGTGTCACCGTGGCCCATCCATGGGCCCGCGCGACGCCGGCCGGTGCCACTGTGGGCGCTGCCTACGTCGAGATCACGGCCAAGGATGCAGATACCCTCGTTGCAGCTTCATCGCCTGCCGCCGGCAGCGTCGAGATCCACACGCACACGATGAATGACGGCGTCATGAAGATGCGCAAAATCGAAAAGTTGGGTATTCCGGCGGGCGGGAGCGCCGTCCTTAAGCCGTCCGGCGATCACATCATGCTATTTGACCTGAAGGCGCCGCTTAAGGAAGGTGATCTGTTGCCGATAACGCTTGTGTTCGAGAAGGCGGGCGAGGTCAAAATCGACGCCACCGTCGAGCCTGTCGGCGCTAAGGGCCCCCACGGACTGGATCAACAACCAGGACACGAAGACCACTCTGGACACAACCAGCACTAATCTACGGTGCGTTCACTAGGCCGCCGCGTGTCAACCGCCTCGGCTGGTGCCTTGCCAGATCAATAAAATATCCGCGTCGCTTGCCCTAGATGGCTTGACATGGATCAGCCTGTCAAACATCCTCCGCGCCGTCGGGAAGGACGACCCGATCCGAAAAAAAAGAATGGTCCAAGTCTGGGGAGACGGAACGGGGTGGAACTCTTGTCACAAGAGTTCCACCCCGCTCTCGTTGTGACACCGCAGCCGGTCACCGCGCAACCAAGCCGCTGCGCGAAATCACACGCAAAGCCAAGATCACCGCCGGTGAACCCGTCCTCGATGGGTGGTGTTCATGAGCCTTGGCGCACTTCCCGCCCGCTGGACATTTGACTACTGTCGGCAGCCAGTGGGAGGGAGCGCGAATGCGCACGATCGAGGCTGCACTGGGTCTGCTCATCATCGTTGCCGCCCTCGCGCTGGCTTTAGGGGCCGCGCGTCTGCTCGCGCCCGTTCCGCCGACCGGTTTGGGCGTGACACTCGCGCTGATCGGATGGGGCGCGACTGTCGCCGCCGACGGCATGACCGGCCGTGCGCTCCGAAAAGAGGATCGTGCCGCGGCACAGTCATGGCGTGCGGTCTTTTATCTGCTCCTTGCACTCACGCTGGCTGCCTCCTTGCCCCTCGTCGTCGACCTGCTCAACCTGGCGACCGTCGCCGGCTTTCCAGTCGGCTACTACATGGCCGCACAAGGCTTGCTCATCCTCATGGCGATCCTGGCTTTTCGCGCCGCCACTTCCCTCGATGCGCTCGACAGGGCCGCCGCTCCCGCGCATGAGGACGACTGAATGCTCATCGGCACCGAAACGCTGCTGCCTGCGCTGACAGCCGTTCTGCTGATCGCAGCAGTAGCCGCGGTTCTATCACGCTCGAACGAAGCCGCCGCTCAAGCTTCGGGCGGCGCAGCATTCGGACCCGTTGGTGGCGGACTAGCCCTCGCTGGACTATTCGCTTTCGCCGTGACCGTTCTGTTGCCTGGCCTCATTCACCAGCACGGCTTCGACGGTCTCATTCCCTTCACAGGGCTGACCGGGGGCCTCTTGCTGATGGCCGTTCTCGTCGGACCCGCTCTCGCTCGTTCCGGCGCCGCAACCCTTCCCGAACTCATCGGTCAGCGCTTCGGGCGGTTCGCGCATGCTCTTGCCCTGGTCGTAGCGCTCGCGGCGACGGGCGGCCTTCTTCTCGGCGCGCTAAGCGTCGGCACGTCCATCGCCGCTCGTATCTTCAATGTCTCCAGTGCCACGGCCGCCCTCGTCGCAAGCGCCGCCATCCTCTTGCTCGTCCTTCCCGGCGGATTGCAATCGGCCCTGGGCAGCAGCCGTCCCATCACGATACTCGTGGGCCTTGCATTCCTGGGCTGTGTTGCATTGCTCAGTTTCTCGCTCATCGCCAGCCCCGTTGCGCACCTGGGCTACGGCGCAGCGCTCCACAAAATCACACCGGCGGAGCTGGCATTGATCGAAAGTGGCGCCGTCGACTTTGGCACCTTCAAGCCATTTCTTCGTGAGTTCCTGACCGTCGATCGCCTCAACTGGGCGCTGCTCACGCTCTGTCTCATGGGTGCCATCGCCGCTCTCCCGCCGCTGATCCAGGCGACAGGCGCATTCAAGCCCGCCGCGACGCGCCGCGGGCTCGCCTGGGCCTTGACCTTCGTCGTGATCGCGCTCACGGCCGTTCCCGCGCTCGCAGCTTTGACGCGTCTTGAAACCTACCGCGTCATCTCATCGGGGCCGACATTCAACGATCTGCCGGATTGGATCCGGCGCGGCTCTGAAACCGGCGCAATCAGCCTCCACGGCACATCACTCGGTCTCGTCGACACGGTCACGCAATTCGTCGTTGGGGGAGCGACCAGTATTGATGCCGTTTCCGCTGCCATGGCCGATCGCGGGACCCGCTCCGAAACCCGCTGGCAGCGTCTTGACCCGGCCGTACAGGCATCGGTCCTCGAACTCGCTCGTAAATTCCAAGCATCCCCCGGCCGCCCCTTAGCCGACCGCTGGACAGCCTACGTCGACACCGTCGCTACCGCCGCCGCTGCGGCGGCTGGCAACTTAAGCGGCAAGCCCGACCTTGCCTCCGTTGCCATCGAGCCCCAGGATCTGCTGCTCGCACTCCCTCACACCGCAGGGCTCCCACCCATCGTCTCCAGCCTCGTCATCGCAATCGTGCTCAGTGCCGCAGCCGTACTGGCTGCCGTGTTGATCGCAACGCTCTCGTCGATGCTCGTCCGCGACGGCACCGCCGCGATCTTCGGGCGTGAGCCGGGCAACACCGCTGAAGTCGCGCTGATCCGCGTCGCCGCCATCGTCCTGACGCTCGGCTTCGCATTGACCGCCGCGGTCGTCCCGGTTCCCACCGACGTGACCTTCATCGTGAGCCTCTCGCTCGCCGCCGCCGGACTTCTGCCGGCACTCATTCTGGCGATCTGGAGTCCGCGCGCCAACAGCTGGGGGCTTGCCGCTGCCATGGTGGCCGGGCTTGGGCTCGGCACCTACTATCTCGCCGGCACTGCCCTCTACAGCGTCTCATTCTATGAAACATGGCACTGGCTCTCGAGCGCTGGTTCCGACGCCTACGCAGACTACGAAATGGCGCGCGATATTTGGATTGCTGCTGAAGGTGATGATCGCGCCGCGGCCTACGCCGATCTCGCCGCGCGGACCACCGGCAGCTTATGGAGCCCCGGCCTTGCGAATTGGTTCGGCATCGCGCCCGCCGCCGCGCCGATACTTGCCGCTCCTTTTGCGCTGCTGATTGGCCTTCTCGTCAGCGCCGTCACCCCGCGGCCCCGCACGCTATTCCTCACCGCCTTCGACCGCATCCACGGCCGGACGCGTGCCACAGCCGCGGTCGCACCTTGATGGAAGGTCCGGTCTTCGATGTTTTGGTCATCGGCGGCGGAATCAACGGGGCCGGCGTTGCAGCCGATGCCGCAGGCCGCGGGCTCTCCGTCTGCCTTGTCGAAATGGGCGATCTCGCCAGCGGCACATCGCAGGCGAGTTCCAAGCTGATCCACGGCGGCTTGCGCTATCTCGAGCATTACGAATTTCGGCTCGTCCGCGAAGCTCTCGCCGAGCGCGAAGTGATGCTCACCCGCGCGCCCCACATCGTCTGGCCTCTTCGTTTCGTGATGCCGCAAACTCCCGGCACCCGCTCCCGCCTCAAACTCCGCGCCGGCCTTTTCCTCTACGATCATCTCGCCAAGCGCCGCCGTATTCCTCGGTCCCGCGCCATCAACCTCGCCGACGATCCTGCCGGCGAAGTCCTCCGCCCGGACGTACGCCACGCCTTCAGCTACTGGGACTGCTGGGTCGACGATTCGCGACTTGTGGTCCTCAATGCACGGCTAGCCGCGGATCGCGGCGCCCTCATCCGCACCCGCACCCGCGTCACGGCTCTGGAGCGTGGGGTAGATACGTGGACCGCGACTCTCGACATCAATGGTGGCCGCGAAACCTGCAGGGCCCGCGTCATCGTCAACGCGGCCGGCCCTTGGGCCGACACGATTGGTGCCCTTACGCGCGACAATGCTCCCAACGCCGCAACGAAGCTCCGTCTCGTCAAAGGCAGTCACATTGTCGTCCCCCGCATCGACGGTGCCGACGACGCGTTCTTGTTCCAGAATACCGATGGCCGCGTCGTCTTCGTTTTGCCGTTCGAAGACGCCTTCACTCTGATAGGAACAACGGACGTACCGGCGACCGGCTCTCTCTCGGATGCCACATGCTCACCGGAAGAACAGAACTACCTCCTCACGGCCGCAAACTGCTTTCTCGCATCCCCGCTCGTCGCGACTGACGTTATCTGGCGGTTCGCCGGCGTTCGCCCGTTGCAAGCCGATGAAACCGAAACCAACCCCTCGGCTCTCAGCCGTGATTATCATCTGGAGTTGTCCGGCCACCGCCACGGCGACGCGCTGCTCACGATCGTCGGCGGAAAAATCACGACCTACCGCTGTCTTGCCGAAGCTGTGCTGCGCCGCCTTGAGCACCTGTTTCCAGGCTTGGCACCTGGATGGACAGCTATCGCATCCCTGCCTGGCGGCGATATCCCCAACGCGGACTTTGGCGTCTATCTCGAAAGCCTGGCCCGCCTCTACGCATGGCTACCCGAACCGGTTCTGCACGGCCTCGCGCGCCGCCATGGATCCCTCACCCGCGACGTCATCGGCGATGCCCGCCGACTGGAGGATATGGGCGCGATTTTCGCTGGCCGGCTCACCGAACGCGAGGTCCGGTACCTCGCCGAAAAGGAATGGGCGATGACCCCTGAAGACGTCCTGTGGCGCCGCACGAAAGTCGGTTTGCACCTGAAAGCCAGCCACGAACACGGTGCCGCCAGTGCCGCGATCGCCGCGCTGCTGGTGCGCTGACCCGCGGATGCTGCGACAACTTGGCAGCCAGAGAACTACTGGGCCACATCTTACCGCCGCACGCGCTTACCTAATAAAAAACGCTTGAACTGGTCAAAAGACAGTCCAGTAATTTGGATACTGTGCCGCGGTGCGGCAAAGTCTGAGATTGCCATCCGATCCAATACTTACGTCATAAGAAAAGCTGCTGTATTCCAGAGTATTTATCTTAGAATTAGAGCAAGAGAATACTTCAGATTAACCAAAAATTAAAATTATGCTCTGGATGGATTTCATCCGCGTGTAGGCACGCCTTCGTTGTTCGCCGTTGTTCAAGCGTTAACCAGCGCGCCTTCTGGCCGCTGTCGAGGGGAGCTACCGTAATGCGTCGACTAACGATCGCGGCCGTGCGCGCCGTCAGTGCCATGTTCGCCTTTGCAGCCTTCGCTGGGGCAGTCACCACATCAGCCGAAGCCAAGCCGACCGGCTGGCAAAGTGAATCCGAACTGCGCAACCAGGGCCCGTCGGCCTGGGCGGGTTACGGCGACACCGGATACGTTGCCCGCCCGAAGTCATCGCGCAAAGCCGCAAGAGCGAAGTCGAAAGCATTCCAAGCCTACGGCGCCACCTACGGCGGCAAGCCGAAGAAGCAGGCCAGCAAGGGCACCAAGAAGCAATACGCGGCCCTCGACACTGGCGCCATGATCGATACCGCACCCGCCAAAAGCCTCACCGGCGGCGGCGTCCGCTGGGTTGCCTCGGCGTCTTGCCTCAATGGTACCCTCCGGTCGGTTGTCGCCCAGGTGGCCAGCTACGGCTCTGTCACCGTCAATTCAACGTGCCGCAGCAAGTCGCACAATGCCAAGGTCGGCGGCGCATCCAAGTCCCATCACTTGACGGGCAATGCCGTTGACTTTCGCGTGCGCGGCAATGTCGGTAAGGTTTACGCCTTCCTGCGCAGCCACGGCTCGCTCGGCGGCGTGAAGCACTATGGCGGCGGCCTCTTCCACATCGATACCGGCCCCCGCCGTTCCTGGTAAACGGCGGGTCCTCAGCCGCTCCCGGAGCCGGGGCGGCTGGTGGCGACCGTCCGATGAAGCATCAGCACCGGCACAAGCCCGACGATGACGATCGCGAGCGCACCCAACGCCGCCCGCTCGAACTGCTCCAAAGCGGTCAATCCGTAGACGTGTGTCGCCAGCGTGTCGAAATTGAAGGGCCTGAGAAGAAGCGTCGCGGGCAGCTCCTTCATCGTATCGACGAATACGAGCAGCCCCGCCGCGCCCATCGCCGGCAGCAACAGAGGCAGATGAATTCGCCGCAACGCCGACAGCGGCGTCTCACCGAGCGTCCGCGCCGCCGCATCAAGATTCGGCGACACTTTCTGCAGTCCGGCTTCGATGTTTCCAAGCGCCACGGTGAGGAATCGCGTCGTCAACGCGAACACAAGCGCGAATAATGTGCCCGAAAGCATCAGGCCAGTCCCAAAACCGATGTGCGCCTTCAGCAGCGCGTCCATCCAGTTGTCGAACATGGCAAACGGGATCAGCACCCCGATCGCCAGCACGGTCCCCGGAAGGGCATATCCCATACCCGCGAGCCTGATCGCCGCCGGCACCGGTCCGCGTCCCGCCACGCGGCCAGCATACGCCAATGCGAGTGACAGCACGACGGCAACAGCCGCTACAGCGCCTGCCACAAGGATGCTGTTGATTGCGGCAGGGACAAACCCGTCCGCGAAGGCCTCACCGAAGTGAGCCGTCGCATGACGCGTCAGCACGATCACCGGAACCACGAACCCGATCACCACCGGTAAACCGCAGAGGAATGCCGCGGCATACCCCCGCCATCCCTCGATGTCTTGAAACGGAATAGCGCGGTATCGCCCCGTCGTGTGATGGAAGCGGCTATCACCGCGTGCGATCCGCTCCACGATGAGCACGATCGACACAATGACCAAGCCGATCAACGCGATCTGCGTTGCGCCGGCCAGATTTGAACGCTGCAGCCATGTGACGTAGATGCTGACCGACAGCGTCTCCACACCAAGATATTGCACTGCGCCAAGATCATTCAGCGTCTCCATCATGACAAGTGCACTACCTGCCGCCAGCGCTGGTCGAGCCAGTGGCAGAGCCACGCGCCAGAACGCGCCGAGCGACGACTGTCCCAGCGTGCGCGCCACCTCCAAAACACACATCGACTGTTGAACGAAACTCGCCCGCGCGGTCAGATACACGTACGGATAGAGCACCGCAGAAAGCACCGCGATCGCCCCGCCCGTAGAGCGAATGTCGGGAAACCAATAATCACGCGGCGTTACATACCCACCGATCGACCGGACAGCACTTTGCACCGGTCCCCCATAATCCAGAATTTCAACGTAGCAGTAAGCGACGATGTAAGTGGGGATCGCCAGCGGCAGCACGAGCAGCCGATCCAAAATCGCCCGCCCCGGAAAGCGGTACATGGTCACGAGCCACGCCGCTGCCGTCCCGACGAGAAGCGTCACGGCCGCCGTCCCGGTCACCAGCAGAAGCGTGGACTTCGCCGTTGTCGGAAGCACTGTCTGAATGAGATGGGGCCACTCGTTGTTCGTCGACGATAATGCCAGCAGCACGATGGCCACCACCGGCAGCAGCATCAACGCGGCCAGGCCGAGCGCGATGCCCGCCCAAAGCGGCTGATCCGGCCCACTGACGCGCCACCCGCCCAGCGCGCTGCGCCAGCCGCTCGGTCGTCCAGTCACCGGGGGCCGAGGAGATCCTCCAGTCGGCAGCGGAGTGAGAACCGCCTCAGGCATCGGCGAACATCCGCCCTGAAGAACTCGGCATCAGGGCCAGAGCATTGCAGACCACATCGGCCGGCAAAGTCTGTCCGGCGTCGCTCAAAGCCGTGCTGAATAACCCCGCCGATCGAATGCACGGCTCGACATTGCCACTATCGATAAGTGCGAACACGCATGCCTTCAGCGCCGGACATGCACCAAGTTGCGATGCCGCAATGATTGAAACGACCAGACATTCGTCGCGGCACAGGCCGGGGCAGCCCTTTGGCAGCACCTCAATATGACGCGCTGCTGCCGATTCGACACTGTTGATGAAGGCACCGAGCGCCACAACAAGACGGTCCGCGTGGCCCACCCCTGCAACGCCCGCGATCTCCTGCCACGCATACGACCACGCGATGGCCGGGTTCTCCCGGCGCGCCAGCATTCCGCACCGAAATGACCGGCCGACCATCTGCGCCACCCGGAGACCACCCCCCGGCGTGACGTTCTGAGTTCGGCTATCAAGATCAACAGCGCGCGCCATGCGACACCTCTCGCAATTTTACGATCCGGGACCGGCGTCGAACTGCACCTTATCGACGAGTTCCGATGCCTCCTTGCGCAGGCGCGCGATCTCCCCGAGCGGCAGACTGTCCGGCTTCAACTCGCCCCAAGTCTTCACAAGCTCTGTCGCATCTATGCCCGGCACGACCGGATACTCACTGTTTGCATCTGCGTAGATTTTCTGCGCCGCTGGCGAGACCAGATACGCCATCAGCTTTTCGGCGCTGGCTTTGTTCGGAGCGTGCGCCGCCAAGACCATGCCGGAGACGTTCACATGGGTTCCGCGGTCATTTGCGTTTGGAAACACGATCCGCACCGCATCTGCCCAAGCTTTCTGATCTGGGTTCTTGAGCATCGCAGCCATGTAATACGTGTTGCCGATAGCGACATCGCAAAGCCCAGCCTGCACGTCGCGTACGGCCTCACGATCACCGCCGGCGGGCTTACGAGCCAGGTTTGCTTTCAAGCCTTGCAGCCAAGCCTCGGCTTTTTCTTTGCCGTGGTGCGCAATCATCGACGCAATGAGTGCGACCGAATAGGTATGCTGCCCGGAGCGCATGCACACGCGCCCTTTCCACTTCGGTTCAGCGAGTTCCTCATACGTCATGGCCGTCTCTTTCACGCGGTCCTTGGAAACGTAGAACACGCGTGCGCGCCGCGTGAGCGCAAACCAGTGATTCTCCGGATCGCGCAGCGCCGCAGGAATGGCAGCCGCAAGTTCGGGCGACGTATTGGGTGCGGTCACGCCGGCTTCCTTTGCCCGCGTCAACAGGCCGAACTCCGGCGTCAGCAGCACGTCGGCCGGACTGTTGGCACCCTCCGCCTGCATGCGCTCGATAAGCCCGTCCTTCGCAAAAATAAAATTGACCTTGATCCCTGTCGTCTTGGTGAAATCCTCGAGCAGTGGTTTGATCAGGTCTGGCTCCCGATACGAATACACGTTCACCTCGCTCGCCAAAGCGGGAGCGGCGGTTGCAGCACTGCTGAGGATGATGAAGAAATTGCGCACGGCGCGCATTGCGCGCGGCGAGGTGAAAAATCGCATCGATCTCTCCAATAATCCGGGAGGCAAAGTCCCGGTATCGGTTTCGCGGAAAGTGCTTGCGCACTCTGGAGCAAGCCAAACCGAATAGACCAGCACCACCTCATCCGGTCAATCAAATAGGCACCGCCAAGAACACATTAGAAATGGTCTAATTCCAGTGCGCCACGTCGTTCGCAGTTCCGCCTGCCCAATCACTGATTGACCAGCAGCGTTCCCCCTGAAAACGTGAGTATCACGCGTGTTCCGCGGCCCGGCATACTGTCGATCGCCAGCTGCGCGCCCATGGCTTCCGCCAGCGCACGAGACATCGGCAAGCCGAGGCCAAAACCGCCCCCATCGCGCGGACCTAGAAAGTCGAGGGGCAATGGCTGCATCGCTTCTATGATCGCCGTTGCTGTCATGCCTGGACCAGTATCTTCGACAGTTAACGCCGCAGCCCCCTCCGGGCTTCCGACTGTTGCCAACGTGATCAAGCCACCCGCTGGCGTGAACTTGATCGAATTCATGATGAGGTTGAGCACGATTTGCTTTAGCGCCGTCGCGTCAGCCGTGACCATCACCGGCATGGCGGCGCGCTGCGCTTCGATCGACAGCCCCCTCGCGGAAGCCAGGGGCCGTAACGTCGACATGCAGATCTCAACAAGGTCATCGAGGTTGAGCATTTCAAACTTGAAAGCGGTTGTCCGCGCCGCTGCCGCATCACTGCGCTGATTGAGCATGCGTTCGATGAGATCAAGAGCATGGCGGGCACTTTCATGGATGTCCGCGATGTAGCCGGCATAGCGCTGATTTTCGATCTGTCCGAAGCGCCCTTCCTTCATGATCTCGGACGCCGCAGAAATCGCGCTCAAAGGTGTCTTCAATTCGTGCGCAAGTTTTGCCAACTCGATCAGCGGGATCTCGGCACTTATCAAGTTCTGCCCTGTTGCGTCCGGCCTCGCATCGAGATCCGCCATCGCGCCGCTCGCTGCTTCTGAATTCGAGGGCTTGTTCTCCGGGACTGCCGCTTCTCCCGGGAGCACTGGCGGGTCGGCCGCGGTCGCACCACGACATTCGATCATCTTCACCAGCAGAAAGTCCTGCCCCTCCGCACCCTTCACCGGCTCGATCCGGCCTGTGAACCGAAGAATTCCTTGCGTCGTCCAAAACACGAGCGGAACCGGATCGGCCGGCATAGCACCCGACTGAGCCACCGCGCGCAGCGTACGAACGGCCGGCATTGCGCTGTCGAGGACCAGCGGATTACCTGCGTCCGCCGGAAAATAGTCCTTACCGGCCGCATTGGCCGCGACCAGTACCGCGGCTTTAGGCTCGATGAGGAAAGCCGCGCCAAGCCACGCCTCCAACGCGGCACGCGCTGAATCGGAAGCAGATCTAGCGATCGGACCGCGACCTTGGCGGCTCTCAGGTTGCTTCATGGCCAGCGAAAAGTAACATATCTAAAGCTGGTTAGCCTCAAGTCCTCGCTTCCACGTTGAAGGGTTCCGATAGGGGTCACCGATCTCCAGCCTGCGCTCTTGAGTTGCTCCACCATCACGGCAAAGGAACGACGGCTCCGACGCGAAACGCGGAACCAGCACGGAACACCAGCAAAACTGAAACTGCCTGCTGGCGCTCAGGTTTTCGCCCTCGATGCGAGGCAACAGTCAGCGTCGACAGCGGCCAGTTTTCTCTTGACGTAAAGGGGCTGGAGCGGTTCTTACGGGTTCCGCGCCAGCGTGCGCGTCCCCCAGTGCCGCCTTAGCTCAGTTGGTTAGAGCGCTAGATTGTGGATCTAGAGGTCCCCTGTTCAAGCCAGGGAGGCGGTACCACAGCGCCGCTGAAGGCGAGCCACGTCCACTTCGGTTCGAGGCCGCGGGCCATGGGCAGCATGCCGCCCTCAACCACACGTCTGCTCGCAGGCACGCGACTACAGCTTCCCCTCGCGCTGCAGGATCATCATGTACGTGTCCATGGTGTGCTCGGAAAGCTGATGCCAAAGGTAGCCATCCCGACGAACCTTTGTCATGGCATCGTAGGCGTTCTTGAAGTCCGCGTTCTTGGCCGACAGCTCGGCATAGACTGAATTGGAGGCTGCAAAGCATGCATCCAGGACGTCCTTGGAGAACGGCCGAAGGAGGGCTCCGTTTTGCACGAGCGAGCGCAGCGCCGGCGGATTTTGCATGTCGTAACGCGCCATCATGATCGTGTTCGCCGTCTGCGACGCGGCCCGCACGACGGCCTGATAGCTGG
Source organism: Hyphomicrobium sp. (assembly GCA_019751875.1). Taxonomy (GTDB): domain Bacteria; phylum Pseudomonadota; class Alphaproteobacteria; order Rhizobiales; family Hyphomicrobiaceae; genus JAGVSR01. The sequence goes on along the minus strand of JAIEMV010000001.1, from coordinate 354,046 downwards.
GCGGCAGCGCGTTCCACTTCTCGAGATTGAAGAAGAAGTGCAGCATCGCCTGCCCTTCCCACCAGCCTGGATAGTAGTAATACTTGGCGACCCGCGCGAACCCGAGCTTTTCATCGTCATAGGGTCCGACCCACTCGGCCGCGTCGATCGTTCCTTTCTCAAGCGCGGGATAAATGTCCGCCGCCGCAATCTGCGTCGGCACCGCGCCGAGCTTGGCCAGTATCGCACCACCGAAACCGCCAATCCGAATCTTCAAGCCCTTCCAATCTTCAGGCGTGTTGATCTCGCGCCGGTACCAGCCGCCCATCTGTGCACCCGAGTTGCCACCGGGAAGGCCATAGATGTTGTAGCGCTGATAGAAGGCGTTCATCAGTTCGATGCCGCCGCCTTCCCACATCCAGGCGTTTTGCATCCGCGAGTTGAGTCCGAACGGAACGCCGGTGGCCAGCGCGAACGTTGGGTCTTTTCCCCAGTAGTAGTACGACGCCGTATGCGCGCTCTCGACCGTACCGTCGGTGACCGCATCGGCCGCCTGCAAGCCGCCGACGATTTCACCCGCCGCGAACACCTGCACCTGGAAGCGATTGTCGGTCATGTCGGCGACGGCCTTTGAAAAGACCTTCGCGGCACCGAAGATGGTATCGAGCGACGGCGGGAAACTCGACGTCATGCGCCAGCGCACTTCGGGCCGCTCGGAGATCACCGCTGGCGCAGCCGGCGCGCCCTGGTCACACGCGGCTGCGGCGAGTCCGACACCGCCGGTGGCGGCTCCCGCAACGAATTTGCGGCGTGAAATGCGCGTCACGAACGTCCCCCTCGTGTGCACCCGGTCGGCTTGGCCCCCGGATGCGCCCCTTATACCGGCCTGCCGCCCGTTCTCAACCACGAGAACGCTCATTCCACCTGACAGGAAATGCGCCCCATGAGAGAGAAGCGCTGCCGAGGCCGCCGGTGAGCACAAAAGCAATGATGAGCGCCCAGTCCGTGAATACAAGCAAAGAGACGCGACATGAGTTCAGGCCCTTTATTCAGGACGAAGCGGATCAGCGCATGCAGCATGGCCGCGGCGCTCGCCTTCGCCATCACCTGCGGAGCGGCAGCAGCGACCGACCCGAAGGTCCCGCCAGCCGGCCCGGTTCAAGATCGCCGGCCCGTTGCAATCCTGACCACTGGGTTTGACTACACCCGTGCCGAAATCGCAGAACGCCTTGCCCGCGACGGAGAGGGTGAAATCATGGCGTGGGATGTGCCGGGCGATGACCGCTTTCCGTTCGCGGCCGAGGGGGACACAGAGTTGGTGGCGGCCCTCGTGAGCCTGCTCTCGCCGACCGCGCCGGTTTCGCTGCTCCCGGTCAAGGTCGATCCAGACGATCCGGCATCTCTAGCCAAAGCGGTCGCCTTTATCGCCCGCACGCCCGCTCGCACCGTGCTCGTGCCGATGTGGACCTCGACCCCTGGAACCTGGGACCTTTTCGTAAAGGCCGTCACGCACTTTTCCGATCTGCGCATCGTTATCCGGGGCTGCCCAGATCTCATTGCTGCGCCGGAAACCCGAGTCTATCCCCGCGATTTCGACCTGCCGAACGTGGCCACCGCCGCCATATCGGACAACGATCCATCGGCCCCGTTGCAGGTTTACGTGGCTGATTTGCCGTGTCGGCGGCCATGAAGCCGGTATCCGACAAATATCAGGCCGAGAGTTCCCAGTCCGCCACATACCGCCGCTCGGATGAAACCTTGCCGCACGACGTCTGAAACTCCGTCCGATCGCACCACGACGGCCGGGCGGATCTTGGTCGTCGAACGGGCTATGGTTCGGACCGCCGGATGTTCAGCCGGTATGACTTCAAAGCGTCTCGATGAGGGAAGCGCCCCATCTGAGACGGCCGCTTGGGCGTGTGAGGCCGGCATCAACAATGCCATTCCAAGTCCCAAACATACGCCACACACAGCACGCACGGGTCGCCTCGCCACAATCAGCCCAACGCTCGCAGGGATGGATGCGCGGCGTCACTGGAACAGCACGAGCGCCTTCTCCACGGTCATCAAAATTCCCCACGCAAGGGGAATGCCAACCAGCAGCCAGAACACCGCCGCCTTGGCATCGATCCCGCCCTTACCGATTCCAAATGAACCCGAAGCGATGACGTCCGACTTCTCGTGCAGCTTGGCCCGCTCCGCCGCCAGTTCCTCATCCGTCTTTTGCCATTTGGGGTTAACCGGCCGGACGAGAAGGTTGGCCACGAACCCCACCACCAGCATGCCCGCGAGAATATAGAAAATTGGTCCGTACACCTGGTCCGGCGCCACTCCGCTGGCCAGTCGCGTATCGTGCAGATAGTTGACGATCACCGGACCTACGATCCCCGCCGTCGACCACGCCGTCAGCAACCGACCGTGGATGGCACCCACAAACTGGGTCCCGAAAATGTCCGCAAGATAGGCAGGAATGGTCGCAAAACCGCCGCCGTACATCGATGCGATGATGCAGAAGGAGCCAACGAACACGGACAGGATCTTCCAATCCGCCGCGAAGGCTGCAAGGACGTACAAGGCCGCGCCCAATACGAAAAAGATGAAGTATGTCACCTTTCGACCAAGGTTATCTGACGACGACGCCCAAGCGATGCGGCCGAAAATGTTGAACAGCGAGATCAGGCCCACGAAGCCCGCGCCCACCGCTGCCGCACCGGCGGCCAGTGCAGCATCTTTCTTCAGGTCGAGATAGCTGGTTTCCACGGAACCTACGAGCGCGCCGCCGAACGTCTCCTGAAGCATCGGCGACGCCGCGCCGATAATGCCAATTCCGGCTGACACGTTCATGCACAGCACAAGCCACAGGAGCCAGAACTGCGGCGTCTTGTGCGCGTTATCAAGGTGCACGTGCTTCGACGAGATCATCGCGTTGGAGTTGACGGGCGCCGTCCAACCCTCCGGTTTCCAGCCGGCAGGCGGGACGCGATAGCCGAATGTCCCGATCAGCATGAAGACGAGATAGATCGCCGCCATGGCGACGAAGGTTTCCCACACGCCCGGATGCGAAGCGGTTTTGAAGTACCCCATGAGTGCTGTCGCGAGCGGCGATCCGATCATCGCGCCGCCGCCGAAGCCCATAATGGCCATGCCAGTCGCCATACCGCGCCGATCAGGAAACCATTTGATGAGGGTGGACACCGGCGAAATGTAGCCAAGCCCGAGGCCCACCCCGCCGATCACGCCCGATCCCAGCCACAGCATCCAGAGCTGGTGCAAATAGATGCCCAGCGCCGAGATCAGCAGACCGCCGCACCAGCAGAGCGTTGCAACGAACCCCGCCTTGCGCGGACCTGCACGCTCCAGCCATCCGCCCCAGATCGCCGCCGACACACCGAGCAGCACAAAGAAGAAGGTGTACATCCAGCCGAGGTCGAACTGGCTCCAGTTGCAGTCCGTGGCCGTGAGCGCCGTCAAAGTCCCGGCCGTCTTTTCGGAGAACGTGGTGGCCCCCGCCGAGCACAATGGTAGAGCCTTCCCGTCAGGCCCAAGCAATACATTCTCGAGAGGCTTCCAGAAGACCGAAAAGCCATAGGCCATGCCGATGCACAAATGAATGCACAACGCCGCCGGCGGCACCATCCACCGGTTGAACCCGGCCTTCGCAATGATCCGCTCACGATCGAGCAATCCCACGCCGGTGTCGTCCAGCGTCGTGTTGTCCGTCATGCGTCCCCCTCGTCCACGGCGGCAGCGTGATGCTATCGCGCCGGGATCGTTAAGTTTGGGGCTATCAGTACCGTGCCGGAGTGCCACCGACAAGCACAATCGATCCCTGGAAACGCAAGCCCCACCCGGGCGGGACTTGCACTTGCACGACGGCTTGTTAGATAGAAGTCAGTTGTCCGCTGAAGCGGCACCCGGTCCCCCCTGTAAAAGGCCACCCGTGGACAAGATCCTAAAGCGCGAACGCACGCCTCCGTTGATCGACCCCTTTGGCCGGTCGGTCACGTATCTGCGCGTGTCGGTCACCGACCGGTGTGACTTCCGCTGTGTCTATTGCATGTCAGAGCATATGACGTTCCTGCCCAAGCAGGACCTCCTCGCGCTGGAGGAGCTGGATCGTCTTTGCTCGGCCTTCGTCGCGCGCGGTGTTCGCAAGCTACGCATCACAGGCGGCGAACCCCTCGTTCGCAAGAACATCCTGTGGCTCTTCCGCGCCCTCTCCCGCCACCTCGATGCGGGCACGCTCGACGAACTGACGCTGACGACCAACGGCAGTCAGCTCGCCAAGTATGCGGCCGACCTCAAAGCCTGCGGCGTCGACCGTATCAACTTGTCAATGGACACGCTTGACCCGGTGAAATTCAAGGCGATCACCCGCTGGGGCGACCTCGACAACGTGCTCGGCGGCCTTGCAGCGGCCGAACGCGCGGGCCTCAAGGTGAAGATCAACGCCGTCGCCTTGAAGGGCGTCAACGAGCACGAAATCGACGACCTGATCCGCTTCGCTCACGGCCGTGGCGCCGATCTCACCTTTATTGAAACGATGCCCCTTGGTGATATCGACGGCGATCGCACCGATCAGTATTTGCCGCTCTCCGTCGTTCGCTCGCGCCTGCTCGATCGTTGGACGCTGCAGGATATCCCCTACCGCACCGGCGGTCCGGCCCGCTACGTCGAGATCAAGGAAACCGGCGGCCGGCTGGGCTTTATCACGCCCATGACGCACAACTTCTGCGAAAGCTGCAATCGTGTCCGTCTCACCTGCACCGGCACACTCTACATGTGCCTCGGCCAGGACGACGCGGCCGATCTGCGCGCGCCCTTGCGTGCATCGTCGGACGACGACCTCTTGATCGAAGCCATCGAAGCCGCAATCGCTCGCAAACCCAAGGGCCACGATTTCATCATCGACCGCACGACCAAGAAACCGGCCGTCGCCCGGCACATGAGCGTCACCGGCGGTTAGCACCCGCGTCCGTGTGACGTTGCCGCCCCCTCAAACCCCAGCGCCCCGCCATGACGAACCAGACCTATGATGTCATTGTCGCGGGTGTCGGCGGCATGGGCGCGCAAACCTGCCTGCGCCTGGCCGAACGCGGCCAGCGGGTCCTAGGTCTCGAACGCTTCGACATTCCCCACACCATGGGCTCGTCGCACGGCGTCAACCGCATCATCCGCCTCGCCTATTTCGAGCACCCCAGCTACGTGCCGCTCCTGCGCCGCGCGTACGAACTCTGGCGCGATCTCGAGGCCCGAGCGGGTGAACAACTGCTTTTCATCACCGGCTCGATGGATATTGGACCCAAAGGTGCAGCCGTTATCGAAGGCTCGCTCGCCAGTTGCCGCGAACATGATCTTCCTCACGAGGTCCTCAGCGCAGCCGAAAGCATGCGCCGCTTTCCTGGCTACAGCTTGCCCGCCGATTACCAAGCCGTCTTTCAAGGCGACGGCGGCTTCGTCGCATCAGAACGCGCCATTGTCGCCGCTGTGAACCTTGCCATGGCCAAAGGTGCGCGCATCCGCGCCCGCGAACCGATGATCGACTACGCGCCCCTGCCCGGCGGCGGTGTCCGCGTTCGCACGTCGAAGGGGACATATGAAGCCGGACGGCTCGTGCTCACCTCCGGCAGTTGGATAGGAGAGCAAGTCCCCATGCTGGCGCAAACGGCGATCCCCGAGCGTCAGGTTCTCGGCTGGTTCCAACCGCGAAGGCCTAAGCACTTCCGCCTCGGGGCCTTTCCCGTCTCAAACCTGAAGAGCGAAATCGGTCACTTCTACCAGTTCCCCGTCTGGCACGTGCCCGGCTTCAAGATCGGCCTGTATCATCACCTGCACGAGACCGGCACAGCCGACGCCATCTCACGCGAGCCTACTCCCGCCGACGAAGCGATCCTCCGCGAGGGCCTGCGCCGCTTCTTCCCTGATGCAGACGGCGATTGTCTCGCTCTGCGCGCCTGCCTCTTCACCAATACGCCGGACGAGCACTTCATCATCGACATCTTGCCGGATTTTCCAGAGGTCGTCGTGGCCTCACCGTGTTCCGGACACGGCTACAAATTTGCAAGCGTCATGGGCGAAATCCTCGCCGATCTCGCAACAGGCACGCCGCCCCGATTCGATCTGTCACCCTTCGGAATGCAGCGCTTCACCGGCACCGCATAACGACATGTCAACCGATCAACGCTGCAAGGCGTGCGCGCAGGTCTTCCACCGAACACGGCTTGGTCAGAGTTTCGACGCGGCCGGGGAGTTCCGCTTTCCCGCGTTGCAACTGCTCGGGAAATCCGCTCAGCAACAGCACCTTCAATCCCGGCTGTTTTGCCGCCAGCGTCTTTGCCAGTGTGATCCCATCTATGCCCGGCATGTGGACATCGGTCACCAGCACATCAAAGGGACCACCACCGTTGTCGGCCAGCCCCAGAGCTTCCTGTCCATCCTGCGCCACCCGCACGGTGTGACCGCCCGCGGTGAGAACGCGCTCCACCAGATCGCGGACCATGCCGTCATCGTCCGCAAGCAGGATGCGCGCCATGGACTTTCTCCGGTTGAACGCCAGTGTTGCCGTGTACTGCTTTGGAATGAAGTCTCGTAACGTGATGATCTAATGCTTCGTGATACGACCCACGAACGGCAACTCGCGATAGCGATGCGCCACATCCATGCCATAGCCGACGACGAATTCGTCCGGGCACTCGAATGCCGCAAAGTCGGCCTGAACGTCCACAGCGCGCGGGATCTGCTTCTCCAGCAGCACACATGTGCGGATGATGCTCGCCCCGCGAGCCGACAAAAGATCCTTCGCGAACGCCAATGTGCGCCCACTGTCTAGCACATCATCGACGATGAGCACGTTCCGCCCTTCCACGCTGAGATCGAGGTCGCGCAGGATTTCCACGCGTCCCGACGAGGTCCGGCTCTTTTTGTAGCTGGAGAGGGTGAGAAAATCGACTTCCGGGGCGAGGCCGACGCGGTGCAGCGCACGGATCAGGTCCGCCGCAAACACGAAGCTCCCCTTCAGCACCGCCACGATGAGCAGGTTCTTAAGGCCCGCCGCCTTCACCTCTAGCGCCAGTTCTTCGAGCCGCTTAGCAATGTCCTCGTCCGAATAGACGATCTCCACGCCGCTGTCGGTGGTGGTGGCCTCCGCCGTCATGCCTGGCCCTTTCCGTTGCCTAAACTTATGATTCGACTATGAAGGTATCGGGGCGTTGCCCGCAATGTTCAAGCGTCGCCACGGCAAATCGCCGCCGCAATGGATGCACACGACGCCGCCACAATCGTAACCGATTGATCGTGCCGGGGGCTTTGTCGGCATCGATCGCGGCTCCATCCGGCATCTGATAACGACTTAGCGGGAATTGCACGTGATCCGGCTCTCGAACGTTGCGCTCAACTATGATCGCGGCCCCGATGTGCTCTCCGATGTAAACATCGAGCTCAAACCTGGCTCGTTTCACTTCCTCCATGGGGCGTCAGGGGCGGGCAAGTCGTCTCTTTTGCGTCTTCTGTTCATGTCCATCCATCCGACGCGCGGACGTATCGAGATGTTCGGTCAGGACATCAGCCACGTCACCACCGCCAAGCGTGCCCAGCTGCGTCGCCGCATAGGTATCGTGTTCCAGGATTTTCGACTACTCGACCATCTGACCACTTGGGAAAACGTCGCCCTGCCCCTGCGCGTCGTCGGCAAGCGCATCGATGACTACCGTGAGGACGTAACGGATTTGCTGCAGTGGGTCGGTCTCGGCGATCGCATGCATGCCTACCCATCGGTGCTCTCGGGCGGTGAAAAACAACGTGCCGCCATTGCGCGCGCCGTCATTGGCAAACCCGAGGTCCTGCTCGCCGACGAACCGACCGGTAACGTCGACCCGCAAATGGCACGCCGTCTTCTGCGCCTTTTTATCGAACTCAACCGGCTCGGCACGTCCGTCGTCATCGCCACCCACGATCATCAGCTCATGCGGCAGTTCAAAGCGCCGCGCATGGAACTCCATAACGGCCATGTCCGGATCATATGACAAGCCGCCGGTGCGGCCCGTGCTACACGGCACGTACCCCGCCGAGCCGCCCTACTACGAGGACGATCCTGCGTCGGGCACCAACCCGCCGCGAACGCGGACATATCCGGCCACAACTGAAGATCAGGGATACGGTCTCTATCCTGAAAGCCCGGTGCCCCGTCTTGAACAGGATATGCATCCCGGCCCTGCCGAACCCGTCCGCCGCGGCAAGGCGCAATCGAACGCACCCATTGTTCCGGCAGGCTCCGTCACAGGCCGCTCCCTGACGCTCGTCATTGCCATCATGTGCTTTCTCGCCTGCCTTACCGCCGGCGCCGTTTACATGATCAACCAGTCCGCCGACGCTTGGCTGACCGACCTGGCGAGCGAGGTCACCGTGCAGGTATCTCCTCGCGACAACGTAGACACCGATAAGACTCTCCGTGACGTCGCGGCTGTCCTCGGCCTGACGCCTGGCATCACGGGCACGCGCATTTTGGAGCTTGAAGACTCGACCGCGCTCCTCGAGCCCTGGCTCGGCAAGTCGGAGGCACTGAAGTCCTTGCCGGTCCCCCGCCTCATCGCCGTCGACATTGATCGCAGCGCGGCGCTCGACCTTGCCAGCGTCGGAAAGGCGCTAAGCGACAAGTTCGAAGGCGTGACCCTCGACGATCACAGACAATGGCAGCGCCAGATCCGCACCGTCACGCGGTCTCTGGCCCTCGGCGGCATCGCGATCCTCGTGCTCGTCGCCGCCGCCACGACGGCCATCATTGTCTCTGCTACCAAGAGCTCCATGGCCTCCAACCGTGAGATCGTCGAAGTGCTCCACTTCGTCGGCGCGAACGACCGCTTCATAGCGCGCGAGTTCGAGAAACATTTCCTTCGTCTCGGCATCCGGTCCGGCTGCGTCGGCGCCTCGCTGGCCGCGTTCGTGTTCATAGCTATGCCGATCGTGCTCGAAGTGATGGGGGGCGGGCCGATCATGATGGCAGAAATGCACCGTCTTATTGGCAGCGGCAGTCTCGACACCGCCGGCTTCGTCCTGCTCGGCATCGTCGTCGTCATCATCTCCGCGCTGTGCATGTTGACAAGCCGCCTCGGCGTCTATCGCATCCTCAACGCCAAGCGGTGAGGGACCCGCACCTCAAAGCCGGCAGCCACGCATCTCTTTGTTTTCCTTTGCACCGTTTCCCTCTGTGCACTTCTGGCGATTTGCCGTCACAGGGTGGGCCAAATCGGCTAGTTTGATTGGGAACAGTCCTGCCGGATGGAGGGCGTGGCGCACGGCGCCACCGAGCTATCGATGTCACGACTTTGGAAATTGATGGCCGTACTGGTAGCGACGGTCCTTTGGGCCGGCGCTCTGGGATTTGTCTTGTTCGCCGCGAGCGTGATGCGCACGCCAGTGGCGGCGAACGAAAAAGCCGACGCCATCGTCGTCCTTACAGGAGGACAGCAGCGGATCGAGGAAAGCGCGCGCCTACTGAAAGACGGATACGGTGCACGTCTTCTGATTTCCGGCGTGAACACCCGCACCGGTCAGTCCGATCTGATCCGCCTTTCAGGTCTCGACGTCGCAACATTCAACTGCTGTGTTGATCTCGGTTACACGGCTCTAAACACAATTGGCAATGCGTCGGAGACCCAGACGTGGGCCAACGCGCACCGCTATCGATCCCTGATCGTCGTCACCTCGAACTACCACATGCCGCGTACGCTCGTGGAATTGTCTCGCACCCTGCCACATGTCCGCCTTATCCCACACGTCGTGACGCCCACGGCCTTCGATACTGAAGCCTGGTGGCTCTCGCCGGTGACAATGCGAAATCTGGTTGCCGAATATGTCAAATTCCTCCCATCTGCGGCCCGTTTCGCGTTCGATCGGGTTGTGACGCCCTTCGACAGCGGCTCCATCGCGACCGTCAACGGCGCCCACGACCCCAACACCTGACGGTCGAAATCTGATCCGAGCCGCTCTCCGGACCCATCATGCTGCGTTCTCTCATCTACGCCGCCGCCTTCTACATCGTAACCGGTATCATGCTGGTCAGTCTGTCATGGCTGCTCGTCGCGCCGCGCAGTTGGGCGATGGCGGGCCTTAAGCTTCACGCACGCATCGCGCTCTGGCTGCTGGAAAAGATCGTCGGCACCAGGATGGAAGTTCGCGGCCGCGAGAACCTTCCGGACGGGCCGGTCCTTGTCGTCGCCAAGCACCAGTCCACGTGGGACACCTTCGCGCTGATCCCGCTCTTTTCCGATCCCGCGATCGTGCTCAAGGATGAACTGAAATGGATCCCGTTCTACGGCTGGTTCTGCGTCAAGTTCCGCCACATCCTCGTCAAGCGGGGCAAGGCCGCCGTGGCCTTGAAAGCCCTCGTCGCGGAGGCCAAGAATCGTATTGCCGCAAACCGACAAGTCGTCATCTTCCCTGAAGGCACCCGTACAGCACCTGGCGCGCCACCCGACTACAAACCGGGCTTTGTCGCCCTGTACGACGCCCTTGGCGTTCCGACAGTCCCAGTAGCGCTCAATTCAGGACTCTTCTGGCCAAGGCGCAAACTGATGCGTTATCCCGGCACGATCGTCGTTTCTTTTCTGCCAGTTGTCCCGCCGGGCCTCCCCCGCAAACTCGCGAAGGAGCGCATTGAAACGGCAATCGAATCTGAAACGCGGAGGTTAATTGACGAAGCTAGAGTGAAGGAGGACGGAGCGCTATTTTAACCCCTTCGAAAAAATGACACTTCCAAAGTGACACTATTGAGAACATAATGAAAACATTAGCGGAACATTCATTGACCTTTAAGTGCCACCGGCCTATATGTGTTATCGTAATTTTGTGAGGCCCTCCGGGGTGTTACCTCATCCGGCTCCTGAGTATCCGTACTATGCGTGAGAGTGACGCGTTTTTGGCTCCCGTCTCCCAAGAAATTTGGGAAAGAAAGTATCGGTTCAGAGTCGCCTCGGCGGGCGAGGCTTCCGGCACGCGTTCCAGTGACAAGGATCTCGAGGACACGTTTCGCCGCGTCGCGGAGGCGGCAGCCAGTGTTGAGCGCGACGCGACCCTTCAGGCGACCTGGCGCCAGCGGTTTTTCGATGCCATTTCCGATTTCGGCTTTTTACCGGCCGGCCGCATCCTGGCTGGCGCCGGCACCGGTCGCGAGGTGACCCTCTTCAACTGCTTCGTCATGGGCCGGATCGAGGATGATCTGTCCTCGATCTTCGACAGCGTCAAGGAAGCCGCCCTTACCATGCAGCAGGGCGGCGGCATCGGCCACGACTTCTCCACCCTGCGCCCCAAAGGTGCCCTCGTCCGCTCGATCGGCGCCGACGCGTCAGGTCCGGTCAGCTTCATGGACGTGTGGGACTCGATGTGCCGCACCATCATGTCCGCAGGCGCTCGCCGCGGCGCCATGATGGGCACCCTGCGCTGCGATCATCCAGATATTGAAGCCTTCATCGATGCAAAGGCCGATGCGGCGCGCTTGCGCAATTTTAATCTCTCCGTTCTCGTCACCGACGCCTTCATGGACGCCGTTGCCAAAGACGCAGCCTGGCCGCTCGTGTTCGAGGGCAAGGTTTATCGCGAAGTCGCGGCCCGCAGTCTCTGGGAGCGGCTGATGCGGGCCACCTATGACTATGCCGAACCCGGCGTCATTTTCATCGACCGCGTCAACCGCCAGAATAATCTCGCCTACCTCGAAGAGATCCACGCCACCAATCCCTGCGGTGAGCAGCCACTGCCGCCCTACGGCGCGTGCTTATTGGGTTCCCTAAATCTAACGGCCTTCGTGACCCGCGCCTTCACGCCCGAAGCGGCACTCGACATCGCCGCGCTCGAGGAGCGCGTTCGGACGGCCGTCCGCTTCCTCGACAACATCATCGATGTCTCCGGCTATCCGCTGCCAGCCCAGCGTCATGAAGCCCAATCGAAGCGGCGCATCGGCCTCGGCCTCACCGGTCTCGCCGACACCCTGATCATGCTTGGTGTCCGGTACGGCACTCCCCGCGCCGTGAATCTTGCCGGCGACTGGATGGCCGCCATCTCTCGCGCCGCCTACCTCGCAAGCACTGAAATTGCCTGCGAAAAGGGCGCGTTCCCACTCTTCGACCGCGATCGCCATCTCCAGCGACCTCATATCGCAGCGCTTGACGCCGATGTACGCGAAGCTATCGCCAGACACGGGATTCGAAACGGCTGTCTCACCTCCATTGCTCCCACCGGCACAATCTCACTCTTCGCCGGTAACATCTCGAGCGGCATTGAACCCGTCTTTGATTTCCGCGTGCGCCGCCGCATCCTCGACGCCTCTGGTTCCCCGCGCGAAGAACTTCTGGAGGATTTCGCCTATGCCCGGTATCTGCGCCAAGGCGGCGATCCCCATGCGCTTCCTGAATTCTTCGTCACCGCCGACGACCTCTCGCCGAGTGAACACTTGAGAATGCAAGCCGCGGTGCAGGCCCACGTCGATAGCTCCATCTCCAAAACGATCAACTGCCCGGTCGATATTCCTTTCGAAGCCTTCATGTCGATCTACCGCGAGGCCTATGATCTCGGCCTCAAGGGCTGCACCACCTATCGCCCCAACCCCGTCACCGGCGCAGTTCTGTCTGCAGTCGAGATGCCGCCGTGCCCGCCCGCCGTACCGGCACCGCAGGCTGCCCCGATCACCCTGAGCGCGATGCCCGGGGCTGCCGCATCGGCTGCGCGCTCTGTCTCCGGTGACGTTGTGTATCTCTCCAAACCGCTGGAACGTGCATCGGTACTCTCAGGCGCCACTTACAAACTGCGCTGGCCAGATAGCGACCATGCGCTCTACATCACGATCAACGATATCGAGATGGAGGGCGGCGATTCCGGGAGCCCGCCACGCAAGCGGCCGTTCGAGATTTTCATCAACACGCGCAATCTCGAGCACTACGCTTGGACCGTCGCTCTCACGCGCATGATCAGTGCTGTCTTCCGCCGCGGCGGCGACGTCTCGTTCGTCGCCGAAGAATTGAAAGCCGTCTTTGATCCTCAGGGGGGGCGCTTCATCGGTGGTCGTTATGTTCCGAGCCTGCTCGCCGCCATCGGCGACATCATCGAAACCCACCTGCGCTCCATCGGCTTTCTGGCGCCCCCCGGCATCGCGCCCGTCGCATCCGATTTGGATCCCGCCTCGCCGGAAAACGCCCGAAAAGTGGCGGGTGGCCGCGTCTGCCAGCGCTGTGGCAACGCCACCCTCACACGCCGCGAAGGCTGCTGGATTTGCGTGACATGCGGATTCTCCCGCTGCGGCTGAGGGTTAACGTCGAATGATCATCATCCGCATGGTCGCCAAGTCGGCGCGACACCCTCCGTTTTCACCTAGGGACGACCGCTAACCCGACGTTCACCTTGCCACAAAATCTCAAAGGTCAAGCCATACTTCATCCAGACTTTTCGGAGATGTTGATCCTCGAATTCAGAGGCAAGACCGGCCACGGCCGGGTTTGATACGGCAGGGCAGCATGGCAGCACAGATCATCTCTCTGGCAGAGTACAAGTCGGCTCGCTTGATCCCGGCGCAGCTCCGTGGTGAGGCGGCGGCCCTCGATGGCGCGTCCGACCTCGCCCAGCGGTTCCATTTCTGGAGCGGCGCTTCTGGTCGCCGCTACGTGCACACCATCTACAGCCTCGTCGAGTGCCCCGCGATCCCCGCCGGCAACTACGTCCTTGTCCATCGTGACGCGCAAGGCCGCCGCATCGTGCTCGCCATCGGACGCGTCGGCAATGCCGCCGCCTCCCTGAACCTCGCCGAGATCCGCCGCCGTGGCGCCGAACTCGGTGCCAACGAGGTCCACGTCCATCTGCTCGCACCGAACGCTAAGCTGAGTCGCCTGATCGAAACCGACCTGCGCTCCGGCCAATGCAGCGGCATCATCTCTGGTGTCGCCGCGGGTATGTAATTGGTGCACGCGCTCTCGAAGTTAACAACGGCAGCCCCTTCGGCTGCCGTTCTCGTTCCTCAAGATGGTAACCGGCGCCGATACGCAAACGCATGCCGCCGATCATGCCGTACCGGACTGCACTTCGCCCCGCGCCGAATCGAAAATGCACGACACCTGCCTTCGAGTACCAAGGGTCCGGAGGCTCCCGCATAGGGCCCGCCGACTCCTGCACGCACCGCCAGCCGCTCTAGATCCGGCTGTCGAATTCCAAGCTCCCGCAATTTCCGCAGCGTCGCCACGAAATAGCTGAGATTGCTGCCGGCCTTCCCCCGCGCGGCCCGAATGATCTCCGCTCCCCGATCCATCGGAACCGTGCCCGCAAAGCTCGGATGCCCAGCTTCCGCGATGTACGTCAGCACATCGATGCGCTGCGGTTCACCCTCGCCTTCAAGATCCGCCGGCAGCCTCGCCTCCCGATAAACGCCGTAGATCAACTCACGCGCATGCAGATACGCGCGCACTGCCGGCGCATTCTCATCTGCCACCCGAAATGCAATGCCCTCGCACGTGCCGCCCCGCGCCAAGCCGAGCACCAGGCCAGGCCGCTGCTGTGTTCCCCGGTAATGCAGTGAATAAATGCAAAAAGAGCGATGGTAGCCTTCGAGACGTGCCCGCCGCGCCTCGACGAATGGAAAACCCGGCTGCCACATCAGCGAGCCGTAAGCGAAAACCCAGAGCGTCTGCTGGCCCGGTCCGCCGCTCACGCTTTCGCCGCTCCGCCCTTGCCGCCATGAGGGGCCGGCGTGCGCCCGAAATTCGGTGCCGGCGTATCTTGCCCGGCCTGGATGACCCCACGCCGGATTGACCGCGCATCGGAAAACAGCGTGTGCAGCGTCTCGCCATCACCAAATCGGATGGCCCGCTGTAACGCCGTCAGATCCTCGGTGAATCGCCCGAGCATTTCTAGAACCGCTTCCTTGTTGTTCAAAAAAACATCCCGCCACATCACCGGATCGGACGCGGCAATACGCGTGAAGTCGCGGAACCCACCCGCCGAAAACTTGATGACTTCGCTGTCCGTCACGCGCTCCAAGTGCGCCGCCGTATTGACGATGTTGAACGCGATCAGATGCGGCAGATGCGAGGTGATCGCCAGCACCAGATCGTGATGATCCGGCGACATGATCTCCACATTCGAGCCGAGCCTCTGCCAGAACACCTTGAGCTTCTCAATCGCGGCCGCGTCTGTCCCCGCCTCCGGTGTCAGGATGCACCAGCGCCCATCGAACAATTCCGCAAAGCCTGATTCCGGCCCCGACTGTTCTGTACCCGCGATCGGATGCCCCGCCACGAAGTGCACGCCGGCCGGCACATGCGGCGCCACATCTCGCACGATCGAGCCCTTGACCGAGCCGACGTCCGTCAGAATCGCACCCGGCTGCAACACCGGCCCGATTTCCTTCGCGATCGGCCCGCACAAGCCCACCGGCACACACAAAATCACAAGATCGGCGCCCTCAGCCGCCTCGCGTGCGCTTGCGTAACCGTGATCGATGATGCCGAGCTTCAGCGCCGTCTCGACCGTCTGCGGCGTCCGGGCCGAACCGACAATCGTTGTCGCTAGCCCTGCGCGCCGGCATGCATGGCTGATCGACGATCCGATAAGACCAATGCCGATCAGCGCCACCCGCTCAAACATGGGAGAGGATCCGCCCGTCATCACGCGGTCTTCCCCAAGAACGTTGCCAGCGCTGCGACCACGGCACGATTCTCATCCGCTGTGCCGATCGTCAGCCGCAGACAGTCGGGCAGACCATAGCTCACGACGCGCCGCAAGATGATCCCGCGCGACTTCAAGAACTCGTCGCACGCCGCAGCGCCTTTCCCGGCATCCTGTGGAAAATGAATGAGCACAAAATTTGCTACACTCGGCGTCACCCGCAACCCAAGCTTTTCAACCTCGGCGACCACCCATTCGAGCCATTCGTCGTTATGCGCCACGGCCGCATCCGTATGGGCGCCATCCTCCATCGCCGCCGCCCCCGCCATGATCGATGGCGTCGACATGTTGAACGGACCGCGAATGCGATTGAGGGCATCCGCGATCTCCGCAGGACAATACGCCCAGCCGATGCGCAGTGCCGCGAGCCCGAAGATCTTCGAGAATGTCCGCGTCATCACGGTGTTGTTCGTCGTCGCGACAAGCTCGATCCCAGCTTCGTAGTCGTTGCGACGCACGTACTCGGCATAGGCCCCGTCGAGCACGAGCACCACGTTGCCGGGTAACCTCGCCCGGAGCCGCCGCACCTCACCGATCGGAATGTAGGTTCCGGTCGGGTTATTCGGATTGGCGAGAAACACCATCCGGGTCTTCGCTGTCACTTTCGCGAGAATCTGATCGACGTCTGCCGTCAAGTTCGACTCCTGCGCCACCACGGGCGTCGCTCCGCAGGCCAGAATCGCAATTCGGTAAACGAGAAATCCGTGCTGCGTGTAGATCGCTTCGTCGCCCGGCCCCAGATACGCGTGAGCGAGCATCGTGAGCAGTTCATCCGAACCGGCGCCGCACACGATCCGCGCCGGATCCAGGCCATACCGCTTGCCGATCGCCTGCCGCAGCACCGTCGCCTGCCCGTCCGGATACCGCTCCATATTCAAGCCCGCCGCCTTGTAGGCCGCAATCGCCGCCGGGCTCGGCCCAAGCGGCGTTTCGTTGGATGAGAGCTTGATCGGCTTAACCCCGCCCGGAACCTTGCTCTCGCCGGGCACATAGGCCTCGATGGCGAGCACGCCGGGACGGGGAGTGGGAGCGATGTTCGACATTGCGAAGGTCACAGTCTTTCTCATGGGAGCGCGGCAGCGCGCTGTGGCAGCTTGGTATACGACGGGGCCAGCGCCGAAAAGACGCGAAATCGTCCGGGAGGCTTGGTTTCAATCCCCATGCCGACTGCCGGCCTCCGCCCTTGCGCCGGACGTAGCCATTGAGTATCTAACCTCCAGACGTCGTGGTGATTTGGCCGGCCGGCTTGCAGCCACGTTAAACAACTCGCTAAAGGGCCGCGCGCTCCCGGTAACGGATGGGCCCGGCCAGTAGGCAGGGGCGATCTGGCCGGGATTTTCGTTTTTGGGCGCTCGTCACGGGCGGCCGGGAGTTGAAAGACGCGCGCACATGGCCGCCTCCGGAACCAGTATCGATCCATCACTCCGCCACGCGACAGCGGCGGATGCCGCGCTGCGTCAGGTCAGCGAGCCCGACAGCCTCGTCATCCGCTTCCCGGCCAGTGAACCCCTCCGTCTGGATAGCGGCCGCGACATCGCCCCGCTCACGATTGCCTACAAAACCTACGGCGAACTGAACGCCTGCAAATCGAATGCAATCTTAATCTGCCATGCGTTGACCGGCGATCAGCACGTGGCGAGCAAACACCCCGTCACCGGCAAAGGTGGCTGGTGGGAAACCCTCGTCGGGCCCGGCAAACCGGTCGACACCAACAGGTTCTACGTCATCTGCGCCAACATTCTCGGCGGCTGCATGGGCTCCACCGGCCCGGCATCACTGAACCCCGCCACCGGCAGGCCCTACGGTGTCGAGTTCCCGGTCATCACTGTCGGCGACATGGTCAACGCGCAGGCCCGGCTCCTCGACCATCTCGGCATCGAGCAACTGTTCTCCGTGATCGGGGGCTCCATGGGCGGCATGCAGGTGCTGCAATGGTGCGCGCGCTACAAAGACCGAGTGTTTACCGCCATGCCGATCGCCACCGCGCCCTGGCACACCGCACAGAATATTGCCTTCCACGAGGTGGGGCGCCAAGCCGTCATGGCCGATCCTGATTGGCAGGGCGGCGCTTACTACGGGACGGAGGCCCGCCCCTCTCGTGGCCTCGCCGTCGCTCGCATGGCCGCGCATATCACCTATCTGTCGGAGAAAGCACTACAGGACAAATTCGGTCGCGGTTTGCAGAACCGCGACGCCCACTCGTTTTCCTTCGATGCCGATTTCAAGATTGAAAGCTACCTGCGCCACCAAGGCTCGACCTTCGTCGACCGCTTCGATGCCAACAGCTATCTCTATATCACCCGCGCCATGGACTACTTCGACCTCGAAGCAGAGTATGGCAAACTCGCCAACGCCTTCACCGGCACCAAGACGCAGTTCTGCGTCGTCTCCTTCACAAGCGATTGGCTCTACCCCACGCGCGACAATAAAGAGATTGTGAAAGCCTTGAACGGCGTCGCCGCCAACGTCTCCTTCGTCGAGATCGAAAGCGACAAAGGCCACGACGCCTTCCTGCTCGATGAAGCCATTTTCTTCGACACGGTGCGCGGCTTCCTTAATGCCGCCGCCAAGAAACGTGGCATTGCCTGATGAACGAGGAAACGCGCGCCCCGCTGGTCGCAACCGATCAACGCACGCAACGCCCGGTCCGCGCCGACCATCTGCTCATCGCGGAAATGGTCGCGCCAAGCTCGCGCGTGCTCGATGTCGGCTGCGGCGACGGCGCCCTGCTGGAACTGTTGATTTCGCAGAAGGACGTCGATGGCCGCGGTGTCGAAATCTCTCGCGACAACGTTAACGCCTGCGTCGCCCGCGGTCTCTCGGTCATTCAAGGAGACGCCGACCAGGATCTGTCGGGCTATCCCGACAAAGCCTTCGACTACGCCATCCTTTCGCTCACGATCCAGGCCACCCGCCAACCGAAAGTCGTACTTGAAAATCTGCTCCGCATCGGCCACCGCGCCATTGTCTCGTTCCCCAATTTCGGCCATTGGAAGATCCGAGCCGCTCTCCTTTTCACCGGACGCATGCCGCGCACGCCGAACCTTCCTGAGACCTGGTTCGACAGCCAGGATTCGCACCTCTGCACGATCAAGGATTTTTCCGATCTCGTCGCACTGTTGAATGCCGAAGTGCAGGACGCCGTTGCCTTCAACAGTCGCGGTCAGCGGCTCGCGATCAAGAACTCACTCTCGCTCCAGAACCTGCTCGGCGAAAAGGCCGTGTTCCTTCTTTCCCCGCGCGAGAAATCCTGATCAGCGCAATTCTCTCGTCTTGATGGGCTCCCGACGCACCGTAACGAGTTCGCGCAGCGCCCTGACCGCCGCCCGTTTGCCACCGATAGGCGCCATCACCTCTTTGCGCGCCTCGACCAGCAGAACGCCACCGAAGCCTGGCCATAACTTCTGGCCGATGCGTTCCCACGCGGGCGCCGATTTCAGAACCAAGCGCCGGTCCAGTGGCGGCATGTGCAGCGCCGTTCCCCACGAGACGGGCGTAAACAGGCTATCGACGAGCAGCCGCTCGAGCTGCGACCGGCTATACGGCCGCCCGTGACCAAAGGGCGTTGCATCGATGCGCGCCCACACACTTCGCCGGTTGGGCGCCACGATCAGAAGCCGACCCTCCGGCACCAGAACCCGCCAAACTTCCCTGAGGAGCGTCGCCGGCCGATCGGTCGCTTCAAGGCTATGCACCAGCAGCAGTCGATCGACAGAGTTATCCGGAAGCGGGAGATGCCGGTCTTCGACCAGGACGCTCAGCAATGGCCCGGCCGCAGGCCAGACGAGCGCCCCTTGCGTCTCCGGCATCAGCGCCGCTACCCGCGTCGCATCGTTCCGAAATGGCCCCAGGTACGGCACGCCATATCCGAGCCCCACCACCATGCCGCCGTGCATTCCCCGCCACCGCGCGCGCACATGTCCGCCCACGATCCGCCGCACCGTGAGGCCCAGCGGCGTTTGGTAGAAATCCCGAAGATCGACGACGTCCAGTTCCATGGCCACCAAGGTTCAGGCTTCGGACCTTACCGGTCCGGCCTGCGCTCCGACTATAGCTGGTTATAGCTAGGTATTCTGCTCGGGTGTTTGACCCCCAGACACCCACATTGACTTAGGGTTTTCCAAAGTTACTCTCTGAACCCGCACCTCTTCGATCCGCATCCAAATTCGGCATACCTCCCAGCATGGCCGCACTCGACATTCACGTATTTCTCTGCCGCAAGGACAATATCGGGGTGCTCGTGCATGCCGAGGATGGCACCACGGCCTCGATCGACGCGCCGGATGCGGCATCGATAACTGCCGCGCTCGATGAAAAGGGGTGGTCCCTCAGCCATATTCTCGTCACCCACCATCATGGCGATCACACAGCAGGGAACCTGGAGCTGAAGCAGAAGACCGGCTGCCGGATCATCGGCCCGCGCGCCGAAGCTGCACGCATCCCTGGCATCGACGTCGAGGTCGATGATGGCGACAGCTTCACTCTCGGTGGGCACCCCGTCGACGTCATCGGCACGCCCGGCCACACGATGGGACACATCACCTATTTCTTGCCCAACGACCGCGCGGCTTTCGTCGGCGACACGCTCTTCGTCATGGGCTGCGGACGCGTGCTGGAAGGCAATCACGAGATGATGTGGCATTCATTGTCCCGCATCGCATCTCTTCCGGGAGACACGCGTATCTATTGTGGTCACGAATACACGGTCTCGAATGCACGATTTGGCCTGTCCATCGAGCCGGAAAACGCACTGCTTCGCCACCGTCTGGAAGAGGCCGAGCAGAGCCTTGCGCAGGGCCGTCTCACCGTGCCCTCGCGCTTGGACGAAGAACTGCAGACCAACGTATTCCTTCGCCCGCACAATATTGGCACGCGCCGCCGGCTTGGCCTGGGCGCAGTGGCGGACTGGCGCGTCTTCGGCGAACTGCGCGAACGAAAGAATAAGGCATGATAACGCCGGTTATCGTGCCGACCGAAGCGCAAGAGCTTATCGATACGCTGGGCCTCGAGCCCCATCCCGAAGGCGGTTTCTACCGCGAAACGTTCCGCGATCCCTCAACCGACGCCGATGGACGTGCCCGCTCCACGGCCATCTACTTCATGCTGCTCGAGGGGCAGGTGTCCCGCTGGCACAAGGTCGATGCCGTCGAGATATGGCATTGGTACGCCGGGTCGCCCTTGGAACTGGGGCTTGCCGCTCCAGGCCAGCCGGCCGAGCGCATCACACTTGGGTTTGATCATGCGTCCGGCATTCTGCCCCAGGCCGTGGTCTCGATGGGCTGGTGGCAGCAGGCCCGCAGTCTCGGCCCCTGGACGCTCGTAGGCTGCACCGTCGCGCCCGGCTTTACCTTCGATGGTTTCGTACTCGCCCCTGCTGGCCTCGAACCGCCGTTGTCGTAATGACCAGAGCCGTCTTTGCCTCCCGGCAAGCACCGTATTGCTCCAATTATGGCGGCCGGACTTTTCCACCACTAAATGGATTGAAGCCGGGCACCTAAGACTTTGTTTTCAGTAAAATTTTATTGGAAAGGGGAATGTGCGGCCGAACCATCCTTGCCGCTCCAATACGACTCATCAACAGTGACCCAACATACTGATTCGCCTTACGGGGGTTGCGAATATGAAGGCCCAGGCACCTGGACCGCTGCTCAGCACCATCTTCATCGATTACGACAACATCTACCTGTCGCTGAAGAGAAAAAACGAAGACGCTGCCAAGCGCTTCGCGAAGGATGCCGGGCTGTGGCTACGCGAAATTGAAAGCGGCCGCCTGATCACGCCAACCAACGGGTTGGCCGCCACCTCACCGCGCCGCATCGTCATGAACCGCTGCTACGGCAATCCTGTACCCCGTCGTAACGCGTCCGACAATGCAACGGACATGAACTCCTTTCCCTTCGTGCGCCATCACTTCCTGCGCGCAGGCATGGAAGCTGTCGATTGTCCGCCCCTGACCTCGCAACTGAAGAACTCTGCCGATATACGCATGGTCATGGATGTGCGCGACCTCCTCGGCCACGACACTTATTTCGATGAATTCATCATCCTGTCAGGCGATGCTGACTTCACGCCTCTGCTGCACCGCTTGCGGGCGCACGCCCGCCGCACGGTGGTTTTTGCCAATGATCACACCGCCGCCCCGTACACTGCCATCGCCGATGGCGAGATCCGCGAAGCCAACCTGATCAACCTTCTGCTCGAGGGCAGCACCACGGTGAGTGAACCGGAAGCGGCCGCTTCGCCTGCCACTCCTGCGTCTGCCGCCGCCACGTCGTCGAGCCTTGATTCCGTCCGTCGCGAAATCCTCACCGAGGTTGTCGGCTGGGTGAAGAGCGCAGGCCAGCCCGTGCCTCTCGAAGCGCTCGCTGACCGCGCCGTCCGCACCCTCGGCCACGACCGCACCGTCGGCACTGGCTGGGCCGGGGCCGGCAGCTTCTCGAACCTGCTGACCAAGGGCCTCCCGTCTGAGATCCGTCTTTCTGAACAGGCCCCGTACTATGTTTTCGATGCCAGCCGTCAACTGGCGCAGCCCGAATCGCGTCGCGCGCCGCTAGCATCCCGCGAGCCCGCTCGCGAACCACCTCGCCCGGAGAGCCGTTTCGAACGCGAGCCATTGCGTCAAGACCCCGCGCTGCCGTTGCCCGCACGCGATCCGCGCCTTGATGCTCCCGCACCTGTCGCTGCACCCGATCGAATCGGCGCGCCCCAACGCGCACCGCTGAGCCAGCCTCCACAAGCCCCAGCGCCCAGTGCGGCAGCGCCGCGTGAACCGCTTCGCCAGGAAGCCTTTGCGGCGTCTCCACAGCAGACGGCGCCCCAAGCGCCGCCACAGGCACCGACGCCCGCTCCGCGCTCGGAAGCCCCCTCGATCCAGCAGTCGATCACGCGCATCCACGAGGCTTGCCAAGCTCCGCCACTTGCTCCCCCGGAGTATCGCGCCCTGTTTGAAGTCATGGCACAAGAGATCAACACGAACGGTCTCACCGGTGCGCAGACGCTCACCAACATCACACACCGTGCCGCCGACCTCGGCGTGACCATCAAGCGCGACGATGTTCGCTTCGTGCTCGAAGTGGTCAGCGAATCCGATCCGTGGTTTGAGCAGGGTGCGTCAGCTAACCTTTTTGCCAGCCGTTTCCGCAACTTTGTCATCGCGCGCTGCCGCAGCCAGGGTCTCCAGTTGTCTGCCGAAGAACTCGACCTCATCGACGCGTGGTTCGGTGGTTCGCCCATGGCCCAGCGGCCAGCGCCGCCCCAAAGCCGTCCTGCGGAAGCGGGCTATGCACCACCGCCCACGGCGCGGTCCCCTGCGCCACAGACCGCTGCACAAACCTATGCCAAGGACGACCGCTGGTGGAGCGCGGAAGAGGGTCGCCAATACGGCAGCCAACTCGGCTCGCAGGATGATCAGCTCCCGCTCATCGTCCGCAATCGTCTCCGCGGCTGATCTCTCGCTCCCAACTGCAAACCACGACAACGCCCCGGCCTGACCGCCGGGGCATTGTCTTTCGACATTCCGCAAAAGAAAACGCCCCGCACCACGTGGTGCGGGGCGCCAGTCGTCGATATTGATGGCGTTCGGTTAGGCGAAGTACTGGCCGCCGTTGGCGGAGATCGTCGAACCGGTAATGAAGCCCGCATCATCCGAAGCCAGGAATACCACGCAGCGCGCGATCTCATGCGGTTCGCCGAGACGACCGACGGGGATCTGCGGAAGTATGTTCTTCTCCAGCACGTCCTGCGGAATAGCCTTCACCATTTCGGTGCCGATGTAGCCGGGGCAGATCACGTTGACGGTGATTCCGGCCCGCGCGCCTTCCTGCGCCAACGCCTTCGTGAAGCCAATGTCGCCGGCCTTCGATGCGGAGTAGTTCACTTGGCCCATCTGGCCCTTCTGGCCATTGATGGACGAGATGTTGATCACGCGACCGAACTTGCGCGCGCGCATGCCTTCCCAGACCGGGCGCGTGACGTTGAAGAGACCGTTGAGGTTAGTGCCGATCACTGCGTCCCACTGTTCCTTGGTCATCTTGTGGAACATCGTGTCCTTGGTGATGCCCGCATTGTTCACGAGCACATCGATAGGCCCGAGGTCCTTTTCGACCTGCTTGATGGCCTTCTCGCTCGCCTCGTAGCTCGACACGTCGAACTTATAGACCGGAATGCCGGTCTCGACCTGGAACTGCTGCGCGGCAGCATCGTTGCCAGCATAGCTCGCCGCAACGCGATAACCTGCACTTTTCAGCGCGACCGAAATTGCGTGGCCGATACCGCGCGTGCCGCCGGTGACGAGGGCTACTCGTGCCATCCTGAACCTCCCTGGATTTTATGTTTGAAAAGATGTGTGCTTGACGAGGTATGAAGAAACCGGGCCCGCCCGCTGATGGAGCGAACCCGGTTTATTTTCTTGTGTCAGGCTCAGTCGCGGGCGACGCACACTGCGATGCCCATGCCGCCACCGATGCATAGCGTGGCCAGGCCCTTTTTCGCATCGCGGCGCTGCATTTCGTACAGAAGCGTCGTCAGCACGCGGGCGCCCGAGGCCCCGATCGGATGTCCGATTGCAATCGCGCCGCCGTTGACGTTCACCTTGTCCGTATCCCAGCCCAGGCCCTTGTTCACCGAAATCGCCTGTGCGGCGAACGCCTCGTTGGCTTCGATGAGGTCGAGATCCTTTATCGTCCATCCGGCGCGCTCCAGCGCCTTCTTGGATGCCGGGATCGGCCCCGTTCCCATGATTGACGGATCAACGCCGGCCTGCGCCCAAGACGCGATCCGCGCCAACGGTTTCAAGCCGCGCTTCTTCGCTTCCGCCGCCGTCATCAACACGACGACCGCCGCGCCATCGTTGATGCCGGATGCGTTGGCCGCCGTCACGGTGCCTTCCTTCGGATCGAAAGCCGGACGCAGCTTGGCAACGGCTTCCAAGGTGGTGCCGTCCTTGATGTACTCGTCAGTATCGACGATCGTTTCGCCCTTCCGGCTCTTGACGGTCACGGGCGCAATCTCGTCCTTGAACTTGCCGGCCTTGCGCGCCGCTTCCGCTTTGTTCTGCGAAGCAACGGCGAACTTGTCCTGCTCTTCACGGCTGATCTGCCACTGGCGCGCAACGTTCTCCGCAGTGGTGCCCATGTGGTAGTTGTTGAAGCTATCCCATAGACCGTCCCTGATCATGGTGTCGACGAGCTTACCGTCGCCCATCTTGGTACCCTCGCGCATATGAATCGCATGCGCCGATTGGCTCATGCTCTCCTGACCGCCAGCGACGACGACCGTTGCTGCGCCGGTCTGGATCTGCTGCGCACCCAATGCAACGGCACGCAGACCCGAGCCGCAGATCTGATTGACGCCCCACGCAGGCGCATCAACGGGTACACCCGCTCCGATGGCCGCGCGCCGCGCTGGCCCCTGACCCTGTGCAGCCGTGAGCACCTGACCGAGAATGACTTCAGAGACGTCGCCAGGCTGCACATTCGCGCGCTGAAGCGCGGCCTTGATGGCAACGGTGCCGAGTTCATGGGCCGGGAGTGATGCAAGCGTGCCGCCGAACGACCCGACGGGGGTCCGCGCAGCACTGACGATGACGATATCGGTATCCTGGCTCATTGAGATCCGGCCTCCTCCCGGGGGGTGAAAAGTGTCGTCAGGGACGTTTCTTCAGCGCCGCCTCAACCGAAATCAGCGCCGACATTTCATAAAGAAACCCATAGCAGCAACCTTGAGAGCATCGCAAATGCCTGCGCGGGCGGCAAAAGAGCCCAAAGTTGGTGCAGGAAGGTCTGGCATGCGCCGGTCGCCGTGTGCTACGATGACGCACCGCAAAAAGTTGGAAGTCGCAGGAATGTCCCCACTCAACAAGCCCGACCAGCAGCAAGAGAAGCGCGAAGCGATCGTCATCAAGAAGTACGCGAACCGGCGGCTCTACAATACTGAGACTAGCCAATACGTGACGCTCGATGATCTCGGCGGCATGGTTAGGGCCGATAAGGACTTCGTCGTTTACGATGCCAAAACGGGCGACGACCTCACGCACTCGGTTCTCACGCAGATCATTGTCGATCAGGAGAGCCGCAACGACGGGCAGAATATGCTGCCGACGCCGTTCCTGCGCCAACTGATCCGCTTCTATGACGATCAGATCGGCCGCATGGTGCCGAGCTATCTTCAGTTCAGCCTGGAAAACCTCGTCAAGGAGCAGGAGAAGATCCGCTCGCAATTCACTGCCGCGTTCACCAATCCGGCAGCAGCGTTCGAGGCCTACCAGGAGCAGGCGCGCAAGAACATGGCGATGTTCGAGCAGGCCGTCGCCATGTGGACCTCATTCGGCGCCGCGGCACAGCCAGGGGCTCGTCCGGCCGAAACGCCTAGCCCCACCGATAAGCCGAAGATTGAAGCTGTGCCGTCGACCGCGCCGCGTGACGAAATTACGGAACTGAAGTCGCAGCTGGAATCCATGCAGCGCAGCTTGGAAAAACTGACGAAAGACCGGAGCTGATCCGGTCTCTTCTCCTGGAAAAACAATCGTGACCTGACCGTCGGCTGGCCCTGATCAACCGGCGCTAGCGAAGTCGTCGGACGGAATCGGTGTACCGAAGTGAAATCCCTGCAAGTAATCGATGCCAGCCTCTGACAGGAACTGGACTGACTGCTCGTCACCGACCCACTCGGCAACGGTCTCAAGCTCAAAGTTTCGCGCCAGTTCGACCATCGTCCGTATGAACGCCTGATCGGCCTTGTCGGTCATCACATCTTTCACGAATGCCCCATCGATCTTGACCATATCGACCTTCAGCGCCTTGAGGTTCTTGAACGAAGTGTACCCCGCGCCGAAATCATCGATGGCGATCCGGCACCCCATGTCGCGTAGCGTATCCACGAACGACTTCATCAAATCCATATCGATGATCACGCTCGTTTCCGTGATCTCGACAACCAAGCGCTGCAAGAGCGATGGCTTGTCCTCGGTCAAACGCCGCAACGTTGCCAGCCAGTCGGGCTCGTTTGCCGTCAGGCTCGACACATTCACCGACAGTGTCAGCTCAGGATGCTTCTTCAAAAGGACGATCGCCATTTCGAGCGTTCGCTTGTCGATTAGTCGTGAAAGTCCGAGCTGCTCCGCGATCTCGATGAATTCTCCGGCCGAAACAAGTTCTCCCGTCGAGCGCTCCATGCGCAGCAGACACTCGTAGATCTCCGCCTTCCCGCTGCGCGAGCCGATCATCGGCTGCAGGGCAAGCCGCATCCGGCCTGTTTCCAGCGCCGCAATGACCTCCTCTACGATGGCGACGTTATGCAGGCGGGTCCGCTCGACAGTCGAGTTCGCCTCGTAGGCCGAAAAACCTCCCAGCCGGTGCTGCTTTGCATGCTCAAGAGCCTGCAGAGCGCAACTGAGCGCTTGATGAACCGTATGTGCCTGATCCAGCAGCACGACACCGCCAATCGAAACGGTCGCCTGCACGTGTGCGCTGCTCGTGCGGATCTGAAGATCGCGCACGCTCCGCATGAAGCGATCTGCTGCGATCTGCATGGCACCCGCCCCGCAGTCGTTCAGGATAATTCCGAATTTGTTGCCGGAATAACGGCCCAGCGAATCCCCGCCGCGTAATTTCCCTCTGATCGCCTTGACGACTGCGGCGATGACTTCGTCACCGACCTGATGCCCGAACGTGTCGTTCACCACCGCCAAGTTGTTGATCCCGACCATGAGGAAAGCGGCCTGACTGCGCGAGCGCGAGCACCGTAGGATCACAGCATTCAGCGCATCCGTCAGGCGCGCGCGACTGAGTTGCCCGGTCAGTTCGTCATAATCGTTGCGGTAGAGGAGCCGCTGCTCTGTGATGGAACTGTCGGAGCGCAAGTCGGCCGTCTCAGCCGGCTTTGAAAGCACGCCCATGAGTTCGCGGTCCCCGCATCCCGTAGCGACACCGAGGTTCGCGTCGAACCCGCCTTCCGAGGGATCAGGCAAAGGGGTGATTGACTGTTGTGACTGCACCACCGGGTCCCCGCGCCCACACGAAGCTGACGTGAAACGACACCGAGGTCGCACCACGCCATCAAATTAAGCGCAATTTCCTAACAAGATTGAAAGAGATGGTAACCAGGCGGTTCCAAAACGAAAACGGCCCGGCACCCAGGCCGGACCGCTTGAATGTGTGCAACCGCCGATCGTCCAACGGCAGTTCCCAAAAGCTTAATGGTCAACGCCACCGAAACCGATGTCGCGCTTGGCCACTCGGATGCCAATGGTAAAGCCTGCTATGACATCGATTAGCGCCGTCATCATGAGCAGGAAGAACACCGACGACGCGGCCTGGCTGACCAACAGGAATTCAATCAGGAAGGCGATGAAGACCAACATCGACAACCCGTGATCGATCATCGACGCCGTGCCGGTGTAGGTCGCCTTCACGATCTCGATGAAGAGGACCACGATGCCAATCAGGAGTAGCACATCTCCCCATGTCAACTTCCACACACCTCCGCTCATCATTGTGATCCCGTCGCCCACGATCGATGTCGAGAGATCGACGCCCATGATCATGAACAAGTTGTAGAGAATGAACGGAATGATCGTCAGCGGCAGTGCGGCTAGCGACATGGCAGTCTCCCCTTAGGTCCTCGTCCCCCCGGGCCAGAACCCGGAACCATCAACGCACAAATAACACACGCAATTCAGGCGGTCGCCCGCCGTATGACGTGCCGTGGAGCCTTTTGGAGGTGGGGCGGATCAGGCTTCTGCCTTCGGCGGCAGGATCTGACGGCCTTTGTACTTGCCGCTCTTGAGGTCGATGTGATGCGGACGGCGACGCTCGCCGCTATCCTTGTCTTCCACATATGCCGGACGCGAGAGGGCATCGTGCGACTGGCGCTGGCCCTTCTTCATGCGCGAGACTTTCTTCCTGGGTACGGCCATTTGAACTACTCCGCTAGGCGTGGCGATGGGGCTGACACCACTGCGGAAAGGAGGCTATATGCCTCTGGAAACGCAGTAGAATATGCCCGAATGGGAAAGCCTCGGTAGCTGCCCGGCTGCGCGCAATGGTTCGCGTTGCGGCGCGGGCAGGTCCAGGCCACAGAGCGCGCCTTATACTACAAACCCAACGTTCCGCCAGCCCTCTTCTTCACCGTCGTCTGCCATCCGGCAGGCCCGGTGTTCCCGGTGTCCGGCTTCACCTCCGAGGAGCGCTGCCGTCCTGTCATCGCGCAATCGGCAACCGGCCCCGCCGCGCGCATTCGGGATTGTATGACACTGGCCTTCCGAGCTGTCCGCGTTCCCGGATCGCCGGCATCACGCAGGATCGGGTTTGGAAGTGCAGCTGCAAGCAAAGCTGCCTCTCGTTGGCTGAGCTTCGAAGCGGGTTTCGAAAAGTGGTGCTGGGCAGCCGCTTCAGCCCCGAACACGCCCGGCCCCCACTCTGCGATGTTCAGATAAATCTCCAGCATCCTCGCCTTCGGCCAAACCGCCTCCGCCACGAACGTCAGCGGAATCTCGACCGCTTTGCGGAGATAACTTTTTGACTGCGACAGAAACAGGTTTTTGATCACCTGCATGGAGATCGTACTCGCGCCCCGCGCGACTTTTCCCTCCCCCGCTTGCTCGAGCGCCGTCTCGATCGCGGCAAGATCCACGCCGTAATGATCGCAAAAACCCCAGTCTTCCGAGACCACGACGGCTCGCAGCAGGTTGGAGGAAATATCCTCGATGGGCACCCACTCTTGTTGGATCTTGGTACCGGTCAGCCACTGGTACGCGATCAGCGTCGTCGTGGGTGGATTGACGAAGCGATAGAGCAGGATGAGGAAGAGGATCGCACCGAAATAGGCGGCGACGGCAATCCCCGCCAGCCGCGCCACCCGCCGCACCGTCCACGGTCCGCGCAAAAATTCGGATGTTCTCGAAGGCGGGGTCGGGTCCGCGATCAGCGGTTCCGCCGCTATCGATGCGGGTGCGGCCTCGAATGTCGGCTCGATCCGTTGCGGAAGGACATCCGTCTGACGCCGCTGTAGAATGCGATCTTCACCTCGCGGAACGTAGCCACGTTCTGCCGCGCTCGTCCGTTCCGCATCAGCGGGATGCGCTGCAGGCTCGACCACAGCCTCGACGTCGCCGATGTCTCGCACCGGCGCGACCGGCGACCGATCGCCGGTCAGCGCATCGTTCACTGCTTGGTCCGTCGGCTCCGGTTCTTCGGACGCGGGCAAGTTTGCTTCGGTTCTCGGCTCAGCATCGGCCGCAGCGACGCCGAGAAGTTCTTCGGCTCCAGGCTTCGCCTCCTGAACTGGAACGGCTACCGCAACCGGCGTCATCGCACGCGCAATCCGCCGCACCGCCGTCTGCACGAGCGCGTCCACGTCGATGGGCTCCGATTGCGGCGCTGCGACCGCCGAAGCGCCGGCAGCTTGGCTCGCCTGTTCGGCAGCAGTCAGATCGGGCGAATCCTCAACCACAGGTCACCGGCAACTCACCTGCCCACCAACTTTCCACGGCCCCATGCTTTGCCCGAACATCTGAATGCGCACCCCGTCGCCCGTCGCTCTGACCCATGATAAGGCTTCCGCCCCACAATTCGCCAGTTTCACCGCTCCTGTAGGTAAGTCCTCGATGACCTTTGCGCAAAGCCTCACTGCGGCCGCCCGCCTGACCGAGGCCACTCTCGATGGGATCCTTTCCGAAAGGTCGATCTCCGGCGAGGCGCCTGAACCACAGGCGGGACGCTTGATCGCGGCCATGCGCCATGCCGTCTTCGGCGGCGGCAAGCGCGTGCGACCGCTCCTCGTCATTGAAAGCGCGGCTCTCTTCGGCCTCCCCCCGCAAGACGCCGCCCACACGGCCGCCGCCCTCGAATTGGTCCATTGCTACTCACTCGCTCATGACGACCTGCCTGCCATGGATAACGACGAACTCCGCCGCGGTCAGCCCACCGTGTGGAAGGCTTACGACGAGTGGACCGCGATTCTCGCCGGCGACGGTCTGCTCACACTGGCCTTCGAGGTGCTCGGGCGCGCCGAGACACACTCCGACCCTGCGGTGCGCGTCGCCCTTATTTCGGCCCTTGCGCGTGCGTCGGGTGCAGCCGGCATGGTGGGCGGCCAGGCCCTCGATCTGATGGCCGACAAAAGAGGCGACCCTGCCTCCCCCACGATCGATTACATCCGCCGCCTCCAGGCGATGAAGACAGGCGCACTCCTCGTCTTTGCATGCGAAGCTGGCGCCATACTGGGCCGTGCGACAGACGCCGAACGCCGAGCCCTTGCCGACTTCGGTACCGCGCTCGGTTTCGCCTTCCAGATCGCCGACGATCTCCTCGACGCCGAGGGCGATGCGGCCACCGTCGGCAAAGCGGTGGCTAAAGACGCCGCCGCCAACAAGGCAACGCTCGTCTCCCTCATGGGCATTCAAAAAGCCAGGGCCATGCTGGTCGAAACTGAAGCCACCGCCAACGCCGCGCTGAACATTTTCGGATCGAGAGCCGATATCCTGCGGGAAGCTGCGCGCTTCGTCGTCGATCGCAAAAGCTAGCCTGGGATCCGCACTACGGCATCCATCTCAGAAAATTTGCGATCAGCCCAAGCCCCAGCGTCTGGCTTTTCTCCGGATGGAACTGGGTGCCGGCGACATTATCGTGAGCGACGAGCGCCGTAACCGGCCCGCCGTACTCCGTCTCCGCCACCACGTCGGCACGGCTCTCCGGCACGAAGTGATAGGAGTGCACGAAATACGCGTGCAACCCTTGCGGCCCCGTCGGCAGTCCCGCCAGCAACGGGTGATCGCGCGTCACCGTCAAGGTATTCCACCCCATGTGCGGGATCTTGAGTTTCGGATCCTTCGGCTCGATGGCGCGCACTTCACCTGCGATCCAGCCCAGCCCTTGCGTAACGCCATGCTCCAACCCGCGCGTGGCCAGCAACTGCATCCCGACGCAAATGCCTAAAAAGGGCCGGCCCTTGTCGCGCACCACGTCTTCCAGGGTTTCGTGCAGCCCGGCCACCGCCTCCAGCCCGCGCCGGCAATCGGCAAACGCACCTACACCCGGAAGCACCACGCGATCCGCCGCGCGAACGACTTCAGGGTCCGACGTCACGACGATCCGGCTGTCTGAGCCGCTGTCACGCGCCGCGCGTTCGAACGCCTTCGCCGCCGAGTGCAGATTGCCCGAGCCGTAATCGATGATGGCGACGTGCTGCATTCAAGATCCGCTGAAACGGAGTTTCACACGCGGCCAAAGAGCATCCGGTGCCAGGATGCGCCGAAGAAACCGGGCTCCGCGCTCAGTTTCGTCGACAGGGAGTCGGCCGGCAGCGTACCGAGCCAGTTTTCGAAGAACCGCCGCTCGCACTCCGGCAGATTACGGCCCGCGACAGTGCCAACTTCCTTCCAACCCCGATAGTTGAGCCACATTCGCTCCAGCGTCGACGACTCGAAACCCAGATAGATGTTGAGGCCGATAATCATGAACGTGAACCAGTTCTGGATGAGCCCCACCGACCACAGCACCAGTGCTCCTAGAAACCCCAGCACCAGATAAGCAACGAATGCGAACCATTGCCCCTTCACCGCCAGATAGACCGGCGAAAACAACGCCGCACCCCACGAGAACCCATCCCGCACGAACACCATCGACGCCGCGTGATCGATCCGGTCGAAAGGGGGCGCTGGCGGCTCATGGACCGTGTACACATCCACGTCCGAATTATCCTTCGCTCGCACTAACAACCACATCATACGCTGAGCGTCCCTTTGGTCGAAGGCACCCGTCCCGTTTGCCGCGGATCCGGTGTAATGGCCAGACGCAAGGCCCGGGCCAGACCCTTGAAGCAGGTCTCCACGATGTGATGGTTATTTTCACCGTAGAGGTTCTGCACGTGCAGCGTGATGCCTGCGTTCTGCGCGAAGGCCTGGAACCACTCACGGAACAGCTCCGTATCCATGTCACCGAGCTTATCGCGCGTAAAAGTGACGTTCCAGATCAGATACGGCCGCCCCGAAACGTCGACCGCCACACGCGTCAGCGTCTCGTCCATCGGCAGATGGACGTCCGCGTACCGCGAGATGCCGGATTTGTCGCCGAGCGCCTTTGCCACCGCCTGTCCGAGAACAATCCCACTATCTTCCGTCGTGTGATGATAATCGACGTGCAGGTCGCCCTTCGCCGCGAGCTTGATATCGATGAGCCCATGCCGCGACAGCTGCTCAAGCATATGATCGAGAAAGCCGATCCCGGTCTTGATATCGAACACGCCGGTCCCGTCGAGATCGATCGTCGCTTGGATCTCGGTTTCCTTCGTCTTCCGCGAAATCGTCGCCTGTCGCTTCAAGTTTTTGGTCCCTTCAGGATCGCCCACGCAACCGGCCGGCTCCCATCCGGGGGAAGTCGGTTGCGCAATGAAGAAACTCCCTACCAGTCTTTAGACAGTCCTTCCAGCTTCGGTAACCTTGATGCCCACTTCTTGATTTACGCCGACGCGCGGCCTAGATCATCACGGCGATGAGCACAGAACAGTCCGCCTCCCACGTCCCAACTTGGCACGGCACCACGATACTCACCGTCCGAAAGGGCGGCGAAGTCGTTATTGCAGGCGACGGCCAGGTCAGCCTCGGCCAAACCGTCATTAAATCGAACGCCAAGAAGGTCCGCCGCCTCGGCCGCGGCGACGTGATTGGTGGATTTGCCGGCGCCACCGCCGACGCCTTCACGCTGTTCGAACGCCTTGAAGCCAAGATAGAGTTGTATCCGGACCAGCTTGCGCGCGCCTGCGTGGAACTTGCCAAGGACTGGCGCACTGACCGCTACCTCCGCCGCCTCGAAGCCATGATGCTCGTTGCCGATAAGGACGTCACGTTAACCCTCACCGGCACGGGCGACGTGCTCGAACCCGAGTTCGCCTGCATGGGCATCGGCTCCGGGGGGATGTTCGCCCTTGCTGCCGCCCGCGCCCTACTCGATCAGCCGCTCTCGGCCGAAGAGATCGCCCGCAAGGCGATGGGCATAGCCGCCGACATCTGCGTCTATACGAATTCCAATCTGGTGGTCGAAAAGCTCGCGACCACCAAGTGAGCTTGCAACAATGACCAACTTTTCCCCGCGCGAGATCGTCTCCGAACTCGACCGCTACATCATCGGCCAGAACGACGCCAAGCGCGCCGTCGCAATCGCGCTGCGTAATCGCTGGCGCCGCCAGCAACTCACCGGCGACCTGCGTGACGAGGTCCTGCCGAAGAACATCCTCATGATTGGCCCGACCGGCGTCGGAAAAACCGAGATCTCCCGCCGCCTCGCACGCCTTGCCGGCGCGCCGTTCCTCAAGGTTGAAGCGACCAAGTTCACGGAAGTCGGCTATGTCGGCCGCGATGTCGAAAGCATCATCCGCGACTTGGTCGAAGTCGGTCTCGGCCTGATCAAGGAATCGAAGCGCAAGGAGGTCCGCGTCAAAGCCGAGAAACTCGCCGAGGAACGCGTGCTCGACGCTCTTGTCGGCGCCACCTCATCGCCCGCCACGCGCGACAGCTTTCGCCGCAAGTTGCGCAATAATGAACTGAACGACAGCGAAATCGAGATCATGGTTGCCGACACAGGCGGCGGCCTGCCGATGTTTGAAATACCGGGCATGGGTCCCGGCATGGGAGGCGCCGGCATCAACATCGGCGAGATGCTGCAAAAGGCGATGGGCGGCCGCATGAAGCCGCGTCGCATGACGGTCCGCGACAGCTACGAAGTCCTGATCGCCGAAGAAAGCGATAAGCTGATCGACAACGACAACCTTGCTGCCGATGCGATCCGCGCGGTCGAGAACGCCGGCATTGTCTTCCTCGACGAGATCGACAAGATCTGCTCGCGCGGAGACAACGTGCGCGGCGGCGCGGACGTGAGCCGTGAGGGTGTGCAGCGTGATCTCCTGCCTCTGATCGAAGGCACCACGGTCGCGACCAAGTACGGCCCCGTCAAAACCGACCACATACTCTTCATTGCGTCCGGCGCTTTTCACGTGTCGAAACCGTCGGACCTCTTGCCCGAACTCCAGGGCCGTCTGCCGATCCGCGTCGAACTGAAAGCCCTCTCTCGCGAGGACTTTCGCCGCATCCTTACCGAACCTGAAGCCTCACTGATCAAGCAGTACGTTGCCCTGATGCAGACCGAAGGTCTCACGCTATCCTTTACCGACGACGCCATCGATGCGCTCGCCGACGCCGCCGTGCTCGTCAATTCCACGGTCGAGAACATCGGTGCTCGTCGACTGCAAACCGTGATGGAGCGCGTCCTCGACGAAATCTCTTTCGAAGCCTCCGACCGCACAGGCGACACCATCACCATCGACGCCGTCTACGTCACCGACCGCATCGGCGAACTCGCCAAGAACGCCGACCTCTCCAAGTTCATTCTGTGAAGACGGACGGCAAGCGGATCAGATGGGCTCCGGCGCGAGCGGAATATTATGCAACGATCGCACAGAGCCGACGCTTGAGGCGCGCACCCGATCCAGCCGCGCCTCAAATGAAAATCGAAATCCTTCGGGAGCAAACTGCTCGCGAAGTTCAGCCTGAAAGTCCGACTTGAGCATCCGCTCGATCAGCCCGGTCCCAAACCCCTTCTTCGTAGGCTCGAAAACGGGCGGCCCGCCCTCTTCACGCCATTCGAACGTCAAGCGCTCCGCGCCATCGATCGACCACCGGACATGAACGCGTCCTTCCGCTCGCGACAGCGCTCCGTACTTTGCCGCATTCGTCATCAACTCGTGAATGACAAGCCCCAAAGTCTGGGCGGACCGTTCATTGAGCAGGAACTCCGGTCCCTCCATCACGCATTGGGAAGGAAAGCGCTTGAACTCTTCGGTGATCAGTTGCCGCAAGGTAAGTCCCAGATGGTTCCCATCGACAAAGAGTTCGTAGCCCCGTGCGAAGGCATGTAGCCGATCGATGAAAACCTCGCGCGCTTCCAAGAGTGTCCTAGGCGGCGTCAGGCTGTTTCGTGCCAGCACTTGTACGACGGTAAGCAGGTTGCGTCCCCTGTGGATCAACTCTCGCATCAAATCGCTGGTCCGGTGCTCTGCGCGCTTTCTCCGCGTGATGTCGGCGATTGCACCAAGGAACCTCGCCTCATTACCATCATCGACACGCTGTCCACGAAGAAGAAACCACCTTGAGGCATTGCCAGATTCGATATCGCGAAACTCGAGCTCGGTTCGATTCTTCGCATGGAATGCGCGCTGCACTGCATCGCGATAATCCGGATGGATGCGATCCAAAAACGCGCTCAATGACAGCGATGTCTCTCTCACGCCGAGCATGGTTCCCAAGGACTGCGAGACCTGCAGCCGCTCGCTCGACAGGTTGAGTTCACAACTGCCGAATTCCGCAGCCTCGCTGCCGAGACGCAGCAATTCCTCGTTCTTCTGCAGTTTCTCCATAAGGGCTTCGCGTTCGCTCACATCCACACTGACGCCGACGATGCCGGTGATATCGCCGGCCGCATTGCGAAGCGGCACTTTTGTCGAGAGATAAATCCGTTTTCTGCCATCAGGTGGCGAGACATGTTCGATCACGGTCATTGGCTGGCCCGTCTCACACACGGCCTGATCGATATCGCGGATCTTGGCGATCTCTTCGGGCTTGGTCAGGAACTCGCTTTCGTCTTTTCCCAACACCTCTTCGGCAGGCCGGCCTATAGCCGCGATCGAGGCAGGATTGGCCGTCAGCATCTTGCCGTCCCGCGACTTCGCATAAATCAGGACGTCGGGACTTTCCTCCAGCGCCGCCACGACAGCAGAGGCTTGCGCAACAGCCGACAACTGCTCCTGCACCTTAACCTGTAGCTGGTCTCTCGCTTGTCTCAGCTCTTCCGCCGTTGCCAAGTGAGCTTCCACTTCGCGTTGCAGCTGCGCGTTCAACTTCTGCAGCTGCTCGGGGCTCGGAATAGCCAACGCTTTGGGGATGAGTGGAAATATGACGAAGGCGGTGGCCAACGACACAGTGGCCGTCATGACCTTGATCGCTGCTTGAGCCTCATAGATGGGCTTGTAGAGCGCGACGGCGCTCGCCAGATGGGTCAGTCCGCAAAAGAGGATGAAGAGGGCGAACAACCAGGCGAGATTGCTCATGGCAAGCTCGGGTCTCTGCTTCAAGAACAGGTAAATCGCAATAGGAATAGCTGAGTAGGCGACGAAGATCGCAACGTCGCTGAACAGATGGGCGCCGATCAGCCAGGGATCCCAGAGCAGGCAAAATCCATGGGGCAGAAACGATGCGTCCTTGAAGAGATTGCTGAACATCGCGCGCCTCTTTCTGATCAAGCTCAGTTATTTTGACGCGATCACAAACTTTGGCCAGCAGAGTTTCACGCGAATGTCCCGGCCCGAAAGATCGCCCTGATCCCAACCTGGATGGAACTAATCCATATCCTGACGAATTCATTCAGACGTGCAAATATCGGAGCTATCCATGATGGCGAAGGCGATCAGCGAGCGGAGACGACGATGCAGCATTGGAAGGCCATCTGCCATGCATGCCGCCATGCAATCGCGGCGTTTCTCCTCATGGCCCCCGCATCAGCCAACGAAGACACGACCGTTCCCGCAGAAACACTCACACGGTCAAAGCCAGGCACCATCTTCCGCGTCTGGCCGATGGAAGGTGGCGTAAAGCCGGGCATCAAGGGCTACCGCGTCCTCTACCGCTCGACGAACTATGACGGACGGCCCGTCGCCGTCACCGGCGCACTGATGTTCCCTGACGCGAAGGCCGACGGCCCTCGACCCGTCGTCGCCTGGGCCCACCCGACCACCGGTGTCGTCTCCGCCTGCGCGCCGACACTTCTGCCGAACCTGTCGCAAGTGGTGATGGGCATCGATGAGATCACCGACAAGGGTTGGGTCATCGCGGCCACCGACTACATCGGCCTCGGCACCAAGGACCCGCACCCCTATCTGATCGGAGTGGCGGAGGCCAACGCCGTCATCGACATTGTCCGCGCCGCGCATCAGTTATCGGACATCCAAGCGAGCAAGAAATTCGCAGTCTGGGGCCATTCGCAAGGCGGCCATGCGGCGCTCTATACCGGCATACATGCCAAAACCTACGCCCCCGAACTCGACCTCGTCGGTGTCGCGGCCGCCGCCCCCGCGAGCGAACTCGCCGAACTTTTCAAGGCCGACCAGAACACGGCCAGCGGCCGCAGTCTCTCCGCCATGACCGTGCTCGCATGGTCGCGCCTTTTCGGCTGGCCGCTCGCCGACTTGGTCGAACCCGGCGCTATGGGACCTTTCAAGCGCCTCGCCAGCGACTGCATCGAAGACCTCCCCCAGTTCCTGCAGGAGGACGACGACGAACAGCGGCTCCCCCGCACCTTCCTGAAAATCGATCCACTGACCGATCGGAAATTCACGCCAATTATCGCCGGCAACACGCCGGGCCCGCTGCCGTCCGGCATGCCGGTCTTCATCGCGCAAGGCGAAGCGGACACGACCGTCCGCCCTGAAATCACCAAGGAGTACGTGCGCCAACTATGCCAGGCCGGCACGCATGTTCGCTTCAAGCTGATGCCCGGCGTCAGCCACGTTACCGTCGCACTCGATTCCGCGTACGACGCTGTGGAGTGGATGGCCGATAGATTTGCAGGTCGCGCGGCACCAAACCAGTGCTGACCTAGCCCGCACGCGTCTGCCCGGTCCCGCGCACGACATACTTGAAGCTTGTCAGCTGCTCCACGCCGACGGGTCCACGCGCATGCATTTTACCTGTTGCAATGCCGATCTCAGCACCGAACCCGAACTCCCCACCATCTGCGAACTGCGTCGATGCATTATGCAGCACGATCGCACTGTCCACGTGAGTGAGAAAGCGCGCAGCCGCTGCCTCGTCATTCGTGACGATCGCATCCGTGTGCTGCGATCCAAACCGCGCAATGTGATCGATTGCACCATCCACACCATCTACCGTCTTCACCGCGATGATGCTATCGAGGAATTCCTTGCCGTAATCGTTTGCCGCTGCGGGCTTCACTCGCGCATCAGCGCGCTGAGCCGCCTCGTCTCCACGAACCTCGCAACCCGTATCCAGAAGCGCCGTGACGAGTTCGCTCATTACCGACGTGGGTGCGGCCTTATCGACGAGCAGACACTCCGTCGCCCCGCAGATCCCGGTTCGCCGCATTTTCGCATTCACGACGATCCGCTTCGCCATGTCCAGGTCGGCGGCCTTGTCCACGTAGGTATGGCAGATGCCTTCCAGATGCGCGAATACCGGCACACGCGCGTCCGACTGCACCCGCTCGACAAGCGAACGCCCGCCGCGCGGCACGATCACGTCCACCGTCCCTTCGAGCCCTGACAGCAAATGACCGACGGCAGACCGGCTCGTTGTCGGGATGAGCTGGATTGCGTCTTCCGGTAAGCCCGCTGCCTGCAAGCCCGCAACGAGACACGCGTGAACCGCACGCGACGACCGGAATGCATCCGAACCCGTCCGCAGGATGGCCGCGTTGCCGGCTTTGATGCACAGCCCGCCGGCATCCGCTGTCACGTTCGGGCGGCTCTCATAGATGATCCCGATCACGCCGATGGGCACGCGCACGCGCTCAAACCGCAAGCCGTTCGGACGGGTCCACTCGGCAAGCGTCACCCCGACGGGATCCGGCAACTCGGCAATTTCTTCCAGCCCGCGCGCCATGGCCTCAATGCGATCGTCGGTTAACGTAAGGCGGTCGATGAACGACGCAGCCAAGCCACCGGCCTTCGCCGCCTCCAAGTCAGCCGCATTGGCCTGCAGGATTGCTCCACTCTGTTGTCGCAGATGTGCCGCCATCGCGCACAACGCGGCGTTCTTCGTTGAATTCGACGCAAGCGCCAGTTCGCGCGACGCCGCACGCGCAGCCCGCCCGATGACAAACATCGCCTCGCGCAGGTCTTCCGCCTTTTGTTCCGGCCGGCCAGCAGACATTACTTCCTCGAAAGCGCCATATCATTACGATGCACGAGTTCGTCCCCGCCGTTGTAGCCGAGGATCGCTTCGATGTCGGCGCTGCGTTTGCCCACGATACGTTCTGCCTCCACTTTGGCGTAAGCCACGAGACCGCGACCCAGGTCACGCCCGTCCGGCGACCTGATGATCACGGCGTCTCCACGGTCGAACGTGCCCTCCACGCGCCGCACGCCTGCGGGCAGCAAACTCTTCCCCGACAGCAGCGCCGTCTCTGCTCCAGCATCGATATGGATGACGCCGCGCGGCTCCAGCTGCCCGGCGATCCAGCGCTTCTTCGCCGTCACCGGATCCTGGTTCGCCAGAAACCACGTCACCGTCGAACCCTCGGCGATCGCGCGCAGAGGATGCATGATGTTGCCTGTCGTGATGACCATGTTGGTGCCCGCGCCAAGCGCGATCTTGCCCGCCTCGATCTTGGTCTTCATTCCGCCTTTGGAGAGTTCCGTTCCAGGCGCCCCCGCCATGGCCTCGATTTCGGGCGTAATCTCAGTCACGACCGGTATATGCCGTGCGGTCGGATCGACATGCGGCGGCGCGGTGTAAAGTCCATCGATATCCGACAGCAGCACGAGGCAGTCGGCCGACACCATGGACGCTACCCGCGCCGACAGCCGATCATTGTCGCCGTACTTGATTTCCGCCGTCGCCACCGTGTCGTTCTCGTTCACCACCGGAATGGCACCGAGCTCCAGCAGCGTTTCGATTGTATGCCGCGCATTCAGATATCGCCGCCGCTGTTCCGTATCGCCGAGCGTCAGCAGGATCTGGGCTACCGTCATTCCATGTTCGGCCGCCAGCGCCTGATAGGCCGCCGCCAGACTGATCTGACCCACGGCCGCCGCCGCTTGGCTCTGTTCGAGCTCAAGTGGCCCCTTCGGCAATCCGAGCTTGAATCGCCCCAGCGCAACGGCGCCCGATGACACGAGAACCACATCGCGGCCCGCCTTGCGCAGGGCCGCCACATCGTCCACGAGCGATGCCAGCCATTCCGCCCTGAGGGTTCCAGACGCGCGGTCCGCCAGCAGCGCCGATCCTATCTTCACTACAATGCGCCGCGCCCGCTCCCATTCGGGACGGGCTGCAAGAGCATGCGCGGCGGTGGACGGCGTGCGGGACATTCGGTTCAAACCAAAGGGATAGGCCCGTGGATTAGCCTTCAACTGGCCCGCGGCGCAAGCAGGATTATGGCCGCGCCGGCAAGACAGATGGCGGCTCCCAGCAGGTCGAACCGGTCCGGCCGCATTCCTTCCACCGTCCACATCCAGCCGAGCGATGCACAAATATAAACACCGCCATAAGCAGCAAATGCCCGGCCCGCTGCCTCGGATGGAATGAGCGTCAGCAGCAGCGCGAACGCCACGAGCGACACGACACCGGGCCCGAGCCAGAGCGCAGATGCCCCTGAGCGCAGCCAAGCCCAGAAAGCAAAGCACCCTCCGATCTCCGCCAGTGCCGCCGCGGCGTAAACGAGAAACGGATGCATTCCCTCAAACCTTTCTGCGCGAACGCGGCGTCGCCTTGGGGAGGCTTCCGACACGCACTCTGCTCTTGCGAGCAAGCACAGCAATGC
The DNA here is from genome assembly GCA_019751875.1 of Hyphomicrobium sp. Lineage (GTDB taxonomy): Bacteria > Pseudomonadota > Alphaproteobacteria > Rhizobiales > Hyphomicrobiaceae > JAGVSR01. Next base: position 312,830 of record JAIEMV010000001.1, on the reverse strand, counting down.
CATCAAGCAGGATAGACATATGCGTCTCAAAAACTTGATCTGGATTTAGCCGTCGAATAGCCGGCAGTAGCCGCGGCATCGTTCTGAGCCCGTGCGTCGATTGAATGTCCTTCAATGCTTGCGTATTCGGCCGTCCCGTAAGCCCTCCTGCTTCTCCAGCGCACAAGCCGAGAAGCGCAGCATAGAACCCGCACTCCACCTCCGGCAGCAGCGACTCGGGGAGACCGGCATCGCTCAGCGCGGCGAATGTCTCGTCGCACAGGACAAGATCCTGCGGCCCTGTTGTCCAATACCGCATCAGCAGCGGAAAAGTTCTCGGATACGTTTGCGCCACCCCCCGATACTGACGCGCCATACCAAGCAATCGTTCCCGCCACGGCAGCGACCGGTCAGGCTTTGCAATGGTCGCGTGCAGTCGGTCAGCGACGGCGCGCTCCAGACCTTCCCGCGATCCGAAGTGGTAAATCAGTGCCGCCGCATCGCAACCGATTGCGCGCGCCGCCGCCCTGAGCGAAAAATTTTCGACGCCAGACCGTTCCATTTCCCCAAGCGCCGCCTCGAGCAGGGCTCCGTCCTCGAGCCCCCTCTGTCCTCTCGGCTGTTTCTTTTTCAACACTGTTGAAAGACCCCTTGCCATCCGTGCCGGGACGGCTTATTTCAACACTGTTGAATAAAGGCACGAGCCCATGAATGCAAGTACGGAAGCGGTGGCAACGAGTGCGCAGAGCCGCCGCAAAAGCCTCATCGCCGTGATCCTATCCTGCTTCGGCGTAGGCATTGCGTTCGGTCTAGGCTACCCGCTGACCGCCATGGCGCTCGAAGCACGTGGTGAGCCGTCCTGGATCATCGGCCTCGCCGGTGCGGCGCCGTCATTGGCCATCCTGGTCTTGCTTCCTATTCTCCCGCACGCCGTGGCCCGCATCCAGCCGGCGACCGCCATCATCCTGGGTTGCGTCTGCTGTGCCGTCGCCTATGCGTCCCTTTATTTCATCGACAACACCGTTGCCTGGATCGCACTGCGCTTTCTCATGGGCGCCACCATTGCGCTGCCGTGGATCGTTGGCGAAACCTGGGTCAATCACATCGCAGGGGATTCTCACCGCGCCCGTGTGATCTCATTCTATGCCGTGTCTTTCTTCTCCGGCTTCGCTCTGGGTCCCATGCTGCTTGAGTATTTCGGAGCCACGGGGCCTTTGGCCTTTGCCATCGGCGCCATCGGCGCGCTGCTTGCCGCACTGCCGATCTTCCTTGCCCGCGACCTCGCTCCCGATCTCGCGCATGAACCGGCCACTGGCCTCATCGGCGGCATGCGGCTTGCTCCCGCCGCCATGGCTGGCGGGTTCCTCGGCGGCTTTCTCGAAACATCCCATTTCTCCTTGCTGCCAAATGTGGCGATCGCCGGCGGAATGGAGGAAGGCGCTGCGCTCCGCCTCCTGACGGCCCTTATCGTCGGAGGTATCGTCACGCAGTACACACTCGGCTGGCTGGCAGACCGCACATCGCGCAAGGTTCTGCTTGCAGCGCTCGGCCTCATCTACGCGGCTCTCATTGCGATCTTTCCATTCGTCCTCGGCACACCCGGCTTTGCCCTTGCGCTCATCTTCATTATGGGCACCACCGTCATCGGGCTCTACATGCTGGGGTTGGCCATGCTCGGCCAGGAGGTCGAGCCGAGCCAGCTTGCCACCGCGAACGCCGCCTTCATCCTCATGTACACGTCTGGAAGCATCGTCGGCCCAGCCCTGACCGGCGCAGCCATGTCCAACGGTCCCATCGTGGGCTTTGTCGGCATGACGGGGGCCGCGGCCCTCATCTTAGCCAGCGTAATCGTCTTCTCCCGCAGCCGCGCGGCTTAAGACGCGCGGCTGCCACGACGGGCTTGCCGCCGCCCCGCCTCCCGCGCTAGGTCACCTGGGATGAGCCTGAAAACCCGCATCATTCCCTGCCTCGACGTCAAGGACGGCCGCGTCGTCAAGGGAGTGAACTTCGTCGACCTCATTGATGCCGGCGACCCCGTCGAGGCTGCAGCAGCCTATGATGCCGCCGGTGCCGACGAACTCTGCTTCCTCGATATCACTGCCAGCCACGAGAATCGCGACACGATTTTCGATATCGTGGAACGCACCGCGGAACGCTGTTTCATGCCGCTCACGGTTGGCGGCGGCGTGCGCACCGTTGACGATATTCGCAAGCTCCTGGAAGCCGGCGCCGACAAGGTTTCGATCAATACCGCCGCCGTCTTCAACCGGCAGTTCGTCAAGGAAGCGAGCGAGAAATTCGGCGCGCAATGCATCGTCGTCGCCATTGATGCAAAGAAAGTGTCGGGCCCAGACGAGACATATCGCTGGGAAATTTTCACGCATGGCGGCCGCAAGCCGACAGGCATCGACGCCATTGAGTACGCAAAAGAGGTCGTTGCCCTGGGAGCCGGCGAAATCCTTCTCACGTCTATGGATCGCGACGGCACCAAAGCCGGCTTCGACATCGCCCTGACCCGCGCCATCGCCGACGCCGTGTCTGTTCCCGTCATCGCCTCAGGCGGTGTTGGCAACCTCGAACACCTCGTCGACGGCGTGAAGAACGGCCATGCCAGCGCCGTGCTTGCCGCGTCCATCTTCCACTTCGGCACCTACACGATCGGCGACGCCAAAAAGCATATGGCCGCCGCCGGCATCGCCGTTCGCCTCTAGGCAAAGCCCGCGATCGCAGAGCGGCGCCTGTCTCCAAGTGAATGCCGGCCGTAGGTTCGCTAGATCCGCTTATCTTTGGAAAAGCACAGATCGGCGATCACGCAGGTTTCGCACAGCGGCCTGACAGCCTTGCAGGTATATCGCCCGTGCAGGATCAGCCAATGGTGGGCATGCAAAAGATAAGTTTGCGGCACGATCTTCATCAGGTCGGCTTCCACCGCGTCCGGCGTCTTGCCTTTGGAAAGCCACAGCCGGTGTGACACCCGGAACACATGCGTATCGACCGCCATCGTCGCATGACCGAACGCCATGTTCATCACAACGTTCGCCGTCTTTCGGCCCACGCCAGGAAGCGACTGCAGCACGTCGCGATCTTCGGGAACCACCCCCCCGTGTTCAGCAATGAGCTTTTCCGAGAGCAGGATCACGTTCTTGGCTTTGTTGCGGAATAGGCCGATCGTCTTGATGAGGTCGCGAACTTTATCTTCCCCCAGGGCAACCATTTTTTCGGGCGTGTCCGCAAGTTCGAAGAGCCGTCGCGTCGCCTTGTTCACCCCCGCGTCGGTCGCCTGTGCTGAAAGAACCACGGCCACCAACAAGGTAAAGGGATTGCTGTGCTCGAGTTCCCCCTTCGGCTCCGGTTCGACGGCATGGAACCGGCCAAAGATCTCTTCGATTTCCTCAGGAGTCCGCTTACGGACCCGGGGGCGCGGCTTTGGCCTTGCAACGACGATCGCCTCATCTTTCAGCGAAGTTCCAGCCGAAGTCGTCTTCCCTTTTTTCGCCAGGAGGGGTTTCATGCGATTTGACCTTGAGCAAAGTCACGAGCCATGACTGAACCTGAAGCCCTATCGCCAGACCCCGGCATCTTCCGTGCCATTTTGCACCCCAACAGGTCCCTCTCCCAGACCGGCTTCCTGCTCGTGCTGGGCTTCATCGGCTTCATCAGTTTCGCCTCCGGTATCGCATTCACCATGATGGGCGCGTGGCCCGTCATGGGCTTTTACGGCCTCGACGTCCTGGCGATCTACGTCGCTTTCAAACTCAACTACCGCTCCGGGAAAGCCTACGAACTGGTCGAACTCTCTCCGGATCTCTTGAAGATCACCCAAGTCCAGCCCTCCGGTCAGAGCCGCAGCTTCGATTTCAACCCCTATTGGGTGAAAGTCCTGCTCAACGAACGGCCCGATGGAAGCGCAAACCTGAAGCTTGCCTTGCACGGTGACGAGTTCGAATTCGCGCGCTTTCTCAACGCCGATGAGAAGAAGGATTTCGCTCAAGCCTTGCGCAATGCCCTGAGCACGGCCCGCGGTGCGCCCGCCGCACTGGCGTAAAGCCCGATTCACTCGTGATTCAATCGTCCAGCATGGCCAATGCGGCGCGACGCTCGTTCGGCTTGACCTTGAGAAACTGGGCGCGGGCCGCTTTGACGTCCTTGTCGGCGCCGGTCTCCGCCGCCTTCTTCAACGCCGCCGTGGCGGGATGATCAGCGCCGCAGATGAACGACAGCGCCTGACCCAGGCGTCCCATCATCGTCGCATCGAACTTGATGTCGTCGCTCACTTGAACCGTCCGCGGCGCTGCAGCACCTCGATCTTGTAACCGTCCGGATCCTTGATGAAAAAGAACCGCCCGAACGGCTGACCCTCGTGCGTCATCTCTTTGATGTCCTTCGGCTCGAAGCCCGCCGCCTTGATCCGCGCGTGCTCGCCGTCAAGATCATCGACGACGAACGCGACGTGACCATAGCCGTTTCCGAGATCGTACGGTTCGCTGCGGCCCTTGTTGACCGTCAGCTCGACTTCGAAATCGTTCTCGGGATTGCTCATGTAGGTGAGCGAGAAATCCGGCCAATCGCGCCGCTCGGCGACCGTCAATCCGAAGCACTTCGAGTAGAAATCCACCGACCGGGCCTCATCGAGAACCCGCACCATCATGTGCACCGCTTTGGCCATCGTCCGGATCTCCTTTGACAGCGTTGAGGCTCAAAGCCACGGACGCGCAGATGCCGCCTTCTCCTCATACGTCCGGATCGCGTCCTGCTTCTGCATCGTCAACCCGACCGCGTCGAGCCCGTTGAGCAGGCAGTGCTTCCGGAACGGATCGATCTCGAACTTGATCACCCCGCCATCCGGCCCACGGATCTCCTGAGCTTCAAGATCCACAGTCACCGTCGCGTTGGAACCACGCTGCGCATCTTCCATCAACTTGTCGACGTCGGCCTGCGGAATTCTGATCGGTAGAATGCCGTTCTGGAAGCAGTTGTTATAGAAAATGTCGGCGAAGTCCGGCGCGATGACACAGCGGATTCCGAAATCCAGCAAGGCCCATGGCGCATGCTCGCGCGATGACCCGCAGCCGAAGTTCTCGCCTGTCACCAGGATGGTTGCGTTGCGATACGCCGGTTTGTTGAGAACGAAGTCTGCGATCTCGGCGCCCGTCGCATTGTCGTAGCGCATCTCGAAGAACAATGACTTGCCAAGTCCCGTCCGCTTGATCGTCTTCAGAAACTGCTTGGGAATGATCATGTCGGTATCGATGTTGCGCAGGGGCAGGGGAGCGGCAACACCGGTGAGCTTGACGAACTTTTCCATCGCGTCCTCTAAGTCGAAGGGCGATGTTTATCACGCCCTCAATGCGTCGGCCAAAGCCCGGAAGTAGCCCTCCGCCGCCGTCAGCCGATCGACGGCCGCGTGATGCAGGGTCTCTTGCGGCAAGGCAGGGGAAGCTACACCCGTATCGCTCGGACGAAGCTGTTCAAGTCGCCTTTTAACGCCAGCCAGCTTACGGCCGTCAAGATGGCGATGCAGCACGCCGACAATGGTTTCCAGATACCCTGAAATCCGGCCGAATTCCCGAACGATCGCTCGCTGCGCCGGAACATTCTGCGGCTCACCCTCCAGTTTGTGGTGCGCTTCCGCCGCCCGCGCCAGCGTGGCTGCGATCTCCTCGGCATAACGCGCGACCTTCTCCCGCCGCACCCCATCGAGCTTCATCAGTTGCCCCGCCCAACGGTGCAACAATTCGGCCAATGCCAGTATTCGTTTGGAGTAATCAGGAACCCGCATCCAGCGCCTCGTCTGCAATCCGGCATCGGCCGGGGACGAGGGTCAGTCTAGAAGGCCTGTCGACTGCGGGGATAACTCAGCGGATCGACGGATCGGCGTAGCACTTGCGCATGTATTCGCACCGGTGCGAGCCGGACAAATGCATGCTCGAACCCTTGGCCGGTGAGATGAACTTGCAGATCTCGTCCAGACCGCCCTCCGTCAGCCAGCCCTGCCGCCGCCCGCGCTGCACGGCAAAGCAATCCGCCGTCTCCTCGTCGGGGCCACGGAATTGGTGCCCGCACTCGTGCGCATAAATCCAAAGCTTTACAGGCGTGGAAACGCGATCGAGCAGCTTTGGGTTGAGAATCAGGAAGCCGGGGTAAGCCGCGCCATAGTCGTCGAGGCTCTTGTCGATCACCGTCGGCCGCTGACCGCACACCTGCTGCCGTCCATCGAGTTTCAATTCACCCGGCCTTAGGATGGGCGCTCCGCCGACATGCTCCGCGTATTCTTCTGGTGTGGGGATTGCGTCATCGGCTAGGCAAGGACCAGCCACCGCCAGCAGCACACCGGCGATCAGGGTCAGCGCGCGAAATCTCAAGGCCATTATTGATCCGAAAAACTGCCTAGTGCTCTCGACGAGCAGCACCGAAACAGCTGCTACCATCGCCCACCCTCCGCTGCCGCGCAAGACCCGGCGCGATCGCGATGAGAATGTGTTGCAGCAACCCGGCCTAGGGCCATCAACCCAGAGAATCCTGCTCGATCTCTTCCATATCCGCGTCAGAGAACCCGAAATGGTGGCCGATTTCGTGCACGAGAACGTGTGTGATGAGATCACTCAGCGTCTCTCCCTCCTCGGCCCAATAGTCAAGAATGGCACGGCGATAAAGAAAGACCATGTCCGGTTCGCGCGGGGTGTCTAAAACGCTCTTTTTGTCGAGGCTGACGCCCTGGTAGAGGCCCATCAGATCGAGCGGGCTCTCAATACCTAATTCGTCCAGCACCTCGTCGATGGCGAATTCCTCGCACCGGATGACCAGATCGCCGCACATCTGCCGGAAGTCGGAGGGCAGTCGGTTCCAGGCTTGCCCAGCCAGCCGTTCAAAGTCCGCGAGCGTCGGCGCCGTGGCCTGACCCCAATCGAAATTGTCAGCCATGGCCGTTCCCGCTCCTGTCCATGGTGTCCCCGCCCCGGTCCATGCCGGGCGCGGGGCTTACCATCACGGCAATCGGGCAACAAGAAGAAGCTGGCAACGGCGCCCCAGGGGCACACCCTGCGACCGCGCGCCTCGTCCACCACGCTGAGAGAGTGGTATTCTAGCATCGGTCTTTCAGGGAACCTGAGGCCATTGCCACCGTTTTCCCCGCATGCTGCAAACTCTTGAACTTGATCCGTCAGGCCGGCCAATCGTGTTGCCTCAAAAGCGTATTACTGGGCGCCCGCCAGGACCGCGTGTGTGGGCCTCGGCCGAGGTGCCGGATCTTGCCGAACTGAGCCGCCGCTCCCCACAACGCGCCGGCGACATCGCCTTCCGCAATTTCTGCGAACCCCATCGCTCCGAACGGCGCGAAGCTGGCCACACATTTCTCGTCCGTCGCGCGCGCCGCTTTCTAAGAGATGCACGACAACTCGCCGTTCCCTCTCCCCACGGCGATATTCCGGTTTATGTCTTCGAGCCGGAAGCCAAAACACCGCGCGCTACCGTTCTGGTCGCGCATGGCTGGACCGCCGAAGCCTCCTTTATGACATTGTTCGGCGAGCGTCTTCGGCACATGGGAGCTCGCGCCGTGCTGCTGGACGCACCGGCACACGGGAAATGCAAGCGTACGCGCGCGAGTTTGGTTGACTACACGCAATCCGTACTTCGCGTGGCGGAGGCTTTCCAGCCTGATTATGCCCTCGCCCACTCCATGGGCTGTTTTGCAGTTCTCCACGCCGGCGGTGGCGGCCCGCCCTTTCGTCGCAAGTACGACTTCAAGCGCTACGTCCTCATCGGTCCCCCAAATGAATTTGGCCGTATCACGCGCGAGTTCGCCGATGCTCGCAATATGACGCCGACGGCCCGCGGCACCTTCGAACGGCATCTGGAACGCATCGCACACCGCTCACTCGGGTCGTTCACCGCCACACAACTGCTACGTGCGGCCGACCGCCCGGCCCTGCTGCTCCATGCCCGTGACGACTTCGAGGTGCCGATCAGCAACTCGGAAGACATCGCGAAAGCCTGCCCAGCCGCTCAACTGATCCCCTTCGACGGAATGGGGCACCGTAAAATTCTTTCGTCCCCGCAGGTTGTGCGCGCCGCTGTGGGATTTCTCCTCAAGGAGTGACCGACCGCCCGAGGGGCTCGCGAATCCGTTCTGCGGGGGCTATATGTGCCCAGTGAAGCGCGGCCGTCCGTGTACGCTGCTCGCGCGGCCAGAGTGGCCTTTTGCTGGGATTAAGACCATGACATCTGCCAAGCATTCGAAAGTCATCATCCTGGGATCGGGGCCCGCAGGCTATACGGCAGCCATCTATGCCGCGCGCGCCATGCTGAAGCCCGTCATGATCCAAGGCAGCCAGCCCGGCGGCCAGCTCACCATCACCACCGACGTCGAAAACTATCCAGGCTTTGCCGATGTCATTCAGGGGCCTTGGCTGATGGAGCAGATGCGCGTCCAGGCTGAGCACGTCGGCACCGAAATCGTCATGGACCACATCGTCAAGGTGGACCTCAAGAACCGCCCGTTCCGGCTCGATGGCGACAGCGGCGACATCTACACCTGCGACGTCCTCATCATCTGCACCGGCGCACAGGCTCGCTGGCTGGGCATTCCGTCTGAGGAAGCTTTCCAAGGCTTCGGCGTCTCGGCGTGCGCCACGTGTGACGGCTTCTTCTACAAGGGCAAGGAGGTGGTGGTCGTCGGTGGCGGCAACACAGCCGTTGAAGAAGCGCTGTTCTTGACGAACTTTGCCAGTCGCGTGACGGTCGTTCACCGTCGCGACAGCTTCCGCGCGGAGAAAATCCTCCAGGACCGCCTGATGAAAAACCCCAAGATCGAAGTGATTTGGGATTCAGCCATCGAGGACGTCGTCGGCAGTTCCGATCCGAAAACCGTCACCGGCGTGCGCCTCAAAAACGTCAAGACCGGCAAGATCACCGATCGCAAGACCGATGGCGTGTTCATCGCCATCGGTCACTCGCCCGCAACCGAGCTCTTCAAAGGCCAGTTGCCGATGACGCCAGGCGGCTATCTCATCACGAAGCCGGATTCGACTGCGACCGACATTCCGGGCGTCTTTGCCGCCGGCGACGTGAAGGACGAAGTCTATCGTCAGGCCGTTACCGCGGCCGGCATGGGCTGCATGGCCGCTTTGGAAGCCGAACGCTTCCTCGCCCACGCCTCGGTCCACGCAGCCGCCGCGGAATAACAGCGCTCGTCACGCCGCCATTTTGCAGGCGTGACCAATGCTTGCAACGTGGCGATGGTCGGTGCCGCAGCACCCGCCGAGAATTGTGATGTGCGGAAAATTTGCTCGCAAGGCGCTGTACTGCTGGCCCAGTTCGAGCGGATTGCCATCGTCGAGATCAGGTGACTGATCGAGTTCCTCGTGGCTGCGCTGCGATGCATTGGCTCTGATCCCGCGCAGCCGCCCCATCCAGGTCGCTCCCGGTTCGAGAGCTTGCATGAAATGGACTGGATGGGCGCAGTTGATCATGTAGTAGGCAGGACCACCGCCTGTCTGCTCATCCACCGCCTCGATCGCCTCCCGCAAACTCTGCCCCGCTGGTAAACGGCCATCCGTCTCGACCGTGAAGGAAATCGCCACCGGAATGTTGGCGCGCTTCGCTGCGCGCGTGATGCCGGTAGCTTCCGGCACGTTGTTCATGGTGAACGCCGTCACCATGTCGGCGTTGCTGTCGGCAAACGAGTCGATCTGCGCGCTGTGGTAAGCCTCTGCCTCGCTCACGCTCATGACATCACCGGCGACATAGCCGTCTCCGCGCGGACCGATCGCACCACTGAGCACGATCGGAAAATCATCGCCGACGTACTGCGCCCGCAGCTCATCCATCAGCGCCACAGCCTGACGGTTGACCGCCGCCAAAGCCTCAGCCGAATACCCGAGCTTTTCGCCCCAGTCCGCATTCGCCCGCCACGTCGGCGTATCAAGAATGAACCCATATCCGCCGCTGCGCGCTGTTGCGAGAAACGGCCGGCTGTAGTCGGTCAGCTTTGCGCGACCTTCGGCGTCGCGCATGAGATGAAACGATGCGAAATGAGGGAGTTCGATGCCCTGATGGAAGATCAGGCTCGTCTCGAGTCCGCCGTCGGTCAGAAAGATTCGGTTCTGCATCTGGGGCAGTCCGTCACGATACGTGCTCATGGGTGCCTCTATTTGTGAGATTTCAGGTCCGCGAAGACTACCGGGCGGCTCAAGCGTGCTCTAGCGAGCGGGCGGTACAGTTGCGTCAGAAATTTGTTTCTTTATAATAATCAAAGGTTTGGGGACGGACTATAGCCGCGTCGAATTCCAAGGCAGCGCTGTCCAGGCGGCGCTACCGTACCGAAGGTACAGTCGATGCTAACCGGCGGACCAAAAAAGCGCGGTGACGCCCGCGAGCGCATTCTCGGCATTGCTGAAATCGCCATTCTTGAAAAAGGCTTCGGCGCCACGTCGATCGACGAACTGATCACTGCGGCCAACATCACAAAAAGCGGCTTTTTCTACCACTTCCGCGACAAGTCCGAACTCGCCCGCGTATTATTGGCGCGATATCTCGAACGCGAATCCGCCCTATTCGACGATCTGTTCCGCCGGGCCGATGAGCTAAACGAGGATCCCCTGCACGGCTTCCTTGTCGGCTTGAAGATGCTTGCCGAACTTCTGGCCGACTTGCCCTCGGGCCACCCCGGCTGTCTCGTCGCGTCCTACTGCTATCAAGAACGGTTGTTCGACCGCGATGTCAGGACTCTGAGCGCCGAAGCGGTTCTGGCCTGGCGCCAGCGCTTCCGCGAACGTCTGTCGCGCATCGAAGCCCGCTACCCCCCGCGCATCGACGTCAATCTCGACGACGTGGCCGACATGTTGTCGGTCGTCGTCGACGGTGGGATCATTCTGTCAAAAGTCCTGCGCGACAAAGATTATCTGCCCCGTCAGGTCTTGCTGTACCGCGAATTCGTGCGAGCCATTTTCCAACCCGCCTGATGCGTGGTGACCGAACCGCACTGGCGGCGGCTGCTACTCCACTTTGAACCCGTACACGACCCCCGTCTTCATTTGCGGAATGAATGCCGTTGCCGTTTTGGGATCGTAACCGAGGTCCGCTGTCCCCTGCCCCAGATCGGCCAGCACCCGCGCCTTACCCTTGCGCCCGATCCGGATGACCTTGCCCGCAATCCAATCGCTGACAAGATATGCCCCGTCACCAAATGGCTCTAGTCCATCGAGGTTACCGATCGGCGATCCATCTCCATGCGGCGTGATGTTCTTGTCCTTGAGCGAGACCACCTTCAGATGTCCCGGCACCTTCGTCGCCATGCCATCGGTCATCACGCCCCAGGCGCCCACGAGCAACGTATCGCCTTCCACGAGAAGTCCATTTGGACCTTCGAGCTTGTCATCCTTCAGAAACACTTCGAATGTGCCATTGGACAGGCGCCAGATCGTGTTGGTCAGCATGTCGCTGACGTACACATTGCCCGCTGCGTCGGCCGCCACGTCGTTGAGAAACTTCGCGTCCTTCGCATCATACCGCTTTACGACCTTTCCCGATGCGATGTCGATCTCCGCAAGCTTGTCGATATCCGACACGTAGAGCTTACCACCGACCCGCGCGAGACCTTTCGGACCGTCCAGTCCTGACACCCACTCCATCTCAACCACTTTGCCATCAGGCGAGATCTTCGAGATGAAGCCATTCCCGTCTTTCACCGTGCCTTCACCGTTCACGTTGCTCACGTAGACGACGCCCGCTTCCGGATCGAACAGCGCCGACTCAGGGTTCTTGAAGCCGGCCGTTTCCCAAAGCTTTGTCGCTTCACGCGGTCCTGCCTCTGCTGTAACGGCAGCAAATCCAATTAAAACAGCGGCAAGACGAATGGCGGACATGCAGAAACCTCTTTCGATCGTTGATCATTGCCGTCACGCAACCGGTGATGGACCGGGAGAAACGCCGATCCCCCCGCCAAAGTTGCTAAGCCGTGCGGCGACCGGACACAAGCCGTGGTCATCCTTAACCGCTATTCTCAGTTGACGACCTGATGCGGTAACTTCCGTTGACAGGTGCATGAGCAGCGGGCGATGCCGAAAATGGATTGGGACAAGCTTCGCATCTTCCACGCCTCGGCGGCAGCGGGCAGCTTCACGCATGCCGGCGACGCTCTGAATATGAGTCAGAGCGCGGTCTCTCGCCAGGTCTCCGCCCTCGAAAAAGATCTCAAAGTGGCCCTCTTCCACCGCCACGCCCGCGGCCTCGTGCTCACCGAACAGGGCGAACTCCTCTACCGCACCGTCGCCGAAGTGATGAGCAAGCTCCAGACTGCGGAACTGCTTCTCGGCGACACCGCGACCAAGCCCACAGGGGATCTGCGCGTTGCAGCTCCCGTTGGTCTCGGGTCGGTTTGGGTCACACAGCGCATGCGCGAATTCATGGACCTCTATCCAGATATTCGTGTCGATCTGATTCTCGACGACGAACAGATCGACATCGCCATGCGCGAGGCCGACGTCGCCATCTGGACACGCGAGCCCGACCAGCCCGAACTTATCCGCCGCCCGCTCTTCACGGCCAAAGTCCGCGCCATGGCGTCCACCCAATACGTCCGCCGCTTCGGACTGCCCGAAACCCTGGCCGATCTGGAAGGCGGGTCCCACCGCATCATTTCCTATTCGGGTCAACCATCCCAGCACCTGCCAGCCATTACCTGGCTCGAAACCGTGGGCCGCGAGGGCGTGGAGCCTCGCCACGCCGCATTCCGTGTCAATTCGGTCGTCGCCATAAAACACGCCATTATGGCCGGTGTCGGCGTGGGAATGATCCCGGATTACATGACCGAACAGGAAACCGATCTGGTCCACGTTCTGACGAAGGTTGAATTCTCCAAACCTTCGTTGCCGATACTCTTCGTCTATCCGGAGGAGCTGAAAACATCCAAAAAGGTCCAGGTGTTGCGCGATTTTCTGGTTTCCAAGGCCCGTCAGCTGCAATATTGAGGTTCCATCGCCTTCACGAAGGCGTGATCCGCCCCCGTTTCCGGACGTACAAGAAGCATCCGGTGTTGTGGAGCCCGGCTGGCTAATTGCCACCGCCAGCCGTCTCACCAGTTCGGGTAGGATCAACTTTCAAAAGCCGGGCCTCGCGCCCGGCTTTTTTTTGACACCGCCAGGCGTTTGACGCGGCTTATCGGCCCGCAGCTGCTGGTTGATTTGCGAACGCCGCGCGACAGCGCTATCAACCCTCCACATTCTTCACACATTGGAAGGCTCCGCGCGCGCCATGGCCGACACTGCACCTAAGACACTCTACGACAAAATCTTCGATGACCACGTCGTCGATCGCCAGCCCGACGGCACCTGCCTGCTCTACATCGACCGTCATCTCGTTCATGAGGTCACGAGCCCGCAGGCCTTCGAAGGACTGCGCATGGCCGGCCGTAAGGTTCACGCCCCCGAAAAGACACTGGCCGTCGTGGACCACAACGTGCCCACGACTGACCGCTCGCACGGTATCGATGACGTCGAGAGCCGCACCCAGGTCGAGACGCTGGCCCAGAACGCTCGCGATTTTGGCATCGAATACTTCAACGAACTCGACAAGCGCCAAGGCATCGTCCACGTCGTCGGCCCCGAACAAGGCTTCACGCTCCCCGGCACAACGATCGTCTGTGGCGATAGCCATACGTCCACGCACGGTGCGTTCGGGGCGCTGGCGCACGGCATCGGCACATCTGAAGTTGAACATGTGCTTGCCACGCAAACGCTCATCCAGAAAAAAGCCAAGAACATGCTTGTCCAGGTGGATGGAGTGGCCCCGCGCGGCGTTGGCGCCAAGGACATCATACTCGCCATCATCGGCGAGATAGGCACCGCCGGCGGCACAGGCTCGGTCATCGAATATGCCGGCGAAGCGATTCGCGCGCTGTCCATGGAAGGCCGCATGACGGTCTGCAACATGTCGATTGAAGGCGGTGCCCGCGCCGGCATGATCGCGCCCGACGAAAAAACCTATGCCTTCATCAAAGGTCGCCCGAAAGCGCCGAAAGGTCCCGCCTGGGACATGGCAATGAAGTATTGGGAGACGCTCAAGACGGATGAGGGCGCCCACTTTGATCGCATCGTCAAACTCGATGCTGCCAAGTTGCCGCCGATCGTGTCGTGGGGGACATCGCCAGAAGATGTCGTCGCCATCACAGGAACCGTTCCCGACCCCTCCAAGATCGACAACGAAAACAAGCGCGCCTCGATGATCCGCGCCCTCGATTACATGGGTTTGACGCCCGGCACGAAGATGACCGAGATCCCGCTCGACGTCGTCTGGATTGGCTCCTGCACCAATGGCCGCATCGAAGACTTGCGCGCCGTTGCAAAAGTTGTTGAGGGCAAGAAAATCTCGTCGCGGCTCGACTATGCGATGATCGTTCCCGGCTCCGGTCTCGTAAAGCAGCAGGCCGAAGCAGAAGGCCTCGACAAGATCTTCAAGGACGCGGGCTTCCAGTGGCGCGAGCCCGGCTGCTCGATGTGCCTCGGCATGAATCCCGACCAGCTGAAGCCCGGCCAGCGTTGCGCGTCCACCTCGAATCGAAATTTCGAAGGCCGGCAAGGCTACAAAGGCCGCACGCATCTTGTGTCACCGACCATGGCCGCCGCAGCCGCACTCGCGGGACACTTTGTCGATGTTCGCACCTACGCGAACTGATCCGACGATCGCCCCAGAATTCGAAACCCTGTGTCAAAGACGCAGGGTTTTTCTTTGTCGACTCGACACTCCATCGATTTTTCCGATTTGGGAGCAAATACCTGCGAAACCGGCTTGACCATTTAATATTACGGGGCGAGGTGATGGATGATGTTTCCGTTCGGAAAGATGTTCCCAGACGACTAGCCCAACGATAGCTCCGGCTAGGAACGATTTTATGTTAGAGTCTTTGTCACGTGCTCAATTTCATAGACGGCTTCTTATGGGATTTGCCGCTGTCACCGCGGCGTTGGTCTTGTTGTTCGTCGGATCAACGTGGCGGCTGCAATATCCCAATGTTTTTCGCCTCATCCAATTGATTGGCTTGGCGCTTATTCTCGTGGCCATTGCAGGTCGCACGTGGTGCGCTGCCTACATCGGGGGACGCAAGAAAGTCGCCTTGGTGCAAGACGGACCGTACGCCATGGTTCGTCATCCGCTGTATTCATTCTCAATTATTGGCGCAGCGGGCATCGGCGCCTTGTGGGGGAGTTCCGTTGTCTCGCTGACACTGGCGGTGGCCACCGCGCTGATACTGAGGGGCGTCACGCGACAGGAGGAGCAATTCCTTTCCGCGAAGTTCGGCTCTAACTACACCACCTATGCCAAGCACGTTGGACGTCACGTCCCGCGCAGCTTCTGCTGGCGAAATGAGAGCATTGCACCAATTAATCATGCGATCGCAGTGAGGACGTTGATGCAGTCAAGCTTGTTTTTATTGGGCGTTCCCATAGCGGCGGTTGCGCAATGGGGACAATTCGCTGGTTTGCTTCCCATTTTAGTAATGCTGCCGTGATAGGTTGGGAGAAACCCTCGGCACAATCACCGTCACGAGACCGCGCTAGTCCGCCGCAGTTCACAAATCCTTGCGGCCAATTCCTTCCGAACGGGTTACCTCATACCTCCTAGGGTTCCATCCATAGCGGCGAAAGTCATTCATATGAGCGACAAGTCAGAACTCGTACCATTCCGTTTGCGCCGAGCGCCGAGCCCGCAGGACCCGCGCAACAACGCAGACGCGTTCGACATTCGCTTGCTGACCCGCCGGCCTGATTTGGTTGATGCGTTCCGTTTACGCCACCGCGCCTACGCCAACCAAGGACTCATTGCCCCAGCCAACGGCGAAGAATACCGCGACGAATATGATGATCTCCCGACCACCGCGATTTTCGGCGGGTTTGATAACGGCCGCCTCGTTGCGAGCATGCGGCTCTGTTTCAGCTTTCCCAGCGATCCTCTCGCGTCGCTGCCATGCGCGCCGTATTACCCCGCGCTTGGCGAACTGAAGTTCAAAGCCAGCCACGGCCTGGCGGAAGTTTCTCGCCTGTGCATCGAACCTGAGATTGGCAACACATCCTATCGCGCGACGCTTTATGGCTTCATGGTTCGCTCGGCCTTTGCTGCGGCCCGTGCCGCTGACATTTCCGCAATCGTGGTCGCTACACGCCCCGAGTGGGTTTCGTATTACAAGCATCTTCTGAGCTTCGAACAGGTGGGGACACCAGCTCTCTACCCCCCAGGGGGAATTCCAATCACGCTCTTGGCCGGGCACATCGACCAGGCGTCGCGACGCGCTCAGATGCGCAACCGCTTCTTTCGCGTCAGCGACGAGGATGTGAGCCGTATGCAGCGCATGCTGGCTCCAGTCCTTGAGCCACAATCAGCGGCCGTTGCCAGCGGCGGTGAGCGCTGATCCTGTTTGTCGCGAAGCGCGACGCGATCAAGCCCATCAAGCCTTGCAGACATTCGCTGAAAACGGCGCCGATTGATTGAGCCAGCGCTTGTCGTTTATTCCAGACGTTGGTGCCGAGCCGGACACTGTGTCGTGGCAGCCCACGAGTCGTTGTCGTGAATACTCCCTTGGTTACTCGTTTTGCGCCAAGCCCGAATGGCGATCTCCACCTAGGCCATGCGCTGTCGGCAATCACCGGCTTCGATCTGGCGAGGCGCCACGGCGGTCGCTTTATTCTGCGCATCGAAGACATCGACATGCAGCGCACACGCGAGGTGCACGTTGCCAACATCCTCGAAGATCTTCGCTGGCTCGGCCTGGCGTGGGAAGAACCCGTATTGCGTCAGTCGACCCGCTTTGACGCCTACCGGGCGGCCGCCGCCAACCTTCGGGAGCGCGGACTGCTCTACCCATGTTTTGCGACCCGCACTGAAATCGAAAATGCCGTCGCCATCAGCCCGACCGGCGTCGATCCGGATGGTGCGCCGCTGTATCCCGGGCTCTGCAAAGGCGTCCCTGAAGAGCAGATCGAGCAACGCATGGCGGCCGGAGAGCCGGCCTGTCTGCGCCTCGACATGGACCGGGCGCTCCGCGCGGCTTCGGCCCACCTTTGCGGCGCGCCGCTCACCTTCCACGAGTGGAACGGCGACGCAGCCAGCTCACCCCAAGTTGTACCAGCAGATCCCGCCCGCTGGGGGGACGCGATCATTGTCCGCAAGGATACGCCGTCGAGTTATCATCTGGCGGTCGTTGTCGACGACGCCATGCAAGGCATCACCCACGTCGTTCGCGGAAAGGATCTTTACGAGGCCACCCATCTTCAGCGACTGCTCCAGGTCCTCCTCGACCTCCCGGAACCCGAAACCTACTACCACCACCACTTGATGCTCGACCCCGCCGGCCGCAAACTCTCAAAGTCCTCTCGCGGAACGAGCTTGCGCGACCTGCGTGCAGACGGCGCCTCACCGTCCGATATTCGCAGGCTCGTGGGACTATGAGTAATTTTGAGCGGAGCAGTTTTGCGATGGCCCGCCAGCAACTTACGCGGTAAAGTGGAGATTGTCTGACTGGGATTCGGGCGTGGGGCGCGGCCGTGAAGAAGCAGAAGAAGCCCAGATCGCAGCCACGGAAGCGGAAGGCGCGCACTACTCCGCTGCCGCTCGATACCTCGCGTCGCCGGCATCCGACGGCTCAGAAAACCGCCTCCCGTAACGCCGCCCTCAGATCTCACTCTTCCGGCCCCCCGTCATCTGGGGTCCTGACCGACCTCGGCAGGATGTGGCGCCGTCTTGCCGCAACATCCCGCTCGGACCGCGCCGATGCTGCCATGCTGGCGCTCCCGGTCCTTCTCATCGCCATGACGATCGCCGTAGGCCGCTGGACGAATGCCGGTTCCCCGTCACGCGAGTTCGCAACAACGACCGCCGGCGCCACCCGAGCCCTCAACGGCCTTCCGCCCGTTGCAACGGTCGTGATTGCTCGCGCACCTCCCACGCTGTTAGCGAAAGAAGCGGATCTGCCCGCGCCGCGAATCGCGGCTTCGCCAGCTACAAGCGTACCGCAAGTCTCCGTTTCCGAACTGGAGCCGCAGGTTCAACGACCCGTGACGTCGCCACCCGATCCCGTCGCGGCCACGGATCTCCAGGATGCGCCAGTCGTGACCAGCCCTGAGCTGGCCCTCGAAGCGGCCCGCACGGCAGAGCTGGACCAAGCGCCAGTATCCCTCGCTTCAGACCAGGCCATGATCTTCGCTGCAGATCCCGCTCCCGCTGCCACGGCGATGCTTTCACCTGACCGCTCAGTTACCGCCCAGGATCTGCCCGGCGGATTGGATTCACTTGGCGCTGGCCTGTCGCAATGCCGCATCGAGCCCACGCCGTCCGTGCCGATCACATGGACACCCGGCGATGCTGAAAGCTTTGGCCTGGCATTGGCCGCTGCAGCCCGCAGCCAGCTCAAGGATTTCGTCATCTACAACGATCGCTACACGCGCCTGCGATATCCGATGGGCGATGTTCACCCGATGTACGGTGTCTGCACCGACGTGATCATTCGCGCCTATCGCACGTTAGGCCTGGATCTTCAGGAACTGGTACAAAAAACCAAAACCGGTTCAGGCGATCCCAATATCGACCATCGCCGCGTCGACACCCTACGAAAATTTTTCTCCCGTTTCGGCCAAAGCCTGCCAATTTCAACTTTCGCGGAGGATTATAAAGCAGGCGATATCGTCACGTATTGGCGCCCGCAAAACCGACATTCCCGTACACACATTGCCATTGTCTCCGATATGACCGGCCCATCTGGTCGCCCGCTTATCATTCACAATCGCGGCTGGGGACCACAGCAGGAAGACGGACTGTTCGTCGACGAAATCACCGGCCACTATCGTTTTTCCGGCATCACGGGCGAGACAGGAGACAGCGGGAAGGACGGCGCGTTCAAGCCAACAACCTTGAGCGGAACGAAAGTCCCCAAGCCGGTAAGCCCTGTCGTACGCACGGAAGCATCGCGCTCTACCCCACGCTCATAATCAGCGCAGCGGCGATCAGAACCCAAAAAAAGCGCACTCATTGAAAACCAATTAACGAAATTCATCTTGTGGAAAATCGCGAATAGAGCGATTTATAAGACTCTATCCCAAAAATATCCGGTTCGCCCAAGCCGGTTCCGATTGCAATTACGACGTTTCGCGCCGCGAAACGTCAAAGCCCGTCTGTGGTCCGACCAAATCCGAATGATGCGCTCCTCCTTGACCTCAAGATCTTGGACAAAGTCCGCCGCGAATGTGCTTCGCGACGCACTGAGCCCGTTTGCGCCGCAGCGCAAAATTGGCGAGGTCGCCAGGCCTCTGCCCGATCGTCGGTCTCCGATGGAGCAATGGTCGCGCGTCATCGGCGTACTGACCGACGCCCAGTCTCGGGCCCATCGCGCTCTTGACTCCCACACGGGTGCGTCCGCTCAGCTCGACGCCGCCACGTACGCCCTACAACGCCTGCGCGACGAGATCGCTCCCGCTCTGCTTTTCACGGGCGTCCGCGCAGTGCCACCGCCGACGGCTCCCACGGCATTTCGCCGTGAGCAGTTCCGGCGCCGGGAGCCGATCGCTGCCTGATCCACCCTTTTTCCTCTGGCGCTTCGCGATATCGCGGGCGAAGGTGCGCCCGCTCACAGAGGCGATGAGGCATGCAATCGGACGACGCCAACTCCGGCACCGGCACGGTCGAGCCCAACCTCGGCGATAATGCGCTTGCCGGGCGCCTCTCGATCGACGTTCCGCGTCATCTTGCGAGCCCGCTGGCGCCAGGTCTCTATCTCGTTGCGACGCCCATCGGGAACCTCGCCGATATCACCCTGCGCGCACTGACCACCCTCGCGCGTGCCGATGTGATCTATTGCGAAGACACCCGCCACAGTCGCACGCTCGTCGCCCACTTCGGTATTGGCCGCCCCCTTCGCCCCTACCACGAGCACAACGCTGAGGAGCAGCGCCCGCGCATCCTCGCGGACCTCGGCCGAGGAGCCCGCATTGCGCTGATTAGCGACGCCGGCACGCCACTGGTTTCCGACCCGGGTTACAAGCTTGTCCGTGACTGCATCGAAGAAGGCCATGCCGTCATCGCGGTACCTGGCGCCAGTGCCGTCATGGCCGCGATTTCGGTTGCCGGTCTACCGACCGACACCTTCCTCTTCGCCGGTTTCCTGCCGCCGCGCTCGGGCGCCCGGCAGTCTCGCATTGCGGAGTTGGCAGCGACCCCTGCCACACTTGTTTTCTTTGAAGCCCCCACACGCGTGGCCGATACGCTTGCCGACCTTTCAGCAACCCTCGGCAACAGACCCGCGGCCGTCGCCCGCGAACTTACAAAGCTGCACGAAACCGTTGCGCGCGGTTCGTTGAGGGACCTCGCTGAACGCTTCACAAACCACCCGCAGAAGGGCGAGATGGCCATCGTCGTTGGACCACCAACGTCAGGGGCTGTCACAGACGAAGGCATCGCCGCCGCTCTGACGGAGGCTCTGGCTCACATGAGCCTGCGCGACGCCGCCAAGGCTGTCGCAGACCGGCTATCTGTGCCCAAAGCCCGTGTCTACGATCTGGGGCTGAAGCTCAAATCGGATCGTCCGGATGACCGTTGACGAACGCCGGGCCCGCTACCGCATCGGCTTACGCTCAGAATGGATTGCAGCTCTCGCACTCCGCTTGCGCGGATACCGCATCTTGGCGACGCGCTGTAAGACATCCGCAGGCGAAATCGACCTTGTCGCCATAAGGCGAAAGCGGCTGGCGTTCATAGAAGTCAAGCACCGCGCTGACGTCACGGATGAGGAAGCCCACGCCGCCGTCGGACCTGCCCAACGTCAGCGCGTTCGCCGCGCTGCCGAGCTCTGGGTCGCGCGCAACACGCGCTATCGCGATCGGGAGATTGGCTTCGATCTCGTCATTGTCGCGCCGCGACGGTGGCCGCGCGTGATTGAAAACGGCTTGTGACGTTAGCGCGAGCTAACGGCCGCACCGCCAAGCACCGTCTGCGCGCGCCTGTTCTGCGACCAGCAAGAAATGTCGTCGCACACCGCGACCGGACGCTCCTTACCATACGAGATCGTCCGCATCCGAGCATGCGTGACGCCCTGCTTGGCCAGGTAATTGCGAACAGTTTGAGCGCGTCGAGCCCCGAGCGCCAAATTATATTCGCGCGTGCCGCGTTCGTCCGCATGTCCTTCCACCATGATCTGGTGTTGCGGATACTGCTGCAGCCAACGCGCCTGCTGTGTGAGCGTCTGCTCCGCCTCCGGAGTCAAATCCGAACTGTCGCTGGAGAAATAGACCATATCGCGTGCACCGGACCTGAAGTCCTCGGCTGTCCCCGGAGTGGCTGAGCCCCGCCCAAAGCCGTTGCCGCCGAGCAAGCTCGCTGAGCCGCTACCATTGGTCTTCTCGGCGCAAGCGCCGAGTAAAGCCGAGGCAGCTGCAACACCGAGAAAAATAAAACAACGGGCGGCCATCTGGAGACTCCACGCAACACGACGATGCAACAAAGCGGCCGCTGTAGTTAACAAGCCGTGAACGGCGCCGTGCAGACGTTGCGTTTCCCCGCCGCACCGTTATGCCTTTGCCAGTCAAATGGGGCAGCGAGTAGGTGAGACGTGGGCAAGACGCTGAAGATCGCATGTCAGATGGACCCGATCGACCGGATCGACATCCGCGGGGATTCCACGTTCGCAATTCTGCTCGAAGCAAGCCACCGCGGGCACGAAATTTTCTACTACACGCCGCAGAACTTGAGCCTCCACGGCAATCGATTGCTCGCCCGCGGCTCCACGCTGGAGGTGTTCGACCGCGTCGGCGACCATTATGGGCTGTCGAACCCGCGGACCGTGGATCTCCTGACCCAGGATGTCGTCCTGCTCCGTCAAGATCCTCCCTTCGATATGGCTTACATCACGTCGACGCACCTGCTCGAGCGCATCCACCCCGAGACGCTCGTCGTCAATGATCCGGGGCACGTCCGCAACGCCCCAGAGAAGATCTGGGTCCTCGATTTTCTCGATCTGATGCCGCCGACGCTCGTCACGCGATCTCTTGAAGACGTCCATGCTTTCCGCGCTGAGTACCAAGACATCATTCTGAAACCGCTCTACGGCAACGGCGGCGCCAGCGTCTTCCGCATCAAGGCGGAAGACACCAACCTTGGCTCCCTCGTCGAACTCTTCCAGACCGTGTTCCGCGAACCCTTCATGGTGCAACAGTACCGGCCCGAGGTTCGCAACGGCGACAAGCGCATCATCCTCGTTGACGGCGAAGTGGCTGGCGCCATCAACCGGGTGCCGTCGGAGGGCGAAACCCGCTCCAACCTGCACGTCGGAGGCACAGCTAAGCGGACAGAACTCACCGATCGTGAGCAAGAAATCTGCGCCCGCCTCGGTCCTGAACTGAAGAAGCGCGGCTTGATTTTCACTGGCATCGATGTGATCGGCGACTACCTCACCGAGATCAACGTCACCTCGCCCACCGGCATCCGCCAAGTCAAAGCTTTCGGCGGCAACGACATTGCAGCCATGATCTGGGACGCCATCGAGAAAAAGCGAGCGGGATACTAACCTCGCGACGGATATTCCGCACCCGGCCGTTGTCCCACTGGATCGGCCGGGGAGAGTGGGCATGTACAGCCAGATTGCGACGTTGGCGTTCGTGGGCGTCGAAGCCCGCGCCGTGGAAGTTCAAGTCCGCATCACGCCGGGAAATCCTGCATTTCACATCGTCGGTCTCGCCGACAAAGCCGTCGCCGAAAGCCGCGAGCGGGTACGCAACGCGCTCCATTCCGTCGGCCTCGGCCTGCCCTACAAGCATCTGACGGTGAACCTCGCCCCCGCCGACCTACCCAAGGAAGGCAGCCACTACGATCTCGCCATCGTGCTGGGCCTGCTGGTTGCGATGGGTGTCATTTCACCGGAGGCGGTCTCAGGGTTTGCCGCGATCGGCGAACTGGCGCTCGACGGCTCCATCCGGGCGGTGCCGGGCGCACTTCCCGCCGCCATCGGAGCCAACGGCCTCGGCAAAGGCCTGATATGTCCGGAAAGTTGCGGGCCTGAAGCCGCATGGGCGGGGGAGAACGTCGACATCCTGGCCGCTCCGCACCTCCTATCACTCGTCAATCACTTCAAGGGCCTGCAAACGCTGGCGAGACCAAAGCCGAGCCTCGACCGGCCCGAAACCCAGTTGCCCGACCTGCGCGATGTGCGCGGCCAGGAGAGCGCCAAGCGCGCTCTCGAAGTCGCCGCCGCCGGAGGCCACAACCTGCTGATGGTCGGCCCGCCCGGTTCCGGAAAATCCATGCTCGCCGCCCGCCTGCCCTCCATCCTGCCTCCGCTCACGCCGGAAGAAATGCTCGAAGTCTCGATGGTCCATTCTCTCGCCGGCGAACTCATGGGCGGCAAACTCTGCCTCGACCGTCCTTTTCGCGCACCGCATCACTCCGCCAGCATGGCCGCTCTTGTCGGCGGGGGCACACGTCCAAAGCCCGGCGAAGCGAGCCTCGCGCATCTGGGCGTCCTGTTCCTGGATGAACTTCCCGAGTATCAGCCCAACGTCCTCGATGCGCTCCGCCAGCCCCTCGAGACCGGCGAGATCATCGTCGCGCGCGCCAATCATCGCATCCTGTATCCGGCCCGCATTCAGCTGGTCGCCGCCATGAACCCGTGCAAGTGCGGCGGCGGACCCGGCATGACGTGCCGGCGCGGCGCGCGCTGTGCCGCCGAATACCAATCCCGCGTCTCAGGCCCCATGATGGACCGTGTCGACCTGCACATTGAAGTTCCAGCTGTCACCGCCGCCGACCTCGTTTTGCCGCCGGCGCTGGAAGGTAGTCGCGAGGTCCGTGCACGCGTCACTGCGGCGCGCGACCGCCAACGCGCCCGCTTGGCAGCACGCGGGGTCAAAGGCGTACGCACCAATGCTGAGCTGACTGGCCAACTCCTCGACGACATCACCGCGCCCGATCCGGAAGGTCTCACGCTCCTGCGCAAGGCCGCCGAAACGATGAAGCTCTCCGCGCGCGGATTCCACCGCGTTCTACGCGTCGCCCGCACGCTCGCTGACCTCGACGCCTCCGATGGAGTCGGCCGTCTGCACATCGCCGAGGCGTTATCCTATCGCGGCGAAGCCCTTCGCGACCGCCAGGCCGCCTGAACAACGAAAGCGCCGGATCGCTCCGGCGCCCTCGGAAACGAAACCAGAAAGCCCCTTACTCAGCCGGCGCAGGCTTTGCCTCCGGCGGATCGTTCCGCGTCTTCCACAACGACAGGGCAACGCCCCCGAGCAGGATCGAAATCGTGATCCCAAGGCTGACGGCCGGATCAATCTTGCCGATGAACTGTTGCACGAAAATTTTGCTGCCCACGTACACGAGCACCAGCGATAGCGCATACTTCAGATAATGGAAGCGGTGGACCATTGCGGCCAGAACGAAGTAGAGCGACCGCAGACCCAGAATTGCAAAGATGTTTGACGTATAGACGATGAACGGGTCTTGGGTGATCGAGAAGATCGCAGGCACCGAGTCGACCGCGAAGATGAGATCGGCGAACTCGATCAAGACCAGTGCAACAAACAGCGGCGTCGCGAAGCGCACGATTTTGCCCGTCTTCGGATCCGGCCCCTGGATGAAAAATTTTTCGCCGTTGATTTTGTGGGTGATGCGCATGTGACTGCGCATGTACTTCAGGATCGGATTGTTCTCGATGTCCGGCTTTTCATCGGCCATGATGAACATCCTGACGCCGGTGAAAACCAGGAATGCCGAAAATAGGTAGAGGATCCAATCGAATTGGTGGATCAAGGCCGCGCCAAGCCCGATCATGATGGCGCGAAGCACGATCACACCGAGGATGCCGTAGAACAGAACCCGGTGCTGATACTTCGGCGGAATGGCGAAATACGAGAAGATCATCGCCATGACGAAGACGTTGTCGAACGCCAGCGTCTGCTCGATCACCCATCCTGTCAGATAGAGTTCCCAGGCCGTCCAGGCCCGCGCACTATCGCTAACCGCGTTGAGAATATCATCGTCGAGCGACGTCGCGATGTCATTGAAATACAGCCACCACACGACGGCGGAGAATGACACTCCGAGTGTCATGCACGCACCGGCCAGGACCGTGCTCTCTTTCAGAGTCGGCTCATGCGCTTCCCCGTGCAACAGCCCGAGGTCGATCGCCAGAATGACAATAACGGTGGCCAGGAAGCTGAGCCAAACCCAGATTGGCATTCCCATGAAGAGGGTGCCAAGAAAATCTACCACGACTTACCGCTCCGCCGAAACGCGATGGCTTCATTGAGGCGACGTGGGAACCCACTCGCGGCTCTTCAAGCCCAGTATTGCGGAAAACAATAGATCGGATGGCGATGCAGGTACCCGCAGCGTCACATGGTGCCAAAAGCACACAAAAAATGGGGCGCCTGACCGCGCGGAGGCTACACGATAGTTTTATAAGCCGGACGTTAGGGCGCCGGTCAGCGGTCGATTGTGAACCGGTAGGTCAGGCCTATACCACCAAAGAACTGGTTCTCGGTCTCGACGATCGGGCTGTCGGCAGCATCGCCGAGCAAACGCGAATACTGCCCCGTGAGCTTCAAGCTCCACACGTCGGTCAAGGGTACGTCGGCGTTGAGCCCGAAGTAGATGTCCTTGATCCCTGAATCGGCATCATACTGATCCAGAACGCCAGATCTTATTGCCTGCGCAGCATTCACGGAAAAGAAAGCGTCCATGTAATCGTCGTCAGCCCAGGTCGCACCAACGATGCCCGTCATCCGGACGTTGCCCCAATTCAACGGCGCTTCCGCTCCAAATCGCAGCAAGCCTCCGGTATCGTCTCCTGTGACCTGGTTGCTGTAAGATACGAAAGGCTTGAACAGACCGAACTGGTAGGCCGCATAGCCGCCAAGCACGATGCCACCGTCGACATCTCCAAGACCCTCCAGTCGATCGGCGTCATCTTCATCGCGATCGAACCGCCATCCCGTCAGGGGGCCAGCCTCGAATCCATTCCAGTTGATCACGCGGAAGCGAAGATCTTCAGGCCCGCGGAACTGGATGAAACCCGCCTCACCCGAGCCTGCCGGCGCGACCAACGGTACCCCGAAAACCTCGTACTCTTTCGAACCTTCATATTTCGGCGTCACCAGCACCATGCCGCCTGCCTGCAGATCCAACGGTCCGCTTCCGAACAAGTCGGTCGCGCTAGCAGGCGAAGATGCCAGCATGCCCAGTACGGTAGCTGTTGCGAGGCGCGAGATTGAAAGCGTCATGAGAGGCAAATCCAGGTTCCGGTAACCGGCTTCCGCGCGCGCAAGCGCGCACGACACGAGTCGACCGACGTTACCCCGAGATGGTTGACGCTGGTTTACTTTTTGGGGTCCGCTCCACCGGCTGTTCGCCCGCTGTGGCCGACATGTAACACTCGATCGCACGAGCGCATATGGCGCGAGCCGAGCTAGCCCTTGTTTCGCTTCCCGAGCGTCCGGAGCCGCAGCGCGTTGAGCTTGATGAAGCCCTGTGCGTCCTTTTGGTCGTAAGCGCCCTTGTCGTCCTCGAAAGTCACCAACGTCGGCGAATACAGCGACTTGTCGCTCTTGCGACCGGTGACGATCACATTCCCTTTGTAAAGGTCCAGCGTCACTTCGCCTTCGACATGCTCCTGGCTCTTATCGATCGCCGCTTGCAGCATCTCCCGCTCCGGCGAGAACCAGAAGCCATTGTAGATCAGCTCGGCATAGCGCGGCATCAGCTCGTCCTTGAGGTGCGCCGCACCCCGATCGAGCGTCAGGCTCTCGATCGCCCGGTGCGCCGCCAGGAGGATCGTGCCGCCGGGGGTTTCATAAACCCCGCGCGACTTCATACCCACGAATCGGTTTTCGACGAGATCGATGCGTCCGATACCGTTGTCCCGTCCCAGATCATTCAACGCCTTCAGTAGCTTCGCAGGCGACAACGCCTTGCCGTCGATCGATACGGCGTCGCCCTTGTTGAAGCCGATACGGATCGTCGTCACCTTGTCCGGAGCATCGATCGGCGAGATGGTGCGCTGATAGACGATCTCCGGCGGCTTGGTGTTGGGGTCTTCGAGCACCTTTCCTTCAGACGAAGAATGCAAGAGGTTCGCGTCGACCGAGAACGGCGCCTCGCCTTCCTTATCCTTCGCCACGGGGATCTGGTGCGTGCGCGCAAATTCGATCAGGTCGTCCCGACCCTTGAACGTCCACTCGCGCCACGGGGCGATGATCTTGATGCCGGGCTCCAGCGCATAGTACCCGAGCTCGAACCGAACCTGGTCGTTGCCCTTGCCCGTGGCCCCATGGCAGACGGCATCTGCGCCCATTTTCCGTGCAATTTCGATCTGCTTCTTCGCAATCAGCGGCCGCGCGATCGACGTCCCGAGCAGATACACCCCCTCGTAGAGCGCGTTCGCACGGAACATCGGGAATACATAGTCCCTGACGAATTCCTCGCGCAGGTCCTCAATGAAGATGTTGTCTTCCTTGATGCCGAGCATCAGCGCCTTCTTCCGCGCCGGCTCCAGTTCTTCGCCCTGGCCAAGATCGGCAGTGAAGGTGATGACCTCACAACCGTATGTTTCCTGTAGCCACTTCAGGATGATAGACGTATCGAGACCGCCGGAATAAGCCAGCACCACCTTCTTCACGCCGTTTGTCTTGCCTGTCGTGCCTGCCGCTGCGGCCATCGTCTTGTCCTGTCGGTGAATTGTGCCAGTCGGGGGTGGGAAGCGCGCGCACTATAGGCAGCGCCGACGGCACATCAAGCTGCCATCTCGCACCGGTACACCTCCTGTGGACCGGGAAGCGGCGCGCACTGAGGCCGGCAACGGCGGCAGACTTGGGTGTGTCGTCGCTGCAATCCTCGCCCGATAACTGAGCCAGACGACCGGTTGTGATGAGGAAAACATCAGTTTGCCCCGTTCCTGACCCCTGCTTTCGGATATCTCTGTCAGGAACGAAGAACGCAATTCGTCAAGGGAGATGCGGCATGCAAGACGGGAATACATGTCCGGCCTTGGCGCGGTGGACCTTCATGTTCGGTCTTCTTCTCACGATCTCGACCGCCATTGGTATAGGCCCTGCGCGAGCCCAGTCGCTGTCGACACCACAATCCCAGGCGACCGCCGCCAAAACACCCAAAGCGCCGCCGCACACCTCTGCGACCGCACCCTCGCCCGAAGAGCTACCGTGGCTTGCAACGACCAGCCCCGCTGATGCCGCCGCAACGAAGAAGGCTGACAAGCCGACCGATGCGCCCGCGACCAAACCCGGCACCCTCTCGACGACCGACACGTCGCCCGCCGGCAAACCCGCCTCAGTGAAGACAGCTAACCTGCCGCAGAAGTGTGAGGAGCAGGTGGAAGAGGGCTGTCGGAAAATGAAATCCTGCGCCTGGGTTGCAGCCATCCCGCTCGCTGACGGCAACGTCTCACCCGCCCGGTGCGCCGAACGCAAAGCGTTGGCTCCCGAAAAAGACAAGAAGCCAAAGCCGGTCGTGGCGACAAAGCCGAAACCAAAGACCGACACCGTTGCCACCTCCGCACAAGCAAAAAGCGAAAAAGTGCCCGCTCCGCCAGCAGCTAAGCCCGAGCCAAAATCGGAACCGAAGACGGAAACCGCAGCGATCCCGGCCCCATCGAAAAACAAACCCGACGCTGCACCCGCAACGCCTCCAGTCCAGGCCGAGGCGCCGACGACTGAAACGCTGCCAGCAGCGTCATTGGAGCCAGCCCAACCGGCACCAGCGACGCCGGTAGCAGCGCAGTCAGAGCCGGCAAAAGCCGACATACCGATGATGATTCCGCGCCCACCGGTCCCGTTCCTGCCGCCGGAGCAACCCAGTGCGACCGCCCCCTCTGGTCAGCCGCAGTCGGACGCGACCCCCGCCGCCACTCAGGGCGGAGACGAAATGGCATCGGACGCGCCTGCGGAGGATCGGCAGCCCCTCAGCATTCCAGGGCTTGTCATCGCACATTGATTGCTCAGGCCGCACGTTCCAGCAACGGCCAGAACAAGGCGGTTGCGGGACCCACGGCCATGATCGATTTCAATAATGGCGTTCCCATCCACACCTGGGCCGAGGCAAACCCGCCTGATGATTGGTAGGATGGAAACGTGACGGGAGCGGCGGCCTCGGCCGTTTTTTTCGCTGCATCCATCAAAGCCACATTGGCCTCGGCCATCGGCCAAGCCACACTGCCGGGAATGCCAGAAGCAATCATTCCATAAGCCCACGGCCACGTGGCAGGCACCGCCGACTGCGCCGACCAAGCCCACCATGCGAAGGGAGACGGCGCACCCTTGAACCACGTCCGCTGGCTGGTTTGCATGACGTCCGACCAAACTGCGAACACGTTGAGAGCCGGTTTCGGCTTTTCCTGCTCTGCTGCCAGCAGCGTCGAATGTGGCCGTTTCGGCGCCCCCGACCACTCCCAGGTCTCCTCTTCCGGAGGCGGACTCGGCAGCACGGTCTGCGCCACCTGCGACCA
The DNA here is from genome assembly GCA_019751875.1 of Hyphomicrobium sp. Taxonomy (GTDB): domain Bacteria; phylum Pseudomonadota; class Alphaproteobacteria; order Rhizobiales; family Hyphomicrobiaceae; genus JAGVSR01. The sequence continues at coordinate 283,369 of JAIEMV010000001.1, read as the reverse complement.
CACCGCGAGCGCCCGAGCGTTCGCTTCGAACGTCGCATTGATCGCGGCCCGCGTGTAACCGAAAACTGCATCCATGCCGCGTTTGGCGATCTCGACCTGTTTCGTCGGGGTCATCATGGCGGTCACCTCATCGATCAAGCGCCTGGAGCGCTATTGTGCAGCGCACAAAATAGATGGGTGGGAGTTGTTCGGCAATTCGTATTTTGGTCGACTGTCAAAAAGATCTGAAATTTCAAATTATTGAAGTCCAAAAGCATCAAGCGCTGCGAGTGATGGCTCTGCGGCCGGCCACCAACCAGTAAACCAAACCAGCAACGGCACCAGAAACAGCGAAGGCCCGCAGCGCCACGTCGTCGCGCAACGCCGGACCGCCGTCGCCCGCGAGAACAGTCCAGTACCCGCAAACTGCGATCGCCACTCCCGCCGCTACATAGGTCAACCACCCTCGCAAACCAAGAACCGCGGTGATCCCAATGGCAATGATTGCGAATGGCAGAGCGAATGTGAAAGCTTGCGTCGCGGACATGGCGATCAGCAAGGCGGCTGCCGCCACCGCGTCACGAGTTGCAAACATTCCGCCCGGCTCGACGACGAACAACACCTGCGCCGCCCCGGCCGCGAGGCAAGCCGCCACATAACCCACCACGCTGCGGAGTATCGACCGTAGCATTCGCGCCCCCCGCCCCAATCTGTCGTTCTGCCGAAGCGCCGTTATGCTGTCCGGCCGGCCAGCAGCCAATAGACGAGCCCGCCTGCAAACCCCGCCGTTGCCAGCACCTGCCACAAGGCGGCCGGCGGCAGCGCAGACAAGTCGGGCGTTCCCGCGAGAGTGGCGATGGGGAGCAGACCGAGCGCAACGCCCCCGCCGATCATGTAGTAGAGCCACGACCGAATGCGTGCGACCTCGCCTACGATGACCAGCACCAGCGCCGGGATGATCGTCAGCCCCGCCAGCACGAGCCCACCCTGCACCGCAAGCTCCCAATAGGCTTCCACCGTCTCCGTGCCGCCCTCACGCCCGCTCATGGCAGCGGTCATCTTCTCCAGTCCCAGCGTGAGTGCGACGAAGATCGAAACCGCAGCAGCGATGCAGAATGCGACCGGCACCAGAATAAGACGTCCCAGTGTGCGTAAAATCATGCTGCTCAGACCCCGTTGTCCGGAGCGCCGGCCGCAGCACCACGTTCGCTCGCGCGCAGCTTCTGGCTGTCCGACTTCAGCTGTCCGCACGCCGCCAGGATGTCCCGTCCGCGCGGCGTCCGCACCGGGCTTGCATACCCCGCCTTGTTCACGACATCGGCGAACTTCTCGATCTGCGCCCAATCCGAACACTCGTACTCCGTGCCGGGCCACGGGTTGAACGGAATGAGATTGATCTTCGCCGGAATGCCTGCCAGCAGCCGCACCAGTTCGCGCGCATCCGCCAGGCTATCGTTCACGCCCTTCAGCATCACGTATTCGAACGTAATCCGCCGCGGATTGGACACGCCCGGATAGTTCCGGCAAGCGTCCAGCAGCTCCGCCAGCGGATACTTCTTGTTGATCGGGACGAGCACGTCCCGCAGGTCGTCGCGCACCGCATGCAGCGAGATCGCGAGCATCGTGCCCGCCTCCTCGCCCCAGCGTCCGATCTCCGGCACCACGCCCGATGTCGAAAGTGTGATCCGTCGCTTCGACATCGACAGCCCCTCGCCGTCGGAGGCGACATCCATCGCGTCGCGCACGTTATCGAAATTGTAGAGCGGCTCGCCCATACCCATGAGCACGATGTTGGTGATCTTGCGCTCGCTTGTGGGAAGCATCGCACCATCGCCCGGCGGCTCCGCCCCCGGCCAATCCCCGATGCGATCCTTCGCTACGAGAATCTGGCCGACAATCTCTTCCACTTCGAGATTTCGCACGAGCTTCTGCGTGCCCGTGTGACAGAACGTGCATGTCAGCGTGCAGCCGACCTGCGAGGAGATGCACAGCGTGCCGCGATCCTCTTCCGGAATATAAACGCACTCGACTTCGGGCGCGCGGGCTTCGTGCCCCCGTCGCGGCAGCCGCAACAGCCACTTCCTTGTCCCGTCGATCGACACCTGCTCGGTCACGATCGCCGGTCGCTCGAGCGTGTAAAGATCGGTGAGCTTCGCCCGCAACTCCTTTGACACGTCCGTCATCGCGTCGAAGGAAGAAACACCCGAGATATAGATCCACTTCCACAGCTGGTTGACGCGCATGCGCACCTGCTTGTCAGGCACTCCCGCAGCGCGCACTGCCTCGCTGAGGCGCGCGCGCGTCACGCCGGCCACCGTCCGCTTCGCATCCGAAGACGGCTCGCTGGGAGCAGATGTCGCGTCGCGCGTTGGGAGTACGGCAACCATCGTCGTTAAGTCCTGTTTTCGACCGCTCCGCCACAGGCGAACCGGAAGCGGCAAAGCGAAAAGTCGAGGGAATTTGCGCTTCTCTCTATCCGTTTCCCGACGCTCGTGGAAGGGCGCGTGTGCAACCGAGCGGTTGTGCCATCAAGTCTCCGGCTGACGCACGTGTGATGAACCGTGAACCTGCTGCTTGACCAGCGTCAAAGTCCTCCGCGCCCGCTCTGGCAGGGTGCCGCCACCTGACAAAAATAGCGGTGCCCGCTCAATGAGGCCCCGCGCGCTCCGGAGGAACACCATGAACGAATTTGTCAAAACCTTTACGCCAGCCGAGGCGCCCTGGTCGATCGAAGAATTCTCCGACCGAATGCGCGCCGTCGGCCCCGAGCGCTACCACGACCTCCACCCGTTCCATAAGCTGCTCCATGGCGGCAAGCTCGACAAGAACCAGGTCGCCGCCTGGGCGCTCAACCGCTACTGCTACCAGGAAGCCATCCCGCGCAAAGACGCCGCCTTCATGAGCCGCGTCCACGACCGTGACCTGCGCCGCGAATGGATCCACCGCATCCAGGACCACGACGGCACGCCTCCCGAAGAAGAGGGCGGCATCGAGCGCTGGCTGATCCTTACCGATTGCCTCGGCTTCGACCGCCAGTACGTTACGAGCATGCAGGGCGCGCTGCCCGCCACGCGCTTCGCCGTTGAGGCCTACGTTCGCTTCGTCGTGGAGCAGCCACTCGTCGTCGCGGCGGCCTCATCGCTGACCGAGCTTTTCGCCCCATCGATCCACCGCGAGCGCATCGCCGGAATGCTGGCGAGCTATGATTTCGTCAACGACCGTGTCATGGCGTACTTCAAGCGCCGCCTCTCACAGGCACCGCGCGACGCCAACTTCACCTTCGAGTTCGTGAAACAAAACGCCCGCACCCGCGAGCAGCAGGAAGCCTGCGTTGAGGCCATCCGCTTCAAGTGCAACGTGCTCTGGGCGCAGCTCGACGCGCTCCAGCACGCCTATGTCGAAGGCAATATTCCGCCCGGCGCGTGGCGGCCGTAAGTGGGCCTGAATCCACCCCACTTCACGGAAAAGGGGGCACCTGTGCCCCCTTTTTTCAATCCTATCCGCGCGACCCTTGCAATCACCCGGCGCAGCGGCTATGCCCTCCCACCTGTCCCGGCCCCCGAGCCGGACCGGAAAGCCGCCTTAGCTCAGCCGGTAGAGCACGTCATTCGTAATGACGGGGTCGCGTGTTCGAGTCACGCAGGCGGCACCAGCCTCCAACTAACCCCTCACAAACAAAAAACGCGCCCCGGTTTCCCGGAGCGCGCCAAAACTCGCTGCCTACACGATTAGTAGCCGTAAGGGCCATAGTACGGGCTCGAATACCCATAGCCGTACCCGCCATATCCGGGTCCGACGTAAATGCCGACAGACGGCCCGCCACGGTATCCGTAACCTCGGCGGCCGCTATAGAAGCCGTCATCGTTGCCGCCATAACGACGCAGCTTCTCGCGCTCCTGTCGGGTGAGATAGCCGCCCTGCCGCTCGTGCGCACGCGCACCTTCCACGTCACCAATACTATCGGCTCGCGCCGGAAGAGCCGCCGCCATTCCCGCAAGAGTCGCCACTGCCAATATCATCCGCTTCATGATGATCTCCTTGTTATTATGATGAAATAATAACGCGGGAGGTAAAGCGCCCGTTCCCGGACGATCTGAACAACGGCGTACTAAGAACACCTCTCAGTCCGCATCCATCCCGGGTAGAGGTTCACCATCTTGCATGCTGGGCGAGATGATGTTGCGATCATCCTCGCGCTCTTGTTCCTCCCGCACCTCTTCCGGACTTGGATCGCTCTTCTCGAAATCCTCATAACCCGGCGCCTCTTCTGTACCGGGCAGTGTCGGCTGCTCTGCCGTCCCGGCTTTCGGCTCGACCGGCTCTGCGCCAGCCGGAGCTTGCCATACGAGCATTGAAAAAGCGGACAATGCGACAACGCACAACTTGACCATGATCAGCCTCGCTCAATCTTCCGCCTTAAAGGGCCGCTGCATTAAACTGGCAATCGCATCATCCACCGTGACACGGCCCTCGATGATGGCATGCACCGCCTCGGTAATCGGCATTTCAATGCCCTTCTCGTGAGCAAGCCGCACGGCTGCCGCCGCAGTATAGACGCCCTCGGTCACCGCCACGCGCGCACCTAGAATTTCCCCCAACGCCTTACCTTGTCCCAGCGCTCTGCCCAAGCTCATGTTGCGTGACTGCGGTGACCCGCACGTCAGAATGAGATCGCCGAGCCCCGAGAGCCCCATCATAGTCTCGGAGCGCGCGCCCAGCGCCTCACCAAGCCGCCTCAATTCCGAAAACCCGCGCGTGACGAGCCCCGCGTGCGCACTCGCGCCAAGGCCCTTCGCATCGACGATGCCGGCAGCGATGGCGAGCACATTTTTCAACGCACCCCCGATCTCGACCCCAATGGTATCGCTCGACCAGTAGAGCCGGAACTGCCGGTATCCCATGCGCTCGGCGAGTTCCCGTCCCATATCCTCTCGCTGGCACGCGATTGTCAGCGCCGCCGGCAGTCCGCGCGCCACGTCTGCGGCGAAACTGGGGCCTGAGAGTACGGCAAGCGTCTGGTCCGGCAGCACCTCGGTGAGCACATCGCCGAGCATCCGCCCCGTCGTTTGCTCGATACCTTTGGCACACAGGACAACCGGTTGACCCGGCCTCAGCTGCGGACGCAACTGCTTGGCAATGGTCCGCACGTGCTGCGCAGGTGCCACCATGAGAAGTGCGTCCGCAGAGGCAAGCGCCGCCAACTCTCCCGTTGCAGTCAGTCCCGGGTCAAGTGGCACGCCCGGCAGAAACGTCCGGTTCACATGCCGCGCATTGATGTCGTCCACTGTCTCCGCTTCACGCGCCCACAGCGTCACCCGCCGCCCAGCGAGCCGCAGCGTTTGAGCGAGCGCCGTGCCCCACGCGCCGCCTCCGATCACGCCGATAGACTCAATGGCCATGGTCTCCCCCTTCGCGGATGCGACTTTACGTGGCCAGCCCGCCCGCTTCCAGTCCGCCGTTTCCGGATCGATGGATCAAGCCTTTACACCCGCGCCGATCGCCGCCGGCGCGTGACCGTCGAGCGGCCATCGGGGACGCGCCGGCGCGGAGAGGTCGTCGATGCCGCCGAGCGCAAGCCGCTCAGCTCCCGCCCAGGCGATCATTGCGGCATTGTCGGTGCACAGCTGCGCGGGAGGGATGTGGTGCGAGTATCCGCGGGAAGCCACCAGCGCATCGAGCCGTGCGCGCAGCGTCTTGTTGGCGGCCACCCCGCCCGCCACAACGAGCCGTCGCGGCGCGTCCGGCCCGAGCCGCTCCTCGGCGATCGTCATGGCGCGCGCCACGCGATCGGCGACCGCATCCATGGCAGCCGCTTGAAACGAGGCGCACAGATCGGCCACGTCACCGTCCTTTAATGGGACCAGATCCATCGCCTTGCGCCGCACGGCGGTTTTCAAACCTGCGAACGAGAAATGTGCCTCCGCTCGCCCCGCCAAAGGCCGAGGAAAAGCGAACCGACGGGGATCACCGCCCGCCGCCAGCCGCTCCACCGCCGGTCCGCCGGGCTGCTCCAGTCCCAAAAGCTTGGCTGTCTTGTCGAACGCCTCGCCGAGCGCGTCGTCGATGGTGGTGCCCAACCGCTCGTAGAGCCCGACTCCGCGCACCAAAAGAAGTTGCGTATGCCCACCAGACGCCAGCAGCAGCAGATACGGCGGACGCAGCCCCTCCGTCAGCCCGACGGTGAGAGCATGGGCCTCGAGATGGTTGATGGCGAGAAACGGCTGCCCCGCGGCAAGCGCAAGCGCCTTGCCGGTCACCATGCCGACAACCAGACCGCCGACGAGTCCCGGCCCTGCCGTTGCGGCTATGGCGGACATGTCGGACAACGATTTTCCGCTAATTTGCAGGGCTTCTTCAATCAAACGGTCGAGACAGGAGACATGCGCCCTGGCGGCGATTTCCGGCACGACCCCGCCATACTTGCGGTGCTCATCCCATTGCGAGCGGACCACGTTTGAGAGCAGCGTGCCGGTCCCGTCCGCAGCCCGTTGGACCACTGCCGCTGCTGTCTCGTCGCAGCTCGTTTCGATGCCGAGCACGGTCAGCGGCAATCCCGGAGGCGGAGTGTTGGGCGACACGGATTTGCGGATCCTTGATCCAAGCCCTTCGGCGGGTTTGCAAATGAAGCGAAGGCAGGTCTAGAAAGGCGGCCAAGCCGTCCTTGAGACGACCTGCCTCGCCTACCACCTGGAGAAACATCCTTGCAAGAGCGCCACGTCCGCATTGGAACGCGCGGTTCCGCCCTCGCGCTCGCCCAGGCCCATGAAGTCCGCGCCCGCCTCATGGCTGCCCATGGCCTACCCGAGACCGCATTCGAGATCGTCGTCATCAAGACGACCGGCGACATGATCCTCGACCGCCCGCTCGCGGAAGTCGGGGGCAAAGGTCTGTTCACCAAAGAAATCGAAGACGCCCTTTTCGAAAGGCGCATCGACTTGGCCGTCCACTCCATGAAGGACATGCAGACGGCACTCCCCGACGGACTGACAATTGGCGCCACGCTGCCGCGAGAAGATGTGCGCGATGCCTTCATCAGCCTAAAACACAAGAGCTTCGACAGTCTTCCTGAAGGTGCCGTCGTCGGCACCTCATCACTCCGTCGGCAGGCGCAGATCAAGCGCATTCGCCCCGATCTTCAGATCGTCGGGTTCCGCGGCAACGTGCAGACCCGTCTGACCAAGCTGCGCGATGAAGTCGCCGAAGCGACGTTCCTCGCCTGCGCCGGTCTGCGCCGTCTCGGACTTGCCGATCACATCACCGCAGCCGTGCCGGTCGAGAGTATGTTGCCCGCCGTTGCGCAAGGCGCCATCGGCATCGAGATCCGCACCGACGACGAGGACACAGCCGCTCTCATCGCGCCGATGAACGACGAAACGACCGCGCTGTGCGTCACCGCCGAGCGTGCGTTTCTCGCCACGCTTGAAGGCTCCTGCCGCACACCCATTGCCGGCTTGGCGCGGCTCAAAGGCGGCACGCTCACGTTCAAAGGCGAAACGCTCTCACCCGACGGTCGCCTGCAAGTCGTCAGCACGAAGACAGGTTCGGCCAGCGCCGCAGCTGATCTCGGCGTCACCGTCGCCGACGACATCCTGAGCCGCGGCGGCAGGGAGGTCCTGCAGGGCTAGCGCGATGCACATCCTCGTCACGAGACCGGAGACGGAAGCGCCGAGGACAACGCGCAAGCTCGAAGCGATGGGCCACCGCGTCACGATCGCGCCGCTTCTCGAAATCGTGACACAAACCCCGCCCTTGGATGTGTCGGGCGTGCAGGCGCTGGTCATCACGAGCCGCAATGCGGTCCATGCGTTGGCAGCCCACCCGCAGACTGACGAACTCACCGCGCTGCCCGTTCTCGCCGTTGGCAAAAGCACCGCCGCCGCCGCCGGCGATGCGGGCTTCCGGGTCGCGCTCGAGGGCAATGCCGGCGGCGCGGACCTGGCCACAAGAATCGCAAACGATCTAGACCCCAGCGCTGGCGCCCTTCTCCACATCAGCGGCGAAGCCATCGCCTTCGATCTCGAACAGGCTCTGGCGCCCGCAGGCTTCACGGTCCGCCGCGCGGTGGTCTACAGCAGCCGTCCCACCAAAGCGCTGCCTTCAGCCGTTTCTGCATCCTTGCGCGCGGGCGATCTCGACGCAGTACTGTTGATGTCCCCCCGCACCGCCACCGCGTGGTGCGCCCTCGTCGATGCTGCCCGCCTCGGCGAAAAAGCGCAAAGCCTCGTGCATCTCTGCTTGTCCACCGGCGTTGCCGATGCTCTCGGGTCCCTCAACCCGTCACGCATCGAAATCGCCGTTAAGCCCAACGAGGAAGAAATGCTTGCCCTCGTCGCCCGCTTATCGTCAAGTTCGGCCGATAGTCGCTAACTCCGGACAATCCAAGTATTTTCCGGCTTTGCGGCACGTGAGCCATAACCTTCTGAAGCACCGTCCGCGCTCCTGCCGCCCCGAGGCTGATCCTATGACCGAAAAATCGAACGACAAACCGAACGACAAGAAAGATCAGCCCCCGACAGACCCCAAGCGTCCGCACGCGACACTCGATCTGAAGGCAACGGAACTCAAGCCGGATGCCGGCAAGGAAAGTGCGAAAAACACCGGCACGGCGAATGCCGCACCTGGTCCTGCTGCCCCCGCGTCGAAACCGAGCGATTCAAAAAAAACCGAACCGCAAAAGCCAGCCACTGCCACCGCACCTGCCGCGCGCTCCCCCTCCGCCTTCACCCGCCTCGTGACCCATCTGGCCGCCGGTGTTGCAGGCGGCGCGCTCGTCCTCTTCGGTGGTGATCGCATCGCAGAGTTGACCGGCACCCCCACGCCCGCCGCCCGCTTGGACCAGGTCGCGACCGACCTCGACAAGCGCATCGCGGCACTTGAAGCCGCTCCCAAGTCCGACGCTTATGATCTCCTGCATTCGGCCGAAACCCGCCTCGGCAAAGTCGATCAGCTCGCAACCGACCTTGAAGCCTTGCGCGGCGACCAGACAAAACTTGCTGAAAAGGCCGAGAGCCTCGCCACATCCATGGGAGGTGCCCAAGGACTTGCAGCCGTCGACGCACGGATCGCCGCCCTCGAAGATCAGCTGAAGACATTGTCTGCCGCCGCCGCCTCCGATACGGGCGGAAACCGCATCTCGGATATCGCCGCCGTCACGTCCCGCATTGCCGAATCCGAAGCGCGCGTATCAGCGGAAGCCAATGCTATTCGCGACAGACTCGCCGTCGAGATCGACCAGCGCCTCGCCGCCCGCGAAGACAGTGCAAAAGCGGATCTCGCGCGTCTCACTCAATCCGTCGAAAAGTTGAAGGCCGATCAAGAGCGGCTGGATAAGTCGGTGCAGGCGGCCCAGGAAGAGACCGGCCGCGTCGCCAGCAGCATCGGCGATTTGCGGTCCACCATCGAGCAGCAAGACACGACCTTCGCCAAGAAGGATGAGGTGGCGGCCGCCATCACTCCCGTCACCGGCCTCATCTCGAAGATCGAAGGCAGCGTCGAAGGCGTCCTCCAGAAGGAACAGGAGCGCCAATCGAACACTGAGCGCATCGTGACCGCCCTTGAACTCGGCAACCTCAAGCGTGCCATCGAAAGCGGCAAGGACTTCGCAAAGGAACTCGACGCGGTCAACGCCTCGTCCGACGGACGCCTCGACCTTAGCCCGCTCGAGCAGTTCAAAACCACCGGCGTGCCATCTCTGACAGACCTGAAGGAGCGCGCTCGCCCTGCCCTCCTCGCGGCACTCGACGCCGGATCGGTTGACCCCCAAGCCTCCGTCTGGGATCGCCTGCTCACCAGCGCAAAGTCCGTCGTTCGCATCCGCAGAATCGACGCTCCCGAAGATGACAATGGCCTCGAAGCCACCATCGCCAGAATCGAAAAAGCATTGAACGAAAACCGCCTTCCAGAGGTCCTCGCCGAGATCAAGAACCTGCCGCCGGAGTCCGCCAGCAAACTCGGGCAGTGGCAAAAAGAAGTCGCGGCCCGCAACAGCGTCGACGACGCCATCGCCACCGTGGAAAATGAACTGAAAGCTGCGCTCACGGCGCCGGCCGCGGCATCGCCCGCAGCCCCCAACGAGTAGGAGCGAGTGGGTATGGTGCGGCTTGTTTTATTTTTCGTGGTGGTCCTTCTTCTTGCCTCCGGCCTCGCTTGGCTCGCAGACCGCCCCGGCAATCTGCTCGTCACCTGGGAAGGCTACGAGATCGAGACGAGCGTGTTCCGCGCCATCGTCATTCTCACACTCCTCGTAGGCGCAGCGATCGCTTCATGGTCGCTCCTGCGCCAGATCTGGTCGAGCCCCGCCATGATCAGCCGACAACTGACCCGTCGCCGCCAGCAGCGCGGTCTCGATGCGCTGTCGAGCGGCATGATCGCAATTGGCGCGGGCGATCGCGCGTCCGCCAGCCGCGCCGCGATCCAGGCCCGTAAGGCGATCCCGAACGAACCTCTCACTCATCTGCTGCGGGCGCAGGCCGCCCAGTTGACCGGCGACCGCGCCACGGCCCGGCGGATCTTCGAAGCCATGCTCGCCTCGCCCGATACCGAACAACTCGGACTTCGCGGCCTGTACCTCGAAGCCCGTCGCGAAGGCGAAGCCGAAGCCGCCATGCAGTTCTCCGAACGCGCGGCTCGGCTGAACCCACGACTTGGCTGGCCGCTGGAAGCGCAATTTGAAATGCAGCTGAAAGTTGGCGACTGGGCCGGCGCCGCCGAGACGACGTCACTCGCCAAGCGCCATGGACATCTGGACCGTCACGTTGCCGATCGCCGCCGCGCCTTGATGCTCGCAGCGCAGGCCCAAAAGATCGAAGACGCAGATCCCGACAAAGCCCTCGCGTTCGCCAGTGAAGCCCATACGCTCGCCCCCGATCTCATCCCCGCCGCCGCCGTGGCGGGACGTATCCTTGCAGCACGTGGCCAGACGGCCAAAGCCGCGAAGATCATTCAGCGCACCTGGTCCAAGTCTCCGCATCCTGATCTGGCGACCGCGTACGCCTACGCCCGCATTGGCGACAGCCCACGCGATCGCCTCGACCGCATTAAGCAGCTGGCGCTCCTCAAGCCGCACGATGTCGAAAGCGGTGTTGCGTGGGCGACGGCTGCCATTGAAGCACGCGAGTTCGGTGTCGCCCGCCACGCATTGCAGCCATTTCTGAAAAACAAACTCACTCGCCGGGTCGCACGTCTCATGGCGCGCGTCGAGCTTGCCGACAAGAACGATGCAGGCCGCGTCCGTGAGTGGATTACCCGCGCCGCCACTGCCGAACGCGATCCCGTATGGACAGCCGACGGCATCATACTCGATGCGTGGTCGCCCGTTTCGCCGAAAGGAACGCTCGACGCGGTGGAGTGGCGCCCGCCCATGAAGGGACCCGATGGCGACGCTGAAACGCTTGCCGCCGAAATCGCCGATCTTCTGGCCGTGGATCTCGACGACGCGAAGCTGATTGAAGCCACCAGGTCTGGCAGCACGAACGGAGGCGGACCGTTGCCCTCAGCGGCCCGCACAGCGCCCGAAGACAATCCGGACAATGCCATCGAGGACATCACGACTGAGGTCAAGACCTCCACCCCCACGCCGCCGTCGTGACGAAATTGCGGCGCTCAGCAGTCGCGTTTCTGAACAAATCGTCAGCCTAAAAGCCGTCGAAATAACAGGTGAATCTCTGTGCTGTTCACAACGGACCACGTCGCGCATCGTGCGTGCCGCAAATGTCCGCAACCGAACAGCATGGGCCAATGTACAGATCCTTGAGCAGCACCGACGCAGCCCCTCTCCATCCGGGCGAAATTCTACGGGTGGATATGCTCCCCTATTTGTCCATGACACCGGGGGAGCTCGCAGCGCACCTTGGACTTCCGCGAGCGGTTCTCGATCGCTTGCTCGCAGAACGCATCTCGATCACGCCAGATATTGCGCAGCGGCTGGGCCGCGCACTCGGCCAAGGGGCCCACTACTGGCTGGCGCTCCAGATGCAATACGATCTGTGGCAGGTTACCCAAACCGACTTTGAACACGTGCGTCCCTTATCTTGGGAACGCCGCCCGCGCAACCGCGCCCGCCGCGATGTCACGAGCGTCCGTTACTTATGATCACGAAACGAGGCCCAAAGACAGGGTTGTATCCCACAGCCCTCATCGGCACATTAGATGCCGATGATGGACGGTCTTGAATCTCTCGCGACACGCTGGATCGGTCGGTGGGCCGAGCCCCGCTTCGACGCGGTCGAAGCGACGCGCGATCTCACCCCCGCCGTGGTCGTAACAGGTGGCTCGAGCGGCATCGGGTTGGCACTTGCTCATCAATTTGCACGCCATTCGCAAGCCATCGTCCTGATTGCACGGACGCCTAGTCGTCTTGAAGCCGCTGTCTTAGAAATTGGTCAGCGGCATCCCAATGTGCGTGTTGAACAACTGAGTCTCGACATAAGCAGCCCAGAAGCGATCGACGCATTAAGTTCCTGGCTTGCAGAACGACGCCTCTACTGCGATGTGCTTGTCAACAACGCCGCGATCGGACATTCCGGCCCATTTTCGGCTGCGCCGACCGCGAGACTCGAAGCGCTCATCGCAACGAACGTGGCCGCAGTGGCTCGCCTCACACGCGCCGTGCTTCCAGCCATGATTGCGCGCGGACGCGGTGGAATTCTCACCATATCATCATTGGGCGCACTTATTCCGGGACCTCACCAAGCGGCTTATTATGCCAGCAAGGCCTTTGCACTCTCCCTCACCGAAGCCATCGCATCGGAGGCAGCCGGCCGGGGCGTCCGCATTGCCGTTGTTCTACCGGGACCTGTGGAGACGCGATTCCATGCGCGCATGGACGCCGAAGGCTCGCTCTATCGTCACCTTCTTGCAGCAGCGACGCCCGAGCGTGTCGCCGCTCTGTCCGTACGCAGTTACCGTCTTGGCCGGCGTGTGATCGCACCAGGCTTCGTGCCGACCGTGGCGGTGCCCTTTCTGCGAATTCTGCCCCATGCCGTTTCTGTTCCCATCGTGAACTGGCTTCTCGATACCGGACGGCCAGCTCTACGCTCCGACGAAGATAAATCGTCGCCGCAGCTCTGATTTTCGCATCTCGTTTGCAGCTTTGAAACGATTTGACGTTCATATGGTCGAAGCAGCCGGTTTTTTGTACCGCGTATCCGGATGCCGTAGCGGCGGTGGGTGATTGTCTTAACGACTAGCGGCCACCGCCGCTTCGCATTTTCACTGTTTAGTGGGACAAAGGCCAACCTGTTCGCGCCTGGGACGGCGAGCGCGCGTAAACAGAGTTTCCAGCCTCGCGGCCGCTAACGAGGTATTTACATGCTCCCCATTATTCCCGTCATCCTCTCGGGTGGATCCGGAACGCGCCTCTGGCCCTTGTCGCGTTCGATGTTTCCAAAACAGTTCATTAACTTCTTCAACGGTGGCAGCACGACGTTGCTCGGCGCCACATTGCGCCGCCTCACACCCGATGCCGGGTTCGCTCCACCCATCATCCTGTGCAACAACGACCATCGTTTCCTGGTGAAGGAAGAGCTTGATCGCGCCGGCCAGTCGGCGAAAGCCATCATCCTGGAGCCCGTCGCGCGCAACACCGCGGCAGCCATCACAGTCGCAGCGCTCGCGGCTGTTCGCGAACAGCCCAACGCTGTTCTCGTCGTGATGCCATCCGATCACGCGGTCAAGAACGAAGCCCGTTTCGTAGAAGCTGTCCGAAATGCCGCCGAAGTAGCAGCCACGGGAAAACTCGTTCTGTTCGGCATCACGCCCGACAGTCCCCACACCGGCTACGGCTACATCAAGCGGGGCGATGGCATAGGTGTCGTTAAGGGCCAAGCCTTCATGGTCGACAAGTTTTGCGAGAAGCCGGACGCAAAGACCGCCGCGAATTACCTCGCCGAAGGCGACTACTTCTGGAACAGCGGCATCTTCGTTCTCAACGCTCACACGTTCCTTGACGAGATCGCAGCGCTCGATCCTCAGGTTTTGAAAGCCGCTCGTGCTTCACTTGCACTCGCCACCGATGACCTCGGCTTCTTGCGCCTCGACCGCGACTCCTTTGCCGCTAGCCCGAACATCTCCGTCGATTACGCGGTCATGGAAAAGACCAAAGCCGCCGCGATGCTCCCGATCGATGTCGGCTGGAATGACGTCGGCTCCTGGTCGTCCCTATGGGAGATCGCGCCAAAAGACGCCCACGGCAACCACGCGCAAGGCGACAGCGTGCTCGAAGACACGTCGGGCTGCTACGTGCATTCAGAACGCGGGCTCGTCGCGACCATTGGCGTTAAGGATCTCATCATCGTCGACACGCCCGACGCACTTCTCGTCGCCGATAAATCCCGCGCGCAGGACGTCGGAAAAATCGTCGCCACCCTGAAGCGCACCAATCGCAAAGAACAGGAACAGCACCTTCGCAACTACCGTCCGTGGGGGTACTTCGAAACGCTCAACATCGGTCCGCGCTTCCAGGTCAAGCTCTTGCACGTCAAGCCCGGCGGTAAGCTGTCCCTGCAGATGCACCACCACCGATCAGAGCACTGGATCGTCGTGCAAGGCACGGCCAAGGTCGTGATCGGAGAAACCGAACAGCTCGTGCGCGAAAACGAGAGCGTCTACATCATCGCCACACAGTGGCACCGCCTTGAGAACCCCGGCAAGGTTCCTCTCGAATTGATCGAGGTCCAGATCGGCACTTACCTCGGCGAAGACGACATTATCCGGACTGACGACGTCTATCGCCGCGCCCCGGAAGAGACGAAATGACCAACCAATCGCCGGCTCATCAGTCGGCGATTGGTCGCCTTAGCCGGAAATGTAATCGCTGCACTTCTGCGGCGGTGTGGCCTCACCCCACGGCGCGATCGGAACGCTTGAGGTCGAGTTCTCCGGGCTGCCTTCGATAATCTTGTCCGTGTAGACGAGATAAACGAGCACGTTGCGCTTATAATCGCATCCGCGCACGATCTGCATCCGCTTGAACAAGATCGATCGGCGCTGGCTGAACGCCTCTTCGCCCTGTTCCAGCTTGCGCTTGAACTTGATCGGACCAACTTGGCGGCACGACAGCGAAACATTGGACAGTTCTTCCGCCAGCCCAGCCCATCCGGCCCAACCGCCCTTCTCCGGCGTCGTGAAGTAGCACGTCACGCCCTCCACCTCCGGATCGTCGATCGCAAACGTTGCGAGTTTCGCATCCGGCGATAACAGCTTCCACACCGTCGTCTTCTTGAAGATCAGATCCGGCCCGTCGGCCTTGGCTGGAACGGCCGCCAGCACCAGCAGCGCCGCCACGGCGGCGCCCACATGCGAACGAACTGACATCGTGCGAGTTCCTTTCCGATCCCAGGCCCGAGACACGAAAGCGCCCCGGACAATCCGGAGCGCCACGCGCGGGTCGATTTGAAAAACACATGGTGACCCCGCCGGGTTCCGTCAACATCCGGTGCGACAGAACCCCTCGAACGCCCGATCTCCGCCACCGAAACACAAACCGACCAAACAAAAAGGACGCCGCAACTGAGAGCGAGCGTCCTTTCGTTCACATCGGCTGCGACGCTGGGCGAGCGGCCTATTTCGGCGCCAGCACCATCACCATCTGGCGACCCTCGAACCGAGGTTCACTCTCGACCTTCGCGACCGTTTCGGTCTCGGTCTTGACCCGATTCAATACGTCCATCCCTAAGTGCTGATGCGCCATTTCACGCCCGCGGAACCGCAGCGTGATTTTGACTTTATCACCATCTTCGAAGAAGCGTCGGATCGCCCGCATCTTTACGTCGTAGTCGTGATCATCGATGCCCGGCCGCATCTTGATCTCTTTGATTTCGACGATCTTCTGGTTTTTGCGCGCTTCGGCCTGCTTTTTCTGTTCCTGGTACTTGAACTTACCGTAGTCCAGGATCTTGCAGACCGGCGGTTCCGCGTCGGGTGAAATCTCGACGAGGTCGAGACCCGCGTCGGTCGCCCGTTGCAGGGCCTCGAGTTTGCCGACGACTCCGACGTTCTGTCCGGTCTCGTCGATCAGTCGTACTTCGCGGGCCCGGATCTGGTCGTTGATCTTGGGCCCGGATTGCTCGCGCGTAGGCGCGGCTCGCATTGGTTTGCGGATGGGTCGAACTCCTCTTGCTGTTTCAATGCCCGTCTAGACGGTTACATCCTGCCGGCTGGCTGAATACCCCATTCCGGCAATGAATAGAGAGAATCGAGAAGAAAAGGTTTCAAGTCAAGCCGTCACGGGACCCTACAACCCGACTTAACCATCGTTTTGTGGACGTACGGCCACGTATCGAGCAGCCAGCCCCGTCCCGAGGATCTCGTCATACACCTGGAGGGTCTTCAGCCGCATCTGCCGCAGCGAAAACGTGCCGGCCGCATGCGCCCGCGCCTTGAGGCTCAGTTGCGCCCTCGCCACCTGATCGAGACTGAGCGCTGCAAGCAGGGCTTCCGCCAGCGCCGTCGCGTCCCCCGGCGGCACCAGCCAGCCGGTCATCGAGCGCGGCCCGTGCTCCGGCGGCGACAGCACCGTCTCCGGCGGCGCCCCGATCCGGGTTGCGATGACGGGACATCCCATCGCCTGACTTTCCACCGCCGTCCGCCCGAAAGCCTCCGGCTCGATCGATGCTACGATCGATGCGTCCGCCGCCAAATACGCGGCCGGCATGTCATCCACATGCCCGACGAGCCGCACCCGCCCTTCGAGTCCTCCGGCCTTGATGGCCTCTCTCAGCCCCTCGGCATAGGCATCCCGCCCCTGCGCGTCACCCGCGAGTACAACGATCCCGTCGAGCCGCCCGTCTGCGTGCAGCCGCCGCGCCGCCTCCACGACGACATGCTGACCCTTCCAGTTGGTCAACCGGGCCGCCTGCAAAATGACACGCTGGCCCGGCGCCACACCCCATGCCGACCTGAGCCGCTCCACCCGATCGGCTGACACCTTCTCCGGATCGAACGTCGCGCCGTCCACCCCACGATGAATGACCCGGATCTTCGCGTCCGGCGTGCCGTATCGCGAGCGGATCAGATCGCGCGTATATCCAGAGTTCGCGATCACCAGATCGCCACGCGCCATCACGCTGTTGTAGAGCCGCTTCGGCGCCGAGTTTTCGTTGTACGCGCCGTGATAGGTTGTCACGAACGGCCGTTTTGTGACCCGCGCCGCGCGCAGTGCACTCCACGCCGGGGCCCGGCTGCGCGCGTGGACCAGATCGATGCCGTCCGCCTCGATCATTCTTGCGATGGCCGCGGCGTTCGCCAGTAGCTTGGCCGGGTTCTTCGTGGCCGCGGGAAAGATCCTCACATCAGCGCCGGTGGCTTTCAGCCGGTCCAGCATGCGTCCGCCTTCGGTCAACACGATCGCCCGCCCGCCGGCCACGATCACGGCCTCCGCGATCTCTATCGTCGAGAGCTCTGCGCCTCCCGTGTCGAGTTGGGGGATAATCTGCAATATGGTTGTGGCACGATCGGCCAAGGGCGGCAGCTCCGGTGTAACGCACACTTGCGAAATGATAGGCACTCATAGGATGACCGGCACAGAACCGCAATTCATCGACATCGGAACCGGCGACGCCCGCCGACGCATCGCCTACCGGCGCGAGACGCGCTCCGGTTCGCCCCGTCCCGGCTTATTATGGCTGGCCGGTCTGAAATCGGATATGGCCAGCACCAAGGCGTCAACGCTGGCGGATTACGCCGCAAAAGCCGGAGTTGACTGTGTCCGCTTCGATTACTCCGGACATGGGCTCTCAAGCGGGCCGTTCGAAGAAGGAACGATTGGACGGTGGCTTGAAGAAGCCGTCACGATCTTCCGGACAATCGCGCCGGGTCCTCGGATCATCGTCGGCTCGAGTACCGGCGGCTATGTTGCTCTCTTGTTGCTGAAGTACCTTTTGGAGAACGACCCCGCCGAAGCCCGGCGGATCATGGCACTCGTCTTGATCGCGCCCGCTTGGGACCTCACCGAGCAATTGATGTGGAAACGATTTTCCGAAGACGCCCGTCAGGCCATTCTCACCAACGGACGCTATCTCAAGCCGTCGGATTACGGCGAACCTTATACGATCACGCGTCAGTTCATCGAGGAGGGCCGCAAGCATCAGCTCGTCGGCCAAACCTTTAACCCCGGACGGCCCATTCTCATTCTGCAAGGTTTGCAAGATGACGTGGTCCCCGCAGAGCATGTTCGCGGACTGGAGACCCTTCTCGACGGCGGCCACGTTCGCATTACCGAAGTCGCCGACGGCGATCATCGATTGTCCCGACCCCAGGACCTCGCCCTGCTCCTTCAGTTGATCGAAGAGGCGTCGACACGAGCCCTCATCGATTGATGGCAGCCTCCCGCATCGGGTTCGCAACCAGACCACGCAATACAGCGGCCTCCAGTGCCGCCGGGCCTGCCACTTCCGCGACACTCTCCGGCACGATCCACGCGCGATACCCCTGCGCCACCACGGTGCGTCCACACGCAAGGCGGGTCGCGATCACCCGGCACGAGGCGTCTCCGGAAACTGTCCGCGCCTCCCGGCGGTCATGCACTAGAACTTTGAGATCCACCGGCTGTATCGTCGGCGCGGCACCCGTCAGCGTCACACCGCGAAAGACGCAGGCAAGCTTTCCACGACATGCTCCCGCCCGCTTGCCGAACGTGTTGCCCGGACCGAGCGCTTTGCGCAGCGCCATCACGCGCGCGGGCGCGCCGGCCCCGTTCGAAACAAAACACGACGTCCCTTCGCAGATCACGGGATCAGCCGTCTTGTTGAAGCGCCGGATGCCCTTGGTTCCAGGCTCCATCACAAGCAGAATTGTAACTCGCGGATCGGCCGGCACAGCCGCAATCGGCGGCAAAGATGGAACCGGACGACCGAGCGCCATGGGCGGCGGCAGGACTTGCGCGGGCTCGCTCGCAATCTCCGTTGCAGGCTCTGCTAGAGGAGCGGCGACCGGTGGCGCAAGAGCAGGAGCTGCCGGAGCAGGAGCACTCTCACGCGCGACATCTGCTGGCTGCGTGGGCGCCATCGGCGGCGTGACCACGATCGGTGCCGCAACAGTTCCCGTTGCGGGCTTCACTGCCGCCTTATCCGTGTTCGTTAGCGCTGGCTTGAACGGTTTTTCTTCCGATGCGTCCGCCGCCTTGGCCTTGCGAGCCTCTTGCGCCCGCTTCAGCTTGTCTGCAAGGGCAAGAGACTCAGCCTCGCGCTGCGCCTCCATCTCCTTGCGCCGCATTTCCGCCTCAGCCGCGGCCCGCAATTCAGCTTCTGCGCGCTCGCGGGCTTCCTGCCGCGCGCGCTCCAGCATCTCGGCCTCGTAAGTTTTGCGTCGCAGATCATCTTGCGGTTCGGCCGCCTTCGAAGATGCTTCCGAAAATTTATTGGCGATGTCATGGGCTGCGTTCTCAGCTCTCACCGGCATCGCAGCAATAAGGGCGATCAGACCCGCCAAACCAAAATGTGCAATTGGCGACACGCGCATCTCGACCATCCGCCCCTGCAAACAGAGCTCTAAATTCCCATCCAATTCTGGCAGGAAAGCGGATGGTTCCTGAATGTCGGCTGAACGGACAGCGACGTCGTTTAGACGGCACCTTTGGCGATCGCCGCAAGACCTTCTCGATAGGTGGGAAAAGCGAGTTTCACGCCAAGATCGTTTTTGATCCGATCATTGTGAACGCGCTTGTTTTCTGAATAAAAGCTCCGACCCATTTCTGAAAGCTGGGCCTCCTCGTAAGCTATTTCATTCGGCGGCGGCAGGTTCAGAAGTTGAGCCGCGTAGGCATTGACGTCCTGCGGCGGTGCCGGCTCGTCATCAGTTACGTTGTAGATCGCGTGCAGGTGCGGCCGGGAGAACGCCGCAATCAAGGTCCGCGCAATGTCCTCGACGTGGATGCGATTGAACACCTGACCTTTCTTCACAACCGACCGCGTGGTGCCCGCCTTCAGCCCGTCGATGGCGCTGCTGCCAGGTCCGTAGATTCCAGCCAGCCGAAAAATCTCAACGCGCTTGCCAGACGCTTTTGCGAAGTCGAGCCACTGCTGTTCCGCAAGCGCACGCCGCCGCGACCGCTCCGATGATGGCGTGGCGGGCGTCGTCTCATCGACCCACCCTCCGCCATGATCTCCATAGACACCTATTGTCGAGAGATACCCGACCCATTCCGCATTCGATTGCGCGATATCGTCTCCGTGGTGCCGCAGAACCGGATCGCCGTCGGCATCAGGCGGCGCCGAAATCAACACGTGCGAGGCCCGCCGCACTGCCGGCCCTGCACCTTGACTTGGCCCTGCCCCTTTGCTCGGGCTCAGTCCGTCAAAGATGAAGCCGGTGTAGCCGAGATCGTGAATGCGTTCCACGCCATCGTCCGAACGCGCAGTTCCGGCAATGTGCCAGCCCTCATCCTCGAGTTTCGCCGCCAGATGCCGCGCGCTATAGCCCAATCCAAAACAAAAAAGCGTCGGCATCACATCAACTCCATCATCCATTCTGAACGCACGCTCTCATCGCGTTCGTCCTCGAAATATCGCTTGAACTCGGCGCGCAACTCACTCTCGGTTGTGAGCCGCGCCAACGCCCAAACCGCCATACCCCGCACCAGGGGTGATGCGTCGTCGAGCAGGCGCCGAACGCTCTCAATTAACCTGGGATCACCCGAATTGCCGGCGGCCACGAGCACATTGCGTATAAATCGGTCCCTCCCGGTCCGCTTGACGGGCGTACCCGCAAACCGCGCCCGAAATGTCATGTCGTCCAGGCCCAGCAATTCACCCAGTGGCGGGTTATCCGTCTCCGCGCGGGCCGAAAAGCGCATCTCCCGCGATGCTTCAGCAAATTTGTTCCAAGGGCAGACCGCCAGACAATCGTCGCAGCCATAGATGCGATTGCCGATCGCGGCGCGAAACTCCCGCGCGATCTGCCCTTTGTGTTCAATCGTCAGATACGCGATGCACCGCCGCGCATCGAGTTGATAGGGTGCGGGGAACGCCGCCGTCGGGCAGACATCGAGGCACCGGCGACACGATCCGCAGTGATCGGCCTCCGCCTCATCCGGTACAAGTTCGGCGGTCGTCAGCAGCGCACCAAGAAACAGCCACGAGCCGTGCGTGCGCGAGACGAGGTTGGTATGCTTGCCCTGCCAGCCGAGACCCGCCAGCGCAGCCAGCGGTTTCTCCATCAGCGGGGCGGTATCGACGAACACTTTCGCATCTGCACCCGTCGCCGACACCAAATCGCGCGCCAACTGCTTGAGTTTCGGCTTGAGGATCTCATGGTAGTCTTTGCCTTGCGCATAGACCGAGATCGCGCCACGCTCCCGCATCTGCAACACTTCGAGCGGGTCAGTCGGCGGCGCGTAGCTCATCGCCACCATCACCACGCTCTTGGCTTGTGGCCACAGCGCCAGGGGATCGCCGCGCTGCTGCGCGCGGGTTTCCATCCAGTCCATGTCGCCATGCCGGCCGGCCGCCAGAAACGCGCGCAGCCGCTCCCCCTGTGCACCGCCCGCCGTAAGCCGCGCAATTCCCACGGCATCGAAGCCAAGCTCCACCGCCATTGCGCGAATGCGCTGCTCGACTTGGATATGCGGTTCGACAACGGAGCGAGATGTGTGCAAGCGTTTCACATCAGAAATCGAGATCGACGTAGGTTCGGTGCGGCGGCAGCCCCGTGAGCCGGTCGCTCAGCAAACTCCGAAAAGCCGGCCGCGACTTCAGTCGCATATACCAGGACTTGGCCGACGGATGCTGCTCCCAATCGATATCGCCGAGATAATCCAGCACCGACAAATGACCGGCCGCCGCCATGTCGGCAAAGCTCAATCGCGGCCCTGCCAGCCAGTCGCGGTTCAGCGCCAGATGATCGATGTAGCGCAGGTGGTATCGCAAATTGTGCCGCACGGCGCGCAATGTTTCCGCATCCGGCGGCGCGGCCTTCCCCGGCGCCTGCAAACTGATGATTTTCACGTCGATCAACTCGCGCGACACCTCTCGGTCGAACTTGTTGACGAACCAATCGACGAGCCGGCGAACCTCCGCGCGCTCTGCTGGCGTACCCGGAAACAGTCCGCCATGTCCGGCATCGCTGGTCTGCGCCAGCCCCTGCTCGTCGAGATACTCGGAAATGGCATAAGCGCCGGCCACGACCCCGCCCTGCGATGTGACGAGTACTGGCAGTTCCCCAGCGGGATTGACGGCCAGCAGGCTCTCGCTCCACGCCCAGGGGAGTTCGTCCTCCAAGTCCACATCCTGACCCAGTTCGGCCAGCGCGATCCGAACGGCCCGGCTGCGTGGGCAGAACGGGTAATGGACGAGTACAGTCATCGCCGCAATTCGACCAAGCCTTGAGTTGACAGGTCCCCTGCATCTACGCGAATCCGCAACACTTGTCGTGTTTATTGGCCCTGCGGCACCGGAAGCAGCGCTTTACGCTGCCGCTTGAGCGTAGGGATACACCGTAGCGGAAAGCGGCCGGCTCACCGGTACGTGAGTCGCCATGCGTAAGGCAAAGGCCGGAGGCTGAGCACAGGGATGGAAACGTGGCAAGCCGTTTTGCTCGGCATTCTCGAAGGCTTGACCGAATTCATTCCCGTCTCTTCGACCGGTCACGTCCTGCTCGCAGGCCACTTTCTGGGCGTCCACTCCCCAGGGCGCGCCTTCGAGGTGCTGATCCAGCTCGGTGCAATTCTTGCCATTCTGGCCGTTTACTTCGGCCGCCTCTGGGCCACGGCCGCAGCCCTGCCCTACAAGGCCCAGGCCCGCAGCTTCGCGCTCTCAGTTTTGATCGCCTTCCTGCCCGCCGCGATCGTCGGCGCTGCGCTGCACGGCTTCATCAAGAGCGTCCTGTTCGAATCGCCGGGTCTGATCTGCATCATGCTGATCCTGGGTGGCTTCGTGCTCCTCGCCGTCGATCGCTTCGCCGTGACGCCGCGCTACAACGATGCCATGGCGTTCCCGCCGGGCCTGGCCCTCAAGATCGGCCTGTTTCAGACGCTCGCCATGATTCCCGGTGTCTCACGCTCCGGCGCCACGATCGTTGGAGGACTGCTACTCGGAGCAGACAAGCGCTCGGCGGCCGAATTCAGCTTTTTCCTCGCCATGCCGACGATGGCCGGCGCCTTTGCTTTCGATCTCTACAAGAACTGGACGACTTTGGACCTCTCGAACACGACCCCGATTGTGGTCGGCTTCATCACCGCCTTTATTGCCGCGCTGACTGTCGTCCGCGTCCTGCTTGAGTTCGTCAGCCGCCACGGATATGCGCCGTTCGGATGGTGGCGCATCATCGTTGGAACCGTCGGCCTAGCGGCGCTCTACGCGAGCCATTAGGCCTCGGCGCCTGGCTCAGGCCGCATGCGAAGCCACAGTGCCCGAAAGTAGCCGCCATAGCATGTCACCATCCGGCGCGCTGCGGAGCTGTTCCAGCGTTGCAGGCTCCCGCACTAAACGCGAAATCCGCGCCAGCGCTTTCAGATGATCGCCACTCGCGTGTTCTGGCGCGAGCAAAAGAAAGATCAGGTCCACGTCCTGATCGTCCTGGCTGTCGAACGGAATGGGCCTCGAAAGCCGCGCAAAGATGCACACGATCCGCGTCAGCGCCTTGAACTTGACGTGGGGAATGGCGATCCCGCGACCCAGACCCGTCGACCCTAGGCGCTCGCGTTGCAGCAGCGCATCGAAGATATCGCGCTGTTCGAGCCCTGTGATGAGTGCGGCCTTCATGGAAAGCTCATTGAGCGCCTGCTTCTTGCAGGTCACGTCAAGCGAAGGAATGATCGCATCGGCGGACAGAATGTCTGTCAAATCCATGTTTGGGTTCTTTCAATGGGGTGCGGCCGCTGCTGTTGTGACGCGCGCCGATCCTCCCCGAAGCCTCGTTTGATGCTGACCTGCCCGGGGATGCCCATATCCCGCGCGCCAAGTTTTTTGCCCGGCGATACCACCGCCGGACTCATGCTCGCCTCGCACCCGCATTTGCCTTCGAACTCTGCCATACGGGCATGGTCCGATACCAACGGCTGCTTGATCATACCAGTTCCCTGCGTCGAGCCGTCAGCGTTTGCACGCAGCTGCGTAAATACGCTGACCAGCACGATCCCTTAAGGACCCGCCGCTACCACATCAAGGTTTAAGTTGTCTCTACGCCACCCACCCGCTGGCCAACTTCGCTCCCCCACGAAGTCGCACGAAAAGTAGCAATTATAATAGGTTACGCGCACGCCCGTCGCGACACCCAACATCCCCGAACGCTAGTCTGTGTCGCGCCATCTGTCAAACCTTTGTCGAGTGTACAACCTTGTGCACCGCACAAGGATCACCCCCTGCCGAGGTGATCCGCCATCCGTGGGCCCTCAGGCGCGAGCAGCGCGCTCCATCCGCTTGTCGCGGCGCCGCTGCACGGACGACGGGATGCGCATCGCCTCCCGGTACTTGGCGACCGTCCGCCGGGCGATATCGACACCATCACTCTTCAACCTCTCGACGATCATGTCGTCGGACAGGATCAAGTTCGGCACTTCCCCGTCGATCAACTGCTTGATCCGGTGCCGGACGGCCTCCGACGAATGCGCCTCGCCCTCCCCATCCGCGGATGCGATGGAGGACGTGAAGAAGTACTTCAGCTCCAGGATTCCCCGTGGCGTCGCTATGTACTTGTTCGAGGTGACACGCGACACGGTCGATTCGTGCATCGAGATCGCATCGGCCACGGTCTTCAAGTTCATCGGCCGCAGGTACTGCACGCCATGGGTGAAGAACGCGTCCTGTTGGCGCACGATCTCTTCGGCCACCCTTAGAATAGTGCGCGCGCGTTGATCGAGGCTCTTCACGAGCCAGTTCGCCGTCTGCAGACACTCCAGAAGGTACCCCTTGTCCTTCTCGGTGCGAGCCGTCTTTGAGACCTTGGCATAATAAACGCGGTTGACGAGCACGCGCGGCAGCGTGTCGGAATTGAGCTCGATCAGCCAACTACCGTCATTCCCCGCCCGAACGAGTATGTCGGGCACCACCGGCTGCATCTGCACGGATCCAAACTTCAGTCCCGGTTTTGGGTTGAGCGTTTTGATTTCGCCGATCATCTCGGCCAGTTCGTCGGCATCGACGCCGACGGCGCGCCGCAGCGCCGCGAAGTTGTGCGTTGCAAGCAGTGTGAGATTATCAAGGAGCGCTGCGATTTGGGGGTCGTACCGGTTCTGCTCTTTCAGCTGCAGTGCCAGACACTCTGCGAGCGAACGCGCACACACGCCGACAGGCTCGAAGCTCTGCAAAACGCCCAGCACCCGCTCGACCATGCCTTCAGGCGCGGCAAGCTTCCCAGCGATGTCTCGAAGATCGGCATGCAGATAGCCGGCCTCGTCGACGGTATCGATCAGATACTGCGCCACCAACCGCTCGGCGGGATCGCGGATAGCCAGCGCCGCCTGCTCGACGAGGTACTCCCGCAGCGAGATGTCGGCCGTTGCATAGGCTTCAAGATTGCTATCGTCGCCCTCGAACGATGAGCCCCGCTGCTTGACCTGCGACCATTGTGAGCCGTTGGGATCGGGCCCGTCGGACGGCGCCGCGTCCGGATAGACATTTTCGAACTCGGTATCGAAACTGTCGGTGGCATCCGCTGCGCTCGGCTTCTCAAGGTCGAGCCAGTCGTCGCTCTCACCGCTGTCGCTGTGAGCGGCGGCATCGACCACGTCGCCAGCGCTCTCGCGCCCGTCATGTTCCGGACCGGCCGGGGCATCAGTGGCCGCATCTTCGATTTCAAGCAGCGGATTGCGTTCCAGTTCGCCTTCGATGTACTGGCTAAGTTCCAGATTCGAGTATTGAAGCAGCCGGATGGCTTGCTGCAACTGGGGTGTCATCACCAGCTGCTGGCCTTGCCGCATCTCTAATTTTGTCGAGATCGCCATGACTTCTTCGAGGCACCACTACGAAACGCGCGTCGCGATCTATAATCAACGCCCGTTAACGAACATATCTCCCAGATACACTTTCCGGACGTCCTCGTTCTCTATGATTTCCGAAGGCTTACCGTGTGTCAGAACTTGACCATCGTAGATGATGTAGGCTCTGTCGATAAGGCTCAGTGTCTCGCGCACATTATGATCCGTGATCAGGACCCCGATGCCACGGTCCGTCAAGTGCCGAACGAGCTCCTGAATATCGCCCACGGCAATGGGATCGATACCCGCAAACGGCTCATCCAGAAGGATGAACGAGGGCCGTGACGCCAGGGCGCGAGCAATCTCGCATCGCCGCCGCTCACCGCCGGACAGTGCAATCGAGGGCGACTTACGAAGCCGCGTGATGCGGAACTCTTCCAGGAGGCTATCGAGCTGTTCTTTTCGGCGGCGCTTGTCGGGCTCGACGAGTTCGAGAACCGCCATGATGTTGTCTTCGACCGAGAGCCCGCGAAAGATGGAGGCTTCCTGCGGCAGATAGCCGATGCCAAGGCGCGCCCGGCGGTACATGGGTAGCCGTGTCACGTCCCGGCCGTCGATTGTGATCCGTCCGTCATCCGCGGGAACAAGCCCAGTGATCATATAGAAAACCGTCGTCTTGCCCGCACCGTTCGGTCCGAGCAGCCCTACGGATTCCCCACGCCCGACGGCGAGGCTCACGCCCTTCACAACTTGCCGCTTCCGATAGGCTTTCTTGACCTCGACGACCGTCAGCCAGCCTTCGCCCCCAATCGACGGATCGACAGCTTCTGCATCAGGGTCATGCCGGCCATACGTTTCGGCGTGTGCGTCTGAAAATCCATTCTGGATGCCGTCCGTCGCACGCCGCCCCCGCACCTGCGCTTTGAACAATCCTGTGAGCGACGTGATCTTCACGAAAAGAATCCTGTTGGTGGTCTTTGCCTGCGCTCACGGCCGTGGGGCTGCTGGCAACGTCTCGGAACTCCAGCCCGAAGCCTCAGTGCCGGGCTGCACCCTCGGTGCGGCTTTCGATGACTTCTGGCTTGAGCCCTGAGCCTTGCGTAACTCGTCGGGAAAAAAGATAGCGCTCGGCCGGCCACCGGTCGAGCGGCCTTGGACTTCGCTTGACCAACCGTCGGACGGCTTGGCCAAAGCCTTGACGGCGGACGTATCGATTGTCGCCTTGCCTGATGCCATGTCGATCACGAGACGGTTGCCACGCACAACAGTCCCTTGTTGCGAGAGCTCGACGTCACCCGTCACCGCGACGCTGTTTGTCTTCGCCTCATAACGTGCCGTGGTGCCGGTGACCTTTCGCCCGTCGGCCGTGGTCACGACCACCCCGCCGTCGGCCTCGATGCGCTCGAGTTGACTGCTGCCGCCGCTGCCCGACGGCTCGTCAGCGCCGGCATTCATATCCGCTAAACGCGCCGATCCCGTATAGCTGGCCCGGATTTGCGGTGACCGCATCGTCACCTCACCTTGCTTGGTGACAACATCGCCGCGAAAGATCGCCAATCGCGCCGTATCATCCACATCGAGCGAGTCCGCCTCCACATCGAGCGGCGCTCCCGGTGATGTCTTGAACTGGGCAAGTCCCGCGGCGCCCTTGGTCTCTGTGTCAGCCGGCTTTTTCGTTCCCGTATCCTTTTGGACGAATCGCGCGGTGATCCGTCCCGGTCCACTCCCTGCCATCGGCGGTGCGGTAAGAGACGATCGCCCGGCCGGGCGATCAATGGAGAGTCGGCGGCCCCTCAAAACCGTCTCTCCGTTGACCACGACGACCTCGCCGGTCAGTACCGCGCTATCCTTTGCCTGATCGAGTTCAACGCGCTCCGCCGTTACACGGCGATCGGGGCCCGACGTCATGACGATGCTGCCCTCGAGCAGACCCGTCTCGGCCTGCGCATCGAAAAGAGCTCCGTCTCCGGTGACGCGATCGCCATTGTCCCGCGTCATCACGAACGGCCCCTTGGCGACGATCCGCGTCAGCTTTCCGCCAGAATCACCCGAGGCGGATTGAGCGCCCGGCATGCCCGATCCACCTTCGTAGAATGCCGTGATCTCAGGCGTTTCCAGCGTCGCGCCAGCCTGGGCTGCGCGCACATTCCCGGTAAAAATCGCGCGTTTGTCGAGATCCTGGATATCGAGACGTGCCGATGTAATTTCGACCGGACCATCCGAACTGCCGAGCAGCGCCGCGGTACCCTTCGGCTTTGCTTCGCTTGGATTTGCGGGCGCTTTCGTTGACGGCACGAGCCGCGCGACGACCTCCTCGACGAACGTCACTTCGCGAAGCTTCTGCCGGATCTCGAGCCGTTTTGCCGTCACCGATCCGGCAGGAAAGCCGACACGAACGGGATCATCGCTATTGATACGTCCTTCCCGCGTGCGCACGACTGCGCTTGTTAGATCCGCCGAAAACCCGTTGTCCGACCGGATCTCGATCTTCTCCTTCAAGTCGAGCACGTTTTCCTTGTGATTGAAAACACCGGCCACGGCCGTCAGTTTTGTTGTAGTTTTATCCTTAGCAACAAGATCGCCCGTGATGCTTTCGAGTTCGATGAGATCGGTGCGGTCGAAGTTCTGCCGCGCGCGCGCCGCCGCCACACGGTAGGTCCCGCCATCCTCCGTCACGCCATCATACTTGGGGTTCTGCATGGACAGATCCTGCGGCGTGATCCGCGGGATCGCCACATCCGGGATCCTATTCATGAAACCGCCTGATCCGACGAGCGCGCCGACATAAATCACGCACATCACCGCGCCCACGATCGGCAACGCCAGCCGCAGAACCTTCACCACCTTGGTGTGGCGCCGTGCCTTGCGGAATCCGTCGCTGCGATCTGTGGCCAGCACGATTCCCGAGCCGCTCGCGCGGCCGCCGCTCATCGGCGAGCCCTGCGTGCGATCGGCCTCGAAGGTCATCACCATGGAAATGGAACGGTCCGCAACTGGGGTGGGAGAGCGCTACGATGCACCCTCGCCGCCAATTTGGGTGAGATTGGGACTAGGCTCAAGCCAGACACCCGCGGCAAACCGTTCGCCACGCCCTGAAAATTGAACCAAGACAGACACATCGGGGCATTGGGGACGCCACGGCAACACCTAATGTGCGAAGATGTCGTCCTCGGGAAATCCTGTGAGATCGAGCCGCGCCCGTACCGGCAGGAACTTGAATGCCGCCTGCGCGAACTCCGTCCGCCCCTCACGCGCCAGCATCGCATCCAGCCGATCCTTGATGGCATGCAGATGCAGCACGTCATGCGCCGCGTACGCCAACTGCTGCTGGGTCAGTTCCGCGGCCCCCCAATCCGAACTCTGCTGGTGCTTTGACAGCTCCACCCCCAGGATCTCGTGCGCCAATTCCTTCAGCCCGTGCCGATCCGTATAGGTCCGCGCCAGTTTCGACGCGATCTTCGTGCAATAGACGGGCGCCGTCATCACGCCCAGCGCGTTGTACAGCGCCGCAATGTCGAACCGTGCATAGTGGAAGATCTTCAAGACGCTCTCATCGGCCAGCAGCGCCTTCAATCGCACCGGCTCCGGCCCCCCCTTTAGGATCTGAACGATATGGGCCGTCCCGTCGCCCGCCGACAGCTGCACGACGCACAACCGATCCCGGTGCGGGTTGAGCCCCATCGTCTCGGTATCGACAGCCACCGCCGGGCCGAAACCGACGTTCGCAGCCAGATCACCTTTGTGCAGCTTGATGACGGGAGCGCTCATCGGAGGCCTCATGTTGCGGGCGGGTTGCCTCCGCCGGCACCGGCTCCGCAGCGGTCACCGATCTGATGCCGCGGCGCACCGTATAGAAAGGGTGCAAACGAAAGTGGTGCCCAGAAGAGGACTCGAACCTCCACGCCTCGCGGCGCTAGTACCTGAAACTAGTGCGTCTACCAATTCCGCCATCTGGGCAACGTTCGGCAGGAGCATGGCGTTTAGTGGCACCTGGACACGTTGTCAATTGCGCCTGCGCCGACTAAACAACGACGCCGCCGCACCGATCGAGGTCAGCGCCGGTGACACACCATAAGGGCACTTAACGCCATGGCTCAGGCACCGAGCGCAACTGGTCTCGTTACCATCTTCGGCGGCTCCGGCTTTGTCGGACGCCATACGGTTCGCGCCCTCGCCCAGGATGGCTGGCGGGTCCGTTCCGCGACCCGCCGTCCTGACCTCGCCGGATACCTCCAGCCGATGGGCGTCGTCGGCCAAATCCACGCGGTCCAAGCCAATCTCCGCTATCCGGCCTCTGTCGCAGAAGCCGTCAAAGGCGCCGATGTCGTGATCAATTCGGTCGGCGTCCTCGCCTCCACAGGCAAGCAGACGTTCGACACGATTCACGACGAGGGGGCTCGCACCGTCGCCAAAGCCGCCAAGGCGGCCGGCGCCCGCACGTTCGTCCACATCTCCGCGATCGGTGCTGACGCGCAGTCGAACTCCAAATACGCTCGCTCCAAGGCCGAGGGCGAACTCGCGGTCCTCGAGGAGTTCCCCGGTGCCGTCATCCTTCGCCCGTCCATCGTATTCGGCCCCGAGGACGAGTTCTTCAATCGCTTCGCCGCAATGGCGCGGATGTCGCCGTTCCTGCCGCTGATCGGCGGCGGCAAGACAAAGTTCCAGCCCGTCTACGTCGGCGACGTTGCCGCCGCCGTCAAAGCCGTGGTCGATGGAAAAGCCAAACCCGGCACGATCTACGAATTGGGTGGCCCGGAAGTGCTGTCCTTCCGCGAGTTGCTCGATCGCACTCTTGAATATGCCGGCCGCAATCGTTTCTATCTCGGCCTGCCGTTTTGGGCCGCAAAGCTCCAGGCCATCGCCACCTCGCCTCTCCCCAATGCGCTCCGCCCCGTCACGCTCGATCAGATCCGACTTCTCCAGCGAGACAATGTCGTCAGCAAAACCGCGCTCGACGATGGCCGCACGCTCGCAGGCCTGGGCATCCTGCATCCGCACTCGGTCGCGTCGATCGTCCCCTCCTACCTCGAGCGCTTCAAGCCAAAGGGTCAGTACGCCTCGTATCGTGGCTGAGCGAGCCGAGCGCCCTGGCAAAAAAGCCCTGACCTTCCGGCCAGGGCTTCCCCAAACAAACTTGATCTGTCGATTAGTGAACGCTGGCAATCGCCAGTTCACCATCCATCGCATGGCTGAGCGCCGCCTGACGCGAATCCGTCAGCGCGATTGGCGTTCCGTCTGCCGCGTGCAGAGCGAACAATCGCACCCCGGCCGGCAACCCTTCGATCGCTGGGAACAGCTGACGGGCTTCCTCGACATCGAGAACTTTAATGTAGGCCACCTCACCGCCACCGAGCCGGGCGAGTTCGATCTCGCTCATCACAGGCGGCGCGGCTGTCGCGGACGGCCGCGACTTCGTCTTCTTTTCGGGTGCATTATTCATGACGCACAATCCTCCTCGAGGAGAGCTGGTAGGACGTCACGTGAGGGTGCGTTTTCCATGACGCTCTTTTGGGAAACCCCCAAAAGACGTCGAAGTTCACGCAGTTCTTTGATCGTCCTACGATTCAAACGGCTTGGCTGTAGCGGCACAGCATCTATCGCGGCTTTTTCTCGGCCCCGATCTCGATCTTCCGCACAAATCGTTCAGGCTCGTGCCGCACGAGATCGATAAACAGCAGGCCATTTTGCAGATCGGCTGCCCGCACTTCTATGCCGTCTGCAAGCAGAAAAGCCTTGCTGAACTGACGGGCTGCAATTCCGCGGTAGAGGAAATCACGCTCTTTATCGTCCTGGGCCTTACCCCGCACAATAAGCTGCTTGTCCTCGACGCTCACGTCCAGGTCGTCCCGCGTGAAACCTGCGACAGCCAGAGTAATGCGAAGGGCTTCAGGCTTGCTACCGTCACCGGCGATGCGCTCGATGTTGTAGGGAGGGTAACCGCCACCGGCACTCTTGCCGGCACGCTCGATCATCCGCTCGATCTCTTCAAAGCCCAACAGCAAGGGGTTCGAGAGCAGGGTCATTCTGGTCATTCGTCGTTGGTCCTTTTCAAGAAGCGACCGGTTGTGTACGGCCCGCCTGTGCGGCACCGCAGTAAGCGAGATATGGGTCGGGAAGGATCCGGCTTCAAGCCGTCTTACACAAGCTTAACGATCGCGCCCAAGTTCAGCGACACTTGCCATATAGGGATGGCTATTCGGTTCGAAAGGACATCTGCTAACATGCTGCGTTTGATGGTTTATCCGCTCGTTTTCGCCGTATTGTGGGCGGCTCCGGCTTTGGCTGATGCCCCAGCTGATGACAAAGCGACGCTGTCGTCGACGAAAATCGATCTCACGCCCGAGGAGGCCGCCGAACGCGAGGGCCGCCGTGCTTGCAAGGCCGCATTCTGTGCCGCCTTCCACAATCCTGCGAACGGCCAGAATGTCGCCTGTGCCGTCAAGAAGAGCTTCCGCAAGGAACAGCTGCAAAAGATCGTTTCCAAAGCCAAGGTCTCATGGCCGTGGGGTCGCGTCGTCTGCAACACCGATCTGAAGGCCGACCGCGATGTTCTTTCCAAGGCGCTGACCACCGATAATCAGGTCGTCAAATTCGCACCTCACAAAGTCACTTGCATCATCGACCACGAAGGCGAAGCACCCTCGAAGATCACCGCAGAAATGACCCCTGAAGTCACCTTTGAAAAGGGCAAAGCCACGAAAGCGGTCATGAATTGGGGCAAGGTCGAAGGCCCGACACTCGTCAAGGGCATGATGTGGACAGCCACGGCCACAGACAACACAGTCAATGTCCTGGGCTCCATGATCGTGGACGACATGAACGACTTCGTCACCGCCAAGTGCGAAGAGGTCAAATTGGACTGGCAGGGCAAGTAGCCGGCTTCAAGATCACATTTCGCGGGGAGCATTGGGGTCCGGCGCAGCATCCGGTGCAGCTTCAGGCTGCGGAGCCGGCTTGGCTTCCGGCGTCGCAGGTTCACCGCCCTTGCTCTCGCCTTCGGCCGCTTCCAAGGCCTCTTCAGTCGCCTGCTTGGCTTTGTCGAGAACTTCGCTGGTCGCCTGCTTGGCTTTCTCCAGTGCGTCGATTGTTGCTTCCTTGGCCTTGTCGATCGCAGGACCCGCATTCTGCTTCGCCACGCTCAACGCCTTCTTGAACGCATCGCGGGCCTTCTCGATCGCTTCTACGGCCGCCTTCTTGGCTTCTTCGATCGCGGCGGTGGTCTCGTCGACGCTTTTGTCCACGTCATCCGGCTCACCGGACGGCACGGGAGTGGGTTCCCCCACCGCTGGCGGAGGCGCGGGCGCAGGCACAGTGTCCTGAGCGCTCGCAGGCAGGGCAGATCCCGCGGCCACGGCGACAGCGGCGATGATCATCACGGCGAAACGCATCCTGCACCTCCATAAAAGGCAGCCAAACCTTATATAGGCATCAAACCCTCGCACGGCAAAAGCAGCGTTCAGCCTCGCTGTCGAAGCAACAGGAGACCTGCCCATGGCATCATCAGTGCAAGACCCCTCACCCAACGCCTGCCGCGTTATCCGCGCAACCGACACCTACGATGGGAAGCAAGGCCTCACGTACGTCTGCGGCATCGCCGCCGAAACAGTCGGCTCCAAGGGCATCTGCATGCACTTGCTCACGGTTCCGCCCGGTGGCCGAGCCAAGGCCCACCTCCACGAAAATCACGAAACGGCGATCTATGTTCTCGATGGCGAAGCCGTCACCCTCTATGGCGACCGCCTCCAGCACCACATCCACACCCGCAAGGGCGACCTCGTCTATATTCCTGCGGGCGTGCCGCATCTGCCCGTGAATATCAGCGACGAGCCGACGTCTGCGGTCATCTCCCGCACCGATCCCAACGAACAGGAAAGCGTCGTCTTGCGCCCGGATCTCGAGCCTTACGCCGACGAAAAGATCGCGTTCCTGCGCGCTGCGCGCATGGCGGTTAACTCGACCTGAGGCTGTGGACGACTTCAGAAGCCTTGTTTTCCGCCCAAGCGACTCCATATACCATCCACTTAGATGGTATATGGATGGTGAACGCGGCCATGAACCAGGTGGTTCGACCACGAACGGACAGCGAGAAAATCACCCTTAACCTGGGCTTTGTCGATCTGGGTCAGATCGACCTGCTGGTTAAGGACGGCTTCTATGCCAACCGGACCGACCTGATCCGGACAGCGATCCGTAACCAGCTCGACCGGCACGACGACGTTCTGAAAAAGAGCATTGTCCGCCAATCCCTTGATCTCGGACTTCGGCACATCACGAGGCAGGAACTGGAAACTGCTCGGGCAGCGGGACACCAGCTTGAGATCAACGTGTTGGGCCTTGTCAGCATCGCCGCCGACGTCTCTCCCGAACTTGCCCGCGAAACGATCGCCTCGATTGCCGTTCTCGGCGCCCTGCATGCGAGCGCCGACGTGAAATCCGCCCTGGCGGAACGCATGCGGTGACCCTTCAACGAAACGTCGCCCGTCGCAGCGGCCGGACCTCGTCCGCCCGCCAGATCAACAGTGTCGAAGAGGACTCTCCGCGATGACAAAGCCGATACCGGACGAGATGGTGCAGGCGGTTCGCCTCACGCGATCGGGCCGTCTGAGCGAGGCGACGGATTTCATACAGCGTCTGCTGCGGGGTCGGCCCTCGCCCAGTCCGAGTGACGAGACCACTGGTCAAACACGTTCGCCGCTGACGATCGATGTCATGGCCGTCGACATCACGGCATCAGCATCACACGAGACGAGTGCGACACCGCTTGAGCCGGCACCGAGCCCCGCCCCACCCAAGCCTGACCCATCATCGCAGCACGGCTCCGCTCGCATCTTTGAAGGGCTGCAATCCCTTCCGGCCGGATTAAAGAAGGCGAAGCATGCGGCGCCGTCCGACTTGGCGCCCGCAGCCGGCGCGTTCATCACGAAATCCTTGAGCAACGCCGCCGGCAAGCGCGACTACAAGCTCTATATCCCGAGCGTGGCCAGTCGCTCTCCGCACGAGCCGCGCCCCCTCATCATTATGCTTCACGGCTGCACCCAATCGGCCGATGACTTCGCCGCCGGCACACGCATGAATTTTGCCGCTGAAGGGAACGGCTGCTTTGTCGCCTACCCCGAACAGATCGCTGCCGCGAACACCTCGAAGTGCTGGAACTGGTTCGAAACCAAGCATCAATCGCGCGGCCGGGGTGAACCATCGCTGATTGCCGGCATCGCTGAGCAGATCATGAAGGATCACAACATCGATCCGCGACGGGTCTATATCGCTGGTCTCTCGGCAGGTGGCGCGGCGGCCAGCGTCGTCGCTGAGGCCTATCCTGATATCTTCGCCGCTGCCGGCGTGCATTCAGGGCTGGCCTGCGGCGTTGCGCGCGATATGCCTTCGGCCTTCGCGGCCATGCAGGGACGGCACGGCCTTTACACCTCCACACGCGAGTCGCTCATTCCGACCATCGTCTTCCATGGCGATGCGGACAAAACGGTGCATCCACGAAACGGCGCTGATGTCGTGGCCGGGGCGGCTGCCGGCAACACGTATCCCCGCGAGGTCGAGCGCGGCATCTCGCCCGGGGGCAGAAGCTTCACCCGCTCCATCCAGCGCAACGAAGGGGGCCAAAGCGTCATTGAGGATTGGGTTATCCACGGGGCAGGCCACGCTTGGTCGGGCGGCAGCCCGGCGGGCTCGTTTACCGATCCAAGCGGCCCCGATGCCACCACCGAAATGCTCCGCTTCTTCCTCGCTCATGCGAGGTCCGAATGATCAGCGTGCTATCGGAACTGGTGCGGTGGTGGAGCGTTGCTGTCGTCTGGCTCCGCTCTGGCAGTTTCGCCTGCAGCTAAGCCTGGGGGCAATTCCATCGTCGTTACTGATGGTCACTCGTGCTACACTTGAGAGCTGAGCAAGATACGGAGGGCCATCTATGCAGTTCACCGTAGGCCTGAAACTCAACGGTCGCGCGCGGCACGTCACCGCCGAAGGTCATGACGCACTGGCTGCCGCACAAAAAGTCAAGATTGAACATCCCGATGCGAGCATCACCTATGTTCGCCCGATGAACCGCCGCGGCGATGCTCGTCATCCAGCCGCTTCGATCAAACCGGACCTGAACTAAGCCTTTTGCCGTATCGCGGCTTTAACACACTGACCTTCATAAAGCGCCGGTCGCGTGGCGCCGCTTGTCGCACCGAGGCTGGCATCAATCGCGTTGCTTTAAGCTGGCTCGAGACACTTCATTTCCGGCACTTCGCTTGGGAGCCTCTTGAAGAAATCGACAAGTTTTTCATAGGAACCGGCGCGAAGCGTGGCCTTGCGCCGTGCCAAATAGATGGTCCGATAAATTTGACGGTCTTCCAGACCGAGCACCGCCACATCGAGGTCGCTGACAAGTTCACGGTTCGTGTAGAGCCCCGGCATGAACGTAACGCCAAGCCCCATGATCACCATTTCGCGAAGCATGTCGAGGCTGGTTCCCTCGAAGTCAAATCGAAGTTTGGCGCCAACTTCCTCGCAGAGGGGCAGGACACCGTCATGAAGCTTGTGAGCTGGACCAAGCGTGAGCAAGTCCCGGCCTTTCAGATCAGCAAGCGACACTTTGCCTGATTTCGCCAGCGGATCATCAGCGCCCACGACCAGGTTCAGCGGCTCGCGGAAGAGCGGAATGGCCGCAATATCGCTCGACTGAGAAGCCGACAATGTGATGATCAAGTCATCCTGGCTATCTGAAAGTGTCTTGAAGAGATTACCCGGCAAGTCTTCGCGCACATGCAGTCGAAGTTGCGGATAGGCGCGATGGAGGCGAGGTGCGGCATATTTGAAAAGGTACGGGCCGATCGTCGATGGTACGGCGAGCCTCAGGTAGCCCGAAAGTTTGTTGTTCTGGAAGCTGGCAATCGCCCGGATTTCATTTGCGTCCCGCAACATTCGGCGGGCGATTTCGACCACCTGAACCCCTGCTGGGGTAAGAATGGCCCCGGACGAGGACCGCTCGACAAGTTGAAACCCGAGACGCTCCTCTAGTGCCTTAAGCTGTTCGCTGAGAGTCGGCTGGGTCGTATTGGTCCGCTCCGCCGCTCTCCTAAAATGCTGTGTATCAGCAAGCGCAACAAGATACTCGAGTTGCCTTAAGTTTGGCACGCAGGCCCCCTCTTCATCGCCTATCCGTGTACAGTCCCATGGTCCTATATTGGGAGCCGGATGCGCGCCAACAATCAGGGTGCGCGGCGACGTAGCACCACGTTGCAACCGATAGAGAACACGACTTACTACTTCGTAGAGACAAAAAGTTGCGCCTTTTCAGGTCTGCAATCTGCTGCTTCCCGTTGAACTTTCTAGATTTACTGGCGTCCACTAGATTTACTGGCGTCCAGATGAGAACGCTCGTAGAGCCCGTCGGAGGAGCAATGATCGGAAACATCCGGGTCGCCGTGCGGCTCGATCGCATATATCGATCACCAAATGGGATAAAGCCAACTTCGCTTAGGCCTAAAATAGTAAGAGAATCATAATTTTGCCGCGCATTGATGGGTATCGAGGACCGCACCTCAAACACAGCGGGAATGAACGACGTGCTTGATGAGCGACCGATCGCTCCCATGTGTCGGCTCACTGCCAGCGCGCCAAATACACCCACATGAGCGCTTGGCGGCCCACCTTACCTATCTCTCAGAGCCAACAGCGGAACTCGATGCCATATCGACCGGACCAAGACCAGCGCACTTGGAGCGAAATCGTTCGACCTGCGATCCGCATGGTCAGCCTCGACGGACGGGAAATCTTCATCCTGCTCGTCTATACGATTGCGCTTGGCCTCGTTGCGGCGGCTGTGCCGCTCGCCTCGCAGATCCTCGTCAACCAAGCGGCCTTTACCGGCGCAGCACCTCCGATCCTCGCATTGTCGGTGATTGTGCTTGGTGTTCTCCTCGTTGGCACCTTTATCCGGCTGTTCCAGATCCGCGTCGCGGCCTTGATCGCCAAAAGAACTTTTGTTCGAACGGCGCTCGAAGGCACGCGTGCTCTGCTGGATAGTCCCTCGCAAGCCTACGAGTTCGACGATCGTGAAGTTGCCAATCGCTTCTTCGATGTCATGACGTTCCAAGCCGCTTTCTCGGTATTGGCTTCCGAAGTCTTGGGCGTGTTTGTCGTTAGTCTGGTCGGCATCGCGATCCTCGCGTTCTACCATCCGCTGTTCTTTTCGTTCAGCATCGTGGTGGCGCTGACCTGCATGTTGATCATCGGCTTTTCGGCCAAGCAAGGCGTGAAGCGCGGGACCCGGAGATCCACCGAGAAGTACCGCGTGGCGTTCTGGCTGTCACAGGTTGCCGAAAACCGGTCGATGCTGCGCCAGAGCGATAACAATCGCATTGTCCATTCGATGACGGACGACCTTTCGACCGAGTATGTCCGCACCTACTTCGACTATCTGCGCCTGTTGTTGTGGCAGGGCGGCGCGCTTTTCCTGATCCAGGCTTTCGCAAGCGCGGCCTTTTTCGGCGTGGGTGGGTGGCTGGTCATCAATGGTCAGCTCAGCCTCGGACAATTGGTTGCCGCCGAAATCATCGTCTTGTCCAACATGGCGGCGCTGACGCGCTTTTATTTCTACCTGGACAGCTTTTATGAAACGGTCGTTGCCGCAGGCAAGATTAGCCAGCTGACCGAAGCCAATGCGGGTGAGCCCGAGCGAGTAGCTGCGTCGAAACCCGCCGTGATTCGCGGACTTACGCTAACGTCCGGATTGCTGTGGGAACCCCTGGAGCTTAAAAGCGGGGAGGTCATAGCCTTGCGCGGACCCTCGCGCCGGAACTGCAGTGTCTTTCTTCAGCGAATCGCAGCTTCGGATCGCCTTGACGATGTTACGCTGAAATGGAATAGCGACGCTTCGATCAGCCGCGAAACTGCGCCAGACCAAGTTCTGTTTTTGGCCCGTCCTGCTGTCCTACGTATGACGTTGGCAGAAAATCTTTCTTTGCTGAGCGATGCGGATACGCTGAATGCAGCTCGATCGACCGTTCTCGACAACCCACTGTTGCGCCCGTCCGAAAAGACAGATGCCGACCATGTGCTCAACGACGTTGAGATGAGTATCTCCGATCGCGCGCGCTACGCAGTCGCCAGAACATTCATGAGTAACCGTCCGGTCGTACTCATCGATATGTTCTTCAACCTCATGGAGGCGGACGACCAGATTACGTTTATCCGCGAGTTCAAAGCTCGCTTCCCCGACCGCATCTTGATGATCAATTCGTTCGACACCGCAATTGATCCCTACATCACGCGCGCTGTGAAGATCCGAGGGACCGACGCATGACTCCGGCTGACCTTTCGCAATCCCTGGCATACCGGATGCTCAGCACCCCGTGGGCGATCCGCAGATCGATCCGCATTATCTTGGCAACAGCGGCGCTCATCATTCTGGCGATGCTCTTTATTCCCTGGCAGCAAACAGCTGTAGGCGACGGCCGCGTGATCGCCTTCGATCCAGCCGAGCGGCTCCAGATCATTACGGCTAACCTGGATGGCAACATCGAGAAGTGGTTCGTCCGCGAAGGAGATCGAGTCAAAAAGGGTGATGTTGTTGCACGCATGGCAGACAACGACCCCGACATCTTGGCCCGCCTCAAAAAAGAACGCGAAGCGCTCGCGCGAGAGATCACCGCGCTCGAACTATCCGTAGAACTGGCCAACAAAAATCGGGAACGCCAGAAAGCGCTTCAGAAGAAAGAATTCTCGACGGAGTTCAGTGTCGAACAGGCACGTATTGCCGAAGCGCGGGCACAAAAAGATCTTGCGGATGCCGAGGGACGTCTCGCGCGGCTCGACACACAAATCGCTCGGCAAATGACGCTGGAAATTCGGGCACCGCGAGATGGGATCGTGCAAAGTATTCTCGCTGGAGAGAACAGCGGCCTGCTGAAATCTGGTGTCCCGATCGCGCATATTGTTCCCGAAACAGACGACAGGACAGTTGAAATCTACGTCAATGGCGTGGATCTGCCCTTCCTCCGAGTTGGACAGGACGTCCGCCTGCAGTTCGAAGGATGGCCCGTTCTGCAGTTTTCAGGGCTGCCGGAAATCTCCACCGGAACGTTTCTTGGAACCGTCAATTTTATTGACCCGTCCGACGATGGCCGGGGCCGTTTTCGATTGATTGTGAAGCGGAAGGAGGGCGCTACTTGGCCGACGCCACAACAGTTACGGCAAGGCGTGCGCGCTCGCGGCTGGGTGCAGATGAACCGCGTGCCTCTCTGGTTCGAGATTTGGCGCCTGATGAATGACCTGCCTCCCGGTACGCCACCGCTGTCACAATCGGGCGGTTCAACGGTTGAAACTCCACAGCCCCAACAACGGGAGACGCCGACCAGTACCGACTCGACGACAACGTTACCCATGTCCCGTCGATAGTTGCTGGCACCCAAGGCCGGGTTTCGTCCGCCCACCACGGCGGTCGCGATCCGAAGTGCCTTTCACCCGGCAACTGGGCTCGGGTTGGCTCTAGTGCGCGGGATTTCAGTTCGCCGCGACTACGTCACGCGCGGCCAAAGGTGCTGACAACGCACGGCGGCGAGCGAACGCCTGTCGGAGAAGTTTCTCGTACGTGAAAAAAATGGCGCGCCCGAAAGGATTCGAACCTCTGACCCCCAGATTCGTAGTCTGGTGCTCTATCCAGCTGAGCTACGGGCGCTTGTCTTGCTAAGGGATCCTGAGACCAGCGACG
The DNA here is from genome assembly GCA_019751875.1 of Hyphomicrobium sp. Lineage (GTDB taxonomy): Bacteria > Pseudomonadota > Alphaproteobacteria > Rhizobiales > Hyphomicrobiaceae > JAGVSR01. The sequence continues at coordinate 242,834 of JAIEMV010000001.1, read as the reverse complement.
GGTTGACGACCCAGCCAGCACCTCAGCGGCAAGAGGGCCCCTTCTACTGGTAGAGTTCCCCGGGCGCAAGGGGGGCAGCGAGGCTGTTGGTCGCGCCGGCAGCCAATATCCTCTATGCGCGCAAACCATCGTCGGAGCACAGCCGGCGGCCCACGCATTACGCCTGCCGATCGGGAATCCGGAGTTCGAATGCCGCCCCAGAGAGCGTCTCGATCAGCCGTAGGCTACCACCGTGGGCCTGGGCAAGTTCCGCGGAGATTGGCAATCCCAGCCCCGTTCCGCCGCGCCGTGTCGAGCCTTGAAACGGCTGGAACAGCTTGTCACGAGATTTAGCGGGCACGCCCGGTCCATTATCGCTGACGACAACGCAGACCGTGTGGTCTTCCCGCCAACTGCGGATCTCGATCCGCCCGCCTGCGGGACCCTCGTCCCGCCCTTCGATCGCCTGCACCGCGTTGCGGCAAACGTTGGAAAAAATCCGGAACAGATGCCCGCGGTCTGCATCCACCTGCAGCGCGGGATCCACATCAAGAATAAGCGCGATGGAATCGTCGCGACCGAGATTGAGCGTCTCCACCACATCCTCGACGAGCGGTCGGAGTGCGAACACCTCGCGGCGCTGCACCGTCTCTTCCGTGCGTCCGAAGCGCAGCGTCTCGTTGCAGAAATTGATGGCTCGGTCGAGGGATGCGATCAGTTTGGGCGCCACACGCTGCACCGTCGGATCAGCACTATCCGTCAACCGATCAGAGATCAGCTGTGCATTCGCGAGCATGTTGCGCAGGTCATGATTGATCTTCGATACCGCAAGTCCTAGCTGCGCAAGCCGAGTCTTCTGTTTTAGGAGTTGTGACAGCTGCCGCTGCATCTGCGCCAGCTCTTCTTCCGCGCGGCCAATCTCATCCGCTCGTCCCGACGGCACGACAACCCGCGACGGATCCTCTGGATTGCCGCTATAGTCCACAATATTGCGCGAAAGCTTGCGGATGGGTTTCACCAGCAATTGACTTATGACGATGTAAACGAGGGCTGCCGTCGCAACCGCTACGAACAACGAGAGCCAGAAGATCTCCGTGCCGTACCGGTACATTGCGCGCTGCAGCGGCTCTTCCGGCATGACAACTTCGATCACATCATCGAAGCGCGGGCCCACCAAGCCGATCACTCGCATCGTGCGATCGCCATCAGAGCGCATGACATCGAGTGCATCGCCGATGTGAACGAGCCGCTGCCCGACTTGTTCTGAGAATGTCGTTCGCGCCAGCTGGCGCATATCGTACGTCACGTCGATGCTGATTTCCTGCACAGGCGGAAGGATCACACGGCGCGCGCCGCCACGGCGGATGGCAATGGCGCGCACCAGCGCCGTTCGCAGCAACTCGTTACGAAGGGCAGGCGGAACTTCTCGCCCGGGTACGGCGTCGGCTGCCAGCGCCGAAACCAGCGCAGTGTTGATTCGATCATTCAGCCAATTGACGCGGAAGCTTGCGAGCGCGGGCAGGAAGATCAAAACCTGGGCGATCATGACGAACACGCCGGTGATGACGAGCAGCTTGGCTGGCAGCCCAAACCGCACCCGCGATCGAAGCCCACGCCATGCCCCCCCGACTCTTCCAATCACGCGCTGGACAACCGTCTCCTCTGGCCGGGGTTGACCCTGGCCATCGGCGGATTTCTGGCGTTCCAAATCCTGCAGCACGTCGTCAGGGCCTCTTCCCGTCACGGCCGGGAATGTGACACTTCGAGAGCAACTTGTCAGCCGCTCGCCCGGTGGTGCCCTAAGCGGTTTTCACGAACAATACATAGGCACTGATGCGGACATCGCCAAGTTTTGCTTAACCGGATACTCAACCAAGCTTTGCCAGCCAGCCAATGATGCGCCGCAGCAATGGACTGCCTGCGGAATCCACGAAGAACCTGTACGCGGCACGCTTGTTCGCCTCGCCCAGCGTTGGGTAGGGGCTAATCCAGCCAGTCATGGCTCGAATACCCAGGCCTTGGGAGATGGCGAGCGACCACATCTGGATCAGCTCGCCGGCCTGCGCTCCAAGGATAGTCGCGCCAAGAATGCGGCCCCTCGCATCGGTAACGACCTTGACGTGTCCATGCGTCTCGCCCTCGGCCTGAGCCCGGTCGTTCTCATGGAAGGGCCAGCGCAGCACCCGTACCTTCAGCTTGTTAGTCAGCGCATCGGCCTCGCTGAGTCCGACGTGCGCCAGCTCCGGCTCCGTGAACGTCACCCAAGGAATATGCCCCGCCTGAACCTTCGCTGGAATGCGAAACAGAGCCCGCCGCAGCACGATGCCCGCGTGGTAATTGGCGACATGTGTAAATTGGGGGCCGCCCGCAACATCACCGATTGCAAAGATCTTCCGGTTGCTGGTGCGCAGACTGCGATCGACGATGATCCCGCTCTTCTCGAACCGGACCCCTGCCGCCGTCAGATTGAGATCGCCGATGTTCGGCCGCCGTCCGACAGCGAGCAAAAGGTGCGAACCATCGACGAAATCTCCACCGCTAGTCCCTTTGAGCTCGACGCGCACGCCCGCCTCCGTCCGCAACACGGCTGTTGCGGACGTGCCCTCGCGCACGTCCACGCCTTCCGCACGGATCAAGTCGAGCAATTGCGATGCCAGTTCGGGATCGTCCTTGCCGAGTGCCTTGGCAGTTTCAATCACCGTCACCCGGCTGCCCAGACGTCGATGCGCCTGCGCCATCTCGATTCCGATCGGCCCACCGCCGATGATGATGAGATGCTCCGGCCGCACAGTGTTTTGAAAAAGCGACTCGTTGGTGAAGTAGTCGATACTGTCGAGGCCGGGTATCGGCGGCACCAAGGGTGAAGATCCGGTTGCGATCACAAATCGCCGCGCCGCGATGAGATAATCACCCGCCGCTACAGTTTTCCCATCGATGAAGCGGCCTGCTGCCTGGATCACCTGCACACCCAGGCCTTGAAACCGCTCGACGCTGTCGTTCGGTGCAATCGCAACAATCACCGACTGGACATGCTTGTTGACAGCCGCATGATCAATAATGGGTTCCACGGGCTGGATGCCGAACGGCGCCGCCGTCCTCATGAAATGAGCCCGCCGTGCAGCGGCAATAAAGGCCTTCGACGGGACGCAACCGTAGTTGAGGCAATCGCCGCCCATCTTGTGTTTTTCGATCAGTGCGACGCGGCGCCCGAATGCAGCGGCACCCGCCGCTACCGATAATCCGCCCGAGCCGGCGCCAATCACGCAGAGATCCACGTCGAGCCGGGTCGTGGGAGAAGCGGTGTCGGACGATGACGTCGCCTCAGCGGGCTGCATTCGTGCACTCCGTTAAATTGCTGCGACCGAAAGCAGCGCGACCAGTCCGCGTCAGGACGAACGCCGCCACCAGTTCTTTGGCGATGGGATCTCCCGCGTCATGGTATAGGGACACTAAAGGCTTGGCTCGCCCGCCGCTCGTTGCAGACACGTGGCATGCACAGCATTCTGCGCCTCGACGGCACTGCCGAGCACAGCACTCCAAAGTGGAAGGCGATCGTTTTTTGGGATGATGCCACCGAGCACTGGGACAAGAGTTGAAAGTAAGCGACGACGCCTCTAGTGCATCTACAAATCGGCAGGGCGCATGAGTGTACGTCGGACAGCATACGGTGCTTTGTACGTGAAGTTTCGGGTCTGATGTGGTCACCGGCAGCGATTGACTTGGTCAAGCGGCACCCCTATAGAGTTGCCTCTTCCATTCCTGCTGGAAAGGACTAGAGCTGATCGCGATTGCGCCGGCTCTGCGGGACGTGTCTGGCAGCCCTTTGAAAGTGCAACCAAATCGCCCGGCGCGGTCCGTAGACGACCTCAGCAGCCGGCCGCATCGACGAGACGGAGAGTACCGTGAAGCGCACGTATCAACCGAGCAAGCTTGTGCGCAAGCGCCGGCATGGCTTTCGCAAGCGCATGGAAACCGCGGGTGGCGTGAGGGTTCTCGCCCGCCGCCGGGCCAAGGGCCGCAAGCGCCTGTCGGCCTAGTCGCGCCTCAGCCGCCGCTGCGGGCTAACGAGCGTGGGTGGGATCGTGAAGCTCGCCACCCTGAGAAAACGATCGGAATTCCTGCGCATCCGGGGCGGGGCGAGATGCCCGACGCCCCCGTTCGTTTTGGAAACGAAACCTCGAATTGAACCAGCCGCCGCGACCTCACCCCCCCGCTTCGGCTTCACCGTGACCAAGGCCATAGGCGGGGCCGTCGAGCGCAATCGCATCCGGCGCCGCCTGAAGGCTGCTGTCACCGCGATCGCCGCATCGTCCGCGCGGCCTGGACAGGACTATGTTCTCATCGCCCGCAAGGACGCGCTCGACATCCCCTTCGACGCACTCAAGAAAGATCTTGAACGCGCATTTCATCGCGTGCATCACGCCCCCGCAAAGAAGCCACGGCCAAAAAACAGATGACTGGCCGGAGATGATCGATCTGAGAAGGCCGCTAGCGACCGAAGCACGACATCACCTGCACAGTGACGGCATGTCCCCTTTGCCCCGGCACAGCAATTGTGACACGCATGAGCACCAAGCATCGAATGAGACGAGAGCGCGGCACGTTTGCCGCTCCACCGCCGAACTGAGGCCACGATGAAGAGCCAGCAGCCCGACAACCAGGTCAACGTCCTGATCGCGATCGTTCTCTCCATGGCGGTGCTGTTGGGCTGGAGCTATTTCTTTGCCACACCTCAGATGGAGGCGGAGAAGGCACGTCAAGCACGGGACGCCGCAACCAAATCCGCGCCGTCGACAATCCCCACCGCAGCTGCACCGTCGGCAACATCGGGAGCACAAGCGCCCGCCGCTGCGATCGCTGCTACCAAGCCTGCCACACGTGAGCAGGCCATTGCAGCTTCACCACGCATCGCGATCGAAACGCCATCTCTCAGGGGCTCAATCGCCCTCAAGGGAGCTGCCTTCGACGACCTCTCGCTGGTGAATTACCATGAGACGGTCGACCCGAAGAGCCCCAACATTGTGCTGTTCTCTCCACTATCAGAGGTCGGCGGCTACTTCGCTCGCCTGGGTTGGGCCTCGTCCGGTAAACCCGTAAAGGTCCCAGATAGTGAAACGCTCTGGACGGCGAAAACGCCGGGCCCTCTAAAGCCGGACTCGCCGGTCACACTCGAGTGGGCCAACGGTGAGGGGCTCATCTTCCGCCGCATTGTTTCGGTTGACGAGAACTTCATGTTCTCGATCAACGACGAGGTCGAGAACACGAGCACCAGCGATGTGGCACTGAAACCGTTTGCACGTCTGTTTCGGTTCGGCGCACCCAAGACACCCTCGGTCTGGATTCAGCACGAAGGTCTTTTGGGAGTTCCCGGAGACGCGGGCCTGCAAGAAATTACTTTCCACAATGCAACGACTGAACCCCCGGCGCGCTTCGACGGCAAGACCGGCGGATGGCTCGGCATCACCGACAAGTACTGGGCTTCCGCCATCATTCCCGACCAGAAGGTTGCCTACAATGCCAACCTTGAAGGGGAAGCGCCGAAGGATGCCAAGCAACTCCCGATGTTCCTTGCCGAGTTCGAATCCGTGCCCATGGTCGTGCCGGCGGGCAGCGTCGCTTCGGTGAAGACCAACCTCTACGCCGGCGCAAAGAAGGCTTCGCTGATCGAGAAGTACGGCGAGGACTTGGGGATTGAGAAGTTCGATCTGATGATCGATTGGGGTTGGTTTTACTTCCTGACCAAGCCGATGAACCACGCGTTGACATGGCTCTACGGCATTCTCGGAAACTTCGGCTTCGCCATCCTGGCGCTGACTGTGATCGTCAAGCTTCTTTTCTACCCGCTCGCGAATAAATCTTACGTTTCGATGGCGAAGATGAAGAAGCTGCAGCCGCAGATGGAAGCTCTGCGCGAGCGCTTCAAGGATGATAAATCGCGTATGCAGCAAGAGCTCATGCAGCTCTACCAGAAAGAAAAGATCAATCCGGCCGCCGGGTGCTTGCCTATCCTGGTCCAGATCCCCGTGTTTTTTGCGCTTTATAAAGTTCTCTACACGTCGATCGACATGCGCCATGCGCCGTTCATCGGCTGGATCCAAGATCTCTCCGCGCCCGACCCGACCTCGATTTTCAATCTTTTCGGTTTGCTTCCGTTTGGCGTTCCGGCTTTCCTGCTCGTGGGCGTGTGGCCGATCATCATGGGCATTACAATGTGGATTCAGATGCAGCTGAACCCGCCGCAGCCTGATCCCATCCAGCAGCAGATTTTCAGTTGGATGCCGCTGATGTTCACCTTCCTGCTCGCCACGTTCCCGGCAGGCCTCGTGATCTACTGGGCCTGGAACAACACGCTTTCGATCATCCAGCAGTGGTACATCACAAAACAGCAGGGAGCCGAGATCCACCTCGGCGCAAACGTCCGCCGCACCTTCGGTCCAGTCCTCAGGCTATTCGGGATGGGCAGCGAGTCGAAGGGATGACGGACGCGGCCGATCCGTTCGCATTCACCACCGAAGATTACGCAGCCGGTAACGCGCTGTTCGAGCAGCGATGGACGTTCGTCAAAGGCGTCGTCGGCCTTGAGCATTTGCCGCCTGGTGGACCCGTCGAGATTGCGTTCGCCGGACGATCCAATGTCGGCAAATCCAGCCTGATCAACGCGCTGGTCCGCCAGAATGGCCTTGCTCGCACGTCCAACACGCCGGGGCGCACGCAGGAACTGAACTACTTCGTTCCGGAATCAGGTGCGCCCTTTCTCGTCGACATGCCAGGCTACGGCTTCGCCGAAGCCCCGAAAGACAAGGTCGAAGCCTGGACGACGTTGGTCAAAAACTATCTCGCTGGCCGTCAGCGTCTCGCACGCGTCTTTCTGCTCATCGATGCGCGCCACGGCATCAAGAAAGTCGACGCCGACATCATGAAGCTGCTCGACGAGGCCGCAGTCTCCTATCAAGCCGTCCTGACCAAATCCGACAAGATCAAGCCGACCGCTCTCGATGCTCTTTTCAAGCGCACGCAGGCGACGCTCGCCCAGCATACCGCGGCCTACCCGCTCATCATTGCCACGTCGTCCGAAACCGGAGAAGGGATCAATGATCTGCGCGCTCAGGCGGCCCTCGTCACGCGCCAGCACTCCTAGTCGCGACGGGCTATGAGATGGCGCCGATTCAACCGCCGCCACTTCCTCGCAGCAGCGAAACGAGCGGCTCGAAGAGCCCTTCGCCAAAGCGCGCCAAAACACCGCCCGCCACGGCGGCCGTCATCCAGCCCGCCCAGCGCGCGGCCGTCTTTGCATAGTTGACGCTGACCTTCACCTCGATCATCTGATCAGGAAGAGCCGTTTCGGCCGTCAACCCATCCGCGCCAACGGTGCGCGCCGAGATCAACAACTGAAGCCGCTGCTTGCCGCGCTCACGCGGCGTAACCGTCCAGCGCCAACTCGCAAAATCATCGGCCATCAAGCCGAGCACGTTCTCGATCCACTGCGTCTCCGGCGACGATGTCTCAATGAAGAAACCACCATCCGGCGACCGCAGCCGCACCGACATGGCCTTCGTCACGGTCACCTCGTGACGATAGACCGCTCCGCCACCCTGCAATCCTTCCGCAATGGCCTTCACTTCCGACCGGGCCACGCGAGCTTCGACGACCATCGAAACGCCGATGCGCATTTTGCGCGGAATATTTTCGACAAGCTGACCTGATGCGACACGGACGTTGCCCGGGGCACCTGAACGCTGACGCTGTTGCGGCGGCGGCCCACCGGGCCCTGGCGGCCCCCCGCCCTGTGGCGGCCGCTGCTGTGGCGGCATAGGCGCCTGTCCGCGCCCCTGCGGCTGCCCGAGCGATGGCGGCGGCCCGCCATGCGGCATTTGCTGCGGAGGCATCATTCCCCCACCCTGAGCCGGCCCGCCTTGCCGCGGTACAGGTGGCAGCCCCGGTGGCTGTGTGCGCTGCTGTGGCGGCATCTGATATGGCGGCGGCTGTTGGACCGGCCCACCGGGCGGCGGTCCCGGTCGCGCCGTTGGCTGCGTCACCGGCACCTCGCGAGGCGGCATCGGCGGCATTTGGCTTGCCGGCTCCCACTGAGGTGCAATTGGCGATTGAACAGGCTCGCGTTGTTGGGGTTCAGGCGAATAGTCGGGCCGAGTTTCCGGCCGGAATTCAGGCCGTGGTGGAGAGGACGGCTCGTTGTACGGCGGTGCGGGCTGCTGGAAAGGCGCAGGCGGCATCGGCGCCGGCTGCGCGACGGAGGGTGTCCCCTGTTGAACCGCTGGTCCTTGATTGGGCTGCCCTTGAACCGACCGGGACTGCACTCGCTCTCGAGCGTTCGCGAGAATATCTTCCGTCGATCCTTGCTGAGCGCCGGCTGGTACGTGCGGCGGCGGCTGAGCCGACGGATCCGACCGGGGCGGTGCCGCCGCACCGCGCTGTAGCGCGCGGATCGCCTGCTCGAAGGTCAGCCCCTGCGCGCGCAGCAAATGTGCCGCTGTGCTCTTTCCATCGCCTACGATCGCGGCCAGCACGATAGCGCCGTTGATCTCCGCACGTCGCCCCTGGCGCGCCGCCGCGGCGGCCGCTTCGAGAATTCTTTTCAGATCGTGTGAAATAAGGACCTGGCCAGGCCCGTTGGAATCTCGACGAGCGTCGATCTGACCGATATGGGTCGACACTTCTCCTGCTAGACGGGCTAAATCGACGTTTGACGAGCGCAACACGCCGGCCGCATCGCTATCCTCGGCGAGCGCCAGCAGCAAGTGCTCCAGCGTCACTTCCGGATGCTGCTGGGCATCTGCGTAGCTGGCGGCGCGCGCAAGCGTCGCAGCCAGGTGCTGCGACATGGGAATGCGCCCGAGATCATCAGCAATCATCCGCTCGAACCATGCCTCCGACCGCAAAACATCGCGTCACAGCTCTCCGCGAGCCGCGCCCCTGTGGCCAACACGTTGGGATAGAACGTGATCTGCCCCTGGCGAGCAAGCCGCCAATCAGCACAACCACCCCGATTTTCAGCCTTTCAACAGACCTGATAACAGCCGATTGTGAGGGAATTCCGTTGAGGCAAGGACAACAACGGATATAACCCTCCCGGCGCCGCCCATCTCACCTCTGGAGGTGATCAGCGCGTCAAACCTTTGCCAGGGTTATCCCAATCAGATGATGAAGTCTCCCGATATGCCGTCGAATGGCGTCACCGGCGAAACCGGCCCAATTACCGCGCACGTCCAGGCCCGCATCCTCGCGGAAGCCCTGCCCAATATGTTGCGCTATGACGAGCAGACGGTCGTCGTGAAGTTTGGCGGCCACGCGATGGGAGACGCTGCGCTCGCAGCCGCGTTTGCGCAAGACATCGTTTATCTGAAGCAGTCCGGCGTAAACCCTATCGTCGTGCATGGCGGTGGTCCGCAAATCGCACAGATGCTCAAGAAGCACGACATCAAGTCGGAATTTGTGAACGGCCTGCGCGTCACCGATCAGCCGACCGTCGAGATCGTAGAGATGGTGTTGGCTGGGGCCATAAACAAAGAGATCGTCACCGCCATCAACCGCGAGGGCGGAAAGGCCGTAGGCATCTGCGGGAAGGATGCCAATTTGATGATCGCTCGCAAGATCACCGAAATGCCAGATCCGAAGACCGGTGTCGTTGGGAAGGTCAACCTCGGATTTGTTGGCGATCCACTGCAGGTCAACCCGCACATCGTGGAAGTGATCTCGAAATCAGACCTCATCCCGGTCATTGCCCCGGTCGCTCTTTCCCGCGACGGCGAGACTTTGAATGTCAACGCGGATAGCTTCGCATCCGCGCTCGCAGCCCGGCTGAAAGCGAAGCGTCTACTTCTGCTCACCGACGTCGAAGGCGTTCTCGACAAGAATGGCAAGCTCATCGAGGAATTGAGCATCGAACAGGCTCAAGATCTGATCCGCGACGGCACTATCAGCGGCGGCATGATACCGAAGATCGAAGGCTGCATTGAAGTGGTCGAAGCGGGTGTCGAAGCCGTGGTAATCATCAACGGCAAGGTACCGCACTGCGTACTGCTCGAACTCCTCACCGATCACGGTGCCGGTACGCTCGTTGGGCGCCGTAAGCCGAAGATCAAAAAGGCGGCGGAATGAACGCTCCCCACAGATCCGGCACTTCGCAGATTGCTCGCGTGGGGCCGACCCGAGTTCTGGGACGCAACCGTATCTGGATTTTTGACCTCGACAACACGCTTTACCCTGCGGAGTGCAACCTCTTCGCTCAGGTGGACCAGCGCATGGGAGAATTCATCGCCAATCATCTCGGAGTTCCATTCGAGTATGCGCGCCATCTGCAAAAGAGCTACTACCGACAGTTCGGCACGACGCTCGCCGGGCTCATGCGTGTCCACAAGATGCTGCCCGAGCCATTCCTCGACTATGTTCACGACATCGATCTCTCGGTTGTACCTGAAGCACCAGCGCTGCGGACCGCCATCGATCGTCTCCCCGGCCGCAAGCTCATCTTCACGAACGGCTCGCGCGCCCATGCCGAACGCGTCGCGGCCAAGCTCGGTGTATTGGATCTCTTCGAGGGAATCTCTGATATCGCCTCGTGCGGCTATGAACCCAAACCCGCCGCCGCCGCTTTCGACGCGATGATCCGCCACCACGGGGTCGCCGCGATTGAGGCTGCGATGTTCGAGGACATGCCGCAAAACTTAGAGGTGCCGCACAAGCTGGGCATGAGTACTGTACTGGTCCATTCCACCTACGTGGACCATCCCATTCAACGCAGCATGCGAAACTGGACCGCGCTACCCGAGCACGTCCACCACTTCACAGACGATCTGACAGGTTTTCTCGAAGCAATCACAATGGATGACGAAATGCTGGATTCAACTGCACGCGGTTAGCGGGTAAGTTTGAACGTCGCCGAACTGCCGGCCGGCGTGGAGATCGAAACGTTCTGGGCATTGCCACTGACCGTCACCGTGATCGTGCCGTCGACCTTGTACTCCTCGTTGAAGAAGCTACCGGTGAACTGATTGCCGCCAACGTAGGTCAGCAGGGCCGACTGCTCGACTTTGCCAGAGGCGCTCGCGCACCGCGCGCTGACCTGATAACTCTCCGCTCCGCGTTTTTTAAAGTTAGCGCGGCACCGGGCGGATTCCTTCGCGCCAGAGGGAAATTTCACTGACCCGCCGCCGCTCCACGCGCCGTCAAGCGCCATCATATCGGCCCAAGCCGGTGCGGCGGAAGCCGAAGCGCCGAGCGCCACCACAGCCAGAAGACACACCGACCGAAGCAGACCCACGGCCACGAATCTCGTGAATTGCCTCGTCTCATCAATGCTATAAGCCATATGCGCCATCGCTTCACCTCTAGGACCACCCATGCCGGTCCGAACTATCGTGAACTCATATAGCAGCCTTCAATAATCCTGACAGTAGCCGCTGGGGCTCAGCCACGACCTTCGTAAGGCATCGCCGTCGCCTTAAGTGTCATGAACAACACGTTGGCGTCGAGAGGGAGGTTTGCCATGTACAGCACCGCGTCGGCAACATGCGCCACATCCATGACGGGTTCCGGGCGGATTGAGCCGTCTGCCTGCTGGATTCCAGCCGCCATCGGCATCGCCAATTCTGTTGCTGCATTGCCAATATCGATTTGCGAGCAGGCGATGTTGTGCGCCCGTCCGTCGAGAGCAAGGGACTTGGTCAATCCCGAGATCGCATGCTTCGTGGCCGTGTAGGGCGCTGCGTTCGGCCTCGGCACGCTGGCCGAAATCGATCCATTGTTGATAATTCGTCCACCCTTCGGCTCCTGCGCCTTCATGATCCGGACGGCCGCCTGCGCGCACAGAAACGCACCATTCAGGTTCACGTCCACCACGGCCTTCCACTGTTCGTAGGTCAAATCCTCGAATGCAGCGGGAGGTGCGAACATGCCGGCATTGTTGAACAGCACATCAAGGCGCCCATAGGCGTCTTTGGTCCGTGCGAACAGCCCTTTGACAGAGATCGGCTCGGTGACATCCGTTGCCACGACCAGCGTCGATCCGTCGGGACAGTCCGCGGCTGTCCTTTGAAGCTCCGCCTTCCGGCGGCCGGCCAGCGCGACCTGATAGCCGTTGTGCGCGAGCTTGATGGCAACTGCCCGACCGATGCCGCTGCTTGCACCTGTGATGACCGCAACGCGCGGAGTGACCGCCATATGAGCCTCAGGCTATCCGCTTCTGCTTTGGCTCAGCGGGTCGGAACCGGCTTCTCGCCGCGATAATCGTAGAACCCGCGATTGGTCTTTCGCCCCAGCCAGCCCGCCTCGACATACTTCACCAGCAGCGGACATGGCCGGTACTTGGAGTCAGCAAGACCCTCATAGAGCACCTGCATCACCGACAAACACGTATCAAGACCAATGAAGTCGGCAAGTTCCAGCGGCCCCATGGGATGATGCGCACCCAGCTTCATCGCCTTATCGATGCCTTCGACCGTTCCGACGCCTTCGTACAGCGTGTAGATTGCCTCATTGATCATCGGCAGCAAAATACGATTGACGATGAAGGCTGGGAAATCTTCCGATACCGTGGTCTTCTTTCCCAGGCTGTCCACAAACCGCCGCGCCGTCGCAAAGACGGCATCCTCGGTGGCAATGCCCCGGATGAGCTCGACAAGCTCCATCAGCGGCACCGGGTTCATGAAGTGCATGCCGATGAACAGTTCGGGCCGGTCTGTCGTTGCTGCGAGCCGGGTGATCGAAATTGACGACGTGTTGGTGGCCACGAGCGCACCGGGCTTCAGTCGCGGACACAAATCCGCAAAGATCTTGCGCTTGATCGTCTCGTCTTCCGTCGCCGCTTCGATCACGAGATCACATTCGGCAAGTTGCTCGACGCTCGTCGCAGGTTTGATCCGTTTCAGCGCCGCCGTCATAGCATCGTTGTCGATGATGCCCTTTGAAACCTGACGCTGCATGTTCTTTTCGATCAGGCTCACAGCGCGATCGATCGCCTCGGGCTTAATGTCGTTGATGAGAACATCGAAGCCGCCAAGTGCCACGACATGTGCGATGCCCGAGCCCATCTGACCGGCGCCTATGACGCCGACCTTCTTTATTTCGGTGACAGGCACGACAGCGGTTTTCGCCTTCTCGCCCGGTTTTACGGCGACATCCATGGCTGCGTCCTTCCTTGACCGGCATGCCGGCCCATCGATGTGTCTCAGCCGCCGGTTTTGCCAAGTTCGTCCGCCAGTTCCGGCAGGGCCTGGAACAGATCGGCGACGAGGCCATAGTCAGCGACTTGGAAGATCGGAGCTTCGCCATCCTTGTTGATGGCGACGATGACCTTCGAATCTTTCATGCCGGCGAGGTGCTGAATGGCCCCTGAGATGCCGACCGCGATATAGAGTTCCGGGGCCACGACCTTACCCGTCTGGCCGACCTGCAGATCGTTGGGAGCAAAGCCGGCATCCACAGCCGCGCGCGAGGCACCCATCGCCGCGCCGAGCTTATCGGCGAGCGGCTCGATATATGTCTTGAAGTTATCGGCATTGCCGATCCCGCGGCCGCCCGAGATGATAATGCGCGCCGAGGTCAACTCCGGACGGTCCGACTTCGACAACTCAGCTTTTTCGAACGATGAGATCCCGACAGCCGCCGGGGCCGAAATCGTCTCAACGGGCGCAGAACCGCCAGAGCCTGCCGCCGCAAAGCTCGCCGTTCGTACGGTAATGACTTTCTTCGCCTCGGCCGACTTCACGGTCTGGATAGCGTTTCCAGCATAGATGGGTCGTTCAAACGTGTCGGGCGCCAGAACTTTAGTGATATCCGACACCTGCATCACGTCGAGCAGGGCAGCGACGCGCGGGGCGATGTTCTTGCCGGACGCCGTCGAAGGCGCAATGAAGGCATCGTAGCCACTCATCAGCGGCACCACCAGAGCGGCGACTTCTTCTGCCAGTCCATTGGCGAGGTGCGGCGCATCTGCTACCAGCACCTTTGCCACGCCCTCGAGTTTGGCCGCCTCGGTAGCCGCAGGAGCCGCACCACTGCCGGCTACGAGCACATGGACATCGCCGCCCAACTGCTTCGCGGCAGTCACAGCCTTCGCCGTCGCTGAACCGAGGGCCGAATTCGTATGCTCCGCCAAAACCAGAACAGCCATCACAGAACCCCCGCTTCGGTTTTGAGCCTTTTCACGAGTTCAGCAACATCAGCGACTTTGACACCGCCTTTGCGCTGCGCCGGTTCTGTCGTCTTCAACACCTGCAACCGTGGCGCAATATCGACGCCAAGCTCATCCGGCTTTTTGACCTCAAGAGGTTTTTTCTTCGCCTTCATGATGTTGGGTAGTGAAGGATAGCGCGGCTCATTGAGGCGCAGGTCCGTCGTCACAATCGCTGGAAGTTTGAGTTTCACCGTCTCCAGCCCGCCATCGACTTCCCGCGTAACGCTCACATTGTCGGCCGCCGGTTCGATCTTCGATGCAAATGTGCCCTGCGGCCAGCCGAGCAGTGCGGCCAGCATCTGACCCGTCTGGTTGCAGTCATCATCGATCGCCTGCTTACCCATGATCACCATGTGCGGCTGCTCGGCTTCGACAATGCCCTTGAGCAGTTTGGCCACAGCTAGCGGCTCCACAGTCACACCGTCGGCCGTCTCAACCAGGATCGCCCGGTCCGCGCCTATGGCGAGCGCAGTCCTTAAAGTTTCCTGCGCCTTCGGGGAACCGATCGACACCACCACGACTTCAGTTGCGGTGCCTTTTTCTTTTAAACGCACGGCTTCCTCGACGGCGATCTCGTCGAAGGGGTTCATAGACATCTTGACGTTCGCCAGTTCAATACCGGAGCCATCAGCTTTGACGCGAATTTTGACGGCGTAGTCGACGACGCGTTTCACCGCGACGAGTATCTTCATTCCTGAGGTGCTCCCCAACAGTTCTGCGCTTATTGTTGTTTCGTTGAGACGACACGCCCCGGGGCTTGTCCGTCATGCAGTGGCCCGTCCACGCGAAACCCTGGGGCGGCATTTTGATGCCGACCTGCTGAGGTCTTCGCAAGTGCGAAATCACACAGTAAGTGTGGCGGAAACCTGAGTCAATTGTCACCCCGCCGCGCCCCCGTAGTCACCATCTTGGGCGATTTGCCATGCCTCAGACCGTTGGTTAAGCCCCTATCGTTAAGCCCCTGTCGAAAAGTGGAACGTCGGGGCGCTTCATGACGATGATGAGCACCGCCCCCGCCAGCAATCCTCCGATGTGCGCCCACCACGCAACCGGGCCGACCTCTGGCAAGAGGATCATTACGAACTGGGTGACGACCCAGACGCCCAGGACCACCGCCGCCGAAAGCCGGAGTGGAATGAACTGAAAAGCCAGCACCCAGACCCGCACCCGGGGATGCAGCATCAGGTAAGCCGCGATGACACCCGCCACGGCTCCGCTGGCTCCAATCAGCGGATTGGGCGAGTCTGGCATCATGTAGGCGTGTGCAAGGCCTGCGAAGATCCCGCACGCGAGATAAAAGATAAGGAATTTCAGATGCCCCATGGCATCTTCGACGTTGTCGCCAAAAACCCAAAGAAAGAGCATGTTTCCGGCGAGGTGCAAGATATCGCCGTGGAAGAACATGTATGAAACCAGCGTCAGCCGTTCCGGAACAGCCACAGTCTGATCGGGGACATCACCAGGCTCGAGCATGTCGGCCGGTGAAACGAGTTCGGTGGGAATAATTGCAAAGCTGGCGATAACAGCTTCCCGCAATCCCAGCACTTCGAACAGGAAAACGACCAGGTTGGCGACGATCAAACCCGTGGTGACGTACTGAAATCGGATCGACTTCAGTACATTTTCGTCATGCAGCGGCACGAACATCGCGCGTCCTCTCGGTATTTTCCTGCCGCATCGGCCGCTGCTCAGCGATTTTGGCCCGGCACCCATAAGACGTCGCTGCGCCCGCGATCGTTCACGTACCGGCTCGCAACGAACAGAAAATCGGATAGACGATTGATATACTTAAGCGCAGCCGGACTGACGGTCTCCCCCGGCAGCATCGAAAGTGTCACCATTTCCCGCTCGGCCCGCCGGCAGACTGTCCGCGCCACATGGAGCGCCGCTGCGGCAGCCGACCCACCCGGGAGCACGAACGACTTCAAAGGCTGCAACTCGGAATTAAGCTCGTCGATCTCCGCCTCCATACGATCGACCTGCGCCTCGCTCATGCGCAAAGGCTCGTACGGCAGCGGCTCGCCGCGGTCAGGAACGCAAAGGTCCGCGCCGAGATCGAATAAGTCATTCTGAATTCGCTCGAGCTTGGCGTCGAGCCCCTGGTGACCGCCCCCCAGGTGAATTCGCGCCATGCCGATCGCCGAATTGGTCTCGTCCACCGTACCATAGGCGGCGATGCGCGACGCGTCCTTGGCGACGCGTTCGCCGGTCCCCAGCCCGGTTGTCCCGGCATCACCGGTTTTCGTGTAAATCTTGTTCAGTTTGACCACGGGAATGTCCTGCTGTGGGCGATTAGCCGCCCTGCTGTCTGGCGATATACGTGAACAGCATGATGATGACGATGGCGGCAAACTGCAGCCCCACCCGCCAGCGCATCAATTTCTGGCTGAGGTTGGGCGTCGTACCGCGCGACATCGTCCACAGCCCGAGGCACAGCACTAGGAAAACCGCGACCACGGCCACGGTGGTCAAATGATAGAGAAAACCTTGCATCAGGTGAGAGCAACCTTATGAGCTGGATGGACAGAACCGAGAGCGCTGCGCCCGCCCGAAAGGCGCAGTAAGAGTTCGTTGGATGTTGGCGATCAGGATAGGATGCTGCGGCCAGGGCGGCAAATGCCAAAGCGCGTGACCAGAAAAAACCCGCTGCCGGCGGTCCGGCTGTGCTGAGGCGAATCGCTGCGTCGGCGAAGACGGTGTGTCCACAAAAGGTCGCCTTTTGGCGAGACCCATCAGGTTGGCACACGGGGCGCCCAACGGTGATGACAGTTAAAGTGATGGCAGAAGTCAATCGATCGGTCCGGAAAAGGAGCCGGGCAGGACGGGCCGTTCGCGGGCCTCTTCCCGTTCTGGCCCTCCTTTTGACTGCCACCGTTGCCTTTGCCGGACCAGGCTTTGCCCAATCACCTTCACAGACAGCGCCGCCCGGGGATGCGAAGACGCCGCGCCCGACAGCCGACGAAGTCAAAAAAGCTTTGGATGCGCGTCGCGACGAACTCAAGTCCACCCTGGATAAAGCGGGAGCCATCGAACAGGACGTGGCGAAGCTGGCCGAGGAACGCGGCAAGATAAACCAGCGTCTGCAGGAGACCGCTCTCCAGATTCAAGAAAGCGAGTCGCGGCTGACTGTTATCGAGAACCGCCTCGGTGAACTCGAAATCCAGGAGAAGATGATCCGTGGCTCTCTGGCGCAGCGCCAGGGCCAGATTTCAACTTTGCTCGCAGCCCTCCAGCGCATGGGCCGCAATCCCCCACCCGTCATTGTCACGAAGCGCAAGGATGCGCTGGAGATGGTGCGCAGCGCCATGCTGCTCGCATCAGCATTTCCTGGTATGCGCACCCAGGCACTTGAACTTGCCGATCAGCTCAGTCAACTCATGCGCGTCGTCGACGAGAGCCGCGCCAAAGCGGAGACGGAGAAAGCCGAAAACGCGCGTCTCAACGATCTCAAGACTCAACTTGCAGGCTTCATGGAGGAGAAGCGCCGCTCCATACTTGAGCGGCAGGATGAGCTGCGCCAGGTCCGAGACGCGGCCAACGACATTTCCAAGAGCGTATCCGACCTGAACGACCTGATCACCCAACTTGGAAAGACGGTGCAGGACAACACCGGCCTCGGCGCTTACGATGCCGAGGTCCGCACCGCCGAAGCAGCGCCCGCTCCCGCGCCGGCAGTTTTGACGACACCTACCGACCCCAACGGCACATCCACTTCGCCTGCAGGAGAAGCCACTGACGTTGTCGTTATGGCGCCGGTAGAAACGGCCGCGGTCATGTCAAACCCAGGCCGCATCAAGCCGGCTATTCCGTTCCAGCAGGCCAGGGGCAAGCTGCCGCTGCCCGTCTCAGGAAAACGCGTCCTGAGTTATGGCGAACGGACGCAGTACGGGTCGCAATCTAAAGGACTTGTAATGGAAACAAGGTCCGCGGCTCAGGTAACATCCCCCTGTGACGGTTGGGTTCTCTACGCTGGGGAGTTCCGCAGTTATGGCAAGCTCTTGATTATCGATGCGGGCGGTGGATACAATGTTGTATTAGCGGGCTTGTCGCAAATCGACGTACAGCCGGGCGAGTTCATCCTTGCCGCCGAGCCTGTCGGCACCATGATGACCGTGAAAAAAGAACCGGCTGGCGCTGCGTTCGGTGCACCGGTACTCTACATAGAATTCCGTAAGGAAAAGCAGCCCATCGATCCCGACCCTTGGTGGGTCGCAGTCCCTCAGAAGGCACAAGGCTAATGCGCAAGACTGAATTCGCGTTCTGGACATTTCTGATGATGGCGGGCATGGCCGGCGTCACCACGGTTCTGAATGTTACCAATGGGAATTCCGCCACCTCGCCCAACGCCGAAGTCTACCGGCAACTCGATCTGTTCGGCGACGTGTTTGAGCGTGTCCGCTCCGACTACGTCGAAAAGCCCGATGACACGATGCTCATCGAGAATGCCATCAATGGCATGTTGAGTTCTCTGGATCCGCACTCGTCCTACCTGAGCCCCAAGAACTTCAAGGACATGCAGGTTCAGACGCGCGGCGAGTTCGGTGGCCTCGGTATTGAGGTCACGATGGAAAATGGCGTCATTAAAGTCGTGTCGCCAATCGACGACACACCCGCCTCAAAGGCAGGCATCCTGGCCAACGACCTCATCACCCATCTCGACAACGAGCAGATCAACGGTCTGACGCTTGAGCAAGCCGTTGAAAAAATGCGCGGTCCGGTCAACACGCCGATCAATCTGACTGTGATCCGGAAGGGTCGCGAAGAACCCTTCGACATAAAGGTCACGCGCGACATCATCCGCATCAATCCCGTAAAGGCGCGCGCAGAAGACGATGTTGCCTACATCAAGGTCTCTACCTTCAACGAACAGACGCATGCCATGCTTGTGAAGTCGATGGACCAGATGAAGAAGGAAATCGGGCCGAAGCTGCGTGGCTATATTATCGATCTGCGCAACAACCCGGGCGGCCTTCTCGATCAGGCGATCTCGGTCAGCGACGATTTCCTGGAGCAGGGCGCCATCGTTCTGACCAAGGGTCGCAACAACGAGGAAACACAGCGTTCACAGGCCCGCCCTGGGGATACATCCGACGGCAAACCCGTGGTGGTTTTGATCAACGGCGGTTCAGCCTCGGCCTCCGAAATTGTGGCCGGCGCGCTGCAGGACCACAAGCGCGCGACCATCATCGGCACGCGTTCGTTCGGCAAGGGGTCGGTCCAAACGATCATTCCGCTGGGCACCACCAACGGCGCTATCCGTCTCACAACGGCGCGCTACTACACGCCCTCGAACCGCTCGATCCAGGCCAAAGGAATTGATCCCGACATCGTCGTCGAACAAGAGTTGCCTGACGACCTGAAGGAAAAGATCGCAAACGAGAAACCACGCGGTGAAGCAAGCCTGCGCGGCCATTTGAAGAATCCCGATGGGACATTGAAAAATCCGGAAGCCGGCAAGGATGGCACCGAGGGAGCCGAGGCTCCCAAGGAAGAGCCGAAGGAGGAAAGCGGCTCGCTCGCTTATGTTCCCAAGGAGCCAGAAAAGGATACCCAGCTCCAGTACGCCTTGCGCTTCTTGCGCGGCACGGCGACGGAAGCGAACGTGGCCAAGCCAGCGGTCTCCCCCGCGCCGCCGGCGGGCGACGCAGCAAAGGCCGCACCCGTTCCGAATTGATCGGTCCGCCATCGCTGAGAATACGAGAGGGGCGCCGAAAGCGCCCCTCTCGCGTTATCCAGATGTACCCCAAGCTAGCCGTCCGGGACCCCATCGATGACCCAACAGCAGCCCCCCGTTGACCCTGACAAGCTCGATTACCGTCCTTGCGTCGGCGTCATGCTCATCAATCGCGCCGGTCTGGTCTGGGTCGGCCAGCGCGCCGACACACCGGGCGAAGCAGAGGGAAAAGGCAATTGGTGGCAGATGCCGCAGGGCGGCCTCGACGAAGGTGAAGATCCCCTCGCAGCCGCGTTTCGCGAACTCTACGAAGAAACAAGTGTTCGCTCTGCCACACTCCTTGGTCAAACCTCCGGCTGGCTGACATACGATCTCCCACCCCACCTGATCGGCGTGGCGTGGGGCGGCCGTTTCCGTGGCCAGAAGCAGAAGTGGTTCGCACTACGCTTCCACGGCGACGACGCGGAGATCGATATTACTGCACCGCCTGGCCACGACCCTGAATTCATCAGCTGGCAATGGTTGCCAGCCACGGAACTTGTGCGCCTCATCGTGCCTTTTAAGAGGACGGTCTACGAAGCCGTCGTTGCACAGCTTGGACCGCTCGCTCGGCCTGAACTTTGAGATTGCGACGTTGGCCCAGCCAAAGAGAGCAACGCCAGGTGGGTATTCGCACCGGAGCGTAGAAGTTGTAAGCTATTGATTCGTCTGTCACTCTATTGTCGTATTTCCCTTGCCTATAGAGCCCCATGAATCTCGACCGTCCCATTGGTGAAAGCCAACGTCTCGACCTCCCCTACAGGGTGGGTGTAGGCGTCATGCTGTTTAACAATCGCGGACTGGTTTGGACCGGCCGCCGCTTACCCAAATGGGCCGGGCGCCGGCAAGACTTTATCTGGCAGATGCCGCAGGGTGGGCTCATGGTAGGTGAAGACCCGCTCGATGCTGCTTATCGCGAGCTGGAAGAGGAAACGGGCGTGCGCAACGCCGAGCTCATTGCCGAACTCAATTCCTGGACGACATATGATCTGCCGCCGGAATTGATTGGCGTGGCGCTGAAGGGGCGTTATCGCGGTCAGCGCCAGCGCTGGTTCGCGATGCGTTTCTTCGGTGATGACAGTGAAATCGACATCAGCGCCCGGAATGGTCACAAGGCTGAATTCGACCGCTGGAAATGGCGTCCGATCGCTGAACTACCTGAGATCGTCATCGCGTTCAAGCGACCGGTCTACGAACAACTGGCGGCAGTCTTTGCGCCGTATGCCCGTCCGGTCGACTAAGTCAGCGACGGAACCTTGGAAAATCAAAAAGGCCGGGAGGCATGTCCCGGCCTTGTGCTTTTCCGTCGCCACCGAACGAGTGCCTACGCCGCCTTGGGCCCGAGTGCGCGCAGCCTGTCGATGGCCGTCTGCGCCAAAGTCCGCTCATCGTCATCCTTGGCCGCATCGAGATCAGCTTCAGCACCAGCGATCTCCTCGGCAATCTGCGAAGATGAGACATCCGCCACATCGAAGGCGGTTTCAGCCAGCACCGTCACCGTACCCGCGTTCACGTCCGCGAAGCCCGACTTGACGAAGATCTGCCTCTTGCCGGCCGCCGATGTGACCTCCAGCAGACCGGGCCGAAGCGCCGAAATGAGAGGCGCATGCCCAGCGAACACAGTGAAGTCACCTTCTACGCCCGGAACCATTGCCTGTTCGGCATCGATCGAAAGAAGGACTCGCTCGGGAGAAACCATTTCGAACTTGAAGGTGCCGGCCATATCGTGTCGTCCCTGAATAAATGAAAGGCGAGGATAGCTTCAGCCACCCGCCATCAGTTCGTCTGCTCGTCTTCGATCGCTCCGGACTTGGCCCGAACCTCGTCCGCAGTCTGCAACTTCGTCCCGCAGAACGGGCAAAAGAAAACTGGATGATCGATCATTCCCGGCTCTTCGTCTTCCATCTCGATCAATCCGACCGACATGTAGAGGATATCGCCCTCGCCCACTGTAATGAGCGGCTCGAAGTCGTCTCCGCTCATCGCCTCCTTGAGTTCGACGCAGCAACTGCCGAACGTCTTCCCGTCACCAGACATCTCGTCTTCCTTCAATAGACGCCTGGACCGAAATCAGGCGGCAGTGCGTCAGGCGGCCTCGGCAAGCTTCTCGGCCTTGGCGATGGCTTCATCGATAGAACCGACCATGTAGAACGCAGGTTCCGGCAGGTGGTCGTAATCGCCTTCGCAAAGTCCCTTGAAGCCTTTGATCGTGTCGGCGAGCGACACGAGCTTGCCGGGCGAACCCGTGAACACTTCAGCGACATGGAACGGCTGCGACATGAAGCGCTCGATCTTGCGTGCGCGGGCTACCGTCACCTTGTCGTCTTCCGACAGTTCGTCCATGCCGAGAATGGCGATGATGTCCTGTAGCGACTTGTACTTCTGCAGGATCGCCTGAACGCGGCGGGCAACGCCATAATGCTCTTCACCCACAACGCGCGGATCAAGCATGCGCGAGGTAGAATCGAGCGGGTCGACGGCCGGATAAATGCCCTTTTCCGCGATCGCACGCGAAAGCACCGTCGTGGCGTCCAAATGAGCGAACGAGGTGGCCGGCGCCGGATCGGTCAAGTCGTCGGCGGGCACATAGATCGCCTGCACCGAAGTAATCGATCCCTTCTGCGTGGTCGTGATGCGCTCCTGCAGAGCGCCCATGTCCGTGGCAAGCGTCGGCTGATAGCCCACTGCCGAGGGAATACGGCCAAGAAGTGCCGACACTTCCGAGCCAGCCTGCGTGAAGCGGAAAATGTTGTCGACGAAGAACAGCACGTCCTGACCTTGGTCGCGGAAATGCTCGGCCACCGTCAGCCCCGAAAGCGCAACGCGAGCGCGAGCGCCCGGCGGCTCGTTCATCTGGCCGTACACGAGTGCGCACTTCGAACCCTTGGCTGAGCCGTTGTTTTTCTTCGGGTCCTTATTGACGTTCGATTCGATCATTTCGTGATAGAGGTCGTTACCTTCACGCGTACGCTCGCCGACGCCTGCGAACACGGAGTAACCACCGTGTGCCTTCGCGACGTTATTGATGAGTTCCATGATCAGAACGGTCTTGCCCACGCCGGCGCCGCCGAACAGGCCAATCTTGCCGCCCTTGGCGTAGGGAGCCAGCAGGTCCACGACCTTGATGCCGGTGACAAGAATTTGCGCCTCCGTAGCCTGTTCAGCAAACGCCGGAGACGGCTGGTGAATGGCGCGCGTGGCCTGGGCGCCTATGGGGCCCGCCTCGTCGACGGGTTCGCCAATCACGTTGATGATGCGCCCCAGCGTCTCATCGCCCACCGGCACGAGGATCGGCGAACCCGTGTCCGCCACGTCCTGGCCGCGGACGAGACCTTCCGTGGAGTCCATCGCGATCGTGCGAACGGTGTTTTCGCCCAGATGCTGCGCAACCTCGAGCACGAGGCGCTGCCCGCCGTTTTTCGTTTCCAATGCGTTCAGGATGGCAGGCAGATGACCGTCGAACTGAACGTCGACGACAGCGCCCATGACCTGACGGATCTTACCAACTTTGTTCGTAGCCATTGACGTTTCCTCGTTCCTAGGTCGGTCAGAGCGCTTCGGCGCCCGAAATGATTTCGATCAGTTCCTTGGTGATGTTCGCCTGGCGCTGACGGTTGTACTTGATCGTCAGCTTGTTGATCATGTCGCCGGCGTTGCGGGTGGCATTATCCATGGCGCTCATGCGGGCACCCTGTTCGGACGCCGCGTTTTCCAACAGCCCGCGAAAGACCTGTGTCGCGATGTTGCGCTTGAGCAGCGACGAAAGGATCAATTCTTCGTCCGGCTCATATTCGTAGATCGCCTGGGCGCCAGTTTCTTTCGCTTCGGTGACGTCGGGCAGCTTCGCTGGAATGAGTTGAAGCGCGGTCGGCTTTTGAGCGATGACCGATTTGAATTCGGAGAAATAAAGCGTCGCCACGTCGAACTCGCCCGCCTCGAACATCGCCAGAAGCCGGTCGGAAATCTCTTCCGCGTTCTTGTAGCTGAGCTGCCGTACGCCGGCGAGGTCACGGCGCTCCACGATGTTGCGGCCAAGGTCACGGCGCATGTTATCCGCGCCCTTTCGACCCACTGTGAGGATCTTCACTGTTTTGCCCATTGCAAGCAAACGGTTCGCATCGGCCCGCGCGAGCTTGGCAATATTCGAGTTGAACCCGCCGCATAGACCGCGTTCCGCCGTCATGACGACGAGCAGGTGAATTTGATCCTTGCCGTTTCCGACGAGCAGGGGCGACGCGGTTTCCCGAATCGCACGTCCTCCCAAGTTGGCGAGGATCTTATCCATGCGCTCCGCGTAGGGACGCGCCGCAGTGGCCGCTTCCTGCGCCCGACGCAGCTTCGCGGCGGCCACCATCTGCATGGCCTTCGTGATCTTGCGCGTCGCCTTCACCGAGGCGATGCGATTGCGTAAGTCTTTCAAGCTCGGCATGGAGCCGTCTCCTTGAGCGCGAGCTGGATATTAGGCGACGAAGTTCTTCGAGAACTTGTCGAGGAACCCGACGAGCTTTTTCTCCGTCTCACCCGACAAGGCCTTCTCCGCGCCGATCGATGCCAGGATCGACTTCTCATCGCGCAACGCGGTGAGCAGCGCCTGCTCGAACTTGCCGACGGCGCTGACCGGCAAAGTGTCGAGATACCCGCGTGTACCGGCGAAGATCACCGCCACTTGCTCTTCCATCTTCAGCGGAGAAAACTGCGGCTGCTTCAGGAGTTCCGTGAGCCGCGCGCCACGGGCGAGCATCTTCTGGGTGGCCGCATCGAGATCCGAACCGAACTGCGCGAATGCTGCCATTTCGCGATACTGCGCCAGCTCGCCCTTGATCTTGCCAGCAACCTGCTTCATCGCCTTGGTCTGTGCCGACGAACCCACGCGCGACACCGACAAACCGACGTTCACGGCCGGACGGATGCCCTGATAGAACAGGTCCGTCTCGAGAAAGATCTGACCGTCGGTGATGGAGATCACGTTCGTGGGAATGTAGGCCGAGACGTCGTTCGCCTGCGTTTCGATGACCGGCAGCGCCGTCAGCGAACCCTTGCCAGCCGCATCGCCCATCTTCGCCGCGCGCTCGAGGAGTCGAGAGTGAAGATAGAAAACGTCACCAGGATAAGCTTCGCGTCCCGGAGGACGGCGGAGCAGCAGTGACATCTGACGGTAGGCGACGGCCTGCTTCGACAGGTCGTCGTACGCGATCACGGCATGCATGCCGTTATCGCGGAAGTATTCGCCCATGGTGCAGCCGGTAAACGGAGCAAGGTACTGCATCGGCGCCGGATCCGAAGCGGTAGCAGCGACGATGATCGAGTATGGCAGCGCGCCGCGCTCTTCCAGCACCTTCACGAACTGAGCGACGGTTGAGCGCTTCTGGCCAATGGCGACGTAGACGCAATAGAGCTTTGCGCTTTCGTCTGTCCCTTCGTTCGCGGGCTTCTGATTGAGGAAGGTGTCCAGAATAACAGCGGTCTTGCCGGTCTGGCGGTCACCGATGATGAGCTCGCGCTGGCCGCGGCCGATCGGGATCAGCGCGTCGACGGCCTTGAGACCGGTCGCCATCGGCTCGTGCACCGACTTGCGCGGCAGGATACCCGGGGCCTTCACGTCGACTCGCATGCGCACGTCCGACTTGATCGGGCCCTTGCCGTCGATTGGATTGCCGAGACCGTCGACAACGCGGCCCAGCAGTCCCTTGCCAACCGGCACGTCCACGATGGAGCCAGTCCGCTTGACGGTGTCGCCCTCTTTGATCCCGCGGTCGTCACCGAAGATCACGACGCCGACGTTGTCAGACTCAAGGTTGAGCGCCATGCCGCGCAGACCGCCCGGGAATTCCACCATTTCGCCGGCCTGGACGTTGTCGAGCCCGTAAACGCGGGCGATACCGTCACCCACTGACAGCACCTGTCCAATCTCGGAGACCTGGGCCTCCTTGCCGAAATTCTTGATCTGATCCTTCAGGATCGACGTGATCTCTGCGGCCCGGATTTCCATGTACCTCGACCTCTTGCCTTCTCGGTTGTCCCTGTCGCGATCCGCAGCATGAAGCGCGCGGCCCGCGTCGTTTTCGGTTCTGTTTTCAGCGAAAACCCGGCCTCGCTCGTCGCGCGCCGGGCTTCGATAAATTGTCGTTTATGCGCTGCCCTTGAGAGCGAACTTCATGCTTTCGAGCTTCGTCTTTAGTGAGCTGTCCACCATGCGGCTGCCCATCTTCACGACCAGCCCGCCGAGCAGCGACGGATCGACCTTCTGGACAAGCGTCACGTCTTTTCCGACCGACGCCTTGAGAGCAGCCTTCAAATCCGCAACTTGAGCGTCGGCAAGAGGCGCCGCAGCCGTCACTTCCGCACGCACTTCACCGCGAGCCCGGGCGGCGAACGACTGGAAGTCCCGCGCAATATCGTCGGCGGCGAAAAGACGACGGTTCTTCGCAAGGAGCTTGAAAAAATTGATCGTCAACGCGCTCACGCCGGCCTTCGACAGAACAGCGCTGATCGCTTTCTCTTGCTCTTCCGACGAAATGACAGGGCTGCGAAGAACGCGAACAAAATCCGGGCTCTCATCAGAAAGCGCCTGGAATTTCGCCAAGTCCCCTTCTACCTCAGCAACCTTACCCTCATCCGTCGCCAGCTCGAACAATGCAGAAGCGTATCGCCCCGCCACGCTCGCCATTAAGGGTTCGTCTGTTGCCACGTCGATCGCTCTCGTGCGCTGAAGGGGCGCCCCGGCCTGTAGCGACCGAAAACGTCCTGATTTGCAGTGGGTTTTTCTTACAAAAGGCGGGCGCGAAATGTCTTCCCCGCGCGGCCCCCTCATGCAATGCGCGCTCCGTGTATCATGCGCCCCAAAAGGCATCAACCGTGGCATGGGCGCACGAATGCCGCATGATCGAGGTCTAGGGTCTGCGTGCAGGGCAGTCTCTTCTGAGGTCAAAACACCCCCTTTCCACCTCGCTCTGGGGGGTTAAAGGTCTCGCAATCCTGCGGACGTCACAGGCTAAGCGTAAAGGCTATTTTTACCTCGATAGCACAACGTTAGGGTGTAAACGTCAGAGGAATACTCCTGTGGTTGATACACTTCCGCCGCCAGTCACACCGGCGCTTCAGCTGACACCCGAGCTAAAGCGGTTTCTGAATGGCTTGCCGACGGCGATGTCCCGGCGGCTCACGCCCGATGAATTGCAAGCCTATGCCAAGGCTTTAACTCCCCAACGCTCGCCTCACTGGATCGATTTCAGAGCAAGCGTCCCCATCCCTGGTCTTGGCGTCTATGTCGCGCTCATGGTCGGCCGTGAACGGCGTAGCCCCGACCGCCTTCGAAAAGAAGGCCAGATCGGACTGGCTCCCAATTTGATCATCGCTGGTGTGCTGTCCGCGACAGTGATGACCGGCTGGCTGTCGACAATGCTCCTCCTGGAGGGATTAGCCCTCATGGCGGGCAATAACACCGGCTCCTGGTGGAGCGCCTACTCGGGCCATCCGTAAGCCTCCGCTACAAAAAGCTGTACGGATCGACATCGACGGACAACCGCAGATCGCCTTTGGGCTCCGGCGTGATCGAAAGCCACGCGCGCAGATATCCTTGAATGTCCGCTTCCCGCGGGGCCTTGACGAGCAGACGCCAGCGATGCCGTCCTCTCACCACGAAAATCGGCGCCTCCGCCGGACCGAGCACGCTGATGCGATCTGACCCCGGTGCACGGCGCGCGACATCGCGCGCATATCTCTCCGCCAATTCCTTGTCGCGTGCCGACACGATGATCGCCGCTAGTCGGCCATACGGCGGCAGCATACCGCGCTGACGCATCTCGATTTCGCGCGCCAGGAACGCCTCGCGGTCCCCCGACAAGATCGCCTGCATGACGGGATGATCCGGCAGATGCGTCTGGATGAAACCGCGCCCTTCAGCGAAGGCGCGACCGGCGCGTCCTGTCACCTGATGCAGCAACTGAAAGGTGCGTTCGCCCGCTCTTGGATCCGCCCCCATTGAGAGCCCGAGATCGCCGTCTACCACACCGACAAGGGTGAGATTCGGAAAGTGGTGACCCTTCGCGACGATCTGGGTGCCGATGATGATGTCCGTCTCTCCGGCTTCGATCCTGTGAATGGCATCGCGCATCTCCGTCAGGCCCGGAATGAGATCGGATGACAACAAGGCGACCCGCGCCTCAGGAAAGCGCTCGCTGACTTCCTCCGCCACGCGCTCCACACCGGGTCCACACGCGACCAGCGCCTCAGGCTCTCCGCATTTCGGGCACTTCGACGGAGGAGGCATCGAGTAGCCGCAATGGTGACAGTTGAGCTTCCCTTTGAAGCGGTGCTCGACGAGCCAAGCCGTGCATTGCGGGCATTCGAAACGGTGCCCGCACTTCCGGCACAGCGTGAGCGGTGCGTATCCGCGACGATTGAGAAACAGCAGAGATTGCTGGCCTTTTTCCATCGTTTCGGCAATCGCAGAAACCAAACGGGGCGCCAACCAACGTCCCTTGTCCGGCTGCTCGGCGCGCAAATCGATGGCCGTAATGGCAGGAAGTTCTGCTCCCGAGTATCGCCCGGGTAGGGTGACGTGCCGATACCGGCCGATGCGCGCATTGACGTGGCTTTCGATCGCCGGAGTCGCTGATGCCAGCACCACGGGAAACTTGCCCAGACTGCCGCGGACGACGCTCATGTCGCGCGCCTGATAGTGCACGCGATCATCCTGCTTATACCCGGCGTCATGCTCCTCATCGACAACGATCAGCCCAAGGTCGGCAAACGGCAGAAACAGCGCCGAGCGAGCGCCAATCACGATTCGCGCTTCACCAGTCGCCGTCGCACACCAGATGCGCCCGCGCTCCGGGCCAGAAAGCGCCGAATGCCACTCTACCGGCGCAGCGCCGAACCGGCGCTTGAACCGTTCCATGAACTGTGACGTGAGCGCGATTTCGGGAAGCATAATCAGGGCCTGCCGCCCTTTTTCGAGCGTGCGCGCCACCGCCTCGAAATAAACCTCCGTCTTGCCCGAACCTGTCACACCATCGAGCAGCGTTACGGAAAAATTCTCTGCATCCACCGCCGAGCGCAAGGCATGCACCGCACGCTCCTGATCCTCCCCGAACTCCATTACGCGATGAGTTGCATCCGGCTGAGGACAAACCTTCTGCGGGATCGCAACTTCCACGAGATTTCCGGACGTCACGAGCCCGTGGATCACCCCTGTGGAGCACCCCGCCAAGTCCGCCAGCGCTGATTTCGACCGGATCTGCCCGTCTCCCGCCAACTCGAGGGCTCGTGCCCGTGCCGACGTCATCCGCGGCGGCAGCGCGGCGCCCTCCACGGCGCGTACACCTGTCCTGAGCTTAGGCGGCTCAAAGGCGGATTGCGCGCTCATCATCATCCGCAGCACCATGCCGAGCGGCGCCAGCGTGTACTTGGCCACCCACTCCGCAAAGCGCATCGAAACCACCGGAAGGCACGGAACATCCAGCCTGTCCGCCACAGCCTTCAGCTTTTTTGAATCGACCGCCTTCTCGCTGTCGTCCAGCCGCCGGTCCCAGACGACCCCGATCCGTGTCTGCGACCCGAACGGCACCAGCACGAAGGCTCCGGGCTCCAACGACAATCCGGCAGGCACGACGTAGTCATAGGTCTGCTCTAGCGCCACTGGCATCAGCACCGGCACGCGGTCCGTCACCGCCGCGCCCCTATTTGCCATGCCGTCGAGCAGACTATCCAAAGCCAGTCCTCAAGGGTTAGAAGCTACGCCGGACCGGACCGATTGGTGCCGACAGACATAAAGCCTTCTGCGGAGCGAAATCTATCTCAAGCAAAGCCGCAGCGTTCGAGGAGCCGAACACGATGAAGTTTTTCGTCGATACCGCCGATGTGGGCGAGATCAAGGAACTGGCCGCCACGGGTCTTCTCGACGGCGTCACGACAAACCCCTCGCTCATTGCCAAGAGCGGTCGCGACTTCAAGGAAACAATTGCCGAAATCTGTGCCATCGTTCCCGGGCCCGTATCGGCCGAAGTTGCTGCAACGGACTACGACGGTATGATGCGAGAGGCTAGAATCCTCTCCAACATCGCCCAGAATGTGACCATAAAGGTCCCGCTCACACTCGACGGGCTCAAAGCCTGCAAGGCGATCACGTCCGAAGGGACGATGGTCAACGTCACACTTTGCTTTTCTGCCAACCAGGCGCTCCTCGCGGCAAAGGCGGGCGCCACCTTCGTCTCGCCTTTCATCGGCCGCCTCGACGATATCGGCCTCAACGGAATGGACCTGATCCGCGAAATCCGCACGATCTACGACAACTATCAGGATCTCCGCACCGACATCCTCGCCGCCTCGATACGCACCGTGAACCACGTCAAGGAAGCAGCCATGATCGGCGCCGATGTGGCGACCATTCCGCCGGCCATTCTCAAGTCACTGGTGAAGCATCCCCTTACCGACGCGGGTATCGCCACGTTCGTCGCCGACTGGAAAAAGACCGGACAGACGATTTGATCTGGAAATATCCGACGCGCATAAAAAAGGCCCGCTCGCGCGGGCCTTTTTCGCTTCGATCCATTAGGCTCAGACAGCTTCCTTGAGTTCCTTGGCCGCGCGGAATGCGACCTTCTTGGAGGCTTTGATCTTGATTGCTTCACCCGTCGCCGGGTTACGGCCCATGCGAGCCGGACGCTTGCGAACCTGCAGTACGCCCAGACCGCCGATGCGGATACGGTCACCCTTCTTCAGGTGCTTGGTGATCATCGTCACGAGATCCTCGAGCACGGCCGCAGCCTGCTTCTTCGGAAGTTCGTGACTTTCGGCCAGCGCCGCGCCGAGCTGGCGAAGCGTTACGGTGTTGGGCTTTGCGACCGTCTTTGCGGTGGCCTTTGCAGCAGCTTTTGCCATCAATGTCGTCCCTGAGATTAAAATTCGAATGTCGGCCGAACCGTCCGCGACCGCTGAAGCCAATCGCTAGATGCGCGACAATGATCGCGCGCCAGCCGACTCCAAATCGCAGAAACGCTTGCACAAGCAACGGCTGCGGAGCAGCGGCCGTCTGGTCCTCCGGTGGCGCCAAAGTACGTGCGTCGCAGCGTTTTGCAACGGCCAATCGATCTCGAACCTGCAAAAAGACGCCATTTTCAGGGGTTTTTTGCAGGTCTGCCACGGTCAAAGCTCAAGAAAGGGCCGGATAGTCGATGTATCCTGCAGGTCCCTGAGCGTAGAACAAGTCCGGCTTGGGCTCATTGAGGGCAGCAGAAATCGCGAATCGCTGAGGCAAATCGGGGTTCGCGATAAAGGTTTTTCCGAACGCCACCGCATCCGCCTCACCGGCGTCGAGCACCTGTTGCGCGGTTTTTGCAGTGAACCCCTCATTGGCAATATATATGCCACCGAAGATTTTCTTGAGCTGCGGCCCAATTCGATTGTCGCCGAGAGACTCGCGTGCGCACAGAAAGGCGAGACCACGCGCTTTCATTTGCTCGGCGACATACCCGAAGGTCGCAATCGGATTGCTGTCGCCCATGTCGTACGAATCCCCGCGCGGCGCCAGATGCAGGCCGACACGGCCCCGGCCCCACACCTCGATGCACGCATCCACCACTTCGATCATCAGCCGCGCACGGTTCGCGAGCGATCCACCGTAGTCGTCCGTCCGCGTGTTTGTCGTATCCTGCAGGAACTGGTCGAGCAGGTACCCGTTGGCACCATGCACCTCGACGCCATCGAAACCAGCGCGCTTCGCGTTCTCAGCGCCACGCTTGTAGGCTGCTATGATGCCGGGTATCTCATTTTGCTCAAGAGCTCGCGGCGTCACGTACTCTTTCTTCGGCCGGACGAGCGACACGGTTCCTTTGGGTCGGATCGCACTCGGCGCTACCGGCAGCGCGCCATTGAGGTAGATCGGATCTGAGATCCGTCCGACGTGCCAAAGCTGCAGGAGAATGATGCCTCCTGCGCGGTGCACCGCATCGGTGACGGCAGCCCAGCCTGTCACCTGCTCCTCAGACCAGATGCCCGGTGTATCCGGATATCCCACGCCCATCGGATCGACCGACGTCGCCTCCGACAGGATCATCCCAGCCGATGCGCGCTGCGCATAGTATTCGGCCATCAGCGCGTTCGGCACACGGCCCCCGCTGGAACGGCAGCGGGTCAACGGCGCCATGATCACACGATTGCGCAGCGAAAGGTCACCGATGGTGATCGGGTCGAGTAGCTTCGGCATGTGCGGAGAAATCCTTGTAAGAGATAGACGACAATCACATAAGGCCGCTCTGCGTGACCACAAGGTCGTCGTGTTTACACTTCATTAACCGGCGCGGATAAGGCTCGTTTGCGAAACAATTGCCGCATCGGACGCGCATGGCAGCCCATCGAAATACGCTCTATACCGCACCGGAATTGGAACTCGGCGGAGACCTCACCGGTTCCGTCGCCCGCTGGCTTTCCCACCTTGAACTCACCGAAGGCCGCTCACCCGAAACCGTCAAAGCCTACGACCGCGATCTGCGCTGTTTCCTTGCCTATCTCCGCAGCCAGCTCGGCTATGCCCCCTGCCTGGCCGACCTCGATCGCCTCGACCTGAAAATGTTTCGCGGCTTTATGGCCGCCCGTCGCCGTGAAGGCCTGACCAGCCGTTCCCTTTCGCGCACCATGTCCGCCCTCCGCACCTACATCCGTTGGCTCGACGCCACTGGCGCGTCGGCAAACCGCGCGATCCTCCGCGTCGGCATGCCAAAACTTCCGCATGCTGTCCCAAAACCCCTCACTGTCGAAAAAGCGGCAGCCGTGGTCGAAGCCATCGGCGAGCAAGAGGAAACTTGGATTGGAGCTCGCGATACTGCCGTATTGCTGCTTCTCTACGGCTCAGGCCTGCGCATCTCGGAAGCGCTCGCACTGACACCGCGCAACGCCCCGACAGCGGGGCGTGATGTCATCCGCATCACCGGCAAGGGAGAAAAGGAGCGCCTCGTCCCAATCCTCCCCGTCACGGCAGCGGCGATCGAACGCTACACCGGCCTCGTGCCGTTTCTGCTTGACCCTGACGCGCCAATGTTCCGCGGCGCCAAAGGTGGACCACTCTCACCCCGCATCATTCAACTGGCAATAGCGCGCCTGCGGGAGGCCCTGCAATTGCCCCCCACCGCAACACCA
Source organism: Hyphomicrobium sp. (assembly GCA_019751875.1). GTDB lineage: Bacteria > Pseudomonadota > Alphaproteobacteria > Rhizobiales > Hyphomicrobiaceae > JAGVSR01. The sequence continues at coordinate 209,817 of JAIEMV010000001.1, read as the reverse complement.
CACGCACTTCGTCATTCATTCGCAACACACCTGCTCTCAGCCGGTGCTGATCTTCGCCAAATTCAGGAACTGCTCGGCCACGCGTCGCTTTCAACGACCCAAGTCTATACAGAAGTCGACCGCGCCCAACTGCTGCGCGTCTACGACGACGCCCACCCTCGCGCTTGATACCCGCGCTTGGCGGCCGGCTTCGCGCAAGCGGAGTCGCGACGCGCAATCAAAACCACCCTCGCGCGTGGCGGCCGGCTTCGCGCAATCGTAGTCGCCACGCGCAATCAAAAACCACCCTCGCGCGTGGCGGCCGGCTTCGCGCAAGCGGAGTCGCCACGCGCAATCAGATATGTATTGCCCGCTTGCCCGCCGCGAGGGCCGCTTCCTTCACCGCTTCCGTCAGTGTCGGATGAGCATGGCATGTGCGCGCCAGATCCTCAGCCGATCCACCGAACTCCATGAGCACAGCGGCTTCTGCAATCATCTCGCCTGCGTGTGGTCCAATGATATGCACGCCGAGCACGCGGTCTGTCTCTGCATCCGCCAGCACTTTCACAAAACCGTCGGTGGTCTTGTTCACCTTCGCCCGACCATTCGCCGTGAACGGGAACTTGCCGGCCGTATAGGCAATATTGGCCGCCTTCAGCTCATCTTCGGTTTTGCCCACGCTCGCCACTTCCGGTGCGGTGTAAACGACATTAGGAATCACGTCGTAATTCACATGCCCCGCCTGTCCGGCGAGGATCTCCGCCAACGCAACGCCTTCATCCTCCGCCTTGTGCGCCAGCATCGGACCGGCGATGACATCGCCAATCGCGTACACACCGGCGATATTCGTTTGGAAATGTGCATCAACCGCGATGCGACCTTTCGAATCCCGCTCGATCCCCACTTCGTCAAGACCGAGCCCATCCGTGAACGGCTTCCGACCCACCGCTACAAGCACCGCATCCACTTCGAGCGTCTCGCTGGCTGCATCGCCGGTTGCCGGCACCACACTCACGGCTAGTCCTGCGTCTCCCGCGTTCGAAACCCCGGTCACTTTTTGACCAAGCCGGAAAACGAACCCTTGCTTTTCAAGAATGCGCTGGAACGTCCGCGCAACGTCCGAATCCATGCCCGGCAAAATGCGGTCGAGATATTCGACGACAATGACCTCCGCCCCGAGCCGCCGCCACACCGACCCCAGTTCCAAGCCGATCACACCGGCCCCGACGACCACGAGCCGCTTTGGCACTGTCTCGAACGTCAATGCACCCGTCGACGAGACCACTCTTCTCTCATCGATCGTGATGCCCGGCAGCGAGATCACATCTGATCCGGTCGCAATGACGATGGATCTTGTCGCAAGCGTCGACGTCTCGCCGTTGATGAACGTGATCCCCACCTGTCCCGCTGCGAGGATCCGGCCGGTCCCGTGGAAGCTATCGATCTTGTTCTTCTTCAAGAGGTAGGCAACGCCGTCCACGTTCCCCTTCACGCCCTCGTCCTTGAAGGCCATCATTCTCTCGAGATCGAGTTCCGGCGTGACATTGATTCCCATCATATGGAAATGCCGCGAGGCTTCATCGAAAAGCTCAGAAGCATGCAGCAACGCTTTGGAGGGAATACATCCGACGTTGAGGCACGTTCCGCCATGCGTCGATCGCTTTTCGACCACCGCCACCCTAAGACCAAGTTGCGCCGCTCGAATAGCGCACACATATCCGCCAGGGCCAGTGCCAATCACGATGAGGTCATACATATCTGGGTCTCGCTACCACGTCTGCGCGGGTCGCACGTGCGGCGACGGCCGAATACTCGACCGACGCCCTGCTTCTCCGCGAGGCATACGAATTAGAGCTCGAGCATGAACCGCTGCGGATCTTCGAGACATTCCTTGACGCGAACGAGGAACGTCACAGCCTCTTTGCCGTCGACCACACGGTGATCGTAGCTGAGCGCAAGGTACATCATCGGCCGGGCCACGATCTGCCCGTTCCTCACAACCGGACGCTCTTCGATCCGGTGCATACCAAGAATGCCTGACTGAGGCGCATTCAGAATGGGCGTCGACATCATCGACCCATATACGCCCCCGTTGGAAATCGTGAACGTGCCACCCTGCATGTCTTCGATCGACAGCTTGCCATCACGCGCTCTGCGCCCGTACTCGGCGATAGTAATTTCCGTCTCTGCCAGCGACAGCCGATCTGCCTCACGCAGCACCGGCACGACCAGACCACGGTCCGTGCCGACCGCAACGCCAATGTGGTAATAATTCTTATAGATGATGTCCTCGCCGTCGATCTCGGCATTGACTGCGGGAATTTCACGTAGCGCCTGGACGCAGGCCTTTACGAAGAACCCCATGAAGCCGAGCTTAACGCCGTGCCGCTTCTCGAATAGGTCCTTGTACTGCGAACGGAGCGCCATCACGGCACTCATGTCGACGTCGTTGAACGTCGTCAGCATCGCCGCGGTATTTTGCGCATCCTTCAGCCGCCGCGCGATGGTCTGGCGCAGCCGGCTCATCTTCACGCGTTCTTCACGGCCGGGCTCACCCATCGTCGAGGGCAACCTCAGTTCCTGGATCGGAACCGGCACCGGCGTTGACGGACTCTCCCGTCGCTCCGCCCGAGGCGCCGGAGACTCTGAGAGAGCCGGTTTTTTCGTTGCGACTGCCGCGAGTGCATCTTCCTTCAACACTTGACCACGGCGACCAGACCCGACAACCGCGTCCGGATCGATCTGCGCTTCAGCAAGCACCTTGCGCGCGGCAGGAGCGGGCGGCGGCGCGGACGCCGTGGATGTGGATTTAGCAGGAGCAGGCTTTGCCGCAGCGGCCGGCTTTGCAGGTGCTTCAGCCTTAGGAGGCGGTGCAGCGGCTGGTGCGGGAGCACCGACCGACATCCCACCGCCCTCATTCAGGGCGGCCAGAAGCGAACCGATCGCAACCGTCGCCCCCTGTGTCGCGAGAATATCACCAAGCACACCGGCTGCTGGCGCCGGGACTTCGACCGTCACCTTGTCCGTCTCGAGTTCTACCAGCGGCTCGTCGGCTTTCACCGCTTCACCCGGCTTCTTGAACCAACGTCCAACCGTCGCCTCCGTGATCGATTCGCCGAGCACTGGAACTTTGATTTCAATCGTCATTCGTATCCTCGCCGTCCTGCGAGCCACCACAATGGGCAGCTCCCCGTGGTGAATTATTTACTGCCCTTGAGCGCGTCATTGACCAGTGCCGCCTGTTCCGCGAGATGCTTGCTGAGCTGTCCCGTCGCCGGCGACGCCGCAGCAGCACGCCCCGCATAACGCGGACGGCGATGAATATATCCCAGATGTGTCAGCACCCATTCGATGTTGGCATCCATGAAGTGCCAAGCACCCATGTTCTTAGGCTCTTCCTGACACCACACGATTTCCGCGAACTTGAACCGCCCAAGCTCATTGATCAAAGCTCTCGCGGGGAACGGATACAGCTGCTCGACGCGCAGCAGATAGACGTTGTTGATACCCTGCTGTTCGCGCGCTTCGTAGAGATCGTAATAGACCTTGCCGGAACACAACACGACCCTCACGATCTGGTCGTCGGGCACGAGCTTGATTTTGTCCTCCCGACGCGTCTGAGCGTCGTCGCACAGTATCCGCTGGAAAGACGTGCCCGGTCCCAACTCATCGATGCGTGACACGACACGCTTGTGGCGCAGAAGCGATTTCGGGGTCATCAGAATCAGCGGCTTGCGGAATTTGCGCAGCAGCTGCCGTCGTAGAATATGGAAATAATTCGCCGGCGTCGTGCAATTCGCAACCTGCCAGTTGTCTTCGGCGCATAGCTGCAGCCATCGCTCCAATCGCGCGGATGAATGTTCCGGACCCTGCCCCTCGTAACCGTGCGGCAGCAGGCATACAAGACCTGACATACGCAGCCATTTGCGCTCCGCCGAAGACAAGAATTGGTCGAAGACAACCTGCGCGCCGTTCGCGAAATCACCGAATTGTGCTTCCCACAACACCAGCGCGTTCGGCTCCGCAAGCGAGTAGCCGTACTCGAAGCCGAGCACAGCCTCTTCCGACAACATCGTGTTGATCACTTCGAACTTCGCCTGATCTGGCGCCACGAATTTCAAAGGCGTGTACCGCCGTTCGGACTCCTGGTCGACCAGCACGCAGTGCCTCTGCGAGAACGTTCCTCGCTCGCTATCCTGGCCCGACAAACGAACCGCATAGCCTTCCTTGAGCAAGGATCCGAATGCTAGCGCCTCCGCCATCGACCAATCGAGACCCTGGCCGCTCTCGACCATCTCGCGGCGTCGCTCCATCAGCTTCGCAATGGTCTTGTGGGCATTGAATTCGTTCGGAATGGCGGTGATCTGCCGCCCGACATGACGCAACACCTCCGCATCGACGCCGGTCGCGGTAGCAAGATCATCTTCACCGGCTCGCTGGAAGCCGGCCCACCGGCCGTCGAGCCAGTCCGCTTTATTCGGCTTATACGTCTCCGCCGCCGACATTTCCTCGTCGAGGCGCGCGCGGAACGCCGCTCGCATGCTATCAACTTCACCGTCCGCAATCACGCCTTCCTCAACGAGGCGCCGGCCATAAATCTCGACCACCGTCGGATGCGCCTTGATCTTCTTGTACATCAACGGTTGCGTGAACATCGGCTCGTCGCTTTCGTTGTGGCCGAAGCGGCGATAGCAGAACATGTCGATGACGACCGGCTTCTGGAAACGCTGTCGATACTCGATTGCGATCTTCGCGCAATGCACCACCGCTTCCGGATCATCGCCATTCACGTGCAGGATCGGTGCTTCGACCAGCCGCGCCACATCCGAGCAGTAGGGCGACGACCTCGAATAGCGCGGGCTCGTCGTGAAGCCGATCTGGTTGTTGATGACAAAATGGATCGAGCCACCCGTCCGATGTCCCTTCAGACCCGACAACCCGAAGCATTCCGCCACCACGCCTTGACCGGCGAACGCGGCGTCACCGTGAATGAGCAGCGGCAGGATGGGTGTCCGGTCTCCGGGATCGCAGCCGTGCTGATCTTGCTTCGCCCGCACCTTGCCGAGCACGACAGGATCCACGATCTCCAGATGTGAGGGATTGGCAGTCAGCGACAGATGCACGTTGTTGCCGTCGAACGTCCGGTCCGATGAGGCCCCGAGGTGGTATTTCACATCACCCGAACCTTCGACGTCATCCGGTTTGAACGACCCGCCTTTGAACTCGTTGAAGATCGCACGCAACGGCTTACCCAGCACGTTGCCCAGCACGTTGAGCCGACCGCGATGCGCCATGCCGAACACGATTTCCTGCACGCCGAGCTGGCCGCCACGCTTGATAATCTGCTCCAGCGCGGGAATCATCGCCTCGCCGCCATCGAGACCAAAGCGCTTCGTGCCGGTGTATTTGATGTCGCAGAACTTTTCGAAAAGCTCAGCCTCGACGAGCTTATTCAAGATCGCGCGCTTTCCAGGCACCGTAAAATGAACGCCCTTTTCTTCGCCCTCCACGCGCTGCTGCAGCCACGATTTCTGCGCGGGGTTGGTGATATGCATAAACTGGTAGCCGATCTTGCGGCAGTACGTGCGCCGTAGAATCGACAGAACTTGCCGGATCGTCGCGAACTCGAGCCCCAGATAGCGGTCCAGGAACACGGGGCGGTCGAGGTCAGCTTCCAGGAAGCCATACGTATCCGCGCGAAGTTCCTTATGTACGTTGCGCTCGGCGATCCCCAGCGGATCCAAATCAGCCGCCAAATGCCCCATCACGCGATAAGCCCGGATCAACATCAGCGCGCGAATGGAATCCTGTGTCGCTCGCACCGACGCTTCCGGCGACAGTTCCACACCGACCTGATGCGCCCTCTGCTTCAAGCGCCTGTGCAGTTGCGGCGCGCCCGGTCCCTCGTCGCCGGTCAGCGCAGCGGTCATCTCATCGTGCTGAGTCAACTCAGATAGCGGAATGCCCCAGGATGGCCTGCCTTCGCCATCCACGACCGGCACCGACTGATCATCGACCCGCGACCGCTGATGCTCTTCCTTTAAACTCTCAAAGAAATGCCGCCACTCATCGGAGACCGAGCCGGGGTTACGCTCATACTGCTCCTGCAGCTCTTCAATGTAACCAGCGTTGGTGCCCTGCAGAAAAGACGTCCGCAGAAAATTCTCGTTGCGCGCGTGGCGGGTCATTGGGTGTGTCCTGAAAGGCCTGGGAGGGGCCGGTCGGCGAGAGTGAGACGGTACGCGATCTACCTGATGGGCAGCTGACCGCGGTTCAAGGTGATCCGCCAAAGCGAATTGCTGCACCGCAGCGGTTGGACACTACTCCGTTTAGCGCAGCGTTTTAAGACCCTCGAAAGTGCAGGTTCGGCCTGAATTTCAGGCAGGGTGGGTCTACGACGAAAAACGGCGTCGGGAAGATCCGCGACGCCGCTTTCACTAACAGGAAGCTGAATTGCCTTGTGCAGGCTCTCTTATTTACCGAGCACCTTCAGGAGTGTCGTGCCCAAGGCTGCCGGGCTATCAGCCATCGCAATGCCAGCTTTCTGCATGGCTTCAATTTTGTCCTCGGCCTTGCCCTTGCCGCCCGAAATAATGGCGCCTGCATGCCCCATGCGACGACCGGGAGGCGCCGACGCACCGGCGATGAAGCCGGCCATCGGCTTTTTGCGGCCCTTCTTCGCCTGAGCGATCAGCCACTCGGCGGCTTCTTCTTCCGCCGAGCCGCCAATTTCACCGATCATAATGATTGACGTGGTCTCAGGATCATCAAGGAATAGATCAAGCACGTCGATAAACTCGGTCCCCTTCACCGGATCGCCGCCAATGCCCACAGCGGTCGTCTGGCCGAGCTTCGCATCCGTCGTCTGCTTCACCGCCTCATAGGTCAGCGTCCCGGAGCGTGAGACCACGCCCACCGAACCCTTAGAAAAGATGTTGCCAGGCATGATGCCGATCTTGCACTGGCCAGGCGTTAGAACGCCCGGGCAGTTGGGGCCGACGAGGCGCGACTTTGAGCCCGAGAGAGCCCGCTTCACGCGCACCATGTCGATGACCGGAATGCCTTCCGTGATGCAGACGATCAGAGGGATCTCCGCATCGATCGCTTCCAGAATGGCATCAGCCGCAAAGGGCGGCGGCACGTAGATCGCGCTCGCCGTCGCCCCGGTCTTCTCTTTTGCTTCGAGCACCGTATTGAACATCGGCACATCGGCGAGGTCCGCGTCGGGGTGGTTGGTGCCACCTTTGCCCGGAGTCACGCCACCGGCGACCTTCGTACCGTAGGCTTTCGCCTGCTTCGTGTGGAACGTCCCCTGGCTGCCGGTGATGCCCTGGCAGATGGTGACCGTAGTCTTATCGATCATGATGGACATCGTTAGGCGACCTTCTTCACTTCGTCGGTGATCTTGCGGGCGGCATCGGCGAGATCGTCAGCGGGGACGATCTTGAGGCCGGATTCGGCCAGCATTTTCTTGCCAAGTTCGACGTTGGTGCCTTCAAGGCGCACGACGAGCGGGACGGTGATCGCCATCTCACGCGCCGCTGCGATCACGCCCTCGGCGATGATGTCGCAACGCATGATGCCGCCGAAGATGTTGACCAAGATGCCTTTCACAGCCGGATCGGCGAGGATCAGCTTGAAAGCTTCCCGCACCTTCTCCTTGGAAGCACCGCCACCGACATCGAGGAAGTTCGCAGGCTCGGCGCCGTACAGCTTGATGATGTCCATCGTCGCCATGGCCAGGCCGGCACCGTTCACAAGGCAGCCGATGTTCCCATCGAGCTTGATGAACGCCAGATCGTGCTTGGAGGCTTCAATTTCGCTGGGCTCCTCTTCCGTAATGTCGCGATAAGCGACGATCTCGGGATGGCGGAACAGCGCGTTCGAGTCGAAATCCATCTTGCCATCGAGCGCGATGAGGTTGCCCTCCTTCGTCACGACCAGGGGATTGATTTCGAGAAGGCTCATGTCCTTCTCAATGAACATCCGGTAAAGGTTCGCAGCCGTGGCCTGCATCTGCTTGAAAGCGTCGCCCTTGATTCCCAGCGCGAATGCGATCTTGCGGCCATGGAAAGGCTGGAAGCCCGAAGCCGGATCAATCGACAGCGTGACGATCTTTTCCGGCGTATCATGCGCGACCTTCTCGATGTCCATGCCGCCTTCGGTCGAGACGATAAAGGCGACACGCGAGGTCGCGCGGTCCACCAGCATCGAGAGATACAGTTCCTTATCGATCGCCGTGCCGTCCTCGACATAGAGACGGCGGACAATGCGGCCGGCGTCACCGGTCTGCACGGTCACCAGCGTCCGACCGAGCATTTCGCCCGCGAACTGCTTGACCTCATCAACTGACTTGGCCAGGCGGACACCGCCCTTTTCGCCAGCTTCTTTTTCCTTGAATGTCCCCTTGCCGCGTCCGCCGGCATGGATTTGCGCTTTCACGACCCAGACCGGGCCCGGCAGCTGCTTGGCGGCTTCGACGGCTTCGTCGACGGTAAATGCGGCAGCACCCTTTCCCGTGGGAATGCCGTACTGGCGATAAAGCTCCTTCGCCTGATGCTCGTGGATGTTCATGGCGCTCCTAGGCGTTTCTCATTGAATGGGCGACGTGGGTGTCTAATCGGGAAGGCAACGGTCAAGCCACCCCCGAATGGGCCACCCCGGCCTACCCTGTTGGGGCTGCGACGAAGCCGCCTCGGACAGAGTATGAGGCCAGATTAAGCAGGAAAAAGCTCAAGCCCCGAGGGGCGGGTTCACCTGCACGCAGGTGTCGACGAGGCTCTTCACGGACTCGACTGACCGCATGAGCATCTGCCGTTCCGCCGAGTTGAGATCAATCTCGATGATCCGCTCGACACCGCCCGATCCGATAATCACCGGAACCCCGACGTAAAGACCCTTTACCCCATATTCCCCATTGAGATAGGCCGCGCAGGGTAGCACTCGTTTTTTGTCCTTCAGGAAGCTTTCTGCCATCGCTATTGCGGACGCAGCGGGAGCATAATAGGCGGACCCCGTCTTCAGGAGACCGACGATCTCCCCGCCACCCTTGCGGGTCCGTTCCACGATCCCCTCCACCCGCTCCGCGCGAATCCAGCCCATCTTCACCAGGTCGGGCAGCGGCACCCCACCCACCGTCGAATACCGAACCAGCGGCACCATGTCGTCCCCATGCCCGCCGAGCACGAATGCGGCCACGTCCTCGACCGAGACCTTGAACTCATCCGCCAAGAAGTGCCGGAACCGAGCTGTATCTAAAACTCCAGCCATTCCGCAGACCATGTTACGCGGCAACCCCGAAAACTTCTGCAATGCCCAAACCATCGCGTCGAGCGGGTTGGTGATGACAATAACAAACGAATTGGGCGCGTACTTTTTAATACCCGCGCCGACCTGTTCCATTACCTTCAAATTGATACCGATCAGATCATCGCGGCTCATGCCCGGTTTGCGCGGTACGCCCGCCGTCACGATGCAGACGCTCGCGCCTTCGATATCAGAGTAAGCATTCGTACCTTTGAGATTGCAGTCGAAACCTTCGACGGCGCCGGACTGCGCGATGTCGAGCGACTTGCCCTGCGGCAGACCTTCCGCGATGTCGAACAACACCACGTCACCGAGCTCTTTGAGCCCGATCAGGTGCGCCAGTGTTCCACCGATCATACCGCCGCCGATCAAGGCAATCTTCGTACGCGCCATCGCGATTCAATCTCCCCAGCCAAACCCGCGGATGAGCCGCGGTCTCAGATCCTCTGCTGCGTCTTTGCCCTGCCATTCCGCAGATGCGAAGGCAATCTGTTCGTTCGTAGGCCGAAACCCCGCCGCTCTCAAGTCTGGCGGAGAAAAAGCCGCTCGGCATCAAGACGCCGCCCGCGACGCCACGCGCTCGGCCAGCCAAGCCTCGCTGCGCATCTCCATCAGTCGCGATGCTGTCCGAACGAAAAGATCTGCTCCGTCGCCCGTCGGGTAGAGCATGTCCGGCTCGGCTGCCGCCGATGCGACAAGGCAGGTCCCGCGATCATACAGGGTATCGATGAGCGTAATGAACCGCCGCGCCTCGTTGCGCCGGTCCGGCGTCAATAGCGGAATATCTTCCACGATGAGCGTCGAATACGCTTTCGCGATGGCGAGATAGTCAGGCCCAGCCAGCGGCTGCGCACACAAATCGTCAAACGTGAACCGGGCCACACCCGACGCTGCTTGCGGCACAGCAATCAACCGACCGTTGCATGCGACCTCTGCCGGTTGGCCCTCTTCCGACCCCACGAGGCGCGACCAGATCGCATCGATCTCTGACTTCGCCGCTTTGTCCGCAGGGTGGAAATAGAGTGTCCGTCCCTGCAACTTGTCGAGCCGGTAATCCTTGGCAGCTGCAATCTCCAGGACATCCAGCTTGTCCCGGATCATGTCTACAAAAGGCAGGAAAAGCTGCCGATTGAGACCATTCCAGTAAAGCCTGTCCGGCGGCACATTGGAGGTCGCCACCACGATCACGCCTCGTTCGAACAGCGCCTTGAACAACCGCCCGAGGATCATCGCATCCGCGATGTCAGTGACGTGGAACTCGTCGAAGCAAAGAAGCTGCGCCTCACCCGCGATCTCCGCCGCCACGTATGGGATTGGGTCGCCGTCCGTCGTCGCCCGTCCGCGCGCGATACGCTCGTGCACCTCCGCCATGAACTGATGAAAGTGAACGCGCCGCCGCGGACTGAAGCCGACTGCCAGATGGAATAGATCCATCATCATCGTCTTGCCGCGCCCGACGCCACCCCAAAGATAAAGACCGCGGGGTGTGACTGGCACAATCCGCTTCGGCACACGAAAGATGGACAGCCGCGAGCTCCGTTCCGGCCGGTGAGCTTCGAGCATCGTCGCCAGCCGATCGAGCCGCTCTACGATCAGCGCCTGCGCCGGATCGCTCTCGATCTGGCCGGTCGCCACCCTTTGCTGATAGTATTGCCAAACGCGGCCCGGCATCTTGTCCCCTACACCTGTGGTCCAAGAGCTAGCCCCCTCCCGCCCCGGCCCCGCAAGCACCTCGTGACGGTATGTCACGAATGAACATCACTTGCCACGCCACAGCCGGATGCGATCCGCCGGCGTGCCGACCGCTGTTCGCTTCGCCGTGACGGCAACTCTCGTCAGCAGCGCGAGGAGCATTGCGATTGAACACGTGCAGGGAACTTTTTCGTACGGACCGTGTTGAGGCGACGAAATTCAAAGCTGACGCACGATCGTTCGCGCCGCGTGCGCGGTGCTGCAAGACTCTGAGGACGCGCATCGACGAAGTTCATTTTGAGACAGTCGCACCATGCAAGACGTCCCCGACTCGAGAACACCGGCACCGAATGAGTTGACAGGAGCGAAGTGAGTGGCGACAAATTCAAATCGCATGCAGGTCAGCCGAACGGCTTCGCTTCATGCGCAAACGCGAATACAAAATCTAGAGGACCAGAATCGCTGAAAAATTGCGGCGTTTGCGCCACACTTTCGGCAATTGGACAAAAATATCGATGTGAAATCGAAATTCGATGTCAACAAAATGATCGAACTTGCGCATATTTTTTTCGTGATCGAAATGATTCGATCTGATTCCAGAGGGAGAGAGAACTATGGCTAAGGCAGCAAAGAAGGCAGTGAAGAAGGCAACGGCGAAGCGCGCTCCGGCCAAGAAGGCCACCAAGGCAGCGAAGAAGCCGGCCAAGAAGGCTGCAAAGAAGAAGCGCGCAGCCTAAGGCTGACGTTTCTGTTCTGTTCCCGGTTGGGCACCGGGCGCGGAGCCGGTCCACAAGACCGTATAAATTTTTGAGGCCGGTGGCTGCGAGATGCGCCACCGGCCTTCTACATTTGTAGGTTAATGATTGCTCGTACAATTCGTTTCATCGCAGCCGTCCTGGCTGCCGTCTCTGCCCAACAAGCCTCGGCCCACTAGGCTGGAAAGCCCAGCCGGCCAGCGTTTCTGCAACCACGACCGAGCCATATCAACGTTCTTTAGACGCGACGCTGCACCATCAGCTTCTTCAGTTCGGCAATAGCTTTCGCCGGGGAGAGCCCCTTGGGACAAGCCTTAGTGCAATTCATGATCGTGTGGCAGCGATAGAGGCGGAATGGATCCTCGAGATTGTCGAGCCGGTCGCCGGTTGCCTCGTCACGGCTCTCGATGACCCACCGGTACGCCTGCAGAAGGATTGCCGGCCCGAGATACCGGTCTGAATTCCACCAATAGCTTGGGCATGACGTCGAGCAGCAGGCGCAGAGGATGCACTCGTACAACCCGTCGAGCTTCTCCCGGTCTTCGCGCGACTGCTTCCATTCTTTTGGTGGCGTGGGGGTATCCGTCTTCAGCCATGGCTCGATCGAGCGCAGCTGCGCATAGAAGTTGGTCATGTCCGGCACGAGGTCCTTGATGACTTTCATGTGCGGCAGCGGATAAATCGTGACCGGCCCCTTCACCTCTTCGATGCCCTTCAGGCACGCGAGATAGTTGGTCCCGTCGATATTCATCGAACACGACCCGCAGATGCCCTCACGGCACGAGCGGCGAAACGTCAGCGTCGGATCGATCTCGTTCTTGATCTTGATGAGCGCATCGAGAACCATCGGACCACACTGGTCCTGATTGACCCAGTATGTGTCGACGTGCGGATTTTGCCCGTCATCCGGCGTCCAACGATAAATGCGGAATTCGCGCCAAGCCCCATCGCCCTCCGGCGCATTCCAGGTCTTGCCCGTGGTCAATTTCGAATTCTTAGGGAGCGTGAGCTGCACCATGGGTCCGGTTCGATCCTCGCGTTGAGCGAAAAAATCCAATGAACCCCAAGAATTGGGGTTCTACACTCCCCCTGTCAACGCAGCCGGACGGTCGCCGGATGCGGTTCTTTGCCCACATTCTTCCCTTCGGGCCGACGCCTTGGTCTTTCGTCGATAATTATTCGGAACGGTGCTTCTTGAGCTCTCGGACCAACTGCGTGAGCCGCTCGGCGATCTCCGCCCCGTCATCAACGGCGAGCTTGAGCGTGGCCCGGTTCTGGATCAGCTTGTTGAGCCGTTCCTGGCATTCCCCGAAGGCGAAATAAAGCGTCTCGGGCGCATCGATCTCACCGTCTTCGACGGCACACATGACGTCGAACGCGTTCTGCGAAGCCAGCACCAGCATCGAAGCGACGTCGTTCATGATTTGATGAAAAAGACGGCTTCCATCCGGACCCACACGCGTCCCATGTACGCCGAATTTTAGAGGCGAAGTCCCTCCGGCGCCTTCTCCTGCGAACAGTTTCGGATGGCGCTGAAACCGCCGGAAAATCTCTGACAGGCCAAGACAGCACGTTTCCAATTCGCGGATCGCTGTCCCGGCCTTCCGCTTCGCCTTCGAGCGGTCGGGCGTCCGCTCCTCCGCCGTCCAGTTGATTGCAGCAATGGAGGCGATGGCACCCAGCGCCGCCAGGGCCGGCAGCACGGCGGTGAACGGGTCCGGCGCAATCCGGCTATCCGGCTCGCGCGGCTCCACCGGCTTGAGTGGCTCCTTGTTCTTGTCGCTGCCTTTGCGGGACGGTAGGGCCACGCGAACTCCGGGTTACCTCAGCTTATGAAGCATCCCTTAGCGCAGCCAGCGCCCCACCGCCACCCGTCAACGCGCGCACAAACGAGCTCCCGAACCCGATATATCGAGCATTACACGTGCGAGACCATCGTCTCCGGCCTCAGTACACGCGAGCTTTGGGCTCGATGTACTTGATCTCATTGGTGAGCGTCCGAGTGTGAACGGGCCGGCTGTCGAGCCGCACTTGCCGCGTCGCATAATCGGCAAATGCCAGCGTGTGCTTCATCCACGCGACGTCATCACGCTTGGGATAATCCTCACGCGCATGCGCTCCACGGCTTTCCTTGCGGTTCGCCGCTCCCGCCACCGTCACCGCAGCTTGGGAAATGAGGTTATCGAACTCGAGCGTCTCGATGAGATCCGAATTCCACACCAATGAGCGATCAGTGACGCGGATGTCCTCTATACCCTTCCAGATGTCGGCGATCTTCTTCACACCCTCTTCCAGCACCGGCCCATCTCGGAACACGGCGCAATTGGCCTGCATGGTCTTCTGCATTCTGAGCCGAAGGGCGGAGGTCGGCGTCGTACCGCTTGCATTCCGATACCGGTCGAGCCGGTCCAGCGCCTTGTCCGTTGCCTCTTTCGGCAATTCCGGTTGTGCCGCGCGCCGTTCGACAGTGTCCGCACAACGCAAGCCTGCTGCGCGCCCGAACACCACAAGATCGATCAGCGAGTTGGACCCAAGCCGGTTCGCACCATGCACCGATACACACGCCGCCTCGCCGATGGCCATCAATCCCGGAACGATCGTATCGGGATTGCCACCCTTCAGCGTCAGCACCTCACCGTGATAATTCGTCGGGATGCCACCCATGTTGTAGTGCACCGTCGGAATCACCGGGATAGGCTGACGCCTCAGATCGACGCCCGCGAAAATCTTTGCACTTTCCGTGATGCCTGGCAGACGCTCCGCAAGAATTTTCGGGTCGAGATGGTCGAGGTGAAGATAGATGTGATCACCCTCCGGACCGACGCCACGACCTTCGCGAATCTCGATCGTCATTGACCGCGAAACAACATCGCGCGACGCGAGATCCTTTGCATGCGGTGCGTACCGCTCCATGAAGCGCTCGCCCTTGGAGTTCGTGAGATACCCGCCTTCGCCGCGGGCACCCTCTGTGATCAGGACGCCCGCGCCGTAGATGCCAGTCGGATGAAACTGCACGAATTCCATATCCTGGAGCGGCAAGCCCGCACGCAGGACCATGGCGTTGCCGTCGCCCGTGCACGTGTGGGCCGATGTCGCCGAGAAGTATGCGCGGCCATAACCACCCGTCGCTAAAATCGTGCGTTTCGAGCGGAAGCGATGAATGCTTCCGTCTTCCATGTTCATCGCGATGACGCCGCGGCACGCGCCTTCATCGTCCATGATCAGATCAAGCGCAAAGTATTCGACGAAAAACTCGGCCGAATGGCGCAGTGATTGGCCGTAAAGCGTGTGCAGCATCGCGTGGCCAGTCCGGTCCGCGGCAGCGCACGTACGCTGCACGGGCGGGCCATCGCCATACTCGGTGTAGTGCCCGCCGAACGGACGCTGATAGATCTTGCCGTCTTCCGTCCGACTGAACGGAACGCCGTAGTGATCGAGTTCGTAAACGGCTTCCGGGGCGTTGCGGCAAAGGTATTCGATAGCGTCCTGGTCACCGAGCCAGTCGGCGCCCTTCACCGTGTCGTACATGTGCCAGCGCCAGTTGTCCGGCCCCATGTTGGCGAGCGACGCGGCGATGCCGCCCTGCGCCGCCACAGTGTGGGAGCGCGTCGGGAAAACCTTTGTCACGCAGGCCGTCTTCAGGCCCGCCTCGGCGCACCCCAGCGTCGCGCGCAACCCCGCGCCGCCCGCGCCGACAACCACGACGTCATAGGTATGATCGACGATCGGATAGGCGCGCCCGTTGACCGCTGCCGTGCCTGCCGCCCCGTTCACCTTGCCAGCCATACTGCGTTCAAGCTCCGAAGTAGATTCTCATGACGGCCAATATGCTGGCGGCGCCCACGGCGATGGCGAAGAAGGTATTCAGCATCAAAAGCGTAATCTTGGCCGCTTCGCCGTGCACATAGTCCTCGATGATCGTCTGCATGCCGAGCCGCATGTGGATTACCCCCGAAACCACCAGGAGGATCAGTGGCAGCGAGAATTCCGGCCGCTTGAGCGCCGCAACCACGGTGCCGTGGTCGGCCCCCGCCAACGATACCACCAGCGCCACGACGATAATCGACAGCACCAGGTTCGAAACGGCGGTGACACGTTGCTTCCAGAAGTGATCGGCGCCTTCTTTGGCCGACCCCAGGTAGCGCACCCTCTTGAGTGGAGTTCTAAGCGACATTCTCCTCAGCCCCCCAGCGCGCGCAGGACAAAAAACCAGACGACAGCGGTCAAGACCACGGAGGCGACACCCGTTCCCCACGAGAGGAGATCGATGGTCTCGTGCTCGTAACCCATGCCGAAGTCCCAGATGAAATGCCGTATGCCGCCGAGCGCATGGTGAATGAGCGCCCAGGTGTAGCCGAACAACACGATCCAGCCTGCCCAGCTGTTGAGCCAGCCACTGACGGTTTGGAAGGCCTCCGGACCAGATGCAGCCGCGACCAGCCAAGCTGCCAAAATGATCGTGCCGAAATAAAGCGCCGCCCCTGTGATGCGATGCAGGATCGACATCACCATGTTGATGAGCGGTCGGTAAATCTGCAGGTGCGGAGACAAGGGGCGATCGATTTTCGCCTCGCGCCCAGTCGTGGCTTCCGACATGAAGGACCTCGGGAAACAGCATAATCTTGTCTTCTAGCCCGGCCGGAAAGCCGCCGCAATTTGCCAGACGGGCGCATGACGAAGGTCTAACCGTCTGGAGCGGTGACCGCTTCGCAGGAACGACGTCTCCCCGCGCGAACGAAGTCATAATCGGCTTTGCACCCTGGAGTTGCCCCTATGCGCCCCCAAGCGGCTCGCTGTTCAGTAAGACCACTCAACGCGGCAACACAACCCACGCATCGAAATCGAGGATCACCCCATCGGCGTACTCTCCCGTTTCTTTCTTGAGCGGGAACGTCGCGCAGTCCTGGTTCTTCACCGCCACCAGACGGATCCGCAGCGCACCCACGTCCGTGCGCCCTGGGATCTCCGCCTTCTCCAGGATTTCCGACCAAGCATAGACGGTGTCGCCAGCAAACAGCGGCGCGACGTGCCGCCCGCCATTGACCGCCGCAAGATGGAAGGCGTTGTTGAGCCCATTGAACGACAGAGCGCGTGCCAGCGAAATCACGACACCGCCGTAAATGATCCGCTTGCCGAAGCGTCCCTTCGACTCCGTGTGCTGGTTGAAGTGCACCTTGGCCGTGTTCTGGTAAAGCCGCGTCGCCATCTGGTGCTCGGCTTCTTCAATCGTCATGCCGTCCACATGATCAATTTTCTCGCCCACTTCGTAATCGCCCCAGCGATAAGGGCTGCCGGCAAGAGCCAGATCGTACGCTGCCGTGTTGATCGCAGGCACCGCACCACCGATTTCCGACGGATCGATCCGGTCCGGCAGCTTTGGAACCACGGCCTCACCTACAGGCGCGTTTTTGTCCCGCTTGCGCACCATCACCCAGCGGACATACTCCACCACGATCTCGCCGTTCTGATTGCGTCCCGTGGAGCGCACGTAGACCGTGCCTGTCTCCTTGTTAGAATTTTCTTTCAAGCCGATGACTTCCGACACCGTCGACAGCGTATCGCCGGGATAGGCTGGCCTCAGAAAACGGCCGCTCGCATATCCCAGGTTTGCGATCGCATTGAGCGAGATATCCGGCACCGTCTTGCCGAACACGACGTGGAACGTCAGCAGATCGTCGAGCGGAGCCTTTGGATATCCGATCGCCTTTGCAAACTGATCTGACGAGGTCACTGCGAAACGCGCGCCGTAGAGGCTCATGTAAACAGCCGCATCACCCTCTGTGACCGTGCGCGGCGTCGAGTGGGTCAGGATCTGCCCGAACCTGTAGTCCTCGAAGAAGTTACCGGCATTGGTCTTGGTCGTGGTCATGGCGCGCGCCCCCGTTCGGCAGGTCTCAATCAATCGACAAAATCAGGATTTCCGCAGCGATTAGTTGGTCCGGCGAACACTGTCCATGAGCAATTCTATTCCGAGCGCCATGGCGGTCCGCGCGCAAGCGTCGCAGCGGTGCGCCGTGCCGACTTCGTCCTCAAAACCAGTCATCGATCTCGCGCACGGCGTGGGCAATCGCCGCCGTTCGCCGCGCCATGACAAGATGCAGGCGCTCCACCATCTTGCCTTCCACCGTGATCACGCCCTTTTGCGCGTTCACCGGTTGCGAGAAAGCGTCAATGATCTTGCGCGACCATTCCACTTCGTCGTCCGTCGGTGTGAACACCTCGTTGCACGGTCCCACCTGCGAAGGATGGATCAGCGTCTTGCCGTCCATTCCAAGCGTGCGCCCATGCTCGCATTCCTTGCGGAAGCCGTCTTCGTCTTTGAAATCATTGTAAACGCCGTCGATGATGTCGAGCCCGAAAGCCCGCGCCGCGACGATCGTCAGGGCCAACCACGGCACGATCGCAAAACGATTATCAAGCGCCCGTGCCCGCGATTCTTTCAACAGGTCATTCGTACCGAGCACGAAACACTCGAGCCTGTTTTCCGGGTCCATGGCCACCGCAGCGATTTCGCGCGCGTAGAGTATTGCCTGCGGCGTCTCCATCATCGCCCAGATGCGGGTCCGCTCCGGCGCGTTGACGGACTTCAATATCTTGGCAGCGCTGATGATGTCGCCCGGGTGCGCCACCTTTGGGATCAGAATGGCATCGGGCGCCGCTTCGGCCGCTGCCAGAAGATCGGTCGTTCCCCAAACGGTCTCCAGGGCATTGGTGCGGATCACGAGTTCGCGGCGTCCATATCCGCCCTCCCGGACCGCAGCACAGACCCGCTCCCGCGCCTGCACCTTTGCCTCGGGCGCGACCGAGTCTTCGAGATCGAGGATGACAGCATCCGCGGCGAGTGCCTTCGCTTTCTCCAGCGCGCGATCGTTGGCACCAGGCATGTACAGCAC
This sequence comes from Hyphomicrobium sp., assembly GCA_019751875.1. Taxonomy (GTDB): domain Bacteria; phylum Pseudomonadota; class Alphaproteobacteria; order Rhizobiales; family Hyphomicrobiaceae; genus JAGVSR01. The sequence continues at coordinate 191,192 of JAIEMV010000001.1, read as the reverse complement.
GCTGCGACGTGGTCGGATGTTGGTTTTCATATAAGCACGGCCCGAGCGTTGATTGTGCACCGCAACAATACGCCAACACGTTCGTGTTCACAAATCGCCATTCGGCGCATACCGTTCTCGCCTTGGGGAGGACCGGCTTTGTGGCACGAATAGTCGCACTATCGTCGCTCGTCGCGCGCGGTCACGTTGGCCTGCGAGCGTTGACCCCCGCGCTGGAGGCGTTTGGACACGAAGTCATTGCTCTGCCGACCGTGGTTCTTTCGAACCATGCGGCTTACCCGCACGTGGCGCGGACATTAATCTCCCCGGATGTGCTCGACGCCATGAGCCTAGCCGTCGAGGCCAACGGCTGGCTCGGAGGGGTCGACGGCGTCATCACGGGATACCTACCCTCCGCCGCGCATGTCTCCTTCGCAGAGGCGCTCGTCCGCCGAATCCGCGCCACCAACCCCGGCGCACTCTACGTCTGTGACCCGGTGCTGGGTGACGAGCCGAAAGGCCTTTACATCCCGGATGAGACAGCGCGCCAGATCAAGCAGCGTCTGTTACCACTCGCTGATCTGGCAACGCCGAATGCCTTCGAACTCTCGTGGCTCACCGAACGTCCTGTTTCCGCCCTGCACGAAGCAAAAACTGCCGTTCAGGGTCTTGGGACAAAAATGGTCCTCGCAACATCTGTCCCCGCTGTGGGGGACAGGCTTGCGACTCTGCTCCACGACGCGGCGGGAACGGTGTTCACATCTGTCGCCCGTCGGCCAAAGGTTCCTTCCGGCACGGGCGATCTCTTGGCCGGCCTTTTCACCGGCGCACTCGCCAGCGGGAGGGATGCGCGACCGGCACTTGCCTACGCCGGCGCGCGATTGGAAGCAGTCCTCGGAGGGACCGGATTGGCGGACGACCTCAACCTGGCAATCTTGTTTGAACCCGAGCCGGAACTCACCCACCTGACGGTCGAAGTGGCGACATGAGGCTTCCCGCGGCAATCAACAACGTCAATACTTGACAATTGTCAGACACAATAGAAAACGCGATCCTGTCGGCCGCAGGTCTTGCGCCATCGTCACAATGTCTACCATTCAACGAGAAACCCACAAATGTCCTCATTTCCCGAGACGCTCACGGACCGCTACCGGCGCTTCAAACATCGCATTTATTTCCCCAATGCCGATCAATACGAAGAACTTGCGACCTACGGGCAGAACCCTGAGATCATGCTCGTCTCCTGCTGCGACAGCCGCGTCGATCCCGAGACGATCTTCAACGCCATGCCGGGCGAATTGTTCGTCATCCGCAACGTCGCAAACCTTATTCCTCCTTACGAGACCGGTGGCAAATTCCACGGCGTCAGCGCCGCGATCGAGTTCGCCGTTCTCAACCTCAGGGTCAAACACATCGTCGTCCTCGGGCATTCTGGCTGTGGCGGCGTCAAGGCCGCGCTCAACCAGTCCACCGCAATTCAGACGGAAGCCATGTTCATCTCAAAATGGATGTCGATGCTCGACGACGCGCGCTTGAGAGTGATGGCAGCCAATCAGAACAGCTCTGCCAGCGAGAAACTGGTGGCCCTTGAGAAAGAGGGTATCAAAACCTCGATAGACAATTTGCGCACGTTCCCCATTGTCTGCGAGCGCGAAAACAAGGGTAAGATTAGTCTCCACGGCGCGCATTTCGACATCAAGACCGGCACCTTGTCGGTCTTGAATCATTCCCGCGGCGAATTCTTCTCTCTTTAACGTTAGCCAGCGGACGCGTTTGCACCGGCTGCGGCGCGCACTGCAGGCAGTACCTTTTCGGCGATGCTCTGTGGCGTCAGCGGTCCGACGTGTTTGTAGGCGATGCGCCCCTGGCCATCGACAACGAACGTCTCAGGCATCCCATAGACGCCCCACTCGATCGCACCCCGGCCCTTCTGATCGACACCAAGCGCCGCGAATGGATTGCCGTAGCGACCGAGAAAACGGCGCGCGTTCTCCGCCTCGTCCTTGTAATTCACGCCCACGAGTTTCAGCCCCGGCTCCTTCGCCAACTCGACGAGCAGCGGGTGCTCCTCCACACACGGCGCGCACCACGACGCCCAGAAATTGATGACCGTAACGCCGCCTTTGCCGAGGTCCGCCGACGTGAACCCCGGCACCGCACCCGATGGACCCGCCAGTCCTTCAAGTGCGGGAAAATCGACCGCCGGAACAGGCTTTCCAATCAGTGCCGACGGCAGCTTCGAGGGATCGCCAGACTTCAGCGCGAACTGAAACATAATCGCCACCGCAAGAAATATTGCGAGCGGCACGAACACCCACGCCCGTCCGCTGCGGCCCTCTGCGACACCATCGATCTGCTCGGTCATGAACTTGGGGTCTCCTTGGACGCTGCGCGCGACCGTCGCGAAACACCACGCGCTTCCAGTTCCCCAAGCTGCGCTTTGATCCGAGCGCCGTCCCAGACGAGCCAACCGACCAACCCCGCCAGCACCACGGCGTAAATCGCGTAAGCGGCCCAGATGAATGCCGCATGCGGACCCAAGTCGATCATCGCGTCACCCTGCCGCCGCGGCAGCGGATGCACCGCGCGCCCGGTCCACTTCGGCGATCGTTAGCGAACGCAGCCGCCGGCGAAGGATCTCGTTTCGCATGCCCTTCGCGTGCAGCGCAAAAAACAGCAGTGAAAAACCGATCGCGCTCACCAGCAGCGGCCACAGTAGATCCGGATGGATCGTCGGTCCGTCCATGCGGATCACGCTCGCCGGCTGATGCAGCGTGTTCCACCAATCAACCGAGAACTTGATGATCGGCAGAATCGTGACGCCGACGAGCCCCAGCACCGCGCAGAGCTTACCCGCCAGCGCCTCATCCTCGACAGCCGACCGCAGCGCGATCAGTCCGAAGTAGAGGAACAGCAGGATTAGCATCGACGTCAGCCGCGCATCCCACACCCAGTAGGTGCCCCACATCGGCTTGCCCCAGAGCGAACCTGTCGCTAGTGCCAAAAACGTGAATGCCGCGCCGATCGGCGCCGCAGCCTTGGCAGAGACATCCGCCAGCGGATGCCGAAACACGAGGTATCCGAAGCTCGAAATCGCAATCAGCGCATATCCCATCATGGCCAGCCACGCAGCCGGCACATGGATGAACATGATCTTGACCGTTTGCCCCTGCTGATAATCTTCGGGCGCGACGAAAAACGCGAGGTAGAGCGCATAAAGGATCAGCGCCGCTGCCGCTCCGGCGAGCCACGGCATGAGTGTGCCCGACAGCTGCATGAACCGCGTCGGGTTCGCGAGCCTCTGCGTGAGGGACTGTTGCGATGTCACGTCACTTGGGGTCATTGGCGCTGATCTAAGGGTTTCAAGCCCCGTACGCAACGGCGGCACCGGGCGAAATGGCTAATGGGCTGGCTAAAGGATCATTGTGTCTGGAAGCGGATCGCCGCCGCCGCGGCCACCGGCCCGAGAACGAGGGAAAACAGCGAAATCGCCGACAGAATGAGAAACGACGCCTGAACCCCGGACGGACCACCCGTCGCCGCCGAAATAGCCGCGATCCCAAAAATCAAGGTCGGGATGTACAGCGGCAAAACCAACAACGCGAGCAGCAGGCCACCTCGCCGCACCCTGAGCGTCAGCGCTGCTCCCACCGCGCCCAGAAAGCTGATCGCCGGCGTCCCCGCGAACATGGTTGCCACCAGCACCGGATAAGCGCTGAGCTCAAGGTTGAGCAGCAAACCCAGAACCGGCGCGAGCAACGCCAGTGGAATTCCAGTCGAGATCCAATGCGCCAGCGCCTTGGCGGCGGTGGCTAGCTCCAGCGGCAAATCCCCCGTCGCGATCACCTCCAGCGAGCCGTCCTCGTCGTCCGCCTCGAAGATACGCGGAAGCGACAGCAGCGCCGACAGCAACAACGCGATCCACAGAACCCCCGGCGCAATCCGCGACAGCAGATTGAGATCCGGGCCGAGCCCCAGTGGCATCATCGTCACGACGACGAGATAGAATCCGAGCGCGGTCCCCACGGCCCCACCCTCGCGCACCTGCAGCAGCAAATCCCGCTTCAACAGCGTCCAGAACGCGCTCATGCGGCGGCACTCCGCACACCGATCTCTAAGCGCCTTTCCGACGCCAACCCCAGCGGAATATGCGTCGCCGCCAGCACCAACCCGCCGCCCTCAAGGTGCTGCCCCACACAGTTCGCCAGCAGCCTCACCGACGCCGCGTCGAGCGACACCGTCGGCTCATCGAGCAGCCACAGCGGCCGCGGCGTCGCGATCAACCGCGCCAGACACGCCCGCCGCTTCTGCCCCGCCGACAGATATCCCGCAGGAATCATTGCCAGCGGCTCCAGATCGAACGCCAAGAGCGCTTCATCGATCGACGCCTGCGTCCCCGCGCCCAGATACTCCGCCCAGAAGCGCAGGTTCTCTTCCACCGTCAGCGACGGCTTGAGCGCATTGAGATGCCCGATGTAGTGCGCCTGCGCGGGAAGCTCCCTTTCCGCGTCCCCGCCTTCGAGGGCAATCGTCCCGCCGGCCGCTCCGATCAACCCCGCGACCGTGCGGATCACCGTCGTCTTGCCCGCACCGTTCGGCCCGACCAGCACCAGCGCCTCGCCCGCCTCCACCGTGAACGACAAACCGTCCACGATGCGCCGCGCGCCACGATCCACGATCAGATTTTCAACCGCCAGCCGCACCGGGGAGACCTTAGTCTAAGAGCCCATTTCGCGTTGCACGAAAGAAGGGCGTATTGCCGCAAAATCGAACGCGTGCAGTGGCTGGTTCTATCAGTAAGGCCTCGATATAAAAGCCTTGCCCATGTCTTCGCCAGTGCAAAAAGAAGAGCCAGCCACGGGCCGGCGCTTCGGCACCGCGCCAAACGGGGCGAGGGCATCCAGCCTGATCCAAACCAAAAGCTTCCGAGGAGACATACATTGAGCGTCGTCACCGCCCCCCTTTCCCTCGACAGCTTCAAGTGCCGCAAGACACTGACCGCCGCCGGACAGACCTACACCTATTATTCTCTCCCCGACGCGGAGAAAAATGGCCTCCCCGGCCTCTCCTCGCTGCCCTTCTCCATGAAGGTGCTGATCGAGAACCTGCTCCGCTCCGAGGATGGCCGCACCGTCACAAGGCAGGACATCATCGACGCCGTGAAGTGGGTCGATGACAAGGGCAAGGCTGGCAAGGAGATCGGCTTCCGCCCCGCCCGCGTGCTGATGCAGGACTTCACCGGCGTCCCCGCCGTGGTCGATCTCGCCGCAATGCGCGACGGCATGCTCCAGCTCGGCGGCGACCCCAAGAAGATCAACCCGCTCGTCCCTGTCGATCTCGTCATCGACCACTCCGTCATCGTCGACGAATTCGGCACGCCCAAAGCCCTCGCCGACAACGTCGCACTCGAATATGAGCGCAACGGCGAGCGCTACACCTTCCTCAAGTGGGGCCAGGGCGCCTTCCAGAACTTCCGCGTCGTCCCGCCCGGCACCGGCATCTGCCACCAGGTGAACCTCGAATATCTCTCCCAGGTCGTCTGGACGGCCCCCGCCGCCGACGGCACCACCGTCGCCTACCCCGACACCCTCGTCGGCACCGACAGCCACACGACGATGGTCAACGGCCTCGCCGTCCTCGGCTGGGGCGTCGGCGGCATCGAAGCCGAAGCCGCCATGCTCGGCCAGCCGCAGTCGATGCTCCTCCCCGAAGTCGTCGGCTTCAAGCTGACAGGCAAGCTCAAGGAAGGCGTCACCGCCACCGACCTCGTCCTCACCGTGACGCAGATGCTGCGCAAGATGGGCGTCGTGGGCAAGTTCGTCGAATTCTACGGCCCCGGCCTCGACAATATGACCCTCGCCGACCGCGCGACGATTGCCAACATGGCCCCCGAATACGGCGCCACCTGCGGCTTCTTCCCCGTCGACAAGGAAACGCTCGCTTACCTCGAACTCTCCGGCCGCTCGAAAGAGCGCATCGCGCTCGTTGAAGCCTTCACCAAGGCGCAAGGGCTCTACCGCGAATCGGGCTCCCCCGATCCCGTCTTCACCGCCACGCTGTCGCTCGATCTGGCCGACGTCGAACCCTCGCTCGCCGGGCCGAAGCGTCCTGAAGGCCGCGTCGCGCTCAGCGCCGCCAAGTCGGGGTTTCTCGCGGCGCTTGAGACGGAATACAAAAAGCCTGGTGAAGCAGGAAAGCGCTACCCCGTAGCCGGCGAAAACTTCGTCCTCGGCCATGGCGACGTCGTCATCGCCGCCATCACGTCCTGCACCAACACGTCAAACCCGAGCGTCCTCATCGGCGCCGGCCTTCTCGCCCGTAATGCCGTTGCCAAGGGCCTGAAACCCGCCCCGTGGGTGAAAACCTCGCTCGCGCCCGGATCGCAGGTCGTCGCCGCCTACCTTGAAAAATCGGGCTTGCAGAAATCGCTCGACGCCATCGGCTTCAACATCGTCGGCTTCGGCTGCACCACCTGCATCGGAAACTCCGGCCCGCTGCCCGCGCCAATCTCCAAGACCATCAACGAGAACGGCCTCGTCGCCGCCGCCGTCCTCTCCGGCAACCGCAACTTCGAAGGCCGCGTCTCGCCCGACGTGCAGGCGAACTACCTCGCCTCGCCGCCGCTCGTCGTCGCCTACGCGCTCGCCGGCACGATGCAGAAAGACCTCTCCACCGATCCCATCGGCACCGGCAAGGATGGCAAGCCGGTCTTCCTCAAAGACATTTGGCCCACGAACAAGGAAATCCAGGACTTCATCGCCGAAAACATCACGCGCGAGATGTTCGAGAGCCGCTACGCCGCCGTCTTCGAAGGCGACACCAACTGGCAGGGCATCGCCACAGGCAAGGGCCTCACTTTCTCCTGGGACGACAAATCCACCTACGTCCAGAACCCGCCCTACTTCACCGGCATCAAGCCCGGCGCGACCGGCATCGGCGACATCGTCGGCGCGCGCATCCTCGGCCTCTTCGGCGACAAGATCACGACCGACCACATCTCGCCCGCGGGCTCCATCAAGGCCGCGAGCCCGGCCGGCAAGTACCTGCTCGACAATGGCGTCGCGCAGGCCGACTTCAACCAATACGGCACGCGCCGCGGCAACCACGAAGTCATGATGCGCGGCACCTTCGCCAACATCCGCATCAAGAACCACATGGTGAAGGACGCCAACGGCATCGTGAAGGAAGGCGGCCTCACGGTTCACTATCCGTCGGGCGAGCAAATGCCGATCTACGACGCCGCCATGAAATACAAGGACGAGGGCGTGCCGCTCGTCGTCTTCGCCGGTGTCGAATACGGCAACGGATCATCGCGCGACTGGGCCGCCAAGGGCACCAACCTGCTCGGCGTGAAGGCCGTCGTCGCGCAGAGCTATGAGCGCATCCACCGCTCCAACCTCGTCGGCATGGGCGTCGTGCCATTCGTGTTCGAGGAAGGCACGTCGTGGCAGACCCTCGGCCTCAAGGGCGACGAAACCGTCACCATCCGCGGCCTCGCCGACGTGAAGCCGCGTCAGCGCATGATCTGCGAAATCACCGACGCCAAGGGCAACAAGGTCGCGATCCCCGTCATCTGCCGCATCGATACCCTCGACGAGATCGAATACTTCAAAAACGGCGGCATCCTGCCCTACGTGCTGCGGAACTTGGCGGCGTAGGGTGGGTCGGCGCGGTCGTCGATCTTATGCACAAATTTTTTCGAGTGAGATCGTCGGAGACATTATCATCCGCCAGGCGCACGGGTAAGCGCTGGGGTTTTGGCGCTGCAAGGTAAGCAATGCACTTGTGCTTCGTTGACGAAAGCGGAACACCAGCCAAGCCAGGCAAGGATAAACCGCGATTTTTTGTGATTGCTGGAGTTATTGTTCCCGAAGATCGATGGCACATGGCATTCCGTCGTCTGCACGGCCTAAAAACCGCGATGCGGTACAAGGGTGAGTTGAAATGGCGTTTTTTTGCGCCCGACAATAACGACGAATCGAACCCCATGGCGGGTTGGGATCAGAACCGGCGCAACGAGTTTAGAGCTGCTGCTTTCAAAATTGTCACGGGTGACAAATCAATCAAGATAATTGCTGGCGTATGTGAAGCCACAGCGGCCTACAAAATATCGACCGTGAAAGACCAAAGCGACATATATTTTGGAACCTACAAGGTGGTTACTGAGCGGTTCCAATATCAACTTCAGGACGTTTCACGAATTTCAGGCACCAAAACCAATGGCATAATCGTCGCCGATCATCGCGGTAAGGGCGATGACGACAGTATGCGCGTCCGACACCAGCGATTAGTGGAGGAAGATCGCGAATACACCTCCACCTATGGCAACTTAGTTGAAGGATTGTTTTTCGCACCGTCGCATATGAGCGTTGGCGTTCAACTTGCGGATATGGTGGCCGGAGCCATTTGGAGACGCTTTGAGGCCGGCGACGAATACTGGTTTGACCAGATAAGCTCTTCAATCCGCAGCGATCAGTCCGGAAAAATCGACGGATTTGGGGTGGCCAGATTTCCAAAAGCCGGGTGGTCTGGGCCAGTTCCAGTGAGGAAATAAGACGCCGGGTGGGGCCTTAGCCCCAACGTGCAAAGGGACGCACTCCCGGCGAATCATGCTTATGTTCTTTGTATGTTCCTGTCAACAAAAACTTGACGCACGAGATGTGGCTAGGCGGCGCCGTAGCCGGCCCTCACCCCCCAAACCCTCGCTTCCGCAGCAAGCTCTCCACCTTTGGCGGGCGGCCGCGGAAGGCGACATACGCCTCCAGCGGATCGCGCCGGTTGCCGGCCGAATAGACGTGCTGCTTGAGCTTCGACGCCGTCTTGCGGTCGTAGATGTCGCCCGCCTCCTCGAAGGCCGCGAACGCATCCGCGTCCATCACCTCCGACCACAGGTAGCTGTAATACCCCGCCGCGTACCCGCCCATGATGTGCTGGAAGTGCGGAATGCGATGCCGCATCACCACCTCGCGCGGCATGCCCAACCGTGACAGCGTCGTCTTCTCGAATTCGCCGACGTCGAGCCCCTCCGCTTCGTCCAGCGCGTGCAGGTCCATGTCCACCAGCGCGGACGCCACATACTCCGCCGTCGCAAACCCCTGGTTGAACGTCCGCGACGCCTGAATGCGCTTGATCAGGTTGTCCGGCATCGGCTTGCCGGTCTTGTAATGGGTCGCAAACTTCTTCAGCACCTCCGGCCGCGTCAGCCAATGCTCGTAAAGCTGTGATGGCAGTTCCACGAAATCGCGCGACACGTTCGTGCCCGACAGCGACGGATAGGTCACGTCCGACAACAGCCCGTGCAGCCCGTGCCCGAACTCGTGGAACAGCGTCCGCGCATCGTCGATGGACAACAGCGTCGGCTGACCCTCCGCCCCGCGCGCGAAGTTGAGCACGTTCACGATCACCGGCTTCGAACCCTTGCCGAGCTTGTGCTGCGCCCGGAAGCTCGACATCCACGCGCCCGACCGCTTTGACGGCCGCGCATAATAATCGCCGAGGAACACGCCGACCGGCTCGCCCGCCTTCGTCGTCACCTCCCACACGCGCACGTCCGGGTGATAGCGCGGCGCGTCGGCCAATTCCTTGAACTTCAGCCCGAACAGCCGCGATGCCGTATCGAATGCCGCGTCGATCATGTTCTCCAGTTGAAGATACGGCCGGATCTCGCCCTCATCGAGATCGTAGCGCGACTTGCGCTCTTTCTCCGCCAGATACCGCCAGTCCCACGCCTCGAGGTCGTAATTGCCGCCCTCCTTGCGCGCCAGCGCCCACAGCGCCTCGCGTTCCTCGCCGACGCGCTTGACCGCCGCCGACCACACCTGATTGAGCAGACCGCGCACCGCATCCGGCGTTTTCGCCATGGTGTCGTCGAGGCTGTATTCGGCAAACGTGCGATAACCCATCAGCTTCGCCAGTTCCGCGCGCAGCTTCACGATCTCGGCGACGATCTTGCGGTTGTCCGTCTTCCCGCCGTTCTCGCCCCGCTTGATCCACGCCTTGAATGCGTCCTCGCGCAAATCCCGCCGCGCCGAGAATTGCAGGAACGGCTCGATGCTCGACCGCGCGAGGGTGATCACGTACTTCGCAGGCGATTTCAAATCCGCCGCCGTCCGCGCCGCCGCATCGCGCACGCCCTGCGGCAGCCCCGCGAGATCGGCTTCGTCATCCAGCGCCAGCCGCCACGACTGCTCGTCCGCCAGCACGTTTTGGCCGAACTGCGTCACGAGTTCGGCAAGTCGCGTGTTGATTTCCGCAACCCGCTTGCGTGCCTTCGCACTCAATCGCGCGCCCGCTCGCACGAAGGTCGTGGTGGTCCGCTCCAGCAACCGTGCCTGCTCGTCGTCGAGCTTCAGCTTCTCCCGCCGCTCGTAGAGATCCTCGATCCGGCGAAACAGCTTCTGGTCGAGCTGGATCGCGTTCCAGTGCTGCGCCAGCACCGGCGCGAGCTTCCGCTCGATCTCCTGCAACTCCGCGCTCGTGTCGGAACTCGCCAGATTGAAAAACACGTCCGCGACCTTGTTCAGCGTGTCCCCGCTCTTCTCCAGCGCCACGATCGTGTTCTGGAACGACGGCGTCTTCTCGTTCGCCCCGATCGCGGCGATCTCAGCCTTATGCTCGGCCAGCGCCTGCTTGAACGCGGGCCAATAATGCTCCGGGGATATCTTCGCGAAGGGCGGCAGCCCATGCGGCGTCCGCCACGTTGTCTGAAACGGATTGTTAGAGGCGGCCTTCGCCTTCGATGCGGTCTTGCTCATGGAGGTGGGGTGTCCTGGTGTTGGCGTCGCCTACCATATAGAGGCGCGCCCGAAAGCGTCGAGGGCCGGCTGGGGGGAGCCGGCCCTCTGCAGGGATAGGACACTTGGGAGAGCTACCGTGGGACCGGCCACCCCTCCGCCCACGAGCTGGGGGCTAGGGCGCTGAGGCGGCGGGTCTATGTGACCGACCCCGAAGGCAACGACTACGACTATGCCTATCCAATGCGGCGCGGGTTCGACTCGAATTTGACGCTTTGCAGGCCGGGGCCTGAAATTTCCGTAAGCTTGGCCGTACTTTCCGCACCCGCACAAAGTCTTCACCCCTTGCCAACGACGACGACCTTGCCGATCATGTCACTCTTGTGAACTGATATCTCGCGCGCGGGATTGGTGGCCCGCGCGTAAAACAAGGAGGCGCCCTTGAGCGATATCGAGCCCATACAGTTCACGCCGCGAGCCTCAAGCTCCCGGCAGCGCCCTGATGCCGGGGGCACCCGTGAGACCGGCACCATCACCGCATTCAACCGTCAGGAACTCTCCGCGATCTTGGCCGTGTACGGCCGCAAGGTCGCAGCCGGCGAATGGCGCGACTACGCACTCGATATGACGCGCGACAAAGCCATTTTCAGTGTTTTTCGCCGTGCCACCGAATTCCCGCTCTACCGCATCGAGAAGAATCTGAAGCTCGCGCGCAAGCAGGGCGCCTACAGCATCGTCAGCGCGACCGGCTTGATACTCAAGCGCGGCCACGACCTCGCCCGCGTCCTCACCGTCCTCGATAAAGGTATGCGCGTGGTGCCCTGACCCGCGCCTTCCGGCCGGCGTGCCGCAGGCGTGTCGAAAGGCGGCAACGAAAGGCCGGCGTCCGGCTCCGCGGCAGCGGAGTCCGCGGACGCAAATAAAAAGGCCCCACCTTGCGGCGGGGCCTTTCTCGTTTCAGTCTCTCGTTCCGTTACTCGCGGTTACCCATGAGCTGCAGGAGCGACGTGAACATGTTGATGAAGTCGAGGTAGAGGCTCAATGCGCCCATGACGGCGGCCTTCGTGGCCAGTGCAGCGTCATCGCGGACCGCATAGTAGCCGTCCTTGATCTGCTGCGTGTCATAAGCCGTGAGGCCTGCGAAGATCAGCACGCCCAGCACGTTAATCGCAAACATCAGCCCGCTCGACTGAAGGAAGATGTTGACCAGCGCGGCGAGGATGATGCCGACCACACCCATGATCAGGAACGAACCCCAGCCCGAGAGGTCTTTCTGCGTGGTGTAGCCATAGATGCTCAGCGAGGCGAACGCCGCGGCTGTCACGAAGAACACCTGAGCGATAGAGGCGCCTGTGAATACGAGGAAGATCGCCGACAGAGACACGCCCATCACAGCCGCAAACGCCCAGAATGCGATCTGCGCAGCGGCCGGGCTCATTTTATAAACCCGGAACGACAGCAACATCACGAACGCCAACGGAGCCAGCATGATGACCCACTTCAAAGGCGACTGATACAGTGCCTGCGCAACCGCGGGGTTGGACATGGCGGTTTGTGCCGTGAAGTAAGCGACGACGCCAGTCAGCGCAACGCCGGCAGACATATAGTTGTAGACGCGCAGCATGTAAGCGCGCAGGCCCGCGTCGACCTCTGCGCCCCTGCGGGCAACCGTACCCGGCCGCGCGTATCTTTCTTCAAGCTGTGCCATCTGGCAGACCCTTTGAAACCGGTAACGCGACCCACCTATGGGCCGCTCGGCAGATATTGGCGAAACACGAAGCTAATTCAAGCCCAGCCCCGTGAAGGACAGCACAAATCCGTACAATCTGGACTCAGGATAAATACTTATAATTCAGCCAAGCTCATTGGCTTCTGAGGTAGGGCACTGGCCGCGCGCTTAACACCCGCCAAGTCCCCAGAGCCCCAAAGGTCAGCACCAAAGCCGCTGCCGTCACCAGCGCCCCTCCGACGGCCCCCCACGAAAAGGCGAACGGAAGGTCCATCAGTCCGGTGACCACGGCATAGGCCGCGATCGATCCCAGCACCGTCGCCGCCAACGCCGTTACAACGGCCAACAACAGATATTCTGCGACGTGGGCTCCTAGGATTCGAGCCCTCGTCGCCCCGAGCGCCCTTAAGATGACCGCCTCCAGGATTCGGCGTCGCTGAGCCGTCGCCATGGCGCCTGCAAGCACGAGCGCACCCGCTAGCAATGTTACGCTCCCCGCCACGCGCACCGCCGCCATCACTTTCTCAAACACCTTGTTGAAGGCTTCGATGGCCTCCTTGACGCGGATCGCGGTGACAGCCGGAAAAGCCTTGCCGAGCGCGCGCGCCAGCCGCACCTCTTCGACCGTCCCGGCGCTCTGCGGCAGCGAAATCGTCGCGAGCAGATTGTGAGGCGCCCCGGCCAATGTATTCGGTGAAAACACCATCACGAAATTGAGCGCCAGGCTCTCCCACTTCACCTCGCGCAGGTTCGCCACCTTCGCCGTCAGGTTTCGGCCGAGAACGTTGACGGTAATCGTGTCGCCGATCTTCAGATCGAGGTTCCGCGCCAGTTCGGCCTCGAACGAAACGAGCGGTTCGCCAGTATACCCCGGCTTCCACCACTCACCCTCGACGACCGTAGATCCCGCTGGCACACGGTCCGAATACGTCAGCCCACGGTCGCCGCTCAGAACCCACTGAGCCTCCGGTGGCGCCTTGATCTCCTCCACGGCTACGCCCTTGATGGAGACCATGCGCCCGCGCAGCATCGGCGCATCTTCGATCTCGGCCCCCGGTACCTCGCGCAGTACCGTCTCGCGAAACGCTTGCTGATCTTTCTTCGTGATGTCGATGACGAAATACGCCGGCGATGTCGCGGGCAGCCGGCCCTCCAATTCATTCACGAGCGATGAATCGGCCAGCGCCACCGCGACCAGCAACGACAGACCCGCGCCGAGCGACAGCACAACTGATCGCGTCAGCCCTCCAGGCGCCCCGATGTTCGCGATAGCAAGCGCCAGTTCGGGCCGACGCGGCCGCTTCATGCGCCGCGCGGAGCGAGTCACAAGCCCGCCGAGTCCCCAGAACAGCAGGATCACCAGTGCTAACCCGCCAACGAAATAGAACGCGATCAGTCGTGACTCCGACGACAAGACGGCTATCGTTACGAGTGCTACGGCCGATGCCACGATCAACGCCAAAATCCGCGGCGCAGGCCAGGCATTGCTTGGATCCACTTCATCGCGAAACAAAACGCTTGCACGCACCTGTTCTGCCCGCCCCAGGGGCCACAGGGCAAACAGTAGCGCGACCAGCAGACCGTAAGCTACCGCAAGCGCCACGCTGTGTGCCGATAACGCGAACTCCGGCGCCACTGGCAAATAAGATCCAAGGAGGTGGGTTAGAAGGGGCGGAATAAACAGCCCCAGTCCCAAGCCGATTGCGACGCCGGCCAGCGCCATCGCCATCACCTGCACCAGAAATACAGCGAACACGGTGCCGCCGGTTGCGCCGACGCTCTTCATCGTGGCGATCACCTTGCGCCGCCGGTCGATGAACGTGGCCACCGCGTTTGCAACGCCAACACCGCCCGTGACGAGCGCGGTCAATCCGAGCAACGTCAGAAACTGCCGCAATCGCTCAAGTGTCTTCGTCACCTGAGGTGACGGGTCCCGGCGGTCGGTCACTGTAAAGCCGGACTCCGGCAGTTCCTTCTTCACCCGCTCGCGGAACGACATCAGGCGCGGCTCAATGGCCTCAGAACTCTCGTTGAACACGACCGCATATTTCCAGCGGATCAGCGCGCCGGGCTGCACCAACCCTGTCTTCTCCATCTGTGCATGCGTCAGGATCACCCGCGGTCCATAGGCCACGCGATCGGCCAATCCATCAGGTTCCGTCTTCAGAACAGCGGCAATAACGAACGTCGCCTCCCCAATGCGCAGACGATCGCCGGCTTTCAAACTCAATCGCTCCAGCAACATGGGGTCAGCCACCACCCCACGCGCCAGCGCCGCGTCGAGCGATTCACCGCTCTCCAGCGTCACGGCTCCGACGAGCGGATAAGCCCCATCCACGGCCTTCAACTCGATGAGTGTCTGATCTTCGCCATTGATGGTGCGGCCCATGGTCCGCATTGTCGCTGTTTCACTCGACCGGCCAAAGCCATCGATCCAACGCCGTTCGTCCACGGTCGCCCGCGTGTGCGGCCGCGACGCCGTAACGTCGCCCCCCAGCAGCAAGGCACCTTGTTTTTCAAACCCGGATTTCAACGCATCCGACAGCGCGCCCACGCCCGTGATGACCATGACCCCGAGCGCGACGCACGCGATGAAAACGTAGAATCCTGAAAGGCCGGAGCGCAACTCACGCGCCGCCAATCGAAAGACCAGCGGCAGAGGCGCAGTCCGCGCGCGTTTGACCGCACCCGTTGTGGTGACTGTCATGCCGCCTTCGCCCGCTTGTCGTCGATAATCCGCCCATCCGCCATCCGGATGACGCGATCGCACTCTGCCGCCAGCCGTTCGTCGTGGGTGACGAGAACGAGAGTCGCCTCGCGATGCTTCTTGAGACCAAACAGAAGATCCACCACCCCACGCCCTGTGCGTCCATCCAGGTTGCCCGTCGGCTCATCAGCCAAAAGCAGCTTCGGCTCGATCGACAGCGCACGCGCCAGTGCGACACGCTGCTGCTCGCCGCCTGAAAGTTGTGCGGGATAATGGTCCAGACGATGCGACAGCCCCACTTCCTCCAGTCGCGCGCGCGCAGTCGCCTCCGCATTGGTGCGCCCTGAGAATTCCAGTGGCAGGGCGACATTCTCAAGCGCCGTCATGGTCGGCACGAGGTGGAACGACTGGAACACGATACCGATTGTTTGCCCGCGCACGCGCGCCAAAGCGTCCTCTCCAAGCGCCTGGAAGTCATGTCCCGCAATGCGAACTTCGCCCGATGTCGCGCGTTCAAGCCCCGCCAGCACCATAAGGAGCGAAGTTTTGCCCGACCCTGAAGGCCCGACAATCGCAACCGACTGCCCGGCCTCGATCTCCAATCCAACGCCATTGAGGATGGACACCGGCCCGGCGCGGCTGTCGAGCGTCAGTTGAACGGACTTGAGTGAAATGATGGGTGCGGTCACGCGCGGTCCTTGATGAAGGCGTTGTAAGGAGGGGATGCCTTGTTTTGCCCCCGCGAGGGCTATACGTGACAGAAACCCCTTGGACGAGACGTGAGGCAGAAAAATGATTGGCGCGCACACTTTCCGGCTGGTCTGCCGTCCCCTGCACGTGGGGCTTCTCGCCATTATCTTCAATGCCGCCTTGACCCTCACCCTACTCCCGGCGGAGGCCAGATCACCTGTGAAACTCGTCGCATTCGGTGACAGCCTCACCGCGGGCTATCTGTTGAAGCCTGACGAATCCTTCCCCGCCCAACTTTCCAAGGCGCTCGCCGCTAAAGGGCGTGCCGTAGACGTCACGAATGCAGGCGTCTCGGGCGATACCACAGCCGCCGGACTGGAGCGCTTCGACTGGGCCATTCCCCCTGGCACCGAAGCCGTCATCCTGGAATTGGGCGCCAACGATGCGCTGCGCGGACAGTCTCCGGCCGAAGCCAAGGCCAATCTCGATACGCTCATCACAAAGCTGAAGGAGCGTAACATCGCTGTGCTGCTGGCGGGAATGATCGCTCCGAAGAACTGGGGCGCCGATTATGCACGCAATTTCGATGCAATGTATCAGGAGCTCGCGGAGAAACATGATGTTCTCCTGTATCCCTTTTTCCTCGAAGGCATCGCACTCGACAAAACGCTGAACCTCGACGACGGCATGCATCCGAACAGCAAAGGTGTCGCGAAGATTGTCGAAAACATCATGCCCAAGGTCGAAGAACTGCTCCAGAAGGTCGAGACCCAGCGCGCGAGCGTGCAGTCGAAATCGTAACGCGATGGCCCTCTCGTTTTGCCCCCCTGTTTCAGGAGGCGTCCCATGCCACGGCTCTTCAGCGGAATTGAATTACCCGACGACATCAAAGATCAGCTGTCCGATCTTGAAGTGCCGCTCCCTGGCGCATCGTGGATCGAGGAGGACAACCTCCACATCACGCTGCGCTTTGCAGGCGACATCGACAACCGCCTCGCCCACGAATTCACCGAGGAACTTTCCCGCATCGACATCGACGTCTTTGAACTCGCTCTGGAAGGCGTGCACGTCCTGGGCGGCAACGACCCCAAGATTCTCTACGCCGGCCTTAAAGCATCGTCGCAACTCGATGCCCTTGCGCGCGCACACGAACGCGCCGCCCGCTCTATCGGCCTCCCACCCGAACCACGTCCATTTAAGCCGCATATCACGCTCGCCCGCCTGCGCAACGTGGACATCCCCCATCTCACGCGGTTCCTTCAGGCCCACGCCTTACTGCGCTCCCGCCCCTTCTTGATTGAGGAATTCGTGCTGTTTTCCTCCCGGCCCAAGACTGGCGGCGGCCCTTACGCCATCGAGGAAGCCTTTCCCCTCCGCGGGGCACGTCACGTCTTCGCCGATCTCGATGAGTGAGGCACGCACCCATTCCGCTCCGATAGCCGGTCGGCGCTCTCAACTATCGGCCGTTGGCCGGCGCTTCCCCCGGCCAGGTGAAAAGCCCAAACCCGTCGAACAGTGAGACCGTCTGCACGCGCTTCGACGATCTGGCTTTTGCCGCTTTCACGCGCGACTTGCGTGCCGGCACGACGGATTTGGCAACAGCCATCGGCGCACGTGAAATCTCCTGCAGCGCCTCCTCGAGCTCCGCCAGCGTCACCCGAGACGAGTCAGGCTCTGTTTCTGCGAGCTCCGTTTCGATCGCAGCGTCCGGTAGCATGTGCAGATGCACATATCCGGTGACGCTGACGGCGGGATCGGTATCCACATCCACGGCTGCAATCGTTTCCGTCGGCTCGATCGCCTCATCGATCGCCGCCGCCGCGACAGCATCTCCGAACGTCGCCTCCTCGGCTTCGTCGAGCTTCACGGCTTCACGCGTTGCCGCGATGATCTGTGCGATCTTGTCCTTGCGCAACGCCGCGGCCTTATCGCGCTCGCGCGCCACGGCCAGCTGCAGCTTCTTCGCGTCGTCCGCGATTTTGTATTCCTGATGGCGCACCTGTTCCACCATCGACCACGGCGCCGCCCGGCAGCCGCATCCGTTGATCAGCGTCTTGCGATAGAGAAACGCCGTCTTCAGCGCCGTATAGGGCGTCCCCTCGAGGTCCACCATGGTCTTGGGATCGTCGCTATCCTTATGCTGGAAAAATAGCTTGGCTTCCCCCAGGCACCCGGCATCGCACCGCTTCGCATCCGTTTCGAACCGCTCGCGCTTCACGGACCGGCTGACCGGCCAATAGTAGCCGTCGCACGTGCGCACGCACACGGTCTTGAAGCTGCCGCCGTAAGCCGGATCGCGATCGCCCTCCTGCGGCGCGGTCTGGAACCGCTCCGCCTTCCACTCGGAGTACGACTGCGCCTTCGTCCCCATTCGCGCGCCAGGCCTGGGCGTTGCCCGCTCCACCTTCGGCTTCGACGAACCCAAACCGAACAAAGCCTCGAAAAATGACTCTGCCTTCGCCTGCGGGCATGTGAAGCTGCCCGCGAGAAAGCTCATCGCCACCCGCCACCACAGCGAATTCATCAATTGCCAGACGATCCCCATGTCGCGACCCCATTCCCAGACATGCTCGAACCGCGCGCCCGCGGCCCGCGCAGGCCCGCTCCCCGCAGTGGAACCGTCATGCGCAAGGCTGATCATCTTCGGCGATGGGTAATTTTGACTGAACAAGATCAGAAAAAAGCGATATAATTCAATTTGTTACGGTGAATACCGGCTCAATGGCCGTCCCAATCCGGAACGCTCAATCTCCCGAAACGCGCACCACCACCTTGCCCGTCGCCTCCCGCCGCTCGAGCACGCCGATCGCCTCGACGATCCGTTCCAGCGGATACGTCCCGTGCACGTGAGGCCGAAGCCGCCCGTCCGCCACCGCGCGCAGCACGAACTCCATGTTCGCCCGATGCCCGGCAGGATCGCGCTTCACCGCCTCCCCCCAGAACACACCCATCACCGACACGCCCTTGACCAGCAGCAGATTGAGAGGGAACTTCGGGATGTCCCCCGATGCAAACCCCACCACCAGAAACCGACCGTTCCACCTGAGAGCCCGCAAAGCCGGCTCCGCCGCATCCCCACCGACGCAGTCGTACACGACATCGACGCCCGCACCGCCGGTCCGCTCGCGCAGCGCCTGCTTCAGATCCTCTTTCCCGTAGGCGATGACCGCATCGGCACCGTGCGCCCGGCAAATCGCGAGCTTTTCCTCCGATGACGCG
Source organism: Hyphomicrobium sp. (assembly GCA_019751875.1). GTDB lineage: Bacteria > Pseudomonadota > Alphaproteobacteria > Rhizobiales > Hyphomicrobiaceae > JAGVSR01. The sequence goes on along the minus strand of JAIEMV010000001.1, from coordinate 172,135 downwards.
ACCGCAATCACGCGAGCGCCCAGCACCTTCGCGATCTCGATCGCCGCCAATCCCGCGCCGCCCGCCGCCCCGGTCACCGCGACCCACTCGTTCGGCTGCACATTCGCCCGGTCCTTCAACCCGTGGATCGCCGTCCCATACGTGATTGGCACACCCGCCGCGGCCTCGTCCGCCACCCCTGACGGGATCGGGATCGCGGCCTCTGTCATCACGATCACCTCGTCGCGCGCCCCGCCCCAGCCGAGATACGCCGCCACCCGGTCCCCCGGCCGAAATCCGCTGACTCCCTCGCCCACGCGCGCCACGACTCCCGCGATCTCGCCCGCCGGCGAAAACGGCAGCTCCGGCTTGTGCTGGTATTTGCCGCGCGTAATCAGCGTATCGAAGAAATTCAGCGCCGCGACGCGAACCGTCACCGCGACCTCGCCCGGTCCCGGCTCCGCCACCGGCACGTCCTCGATCACGAGCGCCTCCGGCCCATCGAGACGCTTGCACAGCACCGCCCGCATATGAAATCTCCGCCTAAAGTCACGGCCAGACCTATTCAGCCGCGCCTCAGGTGGAACGTTTCGCCGCCGCGCGCAAGGCCCTCGCACCCGCTACGCCAGAAGCCCTACCGCCCTCCAGAACGCCGATAGACCGTCATGTCCCAAGACGCCCCGCCGACACCCACTTATCCACCCCCGCCGCCGTCCTGGCCGCCGCGGGCGCGCGGCTACTTCGCCATCGGCGCGGAACGCATGTCGAAGCAGCTGAACCTTGGCAACCTGATGCGCTCCGCCCACGCCTTCGGCGCGAGTTTCACCTTCACCATCGGCGCAACCTACAATGCGCTCGAAGCCTATGCCGATACCTCGCGGAGCCAGCTTCACCTGCCGCACTACAACTGGCGCGGCCTCGATGACATGGCCCTGCCGAAAGGCGTCAAGCTCGTTGGAATCGAACTGGTCGAAGGCGCTATCGACCTGCCGAGCTTCCACCACCCGCTCCGCGCCGCCTACATCCTCGGCCCGGAGCGCGGCTCACTCTCCGAACCGCTGCTCGATCGCTGCGACTACGTCGTCAAGATCCCGACATCGTTTTGCGTGAACGTCGCCATGGCGGGCGCGATTGTCATGTATGACCGCGTGAAGTCGCTCGCCCGCTTCGCCGACCGACCACTGCACGAAGGCGGACCCGCCGCATCCCTTCCGCCCACGGGCCACGCTCCCTTGGGAAAAACGCGCAAAGGCTGAAGGCATCGCCCCGGTTCTCGCGTAAGATCGAGCCATAATCCCCGCTCGCGGGGAGAGGGTTAGGGTAAGGGGCAGCTGCTTGTTCGAACCGTCCTCTCCTTGCACATCGCAGAATTGAGCATCACACCATGCGCAAGATCATCAGAACCGCCCCGCTCGCCACGATTCTCGCTGCGATCCTCGCGCCGCTGGCCGCCAACGCCCAGGCGACCACCGTCGAAGGCACCTACGGCGCATGGAGCGTCTATGCGAACGAAAGCGCCGGCTCGAAACTCTGCTTCGCCGCCGCCTCGCCGACGGAGAAAAAACCCGCCAGCGCCAACCGCGGCCCGACACTGCTCTATGTCTCGGCCTGGCCGAAGGACGGCATCCGCTCCGAAGTCAGCGTCAAGCTCGGCTATCCCGTGAAGCCCGACTCGACGGTCACGGTCACCGTCGGCACCGACACGTTCAGCCTGTTTCCCAAAGATGAGCGCGCCTACGTCGCCGACCCGACCCAGGAACTGAAACTCGTCGAAGCTCTGAAAAAAGGCTCAAAAGCCGACGTCACCGCCACGTCCGCCCGCGGCACCGAAACCACCGATACCTACACCCTCAGCGGCCTAACCCAGGCCCTCACCGAACTCAGCAAGACGTGTAAGTGAACTTAGTTGATCATTTACGATCGAAGCAGTAGTTTGACTCGTGTCACGCGACACTTGACGGTCTGTGTTCGTCGTGAGAGACCGTGGGTATGTTGTACTCACGGCGGATCAAGCACAAAGGTCTGCGTCTTCTTTATGAGGATGGAGACGAAAGTCGTCTCAGTGCCCAGTCTGTCGACCGGTTGAAACGTATTTTGGCTGCGCTAAACGTCATTACAGCGGCAGAAGAATTGGATTTGCCGGGCTACGGATTTCATCAACTGAAGGGGAACCGCCGGGGCACCTACGCCCTCACGGTGACCCGCAACTGGCGTCTGACGTTTTGCTGGGATTCAGATGGTCCCTTTGACGTGAACTTGGAGGACTACCATGGCCGCTGACCGAGACCTGCCAAAGTTTAAGCCGCCCCACCCGGGCGAGTATTTGCGACTCGACATTTTACCAGCCCTGAACATGACGATCACAGATCTTGCAGAGCATCTAAAAGTGAGCCGCGCCTCGCTTTCAGAACTCGTGAACGAACGCCGCTCTGTATCCGTAGAGATGGCCCAGCGACTTGGCCAAGCCTTCGGAAATGGAACTCGATTCTGGATGATGCTTCAAATGCAATATGACATCTGGGAAGCTGAACGCGACAGTGAGATTTTCGTGAAGCGGGTAAAGCCTACCAAAGCAGCGTAACCTATTACCCCCTTCTCAAATGCACATAAAGCGCGCCGGAGCCGCCGTGCTCCGCGGCGGCTTCTGTGAAACTCACGATCAGCCCGCGCAGGTCCGGCTCCGCCAGCCACATCGGCACGCTGCGCTTCAGCACCCCGCGCGGCGGCTCACCGAACGGCCGCTCCACATCTTCCGCGCGCTTTCCTGACGGCGACCCCTTCCCCGTAATCACGAGCACCCACCGCTTCCCCATCGACGCCGACCCGTGAATGAACCGGATCAGCGCCGCGTGCGCCTCCGCCTGGCGCATGCCGTGCAGATCGATCCGCCCCTCGATCTCGATCTTGCCGCGCTTCAATTTCTTCACGTTGCGCGGATCGAATGAATTGAGCTCCGGCGTCTTCTTCTTTGCGACCACCGGTGGCGCATCAACCTGCGCATGATGCTTTTTGCTGTGTCCGTGCGGCTTCGTCTTCGGCGCAAACAGCTGCGCGAAATCCGGCTCGTCCTCCAGCGCCGCGTGCACCCGCCCCTTCGCCACCTTCAACGGCGATAGCGACGCCGCGATATGGTCCCAGAGTTCGTGATCTTCGTCCGTCAGAACCGTCTTTTTGCCGCCCCCGCGGCCGGGCTTCTTGGTCACGGCACGGCCTCTGGCAACAGCACGAAAAAGTTGCCCGGATGCTTGGTGATGCCGGCTTTGCGCCCGGCCTCGTCGCCCGTGCCGAAATAGATGTCGCCGCGCTCAGGCCCGCGAATGGCTGAGCCCACATCCTGCGCCACCATCAGCCGGTGGAAACCGTCGCTGCCCCCCGCATGCGTCAGTGTCGGAGCCACCACGAAAACGGGCGTGCCGAGCGCATGAAACCGCGTATCGACAGCCAAGCTGCGATGATCCGACAGTGGGATCTCCATCGCCCCGAGCGCTGATCCCGCCGCATCGCCCGTCAACTCACGAAAAAACACATAAGACTTGTTCTGCCGCATCGCCGCGATACCGCACGCACCGTTCGCGCGCAGCCAGTCCTTCAGCACCTGCAACGACATCTGATCCGCTGGAAACAAACCCGCGTCGATCAGATACCGACCGACCGACGTGTAGGGATGCCCATTCTTGCCGTCATACGTGATGCGCGCGGTCGTGCCATCGCCGAACGCGATCAGCCCCGAACCCTGCACATGCAGGAAAAACGCATCCACCGCGTCTTCCAGCCACACGAGTTCGAGTCCCTGCCCCGCGAGCGCGCCCTCCTCGATCTCTTCGCGCGTGGCGAACGGTTCCGTCCCCGTCGCCGTCTTGCGCGCGTGCGTCAGCGCCTCGGCCTTCGCACCGCGTTCGCTCTCGGAAACGATGTTGACGAGATCCGCCGGCCGCCGAAGCACGGGCACCGTGAACCGGTCTGTCCGCGTACGCGACCCCGCAATCACCGGCTCATAATAGCCCGTGAGTAGTCCCTGCGCGTCCGCATGCATGACACGATGTGGCGTGAAATGCTCTTCGAAAAAGGCCCGCGCGTCATTGGCCGAGTGAATATTGCCGGAGCTATCGACCGCAATCCGCGCCACGCGCAACAAGGCCTCCGGAGAGGCGGGCGTCAACCCATCCCGCGCCCGCTCCAGCAAGCGCCGCGAAGACACGACAAACGTGGCGAACGCCGCCGCATGATCGTCATCGGCCCAATGCGGCAGATCGGCGAAGGCAGCCGGCGCGAAGGTGACATCCGTGCTCGACATGGGTCACCATGCGTCCTCGTCGGCGGCTCAGTGTGCGTCCTGCGTGGCGACCAGACGCCAATTCGGATTGGAGCGCGCGCGCGCCGTGGAGATATCGCGACTGAAGGTCCAGATATCGGTGACGTCCGAAATGCGCGTCGGATCGCCGGAAACGACAGTGCCACCCTTGTCCCGGGTGGCAGTGATGAGCTGGCTCACGAACCGCACTGTGATGTTGGCAATCCCGCTCTTCACTTCCGCTTCAAGAATGTCGGCCTTGTTGATGCCGACGAAGTTCTGTTCGATCTTTTCACCGCGTGCTTCGCGTTCGCTGATTGCACCCGTGAAACTCTCCAACACGTCCTTGCTCAGGAGATCGCGCAGCGCCTTACGATTGCCTTCCGCGAATGACGTGACGATGATTTCATAGGCTTGGCGCGCCCCAGCTACGAATTGCTCAGGTTCGAAATCCGGATCAAGCTTACGAATGGCCAGCAGGCCTTCCGCGATCCCGGGGTCGCCCTTTGCAAATTCTCGAAGCTTGTTCTCAGCTTCCGCCGTATCGACGCGCGTCTCGGCGACGGGTTCCTCGCTCCGATCGCGTCGCGGCAGCGTTACCACCTTGTCGGAGCCCGCGCCCGTCGTTCCCGTGCGAACTTCCTCGCGCGCTCTACGTTCTATTCGCGCGTCGTCTTCGTCGGTTTTGCGGCCCAGTACGCTCCTGAGCTTCAGCACCGCGACAACGGCGACGATCATCGCCAACAGGGTAAAGAGGTCGATCTGGCCTTCCATCGGCTGCTTTCCGGATGAGAGTTCGAGCAAGCGGTCCGCTTCATGTAGGTCGAGGACCCGGGAAATCACAGCTCATTATGGCTGGCCTGGGCGTCTGGACCTGTTCTGAGGTCCCGTTCGGCACAAGGATTGGTGTTGCGTTTGACCTTAGGGCACAATGGCATAGATGCCAACTGTGTCGCCTCTCGGTCTGCCGGGTGCGTCACGGAGGCCGAAAGCACGGTGCTCGGTTACGAGCGGCTCGGATGATGTTCAAGCCGACGTGGACCATGACCTGCCCCGGATCGGATGAAAACGTATGCGCCTCGCCCTTCTGCTTGCTTTCGTCGCATACCCGCTGCTTGAACTGGCCCTGCTGATCCGGGCGGGGCAGGCGATCGGGTTCTGGCCAGTCCTCGCCCTCATCATCGGGACCGGCCTATTGGGCGTGGCAATCCTCCGCCGTCAGGGCTTTAAAGTCGTAGAAAAGGTCTCCGCGGCGCTGGACGAGGGTCGAGAGCCCGTGGCGCCCCTGGCTGACAGCGCCCTGGTATTCGCGGCAGGCTCCTTGCTGGTCTCGCCCGGTCTTATTGGCGATGTCTTGGGTCTCTTGTTGCTCATTCCTCAGCTTCGCCAACTGATTCGGCATAGTATCGCGGCCCGGATTTTCGGCTCCTCCACTCTCGTCGTTCGCCGCTCCCGATCCTCGACGACCGGCGAAACCCGCCCACCCTCCGGCCCCGGCAAAATCATTGAAGGCGAATGGGAACGGCTTGACGAGGACCCGCGCGATCGGCCGTGATTGCAGCGCGCCTGCGAGCATGATAGCCCTCCGCCACCTTCGAACCCGAACAAGCAAAAAGTCCATGGCAGACGAAAAGAACGGCGGCGCGGCCGCAACCGCATCCGAACCCGGCCAGATGCAGGTGCAGGTCCTTGGCCAGCACATCAAGGATCTTTCGTTCGAAAATCCTAATGTCGGAAAGCTTCAGATCAAGGAAGGTGAGAACCCCGCCGTCCAGCTCGAAGTCAACGTCGATGCGCAGCGCCTCGGCCCCGATGTCTACGAAAGCTCCATCAGCTTCACGGCCACCGCCTCGCACTCGGGCGGCACCATCTACGTGCTCGAAATCGTGTACGGTGGTGCCTTCCGCCTGCAGAACGTGCCCCCGCAAGCCCTCGAACCCTTCCTGCTCGTCAATTGTCCAACGCTTCTGTTTCCGTTCCTCCGTCGCATCGTTGCCGATGTGACACGCGAAGGTGGCTACCCGCCGCTGTGGCTCGACCCGGTGGACTTCGGCGCGCTCTACCTGCGCCGCCAGCAGGAACTCGCAAAAACCGCCGAAAAGCAGTAAGGGTTCCACGCCATCCGGCCGGCGCCGCACAGCGGTGTCGGATGGCGCAATCAAGATGCTTTATCGGTTTCGGCCGGCTCTTGCGGATAGAACCGGCGCCAGATGGCGTTTGCTCCGAGCGTCTCCACGAACGCGCGATGGGCCGCTTCCATTTGCTCAGTCAACCGCGACGGCAACGGTCGGGGTCGCTGTGCGGCCGTTCGTTGAACGGCACTGGCCCGACGCACCGCGGCTTCGCTCGCCGCCGCAGATTGCGCAAGCACGAGCGTCGCCTGGCGTTCGCCCAGCAGTTCGACATAGACCTCTGCCAACAGAAGCGAATCCATCAGCGCGCCGTGCTTCGTGCGCTTGGAATTGTCGACTGAATACCGCTTACACAGCGCATCGAGACTGTTCGGTCCCGCGGGATGCTTTCGCCGCGCGAGCGCCAACGTATCGACGACGCGGCTCATCGCGATCGGCGGCTTTTTGATCCGCACCAGTTCCGCGCTCAAGAAGCCGACATCGAAAGCCGCGTTATGGATGACGAGAACATCGCCGCCGATGAACTCCAGAAACTCGTCCGCAACCTCGTGAAATCGCGGCTTGTCCTTCAAAAACTCGGTCGAAATCCCGTGCACCGCCTGCGCCTCGGCCGGCACATCGCGATCCGGATTGATGAAGCGGTGATACTCGCGGCCGGTGGGGATGCGATTGTAGAGTTCGACACAACCAATTTCGATCAGTCGGTCGCCCTTCGTCGGATCGAGCCCTGTTGTCTCGGTGTCGAGCACGATTTCACGTATCATAATACGGCAAGCCCCCCGGCCAACAAAAGTCGATCAGTATGTCAGTGTCGCAACCAGAACTGTGCAAAGGCATGAGCGCGTCGGCCCGACAATACACCCAGAATAGCATCGAGCTGATGCAATGAGGGTCCCGGGGGACCGTTCGTATCCACAACGAAATGCGCCCGCCGCCGCTTTTCTTCGTCGGGCATCTGCCGTGCGAGAATTTGGTCGAGCTTTTCCGGGGTCATCCCCGGCCGCATCAATGCGCGTTCCCGCTGCGCCTGCGCCGACGCACTCACGACGATGACGGCATCGAGTGCCGCGTCGAGTCCTGTTTCATAGAGTAGCGGCACATCCAATATCGCGAGCGGCTGAGCGGCAGCTTCCGCGTCTTCGAGAAACCTTCGCTCCCTCTCTCGAACCAGCGGATGGACAACGGCTTCCAGCCTCTTGAAGCCTGCCGGATCGCGCTGCAGTGCGTCTGACAGTTTGCTGCGGTTCACACCATCGGCATCCGTCGTCCCTGGAAATGCAGCTTCGATCAGCGGAGCTGCTTCCTCACGATAGATTTCATGCACGATCGCATCAGCATCGAAGACTGGCACACCACGTGATCGCAGATGCGCTGCCGCCGTCGACTTCCCCATGGCAATCGACCCGGTGAGCCCAACAACCAGCATTATGAGGGCCTCTCGATGTCCGCGCGCACCAGATGATAGAGATCGTCGGTCACAACCGGTCGGACGCCAAACCACTTTTCGAACCCCGGCACCGCCTGATGAAGCAACATGCCGAGCCCGTCCACGGTGGCGAGACCATGCGCCCGGGCAGAAGCAAGAAATGACGTTTCGAGCGGGACATAAACGATATCGCTGACAACCGTATCAGGATGCACGCCGGAAAACTCGATCTCAGGATCGCCGTGCCCCTTCATACCGAGCGTGGTCGTATTGACGATCACGCCGGCGTGGCGCGCCGCCTCACTGCGTGCGTCCCAAGCGCAGGCTTCGACCCGCGATCCGAAGTGCCGCACAAGATCCTCGCTCCGCGCAGTCGACCGATTGCTCACGCGAACGCGCGCCACGCCCGCCGCCAAGAACCCGTACACGATGGCCCGAGCCGCACCGCCCGCACCTAAGATCAAAACCGGCGCATCGCGCTTCGCCCATGTCGGTGCTTTAAGACCGAGATAAGTCATGTAACCGTAGGCATCGGAGTTCGATGCACACAGCCTCCCACCATCAAGCCAGAGCGTATTCGCCGCTCCGATCGCGATGGCCGCCTCATCCCGCTCCTGCGCCAACGCCAGGGCCGCCTCTTTATGCGGCACGGTAACATTGCAGCCACTCAACCCACGCTCCTTCATCGAAGTGAGAAAGCCAGCTAGTTCCTCCGGTTTAACGGGCACACGCGTGTACGAACCCTCGATCCCGAGCGTGCGTAGCCAATACCCATGAATGATCGGCGATCGTGAATGTTCGATCGGCCAGCCAATAACGCACGCTCGCTTCATCATGCTATCCCTTGACCGCGCAGTTCAGCTAGCAGCGGCAACAGGGGCATGCCCATGATCGTAAAGTGATCGCCCTCGACGCGCTCAAACAAACGGATCCCCGCGCCCTCGATCTCATAGGCCCCAACACACCCGAAGATTCCCTCCCCCGCCACATCGAGGTAATCTTCAAGTTCCGCATTCGAGATCGTGCGCATCGTCAGCTTCGCGCTTTCGACCGCCCGCCACACCACACGATCATCAATCGCTATTGCAACCCCCGAATGCAGCCAATGCGTCCTCCCGCGCAACAGCCGCAGCGTGTCGCGCGCGTCCGATCGCGATCTGGGCTTTGATAGAATCGCCTCACCCGTGCTCAATATCTGATCTGACCCGATCACGATCGCGCAGGGCTGCAACGCCGCAACGGCGAGCGCCTTCGCCGCCGCCAGCTCCGCCGCGATTTCGGAGTGCGATGCCGCTTCAATGAGATCATCGCGCAGTCGGTCCTCGTCAATCTTTGCTGGCACGACGTCGAAATGCAGTCCGGCATTCAGCAGCATCTGACGTCGTGCTGCCGACCCCGAGGCCAGAACGAGTCGTGCAGCAGTCATACCGAACTCTCGACGAGCTGCGTCTCCGACCGGCGGTCGTTCATCAGTTGGATCACGGTCGCAGCCGTTTCTTCGACGGACTTGCGCGTGACGTCGATGATGGGCCAACCATGCTCCTGGCAAATACGACGCGAGTACGCGATCTCCTCTGCGATCTGCGTTCGATCGGCATAGGCATTGATATCGCGGTCAGACATCAGGAGCGCCCGATTGCGGCGCACCTCAGTGATGCGATCGACACTCGCGATCAGACACGCAACGAATGCCGTGTGCGGTTCAGTCAAAGCTGGCGGCAGCGGAATCTGCGGCACCAGTGGCAAGTTCGTTGTTTTGAATCCGCGTTGCGCCAGATAAATGCTCGTCGGTGTCTTCGACGTCCGCGATATGCCCAGCAGAATGATGTCCGCCTTGCTGAGATCCTCCGGCAGTCGACCGTCGTCGTGTTGCATCGTGAAATTCAGCGCATCGATGCGCTTGAAATAGCTCGCATCGAGCACATGCTGTCCGGCAACCGTCGGAGTTCGCGGTGCGCCCAGGTAAGATTCGAACACCTGCATGATCGGCTGCAGCACCGCATGCGCCGGTACATTGAGTTCCCGGCACCGGTCCTCGAGCGACGCCACGAGTTCACGGTTCACGACCGTATACAACACGATCCCCGGAGCCTGCTCGATCTCCTGTAGCACGCGTCTCAACTGCCGCGGTGTCCGTACCAGCGGATGCATATGCTCGATCGGCTTTAGCGTTGAATACTGCGCTGCCGCCGCCTTGGCGATCGCCGTCAGCGTGTCCCCGGTGGAATCGGAGACGAGATGCATGTGGTAGTAGCTCGGCGGGCTGTTCGGCATCTGTGGACAAATCACCCGGTTATCAACGCAGTCGGGAGAGCGGCCAATCCTCTCCCGCCTCACCTGTTGGGTTTCCTCGTCAGATACCCACAATCAGACCCGCCGGGATAGCCCCCACTGATTTCCCTCCCTCGACGGGGATTACCACTTTGGCCTCATTCGACACGAGGCTTATCCCCAACCCCTCCCCACCGGTTGCTCCAGCATCTTTCGCCGCAACGCACTGACTTCCAAAGCTGCATTTGACACTGGTAGAGTGTCATGGCCTGCTGCCACTAGATCGTGTCAGGTCGGCCTTGCACATCTAAGATCCGTTGGAAAGCCTGGGGATGCCATATGAATCCCCGCGATCCCTCGATCTAAGAGTCAAAGAAAAAACCTAGAAGACTCTCTATCATGAGTTAAGGGGACGGAATGTCGAGCGCGGGGGCCAGTGCCCAATCCAATCGCAAGTTGATGAAGGTTCTCGCCGGTGAGGTCCTGCCGACACCGCCGATTTGGCTGATGCGCCAGGCTGGCCGCTATCTCGCGGAGTACCGCGCCACCCGCACTCAGGCCGGCGGCTTTCTGAAGTTATGCTACACGCCGGCGCTCGCCGCCGAAGTGACGTTGCAGCCGATCCGCCGTTACGGCTTCGATGCGGCGATCCTCTTCTCCGATATTCTCGTGGTTCCAGACGCGCTTGGCCAATCGGTCGCTTTCCTCGAAGGCGAAGGCCCCAAGCTCGAGCCGATCACGTCCACCGCGGAGCTTGCCCGTTTGAATCGGTCCAAAACTGGCGAGAAGTTCGGCCTTATCTGCGAGACGGTCTCGCGCCTCCGTCAGGACCTTCCGAAAGAGACCGCGTTGATCGGCTTCTGCGGCGCACCGTGGACCGTCGCCACCTACGTTGTTGGCGGAGAAGGGTCCTCCGACCAGGCCGCTGCCCGCCGCTTCGCCTACCGCGATCCGAAGGCCTTCCAACAACTGATGGATATCCTCGTCGACACGTCCGTCGATTATCTCGCCCAGCAGATCGACGCCGGCGCCGATACAGTTATGGTCTTCGACAGTTGGGCCGGGACGCTACCCGATCGCGAGTTCGCTGCCTGGGTCACCGCACCCACGGCCCGCCTGGTGCGCGATCTTAAGGCACGCCATCCGAACGTGCCCGTGATCGGGTTCCCGCGCGGCGCCGGCTCCAATGCACTCGGCTTTGTCAAGGAAACGGGCGTGCGCGGCATTGGCTGCGACACCGCCATGCCGTTGAGAGAAATGCGCACGCTTGCCAAGGAGGCTGGCGTCGCCGTTCAGGGCAACATCGACCCGTTGCTGCTGGTCGCCGGTGGTGACGCCCTCGATCGCCGCATCGATGAGACGTTGGAAGCGCTGCGCGGTCTTCCGCACATCTTCAACCTCGGCCACGGCATCGTTCCCGATACGCCACCAGAGAACGTTGCCCGTCTCGTCGAACGGGTCCGCGCCTCCAGCAAAGTCGCCGCATGACCACCGCGGTGCAAGAAAAGTCGGCCGCGGCGCGTGCCGGCAGCGCCCTCGTCGTCACCGTCGCCGTAACCGCACTGGTGATCTGGCTTTTCGGTGATGCCGCTTACCTCTGGGTCAAGTCCATCCACGTGGTCGCGATCATATCGTGGATGGCAGGAATGTTGTATCTGCCGCGGCTATTTATCTATCACTGCGATGCGCCCAAGGGCTCGGTCCAGTCAGAAACCTTCAAGGTCATGGAAGGCCGACTGCTCAACATCATCATGACGCCGGCTATGGTGATCTCCTGGGTCCTCGGTCTGTGGCTCGCCTATCAGGCCGGGTTCTTTTCCGCCGGCTGGTTGCACGCCAAACTTGCAGCTGCAATCGCGCTGACGGGCGTACACGGATATTTCTCCGCCTCCGCCCGCCGCTTCCGCCAGGACGCCAATGATAAACCTCCGCGACACTGGCGACTCGTGAATGAAGTTCCGACGCTTCTGATGGTCGCGATCGTCATCCTCGTGATTGTGAAGCCATTCTAAGTCATCGAGTGGCAGTCCATTCTGCAGCGAGCGGAACCAAGCCGCACAGGAATCACTTTTGCTTTGCCACCGAGTCTGGTAACAGTAGCGTGTCTCGTAAGACTTCGCGGCCTCTCCGGCTGCGAATAGGTCCAGGTCGGCCCCAGTCAGCGGCTCGCACCGGCCAATAGGCTCAGCACACGACTGCGCTTTTTCCTCCCCCACCTTATCTCGGCGCGCGGCCCTCCATGCCCCACCTCTGCCGCAGCCGTTGCGGAGCATATTGATGAACGAAGTAAAACTTGAAGACCTCAAGAGAAAAACACCGACGGAGCTGTTGAGCTTTGCGGAAGAGGTCGGCGTCGAAAACGCGAGCACCTTGCGAAAGCAGGAACTGATGTTCGCGACACTGAAACAGCTCGCGGCAAAAGACATCGAGATTACCGGGATCGGCGTCGTGGAGGTGCTGCAGGATGGCTTCGGCTTCCTACGCTCACCGGATGCGAACTACCTTCCCGGTCCCGATGACATCTACATTTCGCCCAGTCAGATCCGCCGCTTTGCCCTCCGCACCGGTGACACTGTCGAAGGCCAGATCCGCAGCCCGAAGGAGGGTGAGCGCTATTTCGCCCTCATCAAGGTCAACAAGATCAACTTCGAAGATCCCGAAGCGACCAAGCACAAGATCCACTTCGACAACCTGACGCCGCTCTATCCGACGAAGTGGTTGAAGATGGAAATCGAAGATCCGACGATCAAGGATTTTTCGGCCCGAGTGATCGATATCGTCTCGCCGCTCGGCAAAGGCCAGCGCGGTCTGATCGTCGCTCCGCCACGCACGGGCAAAACCGTTCTCCTGCAGAACATCGCACATGCGATCTCCACCAATCATCCCGAGTGCTATCTGATGGTGCTGCTCATCGACGAGCGTCCGGAGGAAGTCACCGACATGCAGCGCACGGTGAAGGGCGAAGTAATCGCCTCGACGTTCGACGAACCGCCCTCGCGCCACGTTCAGGTCTCCGAGATGGTGATCGAGAAGGCCAAGCGCCTGGTTGAACACAAGCGTGACGTCGTGATCCTGCTGGATTCGATCACCCGCCTCGGCCGCGCTTACAACACGGTCGTTCCGTCTTCTGGCAAGGTGCTGACCGGCGGTGTTGACTCGAACGCGCTGCAGCGTCCGAAGCGCTTCTTCGGCGCCGCCCGCAATATCGAAGAGGGTGGATCGCTGACCATCATCGCGACGGCGCTCATCGACACGGGCTCGCGCATGGACGAAGTCATCTTCGAAGAATTCAAGGGCACCGGTAACTCGGAAATCATTCTCGACCGCAAGGTGTCCGACAAGCGCGTCTTCCCCGCGATCGACGTCGCCCGCTCCGGCACCCGCAAGGAAGACCTGCTCATCCCGAAGGATCAGCTCAAGAAGGTCTATGTCCTCCGCCGCATCCTCAACCCGATGGGCACGATGGACTCGATCGAATTCTTGATCGACAAGCTCAAGTCGACGAAGACCAACAGCGAGTTCTTCCAGCAGATGAACACCTGATCGCCGGCGTCTGCTCCACAAAAGAAAAGGGCCGCTCAACAGCGGCCCTTTATGTTTCCGTCTATGGAACACCAGCCTTACATGGGCCGTCCCTGCCTCGAGGCCTCGCTGTGCTTCGCGATGCCTTCCTTGTCGTTGACATCGGCAAGCTCGAGCGTCTCGTCCTGCACGCTGATCTCCCGGCCAGTCATCGCATAGCGCGGACCGAGCACCTCGACGATCGATGGTGCCCCTGGCGATCCCTCGCCCAACACGCCGTGCACAACGATGCCCTTCTCGCGATAGTCCGGATCGTTGAGCAAAACCTCGTGCAGATCCTTGAGTTTGTAGTGTGGCACCGAGCAATAGATGTGATGCGGCAGGTGGTATTCCATGCCCCAAGGGAACACGAGCCAGTTCACGATCGGGTTTACAAAGAACACGCGTGAGTTCGTCAGTCGTCCGCGATCCGCATTGCCATGCTGCACCCACTCGCGCGCGATCATGAACAGTGGGAATGTCGTAAAGAGCGGCAAGAGCCACAGCAGACCGAAGTAACCCCACGCAGGCGCGCCCGTAAGATAGCACGTCAACGTCAACGCACCGTAGAGCAGCGCCATGAATCCCATGCGCGAGATTGCTGTCGCGCGATGCGAGATGACGGGGTTGATGCGGCTCTGCGCATAGTCCTCATCTGGGATCAGCGCATAGTACCCCAGCACAGCCGCGGAGATCGTCAGATGCGCGATCAGCGCCAGCAGCCAGTCCTCGAGCGCAATCAGCGTCACCGCCACCACCGGCATCAGCACTGCGAACAGGGCGCCAACACGCACGACCCACGGAGAACCCATCCGCTTCTTGTCGGCATAGGGATTCTGATCCGTTCCAATCGCGCTGTAGCGCGCCCGCGCCAGGATGTACTTCACGAGCCGGATCGGATTGAGCTGACGGATGACGCCGAGCAGCAATTCATACTGCGTCAGCGGAAAATCGAGCCAATGGCCCGACATCTCCGCTTGAGCGAAGTTTGGATCGCGCACGGGATCGTTGACGAACTGATGATGCGCCAGGTGATGCAGCCGGAACGCGTACGTCGATGTGTAGATCGGGAATGCCGCAAACCAGTCGGAGATGATCTCGTTCTTCTTCCGGTCGGCAAAGAGGATGTAATGCGTGCCCTCGTGAATGCATCCACCGAGCTGATGCTGGAAACCGCCGATGATGATGATGGCGAGAACAGTCATAGGCACGGTCAGCCACGCGCCAAGTCCCGACGTCTCCGCGTAATGGTATGACCAGAGTGTCGCCACCATCGTCGCAATGAAGATGGCGTAGTTGGCTGCGAGGAACTTGTGGTTCGTGTGATTGTCTCGCTCCTTGAGCCGCTGAAGCTCCGAAGCAATCGACTTATCCAGCGCCCAAGCCTTGGCTTCGTTTGTGGACGCATGACTGGATGCTGTTCGCATGAACTCGAAACTCCCGAGCAATACCGTTAAACGAC
Organism: Hyphomicrobium sp.; assembly: GCA_019751875.1. Lineage (GTDB taxonomy): Bacteria > Pseudomonadota > Alphaproteobacteria > Rhizobiales > Hyphomicrobiaceae > JAGVSR01. The sequence continues at coordinate 157,013 of JAIEMV010000001.1, read as the reverse complement.
CGTCTTTCAGCGGGCCGCGATCACTCTTCGTGAACGGATTCAGAGGTCTACGCGAAAATTGTCAACGATTCGCGATAGCGTGGTTAAGGCGTCGGAGGGACCGCCGTGCTCTCGATTCTACGACGCTTGACCTGCCTGCTCCGTTCCATCCGAAACGCCAGATCCATCGCGACGGATCTCTTCCCGTGCTACGACCAGAATGTTCCCGAAGGCTCCCCAGGTCTGTATGCCTCCGCTCTCCGAGTCGACCACCATCTTCGCATTGTCGACCGCACCCGGACGTGCCGGCGTCGCGCTCATTCGCGTATCTGGTCCCCGCGCCGGCCAGGTGCTGAACCTGATGATGCGCCCCCGGCCGAAACCCCGTATCGCCTCAGCTCGAACCTTCATCCATCCCGTCGACAGCCGCCCGCTCGACAAGGGCCTGGTCATCTGGTTTCCGGGCCCCAGGAGCTTCACGGGCGAAGATGTGGTCGAACTCATGCTCCACGGCGGCCGTGCCGTTGTTTCCGCAGTTCTGGATGCAATGGGCGAAATCCACGGCTTCCGCCCCGCTGAAGCGGGTGAATTCGCCCGCCGCGCCTTTGACAACGGAAAACTTGACCTGACGGAAGCCGAGGGCCTCGCCGATCTCATCGATGCCGAGACTGAAGCTCAGCGCCGCCAAGCCCTATGCCAAGCCACGGGCGGCCTCTCTGCGGTTATTGAAGGCTGGCGCGCCACCCTGATCGACGCCCTGGCCCTAGTGGAAGCGGCCATCGACTTTTCCGACGAAGCGGACGTCGGCGAGCGCAGCTTCGCTCAAGGCCGAGCCATGATGGAAACCCTTGAATCTGTCATCGGCCACTACCTCGACGACTCCAACCGCGGTGAAATCCTGCGCGACGGCTTTAGGGTTGCCCTTGCCGGCCCGCCAAACGTGGGCAAGTCAAGCCTTCTGAATGCGCTCGCCCGCCGCCCCGCCGCAATCGTGAGCGAAGAGGCCGGCACGACCCGTGATGTCATCGAAGTCCGGCTCGACCTTGGCGGCTACCCTGTGATCCTCTCTGATACTGCTGGGATCCGCCAAACCGAACTGCGAATTGAACAGGAGGGGATCCGCCGGACCCTTGAGACCGCACGCGCGGCCGACCTCATTCTCTGGCTCGTCGATCCCGCGGCCCCTGAGATCCAGCTGCCCCTTGACCTCATCCCCCTGGCCGATCGCGTCCTGATCGTCCGCAACAAAGCCGATCTCATCAAGACTGGTATGCCACCCGCTCTTCCCGACGACAGCGTTCTGCTTTCCGCCAAGACCGGCCAAGGCCTTGACGAACTGACAGCTCGCTTGGCCGCGATTGCTAAAGAACGCCTCGACGACCGGGGCCAGCCAGCCGTTCTGACCAATGCCCGCCAGCGCGCATTGGTCAACGATGTCCACCACCACCTGTGCGTCTTTCTCAAAGGCAGTCCGCACCACACCGAGCTACGCGCTGAGGATCTGCGTCGCGCGGCCCATGCGCTCGGCCGCCTCACCGGCCGGATCGACGTTGAGGACGTCCTCGACCAGATCTTCGGCCGATTCTGCATTGGAAAATAATTGGCGACCGCCGCAGGTCCCAACATTTCCCCTGAACTTCGGCGATGATTCACGTGAAACCTGTGCCAGACGCGTCGCCATACGAAACAATTGAGTGAACTGGTTTGCTGAGTCAGGAGAGCGACTTCCCCAATTTTCCTCCACCTGATTCACGTGAAACATTATTCGGTGGGGTGATGCGGGGGTACTGCCGGCCATGCTGACCCACACCCCGCCCGGGGCGGGGAAGGGAATCGCAACACCCAGCCCCTCATGATTCACGTGAAACACTCTGCTAAACCCTCACCCGCACACCGACTGATTCGCTCACCTCAGCTTCACGTGAATCGAATTTTTGACGGTTCTGGAGTCGGTTAGCGCCGTTTGGGCGCTTTTCCTCTTCCCGTTTTCCGCTAGAAGAACGCTCATGCGCCCTGTCAACACGCTGTCGCCGGCCCAGCACACCTATGACGTGATCGTCGTAGGGGGTGGCCACGCGGGCGTCGAAGCTGCCGCCGCTGCGGCTCGAATGGGCGCACGCACGGCCCTTGTAACCCATCGCTTTGCCACCATCGGCGAGATGTCGTGCAATCCTGCCATCGGCGGACTGGGCAAAGGCCACCTTGTTCGCGAAGTCGATGCCCTTGATGGTTTGATGGGCCGCGTCGCCGATGCCGCCGGTATCCAATTCCGCCTGCTCAACCGGTCAAAGGGTCCGGCCGTTCAAGGCCCCCGCGCTCAGGCCGACCGCAGGCTCTACCGCAGCGCCATGCAGTCCGCGATCCGCGCGACACCCGGCCTCACAGTCATTGAAGGTGCCGTCCACGACCTTCTGGTCGACTCTAATCGCGTCGTTGGCCTAAGGCTGGAGGATCGCCGTGAAATTCGCGGCGCCGCCGTAGTTCTCACCACGGGAACCTTCCTCAACGGACTGATCCATCTCGGCGAAACTCGGATTCCGGCCGGGCGTCACGGTGAAGCCCCCGCCCAGGGTCTTTCCGAGCGCCTTTACGGCCTCGGCCTCGCCATGGGCCGCCTCAAAACCGGCACGCCCGCTCGCCTCGACGGTCGAACGATCGCTTGGGACCGCCTAGCCAGTCAGCCGGGCGATGACCCGCCGGTCCCCTTTTCGTTTCTGACGCAGGCCATCACCACGCCCCAAATCGCTTGCGGCGTCACTGAGACCACGCCTCAGACCCACGCCATTATCCGCGATAACCTCAGCCGGTCGCCGATGTACTGCGGCCAAATTCAAAGCGTTGGCCCGCGCTACTGCCCGTCCATCGAAGATAAGGTGGTCCGCTTTGCCGATCGCGAAACACACCAGGTTTTCCTGGAGCCTGAAGGGCTCGACGACCCAACCGTCTATCCAAACGGCATCTCGACTTCGCTTCCCGCTGAGATACAGGAAGCGTTTATCCGCACGATTCCGGGCCTTGAGCAGGTCGCGATCCTGCGCCCGGGCTATGCCATAGAGTACGACTACGTCGATCCCCGCGAACTCGAACCCACTCTCGAAGTCAAACGCTTAGCTGGCCTGTACTTGGCCGGTCAGATCAATGGCACCACCGGCTACGAAGAAGCCGCCGCCCAGGGCATTGTCGCCGGCATCAATGCGGCGCTAGCCGCGGGTGGCGGTGGTCGCGTCTTTATGTTGTCCCGCTCCGACGCCTACATTGGTGTGATGATCGACGACCTCGTGACGCGCGGGGTCAGCGAACCGTATCGGATGTTCACCTCCCGCGCAGAATTTCGCCTGAAGCTGCGCGCGGATAATGCTGATCAGCGGCTGACGCCCTTGGGTCTGTCCATCGGATGTGTCGGCGCCGAGCGCGCCTCGATCTTTTCGGAGCGGCTGTCAGATCTCGAACGAAGCCGCGCAGTTCTCGATAGCCTGACCCTGACCCCCAATGAGGCCGCAGCCGAGGGACTCAGCATTAACCGCGATGGCCGCCGTCGCTCGGCCTTCGAGTTGCTTGCATTCCCTGATATCACAATCGCCCGCTTGGCGGCCATATGGCCGCAATTGCGGGAGATGCCCACTGCTATGGCTTCTCAGATTGAAATCGACGCACGCTACGCCGCTTACGTTCGCCGCCAAGATGAAGACGTCGCCGCCCTGAAGCGCGACGAGGCCGTAGCCATTCCGGCTGGCTTTGATTTTGCGTCGATTCGAAGCCTTTCAAACGAAATCAGGCAGAAGCTCGTGGCACAGCAGCCCCGCACCCTGGCTCAAGCCGGGCGCATTGATGGCATGACGCCGGCTGGGCTCACACTTCTGCTGGTAGCCGTCAAAAAGCATGCGAAAGCAGCATGCGCTGAACGGTCGCGTGCATGACCAACTCTAAAAACGTCTCCGACGCATCCTGTTTTGCCCGCGCGCTTGGAGTTTCACGTGAAACTGCTGCAAAATTCGAAACTTACGCAGTCTTGCTCAAACAGTGGCAGAGGGCCGTCCAACTCGTTGCCCCAAGCACGCTTGAGTCCATATGGTCGCGCCATTTCGCCGATTCTGCACAGCTTTGGGCCTTGGCTCCCCCGAATGTCAGGACTTGGACAGATCTCGGTTCCGGTGCCGGATTCCCCGGCCTCGTCGTCGCCCTCCTGGCTTGCGATGCTGGCTCGACCGCGCCTGACCTGCGCATGACGCTAATCGAGAGCGATACGCGCAAAGCTGCGTTCTTACGCGAGGTGGCCCGGCAGACCGGGTGCCCTGTGGACATCTTGGGGACGAGAATCGAATTGGCCTCGACTCGCGATAAGGTCGGCACAGTTGAAGTGGTTTCGGCACGCGCTTTGGCGCCGCTGACAGAACTTTTCCGCCTTGCTCTCCCTTTCTGGCAGTCCACGACACTGGGACTGTTTCTGAAGGGTCGCGATGCGGAGAATGAAGTCCAAGCGGCCCGTGCAGCCTGGAACTTCGAGTTGGAGCTAAAACCCAGCTTGACAGATCCGATGGCGCGCATCGTCTGTGTTCGCGACCTCAGTCCGCGGGGATGAGCCCCGTCGCCAACGGAGGGAAGCCCCGTGACCGGCACTGATCAGACTGGCACCCGTCTGAGAGTTTTGGCGGTAGCCAACCAGAAGGGTGGCGTCGGCAAAACGACGACGGCTATCAATCTTGGCACGGCACTCGCCGCGATTGGTGAGCAGGTGCTCGTCATCGATCTCGATCCACAGGGAAACGCGTCGACCGGGCTAGGAGTGGCGCCCGAAGCCCGCGCCAGAACTGCTTATGATGTGATGGTGGGCGACTGCTCCCTCGCTGACGCCGCCGTTGCGACAGCCGTACCTGGACTGTCCGTCGTACCGGCGAACAGCGATCTCGTAGGCATCGAGCATGATCTCATCAATGACGTTGGCCGTCCCTTCAAACTTCGCGACGCCGTCACGGCCCAAATCGGCCGCGCGCGCGCAACGACGGGCCAGCTTTCGATCAGCTACATTCTCATCGATTGCCCGCCTTCACTCAACCTGCTGACACTCAACGCGCTCGCCGCCGCTAATGCGGTGATCGTGCCGGTCCAGTGCGAGTTTTTCGCCCTTGAAGGTATCTCGCAGCTCAAAGAGTCGATTGACCAGATCCGCGCAACGCTTAATCCGCGCCTCGAGATCCAGGGTGTGGTGCTGACGATGCACGACGCGCGCACGTCGCTCTCTCGCGAAGTGGCCGACAACGTCCGAGCCTTCTTCGGACCGAAAGTCTACGAGAGCGTCATCCCGCGCAACACGCGCGTTGCTGAAGCGCCGTCTCACGGCAAGCCTATCCTGCTTTACGATTACGACTGCGCAGGGAGCCAGGCCTACATCCGTCTCGCCACCGAAATAATCGAGCGCGAGCGACAGACGAAAGCGGCGTGAGTTTTGGAGTAGTCTCGTACGGGCTATGTACGTGTAGTGATTTGAAACCATTGGGTTAGCGACCTTTGCAAAGGTGAAGAGAACAATGAACGTGCCCCTGCAGAAGAGCCGCCTCGGCCGTGGTCTCGCATCGCTGATCGGCGATACGCCGAGCGTCGCGCCCCGCGGCCCCGCAGAGGGGGAACAGCGTCTGGTCGGCACGGATCAGTTGCGCGGTGGTCGCTTCAACCCGCGTAAAGATTTCCGCGAAGACGAGTTAACCGAACTCGCCGAGTCGATCCGCACCAAGGGTCTCGTCCAGCCGATCATCGTTCGCTTGGATCCCGACAATGAGCAGATGTACGAGATTGTCGCCGGCGAACGCCGCTGGCGTGCGGCGCTGCGTGCGGGCCTGCATACGGTCCCAGTCATCGTCCGCAGCCTCGACGACAGGGAAGTGCTGGAACTCGCCATCATCGAGAACGTACAGCGCGCCGACCTCAACGCTATCGAAGAAGCGTCTGGCTATCGCGACCTGATCGAGCGGTTCGACTACAGCCAGGAGCAGGTCTCCGAGATCATCGGTAAGAGTCGCAGTCACGTCACCAACACTTTGCGGCTCTTGAAGCTCCCGGCGAGCGTGCAGAGCCTTGTCCAGGCCGGCTCATTGACCCCAGGTCACGCCCGCGCCCTCGTTGGCCGGGACGATGCCGAACATCTGGCCCAGAAGATCATCGACCAGAGCTTGAATGTGCGCGAGGTTGAAGCCCTCGTGCAGGCAGGTCCCACCGGCCAGCCAGGCTCGACGACGCGAAAGGTCCGTGACAAAGATCCCGACACCCGCGCCTTTGAAAAAGAGCTGACCGATGCTCTCGGGCTCAAGGTCGAGATCAAGCGCAGCTCCGGCGAAAGCGGCGTCATGACGATCAAGTTCGGCAACTTCGATCAGCTTGACTACATCCGTATGCGCCTTACGGGAATGTCCGAGTAGAGCACCGCAGTCAGTTTGCCAGGCTCACCTTAAATCCTTGACGCGACGAGAGCGGTGAGGCATCGCCATCGGGTCCTCGCCGGTGGCCCAAGGTATTCCAATGTCCGATACCGTTCTGATTGATCTGGCAGCAACCATCAGGGCGCGCCGGTCAGCGCCGGCTGAAGCGTCTTATACCAAGACGCTCCTCGACGCCGGCATCGCCCGATGCGCAAAGAAGTTTGGCGAAGAGGCTGTCGAGACCGTTATGGCCGCCGTCGGGCAGGATGATGACGCCCTCAGGGGCGAAGTCGCTGACGCCCTGTTTCATCTTCTCGTGCTGTTGGAGTGCCGCAGCATCGCCATAGAAGATGTTCTTGCCGTTCTGCAGTCACGTCAGGGCACGTCGGGTCACGCCGAAAAGGCCGCGCGTTCTAAGTCGTAACCCTCGCAAGGGAGTGTTCGTTTCCCGTGAGTCCAGTTCAAGAGCGCCGGGCAAAGCGCCGCAAACGGCAGAACCAAGTGCGAATTCCTGCTGGAGCGGGGAAGCAGCGTCTTGTTGTCCCGACCAATACGCAGGACGGTGATCTGGTTTTTTCTCCTTACCGCATCTTCACACGATCGGACTGGGCCAGGCTGCGCGCTGATACGCCGATGACGCTGCTGCCCGATGAACTCGAACAACTCTCGGGTATTATCGAGGAACTCTCCGTCGAAGAAGTCGAGCAGATTTATCTTCCCCTCTCCCGCCTGCTTAATTTGTACGTAGCAGCCCTCCAAAAGCTCCACGCTGTTACCACCACATTTCTTGGCCGCAGCGACAGCAAGGTTCCCTTTATCATCGGCGTCGCAGGCTCTGTTGCCGTGGGCAAGAGCACGACCGCGCGTGTCTTGAAGGCCTTGCTTGCACGCTGGCCGGATCACCCCCGCGTGGATCTGATCACCACCGACGGATTTCTTCTCACCAACGCCGAACTTCAGTCCCGCGGGATCATGAATCGGAAGGGCTTTCCAGAAAGCTTCGATACTGCCGCCCTGTTGACGTTTCTCGCCGATGTAAAGTCTGGCAAGGACGTCGTTGAAGCCCCGGTCTATTCGCATTTTCACTACGACATCCTCCCGGACCAGAAAACGGTTCTTCGCCGACCGGATATTTTGATTGTCGAGGGGTTGAACGTCCTCCAGCCTGCCCGCCTGCCGAAGGACGGTGCGGAGATACCCTTCGTCTCTGACTTTTTTGACTTCTCGATCTATCTGGATGCCGATGCCGCGATCATCGAGGAGTGGTACCTCGAAAGGTTCATGCGCCTGCGCTCAACTGCCTTCCGCGATCCCGGCGCGTACTTTCACAAATATGCCGGCATGACTCCCGATGAAGCAAAGGCGCGGGCCTTGGAGCTTTGGTCGACGATCAACGCCCGAAACCTCGAAGAAAACATCTTGCCGACGCGGCAGCGGGCACGGCTTATCCTGCGCAAGACCGCGGATCACCGCGTCGAGTCTGTAGCCCTTCGCAAACTCTGATTTCCTCGCCCCCGCTTAGGAGCGGAGAAAAAAGAAAAGGCCGCTTGGGGAGCGGCCTTTGAAGTTTGCATGGATCGGCTTTCAGGCGGGCTTCAGTCCGAGGGTCGCGAACACCGCGGATTGTCGTCCTTGTTCTTCAAGCTCGAAAGTACAAGACGCGTGTACTCGGCATTTCTAATTGCGCAAGCAAAGGGTGACCAATGGAACGCGTACCAGAGTGACTTGTAGTGCAAGTGGATCGCCGTCTTCGCAGTGGCAATGCTGGCTGCATATGCTGCTACGAATAGGTCGGGTTTGGCACTCGGTTGAGGCTGTGCCGGGTGCTCATCGGTGACAGGCGATGCGTCTTCACCTGTCGGTGCATGCGATGTAAGCGATGCACCAGTGTTCTCTGGCGCCGGTGCCGTATCACGGCGAACGGCGGGGCCTCGGGCCCTGAGCGCAATGACGTTGTTCGTGCGATGCGGAGTCGAGGCCGCTGGAAGGGAAGGCGCCGCCGCTTGGTGGTGCGTACGCCGCTGCTGGTACTTGTCCCGCAAACGGCGAACCGTTGAAGGATCGGTAAAGCCAAGTGCCTTGATTGCCGTAGTCGGCTTCATGCCGGGATTGGCGGCGATCAATTCGGCAATGGCCGCAAGGGGACCGGCATCATCGAGGCCCGTGCCCTTCGGCCGGCCGCGTGCCGCGGTCTTCTGTGCCATTTAATTTGACCTTCGGAAAGGAATTAGCGAACGAAGAAATCATGCCGTAATTCGCAAGAGTTTACAGGGAGTTTAATTCGAAGCATGTAAAGAAACAAATGGAACACGCTGTTTATGTTGCGCAATTACACCGTGGACTTGTATGGCCGCGAGAACGAAACAAGTCGATTCAGCTACAACCATTACCAATTAAATTTTATCGCGCTGCAGGATGGTTGCGACTCTCGAATTCAGCACACAAAAAGAATCAGAAAATAAACCCGCGCGACCGCGCCAATTCGGCCAGATTGGTCTGCGGCCGCGCACCGAGATGGGAAATGATTTCCGCCGCAGCCAAGCTCCCTAAACGACCGGCAGTGGACAGATCGCATCCGGAGGTGAATCCATAAAGAAAGCCGGCAGCGTACAGATCACCCGCACCGGTAGTGTCAACAACCTTCGCCACCGGCTCGACGGGGATCTCGTGCGCTTTCCCATCCGAGAGAATCAACGAGCCTTTCGCGCTCCGCGTCAGAACAGCGAGACGCGTATCGCGGGCCGCCCGGCGCGCTGCTTCATCAAAGCTCGTCGTTTCATAGAGCGAAGTGATCTCGCTCTCATTGGCAAACAGAATTCCAACGCCAGACGTGATCAGTTCAAGAAACTCGGTCCGATGGCGATCGACACAGAATCCATCCGAGAGGGTGAGTGCAACGGTCCGCCCCGCCTTTTTCGCGAGGGCTACCGCCTGCCGGAAGGCAGCCTTGGCTTGCGGCTGATCGAACAAATAGCCTTCGAGATAAACGACATCCGCGCCTTCGATCACCGCCGCATCGACCTCGCCGTGATCCAGATCAGTGCTGATCCCAAGAAATGTATTCATCGTTCGCTCGCCGTCAGGCGTGACAAGGATCAGTGAACGAGATGTCGGCGCCTTGCCGTTGACCGGAGCTGTCTCGAAAGTGACACCTGCAGCGCTGATGTCATGCCGGAAGATGCGGCCAAATTCGTCGCCTGCCACTTTGCCGATGAAAGCGGTCTTCCCACCGAATGATGCAACTCCGACCACCGTGTTCGCAGCCGAGCCGCCGGAGATCTCGATTCCCGGGCCCATTTCGCTGTAGAGCGTCTGCACCGCTTCCGCATCGACGAGGCGCATCGACCCCTTCGGCGCGCAGTGCTTTGCAAGGAAGTCGTCATCGCAATAGCCCATGATATCGACGATGGCGTTGCCGATAGCGGCGACGGAATAGCGAGCGGCGGTCATGAAGGCTCCTTGGAAAACTCCCGCGGACTATAGGCAGCGCTCGGGGGCATGCAACTGGGGCATGGTCGCGGAGGTGCAGTGCTTATCCTTCAGCGCATCGGCCGTGCAAGACGCGACAACGAGAGGATCAGTCGCTCTGCCACAAGATCCTCGAGTCCTGATGAGACGCGTGCTGTACGCGCCGCAATTCCGATTCCGGCGAGCGCCGTATCAAGTGATTCCATGCGCCATGCTCGCGACTGTGCGGCCAGGACATCCTTTTGCTTGAAATGGACCGGCGGACGAATTTCGCCGATCACCTGCTCGATAGACTTGCCGGCGTCCACGGATGCCCGAATACGATGCAGGCGCGTAAAGTGCCTCTGAATTGCAAGGATTATCCCTTGAGCGCTTTCTCCCGCTGTCAGCGCCCGCTGCAGTTCCGTGACCGATCGAGCCCCATCCCCCGAAGCCGCTGCATTGACGATCCGATCGAGCGTGAGTTCCGCTGCATCTCCAACCACGGCCTCCACATCATCTTCGGTGATCTGTCCCTGGCCGGCAGCATAAAGTGCCAGCTTCTCAATCTCCCCGCGCGACATGACGCGATCGGCACCCAAGCGGCTGATCAGCATCTGCCGCGCATCGGGTGTCATCGTGAGCTTCAGCGGCCGCAGAATGTCGGTGATGACACTATCGAGGTCGCGGCCGTCGTCCATATAGCAGCCAATTGCTGCGGCATGGCCGGCCCTCTCGAATGCCAGTCGCAGGCTGTCGTCCTTCTTGAGATTGCCGGCCTCCACAATCAGAACGCCGGCAAGCGACCTCTCCTCCAGCAGCGGCTTGAGCATGAGCGCGTTGACCCGCCGGCTCGTCTCGATGCGCACGATCTTTCGCCCGCCGAACATGGGGACCATCATCAATTCGAGCGATAGACGGTCAGGATTGTTTTCGACGTCGATGTCGTCCAGTCTCACGATTTCGCCAGGGGGGTTTTCCGATGACGCAATCGCCTTGGCTAGCTTAGCCGCGCGTTCGCTGACGAGACCCGTGTCGCTGCCAAAAAGAAGATAAGCGGAGTAGCGAGGGTCCGGTGCCTTCAGTATGGTTTGAACCTGCTGAGCCTTTACGGCCACCATGGCGGGTTAAGCAGCGGTTGCGACGTACGCGCTGATTCGCGTGCGCAGTTCTTCCGCAATGGTCTTGGCTGCGCGGGTCTCGGCTTCTTCGCGTGCTCGAACATTCGAATAGATCGAACTGAAGCGATCGAAGGCTGCGCGCGAGTGGCTCTTGCCTTCCATCACCACCTGGCTGTCGGCAATGCGGACGAGCTTGAAAGCTGCATCAAGATTGTAAACCTGGCCGCGTGCGTCACCCGTCTGCTCGATGAGTGTCGAAGTAACTGATTCACGAACGGCCACTTCGAGGCGGTAGACCGGCTCTACACGAGCGCCACCCCCGGTCGATTGGTAGATGAACTCGTTACGAAGTTGCTGGCCGACGCGGCCTGGAATGGTCGTCATGTCAACCTGGGCCAGCTTCTCTGAAGCCGCCGCCCCGCCAATTCCCGTGGCGCCGTACATCGGACGGAACCCCGCGTCGCCGCAGCCCCCGAGAAGGGTGCCGCAGAGCAAAACGAATGCGCCGAGCGAACGCCATTGGCGTAAGCTCTTGCCACCGTTCGTTTCCTTGCGACGAGTTTCGACCATACGCGCCTCAGGCAACGATATTCACAATCCTCTGAGGCACGACTATGACCTTTTTGGCCGGCCGCCCTTCGAGGGCTTTCACGACGGGCTCGAGTGCCAGCGCCGCAGCCTCAGCCTCGGCATTCGTGGCGGCTCGTGCGAGGGTTATCTCCCCACGCCGCTTACCATTGACCTGTACGGCAAGGGTCACGCGATCGTCAACGAGCAACGCCGGATTGACTTCAGGCCAGGGTTCTTTGGCCAGGAGGGTGTTGTATCCGAGCCGCGCCCAGCTTTCCTCCGCCAGATGCGGCATCATGGGCGCGATGATCTTCACGAGTATCACGGCGCACTCGTGCAGGGCTGCGTCCAGATCGTTCGCTTTCTTGCCCAGGGCCGCCGAGAGGGCGTTGGTGAATTCGTAGATCTGAGCAACAGCGACGTTGAACCTCAAAGCTTCGATGTTCCGACCAACGGCATCCAGCGCCTTATGAGCTGCGCGACGAACCTCCATCGCGTCCTCTGAGGGAGTCCCGCCCGCGGCTGTTTTCGGGCGCTCGGCAATATCGGTCACGAGCCGCCAAACGCGCTGTATGAAACGTCCAGCGCCTTGCACGCCCGCTTCAGTCCAGATTACGTCGCGCTCCGGCGGACTATCCGACAGCATGAACCAGCGCGCACAATCTGCTCCCCAATGCTCGATAATGTCGTCGGGGTCGACAAGGTTCTTCTTCGACTTCGACATCTTTTCGATTGAACCGATAATCGCCGGTTTGCCTGTGGCGATTTCAATCGCACGCCGAACGTCACCCTCGCCCTCGATCGTGACGTCTGTCGGCAGCAGCCAGCCGCCGCTCTCCGACTTATAGGTCTCGTGGGTCACCATGCCTTGTGTGAACAGTGCCGCGAACGGCTCTTTCACGCTGGCTGGAGCGGCGCCGGCCTCGCCCATTGCGCGCCAGAAAAAGCGCGAGTAGAGAAGGTGCAAGATCGCGTGTTCAATGCCGCCGATGTACTGATCGACAGGCAACCAGTAATTCGCAGCCTTCGCATCAATGGCAGACGCGCTATCGGGCGCTGTGAATCGTCCATAATACCAGGAGCTGTCGACGAACGTGTCCATCGTGTCCGTTTCGCGCCGCGCTGGCTTCCCGCACTGCGGGCACGTGCAGTTTTTCCACGTTGGGTGCCGCTCGAGGGGATTTCCTGGCTTGTCGAAGGTCGCATCCTCCGGCAACTCGACGGGGAGATCCTTCGCAGGAACAGCAACCGCGCCACACGTTTCACAGTGGATGACCGGAACCGGGCAGCCCCAGTAGCGCTGCCGTGAAATACCCCAATCCTTGAGCCGGAAGCGGACTTGCCGCTGGCCGACGGGCCTGCCGTCGAGCATCAGACCTTCCAGCTTGTCAGCAACCTTCTGGAACGCATCCGCGGTCGTCAACCCGTCGAGAAATAGCGAGTTGATCATCGTTCCTTCGCCGTCGGCGGCCGTCTGTCCAATCTCGAACGTCGCGGCATCTGCTCCTTTAGGAAGTATGACCGGGATGACAGGAAGGTCGTATTTCCGCGCGAAATCGAGGTCGCGCTGATCGCCGGCGGGGCACCCGAAGATGGCGCCCGTGCCGTAGTCCATCAGCACGAAATTGGCGACCCAAACCGGTACGAGCCAATCGGGATCGAGCGGATGACGCACCTTGAGACCCGTATCAAATCCCAGCTTTTCGCCTTTCTCGATCTCGATGACGGACGTCCCGCGGCGCCGGCATTCGTCGGCGAATTCAGCGAGTGCTGCGTTCTTCTCCGCCAATTTTCGGGCCAGCGGATGATCAGCTGCGATCGCCACGAACGATGCCCCGAATAGCGTATCGGGCCGCGTTGTGAAAACCTCGATTTCGGTTTCGCCGGCTGGCGCGCCTTTGGGGTCCAAGGCCCAGCGAACCGACATGCCTTCGGACCGCCCGATCCAGTTTGCTTGCATCAGGCGCACTTTTTCGGGCCACTTGTCGAGTGCACTGAGCGCCTTCAGAAGATCGTCGGCGAACGCCGAAATCTTGAAGTACCAGACCTGCATCTCGCGTTGTTCGACAAGGGCACCCGAGCGCCAGCCACGCCCGTCAATGACCTGCTCGTTCGCGAGCACCGTCTGATCGACCGGGTCCCAGTTGACCTTGCCCGGACCACGGTAAGCGAGCCCCTTTTCAAGGAGCTTCAGAAAGATTTCCTGCTGATGCTTGTAATACGCGACATTGCACGTCGCGATCTCGCGCGACCAGTCGAGCGACAAGCCCATCGATTTGAGCTGCCGCTTCATCGCGTCGATGTTGGCGTAGGTCCAGGTGGCCGGATGCGTTTTGCGTTCGAGAGCCGCGTTTTCCGCGGGCATACCGAAGGCGTCCCAGCCCATCGGATGCAGCACGTTGAACCCTTTCGCCCGCTTGTAGCGCGCGAACACGTCCCCCATGGCATAGTTGCGAACGTGGCCCATGTGGATGCGCCCCGACGGGTAGGGGAACATCTCCAGCACGTAGCATTTCGGCTTGGTCTGATCGGAGTCGGCGATGTAAATGCCGGCCTCATCCCATGCCGCTTGCCAGTGCTGCTCTCGGTCAGGGGCGTTGTAGCGTTCGGTTGCCATCGGGCTTGTCGGGTCTCATCGGTTGGTGAACGGAAGCCGCCGGTACAGAGCCCGAAAGCCCCAGAGGGGTCAAGGTAAGCAAGGACACAGAGCGCCGGTGTCCCGCATGTATAGTGTTCAATATGTTGGTGATGTCGAACATGAGGGGCGACTCATGTTCGTTGAATGAACATGACCGCCTTATCATGCGCAAAATTCAGTAGATTTTGAACATCAGTAGCCTATCATGCTCGTGATCTGCACATGAGTCGACCATCATGCGCAAAAAATATCAAATAGCGAACATGATCGATGACGCGTGCCCCCGCCCGAACCAAAACCCTGCGGCCGAAAAACGACCCCTCTCGGCCCTATAATGCCCTGCCTCACCTGCCCCCTCCGGCAGACCTTGAGACGCGGGAGATCCTGAAACGCTGCGTCGCCGCCCACCGCGAGCTCGCTGAGCTCCGCTTGGCCGGACACCTGCTGCCGGACGAAACGGTGCTGATTACAGCCATCCCGACCCTCGAAGCACGCGCCAGCTCCGAAATCGAAAACATTGTCACGACGAACGATTCTCTTTTCCGCGAGGCCAGCCTCGGCGGCGGCGACCGCGGCACCATTGATCCCGCTGCGAAAGAGGCTCTGCGCTACCGCAGCGCGCTGCACAACGGCTTCGAAACTCTGGCTCAGAGGCCGATTACGACCCGTTTAGCGACCGACATCTGCCGCATGGTGACCGGGACCGATCTCGATGTTCGCTCGACGCCCGGCACCGCGCTGAAGAACGTCCTGACCGGCCAGATCATCTACACGCCGCCGGAAGGCGCCAACGTCATCCGCGACCTCCTGGCCGACTGGGAGCGCTACATCAACGACGAGAGCGACATTGATCCGCTCATCCGAATGGCCGTCCAGCACTACCAGTTCGAAGCCATTCACCCCTTCGGCGATGGAAATGGACGAACCGGCCGCATCCTTAACCTGCTCTTTCTCGTCCAATCGGGACTTCTCGAAAGACCGACGCTTTATCTGAGCCGCTACATTCTGCGCACGCGCACCGAATACTATGCCCATTTGGCCGAGGTAACGCGCAATGCAACGTGGCAAGGCTGGGTGCTCTATCTTCTCACCGGTGTGGAAGAGACCGCACGATGGACCAACAAGAAGGTCCGCGCCGTTCGCGCCTTGATGGAGGACACAGCCCGGCATATTCGCGAAACGAAGCCGCGGCTCTACACGCGCGAACTCGTCGAGCTCATCTTTTCGCAGCCCTATTGCCGCATAGAAAATGCCATTCAGGCCGGGTTAGGCAACCGGGTCACCGTTGCGGGCTACTTCAAACAACTGGTCGAATTGGGCGTCCTAGTTGAGGAGCGCGCATGGCGCGACAAAGTTTTCATCAACCGGAAGTATCTCGATCTTCTGTCAAGCGATACACACGACTTCGCGCCGTACGGCCAGCCAAAAACCGCGGCGAAAGCCGCCGCGAAGCCGGAGAGAAAAAATGACGGATGGCGTTGAGGCCCTGCGCGATATCAGAAGCCGGATCGAACTCGCAGCGAAAGGCGCAGGACGAGATCCTCAGACCGTCACGCTCGTCGCAGTGTCAAAAACCTATGGTGAAGAGATCATTATTCCCGTGATCGAAAACGGCCAGCGGGCCTTCGGCGAAAACCGCGTACAGGAAGCCAAGGCCAAATGGCCGAACCTGAAAAACCGCTTCCAGGGCCTCGAACTCCATCTGATTGGCCCGCTGCAATCAAACAAGACAGCGGAAGCCGTGGAACTGTTTGACGCGATCCATACCGTCGATCGCCCAAAGATCGCCAAGGCGATCGCAGACGAAATGGCCAAGCAAGGCAAGCGCCCTAAACTTTTCGTGCAGGTGAACACCGGCGAGGAAGAACAGAAGGCAGGCGTCGCTCCGCGTGAAACCGCAGCCTTCCTTCACCACTGTCGCGATGAACTCAAGCTCGAGATCTCGGGCCTGATGTGCATTCCGCCCGTTGACGAGGAGGCCGCCCTCCATTTCGGCCTTTTGGCCACGCTCGCACGCGAAAATGGCCTTACCGGTCTCAGCATGGGCATGAGTGATGACTTTGAAACCGCCATTGCTCTGGGTGCCACCCACATCCGCGTCGGAAGCGCCATATTCGGAGCCCGCAAGCCCGCTGGCCCTTGATAGGCGCCCGCTGCTGTTATGACGCTGATGCCCGTTCGGGCCGCCATCGGTTTTCTCCGCCACTTATCCAAAGCTTTTACACCTGTCCCTGACCGAGGGTGTGTGCAGCCGGTGGTACCTTTCTGCTGATTGATTCTCTTTCGGAGAGCGCCATGACCACCATCGTTGCCCGCAGCGGAAATGCCGCCGCCGAAGCTGCGCGCGAGGAAAACGCTGAACGCAAGACGAGCAAAAGTTCGGGCAAGGCACCGAAGCCAGGCAAAGATGGCTGGCACCGCTTCACCGTCGATGTATGGATCACGAATCTCAACACAATCGAGTTCGGCATCTACAAGCGCTCGCGAAATCGCGCCAAGTCGCGCCAGTTTACATCGGACATGGATATCTATGCCGAAGTGATCGAGAACGGCGAGCGCACGGGCCTCATCGGCTATCGTGAAGATCTTTGGAAACAGAAGACGGGCATGGATAAGCGCCTCGTTCTCAAATTGTTCAACGAAACCGTCAACTGGCGCGCCACCATGGACCTATTGGTCGGTCGCAGCCTTCAGATGACGATCGGCTCGCGCGGCCTTCCTGTAACCGCGTTCTCTATCAACACCGATGACGACAACTTCCTCATCTATCTCGAGCGCTCTGCCAACAAATGGCTGTTCATGCCGGAGAACTTCTCGTTCTTCCTCATGAATGACAATCAGCCCGAGTTCTATCGTCTGAAGCGCGACCTGATCGATCTTGGAGGCGACTTCACGCTTTATGATCAGCACGGCAACGTCGTCGGCGCGCTCGACGGCAAGGTCTTCTCGCTAGGCGGCAAATGGTACGGCAAAATCAAGCAGGGCCATGCCGACAAGCGCCTTTTGACCGTGATGAAGCTTTTTGCCGGCATGATGATCTTCAACGGAGACAGCCGCCGGCACATGAAAGCGCTCTATCGCGACGTTCGCCGCGGAAAGATCAAGCCGAAGATCGAAACGCAGGAAGCAGACCTCTACAAAAACCCGCGCCGAACCCGCTAACCACCATTTGCGCCGCGCCCATCAAGACAAACAAAGCCCGGCTGACCTTGCGGTCGGCCGGGTTTTTCGTTCGCTGTCTTGCGCCTGCTTGGCAACATCAATTGCGGCGCGACTTGGCCGTCGATGCCGTCTTGTAGCGCTTCCGATCAGAATCCTTGATCTCACCTGCGGCGGCGAGAGCGCCGAGGCATGGCTTGGAAAGCCGCGGACCAACCGCCCGCATGCACTTGCGCACCGCAGGTGTGCCAACCGGATGCATGCTGCAATGTGCGAAGTAGTCATTGGCGCAGGCCCGCTTCACGGCGGGGCTGACATCCTTCGCAGATGCTGCACTCGACGCGAGCGTTGCGGCAGCACAAAGCGCGACTGCCGCTACGGCACCAGCGACGCCGTGGAATGAACGGAGTAGTCTCAAGCAAACCCCCTATGGCGCGGTCCCGCCGCACCTGTCACGTTGATGTCGACATGCCGCCGTTTGCACTGCGCCGGCTCTTTGTTATTGGCGAAAGCAAATGACCGGCGCCTCCGCGTCTGGACGCTGTATCTGCAAAAGGATAAGCGATTCGCTCCGCGACTTGAGACCAGAGGTGACGTGTCGATGACGAAAATTGCAAACCGCGACATGGCGGGCATGATCCGCGGCGTCGCGGCCCTCACCGACGGCACGATCCGATCCCCGTTTACGCAAATTCGCGGCTTGCTCGACCATATTCCGCCCGGGCACGCTCGGCCGATCGAACTGACGATCGGTGAACCGCGTGAACCCATGCCTGACTTCATAGCCGCCAAGATTGCCGAAGCTACGGCGAGCTTCGGCAAATATCCCCCGATCAAAGGATCATCGGAGCTGCGCGCGTCTATTGCCGCTTGGATCAGCCGCCGATACGGCGTTTTCGATATCGATGCGGAAAAGGAGATCCTCGCACTCAATGGGTCTCGCGAGGGCCTGACGTTTGCCTGCATGCCAGCCCTCGGCCGAAAATCCCGGATTGAGCGTCCAGCTATATTGATGTGCAATCCGTACTACTCGGCTTATGTCGCGGGAGCGTTGGGGTGCGGTGCTGAGGCCGTATTTCTCAACGCAACCCACGAGACTGGCTTTCTGCCCGACCTCGAAGCCCTGTCGGCCGACAAGGCATTGCTCGTGCGCACGGCGGCACTTTTCATAGGATCGCCATCCAATCCGCAGGGCTCGGTTGCCGATTGTGCCTACATCGCGAGGGCGCTTGCTCTCGCCCGTCGGTACGATTTCATGCTGTTCTTCGATGAGTGTTACTCGGAGATTTACACGCACGAAGCGCCGACCGGAGCCCTCACCGTTGCTGCCGCCACCCCTGAGCGGTTCCGCAACTTGGTGGTCTTCAACTCCTTATCCAAGCGCTCCAATCTTCCCGGAATGCGGTCAGGCTTTTGCGCGGGCGACGCCGCATTTTTGGATGCCTTTGGCGAAATTAGAAACATGTGTGCCCCGCAGGTGCCGGGACCCATCCAGCATGCGTCAGCCGCCGCCTGGTCCGACGAAGCCCATGTCGAAACCGCCCGCCAGGCCTACCGAACGAAGTTCGCCGCCGCTGACGAGCTGCTGACCGGCCATTTTGGCTATTGCCGACCTGCCGGAGGGTTTTGCCTTTGGCTCGATGTGAGCCATCTCGGTGGCGGCGCCAACGCTGCGGTAACCTTATGGAAATCCTTCGGCGTCAAGGTGATACCTGGTGCTTTCCTAGCCCAGCCAGGCAGGGACGGGCGCAATCCGGGCGAGAATTACGTCAGGGTGGCGCTGGTTCAGCCGGCGGCAGTGGTGAGGGAGGCGCTCGAACGAATCGTTCAATTGTCTGCGTAAAGAAGCGTTCGTGTCGATGCCTGGTTTTCGTGAAGAAAAGTACGACGCCCTGCTGCCTGAGAGCGTGGAAGCGCGCTTACTGGGGCTCAGCGCGCGCACGGGTGGCTTCGTTCTGCTGGCACTCCTCTCGTTCGTATGGATGAGCCTGCTCACCTGGTCGGCCAACGATCCCAGCCTGACGATCTCTGGTAATGCTGCAACGGGAAACGCAGGCGGTCCGGTTGGCGCCGTTCTATCTGATATACTTTTGCAGATGCTGGGCTTCGGTGCCGTTGTCTGCCTGTTCGCCCCCATGCTTTGGGCTATCGAATTGATCCGGCAGGAGCGCGTCTTTTACTTCCGAGCCAAAGGGACCTTTTACCCGCTTTCGATAATCTTCCTCGCCGGCGCCTTGGCAACGCTACCCGTCCTTCCCAGCTGGCCACTGCACTATGCGATGGGCGGGATTCTCGGTGATCTTGTCGCGAGCTTTGCACGGTCCTTCATTGGCAACTTCACATCACCCGATTTTGCCTCTGTGGTGGCCGGTTTCGCGCTGCTGGCCGCCGGCCTTGCCGCAGCTGCCGAAAGCACTGGCGCCGACGCAAAGGAAACTGCTGAGGCTGCGTGGAAATATTTGCGCAATGGCCCCTCCGTCGAGCGGTGGCATGACTTGATGCGCAACGACCGGAGCAGTGCGCCGGCGGCCGCTAATCACATCGAGCCGTCCTTTGCAAATTCCCCAAGTGCCGACATCCCTCAGCCCGCACCACCTTCTGAGACCGAAACAAGCTCCGTGCCTCATATGTGGCAGCGCCTGAAGGACACTTTTTCGCCCAGCCACTTGCAAACCAGACCGTTGCCTGCCCATCAACTAAATCCGACAGGACCCGTTACTGACGTGGGCGATACGGGCGTTGCCGAACGCTTCGCTTCCCACTTTGGAAATCTGCATGATCTCGTGCCTGGGTCGCGCGAATCCTCAGTCGCGGATTCCGCAATGGATGAGTTCGACGACGACGAGGATGCCCAAAGCCGCCGCATCGCGGAGCGGTTCGCCCCGGCTCATCTGAGGCCATTGCCGGCTGGGCCTGTCGAACCAGAATTGTCTGCGCCTCATCCTCAATCGCGCCCGCAGCGCTCGCGACGCAGCCCGTCTGCCGCTGTCCTGATGCGGCCGCCGCTCGACCTCCTCAAGCGTCCGGCCCAGCAGGGACTTGCCCCTGCCGTATCTCAAGCCGCCGCTCGCGCGACAGGTCAGCAGCTGCTCGATGTGCTGGCCGACTACGGCGTCAAGGGCGAGATGCGGGACATCAAACCCGGCCCCGTCGTCACGCTCTACGAATTCGAACCGACGCGGGGCACCAAATCCGCTCGCGTCATCGCACTTGCCGACGATATCGCCCGCTCGATGAGCGTCACCAGCGTTCGCGCCGCCGTGGTTCCCGGCCGCAACGCCATTGGCCTCGAGCTCCCGAACGTCAAGCGAGAAGCCGTCGTTCTGCGCGAAATGCTGGAAAGCGAGTCGTTCCGCGCATCGAAGGCCATTCTTCCTCTTGCGCTGGGCAGATCGATTGGCGGCGAACCCGTCATCGCCGACCTCGCCCGCATGCCTCATTTGCTGGTTGCCGGAACCACGGGCTCAGGCAAATCGGTCGGCGTCAACGCCATGATCTTATCGCTGCTCTATCGGCTTTCGCCGGATCAGTGCCGGATGATCATGATTGATCCGAAAATGCTCGAGCTATCGGTGTATAACGGCATTCCCCATCTGCTGACGCCCGTCGTGACCGATCCGCACAAGGCGGTCGCCGCACTCGGCTGGGCCGTTACCGAGATGGAAGAACGCTACAAGCGCATGGCCGCGCTTTCGGTTCGAAATATAGAGGCCTTCAATCAGCGCGTTCGCATGGCCGCCGAACGGGGCGAAACCCTGGCACGGACCGTACAAACCGGCTTCGATCGAGCCACCGGCGAGCCACGCTACGAGACCCAGGTCATCGACGCCAAGCCGATGCCCTACATCGTCATCGTCGTCGACGAATTCGCTGATCTGATGATTGTTGCCGGCAAGGACATCGAGCAGGCGGTCCAGCGTCTCGCGCAGATGGCGCGCGCGGCTGGCATCCACTTAATCATGGCAACGCAGCGCCCCTCAGTCGACATTATCACCGGTACGATCAAAGCCAACTTCCCCACCCGGATCAGCTTCAAGGTCACGTCCAAGATCGACAGCCGCACCATTCTCAATGAGCAGGGTGCCGAGCAGCTCCTGGGCCAGGGCGACATGCTCTTCTCGAGCGGCGCCGGTACGATGACGCGCGTGCACGGTCCATTCGTGTCCGATGAGGAAGTCGAAGCCGTTGCCACGTACCTTAAGAACCACGGCCTGCCCGACTATGTTAATGACGTCACCGCCGGCGCTGATGGCGCCGCTGCTATTGAAGGGTCGGACCATCGTTCCGGCGGCGACGACCTCTACGAGCGTGCGCGAACAATTGTGCTGAGCGAGCGAAAAGTCTCGACGAGCTACATCCAGCGCCGTCTGTCGATCGGCTATAACCGAGCCGCGGACATCATCGATCGAATGGAGCGGGAAGGTCTTATTACCCCCGCCAGCAGCACCGGCCGTCGCGAGGTTCTGAAGCCTGCGGCTTGACCCTGCCTCCGCGCCCACCTACCCCGTTGCGGCTTTGCGCAAACCCGCTAGTAAAGGCCCGATAGCGGGGGTTTCGGCCCTCAGTTCGTCGCATTGTTCCGACATTTCGCTCAGGAACCGCAAAAGGCTGGCGAACGGACGTTTCGGGGGGATGATAAGAATGTGGACTGCTAAGGCTTCCGGGCTGGGCTTGCTGGTTGCGACATCACTGAGCCTCGGCGCGCCTTCTTGGGCTGAAGATACGAAACCCGCTCCCGCGCAAGCTCCCGCAGCCGCTGCTCCCGCTCCAGCCCCCGGTGCCGCACCAACTCCGTCTCCGGCGGGGCAGTCTGCCGCCGGATCCTCTTGGAGCGCCGAAGTGGCAGCAGGTAACCAGGGCATTACCCTCGACGAAGCCCAGATGAAGGTCGTCAAGACAGTCAGCGACTACTTCAATGGGCTAACCTCGTTAAAAGGTAGCTTTGTCCAGACTACATCCGACCAGAAGAAGATGAAGGGCAAGTTCTCGCTGCTCCGGCCGGGGAAGTTCAGGTTCGACTATGCGCTACCCTCTAAGCAAATAATCATTTCGGACGGCGAATACTTGGCCATACAGGATCTCGACCTCAGGAATGAGGATCGTGTGGCCCTTGACCAGACGCCGTTTCGCCTGCTCTTGCGCAAAGACGTTGACCTCGCCCGTGACGCAAAAATCATGGAGGTTCAGCAGGCTGAAGATCTAGTGGTCGTCGCGTTGCAGGACAAAAGTCCTGACACACCAGGCCGGATCAAGGTCTTTCTGTCTACCAAGCCCTCCATAGAACTGAAGGAGTGGGTCACCACCGACGCTCAGGGTATTGAAACCCGGGTAGAGATCGCTGGCGTGGCCCGAGACGGAAAGGTCGACTCCGAGGCCTTCAAGATACAAGGCGTGAACAACAATCCGCTCCAGTTGCCACATTAACGCGTTGCGCGAATATGTGGCAGATGGGTACCGGGCAAGTCCTGCCTGGGGATAACCAAACCAATTTCGTTCAACTTTTTGTGATCGGGCCTGAGGGGGCCTATTGAAAATGGGCAACCTGCGCTTAACTAACTAACAGACAGGCGACGTCGTCTTCCATCGGTAGCTCCCCCCCGTCTACCCGACGACACGCCTGAGGCGCCGGCTTCCCTCCCGGTGCCTAGCGCGAGAGCGCAGCGCCCAACTTCACCCCCCGGAGTTGGGCGCTTCTCGTTTCTGCACCTGGTTTTGGTTTAGTGGACGTGGCTCTGGTGCAATGTCGGACGCGCGCCCATCGCGGGCACGATCGACGTTCCTGCCATGACCGAATCGATGGCCTTCAAGGTCTCCAAGATAGAGGACAGCCGGGCGTTGATGCGAGCCACGAAATGCTCTGCTACCGTCGCGTCCTCCGCCATCTGGGCTTGAAGCTCTTCGCGCGTAATGCGCAGGGCCCGAACAGCTGTCCGCGCAACAATGGTTGACGAGTGCCGGGTTTCGACAAGCATCGCCATCTCACCCAGCAACGAGCCGGTCGGAACACTCTCTGCGGTGTCTGAAAGACCAGGCCCGGCAATCCGCACAGCCTCACCCGACACGATCACGATAGCCGCATCGCCCTCTTCATCTTCGCGCATGATGAAGTCACCGGGCTTGTACACGACGCGGTATGCACGGCGGGCGATTTCCGTAATTTGCAGCGGGCGCAAACCCTGGAAGATTTCCAGCTTCAACATCGGTTGCACGAACGAATCGATAGCCATCTCTGCGGTCCCGATCATTGGGCTGGCCGTCGAAGACGGTCATGCCGAACTTGAACGGAACAACGGTCGGCTGATTCGAGAGGCGGGGTCTAGGCCCTTGTGGATGAGCTGGGAATAACCGGACAACACAGCTAAGGCGCGAGACGGTATCCGCCACTTTCCGTGATCAGGATCTCCGAGTTTGATGGGTCTTTCTCAATCTTTTGGCGAAGCCGATAAATGTGCGTCTCAAGCGTATGCGTGGTGACCCCGGCATTGTAACCCCACACTTCAAGGAGAAGCGTATCGCGAGGGACGACCTTGTCTCCGGCACGATAAAGGAACTTCAGGATCGACGTTTCTTTCTCAGTGAGGCGCACTTTGCTGCCCTTCTCGTCGAGCAGAATTTTTGCGGCCGGCTTGAAAGTATAGGGCCCGATCGTGAAAACGGCGTCTTCGCTTTGCTCATGCTGTCGCAGCTGCGCCCGGATCCTTGCCAGCAGCACCGCGAACTTGAATGGCTTGGTGATATAGTCGTTGGCACCGGAGTCGAGGCCAAGGATCTGGTCCGCATCCGAGTCATTGGCAGTGAGCATGATGATGGGGGACTTGAAGCCGCCCTTGCGCAATTGCTTTACTGCTTCCCGTCCATCCATATCGGGCAGATTGACGTCGAATACGAGCAGGTCAGGCTGGTCGGCGCGGGCGCGCTCCAACCCTTTCGTCGCCGTGTTGGCGTCGAACACATCGAACTCGTCGTAAAGCGACAGTTGATCCTTAAGCGAGCCGCGCAGATCCTCGTCGTCGTCGACGAGCAGGATACGGCGTGCGGTCATTCTGGGGTCCTCTCCGTGTCGAAGTGCGTGTCCATGAGACCACCGAGCCCAATCCCGCCATCCGGCGCCGTACCGGAAGTGCCGGTAATTTGACTTGGCCCCGGTGGGGCGAGAAATGGCAAGTTATTGCGACCAGGAAAATGATGAGAATTCAGCCGCGAGGTCAACTGTTTGTGAGGGCGCTGTCCAGGGCAGCGACCCGCGGCGTGCTCCTGGCTGGGGGCCGCCCGCTGCCGTGTGCCTTAGGTAGGAGCGGTCGACGCGTCATTAAGCGGGAAGGCGATGGCGCCACACCCAGCGGGACCTATGCTCTTGAGGCAGTGTTTTACCGCCGCGACCGAGCCCTCCGCCCGCCAACCGGCCTGCCGTTGCAGGTCCTCACGCCGACAGACGGCTGGTGTGATGAACCCACGGATCGCAACTACAATCGACGCATTCGCCACCCTTATGCAGCCTCCGCCGAAAAGATGTGGCGCCAAGACGGTCTCTACGATCTTATCGTCGTGCTCGACTGCAATCGCAAGCCGCGCGTGCGCGGGCGCGGCAGCGCCATATTCATCCACCTCGCACGTCCGGGCCTTACGCCGACGGAAGGCTGCATCGCACTCCGCCGCCCCGACCTGCTGCGCCTGCTCGCCCATCTGCGTCGCGGCGCGCGGGTCCATATCCCTTGAACGACCTCCCAAACAAAAAATGGCCCCGGAACGCCGAAGCGACCGGGGCCAGGGAGGAGCACGTCTAGGGGAAGTCCGTGCTCGGGAGAAGCGTGAGTGGCGCCCGCGAGTAGGAGGCCTGCGGGCGCCGCCAAACCTAATAGTTGTAGGCGCGTTCGCCGTGATCGGAGATATCGAGGCCCTCGCGCTCCTTATCCTCGGAGAGGCGCAGACCGACGACCATCTTGACCAGCAGCAGGATGATCAGCGTCCCCAATCCTGAGAACAGGACCGTGAAGCCGACGGCCTTCGCCTGTGCCGTCATCTGGAAGACCATGTCGTAGGGAGCCGTCGTCAGCTCGCCCGGCTTCGAGATGTAGTCGGGGATGCCCGAGCCACCGAAATCGGGGTTGATGAGAAGACCCGTCGCAAGAGCTCCGACAATGCCGCCGACGCCGTGAATACCGAACACGTCGAGACTGTCGTCGTAACCGAACGCATGCTTGATCGCCGTGCAGAAGATGAAGCAAACGATACCAGCCACAAGACCAAGGATAATCGAGCCGAAGACGCCTGCGAAACCGCAAGCCGGCGTAATGGCAACGAGACCCGCGATCACACCCGAGACGAGGCCGAGCAGGGAGGGCTTACCCTTGGCGAGCCATTCCACGATCAGCCACGAAAGGCCCGCAGCAGCGGTCGCGACGAACGTGTTGATGGTGACGACGCCGATCCATGCATTGGCTTCGAGGTTCGAACCGACGTTGAAGCCGAACCAGCCGACCCAGAGCAGCGCAGCGCCGATCATGCACATCACGAGCGAGTGCGGAGGCATGGCTTCCTTGCCATAACCCACGCGCTTGCCAAGAACGAGGCATGCGACAAGGCCAGCAATACCGGCGTTAATATGAACGACAGTGCCACCGGCGAAGTCGAAGGCGCCCCACTTGAAGAGCAACCCGGCGTCGCTGTTCACAGCGTCGAGTGCAGCCTGCGCGGCAATTTTGGCGTCACCTTCGGCAGCTTCTGCAACAGCCTTCGCCGCGTTTCCGACGGCATCCGGACCGGCCCAGTACCAAACCATGTGAGCCATTGGGAAATAAATGAGGGTCACCCACAGTGCCATGAAGAGAAGCACGGCGGAGAACTTGATGCGCTCTGCAACGGCGCCCAGGATCAGCGCGGGCGTGATGGCCGCGAAGGTCATTTGGAAGCAGATGTAGAGGTACTCAGGTATGTAGACGCCGTTGGAGAAGGTGGCCGCAAGCGATGAAGAATCGACGCCCGAAAGGAATGCCTTCCCAAAACCGCCCACGAAGTCGTTGAGGGCCCCACCATTGGTGAACGCCATCGAGTAACCGTAGGTAACCCAGAGCAGCATGACGAGGCACATGGTGGCGAAAACCTGCATGCACATCGAGAGCATGTTCTTGGTCCGAACGAGGCCGCCGTAGAACAGAGCGAGTCCCGGAACCGTCATGAGAAGCACGAGGATCGTTGCGATATACATGAAGGTCATATCGCCTTTGTCGGGTGTCGGCGGGGCCGCGTCTTGAGCCAGGGCGGGTACCGCCAGCATGGCAAGCGCGGCCGCGGCGCCCACGAGGCGGCCGGTGCTGCGTGGTAGGGCAAACGTCATTTGGTAACTCCCCAGTTTGTGGATGTGGTCGCAGTTGGAGATCAGAGCGCTTCGTCGTCTGCTTCCCCAGTGCGGATGCGGACGGTGTTCTCGATCGGAGAGACAAAGATCTTGCCGTCGCCGATTTGGCCGGTCTTGGCGGCTTTGGTGATGGCCTCAATAGCCTTTGGGGCCAGAGCGGACGGCACCACCGTTTCAATCTTCACCTTTGGCAGGAAGCTGACGGCGTATTCGGCGCCGCGATAGATTTCCGTATGGCCCTTCTGACGGCCGTAACCCTTCACCTCGGTCACGGTCATACCCTGCAGGCCAAGCTCGGTTAGTGCGGCGCGGACCTCCTCCAGCTTGAATGGTTTGATGATGGCAGTGATAAGTTTCATCTGAGCACCCCCTTTAGATCTTGATGGCCCGCCAGCGTCTTTAGATTTGGGCATGGCCTTGTACGCGTCTGGGCCGAAAACCCTGAAGCCGCCTACAAAGGAGTCAAGTCCTGTGCCAGATCAGTCGCAACGGAATAAGCGGCTGAAATTGATTAGTTTTATTAAAGGCGCGTCGATAAGCAGGATAACATGACAGGGCATTTATGCCTAAATTATAGGCACGAAATGTCATAAGCTTGTTATTTAACCACGAACATCGTGGTTCGGCGACGGATCAAACCCTCCTGGGCCACTGACGCGATGAGTTGGCCCTGCCTGTCAAAGAAAGAGCCACGGCAGAAGCCTCGCGCTGCGTGGGTACTGGGGCTGTCCTGTGCATAAAGAAGCCAATCATCTGCACGGAACGGCCGATGCAGCCACAGGGCATGATCAAGGCTGGCGAGCTGGATTTCGGGATCGAAAAGAACCTTCCCGTGCGCAATGAGCGCCGTATCGAGCAGTGTAAAATCCGAGGCATAAGCGAGCACGCACTGATGCAGCGCTAGATCGTTCGGCAATACACCGGCGGCTCGGATCCAGATCGCCTGCTGCGGCTCTGCCGGCTTGTTACTGAGATACCGCCGCACGTCGACCGGCTTCATCTCGATGGGCCGCTCGCGCCTCCAGTAGCTGCGCATATTGTCTGGCAGCTTGTCCACGAACTGCGCGATTAGCTCTTGCGCGTTCGCCAGCGCCTCGGGTGGAGGTACATCCGGCATTTGGATGGAATGCTCGAAACCCGTCTCGGCGCCGTGAAACGACACGCTCATGGTAAAGATGACCCGGCCATGCTGGATCGCCTTCACACGCCGCGTAGAGAAGCTGCCGCCGTCCCGGGTCCGCTCGACTTCATAAATCAATGGATGTTTGGGATCGCCGGCCAGAAGAAAGTACCCATGAAGAGAATGGGCGACCCGCCCCTCCTCTACTGTTCTGGACGCCGCGACGAGCGCCTGACCGAGCACCTGGCCCCCAAATACGCGCTGCCAACCATCCGTTGGACTGCGCCCTCGGAAGAGGTTCTGCTCCAGGGTCTCCAAGTCGAGAATCCAAAGCAGCGATTGAAGCGCAGATGGCATGGGATCGGTATCGGGCATGACGCTGAGATTGGCCGGTGCTAATGAGGACTTGATAAGCCCATTGGCGAACGGGGTCGGCAACGTGTCAAGCAACGCAGGCGGGATGTCCTCACCTGTCTCCTCTTACGATGTTGTGATCTCGGGCGCGAGCGCGGCCGGGCTGTCCCTGTCCCTGGCCTTGGCCAAGGCCAGCGAAGGCGAACTGCGTATCGGGCTCGTTGATCGAACTTGGCCGCCGTCCGCCGTTCGCAACGATGTCCGCGCTTATGCGTTCTCGGCCGCATCCCGCCACATGATGGACGCTTTAGGTGCTTGGAAAAGCGCGGCACCGCATGCTCAGCCCGTGCGCCGCATCGAAATAACCGATAGCCGCCTGGATGATGGGATCCGGCCTGTCGTCTTGACCTACGACAACGAGGTCGATGGCGAACCCGCGACCCACATCGTCCCCGGATCCGAGATCGTCTCTGCACTGGCCGCCCGAGTGGCGGACTTTCTGGCCATCGAACGCCTCATGCCCAGCGAAGTCACGTCTTTTGCGGGCGAAACGTCCGGCCTGATGCTGACGCTCGCCGATGGCCGCCAAGTGCGCACACGTCTTCTCGTTTCCGCCGAAGGTCGTCAATCATCCTTGCGCGAAAAAGCCGGCATCAAAATTATAGGCTGGCCGTACGACCAGACGGGGATCGTGACGTGGGTGGCGCATGAGCGCCCGCACGAAGCAACGGCAGTCCAGCATTTTCTACCCGCAGGTCCATTTGCGATTCTCCCGCTGATCGGCAACCAATCATGCATCACATGGAGCGAAGATGCCGGAGAGGCGCGCCGGATACTGGCCCTCGATGAGTCCGCCTTCATGGCTGAGGTTGACAAGCGTTTCGGTGGCCGGCTCGGTGAGATCGCGATGGTGGCTGGTCGCCAATCCTGGCCGCTATCCATGCATTTAGCGAGATCCTATGTCGCCGATCGGTTCGCGCTGATCGGCGACGCGGCGCATGGAGTTCATCCGATTGCCGGTCAGGGTCTCAACCTCGCCCTGCGTGATGCCGCTGCGTTGGCGGAGGTGCTGATCGACGCGGCACGGCTCGGACTGGACCTCGGGAATGCCGAGATCCTTTCGCGCTATGAACGCTGGCGCAGGTTCGATAGTGCGGTCTCCACCGCCACATTCGATGGGCTCAATCGGCTTTTCTCGTCGGACAATGCCGTAGTCCGGGCCATTCGCGACGCCGGTCTCGGTCTTGTCGACCGCATGCCGGTCGTCAAACAGCTTCTCGTCACCGAGGCAGCCGGTCTTTCTGGCGATTTACCCCGCCTCCTGCGCGGCGAGGCGATCTGATCTCTCGCGGTCAATCGACTTTTGCAGACTTCGACGAACCAGGCACGTAGGCGACGCCCTCCTGCCGCTCGATGAGGCGCGCGGCGTTGGCACTAAACGGATGCACCTCATCGGTTGCACCCACAGGGCCCACAAGCGGCCGTCTTTCGTTGTGCCAGCGAAAGATCCCGCCCTGTAAACTGTAGACGCCGTCCGCGCCCGCTTGTTTAGCGACGTTCTTGATGCGGCTGGCCAGCACCGAACTGCGCTGGCCTACCGCACAGTATACGACAATCTTCCGCCCCTTGAGATCCGCGCCGAACTCATTCTGGAATTGCGTTACTGACATTCCCGGCTCGACGCGCCGCGCACCCTTGATGCGGCTCACGGCGAATTCCTCTTCGCTCCGCGCATCAAAAAGGATCACAGACTGTCCGCTCTGCTCGATGGTCTCCAGGTCGGCCGTTGGCATAACAGCAACATCGGGGAATGCCTTCGTGATATTCGCTTCTACAGCGGCCAATGACGAGGCCCGCTCGGCTCCGAGAGGTTGCAGAAATACGACTGCCAGTCCAACGGCGAAGATACAGGCCCAAGCGGCTTTGGTTCGTTTCATTCTTTCACCCATTGGATTCGAGATCACCAGCCTCGACGTTATCATCAGCGTCAGCGAACTCCGGTATGACGATCGTCACAATACCTGCTGTGAGATCGACATTCGGTACGGCTTTTTTCGTAAACGGCACCAGCAATGTGTCTCGTTCGCCTGGGCGCGCAACCTCTATGAGGTCGCCGGCTCCATAATTGACGACGCCTGCCACGGTTCCAAGAGTGCTCCCGGCTTCATCGATTGCCGTCAGGCCTGCGAGATCTTCGTGGTAGAATGTTCCCGGCTCCAACTCCGGCAAGCGGCCGCGCTTCACATACAATTCGGTATTGCGCAGCTTCTCCGCCGCGGTTCGGTCGTCGACCCCTTTCAGCTTCGCGATGACCGCCTTGGACGTAACTCTAAGCCCGGCAATCAGAAAGGTGCGAGCACCACTTTTGTCGCTTAGTGGACCATAAGCGGCAATGTCTGCGGGGTCCTCGGTGAAGGTGCGGATCGAAACTTCGCCTCGAATTCCATGCGCGGCTCCGATCTCGCCAAGAAGAATAAGTCGGTCGGGATCAATCATCGCGAGTTTTCTCGAGGTTTGGAATTAAACACATTAGCCTGGTAGCGGCCCGAGGTAGGCGAGAGTCAACCCGAGCGGCCGACCACCGACGTGGACCACAGTCGATCCAACGGGATCCGCACGGTCGAGGTCAGCGACGACTTCGACCATCGCGCCACTTTCACCGGCCTCAAGCCCCGTGACCAGTTTTCCAGCGGGAGGAACGCGGAGCCAGATACGGAAGCGATTGGTCTGTCGGGCGCTGTCATACTGATATGTTCCCTCGAATTTGGCGCCGCCGCTGATGTCGGAACCGACGATGCAGCCACTCCTGAGCAGCGCAACACCACTCTTTTTGTCCGCTTTTTTTAATCCGCCGCTGCTCGTGGCATACGTCAAACTGTAAAGACCATCCTCAAAGATCGGAACAGGGGACGCCAGCCGTGCCAGTTCGGCTGATCTGACCGCTGGCGCGGCGTGCTGCAACAATCTGAGATAGGCTCTCACGGGCCCTGGCAGGGCGACTTCGCCGCTCGCCCACAAACTGACGGTGCGCGGGCTGACGTCGAGGAGCTTGGCAAACTCCGACTGCTTTAGCCCGAGGCGATCCAAGACACGCTTTAGACCCTTCATGATCAGGGTTCAGCAAAAGCTGGGCCAACTGAACACGCTAAATTTCCCGAAGAAATGTAAGGAATTAGGTGTAGCCGAGAAGTTGTGCAAGAAATCGAGCGCCCACCGCCAGAGCCGAAATCGCAGTCGCCAGCGCCGCTCGGCCGTTCAAGATCTGATTGCGGTTGAATGCGATGACGATCCGATTGAGATCATGCTCGTCGAGCGCTTCGCCCTTGTGGACTCGCCGAAGCGATTTTCCGCTCGCCTTAAACCACAGAAGGGACGAGGCGAAAGCCGCCAGCATCGCAACGACGTCGAGCCCCAAGATCACCGGCGTACACTCCAATAGGACAACCGCTTGACTGTTGCCGAAACCGGGACGAGAAAAAAGGGAGCACGAGGCTCCCTTTCCAAATCTCGAGGCAATAAGGCTTTGGTCAGCCGGCAGCAGCCTCGGCAGCCTTCGCCGCCTTTTCGGCGGCTGCCGCAGCGCGCTCCTGCGCCTTCTTCTTCGGCAATGCCTTCTGCACGCTCTTAACCGGCGTACGCTTCAGAAGACCGGCGGCGTCAAGGAACCGCGCCACGCGATCCGTCGGCTGGGCACCGACGCCGAGCCAATGCTTTGCTCGCTCCACGTTGAGCTTCACCCGTTCGGGATTGTCCCTCTTCAGCATCGGATCGAAGGTTCCGATCTGCTCGATGTAGCGGCCGTCGCGCGGCGATGTCGTGTGCGCAACGACGATATAGTAATAGGGACGCTTCTTCGCGCCACCACGTGATAAACGGATCTTTGCAGCCATAGTGTCGTCCTTTCCAATTCAGCTCTTGGTTCCGGTTTCGCTCTTGAATCGCTTCCACTCCAAGTCGAGGTACTTCTTCGCAACCGCCCTGGCCGCGTTGTACTTCGCCATGTGCTCCTCATCGCGGTTCTGCGCGTTCCGCGGAAGGATGTTCTGAATCGCACGGACGAGTTCGTCCGAATGCGGGTTGTCGTCGTTGATCTTGAAGTCCACCTTGCAGACCTTCTCGACGAACGACTCGGTAAATGATTGATCCCACTTCACCGGGCTGTGGGGGATAGCGGCGAAGAGTTCCGCCAGATCATCGACGGTTGATTCTAATCGCTGCCGCCGCGCCTCCGCACGCCGTCGTGCCCCCTCGCCGCGCCAAGCGAGAAAGCCGAAAAGCGCCGATGCGAAAGCCATCATCAGCGTCGACAACGGGATCGCGATCTTCCAGACTTCGCCGAGCTGCTCGGGATACATGATGGCGATCCCGCTACTTCTTCTTGCCCGGCAGGCCGGGGAAGCGCGGCGCACCACCGAGCCCCGGAAGCCCACCACCACCGAGGCCCGGCAAACCCTTGCCGCCAAGCGGTCCTCCGCCCAAACCAGGGAGTCCTTTCGGCAGCGACGCCTTCAGTTCCGGTGGCAGCTGTTCCAGTGCTTTCGGATCTAGCGCCGCCAACTCTTCCTGCATCTTCAAGAGTTCGGCTTCGCTCGGCCCCTTACCCATTCCGCCCATTGGCGAGATGCCAAGTGCACCAGCCATTTTCGCCATCATTCCGGGGTTCCGGCCCATGGTCTTCATCATGTCCGCCATCTGGCGGTGCATCTTCAGAAGCTTGTTGATGTCTTCGACTCGAGTCCCTGAACCGGCTGCGATGCGTCGCTTGCGCTTGGCATCGAGAACCTTCGGCAGCCGCCGCTCCTTTGGCGTCATCGACGAAATGATCGCCCGCTGGCGCACGACGTCTTTGTTGAAGCCGCTTTCGTTGATCTGATTCTTCAGCTTTCCGATGCCGGGCAGCATACCCATGATGCCGCCGGCGCCCCCCAGCTTCTCCATCTGCTTGAGCTGCTCCGAGAGGTCCTCCAGATCAAACTCGCCCTTCTTCATCTTTTGGGCGATTTTCGTCGCCTTTTCGATGTCGAGGTTCTGTGCCGCTTTTTCAACAAGGCCGACGATGTCGCCCATTCCCAGAATGCGGCCTGCGATGCGCTTGGGATCGAAATCCTCCAGCGCATCCCACTTCTCGCCGACACCGATCAACTTGATCGGCTTGCCGGTAACGGCACGCATGGAGAGCGCGGCACCGCCGCGGCCGTCGCCGTCTGCGCGCGTCAGAACGGTGCCAGTGATCGACAGTCGCGTATCGAACGCTTTTGCGGTGTTCACGGCATCCTGACCCGTGAGACTGTCGACGACGAGCAGCACTTCGTGTGGATTCGTCGCCGCCTTCACCTCCGCCACTTCCTGCATCAACTCTTCGTCGAGCGTGATGCGGCCAGCAGTGTCGAGGATCACCACATCGTACCCGCCGAGTTTCGCTGCCGTAATGGCGCGGTCGGCAATCTGTAGCGGCGTCTGCCCGGCGATGATCGGCAATGTCGCGACGCTCGTTTGCTCACCCAGCACGCGCAACTGCTCCTGCGCAGCAGGACGACGCGTGTCAAGCGACGCCATCAAGACCTTTTTGCGGTCTCGGTTCGTTAGGCGGTAGGCGATTTTCGCGGTTGTTGTCGTCTTGCCTGAGCCCTGCAGACCGACCATGAGGATGGCAACGGGCGGGACAGCAGCGAGATTGATCGGATCGGCATCCGAACCCAGGATGCGAACCAGCTCGTCGTTGACGATCTTGACGACCATCTGGCCAGGGGTGACCGACTTTACGACATCCGCGCCGACGGCCTTCACCTTCACTGCGTCGGTGAAATCCTTCACGACCTCGAGTGCGACGTCGGCCTCGAGCAGCGCACGACGCACCTCGCGCATCGCCTCCGCGACGTCGCTGTCGGTCAGCGCACCACGGCCGCGAAGCTTGTCCAGGACACCGGACAACCGATCCGAGAGGCTTTGGAACATTGAAGATCCCAACAAACAAATGACGACATCACCCGAGAGTGCATCGCACCGTCGGATGTTGACCTCCGGACTTCAGCTCCAGGTGGGAGCATGGACCGGTCGGCGGCTCTGGATGTCAGGGCCGGATTTCGTGGGACAATCGGGGAAGCGGCTCCCCATGTCAACCTCGTGCGAAGAGACAATGTATCCATTGAATCATGTACGTGCAACTGACTCCGGTAGTTTCACGTGAGTCCGCCAGCCTGTCATCCCCACGCGAATGCCGCAATTCTCCCGTTAGCAACTCGAGAAGTGATGTTCAGACGATTGCTCTGAAGCCGGAACCCGGGATAGGCAAACAGCGGGGATAAACGGTGTGTGTGGGGTCCTGCCCTGAAGCGCTCCGCTGGGGGAAATGATGACGCGATTTGCGCCGCCTAAAACCAGGCTCCGGCCGCTCGCCGCCGTGATGGTCGTAGCAGCCTCCATGTGCGGCTGCAGTTCCGTGCCCTCATTGACCGGAGGATCGCCATTCGGTTCGACGTCCAGCATCGATCGCACGTTTATTGGCGCCGCCCAAACCTGGGACTTTGACAAGGATGGCACCGTCACCTGCGACGAATGGAAGAATTACCTCGCAACCCTCTTGCGCGAGTCCGATGGCAACGGCGACGGTTCACTCGACGACGCCGAATTCAAGCAAATGGCTAAAACCGATCAGCTTTTCAGTGTCGCAGACCGGTCCTACTTTGACGCCAACGGCGATGGCAAAGTGACCGTGGAGGAACTCACGGGCAAGCAGAACGCGGCTTTCAAGCAGCTCGACAAAAATGGCGACTGCCGCATTGACCGCAACGAGTCCGTACGCGTTCTCCAAGTTGATGCACCCAAGGGCGGAACAGCCCCGAACACCGATCAGCAGGTACCAAGCGGGCGCTGAGCTTTGTCACGAAGCCGGTGACAGCCGGACAATCTGTCCGTCGCGCGGATCGTCCGTCAGCAGCCAGAGCGCGCCGTCCGGACCTTGGCGAACATCACGGATGCGTTGATCGAGGTCTCGCAACAGCGTTTCTTCCGCGACCACTTCCCCATTCTTGAGCACCAGCCGTGAAAGCTGAGCCCCCTTCAAACCACCAACGAAAATGTTTCCCTTCCATTCAGGGAAAAGGTCACCGGAATAGATCGCAAGCCCCGATGTCGCGATCGAAGGAACCCAATAGTACACCGGCTGCTCGATACCGGGGCGGGACGTGCCTTCCCCAATGGCGCCACCAAAGTACTCGTTCGAATAGGTGATGATTGGCCAACCGTAATTCTTGCCTCGTTTGGTGAGATTGAGTTCGTCGCCTCCGCGCGCGCCGTGCTCCACGGTCCACAGTTCGCCTGTTGCCGGATCAAGCGCCGCACCCTGGATGTTGCGATGTCCAAGGGACCAGATCTTCGGGTCCCAGCCGGGCTGGGCCGGCTGCGAATGCGCGGGCGACCCATCGGGTTTCAAATTGAGGACCTTGCCGATTGTCGTATCGGGCTTCTGCACCTCGGACCGAGCCGAGCCGCGATCCCCGGTGGTCACAAACAACGACCGATCCGGCGCCCACACGAGCCGTGATCCGAAGTGATTGCCTGACTTAGCAACGGCCGGTTGCTGCTGGAAAATGGTCTCCAGACCCGAAAGAGTCCCGCCGCCTGTATCATCAAGCGTCAGTCGAGCGCGCGCAACAGCCGTTGCTGCTGCGCCATCCTCACGCGGTTCCGAAAAAGAAAGGTAGATATCTCCACCCCGCGGACCAAAATCTGTAGCGAGCAGAACGTCCAAAAGGCCCCCCTGTCCGGTTGCAAACACCTTCGGCACGCCTGAAATGGCGGCCCCGACCTTACCGTCGCGCGTTACGATGCGCAGTCGTCCAGGCTTCTCCGTCACTAGCATCCGTCCGTCGGGCAAGAACTGCAGGCCCCACGGGCTGGCCAGCCCCTTGGCGACGGTCTCAGCCTTAACGCGGCTCTCTTTGGCTGGTTTTGGCGCATCAGTCTGGGCGGCGCTCGCCGGCCCAGCGGTAAAGGCTATCACCGTTGCAACCAAAATCATGTTCCGGCGACGGCTCATAATGGGCTCCAGTCATGGATCATCGGTTCGGATTGGCAGATAGGCACCAAGCTGCCGCGCCGCAACACCGCGCCGCGACGCGGCATGTTCAGTCGCGCGGCCATTTGTGTTTTTCGGGCGCCTCGGCCATATAGCCCACATGAACGTTTCGGCAGGCGCCGCACAGCGCATACACTTCCATAAAATGAACGGCCTCGGAAACGAGATTGTCGTCGTGGATACACGCACGTCGAAGATCAACATTTCATCTGCCATCGCCCGCGCCATGGCTGCTGCCCCGCGCTCTCATTTCGATCAAATGATGGTGCTTCAACCGCATCGAACGGCGAGCACTGACGCCTACGTCACCATCTTCAATGCGGATGGTTCGGAAAGCGCTGCGTGTGGCAACGGAACACGGTGTATCGGCTGGTTGGAGTGCCAGAAGACCGGGCGGGCAAACGTAGCGTTCGAGACGAAGGCGGGCCTGCTGAACGTGAACGTAGCGAACATCGACAGCATCACCGTCGATATGGGCGAGCCACGTTTTGCGTGGAACGAGATCCCGCTCTCCGAACCGTTCCATGACACACGTGGTATCGAACTCCAGATTGGTCCGATCGACGCGCCCATCCTGCATTCGCCATCAGTCGTCAATGTCGGCAACCCGCACGCGATCTTCTGGGTGGACGACGCAGACGCTTACGACCTTGCCCGCCTCGGTCCGCTTCTAGAGAACCACCCGCTTTTTCCTCAGCGCGCAAACATCTCGCTCGCCGAAGTTCGGTCGCGCAGGGAAATCCGCCTGCGCGTCTGGGAGCGCGGAACCGGCTTAACCCAGGCCTGCGGCACCGCGGCCTGCGCGGCCGCCGTCGCCGCGATGCGAAAAAAGCTCGTCGACCGCACCGTTACCGTCGTCTTGCCAGGCGGTCCGCTGATGATCAAGTGGACAGACAGCAATCGAATTCTGATGACCGGCCCTGTCGAGCATGAGTACGAAGATGATTGGGTTGGCCTACCCGCAGAGGCTGCTGGCGACTAAAGCACAGTCAATGCGCTTGGTTGTCGCCCACAAGCCGGCCCACCTGCCTTAATCTCCCGATGCCGCACACTTCGATTATGTCGGCCCGAATGCCGCAGCGCTACGCCAAGATCGTTATGGCGCGTTATTCGAGATTGCGTCAGGAAGGTCGCGACAGTGCTTGATATAGGGGGGGCGAGCCGCAACCGGTGTGCGCGTCAATTTGCAAACATTGCCATAGCCGCACGCGCGGTTGCAGGTGTCACATTGAACGTCAACATTGTAGGCCATGACGGATCGAACCGGATCGGGAAACCACCGATCTGGTTCCCGTGCCAAAGCACCGCCGGCAAATCAAGTTCGAAAGTTGAGGTCAGGGCGTGACAAACGAAGCCCAGAAAAAGAAGCCGGGGTTGTTCGGGCGATTGTTCGGCAGCAAGACCGATGCTCCTGACACCTCTGTACCGGACGCTGACCTTGTTGCGCGTGAAGAGGCGCAGATACTGCCGGAGGATGAACGCGGGGCTTTGGACGCGCCTGAACCGTTGCAAAGTTCTCCGCCCGCAGATGCACCAACACCTGCCGCAGTGATCACGGTGCGGGACATGGAACCGACCGATTCACCGAAATCGTGGTTTCAACGTCTCAAGTCGGGTCTAACGCGCACATCGTCCAAGCTAACAGATGGCATCACAGGGCTCTTCACCAAGCGCAAGCTGGACGGCGCCACTCTCGAAGATCTTGAAGATCTTCTCATTCAAGCTGATCTCGGCGTTGAAACGTCTGGTCGGATCATCGACCGCATCTCGAAAGGCCGATTCGAGAAAGGCATCTCGGCGGACGAGGTGCGTGAGATCTTGGCTTCCGAGGTTGAAACTGTCCTTGGCCCCGTCGCAAAACCTTTGACCGTTTCGTCTACAAACCGGCCGCATGTCATACTCGTTGTTGGCGTCAACGGCGGTGGCAAGACGACCACCATCGGAAAGCTCGCAGCGCGCTTCAAAGGCGAAGGCAAATCCGTCCTGCTGGCTGCCGGCGATACCTTCCGAGCCGCCGCCATCGATCAGTTGAAGGTGTGGGGCGAGCGCACCGGCTGTGACGTGGTGTCGAGTGTCGTCGGCTCGGATGCTTCAGGCCTTGCCTTCGAAGCTCTAAAGCGCGCTCAAGACTCTGCCGTCGATGTTCTCATTATCGACACGGCAGGTCGGCTTCAGAACAAGCAGGCGCTGATGGAAGAACTTGAGAAGGTCACCCGGGTTCTGAAAAAAATCGACGCCGAAGCACCACACGATGTCCTGCTCGTGCTCGATGCGACGACCGGTCAAAACGCCCTGCAGCAGGTAGAGATATTCGGCAAGAGGGCAGGCGTCACCGGTCTTGTAATGACCAAATTGGATGGCACTGCCCGCGGTGGCATTCTCGTCGCCATCGCTGCCAAGTACAAGATCCCAATCCACGCCATCGGCGTGGGCGAAAGTGTCGATGATCTCCAGTCATTCCAAGCGCGCGATTTCGCCAACGCCATTGCCGGGTCCTGACAGAGCATGATCAACGCGCCACAATCGAAAGCCACTCCATCCATGACCCGCAAGCGGCGCTTCTTTCCATTCAACGCCGAGCAGACGATCAACATCCTGAGCGAGTTCGGCCCGCTTGCGACGATGTTCATCGTCAACGCTATCTACGACATCAATACGGGGACTTGGGCGCTGATCCTGACGACGATTCTTGCCATCGTCGTCATGTTCTACATGTTTGGCCGCCCCCCAGTGTTTCCGTTGATCGCATCCACCGTCACCATTGTTTTCGGGGCACTGACGATCATCACCGGGGACCCCATGTGGGTTCAAATCAAGGTGACGATTTTCAACGCCATGTTCGCGGCGTTTCTGTTCATTGGCCTCTGGCTTGACCGAAATTTTTTCCAGTACGTCTTCGGCAAGACGTTCCACTACACGCAGGAAGGCTGGAACACGTTCACACGCAGCTTCGCCTGGTTCTTCGTTTTCACCGCTGTCTTGAATGAAGTCGTTCGTTTGACTTTCCACGACACGCAAATCTACAACGTCTTCGGCCACGAGATGAGCGGCGTAAATATATGGATAGCATTCAAGATAGCGCTCATTATGCCACTGAGCGGCCTCTATGCATGGCTATTGACGCGTTGGATGCAGCGTCACCATCTGCCGACGCCTGATGACGAAAGCGCCACGGGTACCCTGGCGGCTGCTGCGGCGACGGCTCAGCCGGTGAGTGAACACATCAAGGCAGCCCGTCGTGGAACTGATCAGCAAGCCTAAGCGGGTCCCTCCGCACTAGAATAAGCCGGGCCGACACTGTTTTCTGAGTTTGAGAGGTTGTGATGACCGATCCGCGGACTGCCAAGGAAGAAGCCCCAAAGTCTTCGGAGCCGGAGGTCGATACTCAGCAACTCTGGAAGCTGTTGGTCGAATTGGGTCCGCTGCTTTTGTTTTTCTTCGTCAACTCGCGCGCCGGCATTTTCTGGGGCACTGGCGTTCTGATCGTCGCCACTGCCATTTCAATTATCGCGTCTCGCGTCATGTTCGGAAAGCTGGCGATAATGCCGCTCGTCTCGGCGTTCTTCGTCATAATTTTCGGAGGCATGACCCTTTGGCTCGCCGATGAGCAGTTCATCAAGCTGAAGCCCACGATCGTAAACCTCATTTTTGCCAGCGTCTTGCTGGGCGGACTCATCGCAGGACATTCGCTGCTCCGTCACTTATTCGGCGACGTGTTCAAACTCACTGAAGAGGGCTGGCGCCAGCTGACTTTGCGGTGGGGATTATTCTTTGTACTGTTGGCCGGTCTCAACGAAGTCGTTTGGCGCAACTTCTCAACGGATACGTGGGTCAGCTTCAAGGTCTTTGGCATCATGCCTCTCACGATGCTCTTCGGTATCGCACAGATGGGACTGCTGAAGACCTATGAGCAGAAGCAAGATTAGCGTCTCGCTCAAAACTGTGGCTCCGCACTCAAACTGATCACCATTCAATTTAGCTCTTTAATTTCGTCCGGATTGCGCATGAATTTTTGTGTCCACGTTCCAGCTTTTTAAAATGGACGGTGGGCCAAAAGTGTATTCTTTTTGATCGTGGAGGGGACACATCCACCTCCACCCACGCGACGCACAAAACAAAAAGAATGAGCGTGCAAGCAATGGCCAAAGAAGCAGCCTCACGTCCGGCATCTGCCAATCAGCTCGATCGCTCGCCGATACATCAGTTGCATCGAGCTGGCCAGTGTGCGGCAGATATCTTCCAAGCCGAGATGGGGTTGGACGACCTCACCCCCCGTCAATATGCCGTGCTCCTGACCGTTTCGCAGAATGAAGGGCTCAGTCAGACACAGCTCGTCGAGAGAACCGGAATCGACCGCTCCACTCTGGCGGATATTGTCCGACGTATGCTGAAGAAAGGACTGCTGAGCCGGCGGCGCACGAAGGACGATGCCCGCGCCTATGCCGTTCGTCTCACGGACGAGGGCTGGAAAGCACTGCGTGGTGCCGATCCCGTTGTCAGCCGCGTGGACGAACGCATCCTTTCGGCAATACCAGCTGGACAGCGCGAGCGTTTCCTTTCGGATCTCAGCACTATCGTCACGGCACTTGGAAAAATTCGAGACAATCCACCCAAGTCGGTGCCCTGATCGTCGACAGATCAGTGTCGTACAGCGAAACCGCCGGTCAGACCGGCGGTTGCCTTTTCATCGTGGCCTTTGCAGGGAATTAAGCTGCTGTCTTCAGCAGATTTTGTTCGAGCATCGATTCTGCAATCTGCACCGCGTTGAGCGCTGCGCCCTTCAGCAGGTTGTCTGAAACGATCCAAAGCGCCAAACCGTTTTCTACGGTTCCATCTTCGCGGATGCGCGAGACATAGGTTGAGAACTCTCCTGCCGCTTCCACAGGCGTCGCATAACCACCCGGCTCCCGCTTGTCGATCACCAGAATTCCCGGTGCATTACGCAAGATTTCCCGCGCTTCCTCGGCACTGATCGGGTTCTCGAACTCGATGTTCACCGACTCTGAGTGGCCCACGAAGACCGGTACGCGCACGCACGTCGCCGTCACCTTGATTTTCGGATCAAGAATTTTCTTCGTCTCGGCATTCATCTTCCATTCCTCTTTCGTGTAGCCGTCTTCCATGAAGACGTCGATGTGAGGAATACAGTTGAACGCGATCTGCTTTGTGAACTTCTTCGGCTCGACTTCGGTGCCAGGGACGTACTTTGACTTCGTCTGCTGCCAAAGCTCGTCCATCGCATCCTTGCCGGCGCCGGAAACCGACTGATAAGTCGAAATCACGACCCGGTTGATTTTTGCCGCGTCGTGCAGCGGCTTCAGCGCCACCAC
This sequence comes from Hyphomicrobium sp., assembly GCA_019751875.1. GTDB lineage: Bacteria > Pseudomonadota > Alphaproteobacteria > Rhizobiales > Hyphomicrobiaceae > JAGVSR01. The sequence goes on along the minus strand of JAIEMV010000001.1, from coordinate 115,453 downwards.
GAGTTGCGCCGTCGAGCAGTTCGGGTTCGCAATGATGTTCTTTTTCGTGTAGCCGCGAATCGCATCTGCATTCACTTCAGGGACGATCAAAGGCACGTCGTGATCGTAACGCCAACATGACGAGTTATCGATCACCACGCATCCTTTCGCCCCGATCCTCGGTGCCCACTCCTTGGCCACGCTCGAGCCTGCCGACATCAGGCAGATGTCGACCTTGGAGAAATCGAACGTTTCCAGATCCTGGCACTTGATGGTCTTGTCGCCGAATGACACGTCAGTGCCCACCGACCGGCGCGATGCAACTGCGTGCACTTCACTCACCGGGAAGCGCCGCTCGATGAGCACATTCATCATTTCCCGGCCGACATTGCCGGTGGCGCCGACGACGGCGATCTTGAAGCCCATGACCTGAGGTCCTTGATTTTCCGCCCTGGAACAAGCTGTTCGGGGTGCCGCGAGGGCGCATGACTCGAAGTAGCGTTCCCTTACGCGGGCTTGCCCGCGCTTTCAAGGCGGACATGGGTCGCGGCCTTTGGCAAAAGCCCGTCGAGCCACGTGATGTCCACTTCCTCCGAAAGTGTAATCTCGCCATCAGACGGCCGCGCACGCCTCCTAGTCGAGGTTGACACACGATCTGAGGAGCGTCGGCAATGCGAGTTTGGATGTTGGGCTTGGTCGGCGGACTTCTGGTTGCGGCAACTGTTCCTGCCGCCGTGAAACCCGTCTGGATGTCAAACACCGAATTGACAGCCACTTTCAGCGGCCGAAGCATCGTCGGCGAGTATGAGAACGGCGAGACGTTCCAGGAAACCTACGCCGCCGACGGCGCCGTCTCCTATCGCGATGCACTTCGAGAATCGGGCGGCAGATGGTCGGTGCGTGCCGCGTCGTTCTGCACCATCTACGACGGCGACCCATCGGGCGGCTGCTATCGCGTTCGCCAAGCAAGCGAGAACTGTTTCGAATTTCACTTTGTCGCCCGGACGGTCGACGAAGCCGAAAAGAATCCACGCACACCCGACTGGACCGCGCGTGGTTGGTTCCCCGAGAAGCCGAGAACCTGCATCGACGATGAAAGCGTCTAAGCGTGCACCGCAGCCCGTTCTCCGCCGTCGTTAACGCTCCATTAACTGCCGGCATGGGAACGTCCGGCAGTTCCGCTTCTGTTCCAGAGGCATGCGTATGCCCAGGCTCTACAAGTTCGCACTCATCGGATTTCTCGCCTATGCCGTGGTGACGGCGACGCCGGACCAGCAGGCCGAGATGGGCCGCGGCCTCCTTGCGATCAAGAACGCAGCCGTTGAAGCCTGCACGCGGGAAGGCAGCGTCTGTGCTCAGGCACTCTCCCATGCAGCGGCAAGCGTGAACGGCGCCTTGTCGGACGAGGCCACGCCATGGATGGACGAGCAGTCGAAGCGCGTCCAGCCGCCGGCACCGCCCGCTCGAACGCAGACCCCCGGGACTTCGTGAGCCTCGCGGCCGATGCGAGGTGCGTCCGGCGAGAAAGTCTGCGATGTCCAAACAGGTCCTGCACACCCGCCTGCCCGGGGTTGAAACAGAGGTGCCCGTTGGCAAACCCGCCGAACGAACAATCTCTACTCGGGGCATTGATCCTCGCCCCCGTCCAAGCCGGAAAAATAATCTGGATCGGATTGAGACCTGAACGCCGGGCGCCACTGATCGCCGCCCCGTCCGTATCATTGATTGCCGGCAAGGGCATCGCGGGCGATCACTATCAGACCAGCGCCAACGGCGCACGTCAGGTAACGCTGATGGCATCGGAAGATCTTGCTGCGATCGCATCCTTCTTGAGGGTCGAGCGCGTGAGGCCCGATCAACTCCGCCGCAACCTCGTGACGACAGGCATCAATCTCGTGGCTCTCAAACGGCGTCGCTTCCGCATTGGCAGCGCTCTACTCGAGGCGTCAGGCGAATGCGCTCCGTGCAGCCGGATGGAGGATGAGTTCGGCCCTGGCGGCTACAATGCGGTACGCGGACGTGGCGGTCTCACGGCACGTATCATTCAAGGCGCCACGATCGCGATCGGCGACGCCGTTGAGCCTGTAAACGACGACGAGTTGAAACCTTAGCAGCGCAAACTACGCAACGAGCTTGGCGACTTCATCGACGATCGCTTTGCCCATTTCCGTCGTCCCGACCTTCGTCATGCCCGGTTGCATGATGTCGCCGGTACGCAAGCCGCTCGCGAGCACCTCAGCGATTGCTTTGTCGACGATGTCGGCTTCCGCCACCATGTCGAGCGAATAACGCAGCGCCATCCCAAAAGACGCCACAGTGGCAATCGGGTTTGCGAGCCCCTTGCCTGCAATATCGGGCGCCGACCCGTGGACGGGCTCGTAAAGCGACATGCGTTTGCCAGTTTTGGCGTCTGGCGCACCGAGCGAGGCAGACGGCAACATGCCGAGCGATCCGGTACACATGGCCGCTTCGTCCGACAGCACGTCTCCAAACAAGTTGTCGGTGACGATCACGTCAAACTGCTTCGGATTGCGCACCAGCTGCATGGCGCAATTGTCGGCCAGGATGTGTTCCAGCTGAACGTCCGGCGCGTATGCCTTGTGCACCGCCGTCACCACGTCCTTCCACAGCACGCCGGTCCGCATCACGTTGTGCTTTTCGGCCGAGTGGACCTTGTTGCCTCGCTTACGGGCGAGATCGAAGGCGACCTTCGCGATCCGCTCGATCTCATGTGTTGTGTACAGCTGCGTATCCACCGCACGCTTCTCGCCGTTCTCGAGCGTCACGATTTCCTTCGGTTCACCGAAATAGACGCCGCCGGTCAGCTCCCGCACGATCATGATGTCGAGACCTTCGACGAGTTCGCGCTTCAGAGACGATGCATCCGCAAGCGCCGGATAACAGATGGCTGGACGCAGGTTGGCAAACAGTCCGAGGTCCTTGCGCAGACGCAAGAGACCAGCCTCAGGGCGCGCTTCATAAGGCACCCCCGCCCACTTTGGTCCGCCGACCGCACCAAAGATGACGGCATCCGCCGACTTCGCTTTGGCGACGCACGCGTCCGTCACGGCGACGCCGTGTGCGTCATAAGCCGCGCCACCGACGAGATCGCTCTCCGTCTGGAATGTGATGCCGTTCTTGCGCGAGTTGAAGAACGAAATCAGCCGCTCCACCTCGGCCATGGTCTCGACGCCGATGCCGTCGCCGGGAAGTAGAAGGAGGGACTTGGTGGCCATGGAAGGGTTCCGTCGTCAGCGCTTCTTGGATGAAGTTGTCTTATGATTGCGGCCCCACTGCTAACGGGTGAGCGCCCGCGCCGCAAGGTTTGGTTGGCTCGCCGGGTCGTCGCAGGTCTCACCAGTTTATCGACGCCAGCGTCAGCCCAGACCCGGAACAGCCAACGCAAGAGTGAAACCATTGAATGTCAGCAGGGCGCCGCCGATAGCCAATGCGCCGCTGACGGCAAGCAGAAACGATCCTTTGGTAATGATGGCGATCGAGGCCAGCACGATCGCGATTTGCAGCAGCGCCTCGCCATAGTCGAAGTAGGGGTCTTTGCGCATGGCGAGATCGCGCTCCGCCTCGAGTCGCTTGCCCTTTTCGAAAAGCTGGTCGAGCCCCTCCCGTTGTTCCACAGGCTTGGCGGTATCGCCGATCGTGAGGGCTTCATCTTGCTTTTTGTAGTCGGCGATCTTGGCCTCGATAGCCGTACGGCCGTCCGCCGTCAGATCCGGTTCCGCCATCAGCCGAAGTGCGAGGTCGTCCGCTTCCACGCGTAGAACGTGTCGACGCATGTTCTTTGCCTGGAAGAAGGCCCACGTATTAGCGGCTTCGATGTTCTTGAGGGTGGCGTCCTTGGCCGCGTTTCCCCCGCCCATCGAACAGATCGCGAGCAGCACGGCGAGCACGCCGATGTAAACGCCGATCCACCTGTCGCGGTCGCGAATATTGTCGCTCTCGGCATCGCGCGTCAGTTCATCCCATACCATCGTCACCTCCCTTGGCAGTGACGAGATCGGCGCGGCTGACTACACCGCCCCCAGCATCGAGTTGATAGACGATGGGCGCGGCCGTCGCCAATTCACGAGCGATGATCTCCTCGCCGGTCAGACCCTCCAGGCGCATGATGAGCGCGCGCAGTGAATTTCCGTGCGCCGCGACGATGACCGATTTCCCGGCTTTCACGATCGGCCAGATGTGCTCCTCATAATAAGGCAGCACGCGTGCGGCGGTGTCTTTCAGGCTTTCACCGCCCGGCGGCGGAACGTCGTAGCTGCGCCGCCAGCGCGCCACCATGTCTTCACCGAAGCGTTGCTTTGCTTCATCCTTGTTAAGGCCCGAAAGCTGGCCGTAATCGCGTTCGTTCAGCGCTTCGTGACGCTCGGTCGGGACGCCGGCTTGACCCATCACGTCGAGGATGATGTCGAGTGTGTTCTGCGCACGCCGCAGTTTGCTGGTGAAGGCTTGGTCGAACGTCAGTCCGGCGTCACGCAAAACGCGGCCTGCCCAACGGGCCTCAATCACGCCCTTTTCCGTCAGGTCAGGATCGCGCCATCCGGTAAACAGGTTCAGCCTGTTCCATTCACTCTGGCCATGGCGGACGAGAACCAGCGTCCGGGGCGATGGACCGTGATCGTGTTGGGGCTGGTGTCTCTGCATCCTCGTTTGTGCCGCCCTCACAAACCTAGGACATCGGTCATGGAGAAGAGCCCAGGGCCCTTGCCGCGGCCCCACAGCGCGGCCTTCACGGCGCCACGGGCGAAGATGCTGCGGTCAGAAGCATGGTGCCGAATCGAGATCTCTTCTCCTTCGCCGGCAAAAATGACGGTGTGGTCGCCAATAACGCTACCTCCACGCAATGTCGCAAAACCGATGTCGCCCCGCCGCCGCGCGCCGGTATGCCCGTCGCGAACGCGCACCGACGCCGACGTCAAATCCACACCGCGCCCTTTTGCGGCAGCCTTTCCCAGCATCAGTGCCGTACCCGAAGGCGCGTCGACCTTGTGCTTGTGATGCATCTCGACGATTTCAATATCCCAGTCTGGATCGAGAACGGCCGCCACGCGCTCGGTCAGCGCAGCAGCGAGATTGACGCCCAAGCTCATATTGCCAGACTTGATGATTGTCGCGTGGCGTGCAGCCGCGGTGATGGCCGCCTCCGACGCGGCGTCGAGACCTGTTGTGCCGATCACATGAACGATGCGCCCGTTGGCCGCCAGCCCCGCAAAAACGGCCGTAGCTTTGGGCGATGTAAAATCAATGATCGCGTCCGACCGAGCGATCAGATCGAGGGCGTCCTCGGTCACCTGGATTCCGTTGGCCCCGAGGCCCGCCAATTCCCCCAGGTCGCGTCCCATATCAGGGCTGCCCGGGGCTTCGGTCCCGCCGGACAACTGGCAGCCGGGATCAGCCGCAATGGCGCGGATGAGTTCCCGGCCCATACGGCCGGCGGCACCCATCACGGCGATCTTCATCTCTGGCACTGCCGGCCTCCGCTCAGTCGGTTGGCCGGGGGTATAGCAACGGCCACCCTGAGCGGGAAGTGCGTCAAGGCGAACATCCGCAGGTTCCTCGGTCGCCTGAAGCGCCTCATCCCTTTTTGCCGGCGTCTTCGCGACAAGCGGAACGGGTCGACGCCCGCCCAAGCGCCGGACATACCGATGAACGCCAATTGGGTCCCGGTCAGCCGCTCACGACTTGGCAGCGAACCGGTCTACGGACTCGCGGATCAGGCGAGCCGCCTCGGCGGCGTCGCCCCAGTGATGGATCTTGACCCACTTATTGGGCTCCAAATCCTTGTAATGGGCGAAGAAATGCTCGATCTGCTCCGTCGAAATCGACGGCAGATCCGAGTAGTTCTTAACCTTGCTATATCGCTTGGTGAGTGCGTCGCTGGGCACCGCAATGATTTTCTCGTCCCCGCCACCGTCATCTTCCATCACGAGGACACCGATAGGCCGGCAATTGATCACTGCTCCCGGCACAATTGCGCGGGTATTGGACACGAGAACATCGATGGGATCGCCATCGGCTGACAGGGTATGGGGGACGAAGCCATAGTTCCCGGGATAGCGCATGGGCGTGTAGAGGAAGCGGTCCACAAAAAGAGTGCCCGATGCCTTATCCATTTCGTACTTGATCGGTTCACCCCCAACGGGAACTTCAATGATGACGTTGATGTCGTCCGGCGGGTTCTTTCCCACTGGAATAGCTTCGATGCGCATCGAGTAGCCCCGTTTTTTGTTCGTTGAGATTTTGAAAGCTGGTTTTGATCAGTTGCGGCCGGAGTTTGCCCCAGGCAGAGGACGAAAAGATAGCCGCCGAAGGTCGAACGGTCAGCCGGGACCACAATTAATCGTCATCCGCCCAAAGAGCGAAGCCGTTGACGAACCGCGCGCAGCCGGACGTGGCCTCTCAGGCCCAGCAAAATCCCACTTTCTCTAGTTGGGTATTCCCAAACCCCTCGCGGATTGTGTTGAACGGCCGACCGCCCCGGCGCCAGTAGAAGTCACTGGCCGCCGCATTTTCCGCCAGCGCCCAGACCACAAGCCCGCGCAATCCACGACCGTCCAGACGCGCCCGGCATGCCTCGAACAGATGCTCGCCAAGTCCCACCCCCTGGTAGATTGGCGCGATGTAGAGTTCGTAGATCTCGCCCTGCTGCCGGCCGCGTCCCCGCGCCGCGCCGTAAGTCGCGTATCCGGCAATCGCACCCGCGTGCTCAACGACGAGCAGACCATCTCCGCCGCGAATAGCAGCCGTCCACCACGCCTTCGTCCGTCGCTGGATGATACCGTCCAGGTTTTTCTGCGGAATGACCCCTGCGTAGGCACCGCGCCACGACTCAGCGAAGACCTTCACCAACGGCGAAGCATCGCCAGCCTTCGCAGGCCTCACGAGCACATCCGAACGCCAACCCAACATCACCGGACTCCGTTCACACCGGCCATGATGACCGGCAGTGAGTGTAGCGAATTCCATGCCAAAGTAGCGCACAAATGCAGCAACAGCCGCTTTGAAACTCCATTCCACAATGAGAAAAGCCCGAGACGTGGGTCCCGGGCTTTTCCGTAGAGTTTGAAGTACCGAAGCCGTAAATTAGGCCGACTTCTTCATCTGTTCGAAGGTCTTGGCAGCGGCGGCGTTCATCGTTTCGAACGTCTGCTGGGCGATCTTAGCCGAAAGCTCGAAGAGTTCTTTGGTCTGGTTTGCCGAAGCCGTCAGTTGCTGCTGAACATAGCTCGTCTGCAGCTTGAGAACTTCCGGAACCGTCTTGGCCTTGGCGATGGCTTCAGCGGCGTCGAACGCGGCTTCAGTGTTGACCTCGACGTTGCGAAGAACCTTCTCACCGATTGTGCGGGCGCCGGCCTGGGCCGTCAGCACCACGTTCTCCATGGTCTTCACGCCATCCTTGGACACCGACTGAAGCTTGTCGAAAGCTTCGCGGGTCTTGGCAACGCCGTCTTCGGCGATCGCCTGAATATTTTCCGGAATGCGCGCATCCTTGGCGGCGGCGAACATTTCCTGAGCCTGGCGCGTGAACTGGTCGTTCATGGGACTTGATCCTTCTGAGAATGAGCTTTGACACAAACTTTTTTGGGGCATGCACGCGGAGCCACCGCTAGAAGGCGGTCGCGCCGCCGGAGCAATGGAATGTCGGGAGCCGAATGCCCGGCTCGCTGTGGAAATATAGCAGCGATTTTGTGCAATGCAACATCCAATAGGTCGCATCACTCCGGAGCATTATCTATGTAATTGATACTATGGGCAATAAAGCGCTATTGCAGCGCAAAATACTTGATCGGAATCAAGTGCTTGCGCGGCATTTTTGCCGGCGATCTATAGAGCCGGAAAATGATTCCGGTAACCCATTGCGGCGGGATCGAACAAGATGTCGGCGGGCCTCAGTGGACGCGCCAATGCAAGCCCTTCCAGCGATCGACAGCGCGACAGAGCCACATAAGCCTGACCATGCGCAAAAGTTCCACGACCCAGATCAATATAGACTTTGTCCAGCGTCAGCCCCTGCGCCTTGTGGATCGTCAGCGCCCAGGCGAGGCGCAATGGAAACTGCTTGAACGTCCCAGCGACGGACTCGACGATTTTTTCCTGCGCACTGTCGTACGCGTAACGGCGGCTCTCCCACGCCGCCGGCTCGATCTCGAACTCCTTGCCGTTCACTTCAACCCAAACCTGTTTTTCGGTGAGCCGCGAAATCCGTGCCACGGTACCGTTCACCCACCGACGATCCGGGTCGTTGCGGAGCAGAATGACCTTTGCTCCCGGCTTTAACTGCAGCATAGAATCCGTAGGGTGCGCGTTCGGGTTGAATTCCCCGCTGACGCCAGCCTCGTACGAGTAGGTCTTCCCAGGGAGCGCATCGAGATAGGCCATGTTGATGCGCTGGGCGGCCGCGTTCGTCGGCGTCAGAATCACGTAAGCATCGCCTTCACCCAGGGTTCGCACGGGTCGCACACACGCGTTGAGAAGCGTCAAGTCGTCTTCCTCCACCTCGCCTTCGCGAACCCGGTTCAAGACCCGGATGAGACCCTCATCGCTCTGACGGAAGACCTGGTTCAATTCCAGCAGCATCGTGCCCTGCCCCTCGCGCAGCCCCGAGGCCGAAAAGAAAAACGGCCCGCCATGCTCACTTTCGAGGAATTGGGCCACCTCCGCCTCCTGCACAACAGGCGGCAACTGATGCAGGTCCCCGAACATCACAAGCCGCAGGCCGCCGAATGGCTCGCGCGGCCGCCCCCGGTTGATCCGCAGCGACATGTCCATCGCCCACATCAGGTCCGATCGCACCATCGATACCTCATCAATGACGAGGAATTTGAGCTTGCGCATCACCTGGCCGTTGCGGCTGCGGCGGATATCGTCTGGCTTGATCAGGCGCGGCGGCAGGCCGAAAAATGAATGGATGGTCTGGCCGCCCACGTTCACACCAGCGAGCCCTGTGGGCGCCAACACGACCATGTTGTCAGGGATAAGATCGCGGATACAGCGCAGCAGCGTCGACTTCCCCGATCCGGCGCGACCAGTGATGAACAGATGGCCGCCGGATTCACGCAAATAGGCGAGCGCCGCTTCATACTCAGCCGTCGGCGTCACGCCTTCGGGCCAAGTATGTGCGGCGACGATTGCGGGCGCGACTGCAGCAGGTTCTTGAGCGGCCAATGGGTCGGTTCTCTCGGGCAACAGAACAGTCGGACGACCGGCTCGTCCGGACAGGTGTCAAAACCAAGACGCAAAGTCCAGGCTTCGCAACACCATAGCAGACAAAAGAAAAGAGCGGCTGCCGTCGGCAGCCGCTCTCAACAATCTCAATGCAGGATCGGATCAGTCGGCCGTAATGCTGATCACCTTGAAGTCCTTGTCCATCTTGATGTCGTAATTGGCGCCATCGGCGCACTTCGCATCGTTCAACTCGTAGACGCCCGAGCCCTCAGACTCTTTCTCGCCTTCGCCGCCCGAGCAGCCCCAGGCTTTTGCCGTGGCGGCAATCTTGCCGGCCTCGTCGGCCGATGGCTTGTCGTCAGCGAAAGCAATGCCCGACGAGAAAGCAAGAACCGTCATCGCGATGAGCGACTTCTTCATGAGTATTCCTCCGAATTGGAATGGCTGATAGATCGTTTGGGGAAACGACGACCCGGCAGGTCACGATAAGAACGGCAGACGACCTTCCGTGGATCACGGAACACAGTCGACTCTCCGCCGTAAGCTTATGTGCGATCGCCTACCCGTTTAGCAATGGGAAGGCTTCCCAAAAAAATCAGGAACATTAGGCGCTTAAAGTCGGGAAAAAATCCCTATGGTCGTATTAGGCGACGTCAGCCTCGCGTTCCGCCTCACGCTTGCGCTCCTGCCGCTTGCGCTCGTTCGGATCCAACCAGCGCTTGCGCAAGCGGATAGTCTCAGGCGTGATTTCGACAAGCTCCTCGTCGGTGATGTACGACATCGCCTTTTCGAGCGTTAGCTTCATCGGCGGCACCAGCGTCAGTGCCTCGTCCTTGCCCGAAGCGCGCACGTTCGTGAGCTTCTTGCCTTGAACCACGTTGACGATCAGATCGTTGTCGCGCGAGTGCTCACCCACGATCATGCCCTCGTAAACGCGCGCCTGCGCGCCGATCATGAACTGCCCGCGGTCCTGCAGGTGGAAGATCGAGTACGCCGTCGCCTCGCCCGTGCCATTTGAAATCAGCACACCTTGGCGCCGCCCCTGAATCTCGCCCTTGAACGGCGCATAGGAGTGGAACAGCCGGTTCATGACCGCGGTCCCGCGGCTGTCCGACAGCAATTCCGATTGATAACCCAGCAGACCACGTGTCGGTACCAGGAACACCATACGGGTGCGTCCGCCGCCCGAAGGCCGCATCTCCATCAGATCGCCTCTGCGCTCCGACAGCTTTTGTACAATGACGCCGGTAAACCCATCGTCCACGTCGATGATGGTCTCTTCGATGGGCTCGAGTTTCTGGCCCGTTGCCGGATCGGACTTGATCACGACCTTGGGTCGCGAAACGGTCAGCTCGAACCCTTCACGCCTCATATTCTCGATCAGGATCGCAAGTTGAAGTTCGCCGCGGCCCGAGACGATGAAGCTGTCCGTCTCGTCGCTGTCCGTCACCTTGATCGCAATGTTACGCTCCGCTTCGCGCATCAGGCGATCGCGGATCACGCGGCTTTGCACCTTGCTGCCTTCTTGCCCCGCGAAGGGGCCATCGTTGATGCGGAACGTCATCGACAGCGTCGGCGGATCGATGGGCTGAGCAGCCAGCGGCTGATCCACGGAAGGATCACACAACGTGTCGGCCACAGTCGCATCCGTCATGCCGGCGACGGCTACAATCTCACCAGCGCTCGCCTCATCCACGGGTACCCGCTCCAAGCCACGGTAGGCCAGAACCTTGGTCGCCCGGAATGTCTCCACCAGGGTCCCGTCATGCCGGATCGCTTTCAGCGCCATGTTCGGCTTAATGGTGCCTGACGTAATGCGGCCAGTTAGGATGCGCCCGAGGAACGGATCGGCTTCAAGCGTTGTCGCCAGCATCCGCACCGGACCGTCATCGACAGCCGGCGGCGGCACATGCGCGAGCACGAGGTCGAACAGCGGCGCCAAATCAGTCTGCGGCCCTTCCGGAGCAAGCGCCATCCAACCGTTGCGGCCAGACCCGTAGAGCACCGGGAAATCGAGCTGCTCGTCCGTTGCATCCAGGTTTGCAAACAGATCGAAGATTTCGTTCAGAACATCCAGATGCCGCTCATCCGGACGATCGATCTTGTTGATGGCCACGATCGGACGAAGGCCGCGCTTCAGCGCCTTCGACACGACGAATTTAGTCTGCGGCAATGGACCTTCCGAAGCGTCGACGAGTACGATCACGCCATCGACCATGTTCAGGATGCGCTCCACCTCGCCGCCGAAGTCGGCGTGACCGGGCGTATCGACAATGTTTATGCGCGTGTCCTTCCACATAACCGAGGTACACTTCGCAAGAATGGTGATGCCGCGCTCGCGCTCCAGATCGTTGGAATCCATCGCGCGTTCGGCAACTTTCTGATTGTCGCGAAAAGAACCCGACTGTTTCAGGAGTTCGTCGACGAGTGTCGTCTTGCCATGGTCGACGTGCGCGATGATCGCGATGTTTCTGAGCTTCATAATGTGTCTCTGTCTGGGGAGGGGCCGGGGCCGGGTTAGAACCGGTCTGACCGGCGACAATTGCGGCGGGAGGTAGCACATCCCCCCGCCCGCCGCCAGGGACGGATGTGTCACCCCCGCGTCATACTCCGGGTGTGCGGGCACGACAGGAGCTAACGCATACGGGCAAAAAATGCCTAATGCAGCTTCACGTGCGGTTCGGTCCGCCGCGTCAGCAAGCGCGACAGGCTGTCCAGCGTCACTTTCCAAAACCCGTGCAGCGCCCACTCATGCATTTTGTAGAGGGAGCGGTACATCAGCTTGGCGAACAAGCCCTCGATCATCATTTTTCGGCCGCTCACAAATCCCATCAAGCTGCCGACGGTCGAGTATTCGCCGAGCGACACCAGCGAACCGAAATCGCGATACTTGAACGGCTCGAGCGGCTCCCCGGCGAGCTTGCGGCGGATTTGCCGGTAGACATGCGATGCCATCTGGTGGGCGGCCTGAGCGCGCGGCGGAATGGGCTGTGTGTCCCCCTCCGGCACGAGATATGCGCAATCTCCAAGCACAAAGATGTTTTCATCCCGCGTCGTCTGGAGTGTCGGCTTCACGACCAGTGTGTCCATCCGACTGACTTCAAGACCATCGAGGTCCTTCAATACAGCCGGCCCCTTCACCCCTGCCGCCCAAACGACCAGTTCCGACGGAATGAAGTCACCGCTCTGCAATTCCACGCCGTCCGCACGCACCCGCGTCACCCGCGAATTTGTGCGAATGTCCACGCCCAACTTGTGCAGAATGTCCGAGGTGGCGTCGGAGATTCGCTCCGGAAGCGCCGGAACGATGCGCGGGGCCGCCTCGATGAGCGTAATCTTGATGTCTTTTTCGGGTTCGATTTTATCAAGCCCGAACTGCGCAATACCGCGTACGGTGCGATGCAGTTCCGCCGAGAGTTCCGTTCCCGTGGCGCCTGCGCCGATGATGGTAAAGTGCAGCTGCCCTGGCCGCACCGGACCTTCCTGCGCTTGCGCCCGCACGCATGCATTAAGCAGCCGGCGGTTGAACTTCTCCGCCTGCACCTGTGTGTCGAGCATGATGGCATGCTCCTTCACGCCCGGAGTGCCGAAGTCGTTCGAGACGCTGCCGATGGCAATGACCAGAATATCGTAAACGAGGGCTCGTTGCGGTGTGATCTCCCGGCCCTCTTCGTCGAACGTTGCCGCCAGGATCACCTGTTTGTTGGCCCGGTTGAGACCGATCATCTCGCCGTAGCGGAACTTGAAGCCGTGCCAGTGGCCCTGCGCCATGTACTCGAGTTCATGCTGATCGACGTCCATGCTTCCGGCGGCAATTTCATGGAGAAGCGGCTTCCAGATATGCGTGCGCGACTTATCGACCAGCGTTATCGCCGCCTTGCCCTTTTTTCCCAACTTATTGCCAAGCGTCGTAGCGAGTTCCAACCCGCCTGCGCCGCCGCCCACCACGACGATATGCGTCGTTTCCGGCTTAGGGACGAGAAGGGTGCGCGTTCCATTCATGTGCCAGTCTCCCCGCTGCAATGTCAGCGTCCCTTATGTCGTGGCCGCGCTCCCACGGGTCAATGTGGCAATCTCAGCCACGAATCTCGCCACCCGTCGCCTTTTTGACGTCTGCAATGACTTTTTGTGAGACCGCCTCGATCTCCGCCTCGGTCAGAGTGGCCGTCACCGGCTGGAGCGTCACCTCGATGGCGAGAGACTTCTTGCCCTCTGCCGCCAGCGCGCCGCCTTCAAAGATGTCGAAGACCGTTACTTGTGAAATAAGCGCTTTGTCCGCCCCTGCCGCCGCCCTGACGACGTCGCCGGCCGCGACGTTTCTATCCAGAACGAATGCAAAGTCGCGCCGCACGGGCAGAAGATCGACGGACGCCAGCGGACCACGTGCCCGAGACTTCTTCTTCTCCGGTGGCACCGCATCTAGGAAAATCTCGAAGGCCACGGCAGGGCCCTCCACGTCGAGAGCCTTTATGGTGGCGGGGTGCAGTTCACCGAAGTGCGCCAGAACTGTCTTCGGTCCCAGCCGCAACGTGCCCGACCGCCCGGGGTGATACCACCCCGGCGCATCACGCGTGATCTGCGCCTTCGAAGCATCGATCCCAAGCGCGGACAGCACGGCCACGGCATCCGCCTTCGCGTCAAACACGGTCACCGGCTGTGTCGCACCGTCCCAGTGACGCCCCGCGCCCGTCGCCCTTGCCGTTCCCGCCCGCACGCCGGCCGCGTTCAGCAATTGATCCGCCGGTTGATCGCCCTTGTAGGCCTGACCCAGTTCGAACAGCGCCACATCAGCAAAGCCGCGATTGGCATTCCGCGCCGCCCCCATCAAGAGCCCTGGCAGCAGGCTCGGCCGCATTGATGACAAATCAGCCGAGATTGGGTTCGCCAGTTCCAACGCATCCGAACCACCACCGAAGTGAGCGGCGATCGATCGCGGCAGGAACGACCACGTCACAGCCTCGACAAGACCGCGCGCCGCCAGCGTCCGTCGCGTCCGCCGCGCCCGCTTCTGGCGCTCCGTCAGCACCGGTTTGGCGATGCCCGCCGTCCGGTCCATGGGCGTCGAAGGAATGCGATCGAGGCCAGCGATGCGTACGACTTCTTCGACGAGATCAGCGGCGCCGTGAATGTCCGGCCGCCATGTCGGTGTCGTCACCGTGATGTCATGACCGTGGCCTTCGAGCGTGCATCCGAGTGCCTCCAAAATGTGACGCACCTCCGCAGTCTCAATCTCAATGCCGGACAGCTTCGCCACCCGGTCGGTGTCGAACGCAATGACACGCGCCGTCTCCGGTGCTTTGCCAGCCACCTTCGTCTTCGAGGGCGTGCCCCCGCAGAACTTCTCGATCATCTGTGTCGCAAGATCGAGCCCCGGCAGGACGGACTGCGGATCCACGCCACGCTCGAAACGATAGCGCGCGTCGGTCACGAGACCGGTCTTTCGGCCCGTCGTTGCCGTCCGCACGGGATCGAACCACGCGCTCTCAATCAGCACGTTCTTCGTCTCTTCGGTGCAGCCCGAGGCCTCTCCGCCCATGATGCCGCCAAGGCCAAGTACTCCAGCATCATCGGCAATCACGCACATGGTCTCGTCCACGGCGTATTCCTTGCCGTCGAGCCCCACGAACGACTCGCCTGCCTTGCCAAGCCGCGCCCGAATCGCGCCCTTCAGCTTGTCGGCATCGTAAACGTGCAGCGGACGGCCATGCTCATTGGAGATGTAGTTCGTCGCATCTACGAGCGCATTGATCGGCCGCAGCCCCACGGCCTTGAGCCTGTTCTGAAGCCAGTTCGGCGATGGGCCATTCTTCACGCCACTCACAAGTCGAGCGGCGAACACGGGGCAAGCGTTCTCCGCCCCCTTGGGAAAGTCCAGCTTCACCTCGATCGGGCACTCCTTCGCACCCTCCACGCCGTGAATGCGCGTCTCATGCTTCAAGGTCCCGAGCCCCGCCGCCGCCAGATCGCGCGCAATCCCGCGCACGCCCGTGCAATCCGGCCGGTTCGGCGTCAGCTTCACCTCGAAAACAGGGTCGTTAAGTCCCGCCACGTCGATGTACCGGCTCCCCACCTTGTCCGCCAGCGCAGCATCCAGTTCCAGGATTCCAGAGCTTTCATCCGAAAGCTCCAGTTCGGCCGCCGAACACATCATCCCGTTCGAAACGACTCCGCGGACCGGCTTCTTTTCCAGCGTGATCTTGGAACCTGGAATGTACGTCCCGAGCGGCGCGAACACCGAAACGAGACCCACACGCGCGTTCGGCGCACCGCAGACCACCTCCATCAGCGGCTGCCCCTTGCCGATCTCCACCTGCACGACCTGAAGCTTGTCGGCATTGGGATGCTTCTTGGCTTCGACGATCCGCGCCACCGTGAAGGCGCCGAGCTTTGCCCCCGGGTCCTCGACGCTCTCCACTTCCAACCCGATGGCCGAAAGCTTGGTCGCGATCTCTTCGACCGTCGCCGTCGTTTTCAGATGCTCTTTCAGCCAGGACAGCGTGAATTTCATTGGATGATCCGTTCAGCGGGACTTCTGGGCGTTAATCGCCATGATGTAGACGAGCACCCACAGAAGTGCGGGCGCGAGCGTGAAAGCAAAACCAGAGACGAAGCTCTGACCGAGCCGTTCGGCGAGTGAGCACGGCGACGTCGAACTATCGAGCCCGTAGCAATTGCCGTCATAAACCGCAGCGTCATATGCCAACGGCAGCAGCATCAGCGCCGCGACACCCAGTGCGCCGACGATCTGCTGCTGCCCCAGTGGTCGCGCGCCCATGACGGAGCCCAGCCCAAACGCCACGAGCAGCGCCACCGTCATGATGATCAGCGGAATGGCGAGTGCCATCGGTCACTCCCTGAGCGTCACGACGAAAGCCCGCCGCCGAGTGTGGGCTGGTCGAGCAGCGAAAATCCATAGTGGCGCAGCCAGCGCAAATCCGCCGAGAAGAACGCGCGCAGATCCGGCAGCCCGTACTTCAACATCGTAATGCGATCGAGCCCCATGCCGAATGCGAAGCCTTGGTACCTTTCCGGATCGAGCCCGCAGTTCGCGAGCACATTCGGATGCACCATCCCGCATCCCAGAATTTCCAGCCACTGGCCGGGCTTCCCGATCGCGGAGGCGTCGATGTCCACTTCCATCGATGGTTCCGTGAACGGGAAATGCGACGCGCGAAAACGCATCGTGACGGTATCGACCTCGAAAAACGCTTTCGCGAATTCTTCAAGCACCCATTTGAGATGTCCCATATGGGTCTTCTCGTCGATCACGAGCCCTTCGATCTGGTGGAACATCGGCGTATGCGTCTGGTCGCTGTCGCAGCGATAGACGCGTCCGGGCGCGACGATCCGGATCGGCGGCGTCTTCGTCTGCATCGTGCGGATCTGAACCGGGCTTGTGTGCGTGCGCAGAAGCAGCCGCGACCCGTCTGCCTTCGGGTTGAAGTAGAACGTGTCGTGCTCCTGCCGTGCCGGATGCTCGGCCGGAATGTTCAGCTTCGTGAAGTTGAGATCGTCGGTCTCGATATCCGGACCTTCGGCGACTTCGAATCCAAGATCAGCAAAAATCTCGATGCACTCGTCGAGGACCTGGCTGACGGGATGAATGCGCCCCTGCATTTCCGCACCGAGGCGTACCGGCAGCGTCACGTCCTCACGCTCGCTTGCCAGCCGTTCCGACAAAGCCGCAGCCTCGAGCGTGGCCTTGCGCGTTTCGATCGCATCGGAAACTTTGGTCTTCAGCGCGTTAACAGTTGCGCCGAACGTCTTGCGCTCATCCGGTGGCAGCTTTCCGAGCTGCGCCATCAATTCGGAAATGCGCCCCTTCTTGCCGATGGCCGAAACCCGCACGGCGTCGAGCGCCGCGAGATCGACCGCTTCGGCGATCTCCTTCAGCACGTCGGCTTCAAGGTAGGCGAGATCTGAGCCAGATGACATGCCAGACGAGCTCCGAAAGGGGCGGTGTGCCTGTCGTCCCAATCGCGGATCTGGCTCGAGGCGCCGCGCGGGAAGCACAGCGAAGCGGCCCCGCAGGGCACGACGAACGTTTCGACTATGGTAACCCGGGGGAACGAGCCCCCCGGTGTCAATGAAGTTGAGGCCAATGCACTAGATCACGCAGCCTTTGGCAGCGCGGCCTGCGCCTGATCGACAAGCGCCTTGAACGCAGCGTTATCCTTCACCGCGATGTCGGCTAGCACCTTACGGTCGACTTCGATACCGGCCTTCGTCAACCCGTCGATGAAGCGGCCGTAGGTCAGGCCATGCTCGCGGGCAGCAGCATTGATGCGCTGGATCCACAGAGCGCGGAACGTGCGCTTCTTGTTCTTGCGGTCGCGGAAATTGTACTGCAGCGCCTTTTCGACGGCCTGCTTCGCGACGCGGATGGTGTTCTTGCGACGGCCATAATAGCCCTTCGCGGCTTTCAGAACTTTCTTATGCTTTGCGTGGGCGGTAACGCCGCGTTTGACGCGTGCCATGGGTGTGCTCCGTTTCGATCGGTGTGTAGGGGCTCAGCGGCCTTCCTGATGAGAAGGCTCGGAAATCCTCAGCGGTTGTAGGGCATGTACTTCTTGACGATGCCCGCATCCGAGTCGTTCAGCACCATCGTGCCGCGCGCCTTCTGGACGAACTTGGCTGTCCGCTTGATCATGCCGTGCCGCTTACCCGCCGCACCCGCCTTCACCTTACCGGTCGCCGTGAAACGAAAACGCTTCTTGGCACCACTCTTGGTCTTCATCTTGGGCATTTGGCTTTCCTTTCTTGGGTACCGGCATAAAGCCGGCTGGCAGCGATCGGTCCGAGGTGTAGCCTCGAGGCGCGCTGCCGTTCTCGTTGGTTGAAGCATGAAAGCCGCCACGGCATGCCCTGCCGGACGGCTCCGGCCGGCGTTATACGGGCAGCCCGCACACGATGCAACAGCGCTCTGCGAACGCCAAATATATAAAGGCAGGGTGTCGGTTGCAGGTACGACAACACGTCGTTGCGGGACCGCTCGCCCACTTTCGATCGCCCACTTTCGATCGCCCGCTGCTCAAATCGAATGGAGGTGATTTATGAAGACGCTGCTGTAAATGGCAATCTCGGCCCCGAAACTCTTAGGTTTCATAGACACCAGAACGCGCGATATGTTCGAAATGAACAGTCTGCCGTATCGGTCTAGAATCGAAAAAAGCACGTCTTCTCGAACATTTGTTGCGGTTGTCTATGGGCTTCGATCTTGCGCTCGCAGCCCCATCGGGTCATATAGACGCTATCGAACACGCCTTGGCTTACTCTGCGACAGCTCTACCGAGTCTGACACTAGACGTCTCCAACGCGCGATTTGATGGCCCCCGAGGTCGTCGCTTCGGGGTAGTTTACCTATGCTTTGGAGGCATAATCGATGTCGACTGGTACCGTGAAGTGGTTCAACGGGCAGAAGGGCTACGGCTTCATTCAGCCGGACGAAGGTGGGAACGACGTGTTCGTTCACATTTCGGCCGTCGAGCGCGCCGGCCTTTCGTCCTTGCGTGAAGGTCAGAAGATTTCCTTCGAGACCGAGCGCGGCCGCAACGGCAAGATCGCTGCGATCAACCTGCGTCCGCTCTGATAAGAGTGGTCGCCGCACGAGCAGTGCGTGGGGAGCAGAGCCAATCTGCTCCCCATTTAATTATGCGAAACGCCCGAGCGGCGACGCGCCAAGTTCAAGGGGATACATGGCAAAAGAAGAAATGCTCGAGTTCGAGGGCGTGGTGGTGGAGGTGCTCCCCGACGCCCGCTGCCGCGTGAAACTCGACAACGGTCACGAGGTTATTGCTTACACCTCCGGCCGCATGAAAAAGAATCGGATCCGGATCCTTGCCGGAGACAAAGTCACGATCGAGATGACGCCCTACGATCTCACGAAGGGTCGCATCAACTTCCGCCATAAGGATACGCGCGGCGGCCCTCCGCCTGGCGCGGGTAGTCCTCCGGGTGGCGGCCAGCAGCGCCGTCGTTAAAAGGGCTCGCACGACAGCAGACGGAGGAAACGGGGCCGGCAGCGACATGCGCCGGCCCGTTTTGTTTCCTAGAAAACGCGGTGCGGAAAATACCGCGAGACCAGCTCGTCAAAACGACCTGACGCGCGCACTTTATTCAGGGCCGTATTGAGCAGCGCCTTGATCTGCGGATCGCTCTGAGGCACCGCGATAGCTAGGCCGTCGCCGAAAAACCGGGGCTCGAAGTAGGGCCCGCCGCGCAGTTCACAACACCGGCGAGACAGGGTCCCGTTGATCCAGAAAGACAGCCCGATGCCGTCGTCAAAAACGTAGTCGACCTTGCCTTGCAAAAGAGCATCCCGCGCCAACTCTGAGGTCTCGAAAATCTGGATCCGGCTGTCGCGGAAAAACGTCTTCAAGAAAGCTTCGTGAGGAGTGCCGCGCGCGACAGCAATAGTGCGTCCATCGAGAGCCTCCGGCGCGATGTCCACCTTCTCTGCTTCAGTTTTCGCAGCAAAGCGGCCCGGCGTGTAAAAGTACCGATCGGTGAACGCTACTTGGCGCAGCGAGTCCGGCAAAACAGTGTGCCCGGCGATCACAGCGTCGGCCTCGCCGCGCTTCAGGGCAACGAGCAGCTCGTCCCACGGCCGCACACGAATGTCGCACGCCGCCCCGATCTCATTACATAGAGCGCGCGCCAGATCGACGTTGAAGCCACCGAGCACGCCGTCGTCGTCAAGATAGTTGAAAGGCGGGAAATCCCCTTCCGTTAAAAAGCGCACCACCACCCGCCTAGGTTGATTGTCGGTCTGCGGCTCCTGCGCAAATGACGGCCCTTGAAACAGAACCGCGACAACGACCACAAGCACGAGTACTGCCAAGCAGCGAAATGTAGCGACAAGCGAGGAAGCCACGGGAAATCTGAAGGGCGGCATCGCGTGTTCCGGCTGTTCAATTTTCAATATCTACCGTAGTCTGACGATCGACGGTGTCCGAACCGCGGCTGCCGTGTTGTCGTGCGAGTACGCGGCGGTGTCAAATCCCACTCCACCAAATAAGCTTGCGTCGCTAGCGAGGCCTACCCTCAAACAGCCTTCGTCCCTCACACCGAGCGGCTCCGTTGATCCGCGTTGGGCTGAGGCCCTGTTGCTTCAGCACCCGCGCCTGTCGGCTGCTGCGCCGATGGTGCTATGGCAAAAAGCTGCTTTGTTTGCCGTCGTGATCGTCGTCGCAGCTGCTTTATGGACAGATTCGGAGATCACCGCCGCGGTGGTCATGACGCTGCTCACGCCCGCATTTTTATGCGTTTCAGTCTTGCGGACATTTGCAGTCCATGAGGTGTTGAACGCGCCCTTGCGGTCAAGCCCCGCGCCGCCCCCTGCCGAACCGGACGTCGACTGGCCGGTCTACTCGATCCTGCTTCCGCTGTACCGTGAAGCCCACATGGCGGCGTCGATTGTTGCAGCCCTCGAGCGCCTCAAGTGGCCTGCTGAGAAACGCGACATAATTTTCATCACTGAGGCCGACGACACCGCAACGCGGTTCGCCCTTCAGACTGAAATCCACGGCCGCGCGGGAATGCGGATTGTGACCGTGCCGCCAGGTTCGCCGCGTACAAAGCCACGCGCTCTGATGTATGCCCTGCCGCTGGCAACCGGCGCCTTCGTGGTCGTGTATGACGCCGAAGATGACCCCGAGCCCAGCCAATTGCAGGAGGCTTACGTTCGTTTCACGGAATCCGGTCCAGACCTCGGCTGTCTGCAAGCCCGCCTGAATATCTACAATCCCGACAAGAGCTGGACGACACGCCAGTTTACGCTCGAATACACGGCGTTGTTCGATGCCATCCTGCCGGCGATCGAGCGCCTGTCGCTGCCCGTCCCTCTCGGCGGGACGTCCAATCATTTTCGTCGCGAAGCATTAGAAAACTCCGGCGGCTGGGACCCCTATAATGTGACGGAAGATGCCGATTTGGGCATCCGCCTTGCGCGGATGGGGTGGCGCGTCGAGATGCTGAACTCCACCACATGGGAGGAAGCCCCGCCCACAAACGCGATTTGGCTTGGTCAGCGCACCCGGTGGCTCAAAGGCTGGATGCAGACATCGCTGGTGCATCTGCGCGAACCGGCTCGCCTGTTGTCGGATTTAGGCCTTGGCGGCTTCATCGGCTTCAACGTCCTCATGGGCGGCGTCATCTTATCCGCGCTCGTGCATCCACTCGTCTATGTCTATGCGTTCTGGAAACTTGGCACCGGCGATCTGTCGCTCTGGCCACCGCAGGGATGGCAAGCCATCATTTGGTGGTCTGGTGTCGCAAACCTCGCGTTTGCCTACACCGTCGCAATTGTACTTGCGTTCCTCGCCGTTTGGAGGCGCCACGGTGTGCGTCTCGCCGCCCGGGCCGTGCTCATGCCGCTCTACTGGATGATGATCTCCGCCGCCGCCTACCGCGCTATTGTCGATCTGATCCGCTCACCCTTCCACTGGCGCAAAACCGAGCACGCCGCGCGCTCATCGGCAAACTCGCTCACCTTCGGGCCTGAGGGCCGCTGAAGAGAGGCGACACGGCGCAGGCGCCGACCGTCGGAGCGCGATTGGCGCGTGAGACAGAATCATGGAGCGGGCGAAGGGAATCGAACCCTCGTATGCAGCTTGGGAAGCTGCCGTTCTACCATTGAACTACGCCCGCGACGCTCAATCGTTACCATAGCCGCGTTGGCCCAAACAAGGCGTCGCGTCCGTAGCGAGGCGCGCCAAACCTTCTTGCTTGGCATCGCGCGTCGCGAGGGTTGGACGCGCCGACGCAATCTGGCCATAAAGGCGAAAGGCCCGAAGCGGAGACGTTTCGGGGCCGTTCGCCTTTATGGCTGCGTGTCGCTCGGCTGCATTACTTCTTCGCCACTAGCGCGTCTCGGATCTCCTTCAGGTAGATTTCAGTAGGCGTGGGGGGCGGGGGAGCAGCGGCTGGCGCGGGCTTCTTGAGCCTGTTCATCGCCTTCACTAGGAGAAAGATGGCGAATGCCGTGATCAGGAATTTGACCACAGCATTGAGAAAAAGGCCGTAACGGATCGGCACGCCGTCATCGGTCGGCGTCGGCAGCGTGACGGCAAGCGTGGAGAAGTCCACCCCAGCCATCAGATATCCGATCGGCGGCATGATGATATTGTCGACAAGCGTCGCCACGATCGGCGCGAAGGCGGCGCCCATGATGACGCCGACCGCTAGATCAACGACATTACCCTTCATCGCAAATTCGCGGAATTCCTGGATTACGCCCATTTTATCTTCCCCATTTGTATGTTGCCTGCGCCCGCCGCATCGCTTCGGCGACTGAGCTGCCGCACTCACCCCCGAACTTAGCGATTCGCTGAAGGAACGATAGGCAACCTGCTCACCGCGGACAATCCGCGCCGCCGGCTCACTTGATTGGCGAACATGTATGGGATTGCAGCGGCGAACCCCGGGTTGACCGGCGGACAAAGAAATGGCGGAAACGTGCTGTCAGGTGGGGTGCCCTTCAGGCCATGGGCACCAGCAGGAAAGACGGGGGGGGGTACGAACCGCATGATCGAGCGCAAGGAACGCAAACCCTACTGGCGCCACACGAAATGGCAGATGCTGGCGAGCCTCGCGCCCTTTTTCGCCGTGATTATCATCCTGCCTCTTTACGCCGATCGGCTAAACTCGAATAAGTTCCTCGGCTTCCCCTTGGGTTATTTCCTTGCCGCCCATGGCCTCGTCCTGATCGCAGTGGTCACGGTCGCAAGCTTCGTCCGTCAGCAGGATGCCATCGACCACTGGCACGGCGCTCACGAGGATAACTGATTAGGATGGCGATCCTGTCCCCGTCGCGCGCCGTCAATCCGCGGCTCGGCTCATATTTCGGCATATTCCTAAGTGGATTTGCCGCTATAGCTCTGACCAGCCTCATCCTGCAGGGGCTCGGCGTCGATCTGTCGATACTGAGCCTTGCCATGCTGCTTGGTCCGATCGCACTCTACGCCGGCATCGGCATCGCAACCCACGCCTCGGATCCCCTCGATTTCTTTGCGGCTGGTCGTCGAGTCCCCGCCTTCTTCAATGGCCTTTTGCTCGCAATGTCGGCTTTTGGCGCCACCGGTCTTGTCGCGCTCACGGGCCTGTTCTTCTTGATCGGTTACGACGCCCTCTTTGTTGGAATTGGAGCGCTCGGCGGCTTTGTCGTAATGGCTGTCCTGCTTGCGCCCTTTCTGCGCAAATTCGGCGCTTTCACCATTCCGAGCTACCTTGGCCGTCGTTTCGATAGCCGGCCGCTCCGGCTCGCCACCGCGCTGGTCGCTGCGATCCCCATCGTTATGGTTCTTTCGGCCGAACTCCGATTTGCCGCCGAAGCCGCTATCGTGCTGACGGGCTGGAGCCATGGCCAGGCATTTCTGGTATTGTATCTCGTTCTGCTCGTGACACTCGTGCCTGGCGGCATGCGATCGATGACTTGGACGGGCGTAGCCCAAAGCCTCGCCGCCTTCTTTGCCGTCATGGTCCCGGTTATCATCGTGGCCGCGATCGTGACCACCATGCCGGTGCCACAGCTGACGCACGGACCAGTGCTGCGCGCTGTCGGCCGAAATGAAGCCATTCAGGGGCTGCCGATCATCTTGCCGCCAGGCATGGCCTTCGATCTGCCTGGTCCTGAGCTGCAACCCATTATGAAGCGTTTTGCCGATCCCTTTGGCGCGCTCGGCCCCGCCGCGTTCGTCCTTGGTACACTCTCAATGATCGCGGGTGTCGCCTCCGCCCCGTGGTTGCTTCCGCGCTTAGCCGCCGCTCCCGGCGTCTACGAAGCACGCAAAACGCTCGGCTGGGCCACCTTCATTTTTGGCGTTGCTATGCTGACGGCCGCCTCCATCGCTGTTTTCATGCGCGACTTTCTGATGGATCTGATCGTAACCCCGGGGCCGGCCGTTGTGCCGCCGTGGCTCGCCGAGCTCGCCAAACGTGGTTTTGCCAGCATCACCGAAACCGGGACTCAGTTCACCGCCTCGAGCATCAGCTTCGCCCGCGATAGCGTCTTGCTCAGCCTTCCTGTTGCCGCTCAACTGCCGCCAATGCTGCTCGATCTGTCGCTCGCGGCCGTTATCGCCGGAGCTTTGGTTGCTGCCGGGGCCGCCAGCACAGCCCTCGGCCACATTCTGTCCGAAGACATCCTCTTCGGCGGAACTTGGGAAACACCCCATGGACCTGTCCGTATCCATGCTGGCCGCGGCGGCATTGCTGTCGCGGCGGCAGCCGGCGTGCTCGCTGCTGCCTTTGTGATGACAGACCCCCTCCGCGTCGTTCTCTGCGCATTGTCGATTTGCGGATCGGCTTTATTTCCCGTTCTTGTGCTTTCGATCTGGTGGAAGCGGATGAACGCCTTTGGTGCTATGGCAGGTTTGCTGACCGGCTTCCTGGTGGCTCTTCTGACCATTGCCGGCGGTCAGGGCGAAAGCGCGGCGATACCTAGTGCCCTGGCGGCCATCATTGGCATTCCATCCGCCGTTGCAGCGATATTTGCCGTCTCGATGGCAACACCGCCGCCGAGCCGACATGTTTTGCAAATTGTGCGCGACATACGGGTTCCCGGAGGAGAGATTCTCTACGACCGGGAAATGCGGACGCAGCGCCTCAAGAAGCTACGGCAACTCAGCTGAGATCTCTCCCAATTGCCACGGTTTTCCAGTAGCGTCACTCGAGCGAACCCCCTACTGAGGTCCTAATGGCCGCACCTTGCGTTGCTGACGCAAGTCGGATGTAAGTCAATCACGAGATGGAGCGGCACGGCTTTTGCGCCGGCTAGCGGATGGTCCAATCGATGACGAGCGATGGTTGCAGTGTTTGGCACGGGGAGGTCTACTTCCCATGATGCCGATCACGTCCGGTGCGCCCGTTCGCACGGCAGGCCAGAAGCCGCGCATTCTCGTCGCCGACAAAAACCCCGTGGTTCGTACGGGCCTTGCCGAGTTGATTGCGAGGGACGGCCGCTTTGACATCGTCACGACCGTCGCCAGTGGTGGTGCATTCATTGCGGCGTGCATGGAAAGTCCGGTCGATATAGGTCTCATTGGCTGGTCGCTGCCCGACATGACCGGTGGCGACGTGCTGGAGGTCCTGAAGCGCCGTCAGATCGGTACGCGGGTCATCATTTACACCGGTGAGTCCATCTCCGACGTTCTCCGCCAGACGATCAAGTCAGGCGCATGGGGTTTCATTTCCAAGAGCGACGAACCGCCAGTACTGCTCGACACGATCTCGTGGGTGGCGCGTGGCCGTCTCTGCTTCCCCTATGTGGATCTCGAAACCCTATCGCAAGATCCACTCGAAATGCTGACCTCGCGCGAACGAGAGTTGCTCGCCGCGCTCGCCAATGGGTGGTCAAATCTTCAGATTGCGTCGCGCATTGGCATTTCACGCAATACGGTCAAGTATCACCTGAAAAACCTGTACGACAAGTTGGGCGTTAACAACCGAGCCATGGCTGTCGCGCTGTATATGTCAAAGACATCGCGATCCCCGCTACAGGATTCCCTGGGGTAGGAAGTTGGCTACCCATTGAGGTGGCTTGAACCCACTCTTGTCTGGTTTCAATCCCACCCATTTGAGCCGTAAATCTCTCCGCGCGGGTATTGTGACGCCCTAAGCAATCGTGAATGTTGCGCCCGACCAGCCGATGGTATTGGAGGGAGCCCTGACTGGGCGTCCACAAATCGCCCCGGCCCGGCAGAATTCATCAACTGCAGCGAATGCCGCGCCTGAAAGCGTCCCTAAAGAGGCGCTGGACTTCGCGACGCCGCCGCGAGTTCCGAACGATCGACTGGAGGAAACATCATGTCCGTCACGCCGCATCTCTTCATTCCCGGCCCCACCACGATCCCCGACCAAGTCCGCATGGCCATGAACGTGCCCATGATCGACATGCGTTCGGCCGAATATCCGAAGCTGACACTTCCAATCTTCGAAGATCTGAAGAAGGTCTTCAAGATGAAGGACGGCCGGGTATTCATATTCCCGTCGTCTGGCACGGGCGCTTGGGAGTCGGCGATTCAGAACACGCTGAAGCCGGGCGACAAGGTTCTCATGAGCCGCTTCGGTCAGTTCTCGTTGCTGTGGGTCGACATGGCCGAGCGCCTTGGTCTCAAGGTGGAACTCTGCGACGAAGAGTGGGGCACGGGCGTTCCGCTCGAGAAGTATGCCGACATCCTGGCCAAGGATAAGGCCCACGAGATCAAGGCCGTGTTCGCCACGCATAACGAAACGGCAACCGGTGTCACCTCGGACATCGCAGGCGTCCGCAAGGCGCTCGATGCCGCCAAGCACCCCGCTTTGCTGATGGTCGATAGCGTCTCGGGCCTAGGCTCGCTCGATATGCGTATGGGCGAGTGGGGCGTCGATTGCTGCGTCTCCGGTTCGCAGAAGGGCTTCATGCTCCCGACCGGCCTCGGCATTCTCGCCGTCAGCCAGAAGGCGCTCGACGCCAACAAGGCCAACGGCGGCATGGCGCGTTGCTTCTTCGCCTGGGAAGACCACATCAAAACGAATGACCTCGGCTACTTCCCCTACACGCCGGCGACCCAGCTCCTCCAGGGCCTGCGTTGCTCCCTCGACCTGATTTTCGCGGAAGGCCTTGAGAATGTCTTCGCCCGTCATCACCGCCTCGCCAACGGGGTGCGCGCAGCGGTCGACGCATGGGGTCTGAAGCTTTGCGCCAAGGAACCGAAGTGGCATTCCGACACCGTGTCGGCCATCCTGGCTCCGGAAGGCATCGACAGCGCCCAGATCGTAAAAACCGCCTACTACCGTTACAACACCTCCCTCGGCGTCGGCCTCAACAAAGTCGCCGGCCGCGTCTTCCGGATTGGTCACCTTGGTGCCCTCGACGAGTTCATGATCGGTGGCGTGCTGTTTGCCGTCGAGATGACGCTGAAGGATTGCGGCGTTCCGGTGAAGTTCGGTTCGGGCACGGGTGCTGCGGCCGAGTACTTCAACAAGACCGCGACCAAGGCCGCTGAACTGCCAAAGGCAAAGGCTGCTTGATTGATACCGGTGGCGCCTATCACAGGGCGCCACCGATCTTCTGATTGAGGCTGCCCCGACGATCCGGTCCACCGGGATCGAATTATGCGGCTCGCCTAGCGACTATCGACATTTTGCAAGTCAACAAGGAAACGTCCGATGAGCTTCACTCTTTATCCGCTCAAGAAGCAGCGCCTGCAGCGCTCTGAGCTCGCCGTCCCCGGCTCCAACCCGACCATGATCGAGAAGGCGCTGGTCAGCGCCGCCGACTACGTGTTCCTTGACTGCGAAGATGCTGTCGCTCCGCCGGATAAAGAGCAGGCCCGCAAAAATATCATCCAAGCTCTCAACGACCTGGACTGGAAGGGTCATGGCAAGACGGTCTCCGTCCGTATCAACGGCCTCGACACGCATTACTGCTATCGCGATGTCGTCGACATCGTCGAGCAGGCCGGCGCTAAGCTCGACACAATTCTGATCCCGAAGGTTGGCGTTCCAGCCGATGTCTACGCGATCGAAACGATTGTAAGCCAGATCGAAGAAGCCAAAAAGCTTCCCCATAAGATCGGCACGGAAGCCCTCATCGAAACCCCCCTCGGCATGGCCAACGTCGAAGCCATCGCTTCGGCCAACAGCCGCCTTGAGGCCATGCACTTCGGCGTTGCCGATTACGCAGCCTTCAACAAGGCTCGTACCGTCGTCATCGGCGGTTTGAATCCCGATTATCCGGGCGACCAGTGGCACTTTGCAATTTCGCGCATGACGGTTGCTTGCCGTGCTTACGGTCTGCGTCCGATCGATGGCCCGTTTGGCGATTTTTCCGATCCCGCGGGTTACACGGCCGGTGCCAAGCGCGCCGCCGCTCTGGGCGTCGAAGGCAAGTGGGCGATCCATCCCACGCAGATCGAGCTTGCCAACGCCGTGTTCTCACCGACCGCCGCCGAAGTCGAGAAAGCCAAGCGAATCATTGCCGCACTCAAGGAAGCAGAAGCCCAGGGTAAGGGCGCGGCCTCACTCGACGGCAAGATGATCGACGCCGCTTCGGAAAAGATGGCGAAGAACATCATTGTCGTAGCCGAGAAGATTGCTGCAAGCGCAGCAAAGTAATCGCGACGAACGGCTGAATTCGATCCAGGAGGTCCGAGAAAATGGACATTCACGAATACCAGGCCAAGGAACTGCTCTCCAGGTTCGGCGTGGCCGTCCCTCGGGGCGGCCTCGCCTACAGCCCGGAACAAGCCGTCTATCGTGCAAACGAGATTGGCGGCTCGAAGTGGGCGGTAAAGGCGCAGATCCATTCCGGTGCCCGCGGCAAGGCCGGCGGCATCAAGCTCTGCCGTTCGGACAATGATATCGAGGAAGCAGCCGAGTCGCTCCTCGGCAAGCGCCTCGTAACGGTGCAGACGGGCCCTACGGGCAAGCTCGTTTCGCGCCTTTACATCGAAGAAGCGACCGACATCGACAAGGAGATCTATCTCTCTTTCGTCATGGACCGCGCGGCGGAACGCATCGTGGTCGTCGCATCGGCGGCGGGCGGTATGGATATCGAAGAGATTTCCCATAACCGCCCCGATACTCTCATCAAGGTGCAGGTCGACCCCGCGGTCGGCATGCAGGGGTTCCAGGCTCGTGAGGTCGCGTTTGGACTTGGCATTGAACCCGACCTCATTGCAAAGATGGAGCGTACGATCCTCGGTGCCTACCGCGCATTTCGGGATCTCGACGCGACCATGGTCGAGATCAATCCGCTGGTCATCACCAAGCAGAAGAACGTCGTGGCGCTCGATGCCAAGATGAGCTTTGACGAGAACGCGCTCTTTCGCCGTCCGCAGATCGCAGAGTTGCGCGACAAGAGCCAGGAAGACCCGCGTGAAACCTACGCGTCCGACCGCGGCCTCGCCTACGTTGGACTCGATGGCGACATCGGCTGCATCGTTAACGGCGCCGGCCTCGCGATGGCCACGCTCGACATGATCAAGCTGGCCGGCGGCGAACCTGCGAACTTCCTCGATATCGGCGGTGGCGCAAGCCCAGAGCGCGTCACGAAGTCTTTCAAGGCCGTCCTGCGCGACAAGAACGTGAGGGCAATCCTGGTCAACGTCTTCGCCGGCATCAACCGCTGCGACTGGGTTGCAAAAGGTGTCGTCGACGCTGTCAAGGAACTTGAGATCAAGATGCCGATTGTCGTTCGCCTCGCCGGAACCAACGTCGAGGAAGGCCGTCGCATTATCGATACGAGCGGCCTGACAGTCATCAGCGCTGAAACGCTGGCTGACGCGGCGAACAAGGCCGTAGCCGCCGCTAAGTCCGCGGCTTGAGGGGATAAGGAGTAGGTCTCATGGCGATCTTTATCAACGAGAACACCCCGATCCTGATCCAGGGCTTCACCGGGCGCATTGGCACTTTTCACGCGCAGGAAATGATCGACTACGGTTCGAACGTGGTTGGTGGCGTTACCCCCGGCAAGGGCGGCTCCACGCATCTTGGTCGTCCCGTGTTCAACACCGTCAAGGGCGCGGTGCAGGAAACTGGTGCGGAAGCGTCCATCGTCTTTGTTCCGCCTCCGTTTGCGGCGGACGCGATCATGGAAGCGGCCGACGCCGGGATCAAGTACTGCGTATGCATTACCGACGGCATTCCCGCCCAGGACATGATCCGCGTGAAGCGCTACATGCGGCGTTACAAGAAAGAGCAGCGCATGATCCTGACCGGCCCCAATTGCGCCGGCACGATTTCACCCGGTAAAGCCATGCTCGGCATCATGCCCGGCCATATCTATATGCCCGGCCGTGTGGGCATCGTCGGCCGCTCGGGCACGCTTGGATATGAAGCCGCCGCTCAGCTCAAGGATCTTGGCATCGGCGTCTCGACCTCGGTCGGCATTGGCGGCGATCCGATCAACGGCTCATCGCATCGCGACATCCTCGAGCATTTCGAGAATGATCCCGAAACAGATGCCGTCCTCATGATTGGCGAAATTGGCGGACCTCAGGAAGCCGAAGCCGGGCAGTGGGCGAAGGCGAACATGAAGAAGCCGGTCGTCGCGTATATTGCGGGACTTTCGGCACCGAAGGGCCGCCGCATGGGCCACGCCGGCGCAATCGTCTCGGCATTCGGCGAATCGGCTGCGGAGAAAGTGGAGATCCTAAAGAACTGTGGCGTGACTATCGCACCTACACCATCCGAAATGGGCGCCACGATCGCCAAGGTTCTACAGGCCCGCAAGGCCGCCTGATAAGCCAGCGCTGCAAATCGATCGCCGTCCGCATTTGATTGCACGTGCGGACGGCCCATAACAATGAGCAAGCATCCGGGCCACGGGCCGTCCGAGATCTTGCCGGTTCCAGGGTGGTGACTTTACCCTTGGCGTCGATGCCTGATCAGGCTCGTCCCCTTCTGGAGGAATGCCGCGTGGATACCATTAATCCGCAGATTTCGGTTCTCGACGAGTTCAAGCTGCGTGATGAACTGAAGGCGATGCGGGCTCAAATCCCCGACGCGCCGGGCCTTAACCCGATCGTCAACATCGGCTTCTATCTCTCGCGCAGTCTCGAGTCTGGCAAGATCAGTTTCGATGATCTGAAAGCCCTCGCCGGCCGCTTGATGGACCGCGCCTGTGTCCGCCGCGCCGAACGCTTGCGCGAACAGATCGGCTACATCGATAACCAGACGACGATCCGCGAGTTCTCCAACTTCGTTGCCAAGACCGTCGGGAGCGATCCTGACGCCGACAAGGCCTTCGCCGAATTTCAGCAGCGCTGGGGCCGTGCGCGCAATGGCATCGTTTTCACCGCACATCCCACGTTCGGCCTCTCGGAAGCGCTAAGCCGTCGCATGGTCGAGATCGCGTCTGGCGAAGTCCAAGGCGATCCCGTCGTCGGTCTTCCGCACCGCCCCGACAGCCCCATTACGCTCGACTACGAGCATAGAGCCGTTCAGGTCTGCATCCAAAATCTTCGCGATGCTTTTGAAGAGCTGCTTAACGGGTTTTACTCCGTCGCCGCCGCCGGATTCGGAGAACGTGCCTACAAGTTCCGTCCAAAGATTGCGACGATCGCGTCGTGGGTCGGCTACGATCTCGACGGCCGCACCGACATCAAGTGGACCCACTCCTTCGTCCTCAAGCTGCAGGAAAAAGTTGCGGCTCTCCACGACATCCGCACGCGCTTTATCGTCTTAAAGCACCGCCTCAACGATGATGTTGACGCTCAGCGGATTGCCCGCCAGGTCGTCGCCAAGCTGGATCTCGCCATCGCCTCTGCGCAGAAGCAGCTTGATGCGCTGAACGCCGCTGTCAGCGGCAAGAACAAGCTCTCTGACGCTGCCAACATCATCACCGAGTCCGATGCCTATAACCTGACGTCGCCAGCGCCCGTCATAACGCTGATCGACCAGTTGATCGATGCCGTGCCCCAGCCGCAGTCGAAGCGTGAACTCGCGGCGCTTGCGAGTCTGTTCGATCAGACCGGCATGGGGACCTCGCACATTCATCTGCGCGTCAACGCCGTGCAGCTGAACAATGCCTTCCGCGCATTCGTCCACGAACCCTGGACTCGCGACCTCACCGAGCGCCAGGCCCTCGCCCGTATCGTGGAGATGATCCGCACGGCCGGCAAGGAAACGGTCAACTTCGAGACCCTCGATCTCGAAACGGCAACCGCCATTCGTCAGTTCGCGCTCGCCGCACAGTTTCACAAGCACGTTGATCGCGAGACGCCCATTCGCTACCTCATCGCCGAGTGCGAAAGCCCGGCGACGATGCTGATTGCCCTCTTCTTTGCAAAGTTGTTCGGCGTCGAGCACGTGGTCGACATCTCGCCGCTGTTCGAAACCCCTGCGGCGTTGGAAACCGGCGCCCGCCTTATCGAGCGCCTGTTGGAAGAAGAAGCATACAGGGATTACGTCCGCGGCCGTAAGCGTCTTTGCATTCAAACTGGCTTCTCCGACGCCGGACGCTTTATCGGACAAATAGCGGCCACGCTGTCTATCGAGCGCTTGCACCAGGGTCTCGCCGAAGTTCTCGATGCCGATGCTCTCGGGGGCGCGGAGCTTCTGATTTACTCGACGCACGGCGAGTCCATGGGTCGCGGCACGCATCCAGGCTCCATGCAAACGCGCCTGCGCTACGTGTTTTCACCCAACGCGCGCCGCCGCTTCGCCGACGCAGGCATTCCGCTGAAACACGAGACCAGCTGGCAGGGCGGCGATGGCTACCTCTACTTTGCGACCAAGCCGCTCGCCATGCGTGCACTCGCGACCGTTATCGAGGACGGTGAAACGCCGGCACCCATTGAAGACGAGTTCTACGACGATACCAATCTCGCGCTCGACTTCCTGCTCCGCTTGCGGGCCTATCAGCAAGACCTCTTTGCCCATCCTGGCTACCGCGCCGTGCTCGGCGCCTTCGGCCCGAACTTGCTATTCAAGACCGGGTCGCGTCCGGTGAAGCGCCAGATGGAAGGGGCGTCCACCGCCGATCGTGGCGATCCGGCACGGATGCGCGCCATCCCCAACAACGCGATTCTCCAGCAGTTCGGTTACATCGCGAATGTGGTGGCTGGACTCGGCGCCGCCGTCGGCTCAGAGCGAGAGCGTTTCGTGGAAGTCTCCAAATCGTCTGCTCGCTTGCGGCCGCTGATTGAAATGGTGGCCCGCGGCAAACAGCTCTCAAGCCTGAACGCCATGGGCGCTAATGCAACCGTGTTCGACCCAGGTTTCTGGGCCATGAGGGCGTCGTGGGGTCGCGAGCCGCACCTCACCGGCGCGTTCAAGAATCTGTCCACCTTCTTGCTCGACGACGAGCGTAACGCCGCGATCAATGGCCTCGTCCACGAACTCCGCCTCGACGCCATCGACCTGCACACTCTACTGGAAGACATCGGCATCGACGGCGGCAAAATTCCCGACGAGAACCGGCTGGAACTCGACCTACTGCAGGCCATTCGCCTCGCCCTCATAATGCGAGTGTTCATTTTGGCCGGCCAGCTGCCGCGCTTCACGACCCGGGACGTCAGCCACGCCCAAATAGTTGCTTCGGCATTGACACTTGAGGTTCCCGAGGTCATCAACGTCATGCGACAGGCGTTCCCCAAGCGCACGGGGGCGGCCGAGGAGACGACCGCCTTCCGCGAAAAGGCAACCTATCTGCCGAAGGGCATCGACGACTACGGCCGCATCGAAACAGAAATTCTGGAGCCGATGGAGCAGGCCTATGAGGCCATCCGCGAAATCGGCACCGGCATCTCACACCACTTCGGCGCCTTTGGTTGACGAAAAACTTTCTGGGGAAGAGCGGCCGTCCGCTCGGGGGCGCCGTTGGCGCCCCTTCGCTTTTCTATCGTCGCGCGGATCACATGAGCCCAAGACTCTGCGGGAGCGTCAGCGACAGCCCGGGCCAGTAGGTCACGAGAACAAGAAAAGCGAGCATTGACAGGAGCCACGGTAGAACCGCGCGTGACGTCTCTGTCATGCCGAGCTTGGCAACGCCGCTGGTCACATACAAATTGAGTCCCAACGGCGGCGTGATCATCCCGATCTCCATGTTGACGACCATGATGATCCCAAAGTGCACCGGATCGATCCCCAGCTTGGCCGCCACCGGAAACAGTATCGGCGCCATGATTAGAATGATCGAAGCGGGCTCCATAAAGGTCCCCGCTACGAGCAGCAGGATGTTCACGACGATCAGGAACGTGATCCAGTTGAAACCTTGGGCGACAATCCACTCGGCTATAGTCTGCGGTATCTGCTCGTAGGTGAGAAGAAATGAAAACAACATCGCGTTCGTGATGATGTAGAGCAACATGGCGCTCATGTTCGCTGCCGATAGCAGCACCTTCGGAACATCATCCCAGCCGATGTCGCGATAGATGAACTTCGCGACGAAGAACGCGTAGATCGCGCTCAGGGCTGCCGCCTCCGTCGGTGTGACCAAGCCACCATAGATTCCACCCAGAACGACGGCGATCAGCGCCAGGCCCCAGATGCAATCGACCAATGCGTCGAATGCTTCGCTCCATGTTGCTCGCACGGCGCGCGGGTAATCCTCCTTTTTGGCGATCCACCACGTAACCGAGCCGAGCAGGATGGCCAGCAGCAAACCCGGCACGACACCAGCCATGAACAGATCATCGACGGAAGCGGCTGAAACGCGCTCTCCATTTGGTCCTTTGGCGTTCATGCCGGCTGTAGCAAGTGCATAGAGCACCATCACGATCGACGGCGGAATGAGAATGCCGAGAGTCCCGGACGACGCGATCACGCCGGCGCCAAATCGCGGGGGGTGGCCCTGCGCTACCATGGCAGGCACGAGGATCGAGCCGATAGCGATGACGGTCGCGGGCGAGGAGCCGGACACGGCCGCAAAAATCGCGCATGCGAGAACCGACGAGATGCCGAGTCCGCCGGCCCAGTGACCGGTCATCGCGGTCGCACATCGGATCATCCGCTTGGCCACGCCCCCATGCGTGAGGAATGCGCCCGCGAGGATGAAAAACGGCACCGCCATGATCTCGAACTTTTCCATGCCGGTGAAAAGTTTAAGCGCCACGGCATCGAGAGGAACGTCGGTGAGCGTGAACAGCACCGTCAGCACCGTCAAGCCAAGCGCGATGGAAACGGGGGTTCCGGTGAGCAGCAGCGCGACGAGCAAGCCGAATATCAGGATTGAGGTCACGACCGAACCTCATCCGTCATGACTTCGCTCGCCGGATCGTGATGCGGTAATTCACCCGTTCTAGAAAAGTGTGCGGCGACCTGCAGGAACCGGAAGCTCATCAGAAACGAGCCCAGGGGTAGGCAGAGATAAACGAACCACATCGGGGCTTCGAGAACTGCCGAAACCTGCCCCGAGTAAAATAAGTGCGCAACGAGACGCGCGCCGAGCCACCCGACGAATGCGGTGAAAAGAGCTCCACAGAACAGCCCAAACAAAACAAGCCGATGCCGCCACTCCGGCCTCAGCTGGTTGACCAGAACGTCGACACCGACGTGGATGCCGGTGCGCACCCCGTAAGCTGCTCCGAATTTGGCCATCCAGACGAAAAGATAAATGCAAAGCTCTTGCGCCCACGTGAGCCGGATCGAGAGAAGCCAGAAGTAGATCGCGCGCAAAGTCTCAGACAGGGCCGGATAACCGGCGTCGCGCGCCCAGACGACAAGCCCACCCAGATGCGAGAGCGAGTAGCGATGCACCACGGCCACGAAGATCACCAGGGTCGCAAGCCCCATGAGCGTTGCGATGAGGGTCTCCTCCAGCCGGTCGAGCCAGCGCAGGCCGGGTCCCGATGTCATGACCCGGGCCTCGCCAACTCCGCTTCAATGCGGCGGAGCAGATCGGCGCCAATCCTGTCGGCCATACGCGCACGCACAGGAAATAGCGCTGCCTCCCAAGCCTCGAGCTCTTCGGCACTGGGCTCATGAAAGTCAGTTTTCCCGCTCTTGATCATCGCTGCGAGCGCGTCGTTATTTTCCTTCTCGGCTTCGGCATTGGCGAACGGCGTCGCTTCGCGCACCGCGCGGCCGATCGCCTCGCGGATATCCAGCGGCAGGCCGTTCCAGAAGTCGCGATTGATGATGAGCGCGTATCCAAGAAAACCATGATTGGTGATCGTCGCGTGCCGCTGCACCTCGAACATTTTCTGATTATAGAAGTTTGAATGAGGATTTTCAGTCCCGTCCACCACGCCCGACGACAGAGCCTGATAGGTCTCTGAGAACGCCAGCACCTGCGGTAGTGCGCCGAGCGCCGTCATCTGTTCTTCAATGACGCGCGACGACTGAATGCGCACCTTGAGACCTAGCAGATCATCCGGCTGCCGCAACGGCGTATTGGCCGAGAGGCTCTTGAAGCCGTTGTTCCAGTAGCCCAGACCCACAATCCCCTTGGCCTCGAGCTTCTGGAGAATCTCCGCCCCGATTGGACCTTCAGTTATCCGTGCAAGTTCTGCGGTATTCCGGAACAGATAAGGAATATCGAACACCTCGAAAGCTTTGATTCCCAGCGGTCCGAATTTTGATAACGACGGCGCCAGCATTTCAACGGCGCCGAGCTGCAAGGCCTCCAGCTCCTCCTTGTCCTTGTACAACTGAGAATTCGGGAACAGTTCGATGCGCACGCGCCCGTTCGTATACTTTTCTGCAAGCGCCTTGAACCGTTCGGCGCCCTTGCTCTTATGCGCTTGGGGTGCCGCCACATGGCTGAATTTTATGACGATCGGTGCCGAACGCGTCTCCGCAATGCAAGACGCGCTCCCCAAAGTCGCCGCGATGAGAAACAAGAAGGCGCGGCTCATGAGATCCGTCGGCTCAAGGTGGAGGGGGCGGGCCACGCCATGGTGGCGGATGAGCGGGTCCTGTCAAGCCTGCCGCTGTGCCTGTTCCTGTATGCGCCGTGCCTCCTCCCAGTCCTTCATCACCGCTCGCACGAATCTCAGGACTCGCTTTGTTCGCTTGGCATCTTCCCGAGCGAGGCACCAACAGCCGCAGCAGAAGCAGGGACGTCGTGCCAACCACAGTGTTAAAGCGTAGTCATTACCAGCACGCATTATACGCTCCGGTTCGTCAGCGCTTGCGGCTCCGGCCCTCCGGCCGCGCGGCGGACAGCAACTCTGCCTGCGTCAGCGCGAAAACCTCACCTGAACTATCTTCGGTCTCGAGCCATAGGAACGGCAAGTTGGGATAGTCCTCCTCGAGAATGTCAAGGCCCGTCCCGACCTCAACCACGAGCACCCCGTCCCGTTCCAGGTGCCGGGGCGCCTCCTCAATGATTCTGCGAACGAGATCGAGACCGTCTTCTCCGCCTGCATGAGCCATCACCGGTTCGGCCCTGTATTCCGGCGGAAACGCGCTCACCGTGTCCGCGGCCACGTAGGGCGGATTTGAAATGATGAGATCATATCGCCGACCGCCGAGTGCCGAAAACAGATCGGACTTTTGCAACGTCACCCGATCTTCGAGTTCGTAGTCGGCGACATTGCGCTTAGCCACGGCCAGAGCATCGTCTGAAAGATCAACGGCATCGACAATCGCGTTCGGATAGGTCAACGCCGCCAGGATCGCAAGACATCCCGAACCTGTGCACAGATCGAGAACCGAAGTCACAGCCTCCGGGTCCGGTACGATGGATTCCAGCTCGCCGTCGAGCAGTTCCCCTATATAGGACCGCGGTACGATCACCCGCTCGTCTACATAAAAGCCGCGCCCACGGATGTACGCCCGATTGACAAGGTAGGGCGCCGGCTTCCGCGTCGTCACCCGGGCATCGATGAGCTCCGCTATCCGGAACCGCTCGCCTCCGGTCAAGCGACAGTCGAGCCACGGCTCAAGCTCATCGATCGGCAGCTCCAGCGCCGACAGGATGAGAAATGCGGCTTCGTCCACCGCGGTTGACGTGCCATGCCCGAACACCAGTTGCTCTGAATGAAACCGCGACACTGCATAGCGCAGCCAATCGCGCACAGTCACCAGATCTGTCAGGCGGCTCTCGGTGTGAGGTGGCGTCATGAATGGTCAGGGCTCCTTGGGAGGGGAGGTCACACCCTAGCGCGTCCTTTGTCCGATCCAAAGCTTCCCAATACAGATCGACGAAGCGCGCGATCGCCTCAGCCCTTGAATTCCTCGATCTTTCCGAATGCCTCGCGCAGGGCCGCCGCCCAGGATCCGGACAGCTTCTTGAAGTATTCGTCGTCTTGGTAAATGCGCCGGTACCGATGCACATCAAGGCTATCGCGCTCGTACAGTAAGAGATCCACCGGCATACCGACCGACAGGTTCGACCTGAGCGTGGAATCAAATGACAGCAAAACAAGTTTTGCCGCTTCGCCGAGCCGCATACCCGGCTGTGCCACGCGATCGAGAATCGGCTTGCCGTATTTGTGCTCGCCGATCTGTAGAAATGGCGCGTCGTCGGACGCTTCGATGAAATTGCCCTCGGAATAGATCTGGAAGATGCGTGGCTGTTCCGACCCGATCTGCCCGCCCAGAATGAACGATGCATAAAACCCGCTGCGGGTCGCCTCCAGTGCCTCGCCATCCACCCGCCGCACTTCACGCACTGCGTCACCGACGATGCGCGCCGCCCGATACATCGACGTCGCCGTCATGAGCGTGTGTTCGACGCCTGAACCGTCCGTCAGCTGCTCGTTCAAAATGCTGACGACGGACTGGCTGATTCCGAGATTGCCGGCCGTCAGAAGCACCACGACCCGATCACCGGGCCGCCGCCAATAGTGGAGCTTGCGGAACTGCGAAATATTATCGACACCCGCATTTGTACGGGTATCCGCGGCGAAGACGATACCGCTGTCGAGACGGAGGGCGACGCAGTAGGTCATGGAGAAGAAACGCCCGATTATTGCTGCTGTTGAGCGCCTTGCTGCTGGACTTCGACCACCACGTCAAGTGTCTCATTCTGCCCGCCGCGCCGATTGCCCCTGATGGGCGCCGCCGTTGCCGCATCGAGACCTGTCGCCAACCGTACATAGCGCTCCGTGGGACAAATCAGATTGGCTGGATCGAAGCCGACCCACCCCAAACCGTCGACCCAGGCCTCGGCCCATGCATGATGAGCGTCAGAAGGGTCAGGCGTGCCGGCGAAGAAGTAACCGTTGACGTAGCGCGCTGGAATTCCGAGCGTCCGCGCGCCCGAAATGAAGATATGCGCGTAATCCTGACAAACCCCTTTCCCATCCGCGAGCGCTTCCGCCGCGCTCGTATGCGAATGTGTCGTGCCGACTTCGTAACTCACAGCTTCGCGCACCGAATGCATCAGCCGGTGCAGCTGGTCGAGCGTGCAGCCGCCCTTGCATTTCGCGGCCAGGCCACGGATCGCATCGTCCGGCGCCGTGCGCGGCGTCTCGCGCAGGTAAACACGAAGTGGCGCCGGCTCGGATAACCCTTTGGCGACTCCGATCCGATCTTGGGTCTCGACAACCCCCGTAGCCTCGATCGTGATGCTGTTGTGCTCATCTTGAAGTACCGTCAGATGCACGACGTTGCCGAAGCCATCCTGGAACTGCGCCGCTCTGTCGATGCCGGGAGCGTTCAACTGCCATGAGAGCACTTTCTGGCCGTCGAACGTCGGAGGCGTCAGGCGGAGGCTCTCGATCGCGTAGCGCGCAAGTGTATCGTAGCGATAGGTCGTTGTGTGCTTCACGCTCAGCAGCATGGTCGCCTCAACCGTTGAAATGGTACGCCACCGAGATTTCCTGGCCCAAACGGTTGTTGCGGTCGAGGAAGTCGGTCAGAAACTCGTGCAGACCCGACTGGAAAATGGTGTCGATGTCGCCGTTTTCCAGCATCGACAGAGTCGCGTGCGCACTTGGTACGCAGTCGTCCGTCTGCTCGTAGAACTTTTTCAAGCCGGCTACAGCCTGATCGATCTCAATGTAGCAAGCTCTGAGAGATCGGGGCATCTCAGCGTTCAAGATCAAGTAATCTGCGATATTCCAGGGCTTGTACGCCTGCCGGTAGACCCACCTGTAGCTTCGGTGCGCAGAGACTGACCGCAAAATCGACGCCCACTGCAAATTGTCGACGCTCGAGCCAATCATCTCATAGCTTGGCAGCAGCACGAAATACTTCACGTCGAGGATGCGCGCGGTGTTGTCCGCCCGCTCAAGAAATGTCCCGACCTGGCTGAAGTAGAACGTATCATTGCGCAAGATCGTATTGAGAAGCGCGCCTCTGTAGGTCGCAGACCGCTCCTTGATCCAGTCGAGCAGTGCAGGCAGCCGATCGGAAGTGATATCGCGCGGATTAATCGCTTCGAAGTCGATCCAGGCGCTGTTCAGGCTCTCCCACATTTCCCGCGTCAGCGCTGTGCGCTGCGCACGGGCATTACGCCGTGCAATCGAGATGCAAGAGCGGACACTCGAAGGATTGTCGCCATCAAATAGTAGATAATCGATCACCTCGTCGGTAGTCAGTGCCTCGTGCCGCGCGAGATAGCCCGTCTCGCAACCGGCACTTTGCAGCGTCGACCGCCACTCCTCGTTGTAGCCTTCGCCCTCACGTGGAAGCAGCGCAATGCGATAGCCGACCTCTATGAGCCGGGCCATGTTTTCCGCGCGTTCCAGATACCGCGAGAGCCAGAAAAGATCGTTTGCCGTGCGGCCAAGCATGGGATGAACCCGTGTTCTCGTTGATGGGCTTGCGCGTAAAGACGTCCCTTAGTCCTGCAGAATCCACGTATCCTTAGTTCCGCCTCCCTGGCTGGAATTCACGACAAGCGAACCATCTCGCAACGCCACGCGCGTCAATCCGCCGGGAACGAGACGCACGCGATCTCCGATCAGCACGAACGGTCTGAGATCGAGATGGCGCGGCGCCAACCCGCTGTCCACCAGCGTCGGGCAGGTCGATAGGGCAAGCGTCGGTTGCGCAATATAGTTATGCGGCTTTGCCTTCAGCTTTTCGCGGAAGGCCTCGATCTCCTTCGCAGAAGCCGTCGGGCCGACGAGCATCCCGTAGCCGCCCGATCCATGCACTTCCTTTACGACGAGTTCTTGCAGATGCTCGAGCACGTAGGCGAGTTCTTGGGGGTCGCGACAGTTGCGTGTCGGCACATTGTGTAGGATCGGGGGCGCCCCCGTATAAAATTTTACGATCTCCGGAATGTAGCTGTAGATCGCCTTATCGTCGGCAATTCCAGCGCCCGGTGCGTTGACGATGGTGACCTTGCCCGATCGGTACACATCGAACAGGCCTGGCACGCCGAGTAGAGACGTAGGATCGAACACAAGGGGATCGAGATAATCGTCATCAATGCGCCGGTAGAGCACGTCGACCTGCTTCAACCCCTGCGTCGTCTTCATGTAGAGCGTGCCGTCGAGCACGACCAGATCCTGCCCCTCGACGAGCTCAACGCCCATCTGATCGGCGAGGAATGAGTGCTCAAAGTAGGCACTGTTATAAAGGCCGGGCGTGAGCAGCGCGATGTTGGGATCGCGGTCGAGGTTCTTGTCCGCCACGCTCTCCAGGGTCTTCAAAAGGTTGTCAGGATAGGTCTCGATCGGCGCCACACGGTTCTTCGCGAAGAGATCGGGAAACATGTGCATCATCGTTTCCCGGTTCTCCAACATGTAGGAGACGCCGGATGGCGTGCGCGTGTTGTCCTCCAGCACGTAGAACTCATTCGGCCCCGTGCGCACGATATCGATGCCGATGATGTGCGAATAGATGCCGAGCGGCGGATCGACCCCGATCATTTCCGGCACGAACGCTGTGTTCTGGACCACCAGTTCTTCCGGGATCCGCCCTGCACGGAGGATCTCCTGCCGGTGGTAGATGTCATACATGAAGGCATTGAGCGCCTTCACCCGCTGCTCAATGCCGGCCGCCAGCCGGCGCCACTCGGAGGCCGAGATGATGCGGGGTATGATATCGAAAGGGATCAGCCGTTCCGCGGCCTGCCCATCGCCATAGACAGCAAACGTAATCCCGGTCCGGCGAAACAAGGCCTCAGCCTCCGTCCTCTTCTTTTTGAGGTCGTCGATTTTTTGGGTTTCAAGCCACTCGGCGACGGCGCGGTACGGCTCGCGCACGCCCCCGCCGAAGCCATTCATCTCGTCGAAGGCTTTCGACACGTCGGACGGTCCCCCAGTTCCAGCATTGTTGAGTAATTTAGCGCAAAGAGCGGGCCAATTGAAAAAACCTTCGAGGTCAACGTGTTAGTTTGAGAACATTAGTTCAATGACGGGTGGCCAGGCGGTTCCTGCTTAAAAATAAAGCACGAAAGGAGCCGGACGCTCGGTTGCCTATGTTTCAGGCTTCTCCCGTTTACCTTGAGGCCGGAGGCTTCGCCAGAGGCCTCACCGACCCGATGCTGCCCCTATTTAGCATGGTAGGAAGAGAGGCGGTCCGGGAGATCCGTCAAAAAGTCGAACGAGCACGGGGGAAGCCAGGGGTGAAGGCCAGCAGTGAAGCTGAAGCTGTAGCAG
This sequence comes from Hyphomicrobium sp., assembly GCA_019751875.1. Taxonomy (GTDB): domain Bacteria; phylum Pseudomonadota; class Alphaproteobacteria; order Rhizobiales; family Hyphomicrobiaceae; genus JAGVSR01. The sequence continues at coordinate 73,367 of JAIEMV010000001.1, read as the reverse complement.
TTGCAGACGATCTCCGTTCCCCAGAACGCATCGGCTTGATCGTTGTCCACGGGGCCGGCGAAACGGAAGCCGGTTGGATCAACGACCGCTTGATACCGCGCCTAGCCGAAATGCCCGATGGTCCAACGTTCGAGAACCATAGCGAAGTCTATGATCTCCCCGATCGGGGTCGCAACCGACCGAATCTGCGCTTCAAAGGTTTTGTTCGTCGCGGCCGCACGCGAGGGGGCGACGACATTGCGGTCATGGAGGTGACCTGGGCCGATCTCGCGGGACTGGGAACCGGGACGCTGGCCAATGCGCTTGCCATGCTCAACCTATTTTACGAAGCGCCCCAGGTGCTGGGAGAATGCTTTTTTGACAGGACCCGCAACGTCTTCGCCAGCTTAATCGCGTACCTCATCCGCATCGCAAACTGGATTCTGCGTTGGCCCATCACCGGGCTCAATCTCGTCGCCCTCGTATGTGCCTTGGCCCTTCTGCTACGCCAAAAAATGCTGGAGACACCGAACCTTCAGCCCCTGTTTCTCTTCGATTTGCCGCATGTCATGATCGCGCTACTCCTTCTGCTTGGCGGATCAGCACTTATCTTTGCTCGATGGCGCGTTTACCGCGACATCGCGCTCACCGATATTGGCATGTCCACGACGATGTTCGCGTGGTTGTCCGCAGCGGCCATCTTCGCAGCCTTGAACGTGTTGCCGGGAGATGCGCTAACCAATCCTGCTGTCTATCTGATGGCCGCAGGGCTCATCATCTTTGGGTTCTGGGCGGTTTGGAATTACGCGATGCTGTTCGCGATCCTGGCGCTCGGCGCGCTGGTCATTCAGCAGTGGCTCGAACGCGACAGGACCGAGCGCATCCCCCTCATCCGCCCCGCCGCCGCCGTGAGCCTGAGCGTTGCCCAGGGCGTCATCTACAAAATCGCAATCGCGCTTCTCTGGATCTTCATTTTCGTCACCCTCGACTTCAACGAGCGCACGGCCAGCGCCTGCCGGCAGGACACGATGCACGCCTGCAGTTACTTGGCCGACGTGCAAAAAAATCTGGTTGGTATCGTCGTTTTCAATCTCATTGTCGTCTCAGCGCTAGCCGTCACGTTCTTCTGCATCGCAATTTTACGTTCCGTATTGCGCATTCCCGCTCGGCGCACGCGCCGTCTCGCCTCCTTCTGGATGCCCCGCATGATTGTGAACCCGGTCGCAATCTTCGTCTTGCTCACGGGCACTTTGTTCAATCTCATCATATTCTACTGGCGCGACTACATCCCTGTTGATTTCTACAAGCAGGTCGATGTGCGCCTTCTGCCGTGGCAGGACGTGGTCAAGTTCATCGTTGGCGGCGGCTCGGCCTTATCGCTGGCATTCTACGCCTTTCGCGCCCTTCAACATGCCGCCCGTGGCATCCTCCAGATCGGCCGCGATGTTGTCGATCACCAGTTTACGCCCCGCTTTGCGCTGTCGCGGATGCTGCTGCCGACGCCTACACACAGGGGTGTTGCGCACCCGCGCCGGACCCGGATCGAAGCCCGTCTCGACGTCGTCATGAAAGAGATCGTTGATCGCGAAAAGTTCGACCGTCTCGTCTTCGTTGCCCACAGCCAGGGCAGTGTCATCTTGCATGACTACCTGAGCGCAAATCGCGATCAACCGTCCATCCGTCGCGCGCGCCGCGTCGATATTCTGACCCTCGGCTCGCCCCTGTCCCACCTGTACCAATACTATTTCGCGCGCTACGAGGCGAAGAGCGCCGGCCCCGAAGCGCTCAATACGCGGCTCATGTCGTGGACGAACATGTGGCGCGTCGACGACCCGATCGGCAATCGCATCGAAATGTTCGGCGGCGGTGTCGTGCGCAACGTGCCGCTGCGCCCCGGTGGCCATGTCAACTATTGGAAGGATCCGGAAGTTATCGGAGCCATGATCGACCTGATCGAAGCGCGTCCGATCTCCAATCCGACAATCGCAGCGGCAGCGGTCGACAAAGCGCCTGAAGCGAATCCGGCGTTGGCCACCGGCTAAACGGCGGCGCTGCGCAATCCGGGAATAGCCGGTGCCGGACCGGAGAACGTGATGACATCGCCGTCGCTGATCGACGCGCCGAGATCAAGATTACCGCCCGTATAGGTGCCCGGGTTCAAGTCGCGCCCATTGCAAAGCACGCGCGCGATTTCATCAATGGGTAGACCATACCGCGTGATAAGGTCACCAATGGTCGTCTCAGCAACCACTTCGATTCTCTCCGCGAAGCGCGGGCTGTCGCTGAACTTCGTCAGGCTCGAAACAAAGCGGACTTCAATGGCGATCATCTCGGCAGGGGAAGTGGAGCGGAGCGCGGCTGGCATGGAGGTCTCGCGGGTGGACATTTGACCGTCAGGAAATCACCCAATTCGCCGCCCCGCACAATTCCTCAAAAGTCGAACGGGCGCCGGGTTTCTCCGGCGCCCGCTGCATGTTTTGTCGGCGATTTTGACGGTCTTTAGAACAAACCTTCGATCTGACCTTGGTCGTTCAGACGGATCGTGTCGGCCGACGGAACTTTCGGCAACCCGGGCATCGTCATGATGTCGCCCGTTACGACAACAATGAACTCCGCGCCAGCCGAGAGACGCAGTTCGCGTACAGGCACCACATGCCCTGTCGGCGCACCGCGCTTGTTGGGATCGGTCGAAAACGAATACTGCGTCTTAGCCATGCAGACCGGCAGGTGCCCGAAGCCCATTGCCTCAAGTTCCTTGAAGCGGGTCTCCACAGACGAGTCGCACGAAATGTCGGCCGCACGGTAGATCTCGGTCGCGATCGTCTTGACCTTGTCGCGCAATGGCATCTCTTCAGGATAAAGCGTCTTGAAGCTCGACTGGCCGGCTTCGCAAACGCCGACGACATGCTGCGCCAGTGCTTCCGTACCTTTGCCGCCGTCCGCCCAATGCGTGCACAGGAACGCCTTGGTCCCCATGCTCTCGGCCGCCTTCATCACCTCCTGGATTTCGGCTTCTGTGTCGGTAATAAACCGGTTCACCGCAACCACCGCCGGAACGCCGAACTTGGCGATGTTCTCGATATGACGCTTCAGGTTTTCGCAGCCCTTGGCGACGGCCGCGACGTTCTCACCCTTCAGGTCCTCCTTCTTGACGCCGCCGTGCATCTTGAGAGCGCGCACCGTCGCGACGATCACGGCTGCGGACGGCGCGAGACCAGCCTTACGGCACTTGATGTCGAAGAACTTTTCGGCCCCAAGGTCTGCGCCGAAACCGGCTTCGGTCACCACATAGTCCGCAAGCTTGAGTGCCGTCTTGGTTGCGAGCACCGAGTTGCAGCCATGCGCAATGTTGGCGAACGGACCGCCGTGGATGAAGACCGGATTGTTCTCCAGCGTCTGCACGAGGTTCGGCATCAGCGCGTCTTTGAGCAGAACTGTCATCGCGCCGTCTGCCTTCACATCGCGCGCGCGAATCGGCTTCTTGTCGCGCGTGTAGGCGACGATGATGTTGCCGAGCCGCTTCTCCAGATCCTTGAGATCGCTCGCAAGGCAGAGGATCGCCATCACTTCGGATGCAACCGTGATATCGAAACCGTCTTCACGCGGGAAGCCGTTAGAGACGCCTCCCAGCGAATTGACAATCGAGCGCAGCGCACGGTCGTTCATGTCCAGCACGCGGCGCCATTCTACGCGGCGGCTGTCGATCCCGAGGCTGTTGCCCCAATAGATGTGATTGTCGATCAGCGCGGAAAGGAGATTGTGTGCCGAGGTAATCGCGTGGAAGTCGCCCGTGAAATGAAGGTTGATGTCCTCCATGGGCACGACCTGCGCATATCCGCCGCCCGCAGCGCCGCCCTTCACGCCGAAGCACGGGCCGAGCGAGGGTTCGCGCAACGCCATCATCGCCTTTTTGCCAATCCGGTTGAGACCATCGCCCAAACCCACCGTCGTGGTCGTCTTGCCTTCGCCCGCGGGCGTCGGGTTAATGGCCGTCACGAGGATCAGCTTGCCGTCCGGGCGCTCCTTCAGGCTGTCGATAAAGTCCGCCGTCACCTTGGCTTTGGTGGGTCCGTACTGGAGGAGCGCGTCAGCCGGAATGCCCACCTTGTGGGCCACTTCCGTGATCGGCTTCATGCTGGCTTCGCGGGCGATCTCGATATCGGTCTTCACGGTCACGGCGTGTCCCTCGGATGGAGTTTCTTATGCGTGGTAATTAGTTAACCGCGCGCGGCGGGCGGACGCCAGCTGCAGGACCTAGGGTCGACGGTTGGCGCCGAATATGTCGACTAAAGTCGCAATCGCCAAGCTTGATGTTGATCTCGCCGCAGGTGTTTCGGTGCGGCTTTGGTTCGCACGTGCGAAGGGCCGCCGCAGGGCTGCGACGGGCTCGACGAGACCAGACTTGGCCTTGGTCTCAGCGCTCTCGAAATGCGCGGTTGATCTGATCTGCCATCGGTTTCACGAGATAGGACAGCGCCGTCCGCTCCTCCGTGGTGATGTGCACTTCCACCGGAAGGCCGGGTTGCAGCTTATCAGCCCCCAGCTTGGCTCTCTCCTCGTCCGAAATGGAAATGCGGGCTGAGAAGAAAATCTCTCCCGAAATTGGATCGCGGTTCAGGTCCGGAGACAAGCTTACAACCTCACCCGTGATCTGGGGTGTCGTTTGCTGGCTGAAGGCACTGAACCTCAGCCTTGCCTGCATGCCTTTGCGCACCTGATCAATATCACTCGGCGAAATTTTCGCCTCCACGAGGAGCCGATCATTTTGTGGCACGATGAGCATGATCTGTTCCCCGGGGTTGATCACACCTCCGACGGTAAATACCGCTAGCTGATGCACGAAGCCATCCTGAGGAGCGCGAATATCGACACGCCGCAGCTGATCAGCGGCAGCGGTTTGCCGCTCCACAAGTTCAGCGATTTTCGTCTGAGCTTCGCGCAAATCGTTGACAACCTGCGTGCGCATTTCCTGGTCGAGACGGGCCATCTGCAAAGAAACTTCCGTTCGGCGCCCCTTCGTTTGTGCAAGCGCGGCTTCATACTGGCCAAGCTCCCCCTCGAGCCGAGCCTTCTCGCGCTTCAGCGCAGCGAGCTTCGCCGTCGTAACCAGCTGCTTGGCTTGGAGATCAGCAAGGCCCGTGAGCTCATCGGCAATCAGCTTTATCTCACGTGTCTTTGCCTGGATTTGTGCAGCGATGCCGTCAGCCTCCTGTGCCAACTGTGCAGTTCTTTCCTTGAGCTGCGATAGCTGCCCGGCTTTAGATTCGCGCCGCGATGCGAACAGACTTCGTTCGCCGCTGATAATCTCGGCCACGTCGGGCTCCAGCGACCGGCGTGCGAGAACAGCCGGAACAGAGATCGCCTCGATGCCGTCGCGCTCGGCCTTCAGACGGGCTTCACGCATCATGAGCTGGTCGAGCTGCTTGGAAATCATCTGCTCGTTGGTACGTGTCAGTGTTTCATCGAGCCGGATCAGCAAATCTCCGGCGCTCACCCGATCGCCGTTCTTGACGTTGATCTCGCCGACGATCCCACCGGTCGGATGCTGGACTTTCTTCACATTGCTTTCCACCACCACGACGCCTGAGCCGATGACGGCACCGACAATACTCGTGGTCGTCGCCCAAACTCCAAGACCGCCGACAAGAATGAAAACGACTGCCAAACCGGAAACAAGGTAGGCTTTCACACTCGCATCAACTTCCGTCTTCTTGCGCGGGGCGCTAGTCATTGCATGCCTCCTGCGTCGCGATCCGCCATCACTTTAGCTGGAGAGCCCACATACGGCGCATTGCCCGGATCGACCGATTCGCTGACTAAACCTGCTGGCTTTCCAACTGGCCTCAGCGACGCTGTCGGCCGTGCCGAACCTACAATTCTGGTTTTCCGGACTTTCGTGTCGGAGGCCAACTGCGGCGTGCCGCCCGCAGCCTCAACCGGAACAATATCCACGACGGACAGCGCGCGGTGAGATCCACCGGCCGCCGCAGGGTCGGGTGCAACGGGCTGAGCGGGAACGTGCTGCGGGTGACTGAGCACGTCTTTCAGAACCTCTGCCTTCGGTCCAAAGGCCGCTATTTGGCCACGCGTCATCGCCAACACCTTGTCGACGGCTGCAAGGGCCGACGGCCGATGAGCAATCACGATGGCGATGCCGCCCCGGGCCCGCACCGAGCGTATGGCAGCTGTGAGCGCATTGTCCCCGGCTGTGTCGAGGTTCGAGTTCGGCTCGTCGAGAACGACCAAAAAGGGATCACCATAGAGGGCCCGCGCCAACGCAATGCGCTGCCGCTGGCCGGCCGACAGTCCCACGCCGCCCTCGCCAATCTTCGTCTGATAGCCATCTGGCAGGTTTACGATCATGTCGTGCACACCCGCTGCCTCCGCCGCTTTCACGATCAGATCGCTCGTAGCGTCGGGATCGAACCGTGAGATGTTTTCGGAGACCGTCCCGGCGAATAAAGCAATTTCCTGAGGAAGGTACCCGATGTGCCGCCCGAGCGCTTCTGGCGACCATTGATCGAGCGCTGCTCCGTCAAGGCGAACACTGCCGCTCGGTGACGTTGGCTGCCAGATGCCTGTCAGCGCGCGCGCCAGAGTCGACTTGCCCGAAGCGCTGGGACCAATGATGCCCAATCCCTCACCGGCCGCGAGCGAGAAATTAATCCCATGGATCACCGGATGACGCTCGCCCGGCGCTGCGACGGCAAGGTTTCTGACGCTGAGCGCTGCAGACGGCTTTGGCAGTGCGACGATTTCAGGCTCATCCCCGCCGATGTTCATCACTGCAAACATCTTCGTGAGGCGCTCATAGCTCTGACGCGCCGCGACGAAACCGCGCCAATGCGCGATCGCCGTCTCGATCGGGGCGAGCGCGCGCGCCATGATGATCGAGGCCGCGACGATCGTTCCGGCTGAAACTTCCCCTTGAATGACGAGCCAGGCGCCAAGCCCTAGAATACCGGATTGCAGAAAAAGTCGCATGACCTTCGAGATGCTTCCGATGCCGGCGGCTGCGTCGTTTGCGATCATCTGATCGGTCACATGACGAGCAGTCAAACTTTCCCAGCGAGCCAGCATGCGATCGCCAAGGCCAAGCGCTTGAATGACTTCCGCGTTGCGGCGGGTTTCTTCGCCAAAAGCAAATCGTTCGGATGCGCTGCTGACGGCCGAAAGGGTAGGCGCGCGCGTCTGCTGTTCGGTCAGAAGAGTCAGCGTGATGAGGATAATGGCGCCAATCAGAGCAAAGACCCCGAGCGCCGGATGCAGCAGAAAAACGATGAAGAGATAGATCGGCACCCACGGCAGATCGAACAAGGCGGTCGGACCCATGCCGCTACAGAAGCCGCGAATCGTATCGAGATCGCGGATCGGCTGCAGACCATCGCCGGCCTTACGGAACTTGAGGGGCATGAGCCGAATGGCCCGAAACACACTCGCGCGAACATCGTTGTCCACCCGGACACCGACACGGGCCATCACGCGAACGCGTATGAAATCGAGGAAGCCATTGGCGATATAGAGCAGCGCCATGAGGACGGTGAGACCGATCAACGTGGCCACGCTATTGGAAGGCAGAACCCGATCGTACACCTGCAACATGTAGAAGGAGCCAGTCAGCGCCAGCAGATTGATCACGCCGGAGAACAGCCCAACTGCAACGAAAAGGTCTTTGGACCTGGCAAGCGTGCGCCGGATCGGATTTGCTGCTGGGGCGGACGAGAGCGAACTCATGACGGCACAAACGCTCCGATTGCGCTGAGCAGGTGAGCAGCAGGCTAGAGCCTGCATTCCTGTTCAGCGCTTGGTTACTGGAGCATTGGTGACACAGATATCTTCATAGATAGCTAACTGTGAACAAGAAATGCCTATACAAATGAGTTACTTGTCGAGACGGGTGTTTACGTTTCATCAAGCCGCTGGTGTCCCCGGCTTGAACTCCAGGCGGCCCACGAACGGGTTGCCGTCCTTATCGCGAGCCCTCAACTTCGCCGGCTGTTTCGTAAACACATTCTTGGAGAGTTGTTCGAACAACTGCCCCACAACCTTATTGTCCCCGAACGCAGCCACTATCCATGGGATGTCTCCGGATCGCCACTCACCGGGTGCAAGCGTCATCGGCTGACCGGCTTCGGCAGTAAGGCGCTTGTCCACCTCGGTGGAGACCATGGCCCAGAGAACGACGCCCAAAGGGGCAACGACACCGGTCTCGTGCGATTGAGCCTCGGCCACCGCGAATTGGCCCGTCTGCATTGCCGGCACTACCATCCACTCCAGATCCGCCAGAGTACGGTTACGCTCTGTCTCTGAACGCATGAGCAAGGTGACGATGTCGGCGAATGAGCTTGAGACCTGCTTGGCCACGGCCGCCCGCCGCCGCAATTCGTCTCTTGACAGCACAGCCGCCGGCTCGACCTTCTGCTTCTCGTCGTCACCTTTCGCCATGGACTTCGATCCTCATGGAGTTGCTACACATCTCAGAGCCGCTATAGCGACGCCGCTTGCTGTGGCAAGACTCGACAGTTCGCGCATCGCGATTAGCCACCAAAAAATGGATTTTCACCATTGCTTGCAGATTTGTATGCTGAAATACCGCCTTGAGCGTCACTTTAGCGAAAATCGCGTCTCCCGTTAATTTTTTGCTGCCGCGCCAAGCGAGCGCCTGAAGGATCCAAGCATCGGCATGTCGGACGTCATTACATTGGCGGACTACCTCGCGCGCTGGGTCGATCGCTCCCCGGATCGAGAACCCGTGGCCAAAACCGTCGATGCCATCGCCGGAGCTACCATCGAAATCGATGCCTTGATCCGCAAAGGTCCTCTCGCAGGCGCAATCGGAGCGACCACCGGCAAGCAGAGTGGGGTCGATCAGCAAAAGAAGATTGATGTCCTCGCTAACGACCTGATCCTTGATGGGCTGCGCACGTGCCCCGTCTCGTGCTTTGCATCAGAGGAGATGGACAATCCGCTGCGTATCCACGCGGACGGCAAGCTTGCGGTCGCGGTGGACCCGATCGACGGCTCATCGAACGTCGAAGCCAACATCACGCTTGGAACGATTTTTTCGGTTCTCCCGGCCTTGGCGAGCGGCGGAGATGGGTCGAGCTTCATGCAGCCGGGTCGCAACCAGCTTGCAGCTGGTTTCGCGGTCTATGGTCCCTACACGAGCCTCGTCGTCAGCGTCGGCGCCGGTACGCAGATTTTCACGCTCGATCCTGCAACACGCACATTCATCCGCAGCTTCTACAGTGTCGCGGTTCCCGCGCTCACAACCGAGTTCGCTATCAACAGCTCGAACTATCGTCACTGGGAAGACTGCGTACGCATCTACGTCGATGATCTGCTGCGCGGCCGCGACGGTCCTCGCGGCAAAGACTTCAATATGCGCTGGACCGCAACGCCCGTATCCGACATTTACAGGATCCTCATACGCGGCGGGATTTTTCTTTATCCCGCCGATCTTCGCGACGGCTACACCTCTGGTCGACTGCGCCTTCTGTATGAGGCAAATCCCCTCGCCTTCATCATCGAGCAGGCAGGCGGCGGCGCCTCGACGGGCCGCCACCGCATCCTCGATGTTGAGCCACGCACCCTGCACCAGCACACGCCAATCGTTGCTGGCTCGAAGGCCGAAGTCGATTACGTCGTGCGCCTTCACCACGAACCGCATGGACCGGGTGAGCGCTCTCCGCTTTTCGGCCGCCGCGGCCTGTTCAGAACTTGAGTTCGCAAGGAACGACGCAAGATGTCCGCCAAGCATCCGATCATATCCGTAACAGGCTCGTCTGGAGCAGGCACGACGTCAGTCAAGCGTACGTTCGAGCAGATCTTTCGCCGCGAGGGGTTGAATGCCGCATTCGTTCAAGGCGACGCGTTCCACCGCTATAATCGTGATGAGATGCAAGCCGCGATGAAAGCCGCCGAAGAGGCTGGCAACCAGCACTTCAGCCATTTCGGTGTGGAAGCAAATCTTTTGAAGGAACTCGAGCAGGCGTTCCGTTCCTATGGCGAGATCGGTAGCGCCAAGACCCGCCATTATGTCCATAACCAGGAAGAGGCACAGTGCTTCGGCGTTGAGCCCGGCACGTTCACGCCCTGGGAAGAGATCGCCTATGGCACAGACCTGCTATTCTACGAAGGCCTTCATGGCGCCACCGTCACCGACAAAGTGAACATCGCACGATATGCCGATCTGAAAATCGGTGTCGTGCCGGTCATTAACCTGGAGTGGATTCAGAAAATTCACCGCGATCGCGAAGACCGCGGCTACTCGACCGAAGACGTGACGACGACCATCCTGCGCCGTATGCCGGACTACGTGAAGTACATCTGCCCGCAGTTCACCGAAACGGACATCAACTTTCAGCGTATCCCGACCGTTGATACGTCGAACCCGTTCGTCGCTCGTTGGATTCCCACGCCGGATGAGTCGATGGTCGTCATTCGGTTCAAATCCCCACGCGGCATAGATTTCTCCTACCTGTGCTCCATGATCAAAGACAGCTTCATGTCCCGTGCGAATTCAATTGTCATCCCGGGGTCGAAGCTTGATCTGGCGATGCAGCTCATCCTTACGCCCATGATCCTGCAGCTCATGGAGCGCAAGCGGCGCACTTTCTTTTGAACCAGCCCCCTTGTTGCCGGGCATATCTGTCCAACCCGCTTGCCGGAAGAACCGGGCCCGTGTACGCGTGAGCCGTACCGGATAACTCTTTGTCCGGGCGCCACCGCTTCCACCGGAGGTCTGTCATGTCCCGGCCCTTGATCATCGCTCCGTCGATCCTTTCCGCCGACTTTTCCAAGCTCGGCGCTGAGGTCCGCGACGTGGATGCTGCCGGTGCGGACTGGATTCATCTCGACGTGATGGACGGTCACTTTGTGCCCAACATCACATTCGGTCCGCCGGTCATCAAAGCGATCCGCTCTGCCTCAGCGAAGGTCTTCGACTGCCATTTGATGATTGCTCCCTGCGATGCATATCTTGCCGCTTTCGCCGATGCAGGTGCCGACATCATCACGGTCCACGCCGAAGCAGGCCCCCACCTCGATCGGTCTCTGCAGGCCATCAGGGCGCTGGACAAAAAAGCCGGTGTGTCGCTCAACCCGTCCACACCGGCAAACGTGATCGAATATGTGCTGGACCGTCTCGACCTTGTTTTGCTCATGACTGTAAACCCCGGGTTCGGCGGCCAGGCCTTCATCTCCTCTGTGATCGAAAAGGTTCGGCAGGTGAAAGCACTCGTCGGCGGTCGGCCGATCGACATCGAGATCGATGGCGGCATTACACCTGAAACGGCGCCCGCGGTTGTCGGTGCCGGAGCCAATGTGCTGGTTGCCGGCTCGGCGGTATTTAAGGGCGGCACGCAGATGGCCTATGCGCAGAACATCCGCGCGATCCGCGATGCCGCCGCAAAGGCCGAGGCGCGCGCCGCGTGAGCCCATGGGCGCAACCGTGATGCGTTTCGACACGCCGCTCCCGATCGACGACGTCCTGTCGGAACTCAACGCCGCACTCGAGTCCAGCCGATCGGCCGTTCTTGTCGCTCCGCCCGGCGCTGGCAAGACAACCCGCGTGCCACTTGCATTGCTCGACAGGGCGTGGCTTGGCCGTCAGAAGATCCTCGTGCTCGAGCCTCGCCGCATCGCCGCACGCGGCGCAGCCGACCGCATGGCCAGGACACTAGATGAGCGCGTGGGCGATACCATCGGCCTGCGGGCCCGCTTGGTCTCCAAGAGTGGACCCCGCACACGCGTCGAGGTCATCACCGAAGGCGTCTTCACCCGCATGATCCTGGATGATCCGTCTCTGGACGGCGTCGGCGCGGTTCTCTTCGACGAGTTCCACGAACGCGCGCTCGACGCTGATCTCGGTCTCGCGCTCGCCCTGGACGCACAAAAAGCATTGCGCGACGACCTTCGCATCCTCGTCATGTCGGCCACGCTCGACGGCGCCCGCGTCGCGTCTCTACTGGATAGCGCACCCGTTATCAAAAGCGAAGGCCGCGCATTCCACGTCGAGACACGGTATCTCGGCCGCGACGCAAACCGCCGCATAGAGGATCAGGTGACGGACGCTATCGGTCGTGCGGTTCGTGCTGAGCGTGGCTCGTTGCTCGTGTTCTTGCCCGGCCAAGGTGAGATCAAGCGCGTCGAAGAACGCCTCGCGGGCACCGTCGCAGATCCGGACATCATCATCGCCCCGCTCTATGGCGCGATGGATATCTCGGCCCAGGACCGCGCTGTGGAGCCTGCGCCGCCGGGCAAGCGGAAGATCGTGCTTGCCACAGCCATCGCCGAGACATCCCTCACCATCGAAGGTATTCGCGTTGTCATCGATAGCGGTCTGCAGCGCGTGCCACGCTTTGAACCCGATGCCGGCGTAACGCGGCTCGAAACGATACGCGTCTCGCGCGCTTCAGCGGATCAACGCCGCGGCCGCGCTGGCCGGACGGAGCCAGGCGTCTGCTATCGCCTCTGGGACGAACCGCAGACCGTGAGTTTGCAACCATTTACCGAGCCCGAAATTTTATCTGCCGACTTGAGCGGCGTGCTCCTGGACCTTGCCGAATGGGGCGTCAGGGAACCGTCAACGCTCTCGTGGCTCGACCCACCGCCGGCATATGCCGTCATGGCGGCACGACAAGAACTGCAGACGATCGGCGCCCTGGAGCCTGATGGCCGCATCACGGCGGAAGGCCGCCGTATCCGCGCACTCCCGCTGCCCCCACGTCTGGCCCGCATGGTTCTCGCTGCTCGCTCACTGCAAGCTGCCGAACTGGCGGCCATTCTCGTGGAGCGCGGTCTCGGCGGCAACGATACTGATCTTGAACATCGTCTGTCGAGTTTTCGCCGGGACCGATCACGCCGAGCCGAAGATATGCGCCGGCTTGCAATTGGCTGGGCGAAAGCGGCCGGTGCGCCGCCATCCTCCAGCGACGGCAGCATCGCCGCTTTGCTTGCGCTCGCCTATCCCGACCGGATTGCGAAAGCGCGGGGCGCTCCGGGTCAATTCCTGCTTGCCAATGGGCGCGGGGCCTATGTCGATCCGGGCGATGGGCTGGCCAAATCGCCCTTTCTCGTAGTTGCTGAATTGCTGGGAACGGCAGCACACACTCGCATTCTCTATGCAGCCCGCATGAGTGAGGTCGAAGTGCTGGCCTTGGCTCGCGATCGAATCGTGGAAAGTGATGAACTCACATTCGATGCCGATGCCGGCGCGGTCCGCGCCCGTCGCGTCCGCCGGCTCGGTTCGATCACTCTGGCCAGCGAATCCCGGCCGGTCACGCCGTCGTCCGAGACGGCAGCCCTGCTCGCTCGTGGCACCAGAGTCGCGGGTCTTGACCGCTTGCCATGGTCCAAAGCTCACCAGCAGTTGCGCCGCCGAGTACTGTTCCTGCGCGCCGCCGAGGGGCCAGCTTCAATGTTGCCCGACCTGAGCGACGAAGCGCTGTCACACAGCGTGGGCGAATGGCTCGCGCCATTGCTGACGCACGCAACCAAGCTCACCGATATCGATGCTGAAGTGCTCGACCAGGCGCTGGACGTCCTGATTCCCTGGGACGCGAAGCGAAAGCTGGACGCCGAAGCTCCGACGCACTTTGTGGCGCCTACGGGCAATCGGCACCCCATCGAGTATGATGGACCCGGCGCGCCGGCGCTGTCGATCCGGGTGCAGGAACTCTACGGACTGAAGGAGCACCCATCGATCGCAGGCGGTCGGCTGCCACTCACCCTCAATCTGCTCTCGCCCGCGCATCGGCCCATCCAGATCACGCGCGACTTGCCCGGCTTTTGGTCCGGCTCATGGAGCGCGTTGAAATCCGAGATGAAAGGGCGCTACCCACGCCATCTCTGGCCCGACGATCCAGCCGAAGCACTTCCGACCTCGCGTGCAAAGCCGCGCGGCACCTGATGCATGGATGCCCTCTTGGATTACCGGTAGCAGGGCCGTGCTTCGACGCTCGCGCTCCAGCCCGTCGACTCCTTGGAGTAAGAGACTTTTTTGCTGGCTGCGTTGGCAAAGCTCGCCCACCGGCCGCCATACTCCAGATCCGTGAAGTCGATCCACGACCGGATGGCTGCTTTCTGCGCGGCCTGCTTGCTCGCCCCGGTTCCGCTGCCCGAGTGCCAGTGGTCACTCATGCATAGCTTACCCTTCTCGCGCCTCATGTCATGCATTGCCGCCAGTCCTGTCACTTCCTGAGCTGATACTGCCAGAGGCATGGTTAGCGCGAACAATGTCAGAGCAGGCATTCCCAAGCGCATGTGGCTTCTCCCGATAGGTATGCGTTCCGAATCGACAGTAGACTACTGGCGCCCAGCTTATGCATCAATCAGATCAGCCGCAGCGATCGCATACTGATGTGGCCGCTTCGTCCAACGATAATATGATCATGAACGACGACGCCTAGGGGCCGGCCAGCCTCGATTACGAGTTTTGTCATGTCGATATCGGCTCGGGACGGCGTTGGATCACCAGACGGGTGGTTGTGGACGAGAATAATGGCGGTCGCCGATAGTTCCAGCGCCCGCTTGACGACTTCACGGACGTACACAGGCGTATGGTCCACCGTTCCCTCCCCCTGCACTTCGTCTGCAATCAGACGATTTTTCTTGTCGAGAAACAGAATGCGGAATTGCTCCCGGTGCTCATACGCCTGCGCCATGGTGAGATAGGAGATCACTTCAGGACCTGATGAGAGCAACGGCCGCTGGACAAGCCCTGTGCGCGCGAGTCGGGTCGCCGCCGCGTGCACCAGTTTCAATTCGGTGACAATGGCCTCGCCTACTCCCGCTACTTCCTTCAACCGTCCTTCGGGCGCGTTGACGACCTCAGCGAAGGATCCGAAACGTGCGATGAGGCGTTTGGCTAAATCTTTTGTGTCGCGGCGCGGAATGGCTCTGAACAAGATGAGTTCGAGAAGCTCATAATCTGGAATCGCATCGGCGCCACCCCTTCGAAATCGCTGGCGGAGTCGGTCGCGATGGCCCATGTGGAGAGGCGCCATCGCTGACGGAGCTTCAAAAAGACCAGATCGTGCCGGCGGGTCATCCTCCGTCCCCCGATCCGCCATCGCTACCCCCTCAAGTGGATACTCAGGTCATGACGTATGGAGGCTGGTGGAGGCCGGCGGGCGAAGTCGTGAAAATCTCGCAGCCGTTCTCCGTCACGCCGATGGTATGCTCGAATTGCGCCGACAGTTCCCGATCTCGCGTCACCGCTGTCCAGCCGTCGGGCAAAACTTTTACAGCCGGCTTGCCGAGATTGATCATCGGCTCGATGGTGAAGAACATCCCGGGCTGCATCACGACGCCCTCGTTCTCTTCGCCATAGTGGAGAATGTTCGGCCGGTCGTGAAACACACGGCCGAGTCCGTGCCCACAAAAATCACGCACCACGCTGCAGCGCTCCGCCTCGGCGAACTCCTGGATCACGGCGCCGATCTTGCCCGTTGACGCACCGGGCTTTACCGCCGCCACGCCGCGCATCAAGCATTCGTAAGTTACTTCGATGAGCCGCTCGGCTCGACGCGAAATCTCGCCCACGCCATACATGCGACTCGTATCGCCGTGCCAGCCGTCGACGATGAGCGTGACGTCAATGTTGACGATGTCGCCTTCGCGCAAGGGCTTCGGGCCAGGAATACCGTGGCAGACCACATGGTTTATCGACGTGCAGATCGCTTTGGGAAATCCGCGATAGTTCAGCGGCGCTGGAAGTGCGCCGTGGTCGCGGGCAAACTCCATCACGAGCGCATCAAGATGATCCGTGGCAACTCCGGGCTTCACATGCGGTGTGATCATATCCAGAGCCGCAGCCGCGAGCTGCCCAGCTTTGCGCATACCAGCAAAGCCGTCCGGCCCGTGCAGCTTGATGGAGTTGTCGCGCTGGAGCGCCCGGGAGACTTCAACATTCGACATGGGTTTCGAGGCTCATCATGACTGACGGGCAGAACAGTAACCGAAAGGCTCGTCTTAGCCAACGCGCGGCGCGCACCGATCCGTCGCAGCCACTTCGAAAGACAAACGGCGGCCTAGGAGCCGCCGTTTGCACCGTTGATCTAGGAAGTAAGTGTTGCAGACTTATGCCTGAGCATCGCCCTCGGCTGGAGCCTCGGCAGCCGTCAGAAGTGCACGGGCCTGGCCAATCCAGTCCTGCTTCTCGACGCGTCCATCAATGCTGAGAGCGCCTTCGACGTTGCCGATATCCTCATCCGAAAAGTTCGCGATTTGCTCGAACTTGTAAAGGTTGAGCTGCTTCAGGCGGGCGGCGAGGTTGGCGTCGATGCCATTGATCTGCGTGAGATCGTCGGCCTCACCCTTAGGCTTCTTAAAGCCCTTCCAAGCAGCATTCAGTTTGCGTGCGCGCGCATCCGTGCGTTCGAAGATGCGTGCCGCCTTGCCGCGCAGACCGCGCAGATAATAGAGCTTCGCGCGGCGGACACGGCCACGGCGCAGAACCTCGATTTCCGCAATATGCGGCGAGTAGATCGGGAATACGCGCTCCACGCCTTCCCCGTAGGAAATCTTACGTACTGTGAAGCTCTCGTTGATCCCGGCACCTGCGCGTGCGATCACGATCCCCTCGTACGCCTGCAAACGCTCAACGGCAGCCTTCGCCTGCGCCGCCTTCTTTTTCTTGTCCTTGGGATCGACGTCCGCCGATTCGACCACGCGAACCATCACCTTGACCGTGTCGCCCGGCTGAAACTCCGGAACCCCACGCTTGGCAAGCACGGCATCCATCTGCTCGCGCTCGATCTGATGAATAATGTTCATGTCGCTGACCTTTTTGTTTGTTTTTCAAAGCAGAGGAGCTTCGCCGCCGTCTAGCTGACAGGCGAGGGAGGCTCATGCGGCCCTTAAGGGCACCCTTGATCGGGGAATTCGTTGGCCGCGTGATACCGGAAAGGTCGAAAGATGTCGAGAGGGGACGTCCTTTTGGAACGTCCCTGTTTTCAAGGCGACGACGGGCTCTCAGCCGGCCCCGTAGGGACTTCAGCGGGTGAAATCCCCAGGCCCCGGAGCGTTGTGAACCGAGGATCGTCGCGCAATGCTGGGCTAAGGCCGCTGGTAGCGCTATCTTTTGGGTCGGGCTTGAATATGATCATTGGCGCGGCCAATAACGGTGCCGAGCTCGGATTAGGGGCCGGCGTAGGCGACACGCTGACCCTAGGCGCGTCACCCGGGTAAATTGGGTCCGGGTTGACGACAACCTTGGACGCGGCACGTTCTTTATTCACCTTGAGCTTTCCGGGTGCCTGAGGAGCCGTGGCGGCCTTAAGCTTTGATCTCGTTGGTTTTTCATTCGGTGCTGCCACGCGAGCTCTTTCTTCTCGCATTTCCACCTTCAGCGATGCGATTTTAAGGCCGGCCCGCGTCCGCAGATCCAGGGTGGCCTGGACGGGGCCAGTCCTGTCTCGCGGCAATGTGATCACGAGGTCATCCAGATCACCGAATGCCACGGCCCAATCGCTAGAGGCAGATCCTGGCGCAGAGACTTCCGCCCCGGCCGACAGCCGGCTGGACGGCGGCAAACCGGACAGGATGACGGAGCCGAGTGGATCAAAAAGCGGCTCTGCAAGGAGCGCATGTTGCTCGACGGATGCCGTGGCCGCAGGTGCCGCGAGGCGCTGCAGTAGCGGTCGAGACGGTGGTCGAGGCTCGAAAGCCAGCAGAGCTGGTAACAGCCAATCTCTCGCGCGAGAACTGACGAGCATGAACGGGTCGAGGGGCTTAACGAGGAGTGTTTCGGGCTGACTGATCCCCTTTCGCTGCTCGGCTACTGAACTAACCGGCTCAATCGATAAGACGAACCAACCACACAGCGCTGCCAATACACCTCCGAGAAAAACGAGTTCCGTATCGCTCCCAAGGCCTTTGAGAAATCCGACCCAAGACCCCTTCGACACGGCGATAGCGACAGGAAGCGGACGAGATCCAGGATGATAGGCGGGGCTCGTATGCGGGTGGGACATCGAAGTGCGGCGCCCGATCAGAGTCCGTATTAGATCCGCTCGCGGCATAGGATGAACCTTGAAACCCGAGCCGTTACGCGGCCCAAAGATGAACAAACCTGTGATGCATCCCCTTAGATTTTTTTTCAAACACGAATCGAATTGCAAATAAGGCAATGGCAATGACGGTAAAGAAGCCGGTAAAGATTGTTTTTTATCGAGGCGGTGGCGAGGAATGATTTTCCCAGACCTTCAACGTAACACCATGGTATGTAAGAGATTTCAGGTCGACTATTGACAATCAAAGCGCTTGAGTAATGTCTATTATGAGTTTTTTCTCAATTATTCCTGCTGCTGGAATAACGGTGCGCTTAATTCGCTAATTGCATAACGACCCAAGGAGGCAATTTTCAATTTGACGAGATCGATTTTGGTCAAAAGTGGAATCGAATTAACGACTCGTTAACCACAATCCCCAAAGCTGGCCAAAACCATTGGGGGGTGGCAGAATGATTCGGTGCCTTTACGATCTTGAAGACTGGTTCTTCTATCGATCCAAGTCATGCGGACCCTCTTCCGGCCGCCTGATGGAGATTTGGTCCCGTCAGATCGGACAAATGGCCGACCGACTGCAGACAGGTTTTTCGGCAGGGCAGCGCCGCTTGACGCCAGTTAGGGCGCCGCTTTCTTGACTAGGAGATCCGGTCGCCGCTCAGCCGTAACCCGCAGAGATTCGGCCCGGCGCCACGCCTCGATGGCCTTATGGTCGCCAGATAGGAGCACGTCAGGAATTGACTTGCCCTCCCACTCGCGCGGACGGGTGTATTGAGGATATTCCAAGAGCCCGCTTTCGAAGCTTTCGCTGGCCAAGCTATCCGCTGCTCCAAGAACCCCGGGAAGCAACCGCACGCAGGTATCGATCAGAACCATCGCCGCCAGTTCGCCACCTGACAGCACATAATCGCCGATCGAAACCTCCTGGAGTGCGCGGCCGGCGATGACGCGCTCATCGATGCCCTCGAACCGGCCCGCAAGCAGGATCGCCCCCGGCCCGGCCGCCAAGCTCTTTGCGAGGTCCTGAGTGAGCGGTCGCCCCCGTGGTGACAAGTAAATCAGCGGCGCATCGGAATTACCGGAACGCGCCGCATCGAGAGCAGGTCCCAGAACATCGGCCCGCAGAACCATTCCTGCGCCCCCGCCCGCCGGCGTGTCATCCACTTGTCGGTGCTTACCCAGCCCGAAGTCGCGAATTTGAAGCGTCGTCAGCGACCATAAACCGGCAGCGAGCGCCTGGCCCACAAGCGAAACACCGAGTGGTCCCGGAAACATGTCCGGAAAAAGCGTGAGCACGCTCACGCGCCACGCCGGCCGCCCATCACTGGCGGGGAAATGAGCCATCTCGCCTCAGACGCCCTCAACGACAGTGATGTCGATCGTTCCTGCACCTTGCCGCAATGCCTTGGCCTCGGCATATTCGGGGCTACGCGCATACCCGATCGCATGCTCGAAACTTGGAAACTCGAGTACGACATTGCGCGCCACGCCATTTCCTTCGACGATCTCGCACTTGCCGCCGCGCACGATTGGCTTGCCTTCATACTTGTCGAGTGCAATCTTTGATTTTGCGACGTATTGGCCCCACTTCTCGGCGTCGGTAACGGTGGCGTGCGCGATCACATATCCCTTGGGCATTCTGCATTCGTCCTCTGAACCATTGAGATGGCGGAAGGCATAAGCCGCGCGGCGCACGCCTGCAAGCGAGGCTAACTGAAAAGCCTATTTGCGCCCTGCTCAGGCCTGCCGGATATGATTGTGAAATGTCAGTGCGGCTTGTACGGGATCGTCGGCCTGCGTGATTGGCCGCCCGACCACAATATGGTTCGCCCCTGCGCCTATGGCATGCTCCGGCGTCATAACGCGTTCCTGGTCATCGGTTGTGCTTCCAGCCAGCCGAATACCAGGCGTGACGATCAGAAAATCAGGACTCGTGGCCGCGCGGATTGCTGCCGCCTCCTGACCTGACGCGATAACACCATCGAACCCGGCTTCGTGCGCCAACCGGGCGCGGTGCAGCACCAGTTCGCCCGGTGTGAAGCGGCTACCCTGCTGCTTCAAATCATCTTCCGTCAGGTTCGTCATGACAGTGACGGCAAGCAGTTTCAGCTGACTGGGGCCGCGTCCGGCGACCGCCGCACGCAACGTCTTCAGGTCGTGACCATGCACCGTGAGAAAATCGACGCCCAGTTCGCGAGCATTTGAAACTGCCCGCTCGACGGTGTTGCCGATATCCAGCAGTTTCATATCGAGAAAGACGCGCTTGCCCTGAGCGATCAAACTGTCGGCAAGATCAAGACCGCCAGCAAAAAGCAATTCAAGACCGACCTTGTAGAAGGAGACCGCGTCGTCCAGCTTGGCGACCAACCGCTGCGCTTCCTCCGCCGTTGGCATGTCGAGCGCAACGATCAGACGATCCTTGAGGGGAGTATGACTCATGGCAGCGACCCGGTTGATGGACTATCCATGCAGCACGTGTGCGGCGCGGGCAAGCTTCTGGATCAAGCTCTTGAACTGCTCCTGACTCTCTTTGTTCTTCAAGTGGCCGTGCTCGTCGTAAGCGTCCATGGCCCGCGGAACAGCAAACTGTTCCGGCAAAACCAAAGCACCTAATCCCAGTTCGAGAACGGTTCGAGCGGTATTGAGGCCGCGCAGCCCTCCCATTCCACCGGGCGACGAGGAGCCAAGCGCAAAAACGCGCGTCTTGAAGACGGCGAGCGGTTCTTCGCCCTCGTTCTTGATGCGGCTCATCCAATCCAGCGTATTTTTCAGGAGCGGGGTGATGGACGCATTGTATTCCGGGCACGCGATGAAGACCCCCGTGTGGACCCGCATCAGCGCCTCGAACTTCCGAGCGTTTTCAGGGATGCCTTCTGTGTTCTGCAAATCCGCGTCATAGAGCGGCATCGCATAATCGCCGAGATCGGCGAACGTCGCAGCGATGCCGTTCGCTTCCGCGATGGAAGCGCCGAGGCGTGCAAGACGCATATTGTGCGACCCGGTGCGGGCCGAACCGGCGAAGAACAACAAGCGAGGCGCATTCGGCGTGACAGACATTTCACATCCCTTGATGCTGCCGAGCCGCAGGTACCTGCGAACTCGAACGATAAGTTTTCAGTCAGGCGCAGCCCTTGACCCCGGTTCCACCCTCCGACGACCTCAGCCCTCGCCACCGAAAAGATCCTTCATGCGCGCAAAAAACCCTGTGCTTTCCGGGCTCGTTTCCTTGGCACTGAGCTTTTCGAATTCTTCCAGCAACTCACGCTGCTTGCGCGACAGATTTTTGGGTGTTTCGACATCGACCTGAATGTAGAGGTCGCCGGCCGCGTTCGACCGCAGGACAGGCATGCCCTTGCCCTTCAAGCGAAACTGCTTCCCGGTCTCGGTTCCTTCGGGAACCTTCACGCGGCTCATCGTGCCATCGAGCGTCGGCACCTCGATGTGTCCACCGAGCGCAGCTGTCGTCATCGAGATCGGGACGCGGCAGAATACGTCCGCCCCGTCGCGCTGGAAAAACTCGTGCGGCTTGATAGAAAGAAAAATGTAGAGATCGCCTGCGGGGCCACCCCGTAATCCGGCCTCCCCTTCGCCGCTGAGACGAATCCGCGTACCGTCTTCGACGCCTGCCGGAATATTTACCGACAGCGTGCGCTCCTTGACGACGCGTCCAGTGCCATTGCACGCGGAGCAAGGGTCCGCGATCGTCTCGCCGCGGCCCTGACAGGTTGGGCACGTCCGCTCGATGGTGAAGAAGCCCTGGCTCGCACGAACCTTCCCCGCTCCGCCGCACGTACCGCATGTCACCGGCTTGGTTCCAGCCTTGGCGCCGGACCCCGAACAGGTCTCGCAGACGATACTGGTCGGCACGCGAACTTGCGCGGTTTTGCCAGCGAAAGCGTCGTCGAGTGTGATTTCCATGTTGTAGCGCAGGTCGGCACCGCGCTCGCGCCCCGAACGTCGCTGCTGGCCACCACCGCCGCCACCACGACGGCCGCCCATGAACTCGCCGAAAAGATCGTCGAAGATGTCAGACATCGATGAAGCGAAGTCCGGCCCGAAACCAGCGCCGCCCCCACCGCGCCCGCCCATTCCT
The DNA here is from genome assembly GCA_019751875.1 of Hyphomicrobium sp. GTDB lineage: Bacteria > Pseudomonadota > Alphaproteobacteria > Rhizobiales > Hyphomicrobiaceae > JAGVSR01. The sequence continues at coordinate 51,284 of JAIEMV010000001.1, read as the reverse complement.
CCGTCGAAGGCCGCGTGCCCGAACCGGTCGTAGGCAGCGCGCTTTTGCGGGTCCTTCAAGACCTCGTAGGCCTCATTCAACTCTTTGAATTTTTGTTCGGCAGCCGTATCGCCGGGATTGCGGTCGGGATGATGGTCCTTGGCGAGCTTGCGAAACGCGGATTTCAAATCCTGTTCGCTCGCAGTCCGCTGCACCCCGAGAACGTCATAGTAATCGCGTTTGGCCATAGGGGCGTTTTATCCGGAGCAGGAAGGGCGGCACGGTTCTGATGAAAGAGCCTTGATTTTGCGGCCTAGCACAACGTCCAGAACGAGACCGGCGCCATGTCGCCGCAAGGGCGTGCGCGATCGGCTGCCGGGACCGGAAACCGCCCCGCCGCACGAGGCGGCAGGGCGGGATCTCTGATATCAGCCGGCCTTCTTCTTGTCGTCCTTGACCTCTTCGAAGTCGGCATCGACGACATTGTCGTCCGCCGACTCGCTGGCCGAGGCCCCGTCGCCGGCATCCCCGCTGGCGCCCGCCGAAGCGCTGTAAATGGCCTCGCCGATCTTCATCGCCACCTGCGCAAGCGCGTTGGTCGCGGCCTTAATCTTCTCAGCGTCATCCGACGTGAGCGCCTCCTTCACGTTCGCGATGGCGCTCTCGACATCGCCTTTGACGGCCGTGACGGCCGCATTGGACGCGTTATCGGCAAGCTGCTTCTCGGTCGCGTGGACGAGCGCTTCAGCCTGGTTCTTCGCTTCGACGAATTCACGCTTCCTCTTGTCTTCAGTCGCATGCGCCTCGGCATCTTTGACCATGCGCTCGACTTCCGCATCTGACAGGCCGCCCGAGGCTTGAATGCGGACCGACTGCTCCTTGCCGGTGGCCTTGTCCTTGGCCGAGACATGGACAATGCCGTTGGCATCGATGTCGAACGTCACTTCCACCTGAGGGACGCCACGCGGAGCCGGCGGAAGGCCGACAAGATCGAACTGGCCGAGCAGCTTGTTGTCCGCCGCCATTTCGCGCTCACCCTGACTGACCCGAATGGTCACAGCCGTCTGCCCGTCTTCGGCAGTCGAAAACACTTGGCTCTTCTTCGTCGGAATGGTCGTATTGCGCTCGATGAGCCGCGTGAACACGCCACCCAGCGTTTCGATGCCGAGCGACAGCGGCGTCACATCGAGCAGCAGAACGTCCTTGACCTCGCCCTTGAGCACGCCGGCCTGGATCGCCGCGCCGACCGCCACGACTTCATCCGGGTTTACGCCCTTATGTGGCTCTTTGCCGAACAGCTCCTTCACCGTCTGCTGGACCTTTGGCATGCGAGTCATGCCGCCGACGAGAACGACTTCGTCGATCTCGGCAGCCTTGAGGCCGGCATCCTTGATGGCCTGCAGGCACGGACCCTTCGTCCGCTCGATAAGATCCTCCACGAGGCTTTCGAGCTTCGCGCGCGTCAGCTTCATTGTAAGATGCTTCGGACCCGAAGCGTCCGCCGTGATGAACGGCAGGTTGATTTCGGTCTGAGCCGACGAAGAAAGTTCGATCTTTGCCTTTTCAGCGGCTTCCTTCAGGCGCTGGAGAGCGAGCTTGTCGCTGCGCAGGTCGATGCCGTTCGACTTCTTGAATTCGTCGGCAAGGTACGACACGAGTTTCATGTCGAAATCTTCGCCGCCCAGGAATGTGTCGCCGTTCGTCGACTTCACCTCGAAGACGCCGTCGCCGATTTCCAGAACCGAGATGTCGAAGGTGCCGCCGCCAAGGTCATAGACGGCGATCGTCTTTGCTTCCTTTTTCTTATCAAGGCCATAGGCGAGCGCAGCTGCCGTCGGCTCGTTGATAATGCGCAGGACTTCAAGGCCCGCGATCTTGCCGGCATCCTTCGTTGCCTGACGCTGGGCGTCGTTGAAGTAGGCCGGAACCGTGATGACGGCCTGCGTAACGCTTTCGCCGAGCTTGGCTTCGGCGGTTTCCTTCATCTTCTGAAGAATGAAAGCGGAGACTTGCTGTGGCGAGTACGTCTGGCCGTCGACCTCGACCCATGCATCGCCGTTCGAGCCCTTCACGATCTTGTAGGGTACGAGCTTCTTATCCTTCTCGACCATGGGGTCTTCGAAGCGACGGCCGATCAAGCGCTTGATCGCGAATAAGGTGCCAGTCGGATTGGTCACCGCCTGGCGCTTAGCGGGCAGTCCGACAAGGCGCTCGCCGTCGTTAAAGGCGACGATGGACGGGGTAGTGTTGGCGCCCTCGGCGTTTTCCAGAACGCGCGGCTTGCCACCCTCCATAACGGCAACGCACGAGTTTGTGGTGCCGAGGTCGATGCCGATCACTTTAGCCATGGTGAACTTCCTTTTTCGTTGTGGCGAACCGCCAGGACCCTTGTCATGGCATCCGGTACCGCCCCGCGCCCGTTAAGAGGGCCGGAGCCGCTGCGGTCCCCAGGGGAGTTAATGAGACGTCGTGGTCACGTATATAGGGCGGTTTTAGAGGGGTGCAACGGGAGTGGATCACGCCGCCGTGACTAAAATCTGTCGTGGCCAGGATGCCGCACACTGCCGCACACCACCGGAGACACTAATGGCGATCTCGGCAAAAAATCCAGCAACAAAGACGTCTGCGGCCGCTCTTGCCGCGCTTCCGGAAGGCTTTCGCCTGTTTGCCGGTGCCTTAACGAGCGCCGAGCAGAAGGCACTGCTGGCCGACATCCAGGATGTGATGTTATCCGCTCCGTTGTTCCAGCCTCGCATGCCCAAAACTGGACAGCCGTTTTCGGTGAAGATGACCAACTGCGGCTCGTTGGGGTGGGTGTCGGATAAGGAGCGCGGCTACCGCTATCAGGCGACCCACGTCGAAACCGGGCGACCCTGGCCCCCGATACCCCAGAAGTTGCTCGACCTTTGGCGTGACTATGCTGCGTTCGATGGCCCGCCTGAAGCCTGTCTGATCAACCATTATCCGGCCGGTGCGAAGATGGGCTCCCACTGCGACAAGGACGAAGATGAGCCGCGCGCCGCTGTTCTGTCCGTATCGCTGGGCGATGATGCCATATTCCATGTCGGCGGGCGTAACCGCAGTGATCCCAAAGTGAGGGTCACGCTCCGTTCAGGTGATGTGTGCTTGCTCGGCGGCCCCGCCCGTTTCGCCTTTCATGGAATTGATCGCATTCTCGCCGGAACCTCGGATCTCGTACCCGGCGGCGGCCGCATCAACCTCACGCTGCGGCGCGTGACGCGGCTCGGCTGATCCACGGACCGAGCTGGACAAGCAACACCGCCGCGACCATCAATCCGGCCCCGAACCACGATAATAAGCTCAGCCGCTCTCCAAGCATCACGGCGCCCGCTGCCGCAGCAAACAGGCTCTCAGCCGAAAGAATGACAGCCGCTTCCGGCGGCGTCGTGTGACGAATGGCGATAGTGAAAAGGGTATAGGTCAAAGCCGTCGAAACGACACCCACGAACAGGATTGGGACTGCCGCATCCCGCAGCGCATCAAGCGTCGGCCGCTCGAATGCGAGAGCCGCAGCCGTCGCGCAAAGAGTCACGACCGTGAACTGGACGACAGTGTAGGTGAGCGGCCGCTCGAGATGGCTCGCCTTGCCCGTCAGCACGCAATGGGTGGCCCAGAACAGGGCCCCTACCATCACCAGCAATTCGCCGATGCCAAGTCCTCCGATCGTGCCGCCGCCGAGCAGCCATGTGCCGAAAAACGACATCCCAATCGCCGGCCACACCAGTCGCGGTGGATACGTGGACGACAAGATCCACGATACAATCGGAGTGAACACCACATAGAGGGACGTTAAGAATCCGGTGTTCGTGACAGACGCGGTTCGCAGGCCTTCCTGCTGCAGGAACGCCGCGGCGAGAAATGCCGCCCCGCATTGGGCAGCCAGTCGCGCGAGGCCCTTAGGGGCAGAGCGTGCAGCGGCGCGGCGACATTCGAAATACGCCAGCGGTGCGAGTACCAGAACCGCAAGCCCCGCCCGCGACGCGATGAACGTCCACGGGCCCACATTCGACATCGCGTCTTTTTGAAAATAGAACGCGACGCCCCAAAGCGCGGCAGAGAACAATAAGACGAAATCAGCCTGGAGACGTGTCATTCCCGCAAACTCTAGCAGAGTTCAGCAACGGGGGTGCTAGACCATGCGTGAGTACGTGCACCCAGGTCCTCAAATCCCGGCAGATGAAACGAGCCGTCTCGACTCACTCGCTGTTTGAAGGATCTTCGGCTGGAGGAGCCGTCTCGGCGCCGTTGCCCGCGTCTGGCTTGCCGGGCTTCGGTCCGCCTTTGGCAGTGACGACGACAGCTGGCCGGATGACACGTTCTTCGATCACGTAGCCTGCCTGGAACACCTGCAAGATGGTGCCTTGTGGCACGTCGGAACGATCGTGCTGCATCATGGGCTGATGCAGATGCGGGTTGAACATTTCCCCTTCAGGCCAAATGCGTTTGACGCCATGGCGCTCGAGAACGCCCTTCAGTTGCGCATCGATCATTCCAACTCCTTCCACAAGGGTGGCCAAAGCCGGATCGGCCTCGGCAGCGCCAGTCGGAACAGCGGCCATGGCCCGTTCGAAGTTATCGGCTACGTCGATGATATCGAGGGCGAACTTTGAGATGGCGAACTTCGCCGTCTCGACCTTTTCGCGATCGGTGCGCTTGCGCAGGTTATCCATGTCGGCCACAAGGCGTAGCGTCTCGGTCTTCGCATTGGCGAGTTCCTCGTTCGCCTTCGCCAGATCGTCCTGGAGAGCGGCGATGATCGCTTTCAACTGTTCTGCTCCGAAGTCAGCTGACTCTGATGGCTGCTGCTGTTCGTTGGCTGTCGCGTTCGGATCGGGCGTGCTGTTCGGATCGGACATGGGGGCTCGATCGCTCTCTTCTTATCTGGTTCTAATGGATGTCGCGGTATCGGCCGAAGGCCGGAAAAAATCAAGAGAGGAGGCAGTTAGGAGATGAGCCGCGATATGATCTTGGCGGTATAGTCGACCATTGGGATGATCCGTGCATAGTTGAGACGTGTTGGTCCGATGACGCCGAGTACGCCCACCACCTTGCGCGAATGGTTGTGAAAAGGCGCAACGATCAGCGACGAGCCGGACATGGAAAACAGCTTGTTCTCGGATCCGATAAAGATCCTGACCCCTTCGCCGCCTTCGGCTAGTGCCAGGATTTGTGACAACTCACTCTTGGATTCGAGGTCGTCAAACAACTGACGAATACGTTCCAGATCCTCGATCGCAGTGAGATCCTTTAGAAGATTCGACTGACCACGCACGATCAGACTTTGCCGATCGTCCAGTGCACCGGACCATTCGGCGAGGCCGGCCGTCACAACCTTCTGCGTCAGCACGTCCAGCTCGGCCTTGGCCGTCTGCAACTCTGTCTCTATGCGCTGGCGCGCTTCCGTGATTGTCAGCCCTCGAATATGCGCATTCAGATAATTTGCCGCTTCAATTAGCGCTGTAGCCGACACGCCCGGTGGCAGGTCAACAATCCGGTTCTCCACATCGCCGTCCTCGCTGACGAGGATAGCCAGCGCCTTCGTCGGCTCCAGCGGCACGAACTCAACCTGCTTCAGACGCGACACCTGCTTTTCCGCGAGCACCACGCCTGCGCAATGCGAAAGCCCGGAGATCATCTCCCCCGCCTCGCCCAAGACCTTGTCCAGCGACGTGGACCTGCTGGCGGCAATCTGCGCCTCGATTTGTTTACGTTCGTCTTCCGTGAGGGCCCCGGTCTCGAGCAGGCCGTCGACGAACATGCGCAGTCCCGTCTGCGTCGGCAGCCGTCCCGCCGAGGTGTGGGGCGCGTAGATCAAACCAAGCTCTTCGAGGTCCGCCATCACGTTGCGGATGGACGCCGGCGACAAATGCAGCGGCAGAACGCGCGATAAGTTGCGCGAGCCCACGGGGTCCCCGGTGGAGAGATAGCTCTCCACGATTTGGCGCAGGATGGCTCGAGAGCGGTCGTTGAGCTTAACGATTTCGGACATCGACTTCCGGTACGCGGCGGCCAGGGACGGCGAACCCGCTTTATGTCACAAATTTAGGGCTGGGGGGCAGCATCGTCAAACGGGCTTGATGGTTGAGCGGTTGCGCCAGGCAACACCCGGGACTAGGGTCGCGCCGAATTCCTAGCATCGAAAGGTATAGACCACTCATGCGCCCCTCCAAACGCCAGCCCGACGAACTCCGCCGGGTCTCCATCGAACGGGCAGTCTCGATGCACGCTGAGGGGTCGTGTCTGATCAAGTTTGGCAACACCCACGTCCTCTGCATGGCCAGCCTCGAAGAGCGCGTGCCGCCGTGGCTGAAGGGTCAGGGCCGCGGATGGGTTACGGCGGAGTACTCCATGTTGCCCCGCGCCACGTCCGAACGTACCCGCCGGGAAGTTACGTCTGGCCATCCGTCCGGCCGCACGCAGGAAATCCAGCGCCTCATCGGCCGCGCACTGCGTGCCGTTGTCGATCTGCAAAAGCTGGGCGAGCGCCAGATTACAGTCGATTGCGATGTCATTCAGGCCGACGGGGGTACGCGCACGGCCGCCATTACCGGTGCCTGGGTCGCGCTCTATGACTGCATTCAGTGGATGAAGGTGCGCGACATGGTCAAGGACGGCGTTCTGCGCGACCAGGTCGCTGCCGTATCGTGCGGTCTTTATCGCGGTACCCCGGTCCTCGACCTCGACTATGCCGAAGATTCCACCGCTGATGCGGATTCGAACTTTGTCATGACGGGTGCGGGTGGCATCGTCGAAGTCCAAGGAACGGCCGAGACGACTGCCTTCTCGCAGGAAAGTTTCGACGGCCTCATGGTTCTGGCCCGCAAAGGCATCTCAGAACTCGTCCAGCTCCAAAAAATCACCGTGGCTTGAGTCAGCCGAATGCGCACCCTCAAACGCGGAACCAAGCTCGTCGTCGCGAGCCACAACAAGGGCAAAGTCTGGGAGATCAACCAGCTCATTGCGCCTTATGGTCTGGAAGCAATCTCGGCGAGTGCGCTGGATCTTGAAGAGCCTGAGGAAACCGAACTCACCTTCGAGGGTAATGCGAAGCTGAAGGCGACTGCCGCCGCCAAGGGTGCGCACCTTCCAGCGCTCGCCGACGACAGTGGGCTTGAAGTCGACTGTCTTGGCGGCGCGCCGGGAATCTATTCTGCGCGCTGGGCCGGGCCTCAAAAAGACTTCGGCCTCGCGATGGAGAAAGTGGCGCACGAAATCACGGCGCGCCACGGCTGGGTTGCGCCCGGTCCACGCGCCAATTTCGTTTCTGTCCTCTGCCTCGCCTGGCCTGATGGCGAAGTTGCAACTTTCGAAGGCAAAGTCTTCGGCCGTCTGGTTTGGCCGCCGCGTGGCGGCAACGGCTTCGGTTACGATCCGATGTTCGCCCCTGATGGGCACGACACCACCTTCGGTGAGATGGAACCGGCGGACAAGTACGCAATCTCCCATCGTACCCGCGCGTTCGATGCCTTCCGCAAATCGGTCCTGGGCGATATTTCCCGCGCACCGGTCACGCCAAATGCCGATCGCGACGTCGACGGCCTGCATGCGGCCGCTGCCAATATCTCCACGCGTGAGGAACTGAAGACATTCGTGAAATATCTGAGCGCCGATCTCGAACGTCGTGGTCAGCCGCGCGTCAACATCGGCACCCTCATGGTCGCCCTCGAAGACTCGGTCGGGGAAATGACGGATGAGCCGCGCTGGCGCACGCTCGCCAAAGCTTTACTCGCCGCCACAGAGGCGAAACAGCCGTGAGCACAGTCTCGCAGCGGCCAGACGCCGGCGCGCTATTCGGCGTTTACATTCACTGGCCGTTCTGCGCGCAAAAATGCCCGTACTGCGACTTCAACAGCCATGTTCGCTTCGGGGGCTGGGACGAGGCCCGCTTTCTCGCGGCCTACATACGCGAACTCGATGATGTAAAGGCGCGCGTTGGACGGCAAGACGTCTATTCGATCTTTTTCGGAGGCGGCACGCCGTCGCTTATGAAGCCGGCAACCGTCGCGGCCATCCTCGATCATATCGGCAAGCTCTGGACCATCCAGCCCGGCGCCGAAATCACGCTGGAAGCCAATCCCAACAGCGTAGAAGCCGATCGCTTCGTTGGTTACCGAGCCGCTGGCGTCAATCGCGTATCCATCGGGGTGCAATCTCTGCGCGATGAAGAATTGAAGCGCCTCGGACGCCTGCACTCGGTCTCCGAAGCCAAAACCGCCATTGAGATCGCACGCCGCACCTTCGATCGCTTTTCCTTTGATTTGATCTACGCCCGTCCTGGTCAGACACTGATTGCCTGGCGCACCGAACTGTCAGAAGCCCTCGCCATGGCCGGAGGACATCTCTCGCTTTACCAGCTCACCATCGAGCCTGACACGCCCTATGCCGAACTCCACGCCCGCGGTCGTCTCGTCGTTCCTGATGCCGACGCAGCGCTTGATCTCTATGCACTCACGCAAGACATGACTGCCGCTGCCGGCCTGCCCGCCTATGAAATTTCCAATCACGCAGCCCCGGGAGACGAAAGCCGCCACAACCTCCTTTACTGGCGCTACGGCGCCTACGCCGGCATTGGTCCCGGTGCCCATGGCCGCCTTGTTCTCCCGGATGGTCAGCGCATCGCCACGTCGACAGAGAAGAACCCCGAGCGCTGGGCGGAGCGCGTGGAAGAGGCAGGGCACGGCTTCACCGACGAAACCCCGCTCACTCTTGAAGAGCAGGCCGACGAGATGCTGCTCATGGGCCTGCGACTTACCGAAGGCATCGACCTTGAGGCCATGGCCCGCCGTTTCCGCTTCGCACCGGCACTTTCAGAAGTGGCTGATTTGGAGAGCATGGGGCTTCTTGAAATTCTGGAAGCCCCGGATGACGATGCGGACATCATTCGCGCATGCGTCGGTCCAGGAATAGCGCCGGCGGCCGCGATGACGCATACCCGGCGCCGCCCCACCATCCGAGCTATCGGCACAGGGCGCTTTGTCCTCAACGAACTCGTCCGCCGGCTTTCGCTCAAAACCCAAGCTGTGTCCCCCGCCGTTCAGCAAGCTGCAACACTTCGCGCGTAGAGATGCCCCCAAACCATCAGTGTTCTAACGGCCGATGCTAAAATCGCTTTACGATTGGATGATGCGCCAGGCCGCAAGCGAGCGGGCTCCCACGGCGTTGTTTTGGGTCTCGTTTGTCGAAAGTTCGATTTTTCCTATTCCACCAGACGTGATGCTGATCCCTATGGCGCTAGCCAATAGGCTCAAAGCGTGGTGGTACGCGACGGTGGCCACCGTTGGGTCAGTCATTGGCGGGCTGCTCGGCTACGCAATCGGCTACTTCCTCTTTGATCTCGTCGGCCAGCCAATCCTTGATTTCTACGGCTACGGCGAAAAGTTTCATACGTTCGCTGCGCAATACAACGAGTATGGCGCCTGGATCGTATTCATGGCTGGCCTGACGCCATTTCCATTCAAAGTGATTACGATCGCCAGCGGCTTGACAGCGATGAATCCGTTAATTTTTGTTCTCGCCAGCATCGTTGGTCGGGCTTCGCGGTTCTTTGCCGTCGCAGCCCTCCTCTACTACTTCGGAGAACCCATCCGCAGCTTCATCGAGCGCTACTTCGGCATCCTCACCGTGGTATTCTTCATACTGCTGGCGGGAGGCTTTGCAGCTGTGAAGTTTCTTTTCTAGGGCAAGCCCGAGGACATAGACATGCTCGAAACTTCACTCCGACCGGATCACGCCAATGCCTACCGTCTCGGCGGACTAGGGCTGATTATTTCAGTCGGGGTTATCCTCACGGCGCTCGGCTTTGAATACCTCGGCGGCTACGCCCCCTGCCCGCTCTGCCTCATCCAGCGCTACGCCTTCTATGCCGGCATTCCGCTGACTTTTCTCGCCATGGCGCTCGTCGCTGAGCGCAATCGCATCGCCGCCCTGCTGTTCTTCGCCGTGGGCCTCGGCTACCTGGCGAATGCCGGTCTTGCGAGCTACCACGCGGGGGTTGAATGGCACTTCTGGCCTGGTCCCGACACTTGCACTGCTGCGCAGGCCCTGCCGGCCAACCCGGCCGATTTGCTGAAAGGACTCGAAAGCGCTCGTGTCGTCCGCTGTGACGAGGCCACCTGGCGACTATTCGGGCTGTCGTTCGCCGGATGGAACGCACTTATCTCTCTGGCGCTGTTCGCAATTTCACTGCAGGCCGCATTCGCAGCCAAGGCACCCGATTAAACATAAGCCATTTCAATGCGATCCAAAAAGCTCGCAACCTTTTGGGCGAGCCAATGCGGCCTATGCGCCGGGCAGAACTCTCTATGAACAGACGGCAAGCGAATTTCCTTGGATAGGACGTTCCTCCGCCATTTTTGCGCCCGAGTGTGGCAGTTAATTCACACCAAGCGCGGAACACAAACGGAACGCGATACCTTAGAGGTTTAGCTCCGGTGAGGTTCGCGGGCGGTTTGAAGGAGTGGTTGCGTATGGGGATCTTTGTTGCGTCCTCCCCCTCGTCTCCAAGGCAGGTCTTGTCGCGTTGTGTGCGTCCTGCCGCAGTTTCGATGTCAAGAGTTTCGAATTCGAGTTTGACCGATCAGTCCGCCGACGTTGTGGCTCCGCCAATTGGTCTTCGTAAGCGTTGCGTTCCTGTTGCGTCCGTTGCGTCCCCTGTAGCGTCTGCGTTGCACACCCCCAAGAGCGCGCTGAGAGGCGTGTTCCAAAATCTGAAGCGAGCGGTCTGGCGTGAAAAGTCCACGCGTCTGGCCAGACTGCTCCCCCAGGTCGAGAGGACGTCATCCACAGCTCAAGTTGACTGCTCCGGAACCCCGGCACGAGTTCATAGCGTTCTGTCTCAGTAACCGTGTCTGTTGGCCTGAAGTTGAATTGAATTGGTTTGCGTCAGTTGTGTCCGGAGTTGCGTGAGGCCAAGTTGCGTAAGGAATGCAATGCAGATGCCCCCCGTGCAGAGCCCGAAGTTGAAAGCAGTCCACGTCGCGTCCCCGCTACCGCCGAGCGCTTGGCGGCCCTTGTCGGAGATCGTGTCCGGCATCGTGCGTAACATCGAAGAACAGCCCGTGGCCGAGGCCAGCGCATCCGATGCAGGCGCTCTGCCGAAGGCCGCCTAGTGCTCCATATAGAATTCGCAAGTTCGCAAGAGATGGCGGACCTGCAACGGAACGGCAGGCGCATTGAGTGTAGGACCCGCAGTCCCTCACGGCACTGCATCACACGGTACTGCGTAGTGGTGCCATTGCGCTCTCTGTGCCTGCCACTCACTCGTAATGCGTGCGTCAGCGTCCCTGTAACCCAGTATCCAAATGGAGAGCCACCATGGCCCACCTTTCGAATCCTGATCACGTCAATCCCGTCCAGTGGCAGCAGGCCCAGGGCGTCGCACGCCAGACCTGCGCGCGCTTCTTTCGTGATGGCGGTATGCCAAAAGATGCACTGAAGGCGTTCGGCCTCTCCGACAGCGAACTCGAGGGCCTTGATTGGAGCCGAGCGGTGGATGCGATTGCCCTGACGCTGTGTTCTGCCCCGCAGCGGCGCGCGGCCTGATCTGAATTGGCGCTTTGAGCGCTGCCCTGAGTTCGTCCTGTGTTGAGCCCCGTTGCTTCGGCAGGCGGGGCTTTTTTCACCGGATTCACAGATACCAGATCGTTTCTCCAACATTTGTCAAAACGAGATGAAAGGCACCTCCAGCCGGCATGCGAAGCCGGTCGTGCTGAGGTGACGCTCCAGCCGCCCGCGTAGCTGACTTCGCACAACGCGGTCGATTAGGGTCGTGCCGAACCCAGTGCGAACCGCATCACTCTGGCTGCGCGGGACCAGGACCTGTTCAGTCCAGTTCATCGTGAATAGGCCATCGCGCAGATCCCAGACCACCGAAACTTGGCCGTCAGCCTGGCCCATGGCACCGTATTTCACGCTGTTGGTCGCCAGTTCGTGGATAATGAGCGACAGCGTTTGCGCCATGCCCGGCCCGAGCGGCACGGACGGCCCGGTGCACGTGGCCTTCAGCGATGGAAATGGGGCAAACTCCTGGTCAAGGATTGCTGCGAAATCAACCGAACGCCAGCGCTCCTTCGAAAGAAGCGCCTGCGCTCGCCCGAGTGCTGCAAGTCTCTCGCGAATCTTATCGGCCACATCCTCACCACCCTCAGCGAAGGTGAGATTGACGATCGACTGCGCCACCATCATCGCGTTCCGTGCCCGGTGATCGACCTCGCGCACCACCATCTCTTCCCGATCCTGCGCGAGCAGACGTTGCCGGAAAGCATCCATACGCTCGAGAGCTTCGCTGATCGTCGTTGAGTCGAATGCCGTCCACGCTCTCGGGCGCTCCTGAGCAACAACGATTGCAATCGGATGGCTTGCTCTCCCCATTGGCACGGCCAGCACGGCCCCCCAGCCAGCCGCGGCCGCCGCTTTGCAAAGCGCCTGCTCGGCGTCTTCCGTGTTGATGCACATGGTTGGTTCGCCCGAACGGAGTGTCTCCTCAAGCGTCTGAATGACGGCCAGGACCTTGCTCTGATCGAGATTGCCATCGCTCCAGCTCGCAATCACGCGTGGCTCTGCGGCATAGCTGAGCCCCACGACAAGGGCCGCTGCGACACCCAAGTGCTGACCCAGCATCTTCAACGTGGTGGCCCGGCCAAGGCTGAGATCCGACCCCAGACGTAGATGCTCGCTCAGATCGAGAAAGAATCGCATTTGCCGCTGTGCCAGCACAGCATGAGTGGTCTCGCTGCCGCTGTTGAAAATGCCGGCGATGGTGCCGTCCTCGCCTCGGATCGGCGTGAAGCTGTAGCTCCAATAGGTTTCCTCCGGCGCGCCGAACCGTGCCATCGGCAAAAACCGGTCCTCGACAAACATGCCCTCGCCGGTCGCGATCACCTCCCGGAACTGGGGTGCGATGTCGTCCCAAATATCCGACCACACATCTTGCGCCCGAGCGCCGAGCGCTCCCGGATGCCTTGGCCCGGGAATGGCCGACCACGCGTCATTATAAAGAAGGCGCAATTCCCGCCCCCAATAGATTGCGGTCGGGAATTTGGATTGCAGACAGATACTTAGTGCAGATTGCAGCGATTGCGGCCAATGAGCGATAGGTCCGAACGGATGCTTCGACCAATCTGTGGCCGCGATTAACCGCCCCATCTCACTTCGACCGGACAGAAATGGGTAAGGGCCGACGTTCAGTTCCTGTTCGCGCAACATTGGCAGGGAGAGTTCCGACTAGAGGCTTCGGACGAGTTCTGCTTCGGCCCCGCCATGCACGGCCGGCTAATATCACGTACCACGTTGCTCTACGTATGAGGAGAAAAACGCGATCTGGATCAGACGACGGTACAAGCGGCGCGGATCGTGCGGCCTAAAACATAAGGTTCGGGGACAGCATTGGAACTTTAACTTGGCCGGCAGGTTGAGCGCGTTTGTTGGCGCCTAGGCGCCCCTCTTTTGCCGGGAGAACCACATGAGGAACGCACGAGCCATTGCAGTTGCCGCACTTTCCACAACCACAGTTCTGAGTTCCCTGCCACTCGCAGAAGCCGCGCGCCATGACGGCGGCTGGAATATGATTGCGCAAACGACGCGCGGCCACTGCGGCGTCATCCACGTCAGCCTCGGGGTAGAACGCGGTCGTATCTTTTCGACGGGAGGCTCGTTTGCCTTTTATCCAATCAATGTGGATGGCCGCGTAACGAAATGGGGCCGCGCTCGGATGACTGCCATCGCCGGGCCTCGCGTTGCGCGCGGCACCGGCCGTTTCGGCGCCACCAGAGCCGAGGGCACATGGCAAGGCCGCGGCCCCTCCGGCCTGTGCTCCGGCGTATGGACGGCGAACCGGTTCTAGACCGTATACCCCACGAGTAGCCCACCTCGGAAGCACGATACGAGACGTGAGATACCCTGTTTCTGGTAGTGTTCGGCCTATAGCTCAGCTAAGGGACGAGACAACCAGCTGCGGGTCCTCTCATGTTTCCACTGTCAGACATGTTGAAGTCGTTCGTGAAGGTCGGCAGCCTCACGGTGATCGATGCCGAAGGCAAGACGCACGTTTTCGCCGGCGCTCCCGGTCCTGAAGCGACGATGCGCCTGACGGACCCCACGCTTTATCGCAAGCTCTTTTTTAATCCAGAGCTGCACGCCGGCGAAGCCTACATGGATGGGCGAATGAGCTTCCCCGGCTCGAACCTGCGCGCATTTTTAACCCTCTTCTCGGTTAATCGCCTCTCCCTCGGCAATCAGCCAATGCAAAAGGTTTTGCGCCGGGTCTCGCGCGGATTGAAGCGCTTCCAGCAAGCCAATCCAGTCGGGAAAGCCCAGCAGAACGTCGCCCACCACTACGACCTCGGGAACGCCTTCTACAAACTGTTCCTCGACACCGAGATGTTCTATTCCTGCGCCTACTTCCGCGACGAGCAGGAAACGCTAGAGCAAGCGCAGCGCAACAAGTGCCGCCTGATCGCAGCCAAGCTCAACCTGCAGCCTGGCCAGCGCGTCCTTGACATCGGTTGCGGCTGGGGCGGGCTCGCGCGCTACTTGGCCCAAATTGCTGACGTTCAGGTCACAGGCGTGACGCTGTCCAAGGAACAGCACGCCCTCGCCGTCCAGTCGATGAAAGCACGCGGTCTCGATAGCCGCGTTTCCATCCTCCTCAAGGACTATCGCGAACTCACTGGCAAGTTCGACCGCATCGTCTCCGTCGGCATGTTCGAACACGTCGGCGTCGGCCACTACGGCGAATTCTTCGCCAAGGTGAACGATCTGATGACCGACGACGGCGTCATGCTGCTGCATTCCATCGGCCACATGAGCCCGCCCGGCACCGCAAGTCCGTGGCTGCGGAAATACATCTTCCCCGGCGCCTATTCGCCCGCGTTGTCGGAAGTGTTCCCCGCAGTCGAGAACAACAGCCTATGGGTAACGGACCTGGAGTTTTTGCGCGTCCACTACGCAACCACGCTGCGCCACTGGCATGACCGGTTCGAGAAGAACCGGACTGCGGTGGCAGAGATGTATGACGAGCGGTTCTGCCGGATGTGGGAATTCTACCTGATAAGTGCCGAAATGATGTTCCGCACCGGCTCGCAGGAGGTCTTCCATATGCAGCTCGCACGCAAGCGTGACGCTGCTCCGATCGTCCGCGACTACATCACTGACGTTCAGCGCAAATACGAGCAGATTGAAGCGAACTGGACACGATAACGGTTCCTTGGAGAAGTCCGCTTTCTACTCTTCCAGTTCCGTATCCCAATAAAGATAGTCCATCCAGCTTTCGTGCAGATAGTTGGGCGGAAACAAGCGGCCGTTGCGGTGGAGTTCAAAAACGGTGGGCCGATAGGGTGGTTGATAAGGCTTCATGCCGGCGGCTTGGAGCGACTGGCTGCCCTTCTTGAGATTGCACGGGGCGCAGGCCGTCAGAACATTCTCCCACCGCGTCATCCCGCCCCGCGCGCGGGGGACGACATGGTCGAAGGTGAGATCGTGCTTGTCGCCGCAGTATTGGCAGCTGAACCGGTCGCGTAGGAAAACATTGAAACGCGTGAAGGCGGGATAAAGCGCGGGTTTGACATAAGTTTTAAGGGAAACGACGCTGGGTAGGCGGATCTCAAAGCTTGGACTTCGAACGGTCGTGTCATATTCGGAGACGATGTTGACGCGGTCCAAAAACACCGCCTTCACCGTCTCCTGCCAACTCCAGAGCGACAAAGGATAGTAGCTCAGGGGGCGGAAGTCGGCGTTTAGAACCAGGGCCGGACACGAGTCCGGAAGGGAGGCATGAGCGTTCACAAGCTTGCATCCAGTCGGTTCGCCGTTCGAATCGGTATGTTAGTCCGTTTCGACGAGGCGGATACTAACCGGGCATGACACCGATGTGAAGCCTTGCGAACCGTCCGCACAGCTCGCCCACAAGTTTCTGAGTAAACTGAGTTTTCTGCCCCGAACTGTGTCTTGAGAAAGCATGTTCAGACCACTCAAAATGGCCCGACGGTGACGTGGGGCCACTGACCGGCGCACCGACCGCCACCTTTGCGAGATGAGCTGCCATGAAAGCGAGTACGAGCAAATCTGCAGCGGCCAAGAAGGCCGCCAACAAAATTCGCAACAAGCCCGTCGGCAAAAAGTCGGCACCCAAGCCGATCGTCTCCACCGGCTACTGGCTTGTTAAGTCAGAGCCCGATGTGTTCTCTTACGAGATGTTAAAGGCAAAGGGCGCCAAGGGCGAGCCGTGGACCGGCGTGCGCAATTTCCTCGCCCGCAACAATATGCGTGCCATGTCCGTAGGAGATCTGGCATTTTTCTACCATTCCAACATCGGAAAGGAGATTGTCGGCATTTGCCGTGTGATCGCGCCCGCTCATCCCGACCCGGAAGATAGTACCGGTACGTGGGAATGCGTCGATGTGGAGGCCGTCGCGGATCTCCCCAAGCCCGTTACGCTTCAGAACGTGAAGGACAACCCGAAACTAGCAAAAATGAGCCTTGTCACCTCAATGCGCCTCTCGGTTCAGCAGGTCACCGCTGATGAATGGGCAGAAGTCTGCCGAATGGCCAGTTTCGACCCAAAGGGCGTTCACCAGATATCTGCTGGCGTTAAAAAGCACAAACGATGAGCGCGGGTCCACAGACCGAAGAGGACTTCGCCCTATTTATCGCGGCCAATACGATGTTGATTGCGCCGCCGCACGTTCCGGAAATTCGACTGCATCTGGCTGAAGAGTCGCTACCAATTTGGCAGAAAACGGAAGACGAACTCGGAGAAATAAATGTGCCGCCGCCGTTCTGGGCCTTTGCCTGGGCAGGCGGTCAGGCCCTCGCTCGATATCTGCTGGATAGCCCGAACGAAGTCAGGGGCAAGACCGTACTCGATTTGGGCACTGGCTCAGGACTCACCGCCATTGCGGCAATGAAAGCCGGCGCAGCCTCCGTCCTCGCGGCAGATATCGATCGAATGGCGCTCACCTCCGCCCGTCTTAACGCGGCAGCTAATGGCGTCGCCATTGATACGACCGAGGAAGACCTCCTGCTGGATTTGCCCCCTCACTTCGGAGCCGTCCTCGTCGGCGACTTGTTCTACGAGCGCCAACTCGCCGAGCGCGTGCTCGCCTTCATTGCGGCTGCACAAGCGAAAGGCGCGCGCGTTCTCGTCGGCGACCCGCAGCGGAGTTACTTTCCCAAAAATCGATTTGCTCTTGTCGCCGAATATCAAGTGCCCGTCACCCGCGAGTTGGAAGACGCATTGGTAAAGAAAACGGCCGTATGGGCGCTCAAGAAAAAAGATTAACGCCCCGCATGCTGCAGCGCAGAATGCGACCTTCTGGTTCGTACCATCTACCAGTTGTGCACCGCCGTCCGTGCTCTCATAATGACTTCAAAAATAAGCTCGGGAGGAGAACCGCATGTCCGAGAATGTGTACCCGGTCAAAGCCGACTGGGCCAAAGGCGCTTGGATCGATGACGCCAAGTATCTGGAACTCTACAAGCGCAGCGTCGCGGACCCGAATGGCTTCTGGGGTGAAGCTGGTAAGCGGCTGGATTGGATTAAGCCTTACACGCGCGTCAAGAACACCTCGTTCGATCCGGGCAACGTCTCGATAAAGTGGTTCGAGGACGGCACACTTAATCTGTCGGCCAACTGTATAGATCGCCATCTCGCCACGCGCGGCGATCAGGTTGCCATCATCTGGGAAAGCGATGATCCCACCCTTGATGAGCAAATCACTTACAATCAGCTGCACGAACGCGTCTGCCGTTTCGCGAACGTCCTGAAGGCCCACGGCGTTAAGAAGGGCGATCGAGTCACCATTTATCTGCCGATGATCCCCGAAGCGGCGTATGCGATGCTTGCATGTGCGCGCATCGGCGCCATTCACTCGATCGTTTTCGGCGGCTTCTCGCCGGACAGCTTGAAGAACCGCGTCGATGATGCCGAGAGCCGCGTTATCATCACGGCCGATGAAAGCGTTCGCGGTGGCAAAAACGTGCCGCTGAAAAAGAATGCGGATATCGCGCTGGAAGGCTGCCATCCGGATACGCGCCTCCTCGTCGTTCGCCGCACTGGCAACCCGATCAACTGGGTGCCGGGCCGGGATTTCTGGATGCACGAAGAAACGGCCAAGGTTGCCGCCGACTGCCCGCCCGAGGAAATGAACGCGGAAGATCCGCTTTTCGTGCTTTACACGTCTGGCTCCACCGGCAAGCCAAAAGGTGTCGTCCATACCACCGGTGGTTATCTGCTCTACGCATCCATCACGCATCAATACGTGTTCGATTACCACGACGGCGACATCTACTGGTGCACCGCGGACGTCGGCTGGGTCACCGGTCACAGCTACATTGTCTACGGTCCGCTCGCGAACGGCGCGACGACTCTAATGTTTGAAGGCATTCCGACTTATCCCACCGCCTCCCGCTTCTGGCACGTCGTCGATAAGTGGAAGGTCAATATTTTCTACACCGCGCCGACCGCGATCCGGTCGCTCATGGGCCAGGGCGACGACTTCGTGAAGCGCACCAGCCGCGCCTCGCTCCGCGTCTTGGGTTCCGTTGGCGAGCCGATCAACCCGGAAGCATGGGAGTGGTATTACAATGTGGTGGGCGACGCCCGCTGCCCCATCGTCGATACGTGGTGGCAGACGGAAACCGGCGGTATCCTCATCACGCCGCTGCCGGGTGCCACAGCCCTGAAACCGGGCTCGGCAACGCGTCCCTTCTTCGGCGTGCAGCCCGCCCTCGTCGACGATAAAGGCGTACAGCTTGAAGGCCCCGGCTCCGGCAACCTCGTTATCCTCGACAGCTGGCCGGGTCAAAGCCGCACCGTCTTTCGCGATCATGAGCGTTTTGTGCAGACGTACTTCTCGGCCTACGCGGGGCAGTACTTTACGGGCGACGGCTGCCGGCGCGACGAAGACGGCTATTACTGGATAACCGGCCGCGTCGACGACGTGATCAACGTTTCGGGTCACCGAATGGGCACCGCCGAAGTCGAAAGCGCGCTCGTCGCCCATCCCAAGGTCGCCGAAGCCGCCGTCGTCGGCTACCCGCACGATCTGAAAGGTCAGGGCATCTACTGTTACGTAACGCTGAACAACGGCGTCGATCCCACCGACGAACTGCGGAAGGAGCTTGTGGCCCACGTTCGTCGCGAGATCGGCCCAATCGCCTCACCGGATCTGATACAGTTTTCACCCGGTTTGCCCAAAACTCGCTCCGGTAAGATCATGCGTCGCATTCTGCGCAAGATCGCTGAAGACGAGTTCGGCAGCCTCGGCGATACATCAACACTCGCCGACCCCGGCGTCGTCGATGATCTCATCGAGAACCGGCAGAACAAGCGCGCCGTGTAGAGCGCATCTCATGCAAAGCGAAAAGGGCGGATGGCTTCATTCCATCCGCCCTTTTGCATGTTGTGGCCGGCGTGGGTAACTTGGTCACGATTGGGCCAAGAGCTAGGTCGCTGCCGTTGACTGCTCTACTTGCAGCGCGAGAATGCGCCACGATCGAAGTGGAAATGGTTCTTGTGCGCTGCATTGTACTCAGGCCCGAGGGCGACACGGAAGTATCGGCACGCGCGGCGGTGAACTTCCTTTAAGAACGCGGCCTCTGGTCCCTTGCCTGTCCAGTCTCGCAGGATCGATATTTGACGGCCGCCATCCAATGTGAACCCGGAAATGTCGATGGCGTTGGCGGTGGCGTGCTGACTACGCACATTCTTCATCAGCGGGTTGCCGAGGATGTTCCGGCAATCGTAGATCCCCATGTCGCCGATGGAAGCAACGCGTGAGCCAAAGGTTGACTGCGCCAGAGGCTGCACTTCATGCTCGATCCAGAGCGCCAAGGCGGCCGCCATTTCACACGTCAGCTTTTCGGCTCCAATTTTCGCGCCACCTGCTTTTGAGAACGAAACCGCATTCTGCCATCCGCACCCATTTTTGTAGGGCTGGTCTGCAATTGCGGTGGCGTCGATGTGAGGCTGCTTTAAGACGGCTTCACACAACGGCCGGTCGAGACGCAGAGCGGCAAGCCGCGTGTCGACGAACCACGAAGGCTGCGTGTCGAGAGAAATCGGCGGAAATGGACTGTAGCGCTGGGGCAGATACCCAAGGCGCATGGCAACGAGCGTCGTCGCGGCAATGAGCAGAACGAGAAAGAGCCGGGAGAACAGGCGACGCTTCGGGCGGGCTGGCGAGGTCATGGGTACTCCAGGTTGCCAACCGACAGTAGCGAACTGTCGAACCGGCTCCTAGATCTGTCCCGCCACACATCCCGGATTGACCTGCGCGGATCGGAAAAAAAGGAGTCGGCACTCGTGCGGACCACCATCTTCAAGAACGCGCGAGAGACTAGGGCAGCCAGGTTTCCGCGCCAGGCGCGTGAGACTCGGAATTATTGCGTGAGCCGGAGGCCATTGAGAGACTCGGCGATGGCCACGAACGTCTGGCGAAGATCATCACCGTCCCTAGCGTCGTGGAACTCTCCGCCGGCGCGGCGGGCGCACTCCTGCAGCATGGCCCTGGCGGACGCGGGAGCCTCGAATGCAACAGTGTGGACCTTGACACCCTTGTCACCGAGACCTGTGCAAATAGACAGAGCCTGCGCATTCGAACGACCGTTGACGTAGGCCATGTTGAAAATTCCGTCCGTCATCAAGATGACTGCTTTTGTCGTCTTACCGTCACGGTAAGGCGCGGGCTCGCTGTTGGACGGCCACAGTGACGCAAAGTTGGGTGATATGAGATTCCAGGCCCATTGGGCCCCGATGTGGCCAGCCGTAGCACCATTGGCGACATAGCCGTTGATGGATGCAGTCAGTGCGGCCTTGTCTTCTGTGAGAGGGACGATCTCTGCCATCGGGCAGAGATATCCCTGCCGGCCTTCCGTGGAATCGATGTCGGTGAAGAGGCCATGACCGAGGAAGGCCCCGCCGTCGTTGATGCTGTCATCGGAGTAGGCGCTGCTCCCGCTACGTTCACGCACGCAACCGTCGCGGCTGGTGCCATTCGAAGCGCGGTCAGCGTAGGTGCCGAGCTGAATCGCGGCGGCATACGGTGCTAGCCCGATTCGCACCTGGTTCGGCCGATCGCCATCCGGCAACAGCACGCTGATGAGGTCGGTTGCGGCCGCCTTGAGATCGGCCAGCTTGCGGCCGTTCATGGAGCCGGTGATGTCGAGCGCAATGCCGAGTTCGAGATCGTTCGCCTCGAATGTCGTCACTGTATCCACCGGGACCGCTACTGTCTGAACCCCTGCGATGCGCATGAATGTCGTCGGTACGCCGGCATTCACCTTGACTTCAATCGTGCTGTTGGCCCGATGGGGAATAACTTCGACTGCGGTGACGTCCGCGAACTCACCTCCGCCAGTGAGGTTCTGATGAAAAAAGCGCTGGCCGAGCTCGGCGATTTCTTCATCACTCATAGCCCCTGCCATCAGGGCCCGCCCGGCAGCAAGTGCTGCTGCATCCGCCGCCGCGGCAAGTTTAGATGTCGAGTGATGGACACGCGCCTGATCGACAGCCACGCCAATGGCGACAGTCAGGACTATGGCGCAGAACCCGAACAGGATCGCAACGCCGCCGCGCTCGCTATGGGCAAAAGCTTTAACGGTTGCGATGGGCAGGGTTGGCATCATGTCTCTCCTTGAAACAACCCGGCGGGGTTCGGAGCAACAGGAGCAACCGTGATGCCGGGCTATTCCAGGCGAGCCATCATGACTGCCGCGATGCCGCGAGTGGTTGAAGTAGCCTTAACGAACTCGCGTGTACTTCGGACAAATTCGAATAAAATCAGTGTCAGGCCGTAAACCAATCGAAAATCAGGTCGCTCGCCACACAGATCCTCCATGGCGCGCAGTGCGGGCAACGGCGACCGGCTGCGCGGCATCAAGCCGGTGCGCCTGTATCTCAATGAGACGAGGGTATGCAGCCGGCCCTGCGGCTAATTCTCAAAAGTCGGAGATGATCCCGTCTTTCTCCCAATCGCCGTATCGAACAGGATCAGGCCCATCGCGGCCGCCGACTTCGCGGCGCGTAGCCTCCGTCTTGGCCGCCTCATCTCGCGCCCGGCGGCGCTCCTCGGCCTCGGCCAGCGCACGCTTGGCAACTTCAGAAAGTAGGCGGTTGGAACCATCGTCGGCCCCTGCAGCGCCAGTCGCTGCTGACGGTAGGTCGGGTGTGTCGACCATGGTTCGTCCTTTCCAATTGCGGCGGTCCGCTTGAGTGCGGACCTGGTTCGGTCTCTAGTTGTCGCCGGCAACCCTTCCCATATACCATCCGCGTCTGGAAACGGATGCCTGCCAGGCGGCGTTGTGCCGCCATGGGGATGCTGAGGGAGCCGCGCCCGGCCATGCCGATGAACTACGCCAAGACCGGTTTGTTGCTGATCGTCCTGACCGGCATCTTCGTCGCCATGGGCGCGCTGGTCGGCGGAAAATCCGGCCTAGTGATCGCCTTTATCATGGCACTTGGAATGAATATCTTCAGTCTCTGGAAGTCGGATTCGATGGTGTTGCGGATGTTCCGTGCCCATGAAGTCGACGAGCGGACAGCGCCTGGTTACGTCAACCTCGTACATGAACTTGCCGCGCGCGCCGAACTCCCGCCTCCCCGTGTCTATGTCATTGACAACCCGCAGCCGAATGCATTTGCGACAGGCCGCAGCCCGAGCCGCGCCGCCGTCGCGGCGTCGACAGGCCTTCTGGACTCCCTCTCCCGAGAAGAACTCGCCGGTGTGATGGCGCATGAACTGGCCCACATTAAGAACCGCGATACGCTGACCATGGCTGTTGCGGCCACCATCGGCGGTGCCATCTCCATGTTCGCGCAGTACCTGCAGCTCGGCATGCTGTTCGGCGGTAATCGGGAAAACGGCAATGGCCCTGGCTTTTTGGCTACTCTCGTCGCCATGCTGATCGCCCCTTTCGCCGCTATGCTCGTGCAGATGGCGATCAGCCGCTCGCGCGAGTATCAGGCTGACCGGATGGGCGCGATGATCTGCGGCAACCCGATGTGGCTGGCGTCGGCGCTGTCCAAAATCCATGCCGCCGTGCAGCGCACGCCGAATTGGCAGGCAGAACGGATCCCTGCCGCCGCGCACCTGTTCATCATCAATCCGCTGACCGGCCACGGCGTCGACAATCTTTTCTCGACCCATCCGAATGTGGAAAATCGCATCCGCGCTTTGAAGGAACTGGCAATCGAGATGGGGCAAGCCCCTTCGGCCTTTGAAAGCGTTACCGCGGACGTGTCTGGAGAGTTTGAAATTGCTCCGACCCAGCCTGCCGGCGGCCCCTGGTCACGCAGCCGGACGTCGCGCGGACCGTGGGGCTGATGGACAATCCCTCGCCTGCGTCGCAAGGGAGAGTGGCATTGACCGCGCGGCGCCGACACCGTAGCGATGGGAAATGACAGGTACCCGTCCGCCGCGAGGCTTTAAAGCTGACCACAAGACTGGCCGTATGGCGTCGTCCGCCCGCGTGAAAGAGCGCGGGCCCCTAAAGCTCAAATCAAAGAAAGCGGTCAGCAAGCAAGTCGAGAAGCCGGCTGGCTTTGAAGCCCGTCAGGCTGCCGTGGAAACGCTGTGGCGTGTCATGAAGCGCGGCACGTTCTTTGAGGAAGCATTTGCGGAAGCCTTCGCCAAGCCCGAACGTGCAAAGGTCGAGCCTCGCGATCGTGCGTTCGCGCGCCTCCTCGTCACAACGGTTCTGCGCCGCCACGGTGAACTCGCGCACGTCATCAGTTCGCATTTGCAGAAGCCGCTGCCCGAACCGCAGGGTTGGGTCTGGCCGATCCTGCTCGCCGGTGCGGCTCAATTGCTTCTTCTCGATACGCCCCCGCACGCCGCCATCGGTCTCGCCGTCGAGCAGTGCAAAGCTGACCCGAACGCCCGCCGCTTCGATAAACTCGTCAACGCTGTTCTCCGTCGCGTTTCGGACGGTGGCATTGCCGCCTTGAACGGTCTCGACGCCGTGGCGCAGAATGTTCCGTCCTGGCTCCTCGCTGGCTGGGAAAAAACATATGGCCGAGAAGCGGCTTGGCGAATTGCAGCTGCTAGCCTCGAAGAGCCGCCGCTCGACGTGACGGTAAAGGGCGATCCACTGGAATGGGCGGCGAAGCTTCAGGGCGTGCCGCTGCCGACAGGGACCGTTCGCATTCTCCAAGCCGGCCGTATCACGGATCTGCCGGGGTTCGATGACGGCGCATGGTGGGTGCAAGATGCCGCCGCTGCGTTGCCCGCACGGCTCCTAAACGCTCAGCCCGGCCAGCGCATCGCGGATTTGTGCGCCGCGCCGGGTGGCAAGACCGCCGAACTTGCTGCCGCTGGCGCCCACGTCACAGCCGTTGATATCTCTGCGGCGCGCCTGAGGCGCGTGAAGGACAACCTTGATCGACTGCATCTCGAAGCAGAATGCGTCACCGCTGACATTCTGACGTGGCAACCGGCCGCTCCGTTCAATGGGGTGTTGCTTGATGCCCCCTGCTCTGCAACAGGAACCATTCGCCGTCACCCGGACATCCTGCATGTCCGCCAAAATCGCGGATTTGAAAAGCTTGTCGACCTTCAGAGTAAGCTGTTGGAACGCGCAGCCGGTTTGGTCCGACCCGGTGGCTTGCTGATCTATTGCACCTGTTCACTTGAGCCGGAGGAAGGCGAGCATCAGGTCAGCCGGTTCCTCGCAGCCCACCCGGAATTCGCTCGCGCACCGATCACGGCCTCGGAAATCGGGGGGCTTGCCGATGCAATAACATCCGAAGGCGATCTTCGCACCCTGCCGAGCCACCGGTTCCCCGGCGATGAGGCCGGATCGGGCCTCGACGGGTTCTATGCGGCACGCCTTCGCCGCCACACCATCTGAGGCAACCACAGCTACGCACAACTTGGTCTGCGGGCTGTCTTGTCAGAGACTTAACCCTGCGCTACCGACCCAATGAGCTGTCGCAGGCCGGAATGGACACGTTGCGGCGCAGCGCATGGCGCGTGGAGGAACTTGCCAATGTCTGGTTTGCGATGGCGGGTTTGAGTCTAGCCGAAAAGTCGCGAATTGCCCTCATCGCCGCCAAGCGATCGCAGCGCGCTTCGATGGCCCGCCTGCAATTCTCGCCGCTTCTGCGCTGGCGCTTCGGTTCGGCGAACCTTGGCAATCTTCTTATTGTTCCACAGTCACTGCGCAACGCGGACCCAAGTTTTTGGCCAGAAATGAAGCTCGGTCATATGGGTTTGGCCGGAATTGGTATGTCCTTGCGCAGTGGATCGCCTTTCCAAATCCAACACGCTCCGGAAGCTTGGGTGCGAGCTCTTCACGGTTTCGGCTGGCTGCGCCATCTGGAAGCCACTGGTGATGATGAGGCCCGTTCGCTCGCCCGCAATCTGACGGTCGAATGGACCCGTCGCCAGCGCGGCTCCGGGATCGTTTGGGAGCCGGCCGTCCTCGGACGCCGCATCATCTCGTGGTTGAGCCACGCAAACTTTCTGCTCGATGAAGCCAACATCGAAACATACGACGCCATTTCTTCCAGTCTTGGCGCGCAGATCGTCCGTCTTGCCGCTACCTGGCGCGACGGCCCCGACGGCTATCCGCGCCTGCTCGCGCTCACGGGCCTCGTGCTCTCTTATCTTTGCGTTTCCGGCCATGATCCTCAGTTGGACGAAATTGAAAAGATGTTTTCCGCCGAAATTGAACGCCAGTTTCTTGAAGATGGCGGCCACATTAGCCGCAATCCAGCCGTTCTCGTTGACCTCCTGCTCGATTTCCTTCCAACGCGGCAGTGCTTCGCCGCGCGCGGGCGCAAGCCGCCATCTTCCTTATTGCAAACGCTCTGCGATGCCGTTGCCTTTTTGCGCTTCATGCGCCTAGGCGACGGTCGCCTGGCGCGTTTCAACGGTGTTTCAGTTGCCTCGCCGGCGGGTCTGGCAACAGTACTCGCTTATGACGATCTTTTTGCCAAGCCGTTGGCTTCGGCGCGACCTTCGGGCTATGTCAATCTCAGACGAGGCGCCACCACCATCATCGCCGATGCGGGTGTTCCGCCCCCGTTCGAGTTTGCCAATGCAGCGCACGCTGGATGTCTCTCATTTGAAATGAGTGCAGGCGCTCGGCTCCTTTTCGTCAACGGTGGTGCTCCGGCATCCTCAGACCAGGATTGGCGTCCACAGGCGCGCGGAACGGCGTCTCACAATACGATGTGCGTGAACGAGACTTCGTCGGCCAAACTCGTGCGCCATCGCGGCCTCGAAGCTATGATTGGTGGCGCTCCGATCCGCGGACCGCTTGAGGTCAAGAGCACCCTTGAGGAAGCCAATGGCGACCTTGTTTGGACCGCGTCCCATAACGGCTATCTGGGCCGTTTTGGACTCATCCACCACCGCAAGATGACACTGAGTGCGTCGGGGGCGGCCATCCGCGGAATCGATCGCTTAACTGGCGACGAGACGCCTCTGCGCCTTAAATCTGATCTTCCATATGCGATTCACTTTCATCTCCATCCCGAGATCACGTGCCGCCTCCTCAACTCACCTGGTGAAGCCGAAATCGTGACGCCGGAGGGGCAGGTTTGGCGTTTCTTCTCCTCCGGTGCAGCGCTGAGCATCGAGGAAGGAATCTACTTTGCGGACAGCTCGGGACCTCGGCGGGCCCTCCAGTTCGTTCTGCGCGGAACAACCTTCGGCGACACGGAAGTCAGCTGGACGGTCGATACTCGGGCGTGACCTTGTGGCTCGCGCCAACCGCCGGCTGCCCTGTACCCTGCTGCACCCGTTCATGCTAAGGCCCGATCGAACTGCACGAAAGGATGCGACCTTGCCGACTGATGTTGTCACTATTCGCCGCGCCCTCATCTCCGTGTCCGATAAGACCGGTCTTGTCGATCTGGCGCGTGACCTTGCAGCCAAGGGAGTCGAGATTTTATCGACGGGAGGGACGGCCGCCGCACTAAAGGCCGCGGGTCTGCCAGTCATCGATGTCTCCGAGCACACTGGGTTCCCGGAGATGATGGACGGGCGGCTGAAAACACTACATCCGAAGGTGCACGGCGGCCTGTTGGCGGTGCGCGGAAATGAAGAGCACGAGCAATCGGCTGAGGCGCACGCGATCGCGCCTATCGATCTTCTTGTTGTCAATCTTTACCCCTTCGAGGCGACGTTAGCGAAGGGCGGCACCTTTGATGACTGTGTTGAGAACATCGACATCGGCGGGCCGGCCATGCTGCGCGCGGCGGCCAAGAACCACGCCGGTGTCACTGTCATCGTCGATCCTGCCGACTACGACCTGCTGCGTGAGGAACTTGCAAGGACGGGCGGCGGCACCACATTTGCGTTCCGCAAGATCATGGCTGCACGCGCACTGGCACGCACCGCTGCCTATGACGGAGCCATCTCCAACTGGCTGACAGCTGACCCCGACGAGTTCGGCCGCACCGCCGAGGCATTCCCGCGTTGCTACACGGTGCAGCTCACGAAAGCACTTGACTTGCGTTATGGCGAAAACCCGCACCAGTCGGCCGCGTTCTATCGCGAGATTGGCGCAGCAGCCGGCACGGTCGCCACGGCCCGCCAGCTTGGTGGCAAGGAACTCTCGTACAACAACATCGCCGACACTGACGCCGCACTCGAATGCGTTAAGGAGTTCGATCCTTCGTCTCCTGCGTGCGTCATCGTTAAGCACGCCAATCCGTGCGGCGTCGCCGTGGCGGCAAGCATCAAGGATGCCTACGACCTCGCGTACAATACGGACACTGAATCCGCCTTCGGCGGCATTCTCGCCTTCAACCAGACGCTGGACGCGGAAACCGCTGGAACGATCCTGTCTCGCCAGTTCGTTGAGGTGATTGTCGTTCCCGATGCGACGCCCGAAGCGGTCGAAGCGGTGGCAAAGAAGAAGAACGTACGGCTTCTCGTCACCGGTGCTTGGTCGGGCGCAACACGGCCCCGCCGGGACTACAAAAAGGTAAACGGCGGGCTTCTGGTGCAAGATGCCGATCTCGATCTGACCGAGAAACTCGACGTTGTGACGAAGCGCGAGCCCACACGATCGGAACTTGCCGACCTGGTGTTTGCGATGAAGGTGGCCAAGTTCGTGAAATCGAACGCGGTCGTCTATGCGCGAGGACTGGCCACGGTCGGAATTGGCGCCGGCCAGACGAGCCGCGTCAACTCGACCCGGATCGCTGTGGAAAAGGCGAAGCAGGCAGGCCTGGAAATCTCAGGATCCGTCGTCGCTTCCGACGCCTTCTTCCCGTTTGCGGATGGCCTCATTACCGCCGCCGAAGCCGGTGCAACAGCCTTCATCCAGCCCGGCGGATCGATGCGCGATGACGAGGTCATCAAGGCCGCTGACGAGCGCAATCTTGCAATGGTCTTTACCGGCATGCGCCACTTCCGCCATTAGACGACGGGCGTGTCAGGGACCACCCTTCAATCGCTTCAGCGCGTAAAGTGCTTCCAGAGCGGCTTTCGGCGTCAATTCGTCGGGATTGAGCTTAGCCAGCGCCTCCTCAACCGGAGACGGTTTGGCTTTTGGCGCTGAACTCTTGGGCCGCGCGGCCGCGAACAATGGCAGATCGTCGAGTGGCTTTTCGGCACCCGTGGCGCGGCGATCACTCTTTTCAAGCAATTCGAGCACCTGCCGCGCT
Organism: Hyphomicrobium sp.; assembly: GCA_019751875.1. Lineage (GTDB taxonomy): Bacteria > Pseudomonadota > Alphaproteobacteria > Rhizobiales > Hyphomicrobiaceae > JAGVSR01. Next base: position 22,669 of record JAIEMV010000001.1, on the reverse strand, counting down.
CGATCGATAACGGGCTGCGGGATGCCTGCAAGCTTGGCCACTTGAATTCCGTACGATCGATCGGCAGCGCCCGGACGCACCTTGTGCAGAAACACGATCTCGTCCTGCCACTCTTTCACATCCATCGTGACGTTGCCGACATCCTTAAGCCGGCCGGCAAGAGCCGTCATCTCATGGTAGTGGGTGGCAAACAGCGCCCGGCACTTGGCGACATCGTGCAGGTACTCAACCGTCGCCCACGCGATTGAAAGGCCATCGAACGTTGCGGTCCCGCGCCCGATCTCGTCGAGGATCACGAGCGAGCGCTCGGTCGCCTGGTTGAGAATGCCAGCCGTCTCGACCATTTCCACCATGAATGTGGATCGCCCGCGCGCAAGGTCGTCCGACGCTCCGACGCGCGAGAACAGCCGGTCGACGATACCGATCCGCGCCACCCGCGCCGGGACGAACGAGCCCATTTGTGCAAGAACCACGAACAGCGCATTCTGGCGCAGAAACGTCGATTTTCCGGCCATGTTCGGACCGGTGACGAGCCAGATCCGCGCGGTCGTCTCCTCGTCGAAGCCGGTTGGCTTCGCAGCATCGAGCCCCAGGATACAGTCGTTCTCGATGAAGGCTCCCGTCTTTGATTGCCGTAAAGCCTGTTCAACGACCGGGTGCCGCCCGCCCCGAATTTCAAATCCACCCGTCGCTGACACGTCCGGCCGCACGTAGTTCTCTGTGACGGCAAGTTCGGCGAGCGCCGCCAGATGATCAATTTCGGCGAGAGCCGCCGCCACTGCGGAGAGCTCCTGCTCTGATTGAGCGATGGCGGACGTAAGCTCGTGGAACACCTCATCTTCGATCGCCAACGCCCGTTCGGCGGCGGACGCAATTCGGCCTTCGATCTCGGACAGCTCGACAGTGGTGAACCGCATCGCATTCGCCATGCTCTGGCGATGGCGGAAGAACTCATCGAGCGGTGGCGTGGTCAGAGCCTTGGCATTCAACGCTGTGACCTCGATGAAATAGCCGAGAATGTTGTTATGCCGTACCTTCAGCGTCTTGACGCCGGTCTGCTCGACATACCGCGTCTCCAAGGTTGCGATCACCTGCCGGCTGTCATCCTTCAGGCGTCGCGCCGCATCGAGGGCCTCGCGATAGCCCGCTCGCACATAGCCACCATCCCGCTTCAGGTGAGGAAGGTCGTCGGCCAGTGCCGCTGTGAGGTCTGCGCCGAGATTGGGATTGGCGGCAGCCAGGTTGCGTACGACGCGGTCGAGTTCCGAAGGCAGGCCCATGGCCGCTCCGGCTTGATTAATCAGGCCAGCACACGAGGCAGCCGTCCCCAGTCCGTCGCGCAATGCGCCGAGATCTCGCGGCCCACCGCGCCCGAATGCCAGCCGAGTGACCGCGCGCGCGATATCGGGAGCACCCCGCAGCCGTTCGCGAAGTGCATCGCGCAGTGCCGTCTCGGAAACAAGGAACGACACAGCATCCAGCCGATGCTCGATCGCTGCAACATCGCGCAAGGGGCTTGCCAGCCGCTGGCTGAGTTCGCGCGCTCCTGCAGCCGTGACGGTGCGATCGATAGCCGCGAGCAGGCTGCCTGCCTTGTCGCCTGACGACGATCGCGTCAGCTCGAGACTCGTGCGGCTCGCTGCATCGATAACGAGAACGCCACCGTCTCCCATTCGCCTCGGTGGCCGGATGACGGGTCTCTTCCCGATCTGAGTAAGATCGATGTAGCGCAGCAGTGCGCCGATGGCGGCAAGTTCCGATCGCGAAAAGCTCCCGAAGCCGCCCAGCTCAGACACGCCGAGTTGCGACTTGAGCCCGCGCTCACCTGCCAGACTATCGAAGGAAGCCGAGGGCACCGGAGTTGTTGCGGCGCCGGCGACGTCAATCCAGCGCTTCAATTCGCTGTCTGTGAGCACGCTGTCTGTTGTAATGATTTCACCGGGGGAGAGGCGCACGAGCTCGCCCGGCAGATCGGGTCCAGTGACTTGGCCCGTCTCCATTTCTCCCGTCGATATATCGAGCGACGCTAGCGCATACATGGATGTCAGGTGAAGCGCGCCCGCCTCGCCGCTCCCTGGGCCACGAAACAGCGCGGTCAGATAGTTGCGTGATTTAGCATCGAGCAGCGTGTCTTCGGTTAGCGTACCCGGCGTCACGAGCCGCACGACATCTCGCTTCACGACAGCCTTGGAGCCGCGCTTCTTCGCTTCGGCCGGATCTTCAAGCTGCTCGCACACGGCCACCCGATAGCCTTGTCGGATCAGCCTCTGCAGGTACTCATCCGCGCGGTGAATGGGCACGCCGCACATCGGAATTTCGACGCCCTGATGCCGTCCGCGTTTTGTGAGTACAATACCAAGCGCTGCGGATGCGACCACGGCATCCTCGAAAAAGAGTTCGTAAAAATCTCCCATGCGATACCAAAGCAGACTATCCGGATTGGCAGCTTTGATCTCGAGGAACTGCGCCATTGACGGCGTCGCCTCGCCTGCAAGCGGCGATGGGGCTACGGGATCGGCGGGCGTCGAAAACGCGCCGACGGGGCTGCCAGTCGTGTCTTCCGCCCCATTTTCCAACTTGCGTCGCGCGGCCATTCCCGCCCCTTTACTCGTCCCTTGAATGACATAGCGGCTCCGGGCGACAACGGCTAGCCACTCCAGTTTCACGCGGATAGGCCGCCCAAAAGTAGCAGATTGGCCGCGTTGAGATTTTAGCCATCAGAGCCTACGGTGCGGCAACTGTAAGGCCATCACGTCGGTGTGCCAGCCACGCCGCATTCCGGCCGGGTCCCTTGTTGGAGTCGGAAGCGGCCAACAAAACGAGTCAAGCGCCCAAATGGCCCAGAAGAACCAGCCGGCCCGCATCACGGCCCAGGAAGCTCTGCAGTTCCACGCTCAGGGCAAACCAGGAAAGCTTGAAATCACGCCCACGAAGCCGCTGGCCACGCAACGCGACCTTTCGCTCGCTTATTCACCCGGCGTTGCCGTGCCGGTCGAGGCCATCGCTGAGAACCCGTCTTTAGCCTACGACTACACGAACAAGGGCAACCTCGTTGCCGTGGTCTCCAACGGCACGGCGATCCTCGGCCTTGGTAACCTCGGCGCGCTTGCATCCAAGCCCGTCATGGAAGGCAAGGGTGCACTGTTCAAGCGCTTTGCTGACATCGACGCCATGGACCTGCTTGTCTCCACCGAGGACGTGGACGCATTCATCAACTGCGTGCGCTATCTCGGCCCTTCATTTGGCGGCATCAACCTCGAAGACATCAAGGCTCCCGACTGCTTCATCATTGAAGAGAAGCTGAAGGAGCTGCTGGATATCCCGGTATTTCACGATGACCAGCACGGCACCGCCATTATCGCCGCCGCTGGCCTCTTGAACGCGCTCGAGTTGACGGGCCGCTCGATTGAAGATTTCAAGCTGGTCGTCAACGGCGCAGGTGCCGCCGGCATTGCCTGCCTCGAGCTCCTGGGTTCCCTCGGAATGCCGCGCAAAAACGTGATTTTCTGCGACACGAAGGGAGTCATCTACCAGGGCCGCAAGGACGGCATGAATCAGTGGAAGTCGGCTTATGCGGCCAAGACGAAAGCGCGAACGCTGGCGGAAGCTCTGGATGGTTCCGATGCCTTCTTTGGCCTCTCTGCGAAAGGTGCCGTGACCGCGGACATGGTTAGATCCATGGCGCCGAAGCCGATCATTTTCGCGATGGCAAATCCTGATCCCGAGATCACGCCGGAAGAGGTCGCCGCCGTGCGATCCGACGCGATCATGGCCACGGGCCGGTCGGACTATCCCAATCAGGTGAACAACGTCCTCGGCTTTCCCTTCATCTTCCGCGGCGCACTCGATGTCCAGGCGAGCACCATCAACGACGCCATGAAGATCGCAGCAACGAAGGCATTGGCCGAACTCGCGCGCCAGGAAGTGCCCGATCAAGTCGCCGCTGCATTCCACGGTCGCCGCCCGACCTTCGGTCCGGAGTACATCATACCCGCGCCGTTCGACCCGCGCCTCATCAGCCACGTGCCGCCTGCGGTTGCGAAAGCGGCAATGGAATCCGGCGTCGCCCGCCGTCCCATCGTGGACATGGAAGCTTACGTTGCCCGCCTGAAAGGCCGTCTCGATCCCGTGACCGGCTGGCTGCAAGCAACCTTTGACACCGTCCGGCAGGAACCCAGACGCGTCGTATTCGCGGAGGGCGAGGATCCCGCCGTGATCCGCGGAGCAAATTCATACTTTTTGCAAGGCTTCGGTCAGCCGTTGCTTGTTGGCAGTAAGGACATCATAAGAAAGCGTTTCGGAGAACTCGGCATCCCATTGCGCGCCGAATTCGAAATTCTCGACACGACTCTCTCCGCAAATGCAGATGAGTTTGCCGAATTTCTCTATCAGCGTCTCCAGCGCCGCGGGCACTTGAAGCGCGATTGCGAGCGGATCGTGCGCAACGAGCGGAACGTCTTCGCGGCCCTGATGGTCGTCCACGGTTATGCTGACGCGATGGTATCCGGCGTGACGCGCAACTGGACCAGCGTGTTCCAGGATGTACGCCGCGTGATGGATGCCAAGCCCGGCCGCAACATCATCGGCGTCTCACTCGCGCTCTGCCGTGGACGCGCGGTGCTGATCGCTGACACGAGCGTCCACGACATGCCGACACCTGAGCAGCTTGCTAACATTGCCGTTGAAGCGGCGAAAGCCGCCCGCAATTTTGGTCTTGAACCGCGCGTCGCCATGCTCGCCTACTCGACGTTTGGACAGCCGCGCGGTGAACGTTCCGACGTCGTCCGCCAGGCCGTCGCCATTCTGGACGAGCGTCAGGTCGATTTCGAATACGACGGCGACATGGCCGCCGACGTCGCGCTGAATGCCGATCTGATGAAGCTCTATCCGTTCTGCCGTCTCACCGACACGGCGAACGTGCTGATCATGCCGGCGTTCCATGCCGCATCGATCGCCACCAAGACCTTAAAGGAACTCGGCGGCGCAACCGTAATTGGTCCGCTACTCGTCGGCCTCGAACACTCGGTTCAGATCTGCACGCTCGGTGCGCAGGACACAGACATCATGAACATCGCGGCACTGGCTGCCTACGATCTGACCTCGTAGGCGTTTACATCTCCACGCAAATTTTGCCGAAATGGGTGGCGCTCTCTTCGTATCGGAACGCATCCGCCAGCTTTTCGAGCGGAAACGTCCGATCGATGACCGGACGCAGCCCCGGATTCGCATCAAGTGCGCGTACCATATCCTGCTGATGGCGCCGGCTGCCGACGATGATGCCCTGCAGCTTGATCTGTTTGGCCATCATCATCAAAGTGGGAACATTACCGGCAATACCGGTGAGAATTCCGATCAGCGAGACGTGCCCGCCGACCCGTGCTGCCGTGATCGATTGCGGCAGCGTCCCTGGACCGCCAATTTCGAGCACGTGATCGACGCCGCGCCCGCCAGTCCACTGCTGCACGGCGTCGCCCCAGCGTGTCTCCGTCTTATAGTTGATTGTGTGATCGGCGCCGAGCGACTTGGCTTTCTCCAGCTTAGCGTCCGAGGAAGACGTAATGATAGCGGTCGCACCCATCATCTTGGCGAACTGAAGCGCAAACACCGCCACGCCACCTGTGCCAAGTATCAGAACGCTGTCACCCGCCTTGATTTCACCCTCCACAACGAGCGCGCGCCACGCTGTGAGCGCCGCACAAGGCAGCGTCGCCGCCTCAGCATGCGACCAGCCTTCAGGCGCAGGCGTGAACCAGTTCGCAGGCGTGACGACGACCTCGCGCGAATACCCGTCGAGACCGTCGCCTGGAACGTGGCTGAAGTTGCCGTGCGGAGGAGTACCATCCTGCCAGTAGGGAAAGAAAAGCGAGACGACATGATCGCCGACGGCGAACTCCGTCACGTCTGGGCCCACGGCCTCCACAACGCCGGCGGCATCCGACATCAGGATGCGGCCCTCGGCAGTTGGAATAGCACCATTGGCTACAGCATAGTCATGGTAGTTGAGCGAATTCGCATGTAGGCGGACGCGGATTTGGTGCTGCCCCGGCTCGCCGGGATCAGCACGCTCCACTACTTCCAACGTTTCAATCTTTGAAGGCTTGTGGGCAATGACGGCTTTCATGCGAATTTGCCATCCTATTCGTAGTAGGCGTAATGCTTGCGCACAGTCTCGACGACCTCCCAGGTGCCGGTGAAGCCGGCTGGAGATACGAATGCGTCGCCTGCGCGATAGGTGGCCGTCTGCCCGTCATCTCCTGTGACGACGAGCACGCCAGAGAGGATCTGGCAGAACTCGCTTTCAGTAAAGATGCAGCGCCATTTGCCGGGCTTGGATTCCCATATGCCGGAATGGAAACGCCCGTCCCCGCTTGTGAAGAGGTTCCACGCCGTCTGGACAGGATCGCCTGAGACAATGCGATCCGCCGGCGGCCGGTAGGTCTCCCCGGCCGGTAGCGGAGCACGGAACGACACGAGGAGGGGAAGAGCGGCGGCGGGGCTGACTTCGGTCATGTGCGATTGCGATCTCTGTCTCACAGGAGGATATCGCAGTCACGATAGTCGCACGCGGCGGCAGCAGCAACTGCAAGTCGGCAGGAATTCAGGAACAGGTTGGAGAGAGACCGCGGTCAGTCGCCCACCGCGATACGGCTCCTGAGTTCACTCGGCGCGCCGAAGTGCTCGAAGTAGCGCGGATCGATCTTCTCGACCGGAAGAATGACAAGAACGTCCGTGGTGCCGAACTGCCGGTCGATCACCGCGCCGTCGCCGACAAAGGCGCCGAGCCGCAGATACCCCTTGATGAGCGGCGGCATGGCCTTGAGCGCCTGCTTGAGATCAATCTTGTCTTTTTCGATGAGATCCATTTTTTGATGCAGAGGCGCATGCGCCGTGCATCGCCAATCCACCGGCGCCATGGCATAATGGTGAAGATATGAAAGAGCCATCGCATGTGCCGCAGGATCGGTACCCTCGAAGCTGGCACAGCCGATCATCACGTCCACCTTATGCTCACGCACATAGGTCCATAGCCCATGCCACAAAAGCTCCACCGATCGCTTTGACCGGTATGGCTTCAACACGCACGAACGGCCCAGTTCCACGAACCGATAGTGCGGCGACTTCGCCCGCACGAGCGGCGCAATATCGTATTCGGCCTGCGAGTAAAAACCGAGCGTCCGTTCGGCAATCTCCTGCCGTAGGAGCCGGTAGGTTCCGACGACACGGGGCCTACGCCGGTGCGCCCAGCGTTCCCGTCCGTGCGGTTCCGGCGACGTGTCGACGACCAGAAGATGATCACAGACGGCGTCATAAGAATCCTGATCGAGCCGCCGCATCGAAGCGACCGGATTTGGCTTTGCGGAAAGCTCTTCGTAGAACACTTCGTAGCGCAGTCGCTGCGCCTGCAAAATGTCGGCGCGGTTTCCCGCCATCCGCACTTCCAGGTCGCCGATTGCGCCGTACACCTTTGGCTGCGGGACCCGCACGAATGAAAGTGCCTTGACCCGCGCCCGTTCGTTCAGATTGCGCAATTCGAGCGCGCGGTTCGCGAGGAGGCCGGATGGGGGAGCGCTCAATTTCGCGATGCGCTTCAATCGACCCGTTAGGCCTCGACCTTGCTTCATCTGGTCTGCTCCGGCGCCGCTCTTCGGGGCGCAATCTCATGCGACCCTGCGGCCGCTGCGGCAGCATATGACACGATTCCGAGACGATTTTGCGACAAGCAACGGCGTCGCAGCCGATGAAATCGGTCCGTCAGGCAGCCGGATTTGCGCGACGCGCCCGCGGCAGCCATCGAGCGAGAACCGAAGTCAGTGCGCAGCTGTCGAAAGGCTTGGCCAAATAGTCGTCCATACCGGCAGCAAGGTAGCGCTGGCGATCCTCCGGAAAAGCATTCGCTGTGACAGCAATGATAGGAAGCGCCGGTCGCACGTCCTCGCTGGATGCAGCAAGCAAACGGCGAATGGCCCGTGTCGCCTCGATCCCGTTCAGCCGCGGCATATAGATGTCCATGAGCACGAGATCATACGGTGGATCTTGACCGGCAATGGTCCTCGCAACCGCCGCAATCGCTTCGTCGCCGGTCTGCGCGCGCACCACGTGGCAACCCTCGCGCTCGAGCAAGCGCGTCGCAAGCAGCGCGTTGACGGCATTGTCCTCGGCAAGCAGAACGTTCGCAGTCACCCGCCGATCCGCTTCCGACCCCCGGGCGCCAGGCGAGGCCCGTGACACCGCCGCGTGCAGGACTGGAGCCGATGTGTCCGCACGTTCGAGGATCAGTTCAGCAGTGAACACTGATCCGCGCCCTGGCTCCGATACGACGATGATATCACCACCCATCGCGTGAGCGATCCGTCGCGCAATGGCGAGCCCTAGGCCCGAACCCCCATCCTGCCGATACACTGCCGCCTCCGCCCGCTCGAACTCGGCAAACACGACCGCTGCTTCCGCCTTGCTGAGACCGATCCCGGTATCTTCGACAGCGAGCGTCAAATGCACCTTTCCCGTTGCAGGTTCGACGTCACGCGCCGAAACGGTGACATGCACCGAGCCGGCATCGGTGAACTTGACAGCGTTCGACAGCAGATTGAGCACGATCTGGCGGACACGCGGCTCATCTCCGGAAAGCAAAGGCGGCGCATCGCCCACTATGGAAAAGGAGATTGTAAGCCCCTTGTCCACGGCCCTTGGCTCAAGTAGCACCACACAGGTTTCTACCGTCTCGACAATCTTGAACGGCATTTTGACGAGTGCAAGCTTGCCAGCTTCGATCCGGGAAAAATCGAGGATCTCGTCTATCAGCGACATTAATGCCCGGGCCGACTGAGAAATCGCCCGTGCGTAGCTCGCTTGATCGTCCGCGAGGTCACTGTCGAGCAGCAGATCCGACATGCCGATAATCCCGTTCATCGGCGTTCGAATTTCATGGCTCATGTTTGCTAGGAAGCGCGACTTCGCACGATTTGCGTCGAGCGCCGCGTCCCGCGCCCGGCGCAAGTCTTCCGCATCGCGGCGATCTTGTGTGATGTCGCGGCCGATGCGTTGCGTCTCACAGCCGTCAGCCGGACCGCATGCTGTTTCTTCCCAGGCGATCCAGCGTGGTCCCGAAACCGTCTCCATGTATTCGACATGGTGCGAAGGATGGTTCTCGATTGCGAGCACGTGCGGATCGTGCCGTCGTCCGGCCAACTCGTCCTCTCGCAAACCAAATGCCTGCAGATAAGCACGATTGGCAAAAAGAACCTGACCGTCGGCGTTTCGACGCACGATCAAACCTGCTTGTGCATCGAGAAGATCTCGGTAGCCGCGCGCGCTATCGGCGATCCGCCAATGCAGATCATGCAGCTGCTCCAGTTTTTCGTCAGGAAATGCGCGCTCGTTCGTCGTATCGCTGCAAAACGAAAGTCGTTCCGATGCGCGGCGCACGGATGCCAAGAACCCGCCGATCAACGGAAGCATAGAGACTGAGCGACGATCTTCGTCTCGATCCGTGCTATGGCCGCTTTCACACACGCTGCTACACCTTCTCGGGTGCGCACGTTCACAATGCGCGCGCCGGCTCGCAGCTAAGCGGCGCTTGCTTTAACAAAAACTGAAGCAGCAAAGTTAATGCGGAAAGTCGTAAATACTCTAGACTCCGCATTTCTCAGAGCTTGTCTATTTCCTCGTCGGTGAGATGCCGCGCGGCTTCCGCCGTCATCAAGGGAACGCCGTTGCGGATCGGATACGCAAGTGCAGCTTTACGGCTGAGCAGTTCCTGCTTCTCCGGACTATACACGAGGATGGCCTTGGTAAGCGGACAAACAAGCACTTCCAACAGCCTCGGATCGAGACGCGGCCCGGCCGAAGGTTCACCGTATCGTTCGTTGCCGCTCATTGAATCGTCCCGCCTGATCCGCCGTTGGCCGCGATTTCCATCTCCGCGAGTGCGACAAGGACTTCCGACCTCGTCTTCAAGTCACGCGCTTCTAAAAGCGCCTGCTTTTCTTCAGCGCCATATGGCGCCATGATTGACAGCGCGTTCACCAGGCTTTCGCTCGACGCGCGCTCGATCGATGTCCAGTCTGCCTCGAGCCGGTTCTGTTCGAGGTAAGATTTGAGAACGCGCAGTAGCCCCGCCCGATCGACCTCGTTCTCGCCAAGCCCCTGCGTCAAATCCTGCACGAAACGGTCGTACGAGACGCTGGCAATACGATAGGCTGTTGGCGATGCCGCCTCTCCAATGACCTCGAACCGGCCGATTCCTGTCAGCGTGATCGCAAGCCGACCGTCATCGAGTTCTTGATAGCTTGTCACACGTCCAGCACAGCCGACCGACCGCAGCGGCGACGATTTACCTTGCGGACTTTCGGTTTCGAGCACGCTTCCGGTGCGCGCCGGCTGAATGATGCCGATTAGTCGTGATCCGGCAAGCGTGTCGTGCAGCATCGCAAGATAACGGGGTTCAAAGATATTGAGTGGCAGCGTCGCGCGCGGGAGAAGAATGGCTCCGCGCAGCGGAAACACCGGCAGCCGCGGCGGGAGATCCTGCGGTCTCTGATACTGATCCGTCCAGCCCAATGGGCGTCCTTTCTGTGCGCGAGCCTCAGGCGAAAAGGATGGAAGAAAGCCGCTTGCGGCCATCGACCGTGAATTCGTCCTTCGGCCCCCACACCTCGAATAACTGTACGAGCTGCTTACGCGCAGCCTGTTCGTTCCAATTCCGGTCGCGCCGAACGATCGTCAGCAAGTGATCCAGCGCTTCGCCCTTGTAGCCGGACGCCGCCAGAGCGACGGCCAAATCATAACGAGCCTGATGGTCCGCAGGATCTTTCGCGATCCGGTCTTCAAGCGCCGCCGTTTCACTTGCCCCCGCCGCCTTGGCGGCGAGGTCCAGTGCCGCTTTCACGGCTTGCACCGACGGCGTGTTCTCCTTGTCTGGTGGGACGAGCGACAGCATTTGCTCCGCGCGCTCTGTATCGCCCGATTTGAGATAGCACCGCGCGACTCCGGCGAGCGCCTCGACGTTCGTCTGGTCTTCCTGCAAGACAGCCGCATAAGCTTCAGCCGCGCCTTGCAGATCCCCGGCGTCGAAGGCTTCCGCTGCGGCAGCCAGAATATCCTCGAGTGTCGGCCCGGCGTCTGCCAGAGCGCCTGGATCATCGCCGATTAGGCGATCGACAAATTGGCGCATCATGCTCTCGGGTTGTACGCCGACGAAGCCATCGAGCGGCCGCCCGTCGCGAAACGCATAGACGGTCGGCAGCGACTGCACGCGAAGCTGCGCTGCGATAGAGGGATGTGCATCCGTATCAAGCTTCACGAGGCGCACCTTGCCTCCGTAGCTTTTGACGACCTTCTCAAGCACTGGAGCGAGCTGCTTGCACGGCCCACACCAGCTCGCCCAGAAATCGACGAGCACGAGCGATGTCCGTGAAGCCTCTATGACATCCTTCATGAAATTCGCCGTCGTCGTGTCCTTGACGATGTCCCCGGCCGCGGGTGTCGCCGAACCGATATCCATTCCGTCGTCTCCTTGGGTGTCTGCCGCGGGCGGCGTCCTCCGCTCAGCCCGTCGCATTGCGAAATTACCTATCGCCTCTGATCAGATCGAGGCCATCTCCATGTCGATAGCTCCGGGCGTCAGTCGACCGTGAGCGCCGCGATCTGGGGTATGTGTCCCGTGGCGCGAATGAACCGCAAAAGGTCGTCCCGCGCAATGCTCGTTGTGGCGGAATTTTCCATGGGGTGCAGATTGATAATGTCGAATTCCATCAGGTTTCGATCCATCACCACCCGGACCTGCTGACCGGCATCGTTCATGACCGCGAATGCTGTCACCGAGCCAGGTTTCACCCCCATGACCTCCTGCAGTAGCTCCGCCGGTCCAAAGCTCAACCTTGCCGAACCGATAACAGGCGGTAGCCGCTTAAAGTCTACGCGCGTCCGATGGTGCGCAACGATCAGGAACAGCGCACCCTTGGCGTCCTTCAAAAACAGGTTCTTGGTGTGTCCGCCGGGGATCTTCGCATACAACTCGCCGCTCTCCTCAACCGAGAACACGGGCGGATGATCGACCGTCGTGGTCTCAATGCGGAGTTCGGCAAGCCGTTCCATCAGGTGTCGGCGGAGGGGCGTCAAAGACTGGCTCAAAGGTGGACGTCATGAGTTCAGTCCCCGGAAGTAGGGCGCGTGAGCGGCTGCGGCAAGCCCGGCGGTCGGATTGGTTTCCAGTTGACGGGCTGATAGCGGCCTGTTATCCGCCTGCCTCCGGTGACCGGTCAGCTTGATCAAGTCACCGTTGCCGCTAAAATGCGGCATTCGGAATGGTAAGCGGGTGTAGCTCAGCGGTAGAGCATCACGTTGCCAACGTGAGGGTCGAGGGTTCGATCCCCTTCGCCCGCTCCATTCGAAGTGCTAAGAGGCAGAAAAATTGCGCCGATGAGCGCTCTGGCCGCGACTCACGCCGCGCTGGCCGCTGACGCGGTCGCGTCCATCCGCTGCAGCAGTTCCTCCGTGAGCGCCCGCACCGCTTGTCCGACGTGCCCGGGATACTTGGCGAAGTAGGATCGGTCCTGGGTCCGGAAGCGCGCCGCGTCCTGCAGCGATTGGGCCCGCGGAACGACACCCGTGAAACAATTGTTATCTGGGTTCTCACGGAGCCATTGGTAGTACTCGGCCTCTGTCGGCGAGGTCGTGTCGAACATGTTGACGATGACGCCGAGATTCTCAGCAAAACCCATCTCTGGGTTAAAGGCTTTGAAGCGCCGGAACACATCGAGCCCGCAAACTGAGACGTAATCCGCCTTAGTCGGCGAGATATGGAAATCGGATTCGCGAAGCCAGCTTTCCGTCAGCACAGACAACCCTGGCGGACAGTCGATGAGCACCACGTCGAACACGCTGCGCACCTCGAGCAGCAACTGGGCGATGGCGGCCCTGAGCCGGGCGTGCAGCTGCTCTTTCGATACCTCTCGCTCGAATAAGGTCAGCTGCATGTCGCTCGGGATGAGGAAAACGGAGCGTGCATCGTCCACGTCGCCGACATCGCGGATCACGACGCGCGACCAGTCCGGTGTTCCGCCCTGCAATACGCGGCCGACCAGATGATCGACGATTGTCAGACCTTCCGATTGCAGCCGGTGCAAATTGGCAACGGAAGTCAACATGCTGGATACGCTGGCCTGTGCGTCGCTATCGATCACGAGCACATTTTTGCCATGGTAGCACGACAGCGTCTCGGCAAGCGCCAGCACGAGCGTCGATTTCCCGACGCCCCCCTTGGTATTCATCACGGCAATTGTATTGCGCGGCATCGCGCGTTAACCCCACCCGTCATCGTCCCAGCCAAGGTAGCCAGGAAAGCCGCGCCCAACTATGACATGTGCGGCCCGATTGTGGCGGTCTCGGGGTCAAGATTGCAACGCGCCCCGCCCTCGCTGCATAAAAGGGAAATCTAGCTTGGGCCTTGCCTTCGCGTGGTCTGCGGTTATGACCTTCAGAAGTCAATTTGCCTGGAGGCCTTCCGCGCCATGATTTTCTTTTCGTGTGTTTCCCGGCTTAGCCGGTCATTCGTCCTGGCTTCTTTGCTCGCTGTCACGCTGCCGCTTGCCGGTTGCGGCGTGAACAACATCCCGACCTATGAGCAGAACGCCAAGGCAGCGTGGTCGGAGGTTCTCAACACCTACAAGTCCCGCACCGATCTCATCCCGAATCTGGTCGCGACCGTCAAAGGCTTCGCTGAGCAGGAGAAAAGTGTGCTGACCGAGGTGGTCGAAGCCCGGGCGAAGGCAACCAGCGCTCAGGTGCAGGCGCCACCGGACATCCTCACCAATCCTGAGGCGATGAAGACCTTCCAGGAGACACAAGCTCAACTTGGGGGCGCCTTGGGCCGCCTCTTGGCCGTCATCGAGCGCTATCCGGACATCAAGTCCGGCCAGAACTTCCTCGCACTCCAGAGCCAGTTGGAGGGCATCGAGAACAAGATCCGCATCGCGCGCAGCGACTACATCCAGGCGGTACGCCAATACAATACTGAGATCACCACGATCCCCGGCCGCTGGTGGCGCGCGTTTGTTTATCCCGACAAGACGGAGATGGCCGCATTCGAGATCCCTGCCGACGAACAGAAGACGCCCAAGGTCGATTTCGGCACCAAGAACTGAACAGGACGGCCACCTCTACCTCCGAGGGGAGAGGTGGCGCCTTTCCGTCTCCGCCAAGGAGTAAACATCGGTGCGCGCGATCCTGACAGCGCTGGCACTCGTTCTGACGGTGCTCGTCTCTGGCATTGCGCCAACGAATACCGCCGAACCTGTTTTCCCGGCGCTGACCGGACGCATTGTCGACAACGCCAACCTCCTCACGCCCGAAGTCGAAGCCGAACTCGCCGCCACATTGGCATCGCTCGAAGAAACGTCGTCCGATCAGCTGGCGATCGTGACTTTGCCGACACTCCAAGGCTTCACGATAGAAGACTTCGGCTACAAGCTCGGCCGCCACTGGGGCATCGGACAGGCGGGCAAGGATAACGGCGTTCTGCTCATCGTTGCACCGAATGAACGCAAGGTGCGCATCGAAGTCGGCAAGCGGCTCGAGCCGGTCATGACCGACGCCATGAGCCGCATCATCATCGAAAACGCGATTTTGCCAGGCTTCCGCCGCGGCGACTTCGCAGGCGGTATCCGGGCCGGCGTGCGCGACATCAAGGATGTGCTGCTAGGCGACGCGGAAGCCGTCAAGCGGCGTGCGTTGGGAATGCATCGGGCACCTGAAGTCGATTGGGTCGCCGTACTCATCATCGCCATTTGGATCGCCATCGTCGTTTATTCGATTTATCAGCAGCAAAAGCAGGCCGCCCAATATCCGCAGTCGGCTGGACGCGGTGGACGTCGCCGCTCCGGCCGCGGTCGCGGCATTGTCATCCTCCCCGGCGGATCAGGCGGCTGGAGCGGAAGCGGCGGCGGTGGCGGCAGTTGGTCGGGCGGTGGCGGCACCTTCAGTGGTGGGGGCGCCTCGGGCGGCTGGTAAGGACCAAAGGGAACGAAGCGCATGGCCTTCATTTCGGAACAGGATCAGGCGCGAATCGGCCAGGCGATCGTCGCCGCTGAGCGCAAAACCTCCGGTGAAATCGTCGCTGTCTTGAGCGGCGAAAGCGCCAGTTACCTGCACGTTCCCTTCCTATGGGCCGGGCTGATTGCGCTCATTGTGCCCTGGCCGCTCGTCTACCTCACGTGGTTGCCCGTTCAGACGATTTATCTCGTCCAACTTGCAACTTTCATGCTGATCCTTCTGCTCACGCTGCCACGGCGTGTCCGCTACGCGCTCGTGCCGCAGAGCGTGAAACGCGAGCGGGCTCACCGCCGCGCGGTCGAACAGTTCCTGGTCCAGAATCTCCACACCACCGCTGGTCGTACTGGGGTACTGATCTACGTCTCGGTTGCCGAACGTTATGCCGAGATCATCGCCGATACCGGCATCGACGCCAAAGTTCCAAAAGGCACTTGGCAGGCAATCGTGGATGATCTCACAGCGAATATTGCCGACGGAAAAGCGGGAGACGGCTTCGTGCACGCGGTCGAGCGATCAGGAGACCTCCTCGCCAAGCACTTTCCGCCCGGGACGCGCGACCCAAACGAACTGCCGAATCATCTGATCATCATCGAGTGACATCCCGCGCACGAAAAGGAAACTTAGATGACGACCGTGCACGCGAGGCTCGATCCGGCGACGACAAGGACAACGGAACGGGCACCTCTGCGTGCTCTCGTGTCCTGGACGCTCTACGACTTCGCCGCACAGCCCTACTACACGCTCGTGCTCACATTTCTCTTTGCGCCTTACTTCGCCAGTCACGTTGTCGGCGACCCCGCGCTCGGCCAAACTATCTGGGGCTACGGTGCGGCCGCCGCTAGCATCTTGATTGCAATCGGGAGCCCCTTCCTTGGCGCTCTTGCCGATGGTCGCGGACGACGCAAACCCTGGATCGCGGTCTTCGCCTCAGTGCTCATTATCGGGCTTGCCACACTTTGGATCGCGGTCCCCGGCGCGCCGACACATACAATTGCGCTTGTCGTGCTCGCGTTCGTCGTCGCCACCGCTGCGGCTGAATTCTCATCGGTCTTTACCAACAGCATGATGCCGAGCCTTGTGCCTGCCTCTGCGCTGGGCCGTCTCTCCGGCATCGGCTGGGGCGTAGGGTATCTCGGCGGGCTGTTGAGTCTCGCTCTCGTTGCAGGCCTCATTGTCAGCAATCCCGCTACTGGCAAGACGCTGTTCGGCCTCGATCCAATCCTTACACTCGATACCACATCCCGCGAAGCAGACCGCCTAGTCGGTCCCATTGCAGCGGTGTGGTTCGCGGTCTTCATGATTCCTTTTTTTCTATTCGTTCCTGACGTGAAACCAATACCGTTGCCACCCGGCGAAAGGCGCCCGTCCCCCGCATCTCAGCTTTGGCAAACAGTCAAGCAACTGCCCCAGAACCGCGACATGCTCTTCTTCCTGGTCGCACGCATGATCTACGCGGACGGCCTCTCCGCGATCTTCGCCTTCGGCGGCATCTATGGCACCGCTGTGTTCGGCTGGAGCGCCTTGGAACTCGGGCTGTTCGGCCTCATCCTCACGGCCACAGGAATGATAGGCGCCGTTATTGGAGGTTTCCTCGATGACCGTGCGGGTGCCAAGACCGTAATCCTTGTCTCGCTGATCCTACTGCTCATTGGCGCGCTAGGTATTCTTTCGGTCGACAAAACGCACGTGCTCTACATATTGGAAGTCCCGCAAAAGGCCGCCGCCACATCGCCCTTCTCCTCCATTGGCGAGCTGGTCTTCCTGGCCTTTGCGCTGATCGTCGGCCTCGTCGCTGCGCCCGTTCAGGCGGCAAGCCGCTCGCTCCTGGCACGTCTCGCTCCGCCAGACCAGATTACCCAGTACTTCGGCCTCTTCGCATTCTCGGGAAAAGTGACTGCGTTTCTCGCCCCCTTTCTCGTCGCGACCGTCACGCTTGCAACGGACAGTCAGCGGCTAGGCATGTCCGCGATTGCTCTGTTCCTTGTGGCCGGCATGCTTCTGATGCTGCCGATAAGAACCGCGAGCCCGTTGAAGGTAAACGGGAAATCGTTTGCGCTGGATAAGCTGGCCGAGCGAGCCGGTGCGCCCGCAGCGAGCCTTGACAGCGATGTCAGGCCGCGCGCATCGTCCGCCCAAATTTCATCCCCGGGTCCTTTGTGCGCCGCGCACCACTGTCCCGAAGCGACGAGGCTTGAAAAGTGGAACCGATAACCGATCGTCCAGCCCCGACAATCGTCCGCACCTACTTGAAATTCGAAACACCCATCGCGGAGCTCGAGCGCAAGGTACAGGAATTGCGCGCGCTCGAGGGCTCCGAAACCGCGGTCAACATTGCCGACGAAATCAAGAAGTTGGAGCAGAAGGCCCACGCCGCTCTTGCTGAAACCTATGCCAAGCTGACGCCGTGGCAGAAGACGGAAGTCGCCCGCCATCCGGAGCGCCCGCATTGTCTCGATTATGTCGCCGGCTTGATCGAAGATTTCACACCGCTTGCAGGTGACCGCTACTTTGGCGAAGACGAGGCCATCGTCGGCGGCCTCGGCACGTTCCGCGGCCGCTCCGTCATGGTCATTGGCCACGAAAAAGGATCGGACACGGAAAGCCGCCTGCGCCACAACTTCGGCATGGCCAAGCCCGAAGGCTATCGCAAGGCCATCCGCTTGATGGAAATGGCCGATCGCTTCCAGATGCCGGTCATCACGCTGTGCGATACTGCCGGCGCCTACCCTGGCGTGGATGCCGAACAGCGCGGCCAAGCCGAAGCCATTGCGCGGTCGACCGATACATGTCTGGCCATCGGTGTGCCGCTGATCGCTGTCATCATTGGTGAGGGTGGTTCAGGCGGCGCCGTCGCAATCGCCTCTGCCAACCGCATTCTCATGTTGGAGCATTCGATCTATACGGTCGCATCGCCGGAAGCGGCCGCCTCGATCCTCTGGCGTGACAGTTCCAAGGCTATTGATGCCGCGACAAGCATGAAGATCACAGCCCAGGATCTCGAAGCTCTTGGCGTGATCGACACGGTCGTTAAGGAACCCGTCGGCGGTGCCCACCGTGATCGCCCGATGATGATGAAGCGTGTTGCCGACGCCATCGCCAAGGCGCTCGCGGAATTCGATGGCAAGAGCCCCGCCGAAATTCGCCGCCAGCGTCAGGACCGGTTCCTAGAAATTGGCCGCTCACTTTAAGGCCCGCCCAAGCGCGATGGCCGCGACGCGGGACGGCGGGTACCGATTGTTCTCCAAGTCATTGTTAACGCTGACAACTCGCGCCTCATCCGTGCCGTATTCACGGCGCCCTATCCTCTCAATGATCGGCGGCGCTACGTCCAATTCTCAAATGCGATCCAACGTCTTAGAGAAGTATTAACCTTCTCAAACAAATGGTGATTCGTCCGAGGAGTTTGCCGACGCGCAGTCGAAAGATCATTGGGATGGCCACAGCCAACCGGGATGGGGACGTGAGGTCGAGACGTCGGTTTGCAGCAGTTCTGATAGCCGCAGCGATCGCGCTTGCGGGCTGCGGAAGTGCGCCAGAACTCATTCCAGCCGAGCAGCCGTTGCCGAAGGAAACACTGGAACTGATCGGCAAGAAAGGCATGCAGCCCGGCATGCCGATCTTCGTTCGCATCTTCAAGGAAGAGTCGGAACTCGAAGTCTGGAAGGCGCGCGAGGACGGCCGCTTCTATCACTTCAAGACGTATCCGATCTGCAATTGGTCCGGCGAGATCGGCCCGAAACTCAAGAAGGGTGACAAACAGGCTCCCGAAGGATTCTACGCTGTCGGCCCAAAGCAGATGAAGCCGGACTCGAACTATCACGTCGCCTTCAATCTCGGTTTCCCCAACGCGTATGACCGGTCGCACGAGCGAACCGGCGAATACCTGATGATCCATGGCAAGTGCAAATCGGCGGGCTGCTACGCGATGACCGACGCGCTGGCGGAAGAAATCTATGCGCTTGCTCGCGATGCCTTCCGCAACGGCCAGACCGCCTTTCAGGTACATGCATTCCCGTTCCGCATGACGGACGAAAAACTTGCCCGCTTCAAAGGCCACAAAAACTATCCGTTCTGGGCGATGATCAAGCCGGGCTACGATTTCTTCGAAACCTATCGCGTGCCACCGACGATTGCAGTCTGTGAACGCAAATACGTCGTTGGCGTCACCCTGCCGGCCGCCGGCCGCATCGACCCGCAAGGCGTTTGTCCCCGATTCCAGAAACAGGAGTTGACCCCCTTCGTTCCGAACCAGCTGGACCAGCAGATCGCTAATCAAAAGGGCTCGCTCGTGCCGGGTGCAAAGGCCCGCGAAGCCACCGCGCTCGCATGGTCCGACGGCGAAGCGCCCACGCCCAAGCCTGTGTCTGCGCCAGCGACGGGTTCCATCGCGACCCCGTCCCCAGAAGCAATTCCCGCCGCATCTCATCTTGCCGCAGAGCCAGTGCCCGTCGTGCGCAAGAAAACTGCTAAGAAACCTTTCGAGGTTCCGACATCGCTCGGGTTGAACGCGCCCTGACGTGCGCCATCTGACAACTCGAGATCGCAGTGCGATAGCCGGGTGGAAGAAGCAAGATGGTTCAAGCGAACACGCCGCAAAAGCGCCGGAGGACCGGTCTCACCGGTCTCATAATGCTCGCTCTGTTTCTCGTAGGTGCGGCAGCTATTGCGCTCATGCCGACACCGGTGCGCGACGATTACATGATATCGCTCCAGCGCCATTACCGCGTCTGGCTCTCCTCGACTGGTCAATCGATACCCGGCACGCCCGATCTGACGCGGCTGGATGAGCGACTGCGCGAAAAAGGCATGGCGCTCGGCACACCCATCCTGATGCGCGCATTCAAGCGCGAGTTCGAACTCGAAATGTGGATGCTGAAGGACGGTCGCTACGAACTCTTTGCGACGTATCCCATCTGCAAATGGTCCGGCCGGTTGGGACCTAAGCTTCACACAGGTGATCGCCAGTCGCCTGAGGGCTTCTATACGGTCGACAAGACGGCGCTCAATCCGAACAGCCGCTGGCATCGCTCCTTCAATCTCGGTTTTCCGAACGCCTATGATCGCTCGCACGGCCGTACGGGGTCGTTCCTGATGGTCCACGGGGGCTGCGGCTCGATCGGCTGCTATGCCATGACCAATCCCGTTATCGACGAGATCTGGGCCATCGTCACCCGTGCGCTCGACGGTGGGCAGCAGCGATTCCAGGTTCAGGTCTACCCATTTCGCATGACCGACGAGAACCTGGCCAGATATCGTGGCGAGCGCTGGTCGCAGTTCTGGGCCGACCTGAAAACCGGATACGATCATTTCGAGCACGATCGTCTGCCACCTTCAGTCAGCGCCTGCGATAAGCGCTACACTTTCACTTCGGGCGCCAAGACTGGTGATCTGAATGGTCCGGTCATAGCGCAGTGCGCTGCAAGCAAGTCCGCCGCTTCATTGAACTGAAGCGCACCGAAGGCGTTGCAATATCTCTCGGGTGGAAAAGTCCTCGCCAGAAAAAGAGATGCGGCATCCGGCGGTTGCCAGAGGCACCCGTGACCGTCTAGGGTGCAACCTGGGTCAAGGCTCAACGAAGTAGAGTGGTCCGTTGCCTTTTGCTCGAACATTCAATCGCTTGTCTGGCATATTGTGCGGCCGGTGCATCGCCGCTGGTGCCGTGTTGGCTGCTGCCGCAGCTACCACTAGCGCGTATGCACTGTCTATTGAGTTGAAGGACGCCGCGCCTGACCGTGTGGATCGCCAGCGCGCCGCCGCAATCGGCCGCTTGCCACTTCCCGGAACGCCTGACGTTTCGAAGACTGCCGAGCGCCTCGCCGCCAAAGGCTTCGCCTCCGGTGCACCAATTCTTATCCGCATCTTCAAGGCCGAGTCCGAACTTGAACTCTGGATGGAGAAGGACGGGCGCTACGAACTCTTCGCCACGTATCCCATCTGTCATTGGTCCGGCACGCTCGGCCCCAAGCAGCGTGAAGGCGACAAGCAGACGCCCGAAGGCTTCTACACCATCACGTCCCGCCAATTGCATCATGTCGGGCGCTGGCCGCGGTCGCTCAACCTCGGCTTTCCCAATGCCTTCGATCAGGCAATGGGGCGCTCCGGTTCATATATTCTCGTGCACGGCGGCTGTTCGTCAGTCGGCTGCTTCGCCATGACAAATCCAGTTATAGCGGAGATCTACGGACTGGCCGCCGCTGCTTTGCGCGGCGGTCAGCGCCACATTCCAACCCACGTTTTCCCGTTCCGCATGACGGACGCGAACCTCGTCAAGAATGCCGACAGCGAATGGTTTGGCTTCTGGGCGAACCTGAAGCAGGGCTATGACAGTTTCGAGAGAACCCGTCAGCCGCCACGCATCAGCGTGTGCGAGAGTCGCTACCACATTCAAGATGCCAGCCCGCCGGAGGCGGGCCTCCAAAACCCTTTAGCCGTGTGCGGCGTGACAGCCGCCGCCCTTCGCTCCTCGGATCCATCCGCGTCGCTTGTCCCAATCGAAGCCCCGTCGAAAGCGGATCAGAACCTGTCAATGCCAGCATCGGTTCCTCCCCCGTCACGACCGGCACCCTTGGACCCGCTGGTCCAGGTATCCGCGGAAAACAGCAGGACGGTGCAAACGTTCGAACTGGTGCCAAATCTCAATCCGCCGTCACCGCCGAAGGACACGGCAGTCTCGCGCAGGGGAGAGAAACCTCCGTGCAATTTGGCGAGACCAAGTTGCCGGAAGTTCGTCGCGCTGAGGACAGGTAGGCTGACGCGCATGGCAGATGCACGGGCACGCAAAGCCGCCAGGTCCACGGCTCGAACACCGTAATGCGGCTTTCGGAGTTCTTGCGATCCAATTCGACCGCGTGCCATAGAACCCCTGAGTTTATTCTGACGGGGGACGTAAATGGCCGAAAACGAAACGCCAACCGCACCGCCGGCGACCATGGAGCGCCTCTTCGAAAACGCCATTTTCGCCAGCCGCTGGCTCTTGGCGCCGTTTTACTTGGGGCTTGCCCTGTCCATCGTTGTCGTGCTGATCAAATTCATTGCCGAATTCTTCCATCTTGCAATTCATGCTTTTACGGCCACCGAATCTGACGTCATCCTCGGTATCCTCGCCCTCGTCGATTTGACGCTGATGGGCTCACTCCTCATCATCGTCATCTTTTCCGGCTATGAAAATTTCGTCTCCAAGATCGATCACGCCGGTCATAAGGACTGGCCCGAGTGGATGGGTACCATCGATTTTAGCGCTCTTAAATTGAAGCTCCTGTCGTCGATTGTCGCAATCTCCGCCGTCCATCTCTTGAAATCATTCATGGCCCTGAAGACGATCACTCCCGAGATGGAGAGATCTTTGTTTTGGCTCGTCGTCATCCATCTTGTCTTCGTCGTCTCGAGTGTCCTTCTCGCACTCTCAGACCGCATCTCCGGCAAGCACAGCGAAAAGTAATTTAAAGCAAGCGGCAGTACCTAGGTTTCGTGGACAAAGCTTGACTGGGGACTCGGACCTTGATTCAAGGCTGACTTTTGGAGGCAGCCTTGGGCGAGCGGATTGGCGTTACAGACGAGGAATGGGAAGTGATCGGGCCGCTGTTGCCGCCTGAGCATGGTCGCGGATGCCGGCCAGCGCAGG
>JAIEMV010000002.1 GCA_019751875.1 Hyphomicrobium sp. | reverse complement strand
CGGCCGGCTCCGCAACAGCGGAGTCGCAACGCGCCACCTGAACCCCCGCGCGCTGCGGCCGGCTCCGCAACAGCGGAATCGCAGCGCGCCACCTGAACCCCCGCGCGCTGCGGCCGGCTCCGCGACAGCGGAGTCGCAGCGCGCCACCTGAAACAGAGTCGCAGCGCGCCAAGATCAAGACGCAACCAAGAGACATTACGACCGTTTCCCGTCCGTATCGGGACACCGGTTTGCAATTCGGCAACACTTCTGCCGCATCCTTCCGGCACCATATGGTAGACGAGCCCACCCTAGGCAGGCCACCCGCGGTCGGCTAGCGTTCGGCTCAAGAAGACGGAGTAGGGGTCATGCTGTTGCGTTGGGTGGGTACGGTCGTCTCGGCGGGCGCGCTTGCGGCGTGGAGCTTCGGCAGTCCAGTCTTGGCCGAGCCTGCCGCCACCGCGGTTGCCAATGCCGAGGCCACTGCGCCGCTGCCAGCCACAACGTCGCCCCGGGCTGTTGGCGCCGTCATCCGCGAGCGCCTGCTGGCCGACGCCAAGACCGCCAAAGACGAAGAAGCAGCCGACTGGCAGGCCCTGATTGCATTCTACGAGACCCGCGCCGACGAGCCCCTGTTCGTCGGCCGCGCGGGCTACACGCCGAAGGCCGTAGCGCTTATCGAAGAGATGAAGAAAAGCGCCGACTATGGCCTCGACCCTTCCGATTACGTTGTCCTTGACATGGGCGCCGATAGTTCGGATCGCGCCGAACTGACGCCCGACCAAAAGGTCGAGGGTGAGCAGACGTTTGCGCTGACCGTGCTGAAATATGCGCGCCATGCCCGCGGCGGGCGTATTCCCGAGCCCGCCAAGCAGCTTGCGTCCTACGTCGACCGGACACCGCAGTACGTTGACCCGAAGAAGCTGCTCGATGATCTCGCCGCCGCGAGCGACCCGGCGGAAGTGCTGCGCGGCACGCATCCCAAGCACGCCCAGTTCGAAAAGCTGCGTCAGAGGTACCTCGAGCTGAAGCGGAGCGCGGACCAGGCCAAGGACGTTATCCGCTTACCGGCCAAGGGCGCTAAACTGGTGCCCGGCCAGAGCCACCCGGACGTGGCACTCCTGCGTCAACGCCTTGGCGTCCCCGCCGGAACCAACAAAGAGGGCGAAACCGACGACAACTACTACGACGACACGTTGGCCGAAGCCGTCGCCAAATTCCAGAATGATAAGGGTCAGAAACCTGATGGGATCGTCGGCCCGCGCACGCGCAAAGCACTGAACGATATCGATGTCCCGAGCCCCGAGCGCGTCCTTGCCAACATGGAAATGTGGCGTTGGATGCCGGATGATCTCGGCGACTTCCACGTTTGGGTAAACCTCCCCGAGTTCCTCGTCCGCGTGGTCAAGAATGGCGAGATCGTTCACGAAGAGCGCATCATCGTCGGCGAGTTGAACAACCAGACGCCGATTTTCTCGGATGTCCTGGAGACCATCTATTTCAACCCGCGCTGGAATGTGCCGCAGAGCATCAAGGTCAACGAACTCTACCCGGGCCTCGCGCGCGGTGGTGGATCGTTCGAGCGCCAGGGCCTGCGCATGATGCGCAACGGCAGGTACGTCGATCCCTACAGCATCGACTGGTCCCGCGCGGACATTCGCAACTACGATGTTTATCAGCCGTCGGGACCTGGGAACGCCCTTGGTATCGTCAAATTCACATTCCCCAACAAGCATGCCGTCTATCTTCACGACACGCCGACGAAGAACCTGTTCAATGAACAGTCACGAACCTTCAGCCATGGCTGCATGCGCGTGCGCAATCCCATGCGTCTGGCAGAAGTGCTGCTGGAGAAGGACAAGGGCTGGTCGCCGGATCAGGTGCACGAGACGCAGCAGTCCGACCCGGATGAAGTCGCCGTCAAGCTCGATACGGCGATCCCGGTTCACATCACCTACTTCACCGAACTCATCGGTGAAGACGGCAGCGAGCGTGTGGTCAAGGACGTCTATGGTCATGAGCAGCGCGTGAAACTGGCGCTGGCCGGCAAATTCGATCAGATCGCCAAAGGCCGCGATCACCTTGCGCCCGTTAAGTTCTCGCGCGTCCAATACAGTGGTCCCGACGACTGGGGATTTTTCTATGGCCCCTCGAGTCAGAACCGCCGCTACAAGAGGAACAATTCGTCGCTCAACGATTTCTTCAACAACATGTTCGGCGGCGGTTTCTAAGCCGCCAACTGACCTCAAATCGCGGGCGTAGGCGGCGTTTCGGCCGGCGTCGACGATGCCACAGGTGCTGATGGCGTCCGCAAGCCACAGCCCAGCGCATTCATAAACCGTGAGGCGATGTGATCGGCCCCCTCGACGATGTCGGTGAGCATCCGCATCGACTGCTCGCCCCGCTTCAGACGGCGATCGAGTGCCGCCATGGTTCGCGCTGATCCAGGATCAGCGTCGTCGAGCCATGTCTGCATCACGCTCGCATAAACCGAAGCCAGGCCGGTGACGCGCGATGTGCCAAGCACACCATCTGTCCGAACACCCGCCGCATGCAGCATCCACGCCTGCGACGCCATCGTGCGGCGGACCAGTTCCATATCGAAGGGACGCGCGGCTGCAATGTTCCTGAGTGCCTCCTTATAGGGCACCAGCACGTCCAAACGCGCCATGACGACGTCGAAGATGCGGTCGCGGGCATTCTCCGACCCTGTGAACTTCGGCGCACTGGAGAGAACCGCGTCGTCCACTGCGCGGGAGAACGCGGAAAGAATGGCCGTCTTCGACGGAAATTCGCGCCGCAGCGCGGCCAGGTCGATAGCGGCAGCCTCGGCGATATCCTTCATCAGAACGTCGTCCCACGGTCGTTCCGCGGCGAGCCGCATGGTGGCGGCGATGATCCGGCCCTTGTTCGTCGATTGATCAAGCATGACGGCCTCCATCTCGGTACCTTCACGATGAACGTAAGCACCGTGCCGCCAGATTGCCAGTTTGCTTGGCCGGCCAATCAGTTGACGCGCCCTGGACAGCACTGCGCCAGAGGCCTCCGCTGCAATGAACTGCCGGCCCATCCCCGGGGGGCGATCGCAATGGTATGAAAGCTACAGCGCAGCATAGCGGACAGGCCGACGTCGCGCACTACTCCTCGGTCAGGCAAGGCGGCCGCCTTTCACAAACTCGTGAGCTCTGAGAACAGGCCTTGCATGAAATGATATAATGTTACATAAAAAGCGGGTGGACGGTAGCCCGATCTCTTATAGCGGCAACCGGCCATCGACGTGATCCTCCGGTCGATCTCCAATTGAATCAGAGGCTTGACGTTGCTGAGATCTGCCCGCCCAGCGGGGATGCCGAAACGATTTCCTCCAGTTTCGCGATCCCCGTGATGCGGATGACAGCCCAGATGCCGGCCCCGTCTCCCGCGGGCAACCGGTCCAGGTTCGCAATCAGCGGCCGCGAGCTATCGGGAGATGACCTCCAACATCATTTCGATAGCTCGCCGCTGCGGCGCACGGCAGCCGCCACCGCGTCCGTCATCAGATCCTGAAGACCCGGCTGACCCATCAGAACGGCCAGCGCCGCAGCAGTGGTCCCGCCGGGCGAAGTCACGTTCTGCCGGAGTGTCGCCGCATCGAGGTCAGACCGGTGCAGCAATTCCCCCGCCCCTGCAACTGTCGCCCGCGCAAGCGACTGCGCGAGCTCGGGTGACAATCCTACCTTCCGCCCTGCCTCAGCCAGACACTCCGCCACGAGGAATACATACGCCGGTCCCGATCCCGAAACCGCCGTAACCGCATCCATGTCGTCTTCCCGTTCGAGCCACACGACCTCACCGACGGCTGACAGCAACGCGCTCGCCATCGCTTTTTGATCAGCTGATGCTGCGGAATTGGCGACGCACGCTGTCACCCCCCGACCCACCTGCGCCGGCGTATTGGGCATAGCGCGGATGACGGCGATACCCGGCATCAGATGGTGCTCGAAACTTGCGAGCGTCTTGCCGGCGGCAATCGATAGCACCACCGTCTTCGGCCCAGCAAGCTTCGCCAATGGCGCGAACACCTGATCCATGAGCTGCGGCTTAACCGCCATCAAAATGAGTGACGGCGGCGCAGCAAGCGATGTGATGGTCGCCTCGGTTCGAATGGCATGCTTCTGTAGAAACTGCGCGATCTCAGGCGGTGGCGCCGGATCCTGTATGATGATCTGATGAGCCGGCAATCCGCGCGCGAGCAAACCTTCGATCAGCGCTCCGCCCATCTTACCGGCGCCGGCAATGAGCAAGGGACCGTCGAGCTTGAGAGACATAGGCGCGTTCCATCCGGCTTCACGAGAGCAAACCGCGCCGGACGAGTCAGGCCTGCCCCTCGGTCTGGAACATGGTCGAAACCAGCGCTTCGCGGCTTTCCTTACCTGCCCAGACCACGAACTGGAAGGCCTGATAGTACCGCTCGCAGGCTTCCAGCGCAGCCTTCAGCATCGCCTCGCACTGCTGCGGCGCACACACCGCGCCGTTGAGCAACAGCGCATGCCGGAACATCACGAGGCCCTCCTGGGTCCAAAGATCGAAATGCCCGAGCCAGAGTTGCTCGTTGATCTGCGCCACGAGCCGGTACATTTCATTCAACCGATTGTCGGGGACGCGGAAGTCGAATGCGCAGGCCAGATGCAGCGCCTCCAGGTCGTCGCGCCAGTTGAGCGACACATGATAGTCGGTCCAGTTGCCGCCGACGATCAGCGTCAACTCGTCGTCGCCCGTCCGGTCCACGGCCCAATCGTGCGCCGCCGCCAATTGCTCGACAACATCGATCGGATTGACTGCGCGCTCGTAGCCCTGATCAGCGGATGCCATGCGTCTTCCTTTTTGTTCCCGCGCGAGGCAGGGCTTCAGCGGCCGGCGAACCGCCGGATCGATCGCCGGTCGGCTTGCCGCCTTCGCGACGGGCCGACAAAGCATCAGGCGGGCACGAGTCGCAACACGACGACAGGCTTGTCCACGGACAATGCCGCCCACGCCGCCAACGGCGCCCCGAATTGCCCGCGAATTGCGGCTTTCACGGCACGTTCAATCAGCCTTATGTTGATAAGGCCCACGCCGCTGTGGACAGCCAAGAAGTCTCAACGCTGCCGATTAAGGGAACGACCGCTGTCAATGATGCAAGCACCTGCAAGCATGCGGACGATCTGTCGGTCTGAAGCCCTGTTATGGCCTGTCACGCACCCCCGAACCAAACCCGAGGATCTGCGGCACAACAGGCAGACAGCATCCGAAAAGACGGCGTCAGGCCTCACCCTTGAGCCGCGAAATCTCGCTTTCTAATGCCGCGACACGCGCCAACAACGCCTCACTGTCCTCGCGCGCCTTGGCAGCCATCGCCTTGACGGCCTCGAACTCGTCGCGCCGGACGAGATCCATGCCCGCAAGCATCTTCTCGCCCTGCGCCCGCATGAAGGATTCCATTTCCTTCTGCGCGCCCTGCGCGGCGCCGGCGGCATCCGTCATCAACTTGCCGAGTTCGTCGAAAAACCGGTTCGAAGTCTGGGTCATCGGAAGCTCCATTCCTGTCGCGACAGCTCCACACCGGCTTGCCGAGTGTGGACCAGAGAGACTCCACACCGGCTTGCCGAGTGTGGACCAGAGAGCTCCACACCGGCTTGCCGAATGTGGACCAACCAGTTCTGCGCGCGGCTGTCGCGAAGTTGAAATACGCCGCGACTATGGGCGCTTAGGCCCAAGAGTGCAACCGCATCGACCCAGGCGGGCCAGCCCTGGACTTTCGCCATCGCCCAACCTAACGTCCGCCGCCGTCCACCCATCATCCAGCACGTCTCACCCGTAAGGCTGCTTCACACGCATGACCATTTTCGCCATTCCATTCCCCAACATCGATCCGGTCGCTATTTCGATCGGACCGATCAGCATCAAATGGTATGGCCTGTCGTACATGGCTGGCCTTCTGCTTGCATGGCAGTACGTCCGCTTGCTTTTGAAGACCGATCGCCTCTGGGCCGCAAACCGCCCACCCATGAGCGTCGATCGCGCGGACGACCTGCTCATCTACGCCGCACTCGCCATTATCATCGGCGGCCGCCTCGGACAGGTCCTGCTCTACGACCCGGGCTTCTACTTCGCCAACCCACTGGAGATCTTCAAGGTATGGAAGGGCGGTATGTCGTTCCACGGAGCCCTCATCGGCTCCGCACTCGTGCTTATCTACTTCGCGCGCAAGTTCGCCGTTTCGGTATGGTCTGTCATGGATCTTGCCGCGGCCGCCAGCACGTTCGGCCTGTTCCTGGGCCGCATTGCAAATTTCATCAACTCGGAACATTGGGGCCGCACGACGGATGCCGCCATTGGTATTATTTTTCCCAACGGCGGCCCCCTGCCACGCCATCCGAGCCAAATCTATGAAGCCGTGCTCGAAGGGTTGGTCATGTTCGTGATCCTGCGCCTGCTGACCCACACGTTCGATGGCCTGAAACGGCCCGGCTTGGTCGCCGGCACATGGCTCGTCTGGTACGCGATCGCGCGCAGCATCTGCGAGGTCTTCCGCGAGCCGGAAAGCGTGCATGCGCTCAACCTCGGCCCATTCACAGCCGGCCAACTCTATTCGCTCCCGATGCTTCTCCTCGGGGTCTATTTTATCTGGCGCGCCCGTTCCGGCGCCACGGCCTGATCCAAGTCGTGATCTCTGACCATGCGTATCGAGTACCACCGCACGCTCATCGCCGACAAAGCCCGCAACGAAGCTCTCTTCGCTGCCCTTGAACGCGCCATCGTCAAAGGCAAGACTGTTGTCGCCGACATCGGCGCAGGCTCGGGGCTCTTGGGCCTCATGGCGTCCAAACTTGGCGCCAAGGAAGTCCATCTTTACGAAGCGTCCGAGGAAGTCGCAGCCGTCGCAGCCGCCGTGTTGAAGCAGAACCGCGCCCGCAACTGCCATCTCTATCCCTGCCGCTCCACCGAGATGATCGACACGCCAAAGGTAGACGTCATCATCTCCGAAACACTCGGCAACTATGCGCTCGAGGAAAACATCCTCGAAACGCTGGCCGACGCGCTCGAACGCATGTTGCAACCCGGCGGCGCCGTCATCCCCGCGCGCATCCGGCAGTTCGCCTGCCCCGTGACATCGCAGCGTCTCGCCCGCGAAATGGACGCCTGGCGCGATGTCGGCCACGGCCTCGATCTCGAGCCCGCTCGCACCCTGAGCATCAACAACGTCTATGTCCGTTCGATCGAACCCGCCGAACTTCTCGACGAAGGCCGCGCAGCGAAGATGTGGGACGACATCGACCTTAC
The DNA here is from genome assembly GCA_019751875.1 of Hyphomicrobium sp. Lineage (GTDB taxonomy): Bacteria > Pseudomonadota > Alphaproteobacteria > Rhizobiales > Hyphomicrobiaceae > JAGVSR01. Next base: position 602,517 of record JAIEMV010000002.1, on the reverse strand, counting down.
GAAGCCGCAGAAGGGCACGCGGAAGGGAGAGATGACGTGGACGCTCGAGCGCGACACGTGGATCTATGGTTTTGCTTATTGGTGGACCGCTGGCCTCGGCGGCGAGCTCGAAATCTCAACCGCGCCCGATGCCCCCCGCACCCACTGGGAGCAGCTCTACTTCCCATTGAACGAACCGATCCCCGCGAAAGCCGGCGAACGGATCCTGCTCTCACTGCGCTCGCGGTCGTCGGAAGAAACTGGTACCCACCTCGCCTGGACCGCCGTCCATAGCGACGCCACCGGCAAATCCTTAAGCCGCCAGGCCATGGACTTGGACAAAGGCTGGATCTCTTAAACTCAAGCTTTCTGCGCCTCTAGCGCGCGCTCGATCCCGTCGAGGAACGAGCCCAGCAAAATCTCGAACACCCGATCCCGCTCGTCGTTGGCAAACACCGGTCCCAATTTGCGCGTGACAGGAAAGAGGCGCGGGTCCAGCGCCTCGATCTCCGCCATCTCTTCCGCCGTACACGGGTTCAGCATGCCGCCGACTTCCACCACGCCGAACCCGATCGCCAGCGTGAACAGCGCCATCCCGTAATCAGCCGCGTCTTCTTCATTGAAACCGGCGTCCAGCAGCGCGGCATAGACGATCTCGCCCAGTTCAAAATCAGCTGGCCCACTGGTCTGGTAGCGCGAGACGATGTTGAAGGCCTTTGGATATTTCACCGCCAGCCGCCGATAGCGCTGCGCCACTTCCAAAAGGATCTCGCGCCATGGTCCCTTTGGCCGCTCGATATCGAGAGTGGCGACCATCGCATCCGCCACGGCTCGCATCAGCCCCTCGCGCGATTTGAAGTGATGCAGGATCGTCATGCCATCGACGCCGACCGCGGTCGCAAGCTTGCGCACGGAGAAATTCTGCTCCCCCTCCGCCGCCAGCATCTCAAGAGCCGCCTCGACCAGATCCTGGCTGCGGATACCCCGCCGGCCCCTGCGACCTTTCTCGTGTTCGTCCTGCAACGATAATTCCTTCACCGTAGCCAATATTTTCTACACCGTAGCCTTGACTTCTGCGTCGCAGAATATATATTCGTCGGTGTAGAGCTTAACGCCGATCGTTCATTCGGCGCAAGTCTCAAAGAACGGCTCGAAAAAACCAGAGCCTCAGCCAAGGACACGTATCATGAGCACCAAGAGCCATAACGCCACCTCGACCCAGCCCCTCAACTTCGGCGGCTTCTTTGACAGCTTCGTCCGTCAGATCGGCGGCGTCATCAACGGTCGTTAATCCCATCGCGCATGGTGACCCCATGGAGTCGCCATGTGCCATTTCAGTTCCCTCGCACATGGCGGCCGGCTCCACGGAGTGGAGTCGCCATGTGCCATTTCAGTTCCCTCGCACATGGCGGCCGGCTCCACGGAGTTAGAGTCGCCATGGGCCATCACAGTTCCCATCGCACATGGCGGCCGGCTCCACGGAGTGGAGTCGCCATGTGCCATCACAGTTCCCATCGCACATGGCGGCCGGCTCCACGCAGTGGAGTCGCCATGTGCCATCACAGTGGAGCGAGCGCATGCCGCCCGAAGATGAGAGCGGCGGCGCTCGCTTTGCCCTGTATCGAACGATCTTCCCGCTCTCCATCTCTGCAGCGCTTTCCGAAACGCCGGGCTGGCTGGCAACGGCGCTCGTAGGCCTCGCGCTCGTCGCCGATGGCTATTCCACGGCGGTTGCTGGCACGATCGCGAGTCTTCCTGCCGCCGGCGTGATCGCAATGTCCACAATCTTGCCGGGCATCGCGCGCCGCTTCGGTGTCGTCCCTGTTTTCTATTCCGCTGCCGGCCTGCTCGTCGCGTCACTCTTGCTCCTCGTCGCCGCCGCCAATGACGGCGCCATTTGGCTCTGGTGCCTGGGCTCTTTTGGTGTCGGGCTCGGAGCGTCCATGCGATGGGTCTTGTCCGACGGTTTCGTCAATCACATCGCCGTTAGCGACCAGCGCGGGCGGCTTCTTGCCTTCCATGAATCGATCCGCTCCTGCGCGCTCGGCCTCGGACCTCTCATTGCATCCTTTACGACTGAAAATCCGGCCACTGGTTTCATCATCGGTATTGTCGCCACTGTCGTTGGTGCCGTGCTCACGGTGGGCATGCATCTGCCGCAGGTGAAAACCGGCCGCGCCCGTCTTTCTGATCTGGCCACTGGGCTGCGGCTGGCACCGTTCGCCTTTGCGGTTGCTTTCCTCGGTGGCGTCCTGGAGGGCGTGGCGGCCGCAGCAGTGCCGCTCTATGCCGTGGCACTCGGTGTCGGAGCAGCTACCGGAGCGTTACTTGCGGCGCTATCCGGCTTCGGCAACATCCTTGGCCAGCTGCCCTTCGGGGCTTATGCCGATGTAAATGGGGCCCGCCCTGCCATCCGCGCTGCACTGATCCTGTCCATGGTGGCGCTTGCCCTTCTTCATACGGTGATGTCGGTGCCGATCGCATCTTACGCGGTGATCGTCTGCTTCGGCGCTGCCGCCGGCGCGCTCTACACGCTATCGGTCATGGAGGCCTCGAACACTGCCTCGCATGAGGTCAGCATGCTTTCGATTCTCGCCACGATCGCCATCGTCTACACCTTGGGCGATCTCCTCGGTCCCATCATCGGCGGCATCGCCTTGGTTGTTGCACCGCCGTTTGCCATGCCGGCGGTCTTTGTCGCGGCCTGCGCAATCACGCTGTTCTTTGCGAGGAACGGCCGCGGCAAGGGCTAGCCGGGGCACGTCAGGCCTTGTTCTCCCACCGCCCCTCAGGCGACTGCTTCCAGTAGCTTACCTTGCAGCCGGCCGCCTTCGCCGCGCCCCACTGTTTCCGTGCGTGCGCCCGAGCGTCCTCGTCGTTGCCATCGAACAGGAACACGAGGCGCGCATGCGTTTCGAAATCCGGAGCGTCCGCCCCGTCGACCAGAAATCGCACACCGGCGCCATTCGGCGTCACAGGCTCCGATGTCAAAAAGATCGGCTGCTCGTCGGCATATCCATCCTTCGCGGTACCGTGCGCGAGAAAGCTCTCGTCGCTGTAGGTCCACAGCGTGGCATCCAGCGCGTCCAGGCGTTCAGCTGTCCCCGCCTGTACCACCGCACGCCAGCCGCGTTGCAGCGTTTTTTCGAGAAGCCCCGGCAGCACGCGATCGAGCGGTTGCCGCTCGAGGTGGTAAAACATGACTTCCGATTTCTCAGCCATCGCGCATCACATCCGCCAGCACCACACCGTGTTCACGAACGGTCTAGCACGCGCTCGGAAATCGCAACAGAAACGCGTATGCACTTGAGCGGAAGGTCTTGAACTGCATGGCAACCGACACTAATTGTAGCGGTCCGGTGCGGCGCCTTCAGTGGTGACGCCTGTGTGGGCGGTGAGACGGCAGCCTCTCTAGGGTTCGCTGCATGTCTCCCGCCCACTGTGATTCTCGCCCACAATCAGCCAAGGAAAACGCCCCGGCAAACCGGAGGCGTATTCATTTCTGAAGCTGGCCCACGAATGCATCAGCGACGTGGGCGCCGGATTTCACCCGCATCAGCGAGCGCATCAATGCACCCGACGGACAGACGCTTGCCGACCTGCCGCATGCACTGCCGCGCCTTGGCCGACTCCGGAGGATAGCTCGGGCAGAACCGCTTGTAGTCGGCGCCACATGCCTCGCGTACTTTCCCCGATACGGCGTGCGCCGGCACGGTCGCAATCATTGCGCATCCTGCTGCCAGCAAGAACGCAAAGCTTTTCACCTTGATCATCTCAGCACCCTTTCGTTCCTCTACGTCCTTTGGACGTCCATCTCTGTCGTTTCGTTCCGGCATGACGCAAGAATAGCGACGTCCTCCCGCCCGCACCAGCACCGGCTCGACGCAGGCTTTTGAGTACTGAAACCGCTTTCTCACTTGATGCGGCGACTCGTCTTTTCGTAGGGATTCTCACTTTTCCTGAGGTTGAAGCGGATCGGCACCCCCGGCAATCCGAACGTCTCACGCAGGCTATTGGTGAGGTATTTGAGGTAAGATTTTGGCATCTCGTCCGCCTTCTGGCAGAACGCAACGAACGTGGGTGGCCGCGTCGAAGGCTGTGTCACGTACCTGATCTTGATCCGCCGTCCGGCGGAGGCCGGAGGGGCGTGCCGAGCCAGCGCTTCCGCAAGCCAGCGGTTGAGATCGGACGTCGAAATCCTCTTGTTCCAGATCTCCGCCGCTTTGAAGATCGCGGTCATGAGTTTGTCCATGCCGCTTTCACCCAGAGCCGACACCGGAACCACCGCGACGCCGGACACCTGCGTCAACGAATTGTCTACGATCTCGCGGATCTCCTTAAGCCGCTTCTGCTTGTTTTCGACGAGGTCCCATTTGTTGACCGCGATGACGAAGGCGCGGCCCTCGCTCGTCGCCAAGTCGCCGATCGTCAAATCTTGATGTTCGAGCGGACGCTGCGCGTCCACGAGGAGCACCACGACTTCCGCAAACCGGATCGCCCGCACCGCATCTGATGCGGAGAGCTTCTCAGCCAGCTCCGTGATCTTCGCCTTCCGCCGCAGCCCTGCCGTATCGAACAGCCGGACGGTCCGCCCCTTCCAATCGAAATCAGTCGAGACGGAATCCCGCGTCAGCCCAGGTTCAGGGCCAGTGATCATCCGATCTTCGCCCAGGAGCGCATTGACCAGCGTCGACTTGCCCGCATTCGGCCGCCCGACGATGGCGACGCGCAGGGGACGGTTGGCGCGGAACGTGTCCTCGTCCTCAGGCGGCTCCTCGTCCTCGAGTACCGCATGGGGATCCTTCTGCCGGATGATCGGCTTCAGACCCAACGCATTGAGCACGTCGATCATCAACTCGCCCAGACCTTCGCCGTGCTCGGCAGAAATTGCCACCGGATCGCCAAGCCCGAGTTTAAAAGCCTCATAGAAGCCGGCAGCCGAGGATCGAGCCTCACTTTTGTTGGCGACCAGTACGACGGGCTTGCCTGACTGACGCACGATGCGCCCGAACGCTTCATCCGCCGGGGTCACACCATCGCGCGCGTCGATGACAAAGAGCACGAGGTCTGCCGACTCGATGGCGGCGATCGTCTGCTGCCGCATCCGGTCGGCGATCGATCCCCGCGTAGCCTCCTCCAGACCAGCAGTATCCGTGATACGCAGCAGATGTCCTTCGAAATTCGCTTCCCCGTCGCGCCGGTCGCGCGTCAGCCCCGGCAGATCGGAAACGAGCGCCGCACGTGTGTGCGTCAGCCGGTTGAAAAGCGTCGACTTGCCAACGTTCGGCCGCCCCACGATCGCAACCACCGGCAAGCGAACGCCAGGAGCAGCCACTGGCTCAGATGATGATGCGGGCGATGGGGACGCCAGCTTGGGAGACGCCTTACGAGGGGACATGAGACTTGCCGTCGGGGGGTTGCTCCGCCGCTTATGCCTCATTCTTAGTCTCACGCAAGTGCGTGACAGAGGCGCGGCTTGAGCGCATGAAACCGCAGGATCGGCAAAACCCGTGCTCGCGCATCCGGCGACCTTACATTCAGCACCATGAATTACCGTCACGCCTATCACGCCGGAAACTTCGCGGATGTCCTGAAGCATCTGGTGTTAACGCTGGTCATTGAGCATCTGAAGCAGAAGCCGGCGCCGTTCCGCGTCATCGACACCCATGCGGGCGTGGGGCTGTACGATCTGACGGGCATCGAGGCGGAAAAAACAAGCGAATGGCAGGGCGGCATAGCCAAGCTCCTCGCAGAGCCTCTGCCAGACAACGTTGCCAGCATCCTTGCTCCCTACCTCGCAACTGTGGCGTCCGAAAACCCTCACGGGGGCCTCACCAGCTATCCAGGCAGCCCCCGCATAGCCCGCCAGCTTCTGAGACCCGGAGACGTGCTTGTCGCCAATGAACTGCACCCCGCAGATCATGCGGAACTGGCACAGCTTTTTGCCCGCGATCGCCAGACGAAGGTCCTCCACCTCGACGGCTGGACCGCCTTGAAATCGCTGCTGCCACCGAAAGAGCGGCGTGCAGTCGTCCTCGTGGACCCGCCCTTCGAAGAGGCTGGCGAACTCGACCGTCTGGTCGCAGGACTGAAAGATGCCCAGCGCCGCTTTGCGACCGGAACAATGCTGCTCTGGTACCCGATCAAGGGGCTTGGGCCCATTGATAGGTTCTATTCGGCTCTGTCGACCCTTGCCCTGGAAAAAGTGCTCGTCACCGAGCTTTTCACCCGCGCGCCGATCGACCCCAACAGCCTGAATGGATGCGGCCTCGTCATCTTCAACCCGCCCTTCACACTCGCCGAACGGCTATCCGCTGTTTTGCCGGAACTTACGCGCCGGATGGCGGTCGCTGACGGAGCCTTCCATGTTGTCGATACGCGCTGTCCGCCCAGACGCTCCGCCGAGGAGTTCCCGCCTCTTCATTCACCACGTTAAGCCTGTGACTGCTTAATTTCCTCGCCATCGTGTCATTTGCGCCTTGCGCAAGGTAAAAAACTTTGATCGCATAGGACATGGCGCCGCAGCGGGTGGATTGTCGCGGGTAACCCAGCGCCAAGGGCATTTCGAAAAGCAGCATAGATAAAGCAGCGAGAGCGGTGACAATGATGCGTCAGACTGGGACTGTTAAATTTTTCAACGAACAAAAGGGCTTCGGCTTCATCAAGCCGGACGGTGGCGGCAACGATATCTTTGTCCATATCACCGCGCTCCAGCAGTCAGGCTTGCAGAACCTGGCAGAGGGCATGCGCATCTCGTTCGAAACCGAACCCGACAAGCGGGGCAAAGGGCCGAAAGCCGTTCAACTCCGGCCAGAGTAGACAAGGCTAGACATTGGCAGGTCCAAAACAGGCAAGGCTTCAAAAGGCGATGCTAGCGTAGGCCACGGCCGGATCGCATTCGAAGAGAGGTGCAAAAACCACATTCAGAAAGCGTTTTGATCGCGCCGCACGATTTTGCCACAAGATCAACAGATTGTTGAAAAGCATGGGCCTTTGCAGCGTCGTCGCCACTGGTCGCATCGTCCAACAGTGGCTATAGGTGATGCAGGATGGATGCAGGCCGCATGCTGGCCGCATATTGGAGAACGTCTTGATGCGCGCGCTCACCGCAACGTCGTTGACCTCGTTCGCCGCCGCCGCGGCTATGCTCTTGGCAGCCGGCACGGCCGAAGCCGCGTGCAAGAGAATGGGCTTCCTCGTCAACGACTACGGCAAGGATGGTCCTGCCAAGGACGCCCAGGATCTTCTGGACAAGCACGTCGCCGAGTGGGCTGCTCAGAACGGCATCAAGGACTATACGATCGGCAAGAAGGACGTGAAGTGCGAGCTTTTCATCGACGTCATCCTGTTCGATGAGCATACCTGCACCGCCTCGGCCAACGTCTGCTGGGATGAACCTGGCAAGGAGAAGCCGGCCAAAGCCGCGAAGGTCAAGAACGCTCCGGAACAGTCCAAGGCAGCTCAAACCGAGAAGAAATCGAGCGAGAAAACGGCTGCCGAGGCTGTCAAGCAGTCGGCCGAAACCCCTGACGCTGCGCCCGCAGCTGCCATCGAAACCGGCACGATTGCGGCCGATGCACCTGCCACTCCCGCGACCCCGGCCGCCTCTGATGATGATGCAGCTACGCGCGCCGCCGCTGCTGCCGAGCGCGCAGCCGAAGCTGCGGAACGCGCTGCGGCTGCCGCTGAGCGAGCCGCTGCGGCAGCCAAGACCGCTCCACCGTCACAGTTGGAGATGCCGGCTTTTGGCGCAGGTAAGCCGGCAGAAATTGCACCGATCACCCCCGTCGATCCGAAGTCATAAGATCTGTCGTCGAACGTCGACGTCGACCAAAAGCGCGCCCTAACAGGCGCGCTTTTTGTTTGCCTCAGGCGTCCGGCTTGTTCACCGGCACCAGCCGGTCGAGTCGCAGTCGATGGCGCTCATCGGTCAGTAAGACCACCGATATTAGTCCGGCCAGCACCACCGCGACACCAGTCGCACCCGCGATCAAAAACATGATCATGATTTGATACTTCATCGCCTCGACCGGATCAGCGCCGGCGAGAATCTGGCCCGTCATCATGCCCGGCAACGACACGACGCCCGCGACAGCCATGGCGCTGAGGATGGGCGTCAAGCCCGTCCTCAACCCGCGGCGCAACACATCCTGTAGCGCATCCCAACGCGTTGCTCCCAGTGCAAGTCGCCCCTCTATCGCACTCTTTTCCCGTGTCGCGGCACTCGTGATCGTATCGAGAACGAGCGTCACACCCGCAAGCGCGTTGCCGATCATCATGCCGAGAATGGGGAGTAGAAAGCGCGGCGACCACCACGGCTCCGAGCCGATGATCGCGGTCACAGCAAACACGGTTGCGATAAGCCCAGCCAGAAACGGCGCCGCGCCACCAATGAGATACGACGCCAATCCCTGAAATCGACGTTCCTGTCGGGACGCGACCTCGTACGCGGTCGCCCCAAGCATCATCAGCGCAAAACCCGCGGTGGCCAGCGGCGATCCGCTCTCGAAGACGAGCTTCAGCAGGAACCCGACGACCCCGAGCTGCACGCACATCCGCAAGGCCGAAGTCGCAATGGAGCGTTCCAGCCCGAGCCGAAACGCCAACGACAGCCCGGACGTCAGAATCAGCAGCAATGCGGCGAGCGCCAGATCGAAGGGAGTAAGAGAGACATACGTCATGCCGGTCCTCCCGTGGGCTGAAGCGTTGCCGCGCGCGGCTTGGGGAGCATCAGGCGCGTGTGTGACACGCGCTGTGAAAGCCCAACGTCGTGGGTGGCAAGAACGACGATACGCCCCGCATAGAGCTGAAACCTGATCTGCTCCTCGACCAGCGCCGCACTCGCCGGATCCAGCGCCGCGGTCGGCTCGTCCAGGAGCAGCACCTTGGGCTCGCCTTGCAGCGCGCGCACAAAGGCGAGACGCGCCCTTTCACCGGTCGACAAATGGCCGATGTCGCGATCAAGATGCTCGGGTGTAAGACCGACGTTTGCAAGCTGCCGTTCGAGACGCTCGGCATCGACTGCGTCGCGCGGAAATGTTCCTCGAGGCGTGTCACTCCACCAGCCGGACTCTGCCGCCACATAGCGCACCCGTGCGCGCCACTGGGGCCCGGTGATCTCATGTCGCTCAGCCCCGTCCAGAAAGATGAGACCTTCGACGGGATCGAGGTCAGCGATGGCGCGAAGGAGCCGCGTCTTGCCCGATCCCGAAGCCCCTTCCACCGTCAGGCATTCGCCGTCGGCAACTTGAAATGTGAGCGACGGCAATGGCGCAAGTCTGAGTGTATCGACGCGCAACACGAGCCGGTCATCCCTTGGAAGATGTGCAGTCCACTGGTGACTACCAAGCCCGCGCTCAAGCGACCAGAGCGGCTTATGCCGCAATGCGCGAAATGCGGAACTTGTCTTCCAGAGACGCGCGATCAAACGGCTTCATCAGCGACGCATCGGCTCCGGCCGCCAACGCCCGTCTGATGTCGTAATGATCATACTCCGTCGTCAGATAGACGAGGTAGGGCCGGGGGCCCGTCGTGTGGGCTCTGAGCTTGGTGATGAAGTCATGAGCGCCAATGTCAGGTACCTGCCAATCCAGCAAAATAGCATCTGGCGTTGTCAATTTGGCCAGCTCAAGTCCGTCGCGACCACTGCTGGCCTCGAGGATCTCATAGCCGATGGCCGACAGAATTACAGAAGCGACCTTTCGCACGACATCACTGTCGTCGACGATCAGGCAGCGTTTCATGGTACAGACCCCGCGAACACCTTACAAAGCATGGCGCCATGCAGATGGTTCATCCATTCGAACTGTGCCGCGACCGTGGTTAAAAAAGTCTTGAGATCGTCTCAGCCCGCAGCTGCAACGATGCGGATGTCTGCCCCATCCTTGGTGACCGAAATCGGCATCTCTGCCGTCTGAGCCAAGCGGGACGTATAATAGGCCTGAATGGTCATCGCATCGAGAGCCGGCATATCGCGTCCCGTTACGAATTCATTGAGGTGCTGCGGAAAGCGCGCGCCCGTTCCACGGCACGTCACCACGAATTCCGGCCGCTCCACGGGTCCCTCGATCGCAACATCGATGTCGCCGCCTTTGGGCAGTGCCGTTATGGCCGCCGCGATAATGTTGAGCAGCAGTTTGACTTTGTCCTTGCTCATGTAGCCGGGAGGGCCACTCCAATTGAGCCGGTGCTTGGCCTTGCCTTTGCCGTTGACCACATAGCCGCGCGAAATCTTTTCGGCCATGCCCAGATCAATCAGCGCGCCTGCCGATCCGCTGGCACCGAACGCGAATCGCGCAAATTCCAGGCAGACCGAGGCTTGGGCTGTGACGTTTCGAATCATCTCGAACGCATAGCGACGAGCTTCTTCGTCTTTCTCCTCGTCATGCAATTGCAGACCGATGCTGATTGCGCCGACGGGTCCGATCACATCGTGACAGATTTTGCTGGAAATCAGCGCGGCGATCTCGAGATCGGACAGCTGGGCGAAATCGGTCATGAGAAATCAGTCCTTGGGGTTGGCCGCACCATGCAGTGCTGGAGGGGGTCAAGAGCCCATCCGCTTGCCCGGCGCACATGTGCTCTGATACACGGCCCGGTGTACGGTTGAAAGGTCCGAGCAGCAGCGCTTGAAAAGCTCTGCTTCAGCGGCACTTTCTCGACACAGGTCGGTGCACTCCGCGATGGAGGACCGCTGAGTCCCGAATCACCGGGACCCATCAACGCGCCGTCTTCATCCTGAACCACAAGGTGCACGCGATGCCATTCACGTCCCACGCACGATTAGCCGGCGCGCTCCTGCCTTCTCTCGCCGAGGCCGCACGTGTTATTCTTTCTACGCGGGAGCAGGGCCTCGTCGTCGATCGCAAGTCGGACAATTCCCCCGTCACGGAAGCAGACCACCGTGCCGAAGCAATCCTGACCAGGGCCATCAACGACATTCTTCCCGGTCTCCCCATCGTCGCCGAAGAATCGTCTGCCGCCGGTTCAGCGCCCCCGATCGGGACGACATTCTTTCTCCTTGATCCACTCGACGGCACCCGAGATTACTGCGCCGGCCGCGATGACTTCACGATCAATGTCGGGCTTGTTGATGAGGGCCGCCCGGTCTTCGGCCTGATCTACGCACCCGCGCCGCGGGAACTCTACCTCACGTCCGCGCCAGGGGAGGCTGTGGCCGCATCGTTCGATTGCACCTCACCTCGCGCGCTCTCAGACCTTGATTCGCAGATCGTGCACGTGCGAACGGGCCAAACTGGACGCCTGAGCGCGCTCGTCAGCCGCCGGGAAGCAGGCCCCGAATTCGATGATCGACTCCAAAAGCTTGGTGTGATTTCCCGCACACCAATGAGTTCCGCGATCAAGTTTGGTCGCTTGGTCCGCGGCGACGCCGATGTATATCCGCGCTTTGGGCCCACGTGCGAATGGGACACCGCCGCCGGTCAGGCCATTGTAGAAGCCGCGGGCGGCACCGTTACGGCTTTGGATGGTTCGCCGATGATTTATGGAAAATCTGCCGCAAAATTCCTCAATGGCCCCTTCGTTGCGCGCGGCCGCAATGCGGATTGACGCCGGAGAGCCTTGGTTCCGCGGCCGGATAGCCATACTTTAGTAACACTTTCCCGCGATGGTTGATGGAGACTTAAACCTGCCGCCCATGCGCGGCATCGAACACACAGGGTGTGCGCACCATGTCGTCTCGCAAGCATTCCCGCACCTTTGCGCAAGGCGCAGGTTATGTCATCGCTGCGCTCGTGTTCGCACCAATCTTCGCAACACCAGCTCTGAGCGTAAACGACGCCTACCGCCCACCGGACGAATCATACGGGTCTGCGCCGCAGGAGATCTACCGCCCTGCCCCGGCACCGGGACAATACCCATCCAACGATAGCTACGAGCCGGGCAACACCTACAGCCCGGAGTATGGATCCAGCGTACCGCCCGCTGCCGGCTACGGAGAGCCGTACACGCCCCCGTCAGCCAACGACGGTCTGCCCGACCCCAAGGGACCGGGTGAAGTCGATTCCGCTGCATCTTCGGGGTACGACAAGAACGAAATCATCAGCGCGGGCCATCAACTGTTCGGCGGCGTCAGCAAAGGTCTCGCAGACGCCGTGGAATGGGCGTTCCAAAGCCAGGGCCGGCCCAACGGCTACATTGTTGGCGAAGATGCCGGCGGCGCTTTTGTCGTGGGTCTGCGGTACGGCGAGGGCACGCTCCACTCGAAGTTGTACGGCAGTCAAAAAGTCTTCTGGCAGGGGCCATCCGTCGGGTACGACGCGGGAGCCGAAGGCTCTAAGACAATGGTTCTAATTTATAATATGAGCGATCCCTCCGAAATCTATGAACGTTTCGGTGGCGTTCAGGGCGCGGCGTATCTCGTCGGCGGGGTCGGTGTTCAAGTGCAAAAGCACGGCAATGTCACACTGGCAGTAATCCGATCGGGTGTGGGCCTCAGGCTGGGTGCCAATGTCGGCTACATGAAGTATACCCGTTCACCGACGTGGAATCCGCTATAAGCGGAGCCCGCTGGCGGCCGCGGTTCATCGCTTGGATAGACGTCAAACGCGAAAAGCGGGCGTTCTCGCCTAGCCCTCGCAAGGCCGTCGAAATCCGTGGTGGCCCTCGGGCCGCCGTACTCCGGGACGGGCATGGGGTCCGGTTACCGGCGAAACGGCACGAACGAGGACGCACGGAGTGATCACCATCCAATCGGCCATGCTGGTGGTGCTCGGCTTTAGTATCGCGGGGCTGATGGCCTGCGTAATCGCGCCCGCCTACCGACGCCGCGCCGCCCGCCTGGCAACGCTCGAATTGAAGCGGACCATGCCGCTCACGGAAGCGGAAATCGCCGCCGACAAAGACCGCATCCGCGCCGACTACGCTATTCGTGTCCACAAGCTGGAGACCAACCTCCACGACCTCTCTATCGAGACGTCCCGACAGCTTATTGAGATAAACCGGCGCGATGCCCGCATCAGTGCACTCGAGAGCGACGTCGCGCGCTTGGCCACCATCAACGAGGAACATGAAAACGCCCGCCGCGTCCTTGAACTCACCATCACCGACCGCCTGCCCAAGGTGGAGCAACGACTCGCCGCAGCCAAAAAGCTGCTTTTTGAGCGCGACCGCGAAATTGCTGCACTGACGCAGACTGCCCAGCGACAGGCCATCGCACTGGAAGAGGCAACGCAGATCAATACGCAACAGCGCAACGACATCCATCGCCTGAACGCCACGCTGACGACCCGCGCCGCCCGTCACCGTGACAAAGCGGAAGAACAAAAGCACGAAACTGAAATCGCGCTGCGGACGGAAATTGAAGCGCTTCGCGCCCGCGTGCGCGACCAAGGCGATCTCATCACCCGGCTACAGTCCACCTCGCCTGAAACATCTCAGACCGATACGGCCAGCGAGATGTCCCGCCTCCGGGCCAATCTCGCAGAGGCGGAACGCGCGTTACAAAACGCCCAAAGTTCGGGAACGCCGGCCAATGGCGCAGACCGCGACACCGAATTGCGCGCATTGAGATCAACCGTTGAGGATCAAACCGCCGAAATCGCACGCCTCAAGGCCGCTCTCGTCGCCCGCAGTACGTCGGGCGAGATGGTCGCCGCCGCAGAATACACGAAACTGAACGATGAGTTGAACGCGGTGAAAGCCAGGCGCGATGCGCTGGACAGCGAAGCCGGCAAACAGGCAGACGCTATCCTCGAACTGCGTGCCGAAGTCGCGGCCGCAAATGAGAAACTCGCGCGGCAATCGGCGTTCTATCTGGCTGAGATGCAGAAATTGGCCGCCGGAACACGGCCGGTCGCGGCACCGCAAGAGCCAGAAGCGGCGGCATCGCACGGCGCCCAGCGTATGTCACTGGCCGAGCGCATGAATGCGCCACGTATCGCCACCGTACAGATTTCGAACCGGTCGTCTTCAGGACCGTCCAATGAAAACCACGCGAGCGACTCCGGACCGGCGGACGCATCCGATCAAGCGCAGGGTTCCGAACGTCGGCCAAGCTTGTTGCAACGGATTACTGGATTGGAAAAGCCGGTGGCGTGATCCACGGCTGTGAGGGCGTTAGTATTTCAGTGCGACCAGAACGCCCAAGCTGCGGTTCGTGATGTCGCGCGAACTCTCTGCGACCACGGCACCCTTCTTCTTCAGTCTTTTGGTTGTGGCGACACCGGCCTCATTAGACACCATATCCACGACCAGCGGCGGGAGCGCCCCGCCCGCGATCACGGGCGCCTTCTTACGCATCGATGATTTTGCCGTGCGCACCGATGGCTTTCGTTTGAGCTTGAGAGGCGTAATCTTCAAGCTTTCGGCCTGGTCCAGCCTGACTGCCAGCACCTGAACTGGCATGTCGGGCACCATATGCGCGACAACCACCCGTGGCACCGGAACATTGGGTGCCTGTGCCGCCGCCGCTTCGAATTGCTTGAACGCCTCGACGCGCGACGGGTCAGCCTTATCGATGTGCAAATCAGGAGCGAGTGGCACCGAGACCCGCATAATCTCTTTCACTGCGGACACTGCGCAAAGAGCCAAAAAGCCATTGAAGGCGAAATAGCGCGCCGCTGCCCCAAACCGCTGATGCACACTCAAAAACATGTCTACGCAAACACTTATGTTGAAAAGCGGAGAATGACAGCCAATTAACCCTGTCACCACTCGCGCTTTATAAGTCCTATTGCAAGCCTCGCCATCTACAAGTCGAAGCACGGTAAATGGACAGGCTATCCTTCGGCCTCGCACAAACCATGCAGTGGCACGAACGGCAGAGAAGCTGTTTGGTTCCGACGACCGGTGCGTCCAAGCGGCAACCTGAACGTAGCGGCAGCGCGATTCGCCCAAAGCTGCAGGTCATAGCCCGATCGAGCGCATGGCACGCTCGATGGCGGCGGGCTCCGGCAGTCCGCCGCGCACCATGTAAGCCGATGCACCCGCGATCAGAGCGACGAACAGCACCACGATCGTCCATGCGATCGCCGATCGAGCCCGCTCGACCCTGCGCTCTCGCCGCGCCCGTCCGAGCCATCCTGCCGCCTGCTCGGCGACGCCTTGACCGCGATGTCCTGTGGCCTGCCTTGCAAACGGCTCAACGCAAGCAATCGAGAGGTCGATATCGTCGCGCGCGAAGGCCACGCCGGCGGACGAAGGCGGCTGCTGCGAATGTGCCGGTGGCGACCGCCCCGCCAACACGTGATCAATTTCAACCGTCAAGCGCCGCATGTCATCGGCCACGTGATCGAAATGAAAACGGGTCGACGGCGCCGCGGCCGGACGGCTGCCGGTGTCAGGCGATCGTCGGGGCGAGGGCGAAAACATGGGCGTTCCCAATCGAAGCGCCAAGGCGATGGACGTCGCACGAAAATCGAGGCTGGTAACGAGCGCGCCCGCGGCCCGACCGCGGCGCTGATCTCTCCCCCCAAAGCCGCGGGAGCAATGTCCCACTGGCTCATGATCCCACGCGACTCCGACCTACGGCTGGCCGACGCGCACGCGGCACCCTCATCCCGCGTACAGCCCCAGGTTAGTGACAGATTGGCCACGCGACAAGCCGGAGTTTCTAGCCCAGGTCTCTCGTGCAAGGCTGAGCAAAACTGCCTGTTGCGCTCCGACTGGATTTTCCGCGAGATCCAGTCCACATCGATCCGATCGTATCGATCCGCTCCATCTCTCGATGGCCATCAGCAAGACCGGGGACACACGCATATGCTTCTACTCGCCGTCGGGGTAATTCTCTTTTTGGGCATTCACCTCGTTCCCACTTCGCCCGAACTTCGCAACGGCCTTGTCGCCCGCTTCGGCGCACCGGCCTACAAAGTCGCTTTTGCCGTTGTCTCGTTCGCTGGCCTTGCCGTTATCGTGCTCGGCTATCACAAGCTCCAGATGAACCCGGGCAAGAACGTCTTTTTCGGCGAACCGCCGGTCTGGCTGAACCACGTCTCATGGCTTCTCATGCTGCCCGCCATGATTGCGCTGGTAGCCGCTTACGTCCCGTCTCACATCCACACCGCGCTAAAGCACCCCATGCTGGTCGCGATCAAGATCTGGGCGCTCGCGCATCTGCTTGTGAACTGGGATCTGGGCTCGTTCCTGCTCTTTGGTTCGTTTCTGGCCTACGCCGTCTATGACCGCATTTCCGTAAAGAAGCGCGGCGCGCTCGGTCCACTCGGCGCGAAGAAGGGCGGCATCGGTGGCGACATTGTCGTCCTGGTGGTCGGCATCGGCCTCTACGCGTTCATGCTCCTTTACGGCCACGCGTGGCTGATCGGCAAGCCGCTGCTGCCGGCCTAGCGCGATGATCCGAGATTAAAAAGGCCGCCCGGTGAGGCGGCCTTTTTGCGGTTAAGCCCTACGTCCTAAACTAGCGCAGCGGCACGATGAAATCCGTGAACTTCCCCGTCTCGTTGCTGAGGCCGTTGTCTGAAATGATCAGCGACGAACCAGGCTTCATCACATCTTCGATCTTGAGGCGCACGTCGGGCGGAAGATTGACGCGCTGCAATGCTGCCGCCGCGGTCTGCGACTTGCGCAGGTCCGCCGCCGCCCGCTCTGCATCTTCGAAAGCCTCGGCCCGCTGCTTTTGCGAACCGGTCATCTTCGCGGGAGGTGTGTGTGACGGGATGGAAGCCACCGACCAGGTGACCTCGTTCGATGACGGCTTCACAGACAGTGCCGTGAACACATGCGTTCCCAGCGGCTCATCGGGACGCTCGATCGTCACCGGAGCCTCCAAGATCGGTTCATAGCCCTGGCGGGCATAGATTTTCTGCGTTTTGCGGCTGATGAATACGTGGATTGGCTCCTTACGCTTGGCTTCGCGCCGCTTGGCTGCGGCCTCCGCCTCGGTCGCATCGGCGAGTTTCTGGTCGGCAGAACGCGCATCATTCACCGCCTTCACACGGGCGGCGTTGGCATCTGTAAGCGCCGCTTCTGCAGCAGCCAGAGCATCAGCGGCTTTGGCAGCAGCGGCCCTCGCTGCATCAGCGGCATCTGCGAGATCGAGTGCAGCGGTCTCCAGCCGGTCCTCATCTTCGCCTGCACGGGTGACGTCCTCCGGCGTGAACGCCGTCTTCTGCACGAGAGACTTCGAGAACTTGCCGAGCTTTTCGTTGGCGATCCGGGCCGCCTGATCCGCTTTGCGAGCTACGGCCGCCAATCGTTCCGCCTCGACGCGGGCATCGCGCACGGCAAGTTTATGCCCGTTCGACGTCTTGACGATTTCAGCCGCTTTGGCGATCGCCTCGGCCTTTTCGTCTCGCGCCGCGGCAACCGCAGCAGCGAGGCGCTCCATCTCCTCCTTGCGTCCCGCACGCAGGTTGAGGATGGCTTCGGAAGACTGCGGGGCTTCGCTTGCCAGCGCCGTCGAAACCGCAATCACGCTGCCGACTTCCGACGGCGGGCCCGAACGCACATCGGAAGCATCCGCCACGCGGGTTTCGCCCGGCAGCATTGCGTGCATGCTGGACATGTCTTCCGGATAGGCTGCGAAGAGCTGCGGGTGATCAAATGCCACCGGCTGCACCGGATCGTACGAAACGATCACGCGCGCACCGAGCTTTGTGACCTCGAACAGCCGTTTGGAGAACCCGTGCGGCAGGCGAATGCAGCCGTGTGAGGCCGGATACCCAGGCAGCGCCCCCGCATGCAGCGCGACCCCAGACCAGGTAATGCGCTGCATATTCGGCATCGGGGCGTTGTCATAGAGATTCGAAAAGTGGACGCGGTTCTTCTCTAGAATGGAGAACACACCCGTCGGCGTCGGAGTTCCGAGTTTGCCCGATGAAATGGGCGCTTCCATCATGACGCCATGCTGGTCCCAGACGGTCACCCGCTGCCGGCGCAATGAAACGGTAATGACGAGAGGCCCCTCCGGAGCGCGATCGGCCACCTTCTCCTTGGACATGGCATCGACAGGAGCCGAGCGCTTCACCTTCCGCTTCTTGACGACGTAGGGGCGGTTGTAGGTGCCGTAGCCGTAGTCGAAGAAAAATTGCGCTTGGGCCGGCAGCGGCGCGCAAAACAGACCTGCCATTAATCCAGCGGCAGCCAGCGAAATATGATTATTCAAAAGGGGAACGCGATACACCATGGCCCCATCCAAACCCTGCAACAACCCACCCGACGCCACAAACTACGATCGAAGCGTAATAACTTGGTTAGCAGAGGCGTCATATTGGATGCAACGCAAGTCACGCCTTGAGAATGTCGAAGGCATGACACCTGTGGCAGAGCCCCCACGTATAAGAACTAATACCGAGCTCGAAGATGGCAAATTCGGGCTTCACCTAAGCCGACAATCGGTCTGGAACTGCTCGGTTGATACGCTTAGGTTGTCGCTGCGCCGGCAGATGATCACCCCTCCGGCTTGCGTGCTGTAGCCCCGTTAGCGCCAACCCGGCCCGTAGATGTCCATCCAGAAACCCTCCCCCAGACTGATGGCGCCGGATATCGCCGCGCTGAAAGGCGAGCGCCCGGTCGTCGCGCTGACAGCTTATCACGCGCACACCGCCGCCATCGCCGACAAATATTGTGATTTCCTGCTCGTCGGCGACAGCCTCGGCATGGTCATGCACGGCTACGAGACCACCGTTCCCGTGCCGCTTGACCTGATGATCATGCACGGCAAAGCCGTTGTGCGCGGCGCGCGCCAAGCACTCGTCGTCATCGACATGCCGTTCGGCACCTACGAAGAAAGCCCGTCGGTCGCTTTCCGCAACGCTGCCCGGGTGATGAAGGAAACCGACTGTGGTGCGGTCAAACTTGAAGGCGGCCGCCGCACCGCCGAGACGATCCGCTACCTCGTCGAGCGAGGGATCCCGGTCATGGCCCACATCGGTCTGACCCCGCAAGCGATCAATGTGCTCGGCGGCTGGAAAACCCAAGGGCGCACGCGCGACCAATGGGCCGCCCTGGAAGAGGACGCCAGGTTGGTCGCTGAAGCCGGCGCTTTCGCCGTGGTCCTCGAAGCGATAGCCGAGCCGCTGGCCGAGCGGATCACCGCGTCAGTGCCCATCCCGACGATCGGCATCGGTGCCTCCGCCGCCTGCGACGGCCAGATCCTAGTAATGGAAGATATGCTCGGCCTCAGTCCTCGCGTACCGAAGTTCGTGAAGGAATTCGGCCGCATCGGTGCGGCCATCGAGGGCGCGATCAAGTCGTACTCCGAGGAGGTCCGGGCCCGCCGTTTTCCCGAGCCCGCCCACACCTACGCCATGAAGGACGAACCGAACGCCGAACCGGCATCAACAGCGCCGAAGCCTGTCAAATAGACAAAAAACCCTTTCCCGCGCGAGGCTTGAGCGGGGCGAGATGCCACCCAACCTCATCCGCGCCGAACTGCGCCGCGAAAATGGTTGCACCGCCGTAGGTTGACACTATCAATGCGCCCAAACCGAGCCACACCGAAGGACGAAAGCCCCGATGGTCGACAAGAACGACGCGCTGTCCCGTGAGATCGACGAGGAACTGCGGCGCGAAAAACTAGAAAAGCTGTGGGAACAGTATGGCACGTATGTGCTGGGCGCAGCCGCCGCGCTCGTTTTGGCGGTCGGCGGGTACCAGGTCTACGAGCAGCGAAAAAAGAGCTTCGCTGCCGAAAATGGCGCCCGTTACGATGCCGCCGTGACGCTCATCGAGCAGAGCAAAACGGACGAAGCTCAAAAGGCGCTCTCAGAAGTTTTGGCAAGCGGGCACGCGGGTTACGCGTCTTTGGCCCAGTTGCAGCTGGCCGGCATCCATCTCAAGGCAAATCGCCCCCAGGACGCTCTGGCGGTGTTCGAAGCACTTGCGACCAGCCCCTCCGCCGATGCCGACATCAAGACCTTCGCCCTCCTTCAGGCTGCTGCGTTGCGCCTTGGGCAGGCCGACTTTACCGAGCTTCAGAATCGGCTCAAGCCAGTGGCAGAGGGTTCGACGGCCTGGCGTTTTCAGGCCCGTGAGCTACTTGGCACAGCCGCCTTCAAGGCTGGCAAGTTCGATGACGCGCGTGCGCAGTTGACGCCGCTGCTGGCCGATCCGGAAACGCCCCGCGCGGCTCTCGATCGCATCCAGCTGATTTTGGCGGCGATGGCCTCGGCCGACGCCGGAAAAACAGCAGCAGCCCCTGCCGCGACGGTGCCGCAAACGCCTGCCAAGGAGCAGACATCGACGCCTCCCGCCGAAACACCGGCACAAGGAGGCAAGTAGAGGAGATTAGGATGGTTCGGCCCCGCCCCGTGCATCGCGCGCTTGCCCTCGTAGGGCTGAGCGCCTGCGCGCTGGCAGGCTGCTCCTCTGACAGCCTCCCGAGCCTGCCCGATGTTGGCAAACTGAACCCGTTCAAGGAAACGCAGGCTCCGCTACCGGGTCGCCGCATTCCTGTTCTGCCGGCAAACGAGAAAGTTCCAGGCGAGCTTGCGGATGCATCCGCGCCGATCGTCGTTCCCGCGCCCATCGCCAACGAAGATTGGACGCAGCCCGGCGGCGCGCCTTCAAACGTGCTAGGCAATCTCGCACTTTCCACAGCGCCGCGCGAAGTCTGGCGTTCGAGCGCCGGCTCAGGCTCGAGCGGCAAGGGCCGCGTCATAGCCAGCCCTATCGTGGCCGGTGGTCGCGTGTTCACGCTAGATGCCGAGGGCACCGCCACCGCTTTCTCCATTTCTGGCGGCTCTCAGATCTGGCGACAAAGTTTGGCGCCGACACCGCCCCAAACCGCCCAGGCCGGCGGCTTCTCGAGTTTCTCGGCGGGAAGCCTGTTCTCCCTCGGCGGAGGTGACGGCGGCGGGTACGGCGGTGGCCTCGCGTCCGACAACGGCCGCATCTTTGGCGCCACCGGTTTTGGGGCCGTCATCGCGCTCGACCCTGCAACCGGCAAGCGCCTGTGGGAGAAGAACCTCGGCGCGCCCATCCGCTCTTCACCCACCGCTGTCGGCGACCGGGTCTTCGTGCTGACCACCGAAGGACGTTTCTACTGCCTTTCGGGTATCGACGGTGCCGAACTCTGGTCTGCGCGCGGGCTTCCCAGCCAAGCCTCGCTGTCCCTCAATGCCAGCCCCGCCGTTGAAGGGGAGATCGTCGCCGTTCCCTATCCCACTGGCGACGTTCTCGGCCTCAAGATACTCGACGGCAGCCCGGTCTGGTCGGAAAGTCTGACCCGCACCCGTACCGAGAGCCAGTTCGCCTCGATGACGGACGCGGCCCGCCCGGCAATCGAGAACGGCGTCGTGTACGCCATAGGTCACGCAGGCCGAATGACGGCGACCAACGCCAAGACCGGCGAACGGATTTGGTCGCTCAACGCTCCAGGCACCCAGACACCTTGGGTCGCAGGCGAAAGCGTGTTCATTGTCGATACGCGAGCGCAGATCATGGCCGTCTCGAAGCGCGACGGCAAAATCCAATGGACCACGAAGCTGCCCACCAGCGGCGCATGGTCCGGTCCCGTGCTCGCCGGCAACCAGCTCTGGGCCGTTTCGTCGAAGGGCCTCCTAGCCACTATCGATCCGACCGCCGGCCGTGTTCTTGGACAGCAAAACATCGGCTCCGGCTCCTACATCGCCCCCATCGTCGCCGGTGGCCGCATGTATCTTCTCACCGACGACGCCAAACTCATCGCCCTGCAGTGAGTGACGGACAGATCGCTGCTCCGAGGACGAGCGAATTCGAAATCTTTCTCGTCGCCGTTCCCGGTTTAGGAGGCCCTCTGTGCGCCGAAGCGCGCGCGCACGGCTTCACAGCCAAGACTGTCTCTGGTGGCGTCACGATCAAGGGCGGCTGGCCCGAAGTTTGGCGCGCCAATCTCGAACTGCGCGGCCCCAGCCGCATCCTCGCCCGCATCGACCAGTTTCGCGTCGTCCACTTGGCGAAACTCGATACGCGTGCGCGGCAGGTTCCATGGAGCACCATCCTGCGCCGCGACGTGCCCGTCCGCATTGAAGCCTCCTGCAAGTCATCGCGCATCTATCACTCGGGCGCCGCCGCCCAACGCATCGCCCGCGCAATCCAGGAAGAATTGGGCGCCCCCATCTCCAACGATGCCGACGTTGCCATCAAGGCCCGCATCGAGAATGATATCTGCACGATTGCAGTCGATACGTCCGGCGAACCGCTCCACAAGCGCGGCCACAAGGAAGCCGTGGCCAAAGCTCCCATGCGCGAAACCATGGCCGCACTTTTTCTGCGCCAGTGCGGCTACACGGGCAGCGAACCGGTCCTCGATCCCATGTGCGGCTCCGGGACGTTCGTCATCGAGGCCGCCGAGATTGCCGCTGGTCTGAAGCCCGGTCGCTCGCGCACCTTCGCCTTCGAAAAATTGGCAACCTTCGATGCGGCCACTTGGGATGCAATGCGCACCGCAGGCACCACCCAGACACCCACACATCGCTTCTACGGCCGTGACCGCGATTCTGGCGCCATCCGCATGAGCCGCGCCAATGCCGAACGCGCTGGCGTCTCCGCCTTCACCGAATTCGCTGAAACATCCGTCCAGGAACTGACAGCGCCCGACGGACCGTCCGGCCTCGTGATCGTCAACCCGCCCTATGGCGATCGGCTTGGCGAGACCAACAAACTCCGCCCGCTCTATCGCGCGCTCGGCCACACTCTGATGACCCGCTTCCCCGGTTGGCGCGTCGGCCTCGTCACCAGTGACGACAACCTCGCCAACGCCACGGGCCTGCCGTTCTCGCTGACGGCCGAACCCGTCCTGCACGGCGGCCTGCGCATCAAGCTCTACCGTACAGCCGCGCTTCCCTGATGCTACGCCGTGCTCTGCCCGTCGTTGGTCTTGATGTCCTGGAACCTGATCGCCGGATTTTTATCCGTAGCCCAGCCGAGGCTGAACTGGCTCTGCGCCAGATAAACCCGATCGCCGTCGAGGTCGGTTGCGATCGCCGACTTGTTCTTGGCCGCGAACGCTTCCAGCGCCGCCTTGTCGTCCGACGTGAACCACCGAACCACTTCATAAGGGCAGCTCTCGAAGACGACCGGTAGATTATATTCGTTCTTCAGCCGGTCCTCGAGCACGTCGAGTTGCAGCGCACCGATGACACCCACGATCGGCTGCGAGCCATCGACCGGGTTGAACACCTGCACGACGCCCTCTTCCGCCATCTCCATCAGCGCTTCGCGCAGCTTTTTGGCGCGGATGGCATCTTCCAGGCGCACGCGGCGTAGAATTTCCGGCGCAAAACTGGGAATGCCGAGAAAAGTGATATCCTCGCCTTCGGTCAAAGCATCGCCGATGCGCAGCATCCCGCGGTTCGGAACGCCGACCACATCGCCCGCGTAAGCAACCTCAGCCAGCGAGCGATCCTGCGCGAAGAAGAACTGCGGTGCCGCCAGCGCCAGCGTCTTGTCCGTACGCACGATCTTCACCCGCATGCCGCGATTGAGCTTGCCGGATACGACGCGCATGAACGCCATGCGGTCACGATGGTTCGGATCCATGTTCGCCTGGATCTTGAAGATGATGCCGCTCATCCGCGGCTCATCCGCTTCCACCGTACGTGTCGCGGCACGCAAGCTGCGCGGCGGCGGCGCAAAAGCCACGAGCGCATCCAGCAGATGCCGCACGCCGAAGTTTTTCAAAGCCGAACCGAAGTAAACCGGCGTCAGCGTGCCATGCCGGAAGGCCTCCAGATCGAACTTGTTGCAAGCTTCCTCGACGAGGCTGACCTCATCGCGCCAGCGCTCCACAGCACCGTCTTCCGTCAGCAGCGTCTCGAAAACCGGGTCGTCCGGCCCCGAAACCGGCACATCGACGCCCTCGTCGTCCAGTCGCGTGATCCTCGGCTTGTAGAGATCGTACGTCCCGCGGAATTCCCGGCCACGCCCGATCGGCCAGTTCATCGGCGCCGTGTCGAGGGCCAGGATATTCGCAATCTCATCGAGCAGTTCGATCGGCTCCCGCGTCTCGCGGTCGAGCTTGTTGATGAACGTCACGATCGGGATATCGCGCAGGCGGCAAATCTCGAAGAGCTTGCGCGTCCGGCTCTCGATGCCCTTCGCTGCGTCGATGACCATGATAGCGCTGTCGACGGCCGTCAGCGTGCGATAGGTCTGGTCGGAGAAATCCTCGTGGCCCGGCGTGTCGAGCAGGTTGAGAACCGCATCGCCGTATTCGAACGTCATCACGGACGTCACGACGGAGATGCCGCGCGCCCGCTCGATGGCCATCCAGTCGGAGCGTGTGTTCTGCTTGTCCTTCTTCGCCTTCACTTGGCCTGCGAGCTGTATGGCGCCTCCGAACAGCAGGAGCTTTTCTGTCAGCGTCGTCTTGCCGGCGTCGGGATGCGAGATGATGGCGAACGTCCGCCGCCGCGCGATCTCCCGCTGCAGCACGCTCCCCGGCGCACCACCGGGCGTCGGAGCAGGCGCTGAAATATCGGTCATGCGTGCGTCGTCGGACACGTCCCGCCTCGTCGCTGGGGTTGAAGTCGCGCGGCGGCTGAGGCCCAGACGATTGGCGGGCAAAAGGTCCGGCAGCGCCGGCCCCCTATACATGCTTCGGACGGCGCGGTCACGTAATGCGTTGCAGCCGCACTCGGATAAAAAACAAAGCCGGGAGGACCTCATGGGAAGGTCCTCCCGGCCATTTGGCCCCGTCGAGGGCTACGCATTACTTCCGGGACGGGGCATTCTGCTGCTCGTGGAAGGCCGATACTCCAACACGCACACGCTACGCAAACTACTCGCTCAGGCCATCCGCCGTTCGCAGATGCCAGGAGAACGTGACACCCCTGCGTTACATTCCATGTGAGTCTAACGCGCGCTGTGGATAACCTCGCAACTGGCGGAGTCACCTAGGAAAGCGCTACGATGTTTGCCGGGCAGTGGGGATGATCGTGGCGCAACGCCAGCCGTTGTATGTCGTGCTGATGGGGGTGGTGCTGGCTGCCGCCGTCCTGCTGCGCATCTTCGACCCCACCCCCGTTGCGCGCCTGCGCCTTGCCATCTTCGACAGCCTACTGACGAGTGCGCCGCGTCCCGTTGACGAAACATTCCCGGTTCGCATCCTCGACATCGACGAGGCCTCCCTGGCCGAATTTGGCCAATGGCCCTGGCCGCGCACGCGCCTCGCCGACATCATCACGCGTCTTAACGAGGCCGGAGCCCGCACCATCACGGTCGATCTCATCTTGGCCGAACCCGACCGATGGAACGCGTCGAATATCGCCAAAGAGCTCGCGCGAGTCCCCGGCCTCGAACCGCTCGGTGAGAAGGCCGCGAGCTTGCCCTCCAACGATGACGTCCTCGCCGCCGCCATTTCCAAGGCTCCCGTCGTGCTGGGTTTTGCCGGGGAACGAGATGTCAGCCGTCAACTCGTCGAACCGCGCGCGCCCTTCGCCATTGCCGGCGATGACCCGATGTTGTTCGTCCCGTCCTTCGCTGGCGGGGTCGGTTCGCTGCCTGTCCTCTCGGAGGCCGCAACCGGCATCGGTGCCGTCAACTGGATACCCGAGAGCGATCAGGTCGTCCGCCGCGTTCCCCTCCTCATCACGGCCGGCGGCAAGCTCTATCCGTCGCTGTCCCTTGAAACGATCCGCATCGCGCAAGGCGCCGGCACAACGATCCTCGTCCGCTCATCGGGCGCCAGCGGCATTCTCTCCTTCGGCGAGCAGACCGGCATCGACAGCATTCGCGCCGGTGAAGTGATCCTGCCGACCGACGCACAAGGCGAACTCTGGCTCAAATTTGCCCCGCCCGATCCGCGCCGCAGCATTTCCGCGCGCGATCTTCTCGCAGGCCGGGTCGACAAATCCGAAATTGAAGGCCGCTTCATTTTTATCGGCACCAGCGCCACGGGGCTCATGGACCTGCGCACCACGCCTCTGGTGCCGGCGCTGGCCGGCGTCGAGATTCACGCCCAGGCACTAGAGCAGATGCTCATTGGCGATCATCTCGTCCGCCCCTCCTGGGCCACAGGCGCCGAACTCGTCTTTCTCGTGGTCGCCGGTCTCTTGTCGGCTTTGCTGATAGCGTGCTCGCAATCCGTTGCCCGCTACATCGCAACCTCCGGCGCGGTCGCCGCGGCCATCCTCACGCTCGCTGCCATAGCAGGTGTCATCGGCTTGTCTTGGTTCGCCTACCGCGACGGCTTGCTCATAGATCCGGTTTACCCGTCCCTCGCCCTGCTCGCGGTCTACCTCGTCGGCTCCCTGACGAACTACGTCCGCTCCGAAGCCGACCGCGCCCGAATTCGCTCTGCCTTCGGCTACTACGTTTCGCCCACCGTCGTGGAAGAACTCGCCCGCACGCCTGATCGCCTCAAGCTGGGCGGCGACCTTCGCGACGTCACGCTCCTTTTCGCCGACGTCCGCGGTTTCTCGCGCCTCTCCGAAGGCATGACAGCCGAAGAACTTGTCAGCTTCATCAACACCCTTTTCACCCCGCTCGCGGACGAGATCCTCGCCCATCGCGGCACCATCGACAAATTCATGGGCGACGCCGTCATGGCCTTCTGGAATGCGCCGTTGACCGATCCCGACCACGCACGCCAGGCCTGCCGCACAGCACTTGCGATGCAAGCGGCAATCGTCGCGATGAACGCAAGGCGCGGCGAGAACACCGAGCCCATCCGGATCGGCATTGGTCTCAACACCGGCTCCTGTGTCGTCGGCAACGTCGGTTCACCGCAGCGGTTCGACTATTCCGTCCTCGGCGATGTCGTGAACACCGCCTCACGCATCGAAGAGACGACCAAGACCTACGGCACGCCGATCATCATCGGCGAGCAGACCGCAGCGGCCGCCGCCGACTTCGCCATCGTCGAAATCACCACCACGACCCTGCGCGGCAAGAACCGCGGCGAAAAACTGTTTGCAGTCATCGGCGACGAGACCGCCGCCCGTCATCCGCGTTGGGAGGACCTGAAACGGCACGTCCTGGAATTCGCGCAAGCCATGGCGACGAAAGACATGCCTGCCGCCCGCCGCCACATCGTCGCCGCTCGGGCATGTGGCGTCATCGAAGCCGATGTTGTCCTGCACGCCGCCGAGCAGCGCCTTCCCGCCTAGCTCAGACTTACCGCGGTGTGTACTTTTCAGATGGCATCCGCCCACTCCCGCCACCCTTGTCACCGCCACGCCGTCCGCCACCGCCGCCCATCTTACCGACACCGATGCCAATACCGACACCGATTGCCAGACCCAGGGCCGCCTTCGCGGCAGCATCGTCATTGTTCGCGCGCCGCGTCTTCTTCGGCTTTTCTTTCGACGGTGAGGCAACCTTCGCCGGCTTCTTCTTGGCCGGCTTGTCCTCGGCCTTTTCGGTTTTCGGCTTCTTCGTGCGACGCGGCGGCGGGTCATCCTGCACCCGGCGCGGCGGCCGCACATCCGGATCGAGCGCGCCGAGCTTGATCAGCGTTTCCGGCGTGAAAACGGGATTAGGATCAATGGACGGCGGCGTCTTCACGAACGGAAACGCGCTATCAAGCGACGGCAGAACCGCCTTGTCGATCTTCGCCCAATTTGCCGGCGGCCGCACGTCACCTGCACTCGTGATCTGAATGAGCTTGCCCGGTTCGTCCAGATCGCGGCACCGCCCGCGCTCGTCGCATACGGTCACCGCACCTTCGTGCAGCAGGAGCCAACTCGCATCGTCCTCTTGCACATAGACGTCGAAGATCGTTCCCCGCACCGTGATTGACGCGCGCGGCACCTTCACCACATAGCTCGGCTTCTTGGCCACACCGGTCATGAATCGGAACGCGCCCTCGACGAGATCGACACCGATGTCGCCTGTCGCTTTGTCCGGATCGTAAACAAACTTATCGAGCATCAGCTTCGCGCCGGGACCGAGAGCCAGCTTTGTCTCGTCGTTGAGCTTCAATTCCGTCGAACCATCTTTGCTCACATCGATGAGTTCGTTCTGGCGCACATCATCTCCGGCTGCGAGCGTCCGCGTGTCGCGATTATAAGCCGCCGTCACGATGTCGACGACGGACAGCGTCGCTCCGATCGGATCGCCTCCAGCAGCCAGAGCAGGTCCAGCCACAAGCCCCGGGCAGATCGAAAAAACGATGGCAGCAGCAGTCAGGCGGCGCATGACGCACTCCCTAGCAAAAACAGCTTTGAGAGCAACGATAGCTTGAAACATAAAACAAGATTGTACCGGGGGGAACAGGCGTCGTTGAATAGATCGGTAGCGTTAACAGCTGACCGGCACCACATCCTTGGCTTTCGCTTTGTGGTCCGGCTCCACATGAATAACAACCTGCGACCCCGGAATGCGCGACTTCAGCGCCGCCTCGATGCGATCGCAGATATCGTGCGACTGCAGAACTGTCATGGTGCCCGGCACCACGAGATGAAATTCGATGAACATCACGCGCCCTGCGTGCCGAGTCCGGATATCGTGCGCCTGGATAGCGCCCTCGCCGCAATCCTGGATGGCCGCCCGGATCTCTGCCTGATCCTCGGGGCTCGCCGCCTCGTCCATCAGTGACGAAATCGATGTCGAGATGATGTGATACCCCGCCCACAGAATGTTGACGCCGACAAACGCAGCCAACAGCGGATCGAGTTGCGTGATCCCCGTCCAAAGCGACAGCAGCAGCCCGATCAGCACGCCGACTGACGTCATGACATCCGTAAGAATGTGCCATCCGCCGGCACTCAGCGCAGGCGACTTCCACGCCCGCCCGCGCGAGATCAGGTATCCCGCCCAGCCGGCATTGACCGCTGCCGCCGCACCGTTGATGGCCAGTCCCACCGCAGGCTCGGTCAAGGTTCGCGGATTGCGCCATGCTTCGTAAGCTTCTTGGAAAATCAGGAATGCCGCCAAAACGATCAGCGCGCCTTCGAGCACGGCGGAAAAGAACTCCGCCTTGTGATGCCCAAATGGATGCTTCCGGTCCGGCGGCATGGCGCTCACGCGCACCGCGATCAGCGCCGCCACCGCCGTCACGACGTTCACGATGCTTTCGAGCGCGTCGGAGTAGAGCGCAACGCTGCCGGTCTTCCAGTAGGCCACGTACTTCAAGCCCATGACGATAAAAGCCACGGCAATAGTTGCTATCGCGGTCCGGCCAACCAGACCGTTGCCGTGGGCATGATCGTGAATGCCGCTCATTGGAACTCTGCCTGCCATATTGATCGGCATCCCTGTGGCACGCCCTGCCGCCGCCGCCAAGCCCATTGTAACGAAGTGGTTTTTCCACATCGGCGCCGGGCGCAGCTATCGCCTGAGCCCTGAGAATCTGATCGGAAGAACGATCGGCACGTCAGGAGGGCAAGCATGGCCAATTTCACGACCCACATCGCCGTCGGCACCGTCGTGTCCGGTGCGCTTGCCACGCTCACGCTCGCTGCCGACGTGGTCGCTCCCGAAAACCTCATCGCGGTCACAATGGCCGGCGTCCTGGGCTCTATCCTCCCCGACATCGACCTGAAGGACTCACGCCCGAGCAAGGCGATGTTCTCTGGTCTCGGCATCTTCTTCTCGTTCGCGGTCCTGTTCTCCTTCGCCACGAAATTCTCGATCGCCGAACTCTGGATCCTTTGGCTCGGCACGCTCGTCTTGTTCCGCTACGGGCTGCACTCGGCCTTCCATCATCTTTCCATTCATCGCGGCATTTGGCATTCGATCCTTGCCGCGATCTTCTCCGCTGGCGCGACGGCGGTGGTGTTCTACTATGTGCTGGGCCGTCACGAAGGTGTTGCCTGGCTCGGCGCGGCGTTCCTGTTCCTCGGCTATCTCACCCACCTGATCCTCGACGAGCTGTACTCCGTCGATGTCATGGACACGCGAGTGAAGGCATCATTCGGCACCGCTCTCAAGCTGTTTGACCGCCGCTATCCCTATGCGTCGCTCGGCATGCTCGCCGCCGCAATTGGCGTCATGAGCATCACGCCCTCGACAAAGACATTCAGGGACGGAATGGCTTCGCGCAACCTCTGGGCGGGCCTCAACCAGCGCCTTCTTCCGGAAGACAAGTGGTTCGGCATTCTCGACCGCAACAGCGGCCTCGCCAAGGTTGGAACCTCGCCTGATACGAGCGGCGTGACCACTGGCTCAATTCCGGCCACGCCGCCGGCCGCCACAACGCCGGCTCCATGATACGGATCATCCGCCGCTGAACACATCCACCAGAAGTTTCACGTTCAGCGCCACGATCACCACGGCGATCACCGCCGCCACCGCCGTCAGCCAGTACGGCGCGACGAGCTCGCCCATCTTTGCCCTTGATGCGGTAAACATGACGAGCGGGATGACTGCGAACGGCAGTTGAAAGCTCAGCACGACCTGCGAAAGGATCAGCAGCTTGCCCGCGTGGCTCTCTCCATAGAGCAGGATCACGATCACCGCTGGAATAATGGCCACGAGCCGCGTCACCAGCCGCCGCAGCCACGCAGCCAGCTTGATATCGATGAAGCCTTCCATCACGATCTGACCGGCCATGGTCGCTGTCACAGTCGAATTGAGCCCGCAGCACAGAAGTGCGATCGCAAACAACGACGGCGCAATGGACGCGCCCAACAGCGGCTGCAGCAGTTCGTGCGCCCGGCCAAGTTCCGCAATCTGCGTCTCCCCCGCGACATGAAACGTCGCCGCCGCCAGGATCAGGATCGACGCGTTGATCGTCAGCGCAAACATGAGCGCGACCGTCGAATCGAGCGTCGCGTACTTGAGGGCCTCTCGCCGCTCCGCCAGCGAGTTGCCATACGCCCGTGTCTGCACGATGCCGGAATGCAGATAGAGGTTGTGGGGCATCACCGTCGCGCCGATGATGCCGAGCGCCAAGTACAGCATGTTGGGATTCGAGACGATCTCCTTCGTCGGCAGAAACCCGCCGACGACCTGCCCCCAATCCGGATCTGCCAGCGCGATCTGGATAGCGAAACACACCGCGATCACGCCAAGCAGCGTGATGACGAACGCTTCGATCTTTCGAAACCCTCGGCTTTGCAGCCACAGGATCAGGAACACATCAAGCGCCGTAATCAGTACGCCGACCTCGAGCGGAATGCCGAACAGCAGTTGTAGCCCGATCGCCGTGCCGATCACTTCGGCCAGATCCGTCGCACAGATCGCCAGTTCGGCAAGCAGCCACAGCGGCCAAGAAACCCAACGCGGAAATCCGTCGCGGCACGCCTGCGCCAGATCCCGCCCCGATCCCACAGCCAGCCGCGCGCACAACGACTGGAGGATGATCGCCATCACATTCGAAATCAGCGCAACGGCGAGCAGCGTGTAGCCGAACTGCGCCCCACCCGCGAGCGACGTTGCCCAGTTGCCGGGATCCATGTAGCCGACGGCCACGAGGTAGCCGGGGCCGAGAAACGCCAGAAACTTCCGCCACGGCGACGCCCCCGGCGCCACTGCGATCGAACGAAACACCTCAATCAGCGACGGCTCTCCACCCCCACGCTGCCAGCCGCTGTCGCGCTCGGCCGATATCGGACGTTCTGAACCGGGCACCAAAGTCATCGATCGTCCATTCCGGCATCATCCTTATTGCAAATGATTTGCAGAAGCGATAAGACTGGACTGCATGGGCGAAAACGTCAACCCGCATGCCCATTTTGCGTCTATTTGCGAGCTGCATCTGCCGGACCATCTCATGCCCGAAACCGCAAACCTCGCAGACCTGTGCCGCAAGCACGGCCGCCGTCTCACCGGCCAGCGCCGCATCATCGCCGACGTCGTCTCCGCCGCCCATGATCATCCGGACGTCATCGAGATCCACCGTCGCGCCGCGGCCATTGATCCCGGCATCGCGCTCTCGACCGTCTATCGCACCCTGCGCATGTTCGCCGATATCGGCCTTATCGAGACGCATACATTCGAAGGCGGCCGCGCACGCGTTGAGCAGGCGACCGGCGAGCACCACGACCACCTGATCGACATCACCACCGGCAAGGTGATTGAGTTCCGCTCGGACGCGATCGAGCGTTTGCAGACCGAGATCGCCCGCCGCCTCGGCTACCGCCTGACGGGTCACCGCCTCGAACTTTATGCTGAACCCATTCCGGGGCGCGCGAGCCCGGTACGCCGCAAAGCCCGCTGACCGTTATCTCCATCCCCGCTCTATGCGCCCTCTGCCAAAGCCGCTAGAACGGCGATGTGACACGCGCGCGATAAGCGCGGTCCATCTTGGGGAGACCATCACATGACACCGACGATTGCCGGCGTGCTCGCGCTCGCCCTTCCGCTCCTGCTGCTCGGATTGCTCTTTCTGCGTCGCAACGGCATCGTGTTCCTGTTCTACGTCGTGCTCTGCGCCGTCGGCATCGGTTATCTTTTCACAACTGGGGCCGTCGACGACATCGGCAAGCAGGTGCTTGACCTGGTCAACCAGGCAACCAACGAAAAGGCTGCCGAACCCGCCCCGGCCGCTCCCACACCTTAACTTGAGGCACTGCCCCGCACAGCCAGAGCTTGCCGCGTCTGTGGTCCTCGCCTAATGAGACGGGGTCACACGCCAGAGCTGCTGAGAACTCATGTCCGAACTGCTGATTGAACTCTTCTCCGAGGAAATCCCCGCGCGCATGCAGGTGCGCGCGAGCGAGGACCTGAAGCGCCTCGTCGGAGACGGGCTCACCGCCGCCGGGCTGACCTTCTCCAGCGCCCGCGCCTACTCCACCCCGCGCCGCCTCGCCCTGGTCGTCGAAGGCCTGCCGCACATTTCGCCCGCCATATGCGACGAGCGCAAAGGCCCCCGTGTCGGCGCCCCCGAACAAGCCCTCGCTGGATTTCTGAAGGCCGCCGGCCTCGCCTCGATCGACGAAGCCGAAATCGTTCACGATGAGAAGAAAGGCGACTATTACCTCGCGCGCATCGAAAAGCCGGGCCGTAAAGCCGCCGACATCGTGGCCGAGGTCGTCCCGAATGTGCTGGCCAAATTCCCCTGGCCGAAATCCATGCGGTGGGGGTCTGGCACGTTCCAGTGGATCCGCCCGCTGCACTCCATCATCTGCCTGCTCGACGGCAAGGTCGTCCCGTTTTCGATCGCGGGCATCACGGCCGGCCAGTCCACGCGCGGCCACCGCTTTCATGGCAACACCGCATTCAAGGTCAAGTCGTTCGCGGATTACGAAGCCCAGCTCCTCGCCCACAAGGTGATGCTCGACCCGGCCGTCCGCATGGCCACCATCAGCGAAGCAGCCCACGCCGCCGCCAAGGCCGCCAAACTCCAACTGGTCGAAGATGACGCGCTCGTCGCGGAAAACGCCGGCCTCACCGAATGGCCCGTCGTCCTCATGGGCGAATTCGATCGGGACTTCCTCGATGTGCCCGGCGAAGTTCTGACGACCTCCATGAAGCAGCACCAGAAGTGCTTCTCCCTGCGCGACCCGAAATCGAAGAAGCTCGCCAATAAATTTATTCTCGTCTCCAATCTCACCGCCACCGATGGCGGCGCGCAGATCATTTCCGGAAACGAGAAGGTCATCCGCGCGCGCCTGTCTGATGCGAAGTTTTTCTGGGATCAGGATCTCAAGAAGCCGCTCGATGAAATGGCGAACGACCTCGCTGGCATCACCTTCCACGAGAAACTCGGCACGCAAAAAGACCGCGTGGAACGGATCGCTGAACTGGCCGCGCAAATCGCGGGCGCCGTCGATGCCGATCCGCAGGACGCCCGCCGCGCCGCCCAGCTTGCCAAAGCCGATCTCGTCTCCGGCATGGTCGGAGAGTTCCCGGAATTGCAGGGCCTGATGGGCCGCTACTACGCCGAAAAGGCCGGCACCAAGCCCGAAATCGCGCGCGCCATCGAGCTCCACTACAAGCCCAAGGGCCCCACCGACGTCGTGCCCAAGGAAGAAGACGGCGACAGCGTCGCCATCGCCGTCGCGCTCGCTGACAAACTCGACACGCTCGTCGGCTTCTGGCGCATACAAGAAAAGCCGACAGGAAGTGGTGATCCCTATCAGTTGCGGCGCGCTGCGCTAGGCGTAATCCGCCTCATCCTCGAAAACGACGTCCGCATTTCATTGCATACAAAATGCGCGCTTTCACATGGACTGTTCGAATCTCAAGCAAAGCAAGACACTTGGGAACTTCCTCGAAAACCCGGCGAACTGGGTTCCATGGTAGAGCACAATAAAAGCCATATAACATCGGACCTCCTCGCCTTTTTCGCCGACCGCCTCAAGGTTCACCTGAAGGAAAAGGGCGCGCGCCACGACCTGATCGACGCCGTCTTCGCGCTACCCGGCCAGGACGATCTCGCCCTCATCGTCAAGCGCGTTGAAGCCCTGGGCGCGTTCCTCGCAACCGACGACGGCGCCAACCTGCTCGCCGGCGTCAAACGCGCCTCCAACATCCTCGCCATCGAAGAAAAGAAGGACAAGACCACCTACTCCGGCGACCCCGACGGCGACCTCCTCGCCGAACCGGCCGAACGCGCGCTCGCAGCCAGCATCGCCAAGGCCAAGTTCGACACCGCCGCCGCCATCAACGTCGAGAGCTTCACCGGCGCCATGAACGCGCTCGCCGAGTTGCGCGCCCCCGTCGACGCCTTTTTCGAGAAGGTCACTGTCAATGTTGCTGATCAAGACCTGCGCGCCAATCGGCTCAAACTGCTCTCCGAAATCCGCGCCGCAACCCTCAATGTCGCTGATTTTTCACGCATTTCCAGCTGAGGCGACTGCCGCCACATAGCGACCCCAAGTGTCAACTCAGCCCAACCTGCGATAAGAAAATTTGACCGACGTCAGGTGATCCTAGCGGTCACTGCTCCCGTTTCCAATGCAGACGCAAACCCAAATGGGCGCTGCACGAGACCGCACTCTCGGAATGATCCGCCGGCTTGGACCGGCGCCCGCCAGAGCGATGGACAAGATGGACGACGGGAAGACGCTCCACTTTGAGTTCGCCGAGACCGCCAAGGCCCCTGTGGCCGCGGCTCATATCGGTACGAATGGCACCAACGGGACCCACGGCGCAGCTCCCAAGCGCCAGAAGCCTGAAAAACTGATGCGGCTCCTCTCGGACCGCAACCTGAAGCTGCTCAAGATGATCCGCACGGCTGAGCCGAAGACCTTGGCCGAACTCTCCCGCCTCTCCGGCCGCCCGAAGGCTAGCCTGACGCGCACGCTCGCGCGCCTCTCCGACCTCGGCATCGTCGTGCTCGTCAAGTCGAAGGGCCGCGGCAAGATCCCGAAGGTCGCATGCGATCGCGTTCGCCTCGAGGTCAGCCTGCTGCCCGAAACGGAAGGACAGTCGGGTAACGCCTGAGCCAGACGACAACGCAAGACCAGGAACGTCTAAAGAGCGGCATCTTGATAAAGATTCCGCTCTTTTCATTTGATGTCAGCGCTGTGTTTGAGTGCGGTGGAAGCTGGCCGATCGAACTGTTCCGAGCCCTCTCCAATTCAGAACAGTCGGTGCGCCCCGCACGACCGGACCGGCCAGCTCACCACGGCGATGTGATACCTCAAGACGCGGCGTTTGACCCATCAAAAAATGTGTAAGGCACGCGCTCTTCCACATGCGTTGATGGACAAGCTGCGGCGTTTTCAATGCGCTGACCGATCACGGCGCTCTGTCATAATTTTGCGCTTGATCAAAGTTGTCTACAGGGCGTGACACAGTCATTCGCGCCTCACGCGACGGCATCATCCTGCGTTTTTTCCGCCTCTTCGAACGCGGCGGTTGCGGTCATCCAATTTTCTTCCGCCGCGATCAACGCCTTCGCCACGAGGCCGCGTTCCAGCGTGATCTTTTGCGCCTTCTGAGGATCAGCATACAGTGCGGGATCTCCGAGCGACGCATCGAGCTTTGCCAGTTCAGCGGTCAGCTTTTCAACGCGCTTTTCCGCGTCCTGCATTGTCTTCTTCAGCGGAGCCAATTGTTGCCGCTTCTGCGCCGACGCCCGGCGCTGCGCACTGCGATCGGCGCGCCCATCGCCCGCATCGCTGCTCTGCGACGCTCCTCGTGGGCCCGCGCCGCGTTCCGACAACAGCTCGGCACGATAGCTGTCCATGTCGCCGTCATAAACCGACACGGTGCCACCCTTGACGATCCACAGCCGGTCCGCCGTTGCCTCCACCAGATGCCGATCATGACTGATCAAGATGACGGCGCCCTCATACTCCGCCAGTGCGTGAATCAGCGCCTCGCGGCTGTCGATATCGAGATGGTTCGTCGGCTCATCGAGAATGAGAAGATGCGGCGCATGGAATGCGGTCAGCGCCAGCAGCAGTCGCGCTTTTTCACCACCTGAAAGGTGGGAGCATTTTGTATCCGCCTTGTCCGCGCTGAATCCGAACGTGCCGAGCTTGGTGCGCTTCTGCGCCTCCGTCGCCTCCGGCATCAGTTTCACCATGTAGTCGTAGGGCGTCGATTGCGGATTGAGATCGTCGAGCTGATGCTGCGCGAAGTATCCGACTGTCACACGGTTCGCGCCGTACACGTGCCCGGTGAGCGGCGCAAGCCGCCCCGCCAGGAGCTTGGCAAAAGTTGACTTGCCATTCCCGTTCTGCCCGAGCAGCGCGATCCGGTCATCCTGATCAAGCCGCAGGTTCAGACCCGACAGGATCGGCTTACCCGGTTCATACCCCGCGGACGCGTTCTCCATCCTGAGCAGCGGGCTCGCCAGCATCTTCTCCGGGTTCGGCAGCAAGAACGGCACGACCCGGTCTTCCATTTGCGCCGCGATCGGCTGCATCTTGGCCAGCGCCTTCACGCGGCTCTGCGCCTGCTTGGCCTTCGTCGCCTTCGCCTTGAACCGGTCGATGAATGCCTGGATGCGCCGCCGGTCCTCGTCCTGCTTCTTTTTCAGCTTGAGTTCGAGCCGCTGCTTTTCGCGCCGCGTTTCCTCAAAATCGTCGTACCCGCCCGAATAGAGCGTGAGCTTACCGCGCTCCAGATGCAGGATGGCGCCCGGCACCGAGTTCAAAAGATCGCGGTCGTGGCTGACGATCAAAACCGTATGCGGGTAGCTCTTCAAATAGCTTTCAAGCCACAGCGTGCCTTCGAGATCGAGATAGTTGGTCGGCTCGTCGAGCAGCAGAATTTCCGGCTCGAGAAACAGAACCGCGGCGAGCGCCACGCGCATCCGCCATCCGCCGGAATATTCCCGGCACGCCCGCTGCTGGCCAGCATGGTCGAAGCCCAACCCCGACAGAATGGTGGCCGCCCGCGCCGGCGCCGAATGTGCGTCGATGTCCGTCAGACGGACCTGAATGTCGGCGATGCGATGTGCATCCGTCGCCGTCTCGGCTTCGGCCAGCAGCGCCGCTCGCTCGGTATCGGCATCGAGCACCCAATCGATGAGGCTCTTGTCTCCACCCGGCGCCTCCTGCGCCACATAACCGACGCGCGCGCCCCGCGTCATCGTGATGCTGCCGTCGTCGGGATTGAGATCGCCCGTGATGAGCTTCAGCAGGGTCGACTTGCCGGCCCCATTGCGTCCCACGAGGCCGACCTTGTGCCCCGTCGGTATGCCCGCGGTCGCCGCATCGAAGATGCGCTTTCCTTCGATGTGAAAGGTCAGGTCGTTAATATGCAGCATGGCCACACCGCTTAAAGGCTAAGGGTCCGCCTGTCACCACGGGTCAGCCGCTACCGCTGCGGCATTCAAAGCCGCGGCCGACGCCACTGTGGACATCGCCGCCTGCTGCTTTGACAGCATCAAGGGTCCGCCCGACGATTTTCACATGAAAATCCATGATTCGCGGATCAAGCCGACCTTCGAGCTGGAAGCCACCGAGTTGGCCCTTGGGCGCCACCCGATTGCAGGGATCGACGAAGCCGGACGTGGTCCCTGGGCTGGACCCGTTGTAGCCGCCGCTGTTATCCTCGACCCTGACAACATCCCGACCGGTATCGACGACAGCAAGGTCCTCGACGAGGACGGCCGCGAGATCGTCTTCCGCCGCATTGTCGAAAGCGGCGCCATCATCGCCACAGGCATCGCCGACGTCGGCCGCATCGATCGCGACAATATCCTAAACGCCACCCTGTGGGCCATGTCCGAGGCCATCCGCAGCCTCACCATGAAACCGAAACTCGCGATCGTCGACGGCAACCGCGCGCCGCGTCTTGCTTGCGAAACCCGCACGATCATCAAAGGCGATGCGAAGTGCCTGTCGATCGCCGCCGCGTCGATTGTCGCCAAAGTCACCCGCGACCGGATGATGATCGCGCTCGAACGGGAATATCCCGGGTACGGCTTTGGGCGCCATAAAGGCTACGGAACACCAGAGCACAAGGAGGCCCTTGCCCGCCTCGGCGTTTGTCCGCTGCACCGCCGCTCCTTCCGTCCGATCCAACTCGCGCTAGGCCTCATCGAAGAACCCGCGTGAGCCACGTGCGGAACTGGCGGCGTTTCCCGGCCGTTACCGGTCATGCTGACGCGCTCTGATACGATCTTTCTCGTCGCAATACTGGCAACTTCGCTTGCGCTCGGGCCCGCACTCGCCCACGCCTTCGAATTCCCAAACAAGATCGCGCTTTCCCGGGATGAGTACTTCATCGTCCAGCAGATTTACTCCGGCTGGAACCGCATCGCTTTCGTTCTGCTCGTCGAAATAGGGGCAATTGCGGCCATCGTCGCGATTCACCGGCACCACACGCCGGTTCGCAACGCCGCCGCATTGGCACTCGCATCCGTCGTCGCGGCCCAGGTGGTCTTCTGGATTTGGACTTTTCCTGCCAATACGGCCACAGCCAACTGGACCCAGAAACCGGACAATTGGGCCCAACTCCGAACCCTATGGGAATTCTCTCACCTCGCTGGGGCGGTTCTCCAACTCATAGCAATGACGGCCATCACAGTTGCTCTCCTGCGACGCCGTTCTGACGCACCATGAATCACACACACTGTGGCCTGGTAGACCCGGACAACATCCTGAAAGTGTTGTAATTCGGCTCCATGACGTGCGTACCGGGGGGATTGTCATGGCGTCGATCGGCAGCGGCGAAGGTGGCGTGATCACGTCCATTAGAAGCGCCTTCTACTACGTGCTCGGCCGCAATACGCTCATCGGCATTGCCTCACTGATGCTTCTGATCTTGTCGGGTTACGCCACCTGGCACGGCATGCGCGATTTCATCATCGGCGTCTCACAAACGCCCGCCACACCTAGCGAAGGCAAGGCGGTCTCCAGCGACGTTCTCATCATCGGCGTCGTCGTGGCGCTCACGTTCCTGATGTGGCTCGCTCTGCGCGAAATGTTTGGAGCCAAGCGCAAACTCACCGACCGTCTCGTCATGTTCGTCATGTATGCCTTTCTCGCCATATGGTCGATCGGCTTTGGCTACGGCTTCTGGTGGAGCCTAATTTCGGGCGAGGAAGCCACCCGCACCGGTCTCGCCGGCCTGCAGGAAGATGCGCGCGACGCTTCGTCCGCCATTGCCGCCCGGCTCGATGCCGTGAAAGCCCAGCTCGACAACGTCGTAGCCTGGTCGGACGGCCAGATGACCCGCGAGGAAACCAGCGGCGGCAGTTGCGGCAAATCCTCGGGCGCCGGCCGCGGGCCGCTCTACAACGCCCGCGTCAGCGTCCGCGACAGTGTCGCGACCCTGCGCGACGGCATGACCCGCGCCTGGCTCGAACCCGTCCGTGTCGATATCGAGGAATTGCGAGCCACCGCTGCCACTTTAGAAGGCGGAACGATCGAAGAGCGCCAGCGCGCCTTTGAAGCCAGGGCCTCGGATATCCGCGGGAAAGCGCGCAATATCGCGGCCCGCTCGAATGAACTCGGCAAATCGACAGCCGCTGAAATGCGTGCACTGGCCAAGTCCGTGCTCATCCCACCCTCGCGCCCGGGCTTCTCCTGCTTCGATCCCACGCTGGCCGAGCGCCTCAATCAAGCCGCCGACCAGGCCGACCAGCCCGCGGAAATCAAATTGCGCGAGGCCGCTTTCAGCGAAGGCCCCGCCGGCGTCGCCAACGCAGTCAAGAACCTCTGGAAAAACATCGGTGCCTATTCATCGAGCCTCGTCGCCTACATCGGCTCCGGCTTCCAGCGCCCGTTCTCCCACACCACCGAGGGCGATCCGATCACTGGCCGCGATCTCATAGCCCTTCTCGCCGCCATTGGCGTCGATCTCGGCCTCCTCGCACTGGCCATCCTCAACCCACCGCCCGCAGCAACGCTGCGCCCATCGGGCGAAGTCATCCATCAGATCCGCGAGGCCATCAGCACGGTTCTCTCACGCACTGACGAGAAAGCTGACATCGAATGGCTGCGCCGCCACTTCATCCACCACAATAAGGCATCCTATTTCGTCATCCCCAACCTCTACAGCGCGAATGCCGAAGATAAAGACGAGTCCCAGCGCGCACTCGCCATCAATCAGCTTGCCGGCGTATTCAGTGACCTCGACCTTGTAAGATGGCCGCAGAAGTTGAGCCTGTGGCAGCGCCGCTGGAAATTCTGGAAGCGCAAGACCGAACTCGACGTCTTGAAGGAGGAAGAAAGCCAGGCGAGCGACACTGACTTGACCGAGATCCGCAAGAACTGGATCAAGGAAATCGAAAGACGCGGTAACGTCGCGCTCTCCGAAAAAGATCAGGAATTCATGACGGCCGATCCGCTGCGCAATCACGGCCTCTTCTCCAAAGCCGAGCGCGCCCTGACGATCGCCGGATGGAGCGCCGAAGCACGCCGGGACGTCGAAGTCTTCCGCGTCATTGATGTCGATGGCCTGACCCCGATTCTCATGGTCCTGAACGAGGAATCGGAGCGCGCCAGATCTTCAGACCAGTCGGCGCCCCTTTCCGGCCCGGTTGACGGCGGCCCCCTCGATCACCCGCCCGTCCAACTGACCTATCGGACAGAATGAACCTTGTCTTGAAGGCGCCATTGAACGCAATTAGCTGAAGCGCGTTTCACCCGGGCAACCTTCCAAGAAAGGATCCATCCATGAAATCGACCCTGCCGCTTTTTGCACTTCTCACGGGCACGCTGCTGTCTGCCGCTCCCGCCCTGGCAAGCCCCGAATGTACAACGGAGCCCAAGGACAAGTGGCTGTCTGAGGAGGCGATGAAGGCGAAGGTGACGGAACTCGGCTACAAGGCTGAAGTCTTCAAGGTCGAGGGCAACTGCTACGAGATCTACGGCTACAACAAGGACGGCAATCAGGTTGAAGTGTATTTCAACCCCGTCTCTGGCGCTGTCGTCGAAGAAGAAGTCGAAAAGAAAAAGTAGGCCGCGCGGAACACGAGTCCGCACAAGCGCGGGGTCGCTGGTATCAGCGGCCCCGTTTTTATTTTTATTTTTGCGAGTCCGCTCAGTCGCTTGGCCTCCGGCCTTGCCTCCGCAACGCGCACTCGCCCTTCCTTCAACAAAAACCGCAACGAGTCTTCGATCGCTGTGGTAACGTTCAATTAACCCTGTCTGGTCAGATTTCGTTTACCGTAGTTGGGCTCCACCCTGCGCATCTGCACGGGGAACAGGCCAGTGTGTGGCGTCAGCATTTTGTTTGAGTAGGTCCAGTCATGCGTTCCAAGCGTCGCGTTCCCGCCGGTATCCAGACCAACCGCGTCCTCGTAGGCGATTGCATCCAGGAACTGCGCAAGCTGCCGTCCGAAAGCGTCGACCTCGTCTTCGCCGACCCGCCCTACAATCTGCAACTCGCCTCGGAACTCCTTCGCCCCAACAACACGCGCGTCGATGGCGTTGACGACGATTGGGACAAGTTCTCCTCCTTCGCCGCCTACGATCAGTTCTGCCGCGCCTGGCTCAGCGAATGTCGCCGCATCCTGAAACCCGACGGGGCAATCTGGGTCATCGGCTCCTATCACAATGTTTTCCGCCTCGGCGCCGCGCTTCAAGACCTGGGGTTCTGGATCCAGAACGACATCATCTGGCGCAAGGTCAACCCGATGCCGAATTTTCGTGGCAAGCGCTTCACCAACGCGCACGAAACGCTCATCTGGGCTGGCCGTGATCAGAAGTCCCGCGTCACCTTCAACTATGAAAGCCTGAAAGCTCTCAATGACGACATCCAGATGCGCTCGGATTGGCTTTATCCGATCTGCGCCGGCCCTGAGCGTCTGAAGGACGACGGCGGTCGCAAAGCCCATCCCACGCAGAAGCCCGAAGCACTGCTCGGCCGCATCCTGCTTGCCACCACCAATGTCGGCGATATCGTGCTCGATCCCTTTTTCGGCACCGGCACGACCGGCGCCGTCGCACAGCGCTTCGGCCGCCGCTGGATCGGTATCGAGCGCGACGCAGATTATGCCCGCGCCGCCCGCGAGCGCATTGCCATGGTGGAGACCATGAAAACGAGCGCGCTCGAGACCGTCCGATCCAAGCGCGCCGAGCCGCGCGTACCCTTCGGCACCATCATCGAACTCGGCATGCTTCCACCCGGCAGCCCGCTGTTCGACGAGCGCCGCCGCGTCCGCGCCGAAGTGAAGGCCGATGGCTCTGTCGCACTCCCCGGCATGCAGGGCTCGATTCATCGCGTCGGCGCCTTCGCGCAGGGCAAGTCCGCCTGCAACGGCTGGACCTTCTGGCACTTCGAACGCGAAGGAAAACTCACCTCTATCGATACGCTGCGCGAAACCGCCAAGGAGCGCCTGGGCCTGACCGCATCGGCGGCAACCCGCAGCGAAATCTTTGTCGAGGCGGCCGAATAGCCACGAAAAGTTGAGAAATCGGGAAAACTTCCCTGTGGCGCGGCGCATCCGGAAAATGCAACAAAGTAACACTTTCCGGAGACCAACCCTTGCGCATATCCTTGAGGCTCGGCCTCATCCTTGCCATTGCCGCCATTCTTTTGAGCACGCTCTCAGTCAGCGCGGTGCTGACCTACTGGCACGCGATGCACAAGGTCGAAGTCGAACTGCAGAGCACGCTGTCTGCGGCTCAGCGGACTATCCGCGTCGCCCTGCAGGACATCGAAGGCTCACCTTCTGAATCGCGCCAGGTCGGACGCCTCGTCCGCACCTTCGATGCAAGCCGCCATGTCCGCGTCGAACTGAAAGCATCAGACGGCACGACGCTCCAGTCGTCCACACCCGCCCCCGTACAGAGCGGAATGCCGTCATGGTTCTACCGCGCGCTCGCCCCTCGGGAACTCACCGCCCGCGTTGACTGGCCATCGGGAACGCGACTCCAACAGCATATCCTGGTCACCGCCGATCCGCGCAACGAAGCCGGTGAGGTCTGGAGCGACGTTCGCCTCCACCTGACGACGATCCTGCTCTTCTGCCTGCTGACGCTTGCCATCCTCTCCGCGCTGCTCGGCTACGCGTTGAGCCCCTTTGCGCGCTTTCTTGAAGCGTTCGAGCGCACCGGCCATGGCGCGGTCGGTGAACAACTGCCCGTCTCCGGCCCACTGGAATTGCAAAGCCTCGCCACAGGCTTCAACCGCATGTCCGCTTTGCTCGCCGACACGCAGGAAAAAAACCGCAAGCTCGACGCTCAGCTCGAAGCCGTACAGGAAGAGGAACGCGCCAGCCTCGCCCGCGACCTGCACGATGAAGTCGGCCCGCTCCTGTTCTCCATCGACGTGGATGCGACGACGATCCGTGATCTCGCTGAAAAGAAGAGTGAGCCGAAGTTCACCGAACGCGCACTCTCGATCCAAGACGCCGTCTCGCAGGTCAAGGAACAAGTCCGATCCATCCTCTGGCAATTGCGCCCCGGCCTCGTTTTGGATCTCGGTCTCGCCAACGCGCTGGAAAACATGCTGGCCCCCCTCAAGGCCCGGCACCCGCATGTCCAGTTTACCCTCGACGCCCCGAGAAAAACCTCGCAGCCGCAAATCGACATCGCCCTTCTGGCGATCGTGCGCGAGGCCGTCTTGAACGCTCTGAAGCACGGAAAGCCCAAGCACATTGCCATTCGCATTGGACCGCTTACCGGCGAAACGATCGAAGCGGTCGTCTCCAACGACGGCGGCGCGCGCACAACCGCACTCAACGCTGGCAGCCTCGGCGTCATCAGCATGCAGGAGCGTACAAAGCTTCTCGGCGGTCATCTATCGATCGTCGATAACCGCGAAAAAACAGGCGTCGAGGTCCGCGTTTCCATCCCGCTCAAAGGCCCCGGCGGCGGCGCAGCGCCCGTCGCACCTTCCACTCAAACACTGCAATGAGCTTGAACTGA
Source organism: Hyphomicrobium sp. (assembly GCA_019751875.1). GTDB lineage: Bacteria > Pseudomonadota > Alphaproteobacteria > Rhizobiales > Hyphomicrobiaceae > JAGVSR01. Next base: position 558,535 of record JAIEMV010000002.1, on the reverse strand, counting down.
CAATGAAGCTACTGATTATCGACGACCACGATATCGTTCGCCAAGGCGTCCGCCGCCTCCTCTCGCTTCTCCCCGACAGCGTCGTCGCCGAAGCGGGCACGGCCGAAGAGGGCTTTGACGTTTACATGCGCGAGAAGCCGGCTGTGGTCGTGCTCGACATCAATTTGGGCGGCGGCAGCGGTCTCGAACTTCTCACCCGTCTGCGCAGTGCCGATCAAGAGGCTCGCGTCGTCATGTTTTCCATGCATGCCGATCCGGCTTACGCCAATCGCGCTCTGCGTTCCGGCGCCTTGGGCTTCGTCGGCAAAAGTGCCAGCGCCGATGAACTCATCGAAGCCGTGAAGGCAGCATCGGCCGGCCGCCGCTACATCGACAAGCGCCTTGCCAGCGACATGGTTCTCAATCCTGTCGAGGGCGACCCGCTGAGTTCGCTCAGCAATCGCGAGACGGAAATTTTGCGACTTCTCGGCGAAGGCAAGAGCCTCAATGAAATCGCGATCACGTTCGGCATAGCGTACAAGACTGTCGCCAACACCTGCACCCGTCTCAAAGAAAAGCTGGGCGTTGAGCGCACGGCAGATCTCATCCGCATCTCGCTGGAACGGATGTCGCCACGCGCACCAGGGTGATCACTGTTCTTTCAATGCATGCGCGATGATCTTGCGCATGACGGACGGCAGCGCTGCTTTGTGCAGATCCCGACGCGGCACCCAAAGGCACCGATCCGGCTCGGCCCAGAACGTTAGCGGCGTTTCCGGTGGCACGATCGCGCGCACAACCTGCAATTCCAATCTAAAGTGTGTGAAAACGTGAACCACACCGCCGGGCATCGGCCACCAATCGGCCCGTACGGGCGCACCGGCCATCGCCATATCGGCTGCGATCATCGTATCCGACCAGTCCGTCGACGGCACTTCCAGCATGCCGCCGAGTAGCCCTGATGCAGGGCGCTTCCTCAAGAGCACCGCACCATCCTCGCGCAACACGAGGAAAGCCGTGCCATACCGCACCGGCCGCTCTGCCTTCACCGCTTTCTTCGGCAGCGTCTCGGCGATGCCGCGCGCATGCGCATGACAATCCTGCTGAAGCGGGCACATGAGACATGACGGCCGCCGCGGCGTGCACACCGTCGCGCCCAGATCCATCATCGCCTGCGCGTGATCCCCGGCGCGCTTCGCCGGAGTGAGCGTCGCCGCCAGCCGCTTGATCTCGCGCTTGGCTCCCGGCAGCGGATGCGTCACCGCAAACAGCCGCGCCACCACGCGCTCGATGTTTCCATCCACCGGTGTCGCTGGCGCGCCGTATGCGATGGCTGCGATTGCCGCCGCCGTGTAGGGCCCGACGCCAGGCAGTTCAAGCAGTTCAGCCTCGCTCCGTGGGAACTGACCGTCTTCCCGCGCCGCCACGGCAACGGCACACTGATGCAGATTGCGCGCACGCGAGTAATACCCAAGCCCCGCCCACATCGCGAGAACGTCGTCGAGTGGTGCTGCCGCGAGATTGCCGACCGTGGGCCAGCGCTCCACGAATTTCTCGTAGTAGGGAATGACAGCTTTCACCGTCGTCTGCTGAAGCATGATCTCGCTCAGCCAGACACGATAGGGGTCTTGCTTCTTCCGACCCTTCGCGCGCCACGGTAGATCGCGCCGCTCTGCGTCGTACCACGCGAGCAAAGCTTCGACGGTGTCCGGACCGGCCGGCCGGAGCGGCAGTTGCTTTCGGGCCACGAACGTCACGTCGCTCCCCCTTCGCTGCAAACGCGAATCAGCTTTCATAGGGTAATGACCGCGCGGTCCCGCGCAAACCGACTTCGCAAATCACTCCCGCGCAAGGCGGCCGGCTCCGCATAATTCGCGCAAGGCGGCCGGCTCCGCGCAAGCGGAGTCGCCTTGCGCCACGAAAAAGAGGCACCACACATGGCGAGGCCGAACCGCAATACCCCGCCTTCGCCCGCCTGGAGCGGCACCATCGTCCGCGCGCGGCTCGCCCCGTCGCTGTCGCGCGGCCGTGGACCTGCAAGCAAGTCCGTTGGAGCGTTCGTTCCGGGGCTGACCCGTAAAGCTTTCGAAAAGTTTGGCTTTTCCACAGCCTCCCTGATCATGGATTGGCCCCGCATCGCCGGCGCCGACCTTGCGCAATGGACCACGCCTGAGCGGCTGAAATGGCCGCAAGGTTTCGAGACGGCTGAACTTGCTCAGGAAAGTGGCTCCCGCCCAAGTGCCACGCTCGTCCTCCGCGTCGATCCTGCCCGCGCGCTCGATGTGGAATACGGGGCCCGCCAGATTATCGAGCGCATCAACGCCTATTTCGGCTACCGCGCCATTGCCGAACTGCGCATCCTTCAGGCTCCATTGCCCGCCCATGCGATTGCCGCTTCAAGGTCAGTAACGAAGCCGCAAGCCCAGCCGCAGCACGCGACGTTGCCCGATGATCCGCTGGCGCGCGCTCTGGCTCGCATGGAAGCCGGCGTAAGGGGCGCGACCTGCCGCACCTGACCATGCCCGTCCGCATTACGGGCTATTCAGTTGGCATTTAGATGCTTTTTGCCTTAATGCGGCGGTGACCGCGTGTTACGGGCCTGAACATCATCGATCAGGCGCCGAGCGCGCCAAGAGTGGATCGATCAGGAGCCGCCCGTGAAGACTTTCCTCAATCTTTTCAGAATCGACCGTCGTGCGGCCCTCGCGCTCGGCGGGGTCGGCGCAATCGCCCTCGCCGCTGCCACGCAACCCCTGCTCGCCCGGCCCGGTGACGGCCCCACTGAAGTTGCCGTCGAAGCCTTGATGAACCAGCCGGAATTGCCTGACCTCGTCATGGGCAACCCCGACGCCAAGGTGACGATCGTCGAATATGCCTCAATGACTTGCGGCCACTGCAAGCAGTTCCACACCAAGGTGCTGCCGGAATTGAAGACGAAATACATCGACACCGGCAAGGTCCGGCTCGTTTTCCGCGAGTTCCCGCTCGATCCCCGCGCGTTCGCAGCGTCCATGCTCGCCCGCTGCGCCGGTGGCGAAAAGACGCTGCCGATGATCAGCGCCCTGTTCGAAACCCAGGCAGACTGGGCCTACGTGAAAGAAAACCCCACACCGAAGCTGTTCGAGATTGCCAAACAGGCCGGCTTCACCCAGGAAAGCTTCGACAAGTGCCTGACCGACCAGGCGCTGCTCGACAAGCTGACCGCCATTCGGACGCGCGCCGCTGAAACCTTTGGCGTAAACGCCACACCCTCGTTCTACATCAACGGCAAGAAGCTGACCGAGCCGCCGACTATCGAAGGCTTCGACAAGACATTGGAACCGCTGCTGAAATGAGCCTGAACGCGGCACGAGGCCATCGACTGACTATCCTCGTGCCGCTGGCTGCGGCCCTCGCGCTCGCGGCCTGCACCAACTCTGGTGCGCCGACGATTGGCGGCAGTTCGGCCGGGACGGCGGCGGTCACGGCTGATGCCCCGTCAAGCGGCATCGGTGGGCTGAACGAGATACCCGATCCCACCGCGGGCGCACGCCAGATCATCCAGAACCCGACGCTTGCCGATGTCATCGCCCCGAGCCCCGATTTGCCGGAGATGGTCCTTGGCCGCGACGACGCTCCGGTTACGATCATCAAATACATGTCGCTGACGTGTCCGCACTGTCGCGCATTCCACCGGGACGTATTCCCGCAACTGAAGCGCGAATACATCGACACGGGAAAAGTCCGCTTCGTGCTGCGCGAATTCCCGATTGGGAAAACATCCGGCACGGCCACGATCGCGCTTCGCTGCGCCGCGCCCGACCAGTATTTCACGCTCTACGGCAAGTTCCTGGAACAGCAGGCTTCATGGGTATCTCAAGAAGTCCGCCTTGATCCCATTTTCGCCGTGGCGAATCAGGTGGGGGTAACGCGCCCCGAATTCGATCGCTGCTTGCAGAATCAGGCCATGATTGACGCGTTGAAGCGCGTGAAAGACCGGGGCCGCACGCTCGGCATCATCGGAACGCCGAATTTCTTCATCCAGAACCAACGGGTGAAGAGCACGCTGACGATGGCCGAGATCCGCAGCAAGGTCGATCCGCTCTTGAGCGGGCGTCCCGCCGCCACTGCGAACGCGGCCCCCGCGCGCTAGACAGAGCCGCCTCGATCGGGTGCACTGCATCCGCATAATGCATCTGTTGGTATTCCGAAGCGCCCACGTTGCGTCCGAGACTATAATCGAATGAAGATCAACCGCCTGAGGCTCTTGGGCTTCAAATCGTTCGTCGAACCGACCGACCTCATCGTCGAGGCCGGGCTGACGGGCGTCGTCGGCCCCAACGGTTGCGGCAAATCCAATCTGCTCGAAGCGCTTCGCTGGGTGATGGGCGAGACCTCGCATAAGTCGATGCGCGCCGCCGCCATGGACGACGTGATCTTCTCCGGCACCAACACCCGCCCGGCCCGCAATTCTGCCGAAGTCACGCTCTTCCTCGACAACGCCGAACGCAAGGCGCCTGCCGAATTCAACGATCACGACATCATCGAAATCACCCGCCGCATTGAGCGCGAAGCAGGCTCCGCCTACCGCATCAACGGCAAGGAAGCTCGCGCACGCGATGTCAAGATCCTGTTCGAAGACGCAGCGACGGGCGCGCGCTCGCCCGCGCTGGTTCGTCAGGGCCAGATCTCCGAGATCGTCAACGCCAAGCCGGAACAGCGCCGCCGCGTTCTTGAAGACGCCGCCGGCATCGCCGGTCTCCATAGCCGTCGCCACGAAGCCGAACTTCGCCTCAAGGCCGCCGAGAACAATCTCGCCCGCCTTGGCGACATCATGGGCGGCCTCTCGTCCCAAATCGAAAGCCTGAAACGCCAAGCGCGCCAGGCCCGCCGCTATAAGGAACTTTCCGGCGATATCCGCCGCACCGAAGCGCTCGTTTTCCACCTCTCCTGGGCGGAAGCGCAAGCTCTCGTCGACCAGGAAGAAAAAAACCTCACCGACGCGACAGCGCGATTGGGTCTCGCCACTGAAACCGAGTCACGCGCGCTGCGAGCGGAGGCTGAGCTCGCCGAACACCTCCCGCCCTTGCGCGACGCCGAAGCCGCAAAGGGCGCCGCGCTCGGCCGCCTCAAGATCGAACAGGAGACGTTCGAAAAGGAGGCCGAACGCGCCCGCCAGCGCACGAACGAACTCGTGAACCGCCGGACGCAGCTCGAACGCGACATCGCCCGCGAAGCTCACGCCATCTCCGAAGCCCGTGATGTTCTGGCCCGACTGGACAACGATCTGGCAACCCTCATCGAGGCCGAAAACGGTGCCGTTGCCGCCGAAGATAAAGCAGCCGCCGAACTCACCGAACTCGAACAGAAGCTCGACGCCGCCGAAAAATCGCTCGCCGACATCACCCACCGTGCCGCCGAACAGCGTGCCCGCCGCCGCTCTCTCGAGACCGCAGTCGCCGAACGCCGCGACGCCGTTGCCCGCCTCGAACGGCAAGCCGCCTCTCTCGAAGCGCAAATGCGTGACATCCAGGGCCGCGCGCCCGATGTGGTCGAACTTCAGGAGACGACGGAAAAAGGCCACCTTCTCACCGAGCGCTCCGCGCAACTCGAACGCGAGATCCACGAGGCCGAACAACAGGTCACCGCCGCTGCCGAGGCCGCCAATCGGCATCGCGATGAAGCCGCCTCGGCGCGTCTCCTGCTCTCCAATCTCAAAACCGAGCGCGAGACCCTCGCCAAGCTCTTGATCCCGGTTCGAGACGACGACCTGCCGCCCATTGTCGATCAAATCAGCGTCACGCCCGGCTATGAAGCGGCACTGGGGGCGGCCCTTGGCGAAGACCTCACTGCGCCTGTCGCGGACGATGCGCCGGTCCACTGGCGTCTGCTCCACATTGAAACTGCGATCGACCCCGCCTTGCCGCACGGCGTCGAGCCTCTGAGCCGCTATGTCGATGCCCCGCCCGAGCTTCAGCGCCGCTTGTCTCAAATCGGTGTTGTGCCGCACGAACGCGGTCCGGTCCTCCAGCAGAACCTTGCCGCGGGCCAGCGTCTCGTCAGCGTCGATGGCGACTTGTGGCGATGGGACGGCTACGTTGCCGCCAGTGGTGGCGCCACGCTTGCCGCCCAGCGCCTCGCCGAACGCAACCGCATGGCTGAGATCGAGGAGCGCGAACATGCAGCCCGCGCCGATGCCAGCACGCTTCTGAATGCCGAGGCAGCTGCTATTGAAGCGCACGCCGCAGCGCAGACCGTGGAGCGCACGCTGCGAGCGGAGTGGCGCAAGACGCAGTCCGAACTCGGCGAAACCCGCAATCGCCTCTCCGTCATCGAGAAGATGGCCCGAGAAACCGAGGCCAAGCTCGCAGCCGTCGCCGAAGCCAAGGAACGACTTGCAGCTGACTTCAGCGAGGCCCGGGCCCGCCTGGCGGAAACAGAGGCCGCGCGCGACGACGAAGCCAAATCTGAAAACCTTGAACCCGTCGCCAACGCCGCGCACGAGACGGCACAAGCCGCTCGCCGTGCCGCCGGCGAGGCACGCGGAAAGCTGCAAGCCCTACGCCGCGAACGCCAACTCAACGCCGAGCGCCAGACGTCCGCGCGCGCCGACCGCGACCGCTGGACGGCCCGCCAGCATGGCGCCGAACAGCAGATCAAGAGCTTGGAAGAGCGCCTTACTGAGACCCGCGCCGAACTCGACACGCTGGCCGACCTTCCCGAACAGATCGCCGAGCGCCGTAGCGCGATCCTTTCCGCTATCAGCGCCGCCGAAAGCGACCGCCAGGCCGCTGCCGACAAGCTCGCCCTCGCCGACACCGCGCTGCGCGAAGCGATCCAAGCGCTGCGCGCCGCTCAAGCCCAAGTTTCCGAAGCGCGCGAGGGCCGTGCCCGCATCGAAGCGCGGCTCGAAAATGCCCGCGCCCGCCGTCAGGAGGAATCACGCCGCATCCGCGAGACGTTCGAGGTTGCTCCAGACGACTGCCTCGCACTGGCGGGGATCGAACGCGGCGCCACCCTGCCCCCGCTTCTCGACATCGACCGTCAGTTGCAGCGCCTCAAAGCCGACCGGGAACGCCTTGGCGGCGTCAATCTCCAGGCTGACGATGAGTTGACTGTCCTCCTTGAGCAAATCAGCTCGATGGAAACCGAGAAGGCCGATGTCCAGCAGGCGGTCGCAAAGCTCCGCGCCGCAATCGGACAACTGAACCGCGAAGGCAAAAAGCGCCTCGAAGAGGCTTTCATTACCGTCAACGGCCACTTCCAGCGCCTGTTCACCACGCTTTTCGGTGGCGGCGAAGCGCGCCTCGAAATGGTAGAATCGGAGGAGGATCCTCTCGAAGGCGGCCTGGAAATCATCGCGAAGCCCCCGGGCAAAAAGCCCGCGACGCTCTCGCTCCTCTCCGGCGGCGAACAGACGCTGACGGCTTTGTCGTTGATATTCGCGGTCTTTTTGACCAACCCCTCGCCCATCTGCGTGCTCGACGAAGTCGACGCCCCGCTCGACGACGCCAACGTCGATCGGTTCTGCACGCTCATGGAAAAAATGGCTACCGAGACCGCGACCCGCTTCCTCGTCATCACCCATCATCCAATGACCATGGCGCGCATGAACCGCCTCTTCGGCGTCACCATGGCCGAACGCGGCATTTCTCAGCTGGTCTCCGTCGACCTCGAAACCGCCCGCGCCTTCCGCGAAGCCGGCTGACCCCCCTTCCGTCGCTTCCGGCCGGCTCCCCGGCAAGGGAGTCGGAAGCGACAAACAAAACCAAGTTCCGGCCGGCTCCCCGCACGGGGAGTCGGAACCGGCAACTAAAATCTCCCTGCGCGGTTTCGCCATACCCTAGGTCGGAGAGGCCGCAGCCGCCCTTTCTTGACACCCCATAGGGGCGCTCATATGGTGCGGCGCGTTCGAAAACCTTCGTGTTTCCGGCCGTTTTCCGTGGAGGAATCCGATGGCGGACTCAGACCATGGGGCACACCCTGTAAAAGGACACTTGAGCCCTGAGGATATCGCTGAGTTCAAACGCCGGGCCTCTGAACTGGGCACGCGCATAGGCAGTGTCCAGGCCGAGAAACAGGCCGAAATCGAGGATCAGCAAGACCGGGCCAACCGCTCACGCGGCATGGCCTACGGGTTGAGAATGTCGTCCGAACTTGTCGCGGCCATCCTGGTCGGCGGGTTCATGGGCTACGTGCTCGACGCATGGCTTGGAACCAGGCCGTGGCTGTTTCTCGTGTTCATCATGTTGGGTTTCAGCGCAGGTATCCTCAATATTCTGAGGGCCTTTAAGCGGATGCAGGCAGAGATCGAGTCCCAGAAGGACTTCAAGCTCGGTCAGTCCGTGCCGGATAACGACGATCAATAGACCGGGGTAGGGACGTGGCAGCAGAACACGGGGCACAGGGTGGCGGCGGAATGCCGGACCCCATCCATCAGTTTGAGGTCAAGCGCCTCTTCCCCCTCGAGATCTTCGGCGTCGATGCCACCTTCACGAACTCGGCCCTGTTCATGGTCGCCGGCGTGCTCCTTTCTTTCGGCCTTCTGATGTACGCCTCGCGCGGACGCTCACTCGTCCCGAGCCGAATGCAGTCGGTCGCCGAGAGCGTCTACGAATTCGTCGCTGGCATGGTCCGCGACAGCATGGGCGAGCAGGGCATGAAGTTTTTCCCGCTCATCTTCACGTTCTTCATGTTCATTCTCACGCTGAACATGCTAGGCATGATCCCTGGGTTCTTCACCGTTACGAGCCAGATCTGGGTCACCGCCGCTCTTGCGATCCTGGTGTTCCTCACCGTCATCGTCGTCGGATTCGCCAAGAACGGTCTCGGCTTCCTCAAACTCTTCGTGCCAGACGGCGTGCCGATCTACGTGCTCCCGCTGGTTTCGCTCATCGAAGTCATCTCATTCTTCTCGCGTCCTCTCAGCCACTCGCTGCGACTGTTCGCGAATATGCTGGCCGGCCACATTACGCTGAAAGTGTTCGCCGGCTTCATCATCATGCTGCTCGGCGCCGGTGGCGCGGCATCTGCGATCGCCCCCTTGCCGCTGCTGGCGGTTCTGGGCATTACCGCGCTCGAGTTTCTCGTCGCATTCCTGCAGGCCTACGTCTTCACGATGTTGACCTGCATGTACCTCAACGACGCTCTGCATCCGGGCCACTAAAGCCCCGGCGGCAGCGCATCACACCAACACACGATCAACCACAGGGAGAGAATAATGGATCCTCAGTCGGCTAAGTTTATCGGTGCGGGCATCGCAGCGCTCGGCATTGGCATTGCTGCCATCGGCGTTGGCAACCTGTTCGGTCAGTTCCTTCAGGGTGCGCTCCGCAACCCCTCAGCTGCTGATGGCCAGTTCGGCCGCCTCATCTTCGGCTTCGCCGTGACGGAAGCTCTGGGCATCTTCGCCCTCGTCGTCGCGTTCCTGCTGCTGTTCACCTGATCTTTCGTCGCGAGCCATCGAGGCGCTGGAAACTTTCGAACGCAAGATTGAAAGCTTTCTGGCTTCTCTTCCCATCGGGTTGGCAACGGACCGGCTGTGAAGCCGGTCCGTTTGGCCCCTCAGAGAATTCAAATCGAATTGGCCCGCTTGTCGGGCCGGTGACATCAAGGCCCATCCAATGACCGAGCCCGTCACCACGGGAACAGAAGTCCCGCACGGCGGCACCGCCGACAAGGTGTTCCCGCCGCTTGATCCGTCGACCGTTTCGCCCCAGCTCGTCTGGCTCGCGATCACGTTCGTAGCGCTCTATTTCCTGTTGAAGAAGATCGCCATTCCGCGCATTGGCGGCGTGATCGAAGAGCGTCAGAACCGCATCCAGCGCGACATTGACGCTGCCGAGCGCCTGAAGGACGAAATCGACGGCGCGATGAGGACATACGAAAAATCGCTCGCCGACGCGCGCGGCAACGCCACGGCGATTGCGCGCACGACACAGGAAAAGCTTTCCGCTGAGGTCGATCGCGAGCGCGCCGAGGTCGAAGCCGCGACCGCCAAGAAACTGGCCGACGCCGAAGCCCGGATCGCCGAGACCAAACGCAAGGCACTGTCGAGCGTCGGAGATATCGCATCCGAAATTGCCGGCCCTGTCGTGAAGCAATTGACCGGCAAGGATGTCAGCGCCGACGAAGTGAAGCGCGCCCTCACTGCTGGCGCCGGGGAGTAACGAAGCCATGACCACCTATATCGTAATGGCCAACCTTCTCGACCCGAACGACACCTACTTCTGGACGGCACTCGCCCTCATCGGCTTCTTTGCCATTCTGGTCTACTTCAAGGTTCCGGACACCGTCGGCAAGTCTCTCGATGCCCGCGCGGACGTCATCCGCAGGGAACTGGACGATGCCCGCCGCATGCGTGAAGAAGCCCAGCAACTGCTTGCCGATTACCAGCGCCGCAGTAAGGAGGCTGAGGAGGAGGCGAAGGAAATTGTCGCCGCCGCCAAGCGTGAGGCCGAAGCACTTGCCAGCGAAACGCGCAAGACCCTTGCCGAAACTCTGGAACGCCGCACGAAAGCCGCCGAGGAAAAGATCTCGCGCGCCGAAGCTCAAGCCGTGACTGAAGTCCGCGCTGCGGCCGTCGATGTGGCCCTCGCAACTGCTGAAAAGATCCTGCGTGCGAAGGTCACCGGCGCCGAGGCCGACGCCCTCATCGACAGCAGCATCCGCGATCTCAAGGGCCGCCTGAATTGAGTGCCTCTCGCCGCTTTGCGACAACAAGAAAGGCCGGGTTCGCCCGGCCTTTCTTGTTTTGCGCGCGTGTGGGAAATCGATGGCCTCAGCCCGCGCCCGGAACCGTGCGGTCGAACGCAACGAACACCTGATAGTCGCCCGGTCGCGAACCTTCCGGAATATCGAATGTGACAGTGCGCACCGCGGAGAAGTAACCGATTGGATTCTCCACACTGACGTTCACGTCCACCGTCAGCTTGTCATTCGTGAGCCGGGCCCGCTTCTCATCCGTGACGAACACCGACACAGGGAGCGTGATCGGGCCAGGACGTCCCTTAGGACCAAGTAGGATGCGCCCGGAGAAACCGTACTTCACCGTGACCCGGCCAGGTTCGATCGTGCATTCCCGCGCCGTCTTGGTGATTTCGCCGCGATGCATGACAGCCATACCGTCGCCCACACGGCCCTGTTCGTAGATCGTCACGAAGTTGTCTCGCGGCCAAGTGGTAAACTTTGGACAGCCGGCAGCAACCTCGATACCGCCGACCGGTGGCCCCGCATCGCCGCTCTGCGCAGCAGAGAGAAGTTGTTCTTCGCTGACGGCGCCGGTTTCGGTTTTCGCGGTCCCCCCGCCCATGATGCCGGAGCCCAGCCCGGATGTGATCGAGGACAGGCCACATCCGCTGAGCAGGCTGGCAGCCCATAGCGACACCGCGAGCTTCAAAGCTCGATGCGTGGCCATAGGGATCGATTGCGTCATTGCGTGCCCATCCGCATAATGCTGCCACGCGAGGAGTCGCGCCGGTTGAACGAGCTGAAAGCTCCCGCCGTCGCATGTCCCCCCGTGTTGTGATTCGAACTGTACCACCCCGCCAACAGCGCGGACAATTCCGTTACGGCGACCATCCGCCAATGACGAACCAGGATTTTGAAGTTGATGCCGGATACGCCACACGACGAATTAACCACACGCCCGCAACTTAATGTGCTGCTGGCTGCCCCGCGCGGTTTCTGCGCCGGGGTCGATCGCGCCATCCAAATCGTCGAACTGGCCTTGGCCAAGTATGGCGCTCCCGTCTATGTGCGGCACGAGATCGTACATAACCGCTTTGTGGTCGATGCTCTCAAGGCAAAAGGTGCCGTTTTTGTGGACGAGTTGGACCAGATCCCACCAACGTCTCAGCCCGTGATCTTTTCGGCACACGGCGTCGCCAAGGCGGTCGTCCAGGACGCCAAGCACCGCAATATGTTCGCTCTCGATGCAACCTGCCCGCTCGTCTACAAGGTTCACATCGAAGCTCAGCGCCATTTTCTCGAAGGCCGCGAGATCATTCTCGTTGGTCATAAGGGCCACCCGGAAGTCGAAGGGACGATGGGACAACTGCCCGACGGCGCCGTGCGTCTCATCGAGACTGCTGCCGATGCTCGCGCGTTCACACCCATTGATCCCGAAAAACTCGCGTTCGTCACCCAAACCACGCTCTCGGTCGACGACACGGCCGAGATCGTCTCCATCCTCAACGCACGCTTCCCCGGCATTGCCGGTCCGATGAAGGAAGATATCTGCTACGCGACCACAAATCGGCAAGCGGCCGTGAAGGCCATCGCACCAAAGCTGGACTGCCTTCTCGTGATCGGCGCACCGAACTCGTCGAATTCCGTTCGTCTGGTCGAAGTCGCCGAACGCGCCGGCTGTAGCAACTCCGTCCTCATCCAACGGGCACGCGACATGCCCTGGCATCGGCTGGATGGCGCACGCACCATCGGCATCACCGCCGGCGCCTCCGCGCCCGAGGAGCTTGTCAACGAAGTAATCGATGCACTGAAGTCGCGGTTCGATGTTGCCGTCGAAATCGTCTCGACCGCGACGGAGAACATCGCCTTCAATGTTCCTCGCGAATTGCGCGACGTTCGCGCGCCGGGCTCGACCTCGTCGCTGGCCGAGAAGCCTGCCGGATCCATGTGAGAACACGCGCATGGCCGTTTACACCGAAGTCACCGACGATGACCTGTCGGCCTTTCTCGCGCGATACGACGTGGGAACCCTGGTGGCCTACAAAGGCATTGCCGAGGGCGTGGAAAACACAAACTACCTCGTCCAAACCACGCAGGCCCGCTTTATCCTCACGCTCTACGAAGCGCGCGTCGCACCCGAAGACCTGCCCTTCTTTTTGGGCCTCATGGAACATGTCGCTAAACGCGGCGTCTCCTGTCCGCGCCCCGTGCACGCCACAGACGGAAGCGTGCTGTCCAAACTCGCCGGACGCACGGCCGCTTTTGTCACGTTCCTCGACGGCTTCTCCATCAAGAAACCGCGCGCCGATCATTGCCATAAGCTCGGCCGCGCGCTTGCAGAGTTTCACCTGGCCGCTGCCGATTTCCCCCGCACGCGCGCCAATGCCCTCGGTGAAGCCGGCTGGCACCCGCTATTTGACAAGTTCCGAAGCCGGTCTGACGAAATTGTTCCGGGCCTTCAACAACTCATCCACGACGAGCTGAACCTTCTCGATGCCACGTGGCCGCGCACGCTGCCGCGCGGCGTCATCCACGCCGATCTCTTTCCCGACAACGTGTTCTTCCTCGGCGATCGCTTGTCGGGACTGATCGACTTCTACTTCGCCTGCAACGACGCGCTCGCCTACGATGTAGCCATCTGCCTCAATGCCTGGTGCTTCGAGCAGGACTACGCCTTCAACCTCACGAAAGGTCGCGCCCTGCTTGAAGGCTACGACAGCGTCCGCAAACTCTCCCCCGCCGAACGCGCTGCGATGCCGATCCTGACGCGCGGCGCCGCCGTCCGCTTCCTGTTGACCCGATCCTATGACTGGCTGAACCGCCCGGCGAACGCACTCGTCACGCCGCACAATCCCTTCGATTACGTCCGCCGCCTTCGCTTCCATCAGACTGTCCGCTCGATCAGCGCCTATGGTCTGGACGAGGCCGCATGACCCACTCGGGCACGAAGAGAGTCGTGATCTACACCGACGGCGCCTGCTCGGGAAATCCGGGACCGGGCGGCTGGGGCGCGGTGATGATCTGGGGCGAGCACCGCAAGGAACTCTTCGGCGGCGCGGCGGAGACGACCAACAATCGCATGGAACTGCAGGCCGTCATCGAAGCCCTCGGCGCACTGACGCGCGCCGCCCATATCGACCTCTACACCGACAGCGCCTACGTCAAGAACGGCATCACATCCTGGATTCATTCCTGGAAAAAGAACGGCTGGAAGACCGCGGACAAAAAGCCTGTCAAGAACGCTGATCTGTGGCAGGCCCTCGAAGCCGCCCGCCACAAGCACGAAGTCGATTGGCACTGGGTCAAGGGCCACGCCGGCCATCCCGAAAACGAACGCGCCGATGAACTTGCCCGCCAAGGCATGAGCCCGTTCAAGCTGCGCTGAAAATACAAAAGGCCGCGGATGCCGAACGGCGCCGCGGCCTTCTCGATCTTGAAGCCGGCGATCAGACCACGTTGTCGATCAGCTTGCACATCGTCTCCGCACTCGACTTGTCATGCGCCGGTGGGCTCTCATCGACGTTGAGAACCTTCACGACCCCATCCTCGACAAGCATGGCATAACGCTTCGAGCGCACGCCCAGCCCGATCCCCGCGCCAGTCAGATCGATGTCGAGCCCGATCGCTTTCGCGAACGCTGCACTGTCGTCGGTCAGCATCAGGATTTTATCTTTCGATCCGGTCGCCTTCGCCCACTCGTCCATGACGAACACGTCGTTGACGGCCGTGCACGCGATCGCATCAACGCCCTTCGCCTTCAGTTCATCGGCGCGCTGCACGAACCCCGGCAAATGCTGCAGATGGCACGTCGGCGTGAAGGCGCCCGGCACCGCAAACAGCGCCACCTTCTTGCCCTTGAAAATATCGGCCGTGGTCAGCGGCTTCGGCCCATCCGCCGTCAGGGTCATGAACTTGGCATCGGGCAGATGATCGCCAACCTTGATCGACATAGAAAAATCTCCTTTGCTTGAACGCCCGCCGGGAATGGAACCCCGGCTCCTCGACACTGGCGTTTGGCGTGTTCTATACGGGCCCCGTTCCTCAGTCGATGACGAAGCTGTCGTCCGACTGACCCTTTTCGCCCACCATCGTCACACTCACGGTCGCGCCTTTAAGAGCCTCCAGATCAGCGGGGGACGACGTGAAATCCATCTCGAACGTCACCCGCCCAGCACTGGCGCTGAACGATGCACTGCCGCTTCCAGTTGCCTGCCGCGCCGGCAGGGGCAGATATCGCCCATCGGGAACTGAAACAAACATCGCCGCCGACGCCGGATCGCCGGGAAACAGGGCTGACATACGTACGATCCCAGGCTTGCCCGCCGGACGCTCGACCTTCAAGTCGGAGGGATCGACGGGCTTGCGCTCGGCGCCCACCCGGGGCACCGCCGCAAACGCCCGCGCCGCATCCGGCCCCGCTGACGGCAATGGAGCTGGCGGAATGGCAAGACTGAACGCCGCCTCTGCCGGCACGCATAGCTTTGCGCAAATGCCGTAGTTCACCGTCAGGTCGAGCTGCACTGGCGCTGTGACGTCGGCCGGTGTGATGCGCAGCGGGAAGATCGCGTATTCCTCATATCCGATGACATCGCCGGCCTTGTCGCTCAGCACCTGCGGAACGGGAAACAGTACCTCTAGCTTGGTAATGTTCTTCGAGTTCGACCACTTGAACTCCGGTGGAATGCCGCCCGCTGTCCCCGGATTGCGCCAGTAGGTTTTCCATCCCTTATCCATCGACATCTCGACGAAGGCCGTCACGGTTCCAGGTGTGGCCCCTGGAACATCACCCGCGATTAGCCGCGTACGATGGCGCTCCCCGTCGATCCAGTCCGTTGCGATGTCCTGTGCGAACGCAGGCGGGGCTAACGCCAGAAGGAGTACGATCGACAGATGTCCGAGCCGGAGCAGGAGGCCTGCCCGTTCCCTGCATGCGCCCAGGCCCGACCATGTTCTGCTCGCAGTCATATTGATCTCATCACTCACGCGCCGCCCCATCTATCAACTGCATCCGGATAATCAGCCTCGCGCACCAAGTCTGCGCATTTGAGACCCTTCACAGATCGGCCCCTGATCTAGTAGGTTGAAAAAATGAAAATGCCTAAGTCCAAGCGCTCGCCGGGGCAAGGCACGACCCTTGAGGGGCAGTTGCTGGTGGCCATGCCCATCATGACCGACAAGCGATTTGCTCGCTCGGTGATCTACATGTGCGCCCATTCGAAGGATGGCGCTATGGGCCTCATCATCAACCACCGCGCCGACCACATTACCTTCCCTGATCTGCTCGACCGCCTTGGAATCATTCCCAAAGGGGCCAACGACACCATCGCCTCTGACTTTCTCGACCGCGAAGTCCACTCCGGCGGTCCGGTGGAAACCGGTCGCGGGTTCGTCCTCCACACCGCCGATTATCATGCGACCGACAGCACTCTGGAGATCGCAGGTGGTGTCAGCCTCACAGCGACCATCGACATATTGAAGGCGATTGCGATCGGACGTGGCCCGCAACGCTCGATCCTGGCGCTCGGCTACGCCGGCTGGTCCCCGGGGCAACTCGAAAGCGAGATCCAAGCCAATGGCTGGCTCAACTGCCCTGCCGATCCCGAAATTATCTTCGAGACCGATCTTGATTTGAAATACGAAAAAGCGCTGGCGAAGATCGGTGTCAACCCGTCGTTTCTGGTGTCCGAAGCCGGACACTGCTGAAGCGCTCCACCTGAACTGAAATCTCATTCCGCGGCATCAGAGTCCGGCTTGTTCGCTGATGCCGGTGGTGGGGCAACGCCCGCGAGGCGCTGCAAACTTGCTGCGATATTGGGCGGCAGTTTGTCGTAATTGGGCAGCGGACGCGCGGGCGTTGCCGATCTGGGCGCGGACTGCGGAGCGGCCTCGACAGGGCGAGGCTGTGGTGGTGCCGACGGAGCAGACGGCCCCGTCGTGGCGAGGGCCGGGGACAAATGAACCGGCGGTGGCGCAGCCACAGGCCCGCCCGGCGCGGCCTGCGGTGCAACAGCCTCGTTGGGGAATGGCAGCGGCGGCATCAAACCGGACAGCGGCTGGCCTCCCTCTCCATTGGCAGCACTATGGAACGGCGGCGACGGATAAGTGTCCGGCCCCGCCGGCGCGGTCATCGCTGGCGACGCGGTCGGCTGCGGCGGGAGAGCCTGCACGGGAGATGGTGGAACCGTCTGCGGCGCGATCGGCGCAACAAATGGCGGCTGCGCATTGAAGACTGGCTGCGGCGCTGGTTCGGCTCCGGAAGCGAATTGAGGGGCGGAGCCGGGATTTGGCGGAGGCGGTGACGCGGCGGCAGGCATTGGCCCCCGCGGGCGTACATGGGCCTTAGCCGATACCGGCCGACGGAGCGGCTCAGTAACGGGATCTTGAGCGCGGCCCTGAGCCGGCATAGGTGGCGGCTGTGCGCCTATGGCGCCTGCCAACGCGGCGGCCATAGCCGGCACGGCTTCGCGCTCTTGCGATACAGTAACGGCGGCATCGGCACTCGCATCCGCCGCCTGCGCAGCCTCGTCCCGAACCTTCTTGCGAACGGCGGCGCGGAATAGCCCGCGCGGTTGAATGCGACGCTCCGACTTTCGTACGAGCTTCAGGAGCTGCACAACATCGCGTTCGCTAATCGGATCTCCGTAATAGAACCCTTGGCCGTACTCGCATTCGATCGACCGCAGATATCCGACATCCTCGTCTGTCTCCACGCCCTGCACGATGACCTTGCGGCCCAGTTCGTGTGTCATCGCTGTCACCGCCCTCAGCATACCGCTGGCGGTCGCATCCGAGCCGTTGTTGCCGTCGAGAAGTGCCCGGTCGATGCGCACGCAGTCGAACGGCAGACGCCCGAGGTAAATAAGCGACGAGTACCCGACACAGAAGTCGTCGAGCACGAGTTCCGCCCCGGCGCTGCGCAGCCACTCTAGCGTCTCACCCGAATGCTCGGGATTGTTCATCACCATTGCCTCGGGCACGCCGAGCTTCAGCGATCCCTTGGCGACCGGGTGCCGCGACAGCGTCTGTCGGATATCCTGCGCCACGTTTTGGTCGATCTTCACCACGGGCGGCAAATTGAAGTTCACGAAAAGTGCGTTGTCCACGCGCGGCAGTTCCTTCTGCCACTGCACACAGTCCTTCAGAGCTTGGGCCAACGCCACCTGAACTGTCCGCACCAGGAGATCCGCCGACGCTTCACTCTCAAGATATCCAAACGGATTGATGAGGCCGTGCTTCGGGTGATTCCAGCGCACCATGGCTTCGAACCCGGCCAGCTCCTCCATCGGCATATAGACGATCGGCTGATAGAGAAGCGTAAGCTGGTTCTTCTCAACCGCCTTGCGGATTTCCGCATCGACTACCGCACGTTCGTCCATCTGCTCGCGCATTTCCGGCCGGAAAATCTCGATGCGGTCCGCGCCTCCGCGCTTGGCGCGGTACATTGCGGTTTCCGCCTCGCGTAACAGTTCCCGATCGTCCGCTTGATGACCGTCGAAGATCGCAATACCGACCGACCCCGTGAGCACGATCTCTTGCCCCGCCAGCTTGATCGGCGAGCGCAAGCTTCTGCGCACGCGCTCGGCAAGCCCGGCGAGTTCCTGCGCCGGCCGTTCCTTCAGCAGGAGAATGGCGAAGCGATCGCCACTGGCCCGCGCCAATGTATCTTCGGGTTCGAGGTGACGTTGAATTCTCCGCGCGATCGTCAGCAGCAGACTGTCCCCGACCACGACGCCGTAAGAGGCATTCACCGTTTTGAATTTGTCGACATCGACAAACAGCACCGTCGGCCGAATATTGGGCTCTGTACGCGCCCGCTGAATTGCGATTGCAAGCCGGTCCTCCAAGAGCTGCTTGTTCGGAAGGCCGGTCAGCGAGCACTTCACCGCGTCCGTCATTAGATGCTCTTGCGCCCGCTTCATATCCGTCACGTCTCGCAATAGGCCGACGCTCTTCACCGTCCGCCCATCCTGGCTCGGGATCGAAGAGGCCTCGACTTCAAACCAGCGGTATGAATTGTCTGCATGCCTGAGCCGGAACACGCAGCGCATCTGTCCGTCGTTGCGCTCTTCATTCGAAACGAGCGACAGCCTAAAACGCTCCCGATCCGCCGGATGAATATGCCGGCAGAAATCGTCGACCTTGGTGTTGAGCTCACCTGGATTAAGCCCAAGCGCGGCTTCCACGGCGCCGCTGACCTTCACCTCGTCGCGCCGCGCGCTCCACTCCCAGACGCCCGCACCGGCCGCCTCGACGGCCACCGACCGCAACTGCAATTCCGTCGGCGACGTCCCATAAAGTGGCTCGAGCGACTTGAACGCGAATTGCGTCACGGTGAAACCGATCAGCAGCACGATCAGCACGAGACCGGCTACGAGCCCCGAAACGACCATGTCGCCAGCCAGCTGCCCCGTCAGCGTCACCGCCGTCCCAAAACACCATACGACGAACAATAGCCACGTCGGAATCAGCGCCAAGGCTCTGTCCTGGCCACGCAGCGCGAGAAACAGCGTCACCATCATCCCCGCGCCGGCCAGCACCCCGAAAGACAGCCGCGCGAAGGTGGAAGCCAGTCGCGGATCGATCACCGCCACGGCCACGAGCGCCAGTTGCGCCACAATCCACACGCTGAACAGCATCCGCGCGAGCCCATGCCACAGCGGAATGCGGAGGAAGAAATAGAGGAACAGAACGAGGCTCGCCGCCATCGACGCTTCCGTCGCCGCGCGGTAGACCGCGTTGTTCTCGGCTTTCAGCTGGAAAAGCTTATGAAAGAAGCCGAAGTCCACACACAGGTAGCCGAGCACGCACCACGCCACCAATGCCGCCGCCGGGAAGATCACCTTGTGGTTGGCGGCGAAGATGGCTGTCAGAAAGATGGCCAGGAGGCCGGTCAGGCCGAGCATCACCCCATTAAAGAGCTGCCGTTCGCGCACTTTCAATTCGTAGTCGAGCGGCTTCCAAACGAAAATGCGCGCGAATCTCTCCGACGAAAGCTCCGCCACATACGTGATCGTCTGCCCCGGCTCCAGCGTGATGCGAAAAAGGTCCGCTCGATCGCTGTCGATGCGTTCAGGCACGAACCCGATGGATGGCGTCAAAGCCTCGATGCGGCGCGCGTCGAGGTCCGGCCATACCACGCCCGATCCGATGATCGTGTACCGGTCCGCAGAAATCCACCGCTCCACCGCAACTTCGGTAGGGTTGTGGAGCGCAAAAACCATCCAGCTGGGGTTGGTGCCGGGTGTCACCGCCCGCACCGAGAGCCTGCCCGTCGTCCCGTCGGCATTGGCGGCCGTCTCGATTTGCAGACTGTCGCCGCGTCCCTCGTACAATTCCCCGCGCGTGGTGATCTCGATCCGCCCTTGATCGGGCGTCAGCGTAATCGCCTCCAGCGCATGGGCACGCTGGCTCGATGCCGCGATCCCGACCAGAACCGACACTATTGCGAGAAGGCGTGAGATGAACGTCACGCACGACCTCCCGCGTCGACGGGTGCCACCAGTCCGAACAGCAGGTGGTCGCGCCACACGCCGTCAATCCGCAGATAATCTCGCGCAAACCCTTCATGCACGAACCCGTTGCGTTCCAGGACGCGTATGGAAGCGATATTCGCCGGCTGTGTCGCCGCCTCGAGTCGGTGTAGCCGCAGCACGTCGAAAGCAAATCCGATCGTCGCATGCACGGCGTCCGCCATGTACCCGCGCCGCAACTCTGACCGGCCGAGCCAGTATCCGACCGACGCAGACTGCGTGACCCCGCGCTGCACGTTCGTCAGCGCGATCCCGCCGACGAGCCGCTCGTCTGCCGCGTCGAACACCAGAAAGGCATAACCCTGATCCGCCCGCGCCTCGCGTTGATAATGGCGGACCCGCCGCTTGAACGCCGGCTTTGTAAGATCGTCCCGCGGCCAGGTCGGCTCCCATGGCTGGAGATGCGCACGGCTTTCCGCCCGAAGCTCCGCCCACGGGCCATAGTCCGAAACCTGCGGCACTCGCAACAGCACCCGCTCGCCGCGAACGGCGGTCGGAACATCTGACACGAGGCTCGATCTCAGGAAGGCCATGGGTTGCGTGTCCTGCCGATCCTCAAGCAACACGCGCGAGCCGTTCTCCGGCGCGCGTAGCAAGATCATGGCTCTTTCGGCCCGCGCCGACAACGGCCACGGACACATCTTTGCGCCTCAGCCGCCGCGCCACGTTTGTAACTTCAGCGGCCGTGACGCGATCCACGGCCGCAAGAATGTCCGAGGTCAGGAGCACGCGACCGTGCAGCAACATCTGCCGGGCCATCTGCTCGGCGCGGGCCGAACTCGATTCGAGGCTCATCATCAGTCCGGCTTTGAGCTGCGCCTTGGCGCGCGCCACTTCCGCATCCTTGGGACCTGCATCCGCCATGCGATCGATTTCGTCGCTCACCACGTCGATCAGCTCCCCAACCATGCCGGCGCCCGTCGCCGCATGCACGGCGAAAAGCCCGGTGTCCTTCAATCCCCACGCCGACGAATAGATCGCGTAACATAGACCCCGGCGCTCCCGGACCTCCTGAAACAACCGCGATGACATCCCGCCACCCAGGAGCCCCGACAGGACCTGCGCGGCAAAAAACTCGTCTTCCCGATACGAAGGCGCCTCAAACCCCAGAACGAGATGCGCCTGTTCGAACTTGCGTGGGCTCGACCGTACGCCGCCCGTGTACGACGCCGGTTCTTCCGCCCCCGGCCCAGCGTTAGACAGCCCGCCGAATAGGGCTTCAGCGTGGCGGACGGCATCTTCGTGGCGGATAGCGCCTGCCCCGGCCAGAACCATGCCCCTCGGATGATAGCGCTCGGCTAGGAAGTCCTTCAGCTTGTTGCGGGAAATCGATTTGACGCTCTTCGGCGTGCCCAGGATCGTGCGGCCGGCCGGCTGGTTCGGAAAGGCCGCGTCGTGCACCAGATCGAATGCGATGTCGTCCGGGCTGTCGAGCGTCCCCGCGATCTCCTGCAGGATCACCTCGCGCTCTTTCTCGAGTTCCTCATCCGCGAACGTGGAGTTCTGCAGAATGTCTGCGACGATCCCCAGCGCCACCCCTTCATCACCCTTGAGGACGCGCGCGAAATAGGCCGTCGACTCGAGCCCCGTGGCGGCATTCAGTTCCCCTCCAACCGCCTCGATTTCCTCCGCGATGTCCTGGGTCGACCGCGTTGCGGTGCCTTTGAACGCCATGTGCTCGAGAAGGTGCGAGAGCCCGTGCTCATCCTCCCGCTCATGCCGCGCCCCGGCATCCACCCACACCCCGAGCGCACTCGTCTCCAGATGGGGCGTCGACTCGGTCACGATGATCAGACCATTGGCGAGCCGCGTAACGTCAGCGCTCATGCGGGCGCTCCCGCCGAGCGCGAAACCCGTTCCACGTAGGTTTGGACTTCCTTCAGATCGTTGCCGAGCACGGGATAGCGCTCGGCATCAGTCAGCAGAGACGACAGCCGCGCCGGCAGCCCCGGCCGCATCCCCGTGATCGTCTCCATCGCGTCCGGGAACTTTGCCGGATGCGCGGTCGCCAGGATCACCCGCGCCGTGTCGTCCGGCACGCGACCCTGAAGCGCCGTCTTGGCCGCATGAACCCCACACGCGGTGTGCGGATCGAGCATGTACGTGGATGATGCCAGCGTATCGCGGATTGTCGCGGCAACCTCCTCCTCGCCGGCCGCACGCGCGACGAAGTCCCGGCGCACCCCCGTGATCTGCTCCTCGCTCAGCTCGAACCGCCGTCCTTGAGCCAGCATCTGCATTTGCAGCGCCACGAGGTCCGCATCCCCACCTGAAGCCTCGAACAGATACCGTTCGAAGTTCGAGGAAATTTGAATGTCCATCGATGGCGACGACGTTGCCATCACGCCGCGCATCTCATACACGCCGGTCTCCAATGTACGCGGCAGGATGTCGTTCTGATTCGAGCCGATCGCGAGCACTTCGATCGGCAGACCCATGCGCCGGGCGACGTGCCCCGCGAAGATGTCACCGAAGTTGCCCGTCGGAACCGAGAACGCGACCTTACGATGCGGCGCGCCAAGCGCCGCCGCCGCGACGAAATAATACGATACCTGCGCGACAATGCGCCCCCAGTTGATCGAATTGACGCCAGAGAGGCTCACCCGGTCGCGGAAAGCGTGATCGTTGAACATCGCCTTCACGAGCGATTGGCAGTCGTCGAACGTCCCCTTCACCGCCACCGCGTGAACGCTCTTCTCCGTCGGCGTCGTCATCATCCGCCGCTGAACGTCGGAAACGCGCCCATCCGGAAAGAGGATCACGACGTCCACCCGTTCTGATGATCGGAACGCCTCAATCGCCGCCCCGCCCGTATCGCCCGACGTGGCGCCCACGATGGTGGCCCGTTGCCCACGCTTCGCCAAAACATGGTCCATCAGCCGCGCAAGCAACTGCATCGCGACGTCTTTGAAGGCCAGTGTCGGCCCGTGAAACAGTTCCAGCACGAATGTCTGCGGATCAATCTGCACCAGCGGAGTTGTCGCCGGATGCCTAAAGCTCGCATACGCCTCGTCCGCCATCGCGCGCAGCTGCGACCGCGTCAGCGTTCCGCCGGTGAACGGGAGGATGACCTCCACCGCCACCTCTGCGAACGGCCGCCCGGCAAAAGAGGCAATCATCTCGTGCGAGAGCTGGGGCCACTGATCAGGAAGATACAGCCCGCCATCGCGAGCGAGGCCGGCCAGCAGCACGTCCTCGAAGCCGAGAACGGGCGCACGGCCTCTGGTGGAGATGTAATTCACGTTCGTCAAACTCTCGTCGGTCCGAGGGATGGAAAAGTAGGAAAGGAAGTGCACGCAACGACACGGCGGTGCACATCGCATGCGCGACCCTAAGGCCCGGGCGCGGCGCGAACAAGTCCGGCAGGCGATCGGTTGTACTACCTAATCGGTCCGCCTCAACCGGCCGATGGCGTAGGTCGCGTACACCGCCACGAGCGCTGCCGCCAACCCGAACCACGTCAATGCATATTCGAGATGCCGGTTGGGCAGTTTCAGCTGCGTCACCCCGCCCTTCGGCCAGCCGCCCGGCGCCGCTCCCTCGGCATCGACAAAGAGAGGAACGACCTTTGTCGGGCGCGATCCTGCCGGATAGGACGCAGCAATCATCCCCTCGAAGTCGCGCCAGAACCACAGGTTCGCCTTCGGATCGTTGTCCGGGACGAAACGGGCGTGAAGCGCAGGCAACCGGATGAGCCCGGTCACCTCCGTATCGCCTTCGATCTGTCCCTCTGCACGCGACTGGGGATCCTTCAGTTGCTCCGGCACGAACCCGCGATTGACGATCAGCGTCGCCTGCGTCGGTGCAATGACGAACGGTGTGTACACTTGATACCCCGGCCCGAGTTGGGCGTTGGGTGCGTACAGGTACTTTTCCTTGTCGTTGAGATACCGCCCACGCATCGAGACGTGCCTGTATTCTAGGTCATTCCACCCTGCGGGGAGGTGCCCGGCCGCTTCATCGAGCGCCTGATCGATGGGAACGGCCGGCCCAGACGCGCGCTCGGCGATGGCCGCCAATAAGCCTTCCTTCCACGCGAGCCGATCGAGTTGCCAGAAGCCAAGCCCGATCAGAAGTGGCAACGACAGCACCACCATCACGGTCGGCACAAGAAGTTTCGTCTCGCGCAGTCGAGCCAGCATGGGCCGCTTTGTCCTCTCCACGCCGGCCCTCAGCGGACGAGGCGCCCTTCCTCTGCTTTGTGTTTGTACTGCAGCGCGATCAGCAGGGCTTTCAGAAACCGCAACAGCCCGAGCGCAACGAGCGGCGTCAACAGCCCCCAAAGCACGACATGCTGCCAAACCGGCGGATTGAACGTGAACTCAAACCAAAGCGCCGCCCCGAGCACCACGAACCCAAGAATGAAAATCGCAAACACCGCAGGCCCGTCGCCCGTATCGATGAACGCGTAATCGAGTCCGCAATGGCTGCAAGTCTCGCGCAGCACGAGGACCTGACGAAACAGCGGTCCCTGACCGCATCGCGGACATCGCGCCAGTGTCGCGCTGCGCATCACCGATGATTTTGTTTCCGGCATGGTCGTCCAATTCCTCAAGCGCTGAGGGCGGCCCTGACGAGCCGCCCTCAACAGTATCACAACCTGAAGTCCGCTGCCGTCAGTGGCCGGCGGCCGTCGCGGCGATCTCGCCCGCGCCCCACACGTAGATGCAGGCGAACAGGAACAGCCAGACCACGTCGACGAAGTGCCAGTACCAGGCCGCTGCCTCGAACCCGAAGTGCTGCTTGGGCGTGAAGTGGCCCTTCATCGCGCGCAGCAGGCAGACCAGCAGGAAAATCGTGCCGATGATGACATGTGCACCATGAAAGCCAGTCGCCATGAAGAACGTCGACCCGTATGTGTGGCCGGCGAACGTGAATGCGGCGTGACCATATTCGATGTACTGGAGCACGGTGAACAGCGCGCCCAATGCGACCGTCACGGCGAGGCCGGCGATGAGTTGGCCGCGCTTGTTCTCCAGGAGAGCGTGATGCGCCCACGTCACCGTGCAGCCCGAGAGCAGCAGGATGAGCGTGTTGACGAGCGGCAGACCCCACGGATCGAAGGTATGCTTGAAGTTGCCCTCCGCTGCCGCGCCCGTTGCCGGGATCGTCGCCTCCGTCATTTCGATCGGCACCGGCGGCCATTGACCACCAAACACCTCGTTGCGCTGCACCATGCCGATAGCCTGCTGCACGTTCTCCAGCGTGTAGGTGCCATTCGGGAACAGCGCAGCGTCGAAGTACGCCCAGAACCAGGCCACGAAGAACATCACTTCCGAAGCGATGAACAGCAGCATCCCGTAGCGCTGATGGATTTGCACGACCGGCGTGTGCTGGCCCGTTTCCGCTTCGATGACGACGTCGCGCCACCACATGAAGGCTACGGCCATCAAGCCAAGCATGCCCGCGGCGAACACGCCTGGACCCTGCACTCCGAAGAGACCGGCCCCGCCGCCTGTCGAGCGCATCCAGATGATGGTCCCGATCGCGGTGACGAATGCCGAGAGCGACGCGAGGATCGGCCATGGGCTTGGATCGAGCAAGTGATAGTCATGGTTGTTGGCATGAGCCATGGTCGTCTTCCCCGTAGTCTCTTGTTGCATCCGGTCCTCCGGACTTCTCGTTCCGGTGCGGACCGCATGGCCCGCGCCCGCAAAACTAGCTTCTATTTTCTTTGTCGGTAGCAGCAGCGGCCTGACCTGCAGCCTTCGCCCCTTCAACGGGATAGAAAGTGTAGGACAGTGTAATGTCTTTGAGACGCGACGATTCCGGATCTTTCACCAGGCCCGGATCAATGAAGAACGACACCGGCATCTCGATCGACTGACCAGGCTCCAGCGTCTGCTCCTTGAAGCAGAAGCACTCGATTTTACTGAAGTAAAGGCCCGCCGCGTCGGGCGCCACGTTGAACGTCGCGGTGCCAGTGATCTTGCGATCGGTCGTGTTCGTCGCGCGGTAGAACACCAGCATGTTTTCGCCGATGTGCGCTTCCACCGTCCGCTGCACCGGTTCGAACGACCAGCCGAGCTTCGGTGACACGTTCGCATCGAACCGCACTGTCACCAGCCGATCGAGCACGAGTTCGGATGGCTTCTCCGCCTTCTGCGTGGTACCGCCGAGCCCCGTCACCTGACAGAACATCTGGTACAGGGGCACCGCCGCATAAGCCATACCGCCCATCGCGAAGGCGCTCGCGACGCACATCAGCGCCACTTTCGTGTCGCTCTTGGGTGTGCTGCGGGGCAGCGGCTGCGGATGATCTGCGGTCAAGATTGTGATCCTTACTTCAGATCGCCCGGTTCGCGACGTTCGCGCCAAGATGCACGATCGTGGCCGCGTAGAACATCATCACCAGAAAGCCGAGGCCCAGCGCGATCGCAACGGACCGCATCCGCTGCCGCCTCTTTTCAGCGGCGGCGATCACGCTCTCCGTCTCCGTGACGGTTTGGGACATATCGTTCATGACAGCACGACCTTTCACGCCAAGAGGCGATTCATGGCCCCCTCGATCACAAGGATCGCAAACAGGGCGTAGAGATACAGGATAGAAAACCAGAACAGTCGCTTGCAGGCCTTGTCCGCTTCCCGGCCTTCCGTAATCCGCCAGACATCGAATGCGAACCACAGAAAGACAGCGCCGAGCACGACCGACGCCGCGCCATACGTAATCCCGCCGAGCCCGATGAACGCCGGCACAATCGCGAGCGGCACCAGCACGATCGAGTACAGCAAAATCTGCTTGCGCGTCTCAGCCGGACCGGCCACCACTGGCAGCATCGGCACGCCGACACGCTCGTAATCGCGCGACCTGAGGAGCGCCAGCGACCAGAAGTGCGGGGGCGTCCACATGAAAATGATCAGAAACAGCAGGATGCTTTCCACGCTCACGGTGCCAGTGACCGCCGCCCAGCCGATCATGGGAGGGAAAGCACCGGCGGCTCCGCCGACGACGATGTTCTGCGGCGTCAGCCGCTTCAGCCACATCGTATAGATGAACACGTAGTAGATGATCGTCATCGCCAGCAGCGCGCCGGCGACCCAGTTCACGAGTACCCCGAGCGTAAGCACCGATATCACCGACAACACGCCGCCGAACTGCAACGCTTCATCCGGCGTCACCCGCCCCCGTGGGATGGGCCGCGCCGCCGTCCGCGCCATGTTCTGGTCGATGTCGGCGTCGTACCACATGTTGAGCGCGCCCGACGCACCAGCGCCGACCGAGATCGCGATGATGGCGATCAGCCCGATCACGGGATGAATCGCGCCCGGCGCCAGCAGCAGTCCAGCCACCGCCGTCAGCACAACGAGCGTCATCACGCGCGGCTTCATGAGGGTCACGAAATCACTGACGCTTGGTTCTAGAACCTTCAGCATCTGCGCGCTGCGAGCATCGGCTCCGGCGGTCGTCATGAACTCCTGCTTCCTTGTCTTGTTGAGATCGGCGGCCGGTTTGTGGCTCTTGCCGGTCTCCTATGCCGTCCCTGGGCGTTTCCTCGATAGCGACCCACTCGGCCGTGTCCGCTTCTGATGGCGAACATCTGGGTGTGGCCCGTGTGGCTGCGACCCCGGCTGGTTGGTCCAGCCAGGGTCTATGCTCGGTTTAGTGACGATCGGACGTGGCCGCGATCCGCGGCAGCGTCTCGTACGCATGGAAGTTTGGCGGCGACGGCAGCGTCCACTCGAGCGTGGTCGCGCCTTCACCCCACGGATTGCCGGCAGCCTTCTCCTTGCGGGCGAAGGCAACCGCTAGACCGATGAAGAAGAAGATCGTGCCCATCGCCGTAATGTACGACCCGACCGACGAGATCTCGTTCCAGAAAGCGTAGGCATCCGGATAGTCGGCGTAGCGGCGCGGCATGCCGGCGGCACCCAGGAAATGCTGCGGGAAGAACAGGACGTTCGCGCCCACGAACGTGGTCCAGAAGTGCAGCTTGCCCCAGAATTCGGAGTACATGTATCCGCTCATCTTGGGGAACCAGTAATACCAGCCCGCAAAGATGGAGAACACGGCGCCAAGCGACAGCACGTAATGGAAGTGCGCGACCACGTAGTAGGTGTCGTGCAGGGCGCGGTCGACACCGGCGTTGGCGAGCATCACGCCCGTCACGCCGCCGACCGTGAACAGGAAGATGAACCCGAGCGCCCAGATCATCGGCAAGCGGAACTGAATCGATCCGCCCCACATCGTGGCGATCCAAGAGAAGATCTTCACGCCGGTCGGAACCGCGATCACCATGGTCGCGAACACGAAGTAGGCCTGCGTGTTCACCTTCATGCCTGCCGCGTACATGTGGTGCGCCCACACGATGAACCCGACAAGTCCGATGGCGACCATCGCGTAAGCCATGCCGAGGTAACCGAACACTGGCTTGCGCGAGAACGTCGCGACGATGTGACTGACGATGCCGAAGCCAGGCAGAATGAGAATATAGACTTCCGGATGCCCGAAGAACCAGAACAGATGCTGGTACAGCAGCGGGTCACCACCACCGGCCGGATTGAAGAACGTTGTGCCAAAGTTGCGATCCGTCAGCAGCATGGTGATCGCGCCGGCGAGAACCGGCAGCGACAGCAGCAGCAGGAACGCGGTGATCAGCACGGCCCACACGAACAGCGGCATCTTGTGCAGCGTCATGCCCGGCGCGCGCATGTTGAAAATGGTGGTGATGAAGTTGATCGCACCCAGGATCGACGAGGCACCTGCGATATGCAGCGCCAGGATCGCGAAATCCATGGCCGGTCCGGGATGCCCCGAGGTCGAGAGTGGCGCATAGATCGTCCAGCCCGCACCCACGCCGTTCATGCCCGTCGGACCTTCGACGAACATCGAGATGATGAGCAGCGTCAGCGCCATCGGCAGCAGCCAGAACGAAATATTGTTCATGCGCGGGAAGGCCATGTCCGGCGCGCCGATCATCAGCGGCACGAACCAGTTGCCGAAGCCGCCCATCGTCGCTGGCATCACCATGAAGAACACCATGATGAGACCGTGACCGGTCACGAACACGTTGTAGAGATGCGCGTTTGCGAAATACTGCATCCCGGGCTCTTGCAGTTCGAGGCGGATGCCCACCGAGAGCGCACCGCCGATGACGCCCGAGATCATCGCGAAGATGAAATACAGCGTGCCGATGTCTTTATGGTTCGTGGAGAAAAGCCAACGGCGAATGCCGGTCGGTGCGTGGTCATGATGATCGGCGTGTGCCGCAGTGCTACCCATGGTCTTCGACCTTTTCGTCTCGGGTTGTATTCGTGGTCCTTGATACGGTGCTCGAGGGCGGCGTCCCGCCGCCGCTCCAGCGAGTCAGCTCAGCGCTGCTGATCGGCGGCGTCAGCCACCGACTTGATCCCGGCTTGATCCAACGCCACGCGATCGGTGATCTCCTTGGCCTTCTTGCGGTCACCCGCCTTCATAGCCGCGGTCCACTGATCAAAGGTCTCCTGCTTCACGACGCGCACGGCGATCGGCATGAAAGCGTGGTTCATGCCGCACAGTTCCGAGCACTGGCCGTAGAACACGCCTTCATACTCGGGACGGAACCACGTGGCGGTCAGGCGGCCCGGCACAGCGTCGATCTTTGAACCGAACGACTGGATGGTCCAATTGTGGATCACATCGTTTGATGTGACGAGCATGTGCACGACCTTGTTGACCGGCACCAGGATCTCGTTGTCCACCGCCAGCAGGCGCGGCGTCGGAATACCCGATTTCACCTTCTCGGCTACTTCTTCATCCGACAGCATGTTCGACGTGACCGTGAACGTCTTGTCCCCAGGCGTCGTGCCCGGATACTCGTGCTCCCAGAACCACGCGTTACCGATCGCTTTGATGGTCACGTCAGGCTTGGGATACGTGTACTGCAGCATCAAAAGCTTGAACGACGGGATCGCGATCGCAACGAGAATCAGGATGGGCACGACCGTCCAGGCCACTTCCAGCAGCGTGTTGTGGGTTGTCTTGGACGGGACCGGGTTCTTGGACTCACGGAACCGCACCATCACGTAGATCATGAGCCCCAGAACGAACAGCGTAATCGCGATGATGATGATGTTCACAAAGTCATAGAATTCATTGATTCCACGAGCAACTTCCGTCGCGGGAACCGGCAGCCCGATTTGGCCCGGCGTGGCATACCCCTGCGTCGCCAAGGCAGGCGATCCGGCAAAGCCCAACGCGGCACCAGCAGCGGCCGCAATGGCCAACAGACCCAGCAATGTCCATGGACGTGTCGTCGTCATTCCAAGCTCCCTAGATCAGCCCGGTTCTGGCCGGACCTCATGATCGATAAGGGGACTTGTCCTTCCTCGGTTTCGATCCCGAGTGCGGTGAGTGGCTCAACTCGCTGACGGCGCGACACGGCCAAAAAAGCCGAGCTTGCGTCTCGTTAAGCCGTTAGCGCCAGGGTGTTCATCGGACGTCAAAGACAGGCCGATAACCCGCTCAGCAGCCATCATCCAAGTGTGACGATCTTCCCCTTCGTCAAAAACAGAACAACCGGGATCGCGCGCCTAAGTCAAGTTTTTTGCGGCAATTTCCCGCACGAAGTCATCCATACCTGGGATGTCATCGTTTGATGTGCCCCTTGTCGAAAGAAGTGCTTCTAAACTGTTGAAATTGTCTCGTTTCGGCCTTTTTCCTGAGCGAACCAAACATCACACGCGTACGACCGAAGCCGTAGCCATTGACACTGCGGCGCAACCTTCGACCACTCCCTGTGCGCCCGTGTCGCGTCTCCTTCGTCGTTCCACCCCGAGATAGATGTCTTCATGTCACTCAAATTCCTCTGTCGTGTTGCACCACCAAAGTGCGGCGTTCCCGGATTGCTGCATGGGGCCCTTGCGATCCTTCTCGTTTCACTGGCCTTCCCAGGATCCGTGTTGATGAGCGCACCTGCCAACGCGCAGGATTCGAAAGCTCCTGAGTTGGCCGATGGGACCATCAAAGCGCAGCACGGAGATTGGCAGGTCGTCTGTAAACCGCCCCCGGCGGGCGCGAAGAACGAAGTCTGCGCGCTTGTCCAGAGCGTCACGGCGGAAGACCGCCCCAACGTCGGGCTCACCGTTTATTTTCAAAGGTTCTCACAAGGCATGCGGGTGCTGCGCGTGTTCGCACCCGTCGGCGTGCTTCTTCCGCCCGGCATCGGTCTCAAGATCGATGATGTTGATGTAGGCCACGCGCCGTTCCTGCGCTGCCACACGTTCGCGTGCTACGCGCAGGTGACGCTCGACGACAAGCTAATCGACCAGTTTTCGAACGGAAAAACCGCGATTTTCATCATCTTCCAGACCGAGGAAGCAGGGATCGGAATCCCACTCTCGCTGAACGGTTTCAGCCAGGCGCTCGCCGCTTTGCCCTAGGCGCGACAAAGACAGACGCAAACACAGACGCCAGCAGCGTCAGCTCACTTTTGTATTCGCGCGAGGCATCCGGATCAGATCGGCCGTGCGATCGCGATTCGTGTCAGGCCTCCTCGGGAACGTGACGCCGGCCGTCCCACCCGCGCCACGGCCCGCCTGCGGCAGAGTTTGGAACAGTTCGGTCCACGCATTCACAATACGCGAGGTCGACTCCTGATACTGGGATGTCGCCGTCTGCCAGAACCGCATCTGTTCGTTCAAGAGATCGCTGTGGGTCCGGCAACGCGAGAGACGCTGAGGAATGCCGAGATAGGCCTGGGCCCGGCGGCTGATCAGCGTCAGCAGTTCCATCTGCTGCACAGTGAGCGCCTTCATCGGACCGAATCCCGACGACATGCCGTCCAGGATTTGCTTGGGGTCGAAGGGATTCTCAAAGCTCTTGGGCTCGAAACTTTGCGTCCCGAGCCAATCATGCACGTGCGGATTATTGGGGGAGGGTTTGTCCATGACGCACGAACCTCTTGTGCACTCGTTCCGACGAACGCTGCTCTTTTTCTGAGCGCCCGTATACGCGGTATTTTGTTACGATTGCAAAAATCTCAACCCAAAATCTCGTGAGTCTTCACCCCGCACCGCAGCATTGACTTTGCGCAACCTGAAATTGAAAACAAATCGAACACAGCAACCCTATGATGTATAATGCGTTTCTTGGTTAAATTTACGTTGACCACGGAGCACCCGCGCGAAACTCTCGATGATCAGTATTGCGTCGAGTTCGTGAATGCCGGAGCGTTCTCCAGTACCGCGGTGTGCACGGCCTAGGCTCGTTCTTTGGACAGCCCTTGCCGCCGCGCTCCTGTCGCTGACGCCGCTGTCGGTGGCCGCGCAGGAAACCCGGCCGTCCTGGCGCGACGTCTGGAAATGGCGGGAGACTTGGTCCGGCGTCGATGTCGCCAGGGACAATTGGCTCGTCTACTCCGGCATCACCGTCGCCCCCTTCGGCCACATCCACGACCCCGGCTGGCGCGTCCGCCTCGCGGGCGGCTACGGCAATTATGAGTATTCAGGCAACCGGAGCACGACACCCACTCCGGATATCCAATCGTTTTCGGCCGCGACCTACTACGGCGACGCGCTCGTCGGCTATCTCGAACGGTTCGGCCCGCTGACGGCCAAAGCCTTTGGCGGGCTCTCGTACATCGCACACGACATCACACCGTTCGATCCGGAAAACCTCGTCGTGGGCGACGACATCGGCGTCAAGGGCGTTCTCGAACTCTGGCTCGACATTGGAGAGATCGGGTTTGCCTCTCTCGATGCGTCCTGGAGTTCCGCACACGATACGCGTAATGCGCGCGCGCGCCTGGGCGCGTACATTACACCTTCGATCAGCACCGGCCTTGAAGGCTGGCTCAACCTCGACAATCAAAGCGATTGCGACCTCGGCTGGGACAACAGTGTCGACTGTTACGTGGATGAAAAAACGCACCTCTTCGACTACACGCGCGCCGGCCTTTTTCTCCGCTACACGTGGGACGGGGGGGAACTCTCTTTATCCGGCGGCATCTCGGGTGGCAGTTTTCAAACCGCCGGCGATGCCGAGCCCGAACCCTACGCCACTTTGAACTGGCTGACTCAGTTCTAGCCGGGATCGTCAGTTTGCACGCACGTCACGGCGGTGGCCCATATTCCGCCCGCAGCGATTCCGGCTAAGCTCCGCCGATCGAAACGACAACTGGGTCCTCATGCTTCGAAACATCGTCATTTCCGCACTCATGGCCGCAATGATGGCCATTCTTTCCGCCCCATCGCAGGCGTCCAAGACCTGCAGCGACGCCGCCGTCTCGGCGCGCGGCGAACCTGCGCGATTCCTGTGGCTCGCCAAAACCAAAGCCCGCGCCAACTGGCGCCGCAAAGTTCGCGCGACGCCCACCCTCGGGACCGACTTTTCGAATTGGGGCAACGCTGAAACGAGCGAAGAGCGGTGCATTACGGCTGAAGGCGGCACCGTCTGCATCTTCACCGGCTACCCTTGCAAGCGCTGAACCCGCCACCGAACGAGACTAATCCTCGGCCCCCTGTTTCGAGCGAAAATGAGCAATGCGTCGCCACGTAGTTGCTGATGCATCAGTCTGCCGCCGACAACAAAAACAACACCACCACGTCGGACAACGAACATTTCGCAAAACGAACGTTCGTTCTTCTTGACGCGGCAGCCCTTTCCCCTATGATCCAAAAAAAGCGATCGTTCGTTTTGCGAGCGTTCTGTTTCAGTGTACGCTGCAAACCCACAAAGACAGTATTTTTTGTCCAGAGTCGATGACAGATGCCGAGATTGAGACCCGATACGCAGCGCGCCCGCCGCGATCATATCCTTGACGCCGCCGAGCGTCGGTTCGCTCAGTCGGGCTTTCATGCCACCAGCATGCAGGACATTTGCCGCGAGGCGCGCGTCTCTCCCGGCGCCCTGTATGTCTACTTCGCGTCCAAAGAAGATCTGATCGCCGGCCTCGCCGAACGAAATCGGCAGGAGTTCCAGGCGCGCTTCGCTCAGCTCGCGGGCGCATCGGATTTCTTTGCAGCACTTGCCGCGATCGGCGAAGCGTATTTCGTCGAGGACGAAGTGCACTGTCGCATTCTCTGCACGGAGATTGGACTGGAATCGACCCGCAACGCACGGGTCGGCGAGATCCACCGCTCTGTTGACGAATTCGTCCGCACCAGCTTCGAACAGCTCTTCCAGCGCATGATCGACGAAGGCCGCATTCGCCCCAACCATAGTGCAGCAGCTCTCGCACGTGTGTTCATGGTCATCGGCGACGGCCTTTTTTGGCGCAGCGCGGTTGATCGCAATTTCGACATGGCGAAGACCATTCCTGACGTGGTCGAGGTCATTCGCCAGCTCTTGAACCCCGTAGAGCAGACTGCATTACGCCGCCCCGTCGGGCCGACCCTCGAGGAGGCCGCAGAGTGACCCGTTCGCAAGTGATCAAGTATGGCCTCGCCGCCGCTGTGGCTGCCGTCGTCTGGGCAACCGGCCTCTATAAGCCTGTTTTGGACATTGTCACCCATCGGACCGCGAAGACGGAAAAGATTGCGACCGTGGCGCCACCATCCGTCACAGTCAGCCGCGTCACCTCGGCTGATTTCGTCGAGACGGTTCTTGTCACTGGCTCTCTCGTGCCACGCGAAGACGTGCTGGTGGCACCCGAAGTCGAAGGACTGCGCATATTAGAGCTGCTGGCCGACCAGGGGGACGAAGTCAAGAAGGGCGATGTTCTCGCCGTACTGGAAACCATCACACTCGACGCGCAGCTCGAGCAGAACTCTGCCAATCTCGACCGGAGCAAAGCTGCCATCGCTCAAGCGCGCAGCCAAATCGCGGAAGTTCAAGCCCGGCTGACGGAAGCCAAAGCGCAGCTTGAGCGCGCAAAGCCACTGTCCGAGCAAGGCTACCTGTCTGGCAGTACGCTCGATGCCCGCACAGCCTCCAAACAGTCGCTCGAAGCTCTGCTCGTCGCCGCCAACAGTGGCCTGAAATCGGCGGAAGCCGAAAAGGTGCAGCTGGAAGCGGCCCGCCGCGAACTCGAATGGCGCCTCTCCCGAACAAAAGTTCGCGCGCCCGTGGACGGCGTTATCAGCCGCCGCACAGCTCATATCGGTTCGATCGCAACAGCGCTTGGCCTCGCAGCAGGCGAACCCATGTTCCGCATCATCGAAAAGGGCGAAATTGAACTCGATGCTGAGGTCGGCGAGGCTCAGGTCCGCAAACTCAAGCCGGGGCAAAGCGTCACCATCACCATCGCGGATGGCACCACCGCCACCGGAACCGTGAGGCTTGTCTCCCCCGAGATCGACAACACCACCCGCCTTGGCCGCGTCCGCATCTTCATCGGCAACGATCGCCGCTTACGGATCGGCACCTTCGCGAGCGGCCAGATCGAAACCTCGCGCGAACGCGGGCTTGCGGTCCCGGTCTCCTCAGTCAACACATCCGGTGGCGAGTCCACCGTCCTCGTGCTCGAGGGCAACTTCGTCCGCGAGCGACCTGTCGAAATCGGACTGTCCACCGGCGGCCTCGTCGAGGTGCGTAAAGGCCTGTCGGAAGGAGACCGCGTCATCGCCCGTGCCGGCACCTTCCTCAAGGATGGCGATATCGTGCGCCCTGTCGAAACCGACACGCGTGCTGTGAGTGAGGCCCGATGAGTTCGCAAGGATCGCGCATCAATTTCTCTGCCTACTCGATCCGCAAGCCCCTTCCGGCGATCTTGCTGTTCGTGGTGCTGCTTTTTCTCGGCATCATGAGTTTCAAGGCGCTTCCCGTCACGCGCTTTCCCAATATTGATATTCCCCTTGTGCAGGTGACGATCAACCAGTCCGGCGCGACGCCAGCCGAACTGGAAACCCAGGTTGCCAAGATCGTTGAAGACTCGGTCGCCAACATCACCGGTGTGAAGCATCTGATCACGTCCTTGAGCGACGGCGTCTCCACCACGGCCATCGAGTTTCGCCTTGAGATCGATACCGATCGCGCATTGAACGACGTCAAGGACGCGATTGAAAAGATCCGGCCAGAATTGCCGCGTACGATCGACGAGCCCATCATCCAGCGCATCGACGTCGAAGGCCAGGCCATTCTCGCCTATGCCGCCGTCTCCCCCGGCATGACGCTCGAACAGCTCTCGTGGCACGTTGATGACGTCATCAAGCGCGAACTGCTCGTCGTCAAAGGCGTCGGCCGGGTTGAACGATACGGCGGTGTCAAACGCGAGATCCGCGTTCTCCTCGATCCAGACCGGCTCCTCGCCTACGGTGTGACTGCGGCCGACATCAACCGCCAGATCCGCGCGACGAATGTCGATATCGGTTCCGGCCGGGGCGAAGTCGGCCAGCAGGAGCAGGCGATCCGCATACTTGCCGGCGCCAAGACTGTCGCCGAATTGGCAGATACGAAAATCGCCATCGCCGGCGGCCGCTACGTTCGCCTTTCCGATCTGGGCCGCGTGCTCGATGACGCGGAAGAGGCCCGCTCATTTGCCCGCCTGGACGGCCAACCCGTTGTGTCGTTCTCCGTCTTTCGCTCCAAAGGCGCCAGCGAACTCTCAGTTGCGGACGCCGTCCAAAAGCGGCTCGCCGAACTCGAAAAGCGCTACCCTGACGTCACGCTCAGCAAAATCGACGATGCCGTCGCGTACACGCGCGGCAATTACGAAGCGGCGATGACCACGCTGATCGAAGGCGCCATCCTAGCCGTGCTCACTGTATTTCTCTTTCTGCGCAACTCGCGGGCTACCCTGATCACGGCCATTGCGCTTCCCTTATCCGCAATTCCCACGTTCTGGGCGATGAGCCTTATGGGCTTCTCGCTGAACCTCGTCTCTCTGCTTGCCATCACTCTCGTGACCGGCATCCTCGTCGACGATGCTATCGTCGAGATCGAGAACATTGTTCGCCACATGCGGATGGGCAAATCGCCCTATCGTGCCGCCATGGAAGCTGCCGACGAGATCGGCCTCGCCGTCATCGCAATTACGCTGACGATCGTCGCCATTTTTGCTCCCGTTTCGTTCATGGGCGGCGTGGCCGGTCAATACTTCCGTCAGTTCGGTCTGACCGTCGCCGTGGCCGTCCTATTCTCGTTGCTCGTCGCGCGCCTCATAACGCCTATGATGGCGGCCTATCTGATGCGCCCAGTCCCTCCCCACGACATGGAGGGCGGGCTGATCATGCGCGGCTACGTCCACTTCCTCGCAGCAACGCTTCGCTGGCGCTTCATCACCCTGTTCGTCGGCATGGCCGTATTCGCAGGTTCGATCTATGCGACCGCGATGCTACCCACGGGCTTCATCCCGGACGAAGATACATCCCGCGTCGTGATCTCCGCCGAACTTCCACCCGGCGCCCGGCTCGAAGACACGCGCGTCATGACCGATGAAGTCACGCGCCGTCTCAAGAACATTCCTGAAGTCGCGAGCGTTTTTGTTCTCGGCGGCGTCTCACCCACCGGCACGCTCGAAGTCAGACGCGCCGCTGTCAATGTTCGCCTCGTGCCCAAGACCGAGCGTGACAAACCGCAGAAGGAACTGAAGGCGATCCTGTCTGCCACAATTGCCGGTGTTCCCGACGTGCGCGCTTGGTTCGTCAACGAACGCGGCGAGCGGGAACTCTCGTTTTCGCTGCTCTCACGCGATGGCGATGCGCTGGCACAAGGCGTGTCGAAGGTGGAGACCGCGATCCGACAGTTGCCGGGCTTCTTCAACGTCGCCTCGAAATCGGCCCTCGACCGGCCAGAGATCCGCATTGTCCCGCAACTCGACAAGGCCTCCGCGCTCGGCATCACGCCCGATCAGATCGCCGAGACCGTTCGCGTCGCCACCATCGGTGACGTCGACGCCAATCTCGCCAAGTTCACCTCGGGCGACCGCCTCATCCCCATCCGCGTCCAGGTTGAAGAAAACGCGCGCGAAAACCTGCAGCGCATCTCAAATCTTCGCCTCACCAACGCCGCCGGCAAATCGATTCCCCTCTCCGCCGTTGCTGACATTTCCTTCGGCCGCGGACCGAGCGCCATCGATCGCTATGATCGCGAGCGCCGCGCCGAAATCGGTGCGGATCTCGTAAAGGGCTTTGCACTCGGCAGTGCCCGAGAGGCATTCGTCGCTGAGGTCGAAAAGATCGGCCTGCCAGAAGGCGTGCGCCTGCTCGCGACCGGCGATGCCGAGATTCAGGACGAAGTCGCCAATGGCTTCATCACCGCCATGGGGACCGGCCTGATGATCGTGCTCGGCCTGCTGATCCTGCTCTTTGGCAGCGTCTTTCAGCCGATTACCATTCTGCTGTCGCTGCCGCTCTCGTTCGGCGGCGTCGTCATCGCGCTCATCGCCACCAACAACCCGATCAGCATGCCGGTCTACATCGGCCTGCTCATGCTCATGGGCATCGTCACAAAGAATGCGATCATGCTCGTCGATTTCGCGGTCGAAGAGATTGCACGCGGTACAGATCGCACGACGGCTCTTCTTGAAGCCGGACGCAAGCGCGCACGCCCGATCGTGATGACGACGATCGCCATGGCTGCGGGCATGCTGCCCAGCGCGTTCGCACTTGGCGACGGCGGCGAGTTCCGTGCGCCAATGGCTATCGCGGTTATCGGCGGACTTCTCGTTTCGACAATCCTGTCGCTCGTGTTCGTGCCTTCGTTCTTCTCCGTGATGGACGACCTCTCCCGTGGCGTAACATGGCTGATGTCCTTTATCTTCCGGCCGAATGCCACCGACGAAGGCGACGAAGAGAGCGAAGAAACACCTCGCGTTCCTCCGCGTTCTGCTCAATCGGTTCAGCCACTCCCGCATGCCGGCGGACGCATCGCAGCAGAATAAAGCTGAGACCTCCCTCCGTTGCTGACCCGGCACCCGAACCCTATATCGGACGAGGTCGCCCCCCATCGTTTTTGAAAGGAATTGCCATGTTCGACGCTAAAGCCCTTCTTGAGCAGCTTTCTGGTACTCCCCAGCGTCCGGCCACGTCTGCGACGGGCGCCGGCGCGCAAGGCGGCGGCCTCGCCGACCTCTTCGGGCAGATCGCAGCCGCCGTGCAATCTCCAAGCGGCCAAGGCGCGGGTTCAGGGCAAGGCGGCCTGGCGGACATCGTCCGCAATATCGCCGGCGGAGCGGGTGGCGCCAATCTGGATCAGATCATGGCCCAGGTGAAGGAGCAGGCGGCCAAGTTCGGCGGCCCGTCGGGTGCCGAGCTCGTGGATACACTCACCAAGGCCGTCGGCCAGGCGACGCAAGGCGTGAAGGAGGGCGCGGCGAAGGTCGGCGACGCCACAGGTGCTCGCGACGCGATCACCAATGCGACCGGCGGCAGGTCGCCCGAAGAACTGCTCGCGCAGGTCAAGGAGCTCATGGCCAAGAACCAGCTTGGTGCGGGTGCCGTGCTTGGCGGGCTCGGAGCTATTCTCCTTGGGACACGCACCGGCCGCGGCGTGACAACCGGCGCCGTCAAGCTCGGTGCTCTGGCCCTCATCGGTGGCCTTGCATACAAGGCCTACCAGAACCATCAGGCCGGGAAGCCGCTGATCACCGGACCGCAGAACGCTGCAACGGAAGCGCCGGCCGGCTCGGGCTTCGAACCTGCTGCCATTTCCAATGACGCTGCGATGCACATCATTCGCGCCATGATCGCCGCAGCAGCAGCCGACGGCCGCATCGACGATCGCGAGTACGTGCGCATCGTCGAGTCCGCAGGTGGAGCCGCAGCAAGTCCCGAAGCCAAAGCCTTCCTGGAACAGGAACTGCGCAGTCCAGCAACCGCAGCCTCTCTGGCCGCCAGCGTGAATTCCGCCGAAGAAGCGCTTCAGGTCTACACCGCCGCCCGTGTTGCCATCGATAGTGACAATGCGTCCGAGACCGGTTTCCTTGCCGAGCTGGCCGCATCTCTCGGCATCGACCCGGATCTCGCCCGTCAGGTCGACGCCACCGCGAAGAGCACCGCTGCGTGATCGCGCACAAACCTGCATATAAAAAAGCGCGGGAGTAGTCCCGCGCTTTTGGCTCTCTGATCCAGGCTCGTTCGTCAGGACGCCTCGTCCGCTTTGAAGAAGACGTCGACACGCATCCCCGTGAGCAGCGGCGGCTGGCCATCGAGCGCCACCATCACTTCAAGAACCTCGACATCGTTCGGGCGCCGCGGTCCGCGTGACGTGATCCGCTGCGCGCCGAGCGCCGGAGCGATCGACGTCACCACACCCGTGAACTCCTGCGCACCAAAGGCGTCGGCCTTTACGACAGCCTTCTGACCCACCCGGATCTTGGTCACGTCCCGCTCTTCAACCTCGGTGCGAACGCGCAGCGATCCCAAATCACCGAACAGCGCCAGCGGCGCTTCTGGCGATGTGACCGCGACTTCGCCCTGCTTTGCCCAGACGTTCAAGACCGTTCCGTCAGCCGGCGCACGGACGCGCGTCCGCTCGATCGCATTGAGGATCTGCGTAACGTCCGAGCGCGCCAAAGTCAGAGACGATTCCAAACGCGACGGCAACGGCATGTCGGCGCGTGCGGCAACCTCCGCAAGTGCGGCCCGCTCTTCGCTCAACTTGGTCTGCGCGTCGGCAAGCGTCTTGCGCGCAGAATTGAGTTCATCCGCAGTCGACGTCCCACCCCGAACCTTCCGTGCAATGTCGTCGAGGGAAGTCTGTGCCGCGTAAACCGCGCGTTCGGCAGTCGAAACAGCATCCTCCGCATTGCGCCGGTCCAAAGCCGGTCCTTTGGCTACTTCCTCATCGCGCTCCAAAACGCGCACAGCCTCTTCCGCAAGCGCTGCCGTCAGCTTCGCTTGCGCGTCGCTGTCATCAAGCCTCACGAGAAGGTCGCCCGACTGAACCTTGTCGCCGGTCTTGGCGATGACCTCGAGGATTTCACCCGGCGCCTGCGAAACGAGCCGGATCTCACCATCTTTCGGCTCCACTCGGCCGGTCGCCGAGGCCGCCCATGACCCCTTCGCGGAAACGCCTGTCTCGGCGGCCGCCATCTGCGCGGTGGGCTTATCCTGGCTGTGCGACGACAGCGTACCGTTGATCAACACACTGAGTGCAATCGCAATGATGCCTGCAACCGTCAGCGTCTGAACGGTCGGATCGACTTTAAGCATTTGCCTTACGCCTCTTCTTCGTCAAATCGGTGATTTCGGGCGAGTTGACGCCCTCAGGCCGGCGCTCTTCGCCGACGATCTTGCCGTCTTCGATCCGCACCACGCGATCGGCATATCCGAGCGTGCGCGGGTCGTGCGTGACAGCAAGCACGCTTCGGTTCTGCTCTTTGGCGATCCGCGCCAGCAGTGCCATCACCGCGTGGCCGTTCTCGCTGTCGAGAGCTGCGGTCGGTTCGTCGGCGAGCACGATGGATGGCGAGGCCGCGATGGCGCGGGCCACGGCCACGCGTTGCTGCTCACCGCCTGAAAGATTGCTGGGATAATTTTGCAGGCGATGGCCTAGTCCCACCTCGCGCAACACCTCTTCGGCGCGGGCCGCGGCCGGATAACCCTTCTGTCCGAGAACATCCAGGGCGATACGGACATTCTCGACCGCGTTCAGCGTTGGGAACAGGTTATAGCTTTGGAAAATGAAGCCGATGTGCTTCCGCCTCAGTTCCGCGAGTTCTTCAGGTCCGAGGCCAGTCGTCGTGTGGCCTGCGATACGGACTTCGCCAGAGGTCGGCGAAAGAATGCACCCGAGGATCGACAACAGCGTCGTCTTGCCCGAGCCAGACGGCCCCATGAGCAGGGTGAGTTCGCCTGGTACGAGCTTGAGGCTCACGCCCTTCAGGGCCATCACCTTGCCGGCACCTTTGCCGAGCTCTTTGACGATGTCCCTGGCTTCGAGAACGGGAGTTTCGTTCGTCATCTGCTGAACACCGTAGCTGGATCAATCTTTGTAACTTTGACAATGGCCGACACCGCTGAAATTGCGCACATGAACAACGTCAGTGCGAAGAGTGAAAACGCCAGGCCCGGCGTCATCACCAGCGGAAGCGGCGAATTCCGGCTGAGATAGAGGATCACCAGCGCGATGATCATGCCAAGGCTGTAGCCTATGACCGCGCTGAGACCCGCCTGGGCCAGTATCACTTTGTGGATATAGGAACCCGATGAGCCCAGCGCACGTAGCGTGGCGAACTCATTGATATGATCTTTGGTGCTGGAATACAGCGTCTGCGCGACGATCACGGTACCGACAAGGATGCCGAGCAGCGCCCCACCGATGAGCGCGATACCGGCCCCGGTTTTGAACAGCCACTGCCCCAAGCTGCGATCGCGGAACTCGGCCTTTGTCAGAACGTCCGTTCCTTCGAGCCGGTCCTGTAAAGCCGCGCGCACTGTTTCGAGATCGGCTCCTGGCTGAAGCTGCACGAGGAAGAACGTGCTCTTGTCCCCTTTCTCGCCATCGAGATTGAGAAGATTGCGGGCTCGCTGCAGCGGCGTGAACACGTAGGGTGACTGAGTGAATGACCTGATGCCTTCGGTGAGCGCACGGACTCGAACGCGCCCCAGAGCGATCTGGGCCGTGCTGCCGATCCCATCGATGCCGAGATCCTTCAAGTAGGACTTGTCGACGGCGATGGCGTCAGGCGCGCGGATATCGTCCCACGTACCTTCAACGAGGTTCCAGGGTTCCAGCCCACCGTCCTCTGCGTCAATGCCCACGACCGCGACACGGGTCGACCCTCCGCCGGGCTTGCGCCACTCCGCGAACGCGGAAACCATCGGAATGACTGCCTTCACTCCCGGTGTCGCCAAGGCCTGATGCCGTTGGCCTGGAGTGAGCAGAATTCCACCCTCCTCGAAGCTCTTGGCACCGAACGTGGTGATCCAAAGATCGCTGTTGGTCTTTTCGATCATGTTCGTGATCATGCGGCTCGAGCCGAGATAGAGCCCAAGCTGCACGGCGACCAGCACGATCGAGAAGAGGATTCCCACCAGCGTCACAGCCAGACGGATGCGGTCGTGAAAGAGGTTGCGGAACGCGAGTGTCAGGATCATCGCAGAGGCGGTTCCAGGTTCGGGTCCGCCCCGATGGCGGAATGCAGGCTAGGCCGTTGCAAGTGGCCTGGATAATCAGGCTCACTTACCAATTCTTGCGGGTTACGAACTGCGCTCTGCAGGTCGCGCGTTCCAGCAACCCACACACGACCGGAGCGTTCGTTTTGTACTACCAATGGCGCACGAGGTTAAGTGCAAAGCGCTTTGGCGAAAAAGTGTTCACGTGTTGCGACCGATCGGCTCTCGAGGGCCCGGCGCCTCACCAGCAGCGGTTAAGTTCCTGTTTTTGCCGCTTTCCCGCGCCAAGGTCTGGCGTTAATCGTACATAATGTTTCAACTAACCAGGGTGAATGCTTTGTTACGCGGCACCAAGACGCAATCGCACTGCTCGCTCGTCGGGGCTTTCCGGCTCGCAGGCGTGACCCTCGCCATCGGTCTCTACGGAACCATTGTCGCACGAGCACAGCCTCTCGAAGCCGGCCTCTGGTACGACGACACAGGAAAGGGCGCGGTCGAACTCGTGCCCTGCGGCAACAAACTGTGCGGCCGTATTGCCTGGCTCAAAGACACGGTGAACGCCGAGGGTCAACCCCTGGTCGATCGCTACAATCCCAACCCCGCGCGACGCACGACTCCAATCTGTGGATTGCAAGTCATCGGCGATGTGCAGAAGCTGTCGGGAGGAACGTGGGATCAAGGCTGGATCTACGATCCGAAGACGGGATCTTCGTATAACGTGACCCTTACGCTTCAAAGCCCCGATCAGCTGAAGGTCACGGGCTACAAGGGTATCAAGCTTCTTTCCAAGAGCTTCATCTGGAACAGAGCTCCCGTCGATCTTCCGCGCTGTGACGCAGCAGCATCCGGCTCTGCCAAGGTAGCCCCCGGCGGTGG
This sequence comes from Hyphomicrobium sp., assembly GCA_019751875.1. Taxonomy (GTDB): domain Bacteria; phylum Pseudomonadota; class Alphaproteobacteria; order Rhizobiales; family Hyphomicrobiaceae; genus JAGVSR01. The sequence continues at coordinate 514,568 of JAIEMV010000002.1, read as the reverse complement.
TGAGTCCCTGCCCTGGGCCGCTCGCTAAGTTGCAATCGCTGAAATAACGAACGCCGCAGCGAAGTTCACTGCGGCGTTCTTAATTTCAGCCAAGTGGTTAAGCAATTACTCGCCGAACCCTTTCCCCTTGAGCAGTTCCTTGACCGCCGCCTTTTCCTGCAGCTTTTGCGTGAGGCGGACGGCGAATTCGACAGACCGGTCCACGACCACCGACCTTTGGCGATCGAGCGTTACCATGTGATAGCAATCGTCGAGAACAGTGCATTCCACCATTCCGCCGAGGTTCTGTTGCAAAGTCAGCGCGTTCCACAAGCCGCTCTGGTCATCTTCTCGCGGATGGAAAATAGCCACGTCCTGTTTGATACGGTTCAAGCCACGGCGAACGTCTTTCGCCAATTGCTTGAACTCGAACACCAGACCCCCGCCGAGGCCGAACAGGTCCTCGATCGGACGTTCGTCGCTCTTGAAGCTCTCGATGACGAAGTTGCGAATGCGCTCGTCTTTGATTCCGAAGGGCGCCCGCTGGCGGAAGTGGAACAGCCGCGCGAACCACTTCTGGTGCACGAGTTTGAAGAAGTAGAAGCTCTTAGGAATCGCCCAGCCGTTCGGCCACATCGTAGGGGCAAACAGCATCACGCCCTGGACCTCGTCGGCACGCTCGCGGGCGAGCCGGAGAGCCAGCATGGCTCCAGCGGATAGTCCGCCAACGAGCACCGTATCACAGCGCGCCTTGAGATCGTCATGCGCCGTCTCGATAGCGCGATACCAGTCTTTCCAGGTGGACAGCCCCGAGACGTCAGTTCCACCGCCTAAACCTGGCAAAAGCGGGCAGTAAACGGTGTAACCTTGCCGTGCGAGGCCCTGCGCGACGAAGCGCAATTCGATAGGGTTCCCTCCGAGAGAATGGACAAGCAACACCCCTACCCGACCACCCGGAATCACCAAGCTTCCCCGGAAACCGGTAAACTTTTCTTTTATTTTCATTTGGTTAGACACGAATGCTCGCACTCCGCACAAACCGAATTAAACCGATCGCTACGCCAAAGCCAAGCACATCGTGAGATACTGCTTCTGCTCGACGCTCACCGCGGCCACTCGAAATTAAGGGGCCGATCGGCTTGTTTCTATTGCATCCGCCCCGGCAGGCGCCGTTTCGGACCTTTGTTTGCTGCGACGCAGCAATCTGACCACAAGGTTGTCGCTTGGCTAGCGACTTATGACGATAGGTCAGTGTGCCGCAATGGGATAACGAGGCGGCGACACTCGCAGAAACGCCGCTAACGTCGTGGCGTATCAGAGAGTTACATTGTCGTTTATACTTCCTGTCAATTAGTAGCGGGCGGTCGGCTGTATTGCAGTACGGCGAAATCATGACGAAAGCCCTTATCGAGTATGCTTGGGGTGCCTGCCCACTCGAACGTCAACTCCCCCCGCCAGTTTCAGCAGTATGCTGCATATTTGTTGTCCCGTACACGCCATATTGCATGAACGATATCGCGCCTTTGTCCAAGTTGGCCGCAAACACCATGTATCGGTTAATGACCACCATTTCCTGTTGGGCTAACCAGTCAGCTAGTTGTGTGAACACCTGACGTGCGGCGCAACCAGCACACGGCCGGTGTGTTTCTCGCGCGGGGGAAAGATATCAGCGGCCGGCGCCGACAGCCGTTATAATTAGAACCATTGTTCCAATCACAGAATTAGGTAGGAGTGAGCGCGAGTTGAACAGGGCTAGGCATGCAACCGCTGTCACGGCGGTTTTCTCGCTTCTCTTCGGATCGCTAGCCCCGGCCTTTGCCGCCCCGCCAGCTCCTACAGGCGACTATGCTGCCTGCCAGACGACAAACGAGGCAGACTTTCGCAAAGCCGTTCTTGACATCACCGCTGCCAGCCTCACCCGCGGCACCTCAACGATCGACTATCGCGCGGCTGTCGCCGACGAATGGCGTCGTCTCGACGTGGGCCGCACGATAGACGCCGAGGTTGATAAAGCTTTCGAAGCCGTCAAAGACGAGCAGAGCTGGGGCAGTCTGCTTGAATCTCTGGGCAGTGAGAACAAGGCCCGGGAATTGACGATCGCTTTGACCGAGCGGGTCTACCGGTCGCCAGCGGTCCAGATGGCGATAGAGAACCTTGCCAACGGTGTCGGTCGCGGCATCGGCAGTCGCATTGAACTCGCGACGTCTGATGCTGCCGGACCGGCGATTGAATGTATGAAAGCATTCTTGGGTCCTCGCTACGGGTCGACAGTTGCAGGCGTCGTCACCGGCACCGCCGGCAAAGAGTTCGAAGTCGGCACAAAAACCGCGGGCGGCGATGTGACTGCAGGTGGCGTTCTCAATCAAACGGCAGGCGGGATCACGGGCGCCGCGATACTCGTCATGCGACGCCAGATCGGCAATATGGCCGGTCGTCTCGGTCAGCGCCTCGTGGGGAGCGTTCTGTCCCGCCTCGTTTCTGTCGTCGCAGGCGGCGTAGGCCTCGTTCTGATCGCGAAAGATGTTTGGGACCTGCGCTACGGTGTTCTCCCGATCATCGCCAACGAACTGAAATCGATAGAAAGCAAGGCAAAGGTCCAGGAGGAACTGGCCGCTTCCATTTCCGACCAAATCCGCGACCATGTCACCGAGATTGCCGCTCACGCCGCCGATCGCATCGTCGAAATCTGGAAGGAATACCGCGCTGCGCACGCCATGGTTCTGGATCTCGCAGAACGAGAGGCGGATTTCCGCCGATTCCTGGACCGCGTGCGGCCCGAGGCCTTGCCCCGCGTCGACGAGGTTACCGCCCTGCTCCTGCCGGTCGAGGGCGAGGCTGGCGTGATGCGCCGCCTGTCCGACGGCACCCTTGATCTCGCCGTTAACAAATTGCCCGAGCCGGCAATGGAGATCGCTCGTCAAACCCGGTCGCTGGAAACAGCGTTAGCGTGGAGTGCGGTTGCCGGCGTTCGTATCGACAAGGTGCTCGAGTTTGAAGTTTTCCAGCGCGCCAAACCGGGTGATTTCACGACCCAATCGCTCGAACGGGTGGTCTCTCTCGATGATGCCGTCGCGATCAAACGCCTCGTCACAATGACACCGACGACCAGGGACGTTTTGTTCGATCTCGACCCCAAAGTCTTGACGACGGCCGCCCGGGCGCTCGAGGAGGGCGAACTCACCACATTCGCGGGCTACCTTACGGGCCTTCCCGCCCCGACAAGACAGCGTCTGCTCGATCACGTCGCGTCAAACCCCACGGCTCTGAAGTCTTTGGCTCGACCACGGGTTCGGGACGCTGTCCTCGCGAGCAAGAATCAGGGTGCAGCTCTCGACATCATTCTCCGCTCTGACGGTGCAGAGACACCGGCGGCTCTACAAGACGATGTTCGCCTCGCTTGGGAAGGCCAGGTTCATCCTGAAATCCTTTGGCATCGGCACCCGATCCTGGTTGTCTTGACGGGGCTCGCATCGATGATCCTCCTATTGCTTCTGCGGCGGGTTTTCCGGGGTCCAAGGTCCAAGACCGGCGGTTCCGGGTCTAACTCCGATACAGGGAACGGCAGTGCAGCCCCTTCCCCCAATCCGATTGAAAGCTGACGCTGCTGCCAGCGGATCCCCCCCCCCGGGCCTCTACATTTCCTCCACAGTGTTGTTCCCGCGCCTGTGGGACGCTCGGGACTGTCCTGCTATAAGCAGCGCAGCATGTTCGAGGCCGAGGGGGGCAACACATGGCGAAAGCGCTGAAGTTCCGGCCGCAAGGGGAGACCACCATGGGATTGAAGGCACCTGGCATCCTGACATTCATGATCTCAGTGATCCTGACCGTTGCGGTCATTTTCGTTTGGTTTTTCGACGCGCAGATTTCCCTGTTGCAGGGACCGGGAATGATCGTAGGCCTGCTCTTGGCCCAATTCATCCTCATCCTCGGCTGCACCATGCGGGGGCTCTAACGCCACGGTCGCGGCTTAATCTGCGAATGATGATCTGGACTCCACCGTCCAGGGAGACTTCCTTGCGTGCAATCAAGTACATGTGTGCGCAACTGTCGCGCGACAGACAGGTGGATGGTCGCGCGGAAAAGACCGCGCCAGTATCCTTCGCATGAAGATACGCACTACGTTATCCGGGCCAACCCAACGCGTGCGCAAGTTCTCGGCAGAGATCTTGTTGGCCACTGCCATTACCCTCGCGGCAATTTCCGTATTGGTAATGTCGCACGAGCAGACGGAAATGGCGTCCGCACCGTTAGACGACGGGGCAACGTCCGCTTCGCCGCAATAAAGTCACATGTACCGCAGTCGCTTAACGCAACGCGCGCGCCTTGATGAGGCCACGTACCGAGTTGCCGAGATAGACTTTCTTTGCCGACGTTAGATCGTTGAGCATGAGGACACGCTCAACCGCACGTCCTGTTGCGATCAACTCCGCGCGCAGAACTCCCGGCAACAGACCGGCTGGCAATGGCGGCGTCAGCAAGATGCCATCGCCTAGATCGATAAAGATGTTCGTCCGGCTGCCCTCGGCCAATTCACCTCGCTCATTTAGATAGACGACCTCATCCGCCCCTTCCGTTTCGGAGAAGTGCTTCCACTCTTGATCATACAGTTCCCGGCGGGTCGTCTTATGAAAGAGAAAGGCATCCGAGCTATCGAGCCGCGTTGGCGAAACGACATAACGCATCACCGCGTCCGGGCCAGGAGCAGGCACTGGTGCAGACGTCACCGTCATGCGGCCATCCTCCGCCAGCAGCATGCGGACGCGCAACCGCGGATGTTCCCGTCCCGCCGTGGCCACCTCACGATCGAGCGCGGTGCGTGCCGCTGCCTCATCAAACTTGAATGAAAAATATCGGGCCGACCCTTGAAGCCGCTCGAAATGACGTTCGGCTAGCCAGAAGCCATTTTCCCGCTCCCAAAGCAGGGTCTCGATCAACTCGAACGTCTTTGGCGGATCAGTGAGAAATTTCATCTTGAGCAGGCACTCATCGTACTCTTTAGCACCTACGCTGTCGTATACGACGCCCGAGCCAATGCCCATTTCGCCCGTGCCGTCGCGGAAGATGATGGGCGAGCGGATAGCAACATTGAACAGCGCCTGCCCGTCCGGCGAGAACGAACCGATGGCGCCACAATAGACGCCTCGCGGCTCTGTCTCGTATTCCGCGATCAATTCTTGGGCCCGGATTTTCGGCGCGCCAATGACCGAACCGGGCGGGAAAATCGCACGCCACAGATCGAGCAGCGTAATTCCCTCGAGCAGGGTCGCGCGCACACCTGACGTCATCTGGTGTAGCGTCCGATAGGTCTCGACTGTAAACAGGTCGGTGACTTGGACGCTGCCAATTTCTGAAATCCGGCCGATATCGTTGCGCATCAGATCGACGATCATCAAATTTTCCGCGCGCTGCTTCACATCGGAAGAGAGCACCCGCCGCACCGCCGCATCGGCCTCGGGCGTCCCTCCACGCGGGGAGGTCCCCTTCATCGGCCGCGTTTCGATCGTACGACCCTTCATTTCGACGAAGAGTTCCGGACTGGCCGTGAGCACGGTAACTTCGCCCGTATCCACTATGCCCCCGTATGCCACGCGTTGCCGCTGCCGCAAATCGCGATAGAACGTGAGGGGTGAACCCGAGAGTCGGAACCGCGCCTTGAAAGTCAGGTTGAGCTGATAAATGTCGCCGGCGCGGATCATCTCCTGCACGCGTTCGAAGCGTGTTACATACTCCTCCTTCGTCCACGCTCGCGTGACGTTGCTGAACTGATAGCTGCCGCTTTTTGTATGTGTCGACAGCCACCGGTCGACATCGGCCTCCGACAAGAGCTTGGGTGCCTCGTAGAGCCCAAACCACAGCAGCGGCACTTTGCGTTCAGGAGGCATCAAAGGAGCGAGCTTAGGCTCCAGCACATATCCAAGCTCGAATGAGAAGAACCCTGCCGCATGAAGTCCCGCCGCACGACCCGATTCCAGCCGAGCGAAAGCGGCTGGAACGTCTTCAGGATTTTCTGCGACAATGATCTCTCTCGGCGCAGTGAACAACTGTGATGGCGCGCCGCGCCCCGAACTGTTGTCCAGGAGAACGAATGCCTCTTCTAGCCGCGCAGGGGCAGATGGAGGCCGGACCTGATCGCGCACGGCCGGTTCGTCTTTGTTCATTGCGTGCTTTCGTCCCGTGATGCTGCGGCCGCGGAGAGCTGAGCGGCCCTCTATGCATACGGAAAATCAATCCGGTGGTTCGGCCCTGGGGCCGTTCTAGCGCAGGCGGGGAGCGCCGGAAAGTCGCGTTCCGGCGATCGCAGCCCGCAAGCTCCTAGTACGATGTATAAGCGCCTCGCTGACTGTCGCACCTCGACAACGGCGGCCCCCGCATATCGGTCTTCACAGACGTGAAAAACATGCTATACGAGCCCCCACGAGCCGCCCGACCGGGCGGCTTTTGTATCGGCAGTGGCACAATCGGGGGCCATGCCGTTTCCTCCGGACGAACGATCTGTCAAAGGTCATGTTTCGTTTCGGCTCCGTCGGTGACGCGGGGTGGAGCAGCCCGGTAGCTCGTCAGGCTCATAACCTGAAGGTCGTAGGTTCAAATCCTGCCCCCGCAACCAATTTCGCTTTCTGGGGTACCAGTGGGGTACCAAACGAACACCCCGAAGGCCCGTTAGCTAGCTTAAGTGCGGGACGTACCTGAAGCGCTCAGTTCCTCATTTAGAGGGCGCAGTTTCAAGCGTGGGTAGACGCATTTTGCCCGCACCCGCAGCGATAATAAGACCCACGCCCGGGAGAAGAATTCCTTGTCCGCCGATAGCAGCGATGAAGCGACCTTTCGACCACTGCTGTCGGTCGCTCACATACGCGATTGCAGCAGTTGCACCCGACGCTTGGATACCAGAAACGATGAAGCGCGCTAGCGAACCATTGCGATCCGGGATTGTGACGCCAAATGTCCGGTCAAATTCGCAGATCACCTCCTTGTATCGCATGCGAAGTCTGTCGATCCTGATTCCGCCGGGGGGATCGAAAGACAGTTCCAGAATTAGGGCACGCTTGCCGTCATAGACGCGCATCTTGTTGCCCTGCAATTTGACGTCCACATCTCGAGCCCTCACCGTGATGAGATTGTCTTGCAGTTGCAAGATCAAGTTACCCTCAAGGTCGAAGAGACTTCCGGTGAGAGACGGCCTAGACCCTCCAAATACCTCATCAGCAACAAAACCGGCACGTAGCACGTCTACGCCATCGTAGCGCAGCACCGAAGAGTAGCTGGGCATGTTATCGAAGTTTGCGTTGCCAAGTCCGAGCGTAAGCGAACCCGAGAGGGTGGGACGGTAGAAAGGCGGGCGTACTTTGGACGAAAGCTGTACGCCCTTGTAGGCATTCATCACCTGCTCTTTAGTAAGACGGTGTCGCGTTACTTCACCGTGATGTTGGATGCAAAGTAAGCAGATGCCCGCAGCGTTGTGCTCGCGCGCTTCCGAGAACGGCGGGTCAATGTGTTCGTAGTCACAGGCTATTGCACGACAAATAACGCATCCGTTCTTGGACCTTCGCCGAACTTCGGCTTGAATGGCAGCCGGAATGTTTCTGGAAAGTCCGTGTTCATTGGGGGGCAAGCCGATGCTCCGATTGAAAACCGAGCCTTTTTGCGATCCATGTGTCCTTTCATACTATGCGTTCAGCATGCAAGACTAGCGTGAGATGGCGCTGCTCGACGCGGCCCTTCGCACCGACTCGCACAAGGACTTTTGGCGCCAAAGCATGTGTCGCCCCGTCCAACGGTTGCTGACTACGGGCATAGGCGATGAACTGGCACACGCTCCCCAGGGACGATGCTTGGCGACAGGTGACGCCGCGGTGGGTGCACGAACTAGGGCACCGCCTATGGCTTCGCTGCGACTCTTGCGGTCACACGCTCATGGCCCCAGCGCTCGAATGGTGTGAAGCCAACCGGGTGCCCTCGGCGACCCCGCTTCTACTGATTGCCCGTCGGCTCAAGTGTACGCGGTGCGGCGAGCGCAAAGCGCATTGCTGGCCAGAGCCGCACGACAGCTTAACGCACCGTTAACAGGCGGCGGCGCCCTCCGCGGCCACGGTCGCGCCACGCACCTTGCATAACTGTCTAAATTTTGGAGACAGCAGATGGAGTGGACGAACGAAGACCAGCAAGCGCGACTAAAGGATATTCCGCCCGTGACTTCCGATCCGCGCACGTGGCCGAAGCATGTTCGTCCGCTATCGCTTGACGATTGGGGCCTCGGGGTCGACGCCAAAGGTTCGCTGTACTGGCAAGGAAAGCCGGTTGTGGTCCGCCGCCAGTTGGAACTACGAACTTATGAACTGGCGCTCGCAACGATCGTGACGCTGGCGACGGTTGTCCAAGCAGCCATTGCGGCCGTCCAATATCTCGCCAGTTAGTAAGACCGCCTTAAACTACCAAGGATCGGTTTGGTGGCTCTCATTCATCGATAGCAAAGACTGTTCTGATAGTTATCGGCCAGCGCAAGATGCCTATGAGATTGCCGATGGAACTTGAGCCGAAGCCTGAAGACAACTCATTCGCCGGACTGATGAGCTTGAACAAATGGTTGTGGGTAGTGCCATTTGGTCTGGTGGCTACCGCGCTTATTCTCGATGCGTTCGTCGAAGGTCCTCGATCGGCTACCAAGAATGCAGAAGATGCAAAGTTGATCGCAAATGCCTTGCCTCAGCATATGCAAGACGACGTTAAAGCAGCGATTGAGGAAGAACGAGAATATCAAAACTGGAAAGCTAATGAAGCAGCACGCCACGCCAGGGCCGTTGCTGCTGCACGGTGTAAGAATACCGCTGACGTTTACGCGGATGCTTTAAACCGCTGCGGCGTCAGTGCCTCTCAGCGCGGCGAAAATCCGCTCATCGCCTGTAAACATGTGATGAACAGCTTCACTGGCAGCGTTCTTCTGGGTGAGTTCAACGACTGCTCAACTGCGAGATAAGTCAGCGCTAATAGTTTCGTTTTTGCTCGGCGATCGATCGGTCGCTCGATTAAGCATTTAGAAAGTGCGCCAAAATGCGCGCAGATATTTTTGGCCATTAACCGCGCAGAGCATAGCTTCGCTTCGCCAATGCGGTGAATTTGGACGACAGAGACCGCGCTGAAACGCGTGCGTTTGATTTCGGACCCATCCGGAATGATCATCCATCTGTCGTTCAACCCAAGAGGCTGTAACCCATGCTCAAGCGTGAACACTATTCGCCCGCCGCAATTGCGATGGCCGCCGAAGCCATGATGCCAACCGGCACCGACAGGATGTTGCCGCTCCCTGTCGTCGTTCACATGACGAGTCTGTCTAAGTCGAAAATCTATGCGGATGTTAAGTGCGGCGCCTTCCCCGCCCCGGTGAAGCTCGGACCGAAAAAGTCAGCTTGGCGCACGTCCGACATTCAGAGGTGGCTGGCCAGTCGCGCCCCGGCGCGGGTAGCCGCCTGAAAACAAATGAGCCGCCAGCGCTGGACACGCTCGGCGGCTCAAGAATTTTTGGTCATCAACGAACGAAAGTATTGCGCGCCTCTGTTACTAAAGCACTTACATAAGCAGGGCAAACCCGCGAAGTAGCAGCGCGCGTTGATACGGACGTTCACAATAGTGAGCGTGTATCGCTATGAATCTCATCACCAGCTACTCTACAGAACCTAGCCGCGATGAAGGTTGCCAGTCCTTTCCGTTCGACCTTACCGGCCTTTTAAGAGGCTGCGGCACGATTTTCGATTATAAACTAGCATGCAGCCGCGCAATTGACGGTCGCCCGGGGGAAGTTCGCGCTGGTCTGGAATCTTCCCGCACACTTTTAGACCTGTACCCAAACCGCATTTTCGTTGCTCGGATCGCTTCTCCCGGCGAGATAACAGCTTGCGGGGACACGGCGCAGTATTGGCGCGGCGCGTTGGTCGTCATTGGTCGCATCAGGCCCGGTGACACGGTCATTTATGGAGACGGCGGCCAATGGGTCTCGTGCCAACACTTCGTCCAAGTCCTCATCCCTTGGAGCGACTGGTCGAGAGACTGCTATGACAAAAACACCCGTGTACTCGCGCTTCAGTATGAGCATTTCGCCCGCAACGCGTTTCTGATTGCTCTCTCCATCGCGGAATCAGCGGATCATCCGGTATTGGCATGTTCGGGGCCGGTGGCCGTGACGCCGGACGGTTTGGCACATGCGTGGGTGGTGGCATGAGCACCCCTTCTCGCAACATTCATTTCATACCGCCGCCCCCGGACCTCGACCAAGCTCGGGAGTTCCTAGAACTCTTCGACCCATCGGTGACGTTCTTCACCTTTCAATGTTTCGACGACTCAAAGTCCAAGGACTTTGCCCTTCAGGCCGTCCGACACGGATCGCTCGACGACTGTGCGGAGGAACTTGTTCGGCTGCACGCCCGCAGCGCCGGGGTCTTCTACACAGTCAATGAGACCGACGGTAAAGGCCGGAAGGCCTCTAACATCGTTCGCGTACGAGCAATCTGGCAGGATGATGATAGCGGCGCCGGTCATCCCCCAGCGCCATTCCCCCCAGCGCACATTGAGCTCGAAACATCGCCGGGCCGCTTCCAGCGGCTTTGGCTGGTTGACGGCATGACCAGCGACCAGCACCGGATTGCCATGAAGGCCATGGCACGATTGTTCGGTTCGGACCCGAATGCTACCGACCTTTGCCGCGTTCTGAGGGTTCCCGGTTTCTACCATCAGAAACGCGAGCCGTTCATGGTCAGAATGGTCGGCGGCTTGAGCTACGTCACAGGCGCCGCCGTCCCCCCTTACCACGCCGAAGAAATTCTTCGCGCACTCGGTTGCGATGATGGGGAAACTACGACGACGAACGCAACCTTTACGTTAAATTCTCCGCAACCAATAGAACAGACGATTGAGCACCCGGCAGACGTAAAGGCAGCCGATACTTTCATTGATAGCCTTGCTATGGCGTACGAGGGCACGCGAAACGCTACCGGCTACCGGGTTGCTGCCAAGTTGTTCGGACTTCAGCTATTCGACGAAACCCGATGGGAGATGTTTACCCGTTGGAACGATGAGAAGTGCAGCCATCCACTTGATGACGATGAGCTGACAACTCTCTTCCGGCAAGGGCGTGTGTCACGCCAAAACCCAATCGGTAGCGAAGGATTTGAAGCCGCGGTGTCTCGCTTTGACGTCATCGAACCGCTGCCCCCCGCAGCCACCCAACCCGTCCGAAACCTTCTCGAATATCCTAGTGATATTTCGCTCGACGCAATATTGAAGGCTCAAGCCCGCTCAATCGTGAAGGGCCTAATCGCCGCTGGCGACGTCGGCATAATCTACGGTGAATCAACCGCGGGTAAGAGCTTTGTGCTGCTCGACTTGGGGTATCACGTCGCGCTTGGCCAAAAATGGGCCGGGCTTCGCGTCACCCAATCGGCGGTTCTGTACGTCTGCCTTGAAGGCGTCGCCGTCGACGTTAATGGTGACGTTCGTCACGCTACCGCCGCCACCCTGCGCGACCACGCCCAGCGCACCGCCCGGCCCACGGCGAAGCGGTAGGATGGCTTCCGGTCCCGCTTCACCGGCAATGCCGCGCATACCGCCCGACGTAAACTGAGCCGGGCTATTGAGAACGCCGCCGTTGGCGAAAGCGAACCCGCCGAAGCCCGACGCCAATGACGACCCGATCGAACCAAGATCGAACGATCCAAGAGAAGACGAAATCGAATTGGAGACGCCCTTTTGCAGCGGGTCTAACAGCGTCGCCTGTGTGATGACGTCGAAAAGGTTCGCCGCAACGTTGCGCAGCGTGTCGGAAAAGCTGTTACCGCTCCGTACAGCATTGGCGAACCCGGTCGTCAGCGTCGACGCGAGTTCGTCGGCGAACATTTTGTTCCGCTCGATAAGCTCGGACTGAACCTCAAGCTGGCGTTCTAGTTCGTAGCCGTTATCGATGCGCTGGCGAAGCTCGGCGGCCAACAGAGGCGCGTGCTTCTCCATTTCCGGCGTGATGCGCTGCTCAAGATCGATCTGCTTCTCAAGCTGGCGCGCGACTTCGTATTCGCCGTTGAGCCGCGCCGTCGTCACAGCGTTCCGCAAGTCTTCGACGGCCGACAGTTCCTTTGTGCGTGCGATGATCCGCTCGATACGCTTGGCTTCGCTGTCGTCGCCGGTTCCCGGGCCGAACTGAGGACGCCGCAAACCTTGACCGTTCTGTGATCCAGTCAATAGACCGCCGCCGATGCCAGCACCGCTGTTGAGCATGGCCGCCGCGCCGCCTGAGACATTCGCGAAACCTTCGACGGCAGACGGGCCGTAGCCCAGCGCGATGCGAAGACTTTCACTCGACAGCGAAGCGGCTTCGCGCATTGCATCGATAAGATCGCGGAAAGCCGCGTGTCCCGTCCGCGCGGCGCTTGCGATACCGGACAGCCCAAAGGCAAACGCCGAAAGGAGGCCCGACCCGACCGGCCCTTCGATCGTCTTCGTCAGTTCTTTGACGAGATCGGACCACGACTCTGTGACGCCCATTTCTTTCGAGATGCGGCCCCAATTTTCCGTGAAGCTGTTCGATAACAAAGTGAGCGACTGATCGACGGTCGTACTCATCTTGCCGAAGCGCTCGTCGGTCGATTGCGCGACGTACAGCATGGCGTCTGCGACGGTCTGCGCTGTGATCTTGCCTTCCGATGCCAGCTTCCGAAGCTCACCGACCGGGCGCCCCGTTGCGTCCGCCAGTGCGCGCAACACTTCCGGCGTCTGTTCGGCAATTGAGTTGAATTCCTCACCGCGCAACACGCCGCTGTTGAAGGCTTGCGAAAGCTGGAACAGCGCGGCGCTGACGCTCGCAGCAGAACCACCCGACAGCGTGCCCAGCTTCGACAGCGTCTCGGCGACCCGAAGGGCTTCCGACTGCGAATAGCCGAGGCGGTCCAGTGCCGCCGCGTTGCGCGCGTAAACGTCCGTGAGATCGTTCACCGGCACACGGGCACGATCGGCCGCGTCACCAATGGCCGTCATAACCTCTTGAGCGGTGAACGCGCCCGTACCGATCGCGGTAAGCCGAGCTTCCAATCGGGTGAAGTCATCGGCCGCCGACACAGCCGACTTGCCGAATTCATACACCGCGCGAGCCGCCAGAACACCGCCCATAAGGCCCAGCGCGCGGTTGAGCGAAAGGATTGACGTATCGAACCCACGCACACGCCCCGACGCACTATCGAGCGCCCTATTGAGTTCAGCCGCGCCACGCTTGGCGCCTTCGCTGTTGATGGTGGCGATGATTTCAATGGTCATGGTCGGCGGCCTTTGCTGGCGTTACGTCTCGCCAAGGTACCAGCCGACCGAAAGTTAGACCAAAGCAGGCATTATTCTGCTGAGACTGGCGCGAACGCTTTGTGCAGATGAGCCTGTATCAAAAGTTTTGCTTCGGGCGAGACGTCGCGACACGCCGCTACCGCTAATTCGACACGATCAAGCGTCAATGGGCCGGTCGTGCCGCCTATCTGAGCGGCCACAATATCGGCCATGCGATACCGGATCGCCCCGCCCGGCAATTGTATCCACGGCAGAAACGTCTTGTGCCCTAGCCGCCTCATGTTGGCGAGATGCTGTTCCGAATAGCGCAAATGCTCGGCGACTTCCTTCGACTTCAACAGATAGTCGCCGATGAGATCGACAAGCGGCTTATAGGCTTCGGGGGCGTTCGGATACACGCGGATCATGGCGACGCCTCATGCTGCGATCTGAGCTTCAACCGGCCAATGACGACGGGCAACGCGCTTTGTGCCCGTCGTAACCTTCGGCTTCCGCGCGACCCGCTTCATTTCAGCAGTGGCCGCTTCGTATTCCAGGCGCACACGCTCGGCGCGACCGCTGTTGTGCCAGTGGTCGCGGCTGATCTCTTCCAGACGACGAGACAGAGGATCACTGAAAGCACCAACAGCGCACGGCTTCATTCGAAGATTGCTCAGATACTCGGCGAGCCAAGCGGCCTCAGCGGCCTGAGACGCTTCAATCACGTCCGCGGCTTCAGTCACGAACGGATAGTCAGTCGCGGCGCACTGAATACGGAATGCCGAACCGTCATCGGTCGACAGCAAGTCGACCTTCACTTGAATTGACTGGCAGAAGCGAACGAACGGAACCCGGACTCCGACCGGGAACGTGCGATTTGAAATACTATTCGCCATGTGAGCCTCCATCTTGAATGCAATGGGCTCACAATATCCGATTTAGAGTAAATAAAAAGCCAATTAAGCGAGCTAATTCAATTACTTATACTCGCAAGATTAGAAGCGATATGAAACGAAATTCGTGCTGATCACGCGAGAAAATCGCACGCACTTCGCTGCCTCAGCACGAAATTCGTGTTGGCGACGCCGGTTCGTTCGCGGGGGCGTACGAAATTCGTGTTGTGGAAAAGTTTGGAAAAAACGAGACAGGTTCAACGGAAACGAAGGAATGAAACATCTGATCGACCCAGCAATTGCTTGGACCTGATATGCTTGAACTTACTCTCTCACTAACTTTCGCGGCTCTCATCGGAATGTTTGTGATGCTCGATGAGGTTAGTACGACTGAATTTATAACGGTAGTTCTACCAGCTTGGATGCAAGGGGTCGGGACTGTCATTGCTGCTGCATTTGCTGCCGCCGCCTATCGGCACTGGCGTCGTCCCGACGATGTACGAAGACGTGCCGACACAGCATCGGCGATATTACGTCAGAGCCACATTCTACAGGTGGCGGCAATATCGGCGCGCTATGACAGGGCAAGGACGCTTACCCGTGATGCGACACTGGAAGAGAAGGTTACGACAGCGCACAGCTTTGTCACCGAACAACAGCGTAAAAAGGGCCATGAACTGGACGTAGAGCTACAGAAATTTATGATCTTTGCGCTTGAAGCAAGCGCTCTCTTTCATGAGCACAAGGTTGCCCAATCAATGAAGGCAATCGAAACCCGATGCAGAAAAATCGTTCTCGCAAATAGGGTACTTCCACAAATTCTTAGCTACTTTGACCGCACAGACGGTAAGGCGGAGTTCGAAAAGTCCTTCACCGCGATGCTAGCGATACTAGGGCTGCGCATACAGGTAAAAGGCGACAGCAACGCAAGTGCCATGGATGGGCCGGAGGATAAAGACACTTTCTTGGACTCAATGGTCGATGAATTTAGAGAGCTAAACTCATGCCTGCTCAAACACCTCACTGGCGACAAGACCTAAAGGTCCTTACAGACGTTTTGCCAACTGTAGGGCGACTAAGTTCGATCCCTCGGTACCCGATATAATCCGCTCAAGGTGCGCGCCCCATGACGTGAGCGCGTCTCGCTTCTCACGGTCATAGCTGTAGTGGTTATAAACCTTGCCCGTCACCGTGCCGCGGCGGACGCTCACGTGGTTCAAGACAAGCGAAATGGCGAAAGGGTTCACGCCGATTTCACCCATTTGCGTAGCGGCTGTGCGGCGAAGGTCGTGAACGCGGAAGTGATCGATCGCGAGCTTATAGCGCGCCCTTTCTAGTGCCTTTGTCGGCGCGTGCGTATCCATCGGACCACTACCGGCCGCCCGGTACTTGCCCGCGGCACACGGGAATAGCCATTCGCTCCCCCCTCCCGCTAACCTACCTGCCTCGGCAATCAACGATACTGCCAGCGGACTAAGCGGCACCCGATGCGGCTCGCGGTTCTTCGATCGCTCGCCGGGGATCGTCCAAACCGGGGCCGTATCGTTCAAGTCTAGTTCCGCCACGTTGATGCCGGTCACTTCGCCAATGCGCTGCCCGGTGGCCAATGAGAGTTTCATCGCCAGTGCGACCGCCTTCGACATCGGGATGCCGCGTGCGTCGCCCCCAGCGCCAAACGAACCATCGGCCTTGCGATCGCGTATCGGCTCGACCGGCGCACCATCGAGCGCACGCCATAGGGTTCTGATCTCTTCAACCGAAAGCTGGCGTTCGCGCGCCTTCTCCCGCTTGATTGGCGGCGACACGCCAACGGTCGGGTCGTATTTCAGCAAATCCCGCGACACCGCCCAACGGAAGATCGCGCGCACAAGTTCGAACACCCGGTTAGGCCGGTGCGTCATGCGGCGAACTTCGCCGACGCCTTTCGCGCGGGCATCCGCCTTGCTGGCGACCGCATCCAAGAGGGCGATGACGTCTCGCTTGGTCACGTCGCACGCTTTCATGTCGCCAATCTCCGGCCGGATATGCCGGTTCAACATCGACACGTCGTCGGCAAGCGCCCGCGGGCTCTTCGTCGGCCCGTGGCGCTCAATCCATTCGTCGGCGACCTCTGAGAAGGTCTCGGCGGCGCGGCGGGCTTTCTTCGCGGCCGTCTTCTCGCTGGCGGGGTCGCCACCCTTGGCCACGGCGGTACGGACGCCCAGCGCCCAGACGCGCGCATCGTCAAGGCTGTGATCGGGGAAGTTTCCGAGCGTGATCGTGCGCTTCGTGCCGTCGCTCGCGCGCCGATAGCGGAACGCCCACGTCTTCACGCCGCTCTTGGACACGCGAAGTTCAAGGCCGCGCACGTCGGCGTCGCGCCATTCGTTGCGTGTTGCACCTTCTGCCGATTTGAACGTGACCGTTTCGACGAAACGGGCGTTGAGTCTCTTGAGCGCCATTCTGGTACCCCAGGTTCGCCGGGGTACCACCGGGGTACCAAAACGGCGCGGATTTAGCGGGCTCGCGCTGATCTCTGGCGGACTGTTCATTAACCGCGGCTAAACTAATTGCCTGAGATCGCACGAAACTTTTGTTACCGCCTACCAATAGCGCCAAGGGGTTAAGAAAAGTAGAGAACAGGCTCATAACCTGAAGGTCGTAGGTTCAAATCCTGCCCCCGCAACCACCACGAGAATTCCAACTCGAATAATTACAATTGCTTAAGCGAAGCGTCTTCGCGGCTCATATCTGACGGCTATTGATTTAGCTGGAGTTTAGCGCAGTAGGTTCAAATCAGGTCTAACTTAGTATTCTGTAATTGCTAGCTGTGGTTTTGAACGAGTTAGTCCTGCGGGACGGATCGAGCATCGCGGACATTCCACATCTTCTACACGAACATTGATTTCGACCATCCGTGCGCTGGCTGGTCGACGGGCAGTTCACAACAATCGCGGCGATCGCCGATCGTTCCGTCCTCTTGACCACTCGTCGTGAGTTCGCCACGGCCAGTGTCCTCTAGTTGAAGATCAGCCGCCAAGTTTTTCGGGAAGTCTCGTCTACGGCGCGCAGTTGCCGGCTGAGGCTTAATGGCCGCTGGTCTCCCGATAAAGGACCTCGCGTGGTGTGCACCCCAAGTCCGCTACGGGCCATTTGCAGACGTCATGCGTTGATTTTTATTGCATAGCCAGCAACTTGCGTGGATGTGTTTCGAAGTGTGATCAAGGGCCCGCTGCGGTGGACGTCAACTCGAACACACGATCGGCTCTCCCGAACCCAATCGAGGATTTTCGAATTCGGTCCCAAGCTTCGCACCTTCTGCAACGGCCAAGTTAACGACGACGCGAACTCGCTGATCTGGCACTGATCGGATCAAAGGCCGCCACATGGATCTGCATTCCTACTCCCGATCGCTCACGCTGAAGAATGGTGACGCCATTTTGGTGCGGGCGATCCGCCCCGACGATCGCGAGCGGCTGCGGCAAGCTTTTGCAAAGCTAGAGCCCCGCTCGATTTACACGCGCTTTTTTGGCGCCAAGCGTGGGCTGAGCGACGCGGAACTCACGGCAGCAACGAAAGTCGATGGCAATAAGGTTGTGGCACTCGTCGCTGTGCGAGACGACGACCCAGAAACGATAATTGCAGGCGCACGCTATGTTCGTTTGGAAGCAGATCGGTCCTGCGAAGCCGAGGTCGCCTTTACGGTTGAGGAGGACTATCAGGGTCTTGGGATCGCTACCTTGATGTTGCGGGAGCTGATTGCAATTGCGAAAGAAGCGGGCGTGACGAAAATTGTCGCCGACGTCCTCCCTCAAAACATTGCAATGCTCAAGGTCTTCCGCAGCAGTGGCAAACCTATATCCACCTCCAACGTGGATGGCGTCGTGAAAGTGACGTTACAACTGTAGAATGAAAATCTCTATACAGAATACCCTGACGATTTATTTCTTTGCTTTCGTTTGTTGATCCACGTCAATACTGATTTTCGGGTCGGTTGATACAGGACGGTCATTATCGCGAACGCTCCTTTTCTCTATGCGATCGCGCTCAATTCAGCCGGAGCGCCGCCAATGAAGCCCACCGACAGAAATCCCCTCGCTTCGACGGGCGCCATGCTCGAAACAGTGCCGGAGGCAATCACCGCCGCTGTCACACCAGCCTTTGACGCTTGGAATTATTGGGTCGATGCCTGGCAGCGGGGGCTGCTGTTTCTGGACGTGATGCGCCAGCGCAGCGAACGCTATGAAGAACACGCTGCGAAGCAGGCCCCCCATGTTTTGAAATTTGGATGTGACCTCGTGGTCGACGGACGCAGGCTGCAGAGGCCAGTGAACTACGCGCTGGTGCGCATCCATGCACTTGAAGGCGTTAAGATCGATCCGAAGAAGCGGCCATTCGTGGTTGTCGATCCCCGTGCAGGTCACGGCCCCGGCATCGGCGGTTTCAAAGCCGACAGTGAGATTGGCGTTGCGCTCAAGGCGGGACACCCTTGCTATTTCATTGGCTTTTTACCTGACCCCGTTCCGGGTCAAACAATAGAGGACGTCGCTCACGCGGAAGTACAGTTTCTCGAGCGAGTGATTGCGCTGCATCCGGAGGCCGATGGCCGGCCCGCCGTGATCGGCAATTGCCAGGCTGGCTGGGCGGTGATGATTGTCGCCGCAATGCGCCCCGATCTTGTCGGGCCCGTGATACTTGCCGGCGCACCACTGTCGTACTGGAATGGCGTACGTGGCGAGAATCCTATGCGCTATACGGGCGGCCTCGTGGGCGGCACGTGGATCACGGCGCTTACGGGCGACATCGGTGCAGGGAAGTTCGACGGAGCCTGGCTCGTCACGAACTTTGAGAATCTTAACCCCGCGAACACCTACTGGACCAAGAGCTACAATCTCTACTCCAAGGTCGACACCGAAGCGCCCCGCTATCTTGAATTCGAACAGTGGTGGGGTGGGCACGTTCTGCTCAATGCAGAAGAGATGCAGTTCATTGCTGACAAGTTGTTCGTCGGCAACAAGCTCGCAACAGGTGATCTCAGTCTCCAGGATGGTACGCGGATCGATCTGCGCAACATTCGCACTCCGATACTCGTTTTCTGCTCTAAGGGCGACAACATCACGCCGCCGGCGCAGGCGCTCGGCTGGATTCTGGACCTGTATGGCAGCGTCGACGACATTCGTGCGCACGGCCAGACGATTGTCTATTCGGTTCACGAGAACATCGGCCACTTGGGGATCTTCGTCTCGGGCTCAGTTGCGAAGAAGGAGCATGACGAATTCGCCAGCAATATCGATCTCATCGATGTTCTTCCGCCCGGCCTCTATGAAGCCGTGCTGACGCCTCGGGACGCGTCTGATCCGACCGCCGAATACGTCGAGGGTGGCTACCTCGTACGTTTCGAAAACCGGACCCTGGATGACATTCGCGCTTATGGCGGCAATACGCAGGAAGACGAACGCAAGTTTGCTGCAGCTGCCCGGGTCTCAGAGATCAATCTCGGACTTTACAAGACGCTATGGCAGCCTTGGGTGCGGATGTTTGCCAATGCCGGGAGCGCGGACATGATGCAGCGGCTGCATCAGGCGCGTCTACCGTATGAAATGTTCAAGGCTGATAATCCCATCTGGCGCACACTTGATCCGCTGATCGAAAGCGCAAAGTCTGCGCGCCAGCCGGTGCCGGCAAACAATCCTTTCTGGCAGGCGCAGCAGGCCTACTCCGATTTTGTCATCGCGACGCTCGACGGCTACCGCGACGTGCGCGACAAGATGCAGGAAGAGTGGTTTCACGCATTCTACGGTTCACCCGTTCTGCAAGCGATGCTGGGCCTGAGTGGCTCGGATACGGACGTGCGTCCGAAGCCCGGGACGGACATAACTTACCAGATGATCGTTAACCGCCGGATCGAGGAACTCAAAGCCAATATCCACAGCGGCGGTGCTCTGGAAGCCGCAGTGCGTGCGCTCCTCTACATCAGAATGCCCGAGGGGGCAGTCGACGAGCGCTCTTTCGCGCTGATCCGTCGTATGCGCCAGGAAGCTGGAAAAGACCTGCCCATCAGAGCGTTTAAGAAGCTGTTGCGGGAGCAATTCTTTATGCTCGTCATCGACCAACGCGGCGCCATCGACGCAATACCTGAGATGCTCGCCCACGATCCGGCAGGTGCTGCGGATATGCAGCACAAGCTCGGTCGAATGATCGAAGTCCTCGGACTGAAGACCTCCGATGCGCAGCAACGCTATAAGAAAATGCGCTCCATGTTCGAGCATGTTCAGAGCATGCACGGGCATGCCGAAATGCCGACAGCGGATACGCCTACAGTACATGCGTTGCCTGGGCGAAAGGGACATGGACCGCGCAGGCACAATTAGTCCGTCTCACACAATCGTCTCATCAATAAGCGGAGCAGTATCATGTCTGGCATTCTCAGCCCGAAAGAGTTGAGCCTCATCAGCAGTGCCGCGGATGACGCGCTGATGGCGGAAGAGCGCAAGGAGCGCGAGAAAAAAGCAAAACAGATGAAGGAGCTTCAGGAGGCATTCATGTCTCAAGAGCTTCATCCTGAAGTGCGGGATCGCGTTAATCAGGCTGTCCGCCGAGCCGCGGAACAAGGTCACACCCAGCTGCAGGTCATGACGTTCCCGGCGTCGTACTGTAATGATCACGGCCGGCGTATCAATACTCTCGATCCGGCGTGGCCAGAATCCCTGGAGGGCTTCGCAAAGCGCGCGTACGAGTTCTACGATCGAGAGATGAGGCCGCTCGGCTACAAGCTGCACTGCGAAATCATCAGTTTCCCCGGCGGGATGCCGGGAGACGTCGGCATGTTCCTCAAGTGGGGCTGATAGCCTGACTCGTGCTCGAGCCGTATCGCGCGCATATTAAAGCACACGTCCAATTCAACGGTGGCTGCGATGTCTTCGCGTAAAACGCCTGCTGCGTCGGAACGCACGCATGAGAAATACGAACGGCTGATCGCACTGGCGAAAACGATGCCTGCGGTTTCTGCGGCCGTGGCTCACCCCTGCGACGAAGCCTCTTTAGCCGGAGCAATGGAGGCCGCTCAGGCCGGTTTGATCGTACCGATCCTCGTCGGACCCAAGTCGAAAATAGAGGAGGTTGCGTCGCAGCACGGGATCGATCTCAAGGGTATTGAAGTTATCGACGTCGAGCACAGTCACGACGCTGCAATGAAGGCCGTCGAGATCGTCCGCTCTGGCCGAGCCGAAGTCTTGATGAAGGGAAGCCTGCATAGCGACGAGCTGCTCTCCGCGGTCACCAAGAAGGACACGGGCCTCAGAACCGGGCGCCGTATCAGCCATGTCTTCATCATGGACGTGCCCGGTCATCCGGAGACGCTTTTCATCACAGACGCGGCGGTGAACATCTTTCCCGATTTGATGGCGAAGCGTGACATCGTCCAGAACGCCATCGATCTCTATCGCGGGCTGGGGCTTGGAACACCCAAGGTCGCAATCCTCTCAGCAGTCGAAACCGTGACAATCAGCATTCCGTCGACCCTGGAAGCAGCGGCTCTGTGCAAGATGGCCGATCGCGGACAGATCACCGGGGGCATTCTCGACGGCCCCCTCGCCTTTGACAATGCCATCAGTCCGGAAGCCGCCAAGATCAAAGGCATCAAATCGGAAGTCGCCGGTCGCGCGAACATCCTTGTCGTGCCCGATCTGGAAGCCGGCAACATGCTGGCGAAGAACCTCTCGTTTCTTTCCCATGCGGATGCCGCCGGAATCGTGCTGGGTGCACGCGTGCCGATCATCCTCACCTCTCGCGCCGACAGTGTTCGCACCCGCACGGCTTCATGCGCCATCGCCGTTGCCTTTGCGCATAGCCAGCGCTCGAAGACACCAATTCGGTCATAGTCATGAGCGATACGATCCTCGTCATTAACGCCGGCAGTTCGAGCATCAAGTTTCAGCTGTTCGCGGTAGCCGATGACAACACACTCGATCGAGTTCTGAAGGGCCAGATCGAGGGCATTGGCGTCAATCCGCACCTGATCGCGAAGGACTCCGAGGGCGCCATCCTGAAGGAGGCGTCGTGGCCGGGGCCGGATGTCCCGGCGGCTCCAGAAGCTCTCGCCAAAGTCGTCGAATTCCTTGCAGAACATCGCGGAGGAAAGCTGCCGATTGCTGTCGGGCACCGGGTCGTGCATGGCGGTATTGAGTTTAGCTCGCCCACGGTCATCACGCCGCACGTGATATCGGTGCTGGAAAATTTTGTGCCGCTCGCGCCTTTGCACCAGCCCAACAACCTCGCGCCGATCAAGACGATTGTTCAACGTCTCCCGCATCTCCCGCAAGTGGCCTGCTTCGACACCGCCTTCCATCGAGGTCATCCCGAACTCGCCGATCGGTATGCGATCCCCGAGCCGCTGTACCGGGAGGGTGTGCGCCGGTATGGTTTTCACGGTCTGTCATATGAGTACATCGCCAAGCGCTTGACGAGCATCGCGCCGCACCTTGCGAGAGGCAAGATCATTGTTGCGCACCTGGGGAGCGGCGCTTCCATGTGCGCAATCAAGAACGGTTGCAGTCTCGACAGCACCATGGGGTTCACCGCACTCGACGGACTGCCGATGGGTACTCGCCCGGGCCAACTGGACGCTGGGATCGTGCTCTACCTCTTGCAGCAAAAAGGTATGAGCGCGCCTGAGATCGAGCGCTTTCTCTACAATGACTGCGGGTTGAAGGGTCTTTCGGGCATCAGCAACGACGTCCGCGTTCTCCTGCTCAGCGAAGATGCGCGCGCCCGCCTTGCTCTTGATTACTTTGTTCACCGCATTGCGCTGATGGCGGGATCGCTCAGCGCGGCTCTCGAAGGAATCGATGGCTTCGTCTTCACCGCGGGTATCGGCGAGAACGCGCCGGCTATCCGAGCAGCGGTCGTCAGGCGGCTCGCCTGGCTCGGCGCGGAACTCGACGAGCGAGCCAATGAGCAGGGGGCGCAGGTCATTTCGACAAAAGCCTCCCGGATTGAATGCCTCGTCATCCCAACTGACGAGGAGCTCATGATCGCGGAACATACTCTCGAATGCCTGCGTCCGGCTCACGGTCGCCAAGCGGAGCTTACCCGATGATGGATCCTGCCAAATTCAAGCTGCTGAAAGGCAAGAAGGCGCTCGTTACCGGGATTGCCAATGATCAATCGATTGCATGGGGTTGTGCAAAGGCATTCAGCGCGCTGGGCGCGGATCTCGCGGTGACATATCGCAGCGAAAAGACGAAGCGATTTGTCGATCCGATCATCGGAGAGGTGAAGCCATCTATTTACATGCCGATGGATGTGGAACACCCCGGGGAACTGGAAGCCGTGTTCGAGGCGATCGAGAAGAAGTGGGGCAAGCTCGACATTCTTCTGCACTCCATCGCATTCGCACCGAAGCAAGACCTGCAGGGGCGCGTGGTCGACTGTTCCAAAGACGGGTTCTTGATGGCGATGGAGCTGTCCTGCTGGTCTTTCATCCGGATGGCAAAGCTGGCCGAGCCGCTGATGAAAGACGGAGGAACGCTCTTCACCATGACCTACTACGGGTCACAAATGGTCGTCGAAAACTACAACATGATGGGGCCGGTGAAGGCCGCGCTCGAGTGCGCAACGCGATACATTGCAGCAGAACTCGGACCAAAAGGCATTCGCGCGCATGCGATCTCGCCCGGTCCCCTCAAGACGCGCGCGGCTTCTGGCATCGGAGAGTTCGACAAACTGTTGAAGAAGGCTGAAGCGAAAGCGCCGGCTCGCCATCTTGTTTCTATTGATGATGTCGGTATGGCGGTCGCGTTCCTGGCTCTCGATGGGGCCAAGCTGATCACCGGCGACACAATCTACATCGACGGCGGCTATCATATTATCGACTGACACAGGCCGAGGATGTCCCATGGACGATGTTACGGCAGGCAAGCCGCTGGTTTCGACGCAGATTGACAATCGGGTTGGTACGATCATCCTCAACAATCCCGAGAAGCGAAACGCGCTCTCGCATGCGCTGATCGAAGCGGTGATCACCGGACTGCAAGCTTTCGAGGAAGCAGACGTTCGCGTCGTCGTGTTGCGGGCGCAGCCAGGTGTGAAGGTTTGGTCCTCGGGCCATGACGTCTACGAACTTCCCTCTGGTGGCCGTGATCCGCTGGGCTGGGACGATCCCTTGCGCGAACTCGTCAGAGCCATTGAGGAATGTCCAGCTCCGGTGATTGCCATTGTCGAGGGTGGCGTATGGGGCGGCGCCTGTGAGGTGGTCTTCGCATGCGACCTGATTATTGCAGCACCTGATGCGACCTTCGCCGTCACCCCGGCCAAACTCGGCGTCCCGTACAACGTATCGGGCATGCTGACGTTCATGAACGCATGCCCCATGCGGATCGTGAAGGAGATGGTCTTTACCGCTAAGCCGCTGTCGGCGGAGCGGGCCGAAAGCCTTGGCATCATCAATCATATGGTTCCATCCAAGGAACTGGATTCTTTCACCCAGGCACTCTCAGAAAGTATTGCGCTAAATGCGCCGCTTTCGATTTCGGTCATGAAGGAGCAGCTGCGGATGCTTGCCGGTGCGCATCCCATGAGCCCGCGAAGATTTGAACGCGTGCAGGGGCTTCGTCGCCTCGTGTGGGAGAGCGAGGACTACGAGGAAGGCCTGCGCGCATTCAAGCAGAAGCGCGCACCGCGATTTTCCGGCCGTTAAGCTGGCGAAGGTGTGACAAATGAAAACGGTCCCGATTGCCGACGCCGCTGCGATGATACCCGATGGGGCTCGCATCGTTGTCGGAGGGTTCCTGTCGGTCGGGACGCCGGATCGGTTGATGGACGAAATCGTCCGGCAGGAGAAACGCGACCTCACTGTCATTGCCAATGACACGGCACGGCCAGGCATCGGGGTTGGCAAGCTGATCGATGCGAAATGCGTGCGTCATGCGATCGTCAGCCATATCGGGACGAACCCTGAGACGCAGCGCCAGATGATGGCTGGCGAGATCACGGTCGAGCTCGTTCCTCAAGGGACGCTGATAGAGCGCATTCGTGCCGGCGGCTATGGCCTTGGTGGAATATTGACGCCGACGGGCGTCGGAACGCTTGTGGAAGACGGCAAGCAGAAGATCGAAGTCGATGGCACTCCGTATCTGCTCGAAACAGCGCTGAAGGCTGATTTTGCGCTCGTGCATGCCTTCCTCGCCGACTACCTCGGTAATTTGGCCTACGCGCTGACGGCTCGGAACTACAACCCGATCGTGGCGATGGCCGGCGAGACCGTTATCGCGACGGCAGAGCACATCGTTCCCGTCGGCGTCATCGCACCGGATCATGTCATTACGCCCGCCCCGCTCGTCGATTACATCGTCGCCAACGGATAACGCCCATGGATCCGCAGACCGTCATTGCAAAGCGCATTGCCCGCGAGCTGAAGTCCGGCATGCTCGTGAATCTCGGTATCGGCATCCCCACCCTCGTCGCTGGCTACGCAGCGCCGGACGTTCAGGTCTTCTTCCACTCGGAAAACGGCCTCATCGGAACGGGGGCCATTCCGGCGGAAGGTATGGCTCACCCGACGCTGACGGACGCCGGCGGCCGGCCCGTCACTGCACTGCCGGGCGCATCCACTTTCGACAGCGCGATTTCGTTCGGCTTCATGCGTGGTGGCCATGTCGACATCACCGTACTTGGCGGACTTCAAGTGGACCAGACGGGTCACCTGGCAAACTGGATGATCCCTGGAAAGATGGTCCCCGGTATGGGCGGAGCGATGGATCTCGCAACCGGCGCCAAGCGGGTCATCGTCGCCATGCAGCACACCGCCAAGGGTCAATCGAAGATCGTTGCAACGTGCACGCTACCGATCACATCTGCTCGGCCGGTCGATTGCGTGGTGACCGAACTCGCGGTGATCCGCTTCACCGGCGGCAAAGCGGTGCTCGCGGAAACAGCCCCGGGAGTGTCGGTCGAGCAGGTCCGGTCAGCCACCGAGGCAGATCTGACCGTCGCCGACGATCTGCATGAGATGCGGCTCTCTTGATCTGCTGATGCGGGGAGGGGCCTACGAATGATGAACGTCCACGCGGACGACTAACCACACCGAGCAGCGACTTGAGCGGCGCTTTAACGACCGAGCACTTTTTACGCAAAATGATCCAGATCAAAGTTCACCTGACGCCGGAGACCTACCAACAGGACGGATTCTGCGACATGAGCCGCCGTCCATTCAGCCGTCACTCGAGGGGATCGAAATGGCCGACAATCTGCATCCTGCCGCGTCCCATCACATGCCCTGGTTCATTTCCGGACCGCATGAGGGTGACCCGCTCTACGTCATCACCACTCTGTTCGTGATCGCCGCTGTCGTTGGACTGGGTGTTCTCTTCTTTACGCTCCACTCACTCCCGGAGCGGCTTGGTCATAAGAAAATGCAGTTCGAAGTCGTAGCCGTGCTCGGACTGCTATCTCTCTTCACGCACATTCATGCATTTTGGGTCGCGGGCCTGTTGCTGGCCATGATCGACCTGCCGGACTTTGTTACGCCCTGGAAGCGCATGGCCACGTCACTGGAGAAACTATCAGGCATTGAGCCGCCGGCGGTGACAAGTTCAGAAACCGAGAAGCCCCACGGCGATGTCCGTCCATTACCGCGCCCCGCCACCATTCAGCCGTTCGGGACCTGACCCATGCTCGAACTCACGCTCTGTTCGCTGCTGACAATCTTGCCGGACTATCTCTACCGCCGCTTTTACCAAGGCAAGGAGTGGGGCCGCGAGATTACGCTGTATTCCGTCTGGTATGAGCTACGCTGGGGGATCACCACCTGCATCATGCTGACGGTGCTCTTGATCACTATTGTTTTCTATAATCACCCGGCGTCCTCCAACGCCGTATCGTTCTTCCGGACGATACCGATTCTTCCCGACACGGCCGGGCGCGTGTCCGAAGTCTATGTCAAACTCACAGATCAAGTGGCGCGAGGCCAGAAGCTGTTCAAGCTGGATAGCTCAAAGCAGGAAGCCGCGCTGGAAACGGCCAAACGCCGCGTGGAAGAAGTCGATGCCGCAATGGAAATGGCCAAGTCGGAAGTTGCAGCCGCGAAGGGGCAGATACAGCACGCGCAAGGCGCCTTGCAGCAGGCCATCGACGAGTTGAACACCAAGCAGGAGCTCGTGCAGCGCAACGCCGGGGTTGTTGCGGCGCGCGAGATCGAAAAACTTCAGGTTGGCGTCGATGCTCGCAAGGGGCAAGTCGCTGCTGCAGAAGCTGCCCTTCAGGCGGCCGAAACGAAAATATCCACCCTTCTACCGGCCGAAAAGGCAAGTGCCGCAGCCGCTCTCGACGAGGCTCAGGTCGCCCTCGATAAAACCACCGTTTACGCGGGCGTGGACGGCAACATCGAGCAGTTTGTCTTGAAGGTAGGAGACTTCATAAACCCATTCATGCGGCCGGCTGGAATCCTTATTCCATCGACCAAGGACAGGAAGCGGCAACTCCACGCTGGCTTTGGCCAGATCGAAGCGCAGGTTTTGAAGGTTGGCATGTCGGCCGAGGCCGTCTGCTTCTCCAAACCGCTATCGATCATTCCGCTTGTCGTCACCGATTTACAAGACTTCGTCGCCACAGGCCAATTCAAGGCGGGGGAGCAGCTCATCGATATCGCGCAAATTCGCCAACCCGGCACGCTCCTGACGTTTCTTGAGCCCATGTATGAGGGCGGCCTCGATGGTGTAACGCCGGGATCGAGTTGCATCGTGAATGCCTATTCAAACCATCACGAAGAAATCCAGTCCGAGAAGAATTTCTTTCGGCGAACTTATCTACATATCGTCGATACCGTCGCACTTGTGCATGCCATAATCCTTCGTGCCCAAGCGCTCTTCATGCCCTTGCAAATTCTGGTTTTTGGCGGCCATTGATATTTGATTTGGCGACACCTGCAGCGAGAGAAACATGAAAAAGAAGAACGTGAATGACGTTGGCGACAAGGCTCACGAGGTTGTTGACGGCGACCAGACCGAAGGCGGTCCATTGAAGCGAAAGGCCTATGAGAAGGAACTCAAGAAGCTTCACGTCGAGCTGGTCAAGCTACAGGAGTGGGTACGCCACGAGGGCAAGAAGATCTGCATCGTGTTCGAGGGCCGGGACGGCGCCGGTAAGGGTGGCACGATCAAGGCCATTACAGAACGGGTGAGCCCGCGGATCTTCCGCGTCGTGGCCCTCCCGGCTCCGACCGAACGGGAAAAGTCTCAGCTCTACGTTCAGCGTTACATTCAACATTTTCCCGCGGCCGGTGAAATTACGATCTTCGACCGCAGTTATTACAATCGCGCAGGTGTGGAGCGCGTGATGGGCTTTTGTACCGACGAGCAGGTGAAGAAGTTCCTCGACGGCGTTCCGGCCGTCGAGAAGACGATGGTCGACTCAGGGATCATTCTTCTCAAGTATTGGCTGGAGGTCAGCCCAGAAGAGCAACAGCGCCGTTTGGAGGCGCGCGTAGACGACGGTCGTAAGATCTGGAAATTGTCAAAAATGGATATCAAATCTTACACTCGTTGGGATGATTATACGGAAGCGCGAAACGCGATGTTCCAAGCCAGCGATACGGCTTGGGCACCCTGGTACGTCGCTCGGTCGGACGACAAGAAGAAAGCGCGGCTGAATATCATCCGGCACCTGCTGAGCAAAATCCCTTATGAAGAGGTGCCTCGCGAGAAAGTGAAGCTGCCTAAGCGCTCAGTGTCGAAGTCCAAGAATGGCGATGAGTTGAACTTCCGCTTCATCCCCGAGATGTAACCATCAGCCCCAAAGCCCGCTTGCAGGAGAGTGGGAGCGCGCTTCAAACCGGCTTGACCCGGCTCAGGAATGTCTCCAGCGCGTCAGCCACGGTGACAAATCGATTCACCCTTCCTATTCGCTCTTCAAGGCCTTTGCTGTTCAGCCGGTCACGAACACCAGAGCGCGCTTCGACGACGTGCAGCCGAACGCCTAGAGACCGCAGCTCGTCGGCCATGCCGGCGAGAGTGTGGGCGCTCTGCAGGTCCACGTAAGGTGCAGCAGACAGATCAAGGACAACGAGCGCAGGTTTGATTTCCTCCGCATGCACACGCGCGAGGATCGTGTCACAGATGTTGTCGCAATTGAAATAGATGAGGCTTGATTCAGGTCGGACGATCAGCGCGCCTGGGATCGGCTCATTATCTGGATGCCGGTCGATATCCGAAAAGCGGCGCGTCCCCGGAATACGGCCGAGCACAGCCACATGCGGATGCGAAGTACGGTGCATCAACTGCACGAGCGAGATGATGGCGCCGATCATCACTCCGCGCAGCAGGCCGGAGCCCAGCACGCCGATCAGCGATGCCATCGCCACGACAAAGTCAGGGCGACTGGCCTGCCACAGATGACGCAGAGCATCAGCTTGGAAAAGACCGACAACGGCCATCAGCACAACAGCTGCCAGGACGGGCTGGGGTAAGGCACTCAGTTGTTCTGAGAGAAATAGGATGACGATGAGGATGAAGATCGCGGAAAAGGCCCCCGACAAAGGCGTGCGAGCGCCACTGCCCTCGTTCACGAGTGATTGGGACATGCCGCCACTGACGGGAAAGCCCCGCCCGAGTCCGGCGGTCAGATTAGAGGCCGCGAGCGCCAGGAATTCTTGGTTTGCGTCAAGCCGGCCGCCATGTTTTGCGGCGAACGTACGACCGATGGCAGCTGTCTCAACCGCTGCAAGCAGGAAGCATGCAAACGCCAGCGGAAGAAGGGCATTGAAGTCGGACCAGTAGACTTGAGGCAAGCCGATCTCGGGCAAGCCTTGCGGCACCTCACCCAGCAGCTTGACGCCCTTGGCATCGAGGCCGAGCACGGATGAAGCGATGATCCCACCGATGACCACGAAGAGTGCGATGGGCTTGTTGGGCAGGACGACTTTGCCGATCACGAGCGCTCCCAATGCTGCAAGACCGATGCCGAGAGCGGCCGTGTTCGTGTCTCCGAGATGCTTGATGAAGTGGCCACTGTTCTCCCAGAAATCCCCATGTGCACCATGGATCCCGAAGAGCTTGGGAAGCTGCGTGCTTGCCAAATAAAGTGCCACGCCGCATTTGAATCCGACCATCACACTTTCGGAAATGAAGTTGACGATGGCGCCGGCACGAACAGCCCAAGCCGCGAAAGCGATCAGAGCCACCAGAAGTGCTGTACCGGCAGCAAGCGCTCCGAACCGGGTCGCATCTCCGCCGGCGATCTCCGCCAGCGACGCGCCGACGAGCAAGGAAATGGCCGACGTTACCGAGATCGCGGTGTGGCGCGAGCTACAAAAAATCCAGAACACAAGCCCCGAAAAGAGGCATGCATACAGTCCCGCCTGAGGTGGAAGATTGGCGAGCGAGGCGTCACCCAGACCGGCAGGCAGGAGGTATGCCGCAAGTGTCAGGCCTGCAATAAGGTCGCCGCGGAGCCACGACCTGTCATAGCCCCGCAGCCATCCGAGCGCAGGAATCCACTGCCGCCAACTTGAATTCTTGTTCGAAGTTCTGGGGTCCATCGTCTCTCCGCATCCACACGTCCACGAAGAGGTACGGCAAGATGAGCGCGGTCAAAAGCATCCCAGGAGGTTCCCGGGATGCTTATCTGCTTCACTTCTTTAATCGCGCTTGAAGTCCCGCAACTTCTCCGCGGCACTGCGTCGAAAGTTCCGCCTGCTTATCGATCAGACATTGCGCGATGCGCCCTCCGCCCGCTTCGACGGAAGCGCAGTGTTTCTCGATGTCCTGGTCGCAGGCCTGCGCGGCGCGCCGGACGTTGCTGACCGCAAGTTCAACACCCTCTGCTGCAGTCAGTATGGCGTCAAAACAGGGGTCGCTGATCTTGTCCTCGTGCGCCATCATGCACAGCAGCAGCCGTCCTTCTCCGGGCGTGACAGTGCTGCAGAACGACTTGACATCGGGCGCACACGCCGCCTTGACCTTCCCGACCGCTGCCTCGGCCTTGGCGATGGCATCTTTGGCCACCTGTGTTTCGGCCCTGACAGACGGCGCGGTGAGCGGAAGAGCCGAAATCATGATGCCAGACAAAATGACGGCGAGTTTGAATGAAGTTTGCTGCATAGATGAACTCCTAATCGGTCAGATATCAAAGTCTGCTTCATGTCCTTTCGCTGCGAGTTGATTTGGGTCATCACCCGCCGATGACGCTCGCGGAATGCAGGCAAAGGACTAACCAAGGTAAGCCAGTGTTCGGGCGTCTGTTGCAAATCTATGTTTAAGGATCGGCTTCTCGTCGGGCGAGGTCAACGACCTGTTAGAAAGAGATAGCGGCAAAGACCCTGCACCCACAAGGTTGACCGCTCGTGGACGGCCCCTTCGCTCCAGTAGAAGCGCGCCGGAAGTCCGACGATCTATGTCTTTTGCCCGGGTTTGCTGCTCATTTATCCTGTTTCGCCGGAAAGCAACGGCTAGTTTGCGGCCATCACCGTCTGCTCGCTGTGCCTTTATCGCCGGTGTGGTCGGTTTCGCTCTCTCTTTCACTGCGTGTGCCCATCAATCTTTATTTGCAGATTGGCCTCTTTCTCCTCATCGCGCTAACGTTCTCATCGTCGAGGTCGCGCGCGAACTTCCCAGGACCCAAAAGCCAGGAGTTCGCCATCGAAGCCGCGCGAACCCGTCTCCGGCCGATCCTGATGACGCTTGATGTCGTCCGCTTCGGGTCAGACTCGACACTTAAGTCGCATGTTACCACGTCTGCTCACCCCCTCCTTGCGGACGGAAGCCGCAATTCCAAAGTCTCATAGGGCCGACATCATCGGCGTCTATGCAGCTGAAATGCTTGAACTCTGTCCGCGCAAATGTCCTGCGCCACAAAAAGCAATATGTGAAGGTTGCGCGCCCCCGCAACCACCACGAGAATTCCAACTCGAATAATTACAGTTGCTTAAGCGAAGCGTCTTCTCGGCTCATATCTGGCGGCGATTGATTTAGCTGGAGTTTAGCGCAGTAGGTTCAAATCAGGGCGGACATTGCACATCTTCTACACGAACATTGATTTCAACCATCTGTGCGCTGGCTGGTCGACGGGCAGTTCACAACAATCGCGGCGATCGCCGATCGTTCCGTCCTCTTGACCACTCGTCGTGAGTTCGCCACGGCCAGTGTCCTCTAGTTGAAGATCAGCCGCCAAGTTTTTCGGGAAGTCTCGTCTACGGCGCGCAGTTGCCGGCTGAGGCTTAATGGCCGCTGGTCTCCCGATAAAGGACCTCGCGTGGTGTGCACCCCAAGTCCGCTACGGGCCAGAAGCGCCATTGGCCAGAGGCGGTCATCAGACCGACTGCGCTCTCCGCACATCAAAAATCAACATCGGCCTCCATGAGAAATGCTGCACCGCATGCCATTCGACGCGGCATCCGCGATTTGCGACCGTTTTGGGACTCACTTTCCGTCATTTTGATTGAGATACACCTCGCGCGGTCTACGTATCGCAGCGATCGAACCTAACGCCTAAGAGAGTTAGTGAGTCCGCGGCGGTGGCTGCGATCTCGACTGCAGCCGGCTTACCGGTCAGGGCCTTCGACAGGCGGTTGATCGCGAGGCCCCACTCATCTTTGTCAAGTTGTACACCCTTTGGTGCTACCTCCATAGGGACTATCTCCGCCACATAATTGGACAGCTACTGCTTGGGCTGTTGCGATTGACCCTGTGGTTGGTTCTGTTGGGTCTGTGGTTGGTTTTGTTGTTGGTTCTGGGATTGGGTCGGGTATCTGAACTCCGTCGTCTTCTCAAGCGCCTCGCGCGACCCGCCAAGCAGCTTGATCCTTAACGTTGAACCGTCCTCCTCCACAACTAAGCTCTTGGAGGTGTCCGCGACGAGTCGGCCGCCGATGCCAAGAAAACCGCCGACCTCCAGCACCACGAACAGAACACGCTCCTTGTCGATGACAATGTCGTCGACTTCGCCTTTTTTCTCGGTGTAACGGGCACCAATACATAAAGGAGCTGGCGCAAAGCGGCCATGATTGTCGTCAATTTCCTGCTCGCCCTGATTGATCGGACGATCGCGCCGCCCTTCGGAGTAGCGCCATGATGGCCGTCAATATCCCTGCCAACAGGAACTCGCTCTATGCTGAACCGGACGGCAGTGACGGATTAGCCGTCAAGGCAAATGCCTGAGCCGGCTACCCCACACGGACTGGCTCTCGTTCATCATGTCGTAGTACCGCTGGGTAAGGCGCATCACCATCTGTCCGGCGCCATCGAATTCCCGCCCCCCGCTTTTCACGAGCGGCTCTTGGAACTCTTGCAACACGATCCGCATCTCACCCGGCATCGGCTTGAACTTATCGAAGTCCTTGGGCGTCTCACCCGTAAACCCCTCGAACCCCTCGACTGCCTTCGCATACGCATCGAGCGCCGCGCCAAATCGCGCTACATCGATCGTCGCATTCGACGGCTTCACGCCACCCATCAATTGATCGAATTTCTTGGCGAAATTATCAGGTCCAATCTCCGCCATCACCTGATCCATTTCGTCGGCATTCATCTGATCGGGTCTCTCGCGCGGAAACGTATCCATCACGCGGTGCAAAGCCGCCATCACGTTCGCCGTATGAAAGGCCGCCGTCCGTCCTTCCGCCGCTTCGAGCGTCGCCACCTCTTGCACTTCTACCTCGCGCAGATGAGCGCGCAACACCGGCATCATCGCCTTGCGCTCGGCCATGAATGCCATCGCGAGCGGCATCATCTTGGAATGCAGCGCTTTGCCCGACTTCATCTTATCAGCCTCATACCCCTGCCGCTCGTAATAAGCCGCCGCCTCTCCCATAACGGGAGCAAGCGCTTCATAAGCGGAAATATACTGCACCATCGCGGCATCCACGGCCTCAGCCCGCAGCTCCCGCCCGGCCGCCTCGCGCGCCTCCTTTAACAAGGGCTCCACGTCATAGAGCTCATACATTCCGTATGACAGATACCGCTCCTTGCCCGTCGGCCCGGTCTTCATATTGACCCAGCTCGCATACCGCTCCCACGAGTCCACCGCCCGCTCCGTACTCTTCGCTATCTCAATGTAGAGATTGGCCTTCTCAATCGCCAACTGCACGTCCTCCGCCACAGCCGGCAGCGCCGGTAAGGCCACCGCCACGGTCCAGCCGGCAGCAACAAGCAACCGACAAAGAAAACGCCGGCGCACATCCAACAAACGATCGATCACCCACATGACGACACCTCTTTTTTTCCTCCAGCAGGGCACTCGGCGTCCGCGGCTGCCTAGCTAAAACTAGCCGAACATGGCTGACATTCGATCTGGCCTTACCCTTTTAGGTTACGATCGAGCCCGCTTGCCGCGCTTTGTTCACGCCACTGCTCCAACACGCTTGATCCCGCACGGCGCACCCGTCACGAGGGCGCCAGCGGCAACACAGCGGAACCCATACGGACCACCATGAACCTCACCAATAGGGACGCCATGTTTGACGGCACCCTCGGCGCAGCGATTGGCATAGTCTATACTGTAGGGAACACCGCTTGGTGGGGCGACGGCACCCTGGCCGATGTTGTGCTGCTCGAAGTCCTGGCCGCTGCCTGCATCGAAGCCGTGGCCGGCATCCTGGCGTTCGTCATGCGTCAATAAATGTAAGGCTCCGGCCCGATGAGCAAACCCGATCTCTCAGGACGCATGCCGACTGTCCAGCGCGCCCTGTGGCCCACCGTCTCTGTTTCCACAGGTGGGAAACAGCTCGAGCGTACCACCACCACCGGGAAACCACGATCGAATTTGCCGCCCCGGCCTCGAAGCAGGTTGCCGCTCTAGCGGACGCGCGCCAGCTATGGGAAGCTTCGAGCAAAGGTGCATAGCAGATCGATAAGAGATGCGGAGGCCCACAATGGAAAATGTCGACGGCAATGAAAGGCCATCCGGATCTCCGTTTACCAACCCGGAAACCTGGAAGCGCGGATTGGTCATGTTTTTGTTCATGGTTGCGTTTGGTATCGCGCAAAGCCTCTTGTTCTTGATGACACTCATCCAGTTCATGTGGCTTTTGTTCAAGCAAGAGCCCAACCGTCCTCTCGCCGAGTTCGGCAGATCGCTCGCAATGTGGCTTTCAGAGGCTGCGAGCTTCCTCGCCTGCGCGACAGACGAGAAGCCCTTTCCGTGGAAGGGATGGCCGCGCGGCGCATGACGACTTGAGGTATGGAGTCAGATTATGACTGCGTCTTTTTTGGCGCCAGGGTGCTACATGGCTTGCCTACATCGTCTGCGATGAGCCACGAGAAATTGCATCAATGATCACGGGCCACGCCTTTATAGCCACCAGTCTCGACGGGTTCATCGCAAGGCAAGACGGCGATATCGCATGGTTGGAGAACGTGCCGACCGTCGGCGAGAACCACGGCTTCGAGCCTTTCATGGATACCGTGGACGGGCTCGTTATGGGCCGACACACGTACGAGAAGGTTCTGGCTTTCGACAACTGGCCGTATCAGAAACCCGTCGTGGTCCTGAGCAAATCACTCCGTCAAGACAGAGTGCCAGCAAGACTTTCTGAAAATGTCCACGTCAATGCCGATACGCCCGAAGTACTCATGGAGAGCTTGTCTCGGCGCGGTTGGAAACGCGTCTACGTTGATGGCGGCCAAGTGATCCAATCGTTCTTGACGGCAGGGCTGATTGAGGACCTGATCATTACCCGCATCCCTGTTCTCCTCGGGTCTGGGCGCCCCCTGTTCGGGCCGCTGCCGAATGATGTCCAGCTCGATCATGTCGAAACCACAGCGTTCCCCTCGGGTTTGGTTCAATCGAAATATCGGGTTCGGTCCGACGACTGACGCAGAGGGGCGCGCAATGCCCGACACAAAAGCCGTTCGCATTCGCATTGAAGGTCTTGTACAGGGCGTGGGCTATCGCGCCTGGGTCGACTACAATTGCCGCCAGCTGGGCCTGACAGGTTGGGTTCGCAACCGACGCGATGGTTCTGTCGAGGCCGTACTTCAGGGATCCGCAGCCGCGGTTTCACAAATGTTGCGCCTCTGCGAGCAGGGCCCCCGCTTGGCGGAGGTTTCTCGTCTCGAGATTATCGATGAACCAGAAGGAGCGTCCGAGAGCTTCGAGATATTGCCGACGGCATAGATAGCCGCAGGCACTGCCCCGCCCCAGCGTCGCATGCTACTTACGCGCGACTTGCGCGAACGATGCGCCAGAACCCAAGACTACGGCTTCGGCGAGCAAAATCCGGATAACGCACTCCCGCGCCAGGGCTTTCTGCTAAAGCAACAGAAGCCGCACAGACTAAAAGACCGCCGACATGTTTAGGGCAGTGCATCGTCCATTTCACTCGACCTCAAGATCGGTTGGAACATTCGGCGGTAGGCGCCTGGCGTCAGCCGGTGTAGCGCTTGAAAAGCCGACGGCAGTACACGCCCACACGATCTCATCGGTCATTAATGTCCTGAACGGTTACAGTGACTTCGCGCTCTCGCCCCTCTCGGGCAGCAGTGAGCCGAGCCTTGTTTCCAATGCCGACACGCTCCAGAATCAGGGACAGTTCAGCGACGTTGGACACCGGCTCGCCTTCAGCCTCAACAATGACGTCTCCCAATTCGCCACGAGCCGAGAGGCCTTGCAGACCCGCCGCTTCCGCTGCGCTCCCGCGCTGGACACTCGCGACGACAATTCCTTGGATGCCAGCCTGCTTGGCGATTTCCTCGGCCACGACGCCAATGCCGATGCCGGGCAACGGGGCGCGACCGTCCTTGATGAGGGCCGGCACGATGCGATTGACCGTGTCGACAGGAATGGCAAAACCCACGCCCGCGAATGTGCCGGACGGAGCGATGATTGCGGTGTTGACACCGATCAACCGTTCGGCGGTATCCACTAGCGGCCCGCCTGAGTTCCCCGGGTTGATGGCCGCATCCGTCTGCACGACTCCGGTAACAATCCGACCGCTCTGGGTAGGCAGCTGGCGGTCAAGCGCACTGATGATCCCGGTCGTCAGCGTATGCGACAAACCAAACGGGTTTCCAATCGCAAGGACGGCTTGTCCAACCACCAGGTCATGTGAACTGCCGACCTTGATGGGTTTGAGGTCCGGGGGAACGACCGAGAGCTTCAAGACGGCCAGATCGGCCCAGGGCGCTGTACCCACGAGTGATGCTGGGATGGCCCGTCCATCTTCGAACACAACTGCGATCTCGCTCGCATTCGCGACAACGTGATCGTTGGTGACCACATGCCCCGCTGCGTCCCAGACGAACCCGGAGCCGGACCCGCCGACCTGCGAGTCGAACCGGCGTTGGCCTTGCTGGGTTGAGATCGAGACGACCGATGGTGCTACCGACTGGAAGATCCGGGCGTTCCGCTTTTCGTCGGGGACTAGATCTTCACGGGGAACGACGGCGCGCGGCACCGTCGCAGAGAAAAGATAATCGCGAAGCACGCGCTCGCTGAGGAAGAGCGTCAGCACCGCCAGCGTTATCACCGCCAAACGCTTCCAAAAAGCCTCACCAGTCATCCAAGCCAAGCCTCATGATGCCTGCAACACTCGGACTCGAGATAGGAAGTGGGCCCCCCCCGAGTCACGCCAGAAAGTTTGGAAGCAGACGCAATGGAAATGAAGTCGCCTTCATGCTCAGGGGCATGGCATGCCGACCCTTTGCCTGCCTTGACCCAACTGCTGCAGCCCGCAACAATGAACTGCAAGAAATTCCTGAGCGCTCCCTTGAAGGCTTCGTAGGGGCTTCCTAGCTCGTTCTAGGGCGTCCTGCCAGGTCGCCCATGCA
The DNA here is from genome assembly GCA_019751875.1 of Hyphomicrobium sp. Taxonomy (GTDB): domain Bacteria; phylum Pseudomonadota; class Alphaproteobacteria; order Rhizobiales; family Hyphomicrobiaceae; genus JAGVSR01. Next base: position 476,671 of record JAIEMV010000002.1, on the reverse strand, counting down.
TCTAAAAAGTCCGGTTTATCCGTGGTTGTCGCTTCGCAAAGGAGGTGTCCGGCGTCGAATGCTTTGAGACAGCTTGCGGCGTGAGCGAGCGGAGGCTCGGGGTCATTTCGGTTGGATGTTAAGCGGCTTTCGATTGGTGCTGCAATCGTCGTTTCCGGATGGTGTCGCGTTTGATCCTTTCTCTTTGCAGCAGGATGGTTTGGCCGCGTCCGAAGTAGACGTCGGCCGGTGTGAGATTGGCCCGGCTCTCGTGGTAGCGGCGGTGATTGTAGTGCCCGACGAAGCGTCCGATCTGCGCTTCGAGATCACCGGGCAGATAGTAATTCTCGAGCAGGATGCGGTTCTTGAGTGTCTGATGCCAGCGCTCGATCTTGCCCTGGGTTTGCGGATGGTGGGGCGCGCCGCGGACCTGCTCCATGCCGTTATCGTCGAGCCATTCGGCGAGATCGGCCGAGACGTAGCTCGATAGGCGGGGTTTATGGACGACTCTTCGCATCGCTACCTTACAGCAGCTACCCTTCGGCTAACCAGAACGCGTCTTGCCAGCGACGATCGACTGATCCGCCTGCCTTTTTTGCGCTAAAGCATACTCTTCGATGGAGCGCGGATGCGGGGCATTATCGTTCTGCAAACACGAGCCAAACATGCCGCGAAAGCTACTTTAGCCGATACATTCGGACCCCGCCTGCTCGCGAACTGTGCCCAATGAACTTAGACTGGGACGCTTTGTCAGTTCCGCGCTCACCGCCGCGATCAGACGGCACCGAATTGAGCCGGTCACGCAAACCTGACGGCATAGATCGGCGGCAAGGTGTGGCTCAACATTGCAAAGCTGTCGCCCTCGTCTTCGCTGATCCAAAGCCCACCCGTTGTCGAACCAAATGCCAATTTCCGCCCGCTCGAGTCCACGTCGAGCCCATGACGGTAGACAACGTCGTAGGCATGTTTCTGCGGCAAGCCCTTGGACAGCGTTTCAAAGCTCTTGCCGCCGTCGCGTGTGCGCGAGAGCACAAGCTTGCCCCCGACCGGGATACGTTTTTCGTCTTTGATCTCAGGCGCAAACCAAGCCGTGTCAGGATCATCGGGGTGAACGGCCACCGGGAACCCGAAGGCTGACGGTTCGGCGTTTGCAATCTCTCGGAAGGTACGGCCTGCATCGTCAGAAATGAAGATGCCGTTGTGGTGCTGAACCCACATGCGCTCCGGCGCGGCCGGGCATTGCGCTAGGCAATGGACGTCCTGCGCGATCGGATCATGCGTCAGCTCAGGTGGCACGTGGTCCGCCCGCATGCCCTCGCCGCGCTGCGACCAGCTTTCACCGCCGTCGGACGTGAACCATAGTCCGCCGGTCGATACTCCAATAGTCACCCACCGGTGATCACGCGGGTCGACGAGAATGGAATGTATTCCGGGCAGGTCAGCTCCGCCCCCCATCCATTGCCGTCGCTTTGGATGGTTCCAAAGCGACTGGACGATCTCCCAACTCGCACCACGGTCCGTTGAGCGAAAAAGACCACCGGGTATCGTCCCGCACCAGATAGTACCCGGCTCATGCGGGCCTCCAGCGGCCAGCGCCCATATGCGAACCGTGCTCCATGGGAGGGGTCGTCCCCACATATCCTGCTCGTCGTTATCCTCAGGCTTAGGCGGGTAAGCGGGCGTCGCGATCTCTTCCCAACCCGTGGCGCAGGACCGGTGTAATTTTGCGCCGAAATGGCCGTGGTCGAGCGCAGCATAGGTGGTGCCGTCACGAGGATCGGTGAAGGTCAGCGTGACGTTGTCGCCGAGGAACGTTACATCCCGAATAGCCCATTGATCCGTGCCACGCTCTACCGTGAACAGTCCCTTGCGGGTCGATACAAACAATCTACTCGCCACCGATCAGCTCCTTGTCTTAACGCTCAACCGCCTGAAAGCGCTTGAAACACGTAAATGGATCCATCCGGCGCGACGGCATCCGAGAGGCCGCGCCTGTCGATGACAGCCCGACCATCGACGAAGATATTCATGTGCCGGCGCAACGCGCCTTGATCGTCCAGGACGTAGCTTCGAGCGCGGGGATTGTCCGCGAAGACGCGCTCCAACACCTTTCGCACCGTGTCCCCGTCTGCTCGAGTCTCAGGGCACGGGACATGGCGTTGAATATTCGGAGTGAAAACCACACGCGCCAAAGCTGATCTCGCGCATCGAAGGTTGCCGTGAGCCGGCGCCCGGAGGGAAGGCCCGAGCCATTCGAGGTCAGTTGATACGAGAAATTGCCGCAGAACAATGGCGATGAATGAAGTGCGAGAGGTTCCGGTGAAGCTAGAGCTCTTGATCAAGGTTGCGCTGAAACTGAGAGCATATCCCTCTTTTCCAACCCCGATTGTACCATCCGCATCTTGTCTGGCGGATACTCCTTAAGCAGCGAGAACGCCTAGTCGGGAGTGCCGGTCATCCACCTCTCGTACTCTTCGTCGGTCGACAGCAGGACCGGCATGCGCTCGTGGTTGATCGTGCTGACTAGCGCATTAGGCGTGGTGGTCATGAACGAATAGTCGTCGCGCTCGACCGAGAGACCGTCCTTCTTGATCGGTCCGATGTGCCGTCGCCACTGCCACGCCTCGCTACCTATCGTCAGCAAATCCACACCTGATTGAGCCTCACCACTGTCTACCCTTTTTCAGAAGCAGTACCCTTGATCTACGAATCGAGAGTTCGCAACCGACCAAAGGAGCTCGCTATGAATAATGGCTGGACCAGCAATTTGTTAAAGGCCAATGCGAGCAAGCTGCTTGCGATCGGATGCGCGCCCCTAGCTGTCGGGCTAGCGCTTGGCACACCGGCCTGGGCGGGTTCCCCGACACATCAGATTGTACTCAATGTGCAAGAGGTTAAGGCCCTCGACAAATATGACGAACTCTCACTCGGTGACATCTACGCCAGAATCACGATTGCCGGAACAACGCAGTCCACACCGATCCTCAAGCAAACCGCAGCAGTCGGCCAAGTTCTTAAACCTGATTGGCAGATCATCCAGAATGTTGGACCGGGCGTGCATCCGGTCAAAGTGGAATTGATCGATAAGGATCTGTCGCAGGATGATGTGATCGACATCAACAGGCTACCCAACAGACGCGTTCTAGAATTCACGATCGACACTCGTCGCTGCCGGATCGAGGGCTTTGCTTCCGACTATAACTGCAAATCGCCTATCAGCCGGACGGGTAAGGAAGCAAAGGCGGCGGAGATTACCTTCACGGTCGACGCTAGACCGATCAGGAGTGAAGTCTCCTCGCGCTGAGGGTTCGCACGCCAGCCAGATCTTTGAGGCCATCATTTTGCGGTAGTCGATGTGGCGGCCATCGCCAATGAAAGTTCCGTCGCCAACCGCATGAACCATTCGCCTATCCAGAAGATCGGTTCTGTGGAAGTTTAAAATGGCGCCCAAGAGATTGTCTCGGACGCCATTGCTCCCTCTAAAGGCCAATCAATCGGCTCGACGCTCAACGCCCCCAATTGCCAAAACGCCAGGACAGCGCCGCACGGATACTGTGCACATCCGGATCGGACATGGACGCCCCGCCTATAACGTCACCGCCGTTACCATTGACGCTGAAAGTGTCTTCGACATCAAACGACTCGCCGTCATATTGCGCATAGCGGTATTCCAGCTTCGCGCTGAGATTCTCAGCCAGCATGGTCTCGAGACCACCACCAACGAAGTAGCCTTGCCGCCACGACTTGCCGGAACTGACGGAATACGGTCCGAAATCGGTGCCGAGACTACCTTCCACCGACCCGACGAGGGAGAATTCCGCCTCCGAGTAACCGCCCATCGCGTAGACTAGCGTCCGCTGGTTGATCAAATAACCGAGGCGCGCACCAACCGACCAGGTGTCACCCATTTCACTGGACACTGTAACCGCTGCGGCCCCCAATCCGTTCAGAAGAGCGCCGCCTCCGCTAACCGATGCGTCTTGAGACGAAGCGAAGTCGTAGTCCGCAAGCACGCCGAACAGCCATTTTGGCGCAACCTGGAAATCGTAGCCGAGACCGACGGTGCCGAAGAAATTTGCCGCCCCCGCATTTCCAGCGGCTCCAACAAAGGCGAATTCAGTGAAAGGGGCAACGTCGTCGTAAGCGCCCACTCCTCCATCAAGGTCAGTAAACATGTAACTGCCGCCTAGGCCCGCGCTGAGATAGAAACCTGTCCAGCTAACCACCGGCGGAGGGGGCTCTTCATAGGTGTCCTTGATGCTGCCAAGGTCGGCCGCAAGGGCGGGCGCGGCGACAAGGGCTAAGGCCAGTGCGATGGCCGACGACGAAACGTTCAACTTCATTTTTCTGACTCCACTGAAAGCAACTGGACGCAATTACTCTGGATCGAATCAACATCTGGGGCAGCAGTAGGTCAACGCAGGCAAGTCGCAAGTCGCGCAGCGCGGACAGCGTGTGTTGTCGGTCAGCTACAGCACTCGGCCAGCGCGGGCTTTTGGTATGTCACTCTGTATCAGTTGGCCTATCGAGATAAAGTCGTCTCTCAAACTGGATATCCGGTTCTGGCTACTTGAATGAGTCATCAGACAATCCGTATGCCGGTCGCAAAGTTGCGAGGGTATATCCGCGCTTTTTCTTTGTGGATAATTGCATGGGAAAACCTCGACCACACTGCCCCGGAGCAGTGGTAGTTGTCTCTGCTGCGGGGAAACGTGCTTACTACAAGGAGAGAAGCCGATCATGGCTGAGAAAGATCGCATCCGACCGTTGCACGGTCATCCGAGGTCCGGGCGCATCTTGGTATGACGCTTCTCACATGCGCTCGTTCGGCGGACGTTGGTGCAATCGTGTTTTAAAGAGTTGACGGCGTTACATGCGGCTTCGTGGGAAGGTTGCACACGTTACAGGCGCGTCGCGCGGCATCGGTGCAGCGCTTGCTCGGGCGTTCGCGCGCGAAGGTGCCTATGTCGTTGTCAGCGATCTTAATCTGGCAGGCGCTGAATCCGTGGCGCGCGAAATTGGCGATGCCGCGCTTGCGCTCATGCTCGACGTACGGGACGAAGTCCAATGGCAGGCCGCGCAGGCGGAACTGCTTGATCGCTTCGGCCGGCTCGACGTCCTGGTGAACAATGCCGGCATCACGGGCCTCGAGGACACCACTGCTCCACATGACCCCGAGCACGCCACTCTTGGTGACTGGCGCGCCGTGCATGCCACCAATCTCGATGGGGTTTTCTTGGGATGCAAATACGCCATCCAAGCCATGCGCCCGACGGGTATCGGATCGATTATCAACATTTCGTCGCGCTCGGGAATAATCGGCACTCCGGCAGCGGCCGCCTATGCCTCTTCGAAAGCCGCGGTTCGCAATCACACCAAGACGGTGGCCTTGTATTGCGCGGAGCAGGGCTTGAACGTTCGCTGCAATTCCATCCATCCCGCAGCTATTCTCACGCCCATGTGGGAGCCGATGCTAGGTCAGGGACCGGAGCGCGAGGCTAACATAGCCGCAGTTGTCGCCGAGACCCCGCTCCGGCGGTTCGGCACGCCAGACGAGGTCGCCGCTGTCGCGGTGATGCTGGCAAGCGACGAGGCGACTTATATCACCGGATCTGAGTTCCATATCGATGGCGGTATACTCGCGGGGTCAGCAGCTGTGCCAACGAAAGAGCAGCAGAAGTTATCATGACTGGCGCCAAGGCTTGGTGGCAAGATTTGCCCCGCACCCGATAGGGAAGAGCGGCCGATGGTCATTTTCGTTCTGAGGCATAAGCTCAGCAGTTCTTCTTGGTTCGGTCGGGAGCGCCGCGCCGATAGCGTCCTCATCAGGTTCAACACTGGCCATAGAGGATGCCATGCCGTTTTCGTTAATGACTCGCCGCACAGTCCTGGTGCTCGGTACGTCGCTGAGCTTGGCCGGGTTCGCAGGCGCCGCCGCAGCAGCGGAACTTCTGAATGTTTCGTACGATCCGACGCGTGAACTCTACTCGGAATACAACGCAGCATTTGCCAAGCATTGGAAAGAGAAGACCGGCGAGGACGTAACCATCAAGCAATCGCATGGTGGTTCGGGCAAACAGGCCCGCGCGATTATCGACGGGCTCGAAGCCGATGTCGTGACGCTTGCACTCGCCGGCGACGTTGACCAACTCTACAAGAACGGCGGCCTCATCCCCGCCGATTGGCAGAAGCGACTGCCGAACAACTCTTCACCCTACACATCCACGATCGTGCTGCTCGTTCGCAAGGGCAATCCCAAGGGCATCAAGGATTGGGGCGATCTGGGCAAAGAGGGCGTTGAAGTCGTGACGCCGAACCCCAAGACGTCCGGCGGCGCGCGCTGGAACTATCTTGCCGCCTGGGGCTGGGCCCTGAAGCAGGACGGCGGTAACGAGGAGACGGCCAAGGATCTCGTTACCCGTCTCTACAAGAACACGAGAGTGCTCGACTCGGGCGCCCGCGGCTCGCTGACGACGTTCTCGGAACGCGGCATCGGCGACGTGCTTATTTCCTGGGAAAACGAGGCCTATCTCGCTGCCAACGAACTCGGCCCCGACAAGTTCGAAATCGTCACGCCGACGATCTCGATCCTCGCCGAGCCGCCGGTCACCGTCGTCGACAGGAATGTCGACAAGAAGGGCACGCGCAAGTTGGCCGAGGCTTACCTCAATTACCTCTACACGCCGGAAGGCCAGGACCTCGCCGGCAAGCACTACTATCGCCCGCAGGATCAGAAGGCGCAGGAGAAGTATAAGGCGCAGTTCTCACCGGTAAAGCTCTTCACTATCGATGAAGTATTCGGAGGCTGGTCTGCCGCAACCGAGGTTCACTTCAGGAACGGCGGTATCTTCGACCAGATCTACGACAAGAAGAGCTGACGAACCATACCCTCCGCCGATCCGCATGCATTGACGGCCTGCGGATCGGCGCATTCAATTTTAGCAACCTTGATGGGCCTCATGCCGTCCGACGCTCGCACCACGACGAATTTCATCGCCTGGGCCGGTGAACGGGTCCGCAGGACCGACCGATCCACGCGCCTCAGTGTCTCATTCTCATTCGCAGAGCGGTGTCGAAGCTCCGAACCCTTCAGTCAAATGTGTCGCGCAAAGCGCTTTGCAAACCGAATTCATGAGAGACACCATGACCACTACCCTCATTATTCCAGGCCTCCGCTCGAGCGGCCCTGGCCATTGGCAGACCTGGTTCGAGGAGCAGATTCCTGGAACCGTCCGGGTCATTCAAGGTGATTGGGATAAAGCCGACCTTACGACCTGGTCTGCGCGGGTTCGCCGTGACATCCATCGCAATCCCGGCCGCCACATCGTCGTCGCCCATAGCTTTGGAGTTCTTGCAGCGGTTCACGCCGCGGCGCGGGAACCGGACCGGATTTCTGCGGCACTGCTCGTTGCGCCTGCGGATCCTGAAAAATTCGAATCCATTCGCGACCTGCCGCGCAATCCTTTGCCTTTTCCGGCGGTCGTGGTCGCGAGCGGCAATGATCCCTGGATGACGCTCTGGAAGGCGGCCGAGTGGGCCGACCGTTGGGGAGCTGATTTCGTCAATCTGGGCGAGGCGGGACATATCAATGCCGAGTCTGGCTTCGGACCGTGGCCTGAAGGTCTCAATCTGCTCGAACGCTTACGCAGGCGATCGCGACACGTTTCGGGTCAGCGGTCAGGATGGACCGGTGAAGTCAGGCGGCCGCCGTCTTGGAAAGGAGACACGTATCGGACGGTAGGGCTCAAACTCCGCCGTTCTTTGTGGACGGCAAGCCGGTTGAGGGCCGGCTAGACGGGGTGGTGCGCAGAGATCCGTTCGCCGACGGGCGGACGGATCTCTGATCCCGGCCATTAAGGAATGCGCATGCCCCTTCATAAGCTCATCAGAAATCCTTCGTTCAGCGGCGACGTTTCGGCTCTTACGGTCCGAACATCGCAAAATCGACGATCAACTCCAGTCTTGAAGCGGGGGTGACCGTCTTCGCCTTATCTGAAATCCGGCAATGGAAATCAGTTCTTCTTCGTTCGGATGCACAATCGGCTCCGTCATAGTTGCCGCTGTAGTCTCATATCCTGGCACCTCGATCATGCTCAAAAATCGGGAAGTACTTGAAAAGCTGTCCGCCTGGTGCGCTCTGTCGGCAGCATTGACACTGATTGTCTTCGTTACGCTGCGGTGATGGGAGCATCTGATGTCCGGCGCCAACAGGGTGCTGCCCGGCTTTGGGCTTTCACTTGGCTACACTCTGGCCTACCTCTCGCTGATCGTTCTCATTCCGCTATCGGCTGTCTTCGTCAAGGCAGCCGCGATGGATTTCGAGCGGTTCTGGTCGGTCGTCGCCAGTGAGCGCGTCGTCGCCACTTACAAATTGTCTTTCGGCATGTCGCTGCTGGCTGCTTCGATCAATGTCGTATTCGGCCTGCTCCTGACCTGGGCCATCGTGCGCTATTCGTTTCCAGGAAAGAAGATCGTCGATGCGCTTATCGATCTACCATTTGCGCTTCCGACAGCCGTGGCCGGAATCGCCCTGACAGCGCTCTACGCCCCGAACGGGTGGATTGGGCAGATCCTGGAGCCACTCGGCATCAAAATCGCGTTCGGACCGTATGGCGTGCTCGTGGCCCTCATCTTCATAGGCCTGCCGTTCGTCGTACGAACGGTTCAGCCTATCCTCGAGGACTTCGATGCGGGGTTTGAGGAAGCAGCTGCCTCGCTTGGCGCGACGCGGTGGCAAACGGTACGCAGGGTGGTCTTTCCTGCACTCTTGCCAGCTCTGCTGACCGGCTTTGCCCTCGCCTTTGCCCGCGGGGTCGGCGAATACGGTTCGGTGATCTTCATCGCCGGCAACATTCCATTCGTGTCGGAGATCACGCCTCTCATGATCATTACCCGGCTGGAGGAATTCGACTATCAGGGAGCGACCGCCATCGCATCGGTCATGCTGGTCATCTCCTTCGTTCTTCTCCTCGTCATTAATCTTCTGCAAGGCTGGGTCGCCCGCAGTACGCCCAGGGCGATCTGATGTCGGGCGCCACTTCGCAGCTAGCGGCACATCTGTCGTCTTCGCTGAATCGCTTCGAAGGCCGACTGGCAACACGGGACAGCGGACTCGTGAAGACGGCTGTTCTGGCGGTCAGCCTCGCCTTTTTTGCCGTCTTCATCTTCCTTCCGCTGGTCCTGGTTTTCGCAGAGGCCTTTCGAAAGGGCTGGGACACTTACATCGCGGCACTCGCCGATCCGGACGCGGTATCGGCGATCAGGTTGACACTACTCGCCGCGGCCATTGCCGTTCCGCTTAACCTGGTATTCGGCATTTCGGCGGCCTGGGCGATCGCGCGCTTCGAATTCCGAGGCAGGCAATTCCTGATCACCCTCATCGATCTGCCGTTCTCAGTGTCACCTGTCGTCGCCGGCCTTGTCTATGTTCTGATCTTCGGGGCTCATGGGTGGTTCGGAAGCTGGCTGCAGGCCTACGACATAGACATTATTTTTGCTGTTCCCGGCATTGTTCTGGCGACGATCTTCGTCACGTTTCCGTTTGTTGCGCGCGAACTTATCCCCCTTATGCAATCCCAAGGTCGCGAAGAAGAGGAGGCCGCCATCATCCTCGGGGCATCGGGTTGGCAGACGTTCTGGCGCGTCACCTTGCCGAATGTGAAGTGGGCCCTGCTCTACGGCGTCATTCTGTGTAACGCCCGGGCGATGGGTGAATTCGGAGCCGTGTCGGTCGTCTCCGGCCATATTCGCGGCGAGACCAACACGATGCCACTGCACGTCGAGATTCTTTACAACGAGTACCAGTTCGCGGCCGCCTTCGCCGTCGCATCGCTGTTGGCGCTGCTGGCACTCGTCACTTTGGCTTTGAAGGCGTACGTTGAGTGGCAGGCGGCGCGGAATGTCGCGAAGGATAGCGAAGGATGAGCATTGCAATAGAGCACGTCGTCAAATCGTTTGGGACGTTCCGCGCCCTCGATGATGTATCTCTCGCTCTCCCGCGCGGCGAACTCGTGGCGCTCCTCGGCCCGTCGGGTTGCGGCAAGACTACACTTCTGCGCATCGTTGCAGGCCTAGAGTCGGCCGATGCGGGCCGCATTCTGATCGATGGTCAGGACGCGACGGGCAAGCATGTCCGCGAGCGACAGGTCGGATTCGTGTTCCAGCACTATGCCCTCTTCCGGCACATGTCGGTGTTTGAGAACATCGCCTTCGGTCTGCGTGTGAAGCCGCGCAGGGAGCGTCCTACTGAGGCCGAGATCCACCGACGTGTCCATAAACTCCTGGATCTGGTGCAACTCGGCTGGCTGAAAGACCGGTCTCCCGCGCAACTTTCGGGTGGCCAACGCCAACGCATCGCGCTGGCACGGGCACTAGCTGTGGAACCCCAAGTTCTTCTTCTGGACGAACCGTTCGGAGCGCTCGATGCCAAGGTGAGGAAGGAACTGCGGCGCTGGCTGCGTCGCCTACATGACGAGCTGCATATTTCGTCTGTCTTTGTTACTCACGATCAGGAAGAGGCTCTTGAGGTGGCCGACCGCATCGTTCTCATGAACAAAGGCCGGATCGAACAGGTCGGGACGCCACACCAGATTTACCAGGAACCGGCGACGTCCTTCGCGTACTCTTTCATCGGGAACGTGAATACGTTTCGAGGCAAGATCGAGGGCGCCTTCTTGCGCGTCGGCGATGATCTTCTGCCTCACTTCCAATGTAACTTCGCGGAAGGCGAGCCTGTCGTGGGCTACGCGCGCCCCCATGACACGGAAATTGTCGCCGATACGCAAGAGACGGCCGGCGTCGCCGCGCGCATCAATCGCGTTCTCACAAGCGGCGGCACCTCTCGGGTGGAGCTTGTTGCCAACGGGCCCGAGCGCGGGGGCGCGAAGGATTACTTTGAGGTCGAGATAGGTTCGGAAGATCTTTCGCGACTTGCTCTTGCAAACGGCCAGCGGGTGCGACTGAAAAGCCGGCGTCTCAGCCTGTTTCGCGACCAAGCCTGAGGACAAAGAACGTGAACTTCCAGCAATTGCGCATCATCCGCGAGACGGTCCGCCGAAAGTTTAATCTTACCGAGGTCGCGAATGCGCTGCACACCAGCCAATCGGGTGTGTCGAAGCACATCAAGGACCTGGAGGATGAGCTCGGCGTCGAGCTCTTCATCCGCAAGGGCAAGCGCCTCCTTGGGCTGACGGCGCCGGGCCAGGAACTTATTGGCATCGTCGAACGCATCTTGCTTGATTCGCACAACATCAAGAAACTTGGGGAGCAGTTCTCGAACAAGGACCGTGGTCAGCTTACCGTAGCGACGACCCACACGCAGGCTCGCTATGCCCTGCCGCGGATCGTGACAGACTTCAAGAGGGAGTTCCCCAAGGTCAGCCTGGTGCTTCATGAAGCGTCGCCGTCCGAGATTGTCGCCATGCTGCGAGACGGACGCGCCGATATTGGAATTGCCACGGAAGCGTTGCAGGATGCACCGGATCTGGCAACTTTCCCATGGTACTCGTGGCACCATGGCGTGATCGTTCCGAAGAGTCATCCTCTGGCAACGCAGAAAAAGCTGACACTCGAGGCGATTGCGGAATGGCCGATCGTGACCTATCAGATGGGATTTACCGGACGCGGCCGGATCGACGAAGCGTTTCAAAAAGCCGAGATCATTCCCGACATCGTGATGACGGCACTCGATGCCGACGTCATCAAAGCTTATGTGGAGTTGGAACTTGGTATCGGCATCATCGCTTCGATGGCATTCAGCGCCGACCGCGATCCGCAACTGAGACTTCTCGACGCCGCTTCGCTTTTTTCATCCAATACGTCCCGCATTGCGGTGCGGCGCGGATCTTACCTGCGAACCTATTCTTACCGCTTCATTGAGTTGTGCTCGGGCGGTCTCACGGAGGGCGTCGTGAGAGACGAAGCGAGCGCGGCTCGCCCGGAGGACAGCGCCTAAAGCAGCGCTTTCCTCGCGTCGTGTTCATGTCCAAACCGCGGCCAGACAGCCTTCTGGAACGCTCGCACCCGCCGAGCGGATACGCTGCGCTTTGTGCGCGAACAACGCGCTTTTAGGCGTCCTCAATTCGAGCCGAAGTGGCGCGCGCCTCGACTTCAGATGTCTTGGACAATCGGCCGGCCCGCACTCTGCCCAAAGATCGAAAAGCATAGCAGTTCTTCTTCGTTCCCCTTGTGCGGCGTGATCAGTAGCACTGAGCACAGCCGGGGCTTTTGGGGGGAAACTGATGAGTGAGGAAAGTGGACAACTGTCTGCCGCGTTGATGTTCAACCGCTCGGACGAGCGTGGGAAACTTCCGCGAATCATCAATTCTGAAGCCATGACTTGGCGGAAACCCGTCCCTTGGAGGGACATCCTCACCATGCCCAGATCGCCCCGCGAACTTACGCTATGGGAAAAGCCGGCGCAGACGGGCGGTACTTTGCCGTTGATTGTTGCCGCGCTCGCACTCGCGCATGTGATGGCCACGCCGGCGCAGGCCGACGGCGATACGCAACTCTGGAATACCCAGAACTTCAATTACAAGATCAACGACAAATGGTCGACGAACCTGGAAATCCAGGAACGCTGGTACGGGGATGTCTCGTATTTTGCCTTTTTCATCGTTCGTCCTTCTGTCACTTACAAGTGGAACGACTGGCTCTCCTTCACAGGAGGCTATGCTCATTTCCGCGTCTATGATGGCGAGGGCGACTTTGCCGATGAGGACCGCATTTGGGAGCAGGTGAACATCCGTCTTTTCGGCGGCGAGGACCAGCCCATCCTGAACTGGCGCACGCGGCTTGAACAGCGCATGTTTGAGGCTGGCGGCGACACAATCTGGCGTCTGCGCGAACAACTTCGTCTGATGTATCCCATCGTCGACGGCGTGCAGGGGGTTATCTGGACGGAGGCGTTCTGGCGGTTGAATGATGTCGTGCAAGCCAACGGACGTTCTCTGGATGGTGGCATTGAACAATGGCGCAACTTTGCCGGGCTGAATTTCGAGATCACCAAGAACTTCACATTCGAGGCCGGGTATATGAACGTCTACACATGGCGTGCTTCGGGTAATACCGACGATCACGTTCCCTGGCTAATCTCGACATTTAAATTCTGAGGTTTGTCTTTTGTCGACGAGGTGGAATCAAAAGTGTCTCGGAGGTCCACCGGCATTAGAGGCAACATGCTTGTTGCGCACCTGCACAGAGTCCGCTCCGGGTAAAAGTGAGCTTTGTCAGCCGCGCTCGACAAGTCCGGTTTTCCTTCACCAGCGATTGATCAGCACTCGGGAGCGCTCGTCACTTGGTTACCGACATCGGTAACAGAGCGAAGAGCGGTCTGTCGCGACATCATGCACGCTGTCGAGAGGATTCCGGACTTGCTGAGATCGGTCCGCGATGCTCACCTTAGTGTCGCTGATTTTTGGTGTCGTCTTTTGAGCCGCATGCCGGACTGAGCTTGACGCTATCGACGCCCCACCCACTGACGCTGGACGCCAATCACGCCGTGCTCCCGACCGAACCAAGAAGAAGTGCTGACAGGAGTCGGAGAATGGGACGGAAGTTCCGTATCGCAGAAAAAAAACAAGTTTCAGCAACGGCCGACTCTTGAGGAGTTCTGCGCCCTTTTCGACCCACGTGCGCCCCTTAGCGAAAAACGGGCGTGGTTTTGGCTGATCATGGCGAAGCAGAACTCATATCAATGCATGGCATAAGCCAATTTCGACCACTGGCGCTATAAGCGGCTGGCGGGGCGAAGTGGCGAACCCATAGAAGGGCTGCGGAGGTAGTCCTCTAAGTTAAACGCTCACACCGAAAATCTTGCCTATTCCGGCGGTGACAAGCATCGCCACGACACCCCAGCCTACAACTCGAGCCAGCGAGTGACCGACCGGAGCGCCGCCGGTCTTCGCTCCAAAGACGCCCAGACCACCGAGAGCTAAAATTGTGACTATAAGAACGATGTGGACTATGTAGCTGGCTGGTGATGCCGCCGCGGCGATGAGAGGCACGGCACCGGCAATGGAAAATGTCGCGCCCGACGCTAAAGCTGCCTGAAGCGGATTTGCAGCGTGAACTTCAGACAAGCCCAGTTCGTCACGAACATGGGATCCTAGTGCATCGTGGCGAGTGAGTTCATCCGCGACGATCTTGGCCGTCTCAGCTGATAGTCCCCTGTGCCGGTAGATCGCGACTAACTCCGCCTGCTCCATCTCGGGCTCGTCCGACAAGGCCTGCCTTTCTCTTGCGATATCGGCACGTTCGATGTCGGATTGCGAGGAGACGGACACGTACTCCCCGGCGGCCATCGACATTGCGCCTGCGGTCAGACCCGCCACTCCCGCGATCAACACTGCACGTGGAGACGGATCAGCCGATGCTACTCCTACGAGCAAAGACGAGATGGATACGATGCCATCGTTCGCCCCCTGGACTGCGGCCCGTAGCCAACCGCTCCGCGTGATGAAGTGGGGTTCGTTGTCGTGGGCTGACGGCAATGTCATGCGGGCGTCCTTACTGAGCTGGAGGACGTGAGACGATTGCAGATAGAACCGGCCCTGAACCGTTCTTTGAAAACTGGACGTAATTGACTTCTATCGGGGGTCTGCATCCCGGGCGTTTGATTTTGTCCGCTCAGAATTCGATAGAAATGACCTCTCCTCGTTTGGAAGACGCGCTGCCCACGCGGCGACAGCAAGGACGCCCACAACGAACCCGACTGCAACGAGAATAGTGAACATCATCCGCTAGGGCCTTATTCTGAGGGTATAGACTGTACGCTAGTCATGCGCCCGAACTGGGAAACGGGCTCGACCCAGTAGATCATGTGAGCAATCGGCGCCTGTTCACGGAGCTCCGCAATTAACTTCTCGGCACGCGGCTTCTCAAGAATTGTCACAAATACAGTCCGCACGACGCGGCCGCGGACACGTTCTGAGTTATTCGCAGTCTCAAAGCTCTCTCCATGTCCCTCGGCTTGCCACGTGGTGAAGCCAGTGATCTGCGGCTCGGACGCGAGCATCAGTTCGGCGACGCGCTCCGCTCCAGATGATGGGAGGACGAGAGTGATTTTGCAGAGAGTGGATTCCAAGACGAACTCCCTTGTTCTTGCGGCGAGCTGACCTCTGCATTAAGGCCGAACCGACGATAGAGGATTGGCAATAGGATGAGTGTCAATGCTGTTGAGGTCACGAGCCCCCCTATCACGACGATGGCCAGTGGGCGCTGGATTTCGGAACCGGGCCCGGTCGCAAAGAGCAGCGGGACGAGACCGAGAGCGGCAATGCTGGCCGTCATCAGTACCGGACGCAGCCGCCGGACAGAACCTTCGAAGACAGCGTCACCGATGGATGCGCCTTCGGCGATGAGTTGGTTGAAGTAGGTGACCAGAACCAGCCCGTTTAATACGGCTATTCCAAGTAGCGCTATGAATCCAACGGATGCTGGGACGGAGAGGTACTCTCCAGATACGAGAAGCGTCAGGATTCCGCCGACGAGTGCAAATGGAACATTCGCGAGGATGAGAAGAGATTGGCGTACCGAGCGAAGCGTTGCAAAAAGAACGCCGAATATCGAAACGATAGCAATGGGAACTACAATCGCGAGCCGGGAAGCGGCCCGGCGCTGGTTCTCGAATTCACCGCCCCAAACGAGCCGATAGCCGATTGGCAAAGTTACTTTCTCAAACACAGCCTTCTGCGCGTCGTCTACGTAACCGACCAGATCACGGCCGGACACATACGCCTGCACCATGGCAAAGCGAGAGGCGTTTTCCCGGTCGATTTTCACCGGTCCTGCCGTGCGCTCAACCTTGGCCACGTCAGTCACGCGCACCAGTCCACCATCGCCGGCGGCCAGCTGCATCCGTTCAAATTCTTCCGGAGATGAGCGCACGGCATCGCTTCCGCGAATGACGACCTGTGTCCGCCGGCCCGGCTCCTGGACGATCCCGGCATCCGCGCCTTCGACCATCGCGCGTAGTTCGTCCTGTACACGAGCCGCATCGAGCCCGGTCCGTCCCACCGCCAACCGGTCAACGGCCACCTGGAGATAATCGACCGTATCGTTAGCGACCGTGGAGACCTCGGTCGCGCCTCTCACTGCGGAAAGTACTGCTTGGATCTGCCCCGAGAGATCAGCCAGCACCTTGAGGTCGGGGCCGAAAACCTTGATAGCTAGATCGCCGCGCGCTCCCGTCAGCATCTCCGACGTACGCATTTCGATCGGCTGGGTAAATGCGAATTCGTAGCCCGGAAGACTACTCATTGCTTTCCGAAGTTCTTCGACGAGCCACTCCTTGTCTGGAACCCGCCATTCTGACTTCGGTTTGAGAACGAGGAAGGCATCGGTCTCGTTGAGACCCATTGGATCGAGGCCCAGTTCATCTGAGCCGACACGCGCAACGATACGTTCGATTTCCGGCACCTTCTCCTTCAGTCTCCTCTGAATCAGTAGGTCTCCCGCAATACTCGCGTCGAGGTTGATCGATGGCAGCTTCGTGATCTGCATGATCACGGACCCTTCGTCCATCGTCGGCATGAAAGATTTGCCGATTGCGCTATATGCGGCGACCATCGAAGCCAAGCCACCCATTGCCAGCAGATAAACCGGGAGTGGTCGTTTAAGGCACGCCAGGAGCAGGGGCTTATATGCGGACGTCAGGAGCCGCATGAGTATGGGCTCTTTGTGAGCACCTTCTTTCAGTGTGAATGAAGAGAGCACCGGTATCAGTGTGAGCGAGAGAATGAGCGAACCGCTGAGCGCAAAGATGATTGTCAGCGCGACTGGACCGAAGAGCTTACCTTCCAGTCCCTGAAGCGACAGCAACGGAAGAAATACAAGGCAGATGATGGCGATGCCGGATGCAACTGGCGTGGCGACCTCACTCGCTGCTCGATAAACGATGTGCAGCGTCGGAACTTTCGGTTTGCCTTCGTGCAGCCGCTCGACCGTGTTCTCGACAACGACGACAGCCGCATCCACGATAAGGCCGATGGCAATGGCAAGGCCGCCGAGACTCATGAGGTTGGCCGACATGCCGAACGCATGCATCATTGCAAACGTGATCAGGGCCGCAAACGGGAGGGTCACGGCCACGACGACGGCGGCGCGCAGACTGCCGAGAAAGGCGAGCAGAAGTACGACGACGAGAACCGTCGCCTCCAGAAGTGCCTTCGTTACGGTGCCGACAGCCTCTTGTATGAGATGCGAGCGATCGTAGAAGACATCCAGGCGAACACCATCCGGAAGTGCAGATTTGAGATCGTCCAACCGAGCCTGAATGGCAGTAATCAGTTGGCTGGCATCTGCGCCTCGCAGAGAGAGAACAAGCCCCTGGACCGCCTCACCTGTTCCGTTCTGTGTCACCGCGCCATACCGCGTCAGGCTTCCGATCTGAACCGTCGCGACATCTCCGAGCCGCAACACGCGGCCGTTGACAGTCTTGAGTACGATCTCGGCGAGGTCGGCCGGTGTCTGGATTGCCCCCTCTGCGCGCACCACGAGCGCCTTTTCACCCTCCGAAACGCGCCCTGCGCCGTCGTTGCGGTTGTTCGCTTCGATCAACCGAATGAGGTCTGTGACGCCAAGCCCCGCCGCTGCAAGCTTGGCTCCATCGGGGAGCACTTCGAAGGTCCGCACAAGGCCGCCGAGAGCATTCACGTCCGCCACGCCGGGTATTGTGCGCAGGGCCGGGCGTATCGTCCAATCCAGCAGGCTGCGGCGCTCTTCGAGGCTCAAATTTCCGCCTTCGATTGTGAACATGAAGACGTCCGATAGGGGAGTCGATACCGGAGCCAGTCCGCCGCTCACGTTGGCCGGCAAATCAGCCTGGACCGCTGCAAGGCGCTCGGATACCTGCTGCCGGGCCCAGTAGATATCGGTGCCGTCCTCGAAGTCCAGGGTGATGTCTGCGATCGCATACTTGGCTGCGGAGCGCAGAATCGTCTGACGCGGGATGCCCAGCAGTTCCAGTTCCAAAGGAATAATGACCCGCGTTTCGACCTCCTCGGGCGTCATCCCCGACGCTTTCAGGATCAGCTTCACCTGCACTGGGGACACATTCGGAAACGCATCAATCGGGAGCGTACGAAAGGCATAGCCCCCGACCGCCGCGACCAGTCCCGCCAGGATCAGCATGAAGACGCGCTGCGTAAGGGAGAATTCGATCAAGCGGCGCAACATGACTTACTCCGCGCTTAGCAGGGCTTCGAGCTGCGGCAATCCACTGCTGGCGATCTCTTGATCGGCCTGAAGCGACCCGACTACTGTCGCCGCTTTGCGAGACTTACCTTTGACTTCGACGGGGACGAGTGAGAAGCCCTTGTCGCTTCTGCGGAACACGGCGTGTGCATTGCCGATCCACGCCACTGCGGCGGCCGGAACTTCGAAACTCCCTGTTTCTGGCGGCCGCTGCAATGTGACGCTCACAAGCTGACCCGCGATCAAGGGCGAACCCGATGGTACGTTAGCCAGCAGCGTGGCCGAGCGGGTTATTGGATCAAGTGTGCCACCGACCGAGAGAACGGTTCCTGTCACCAGCCCGCCAATATCAATCGGGTCGCCGGGCTTCACGCGCTGCACGAGGTCCGCCGGGAGCTGAGCCTCAATCCAGAGTTCGTCACTTGTTGAAATGGCGACCGCCGCAGTCATCGCTTCCACTTGCGAGCCGGGCTGTACGGATGCGATGACGACTGAACCGTCTTCCGGCGCAGTGATCGTATAGCGGCCCTGATCTTCAATACGAATGCCGCCGATGCTGAACGCCCGCTTTTGAGCGGCGATTGCCACTTCTAGCTTCTTGACGTGGGCTTCAGCTTCCTCGGCGAGCGCGACACTCAGAATCTTCTTGTCAACCAGATCCCTCTTCCACTTTGCTGTGGCGGCTGCCTTCTGCAGGTCGGCCTCCTGTTGCGCCAAGTTACCGTGCGCTTCGACGAGGTCGCGGCTCAATACGGTCACAAGAGGGTCGCCTTTGCGCACGGCCTGCCCCGGCAATGCGGAGACTTGTAGAACGGTACCAGCAAACGGCGCTGCGGCGATGATGCGCGCATTGGAAGCGGGGACGACGGTTGCAGGAAGGACTGCCGAAGGCGTCGCACTTGCCGGCCTCACGCGCGACAAACCAATTTCCAGTTGAGAAAGTTGATCGAGAGAAATCTTAACGTCGTCAGCTTGCGCAGGCAAAAGTGAAAGAGCGAACAGTGCCGGGCAGAGCGCTGACCGAATTGTGATTGGACTGCGAGACATGTCAATTCTCCGGCAACTACGGTTCATGTTTTCACTGTGCCTGTAGAGCGTATCGTCAGAGGTAGATCTTCGCGGGTGTGGCAGTAGACGCGGCGTGCCGTGTTGTGGCAGTGCCGGATAGGTCGAGCGTCTGCCAGCTGGAAGTTTGCCGATGGAGCGATATCTGCAACAGCGGGCGCGTTTAGGAAGCTCAAAAGAATCACCGCGACGGAGAAACGGGCCGCTACATGGGCTTTGTTCATTGCCAGCGATTGCACTTTCATTGCTTTTCCCCAGGATGTGTCAGTATCCACCCGCGATGCGACGTTGAAGATCATCCAACATCGGCCGAGGATGGATCGCTGACAGAGGCTGTCAGCACGCTGTCATCAGCCACCTACCTGAAACGAGCCTGAACGCCGGCTGCGACGCCTTCAGCCACGCGTTTTCAGGTCTGTTTCAGGTTCGGTGTGCTAAACGGCGAATATCTGTGCTCAGGGGAAGCGAAGATGCGCGTCCTGCTCGTCGAAGATGATCGTGAAATCGCGCGCCGACTGGGCGAAGGCCTTGCGGACGCGGGGTTTTCCGTGGAGTACGCCTATACTGGCCCCGACGGACTTGCATTCGGCATGCACGATGCCTTCGACGCGGTCATCCTCGACCTTGGGCTACCGCACATTCAAGGCGTCGACGTCCTGAAGAGCTGGCGCAAAGAGAAGCGTGACTTCCCCGTCCTCATTCTCACGGCTCGTGGCACTTGGTCCGAAAAGGTCGACGGATTGAATGCGGGAGCCGATGACTACGTAACCAAGCCGTTCCACGTGCCAGAGGTTGTCGCGCGCATCAATGCGTTGATCCGGCGTTCAGCAGGCTTGGCCTCTTCGGTCCTCCGGCACGGTGATCTCGTCTTGGACACGGCCACTGGAAAGGCGACGTACAAAGGCGAGCAAGTCGACCTCACGGCTCGCGAGTTCAACATGCTCAATTACTTCATGCACCGCACGGGACGGATCGTGTCGCAGAACGACTTGGCTGAACACCTTTACTCCACCGATGAAAATAGAGAGTCGAATACTATCGAAGTCTACGTCAGCCGCCTACGCCGCAAGATTTCTCCAGACATCATCAAGACGATCCGCGGCCTCGGATATCGAATGGACTGAGGCATGCGTTTGCTGAACACATTGAAGGCACGTCTTATTGCAGCAGCGGCCCTGTGGATCGTGATCGGTGTGGGACTCGCTGGTCTGGTCCTTTCTGGAATTTTCCGGCAACACGTTACGGAGCAGTTCAAAGAAGAACTGTACGTCCACCTTGCCGAGCTTCAACGCCTGGCCAGAGTCGAAGACGGGAACGCGGTCTTGAGCCGCCCGCTCAGTGATCCGCGCTACGAAGAAGATCTCTCCGGTTTCTACTGGGAGATACAGAAGGGCAGTGAGGTCCTCGCCCGGTCGGCGTCCATGCGTGGGCCCCTACTACGTGTGCCTCTCGATACACCGGAAGACGTCGGTGTGCACCTTCACCAAGGTATGGGTCCCACCGGCGAAATCTTGGTGGCCGAGCAGGCCGATTGGAAGACACCGTCCGGCCCCGTGATCCGCTACCTGATTGGCACGGACCAGCGCCACATCGACAAGGTGATCCACGATTTCGACCGGACAGTCGCGGCCTCACTTGCTGGATTCGCAGCAACGCTCATTCTGGCGGCGGCGCTTTTGATCGCCTTTGCAATGCGACCGTTCACGCACCTCCGAAACGCCCTCTCCCGAGTCCGGAGCGGAGAGATAAGAGAGATCGAGCGTTCGTTTCCCACCGAGGTTCAGCCGCTGGTTGATGACCTGAACAGCCTTCTCGCTTCCACAGGAGAGCTGGTGCAAAGGGCGCGAACGCAAGCCGGCAACATCGCTCACGGGTTGAAGACACCGATGGCCATTCTGCTGGACGAGGCGGACCGCCTGGAGCGGGAGGGGGCCGAAAGGTCTGCAACGAACATAGCCGGGCAGCTTAAGAAGATGCAGGCGCACATCGATTATCAGATCACGCGCGCCCGCGCGAGCGCGGCCCACATTACTCTTGGCAATTCTGCCGCGGTCGATACGGCTGTGACCGAAGTGACGAACGCCCTGCAACGCCTTTATCGGGATCGCTCCATCACGCTGGGAAGGCATATCTCTCCGGACCTGCTGGCAGCATGCGACCGTCAGGACCTCAATGAGATCCTTGCGAACCTTCTCGACAACGCCTTCAAGCACGCCGTAAGCCAGATTGAAGTTTCTGCCCGACTCGACAAAGCGAGCGAAAAGCTCTCGCTCATGATCGACGACAATGGGCCGGGGCTTCCACCGGAAGCCCGAGATATCGTGTTTAACATCGGCGAACGCTGGGACAGCCAAGTTCCAGGATCAGGACTGGGCCTTGCAATCGCGCGCGATCTAGCTCGCCTCTACGGTGGAGATGTGATTTTGGAAAATAGCCCTCTCGGAGGACTGCGCGTCGTGCTGACACTTCCTGCCGTAAAATCGAAGGACTTGCAATGACCGAGATCAACGCAACAGCACGTCAAGCGCCGAAACTGAGAACCGCCGAGGACGTTGTTCGACTGTTCTACAAAACATCAGGAGGTCAAAAATGATGAAAGTGAGAGGCACGATTCTTGTGCTGCTGGCTGCAGTGCTTGCAACCTCCGCGGGATGGGCTCAGCAAGGACCTGTCGCTGCCGCCTGCAAGGACGACATCCCAAAATACTGTGCCGGTAAGGAACACGGGGGCGGCGAGGTTCGCGCTTGTTTGGAGGCGAGCAAGGACAAGGTATCCGCTCAATGCAAGACGGCGCTGGACACTACAGGACCCGGCAAAGGTATGGGCCAGGGTCCCGGCAGACAGTAGATCACGGTTGGCGTTTTATATTCTACGGCAGGTGTCGGACCTGCCTTTTTTATTTGACCGAATCGCATGGTCAGCAGTTTGACGAGATGGATCGCCTCACCAGAGCCACAATTCGTGGTCTGTTCGGTGTAACTCATGGGGAGTGAGAACAACGATGCCATCTAATTGGCCACGTCTGCGCGACCGCGAGATCTCGAGCGGTGGTCTCATACTTGCGGTCGCTGTCTTCATTGGCATTGTGGCCAACGGGAGATTTTATTCGGCCGCATTGACAGCTTTAGGCAGCTCGCCGTGGCTTTGGCCATTTTACATTTCTCTATTCGGCTCGTTTGTGGCCCTTCTCGTTCTCATCCTTTCGGCGGTCTGTCACCGCGCCCTCGTCAAACCCGTTCTGATCGCATTTCTCCTGATCAGTGCCCTCGTTTCCTATTTCGCTATAGCGTACGGCACGGTCGTCGACGAAGAGATGATTGCAAACGCGCTCCAGACTGACGGCGCCGAGGCCGGAGATCTGGTGTCGCCCGCGATGTTGACCTGGATCGGTCTCGTGGGTGTTTTGCCCACCTTTACTGTTTGGCGTGCTAAGTTGATATTTCCAGATTGGCGGACCGAGACGGTAGCGCGACTGAAATTGGCCGGCGCTGCAGGGACTGTCCTGGTAGGTTCAGTGGTTGCATTCAGCGGCCATTATGCTGGCCTTTTGCGCTTTCATGGAGAGGTCACGAATCAGGCGGTTCCGACCTACGCACTTCTCTCCGCCATCCGGTTCGCAGCAAGATCAGCACCCAAAACAAAGCATCAACATATTGAATTAGGAACCGACGCCGCAATCCCGCCCGGTGATCGAAACCACGAGCTCGTCATCATGGTTGTTGGCGAGACACTCCGCGCAGATCACTTCGGTCTTAACGGCTATGCGCGCGATACGACACCCCAGTTGCGAAGCAGAAAGGTCGTGAATTTTCCCGACTTTTGGTCATGTGGAACCGCAACGGCGATCTCTGTGCCCTGCATGTTTTCCAACTTGGGTCAGGCAAAATTCAACACGACAACAGCTGCGACCTTCGACAACGCGCTGGATATTCTCGCCCGTGCCGGGGTCAACGTTTTGTGGCGCGACAACAACTCGAGTTCAAAGGGTGTCGCAGATCGCGTGACGTATCAGGATTTTAAAAAGCCGCCTCTCAACCCCATGTGCGAGGATGGCGAATGCCGCGATGAAGGAATGTTGGCAGGTCTTCAGGATTGGATCAATGCACAGCAGGGCGACATGCTCATCGTCCTGCATCAGATGGGCAATCATGGTCCCGCTTACTATAAGCGATATCCCAAGTCGTTTGAAAAATTTACTCCGGTCTGTTCCACGAGTGATCTGGGTTCGTGCACCGGCGAGGAACTGAACAACACCTACGATAATGCCGTCCTCTACACGGACTACTTCTTATCCAAAGTGATCGATCTTCTGAAAGCAAATGATCATAACTACGAGACGGCAATGTTCTATGTCAGCGATCACGGCGAGTCGCTTGGGGAACATGGCCTTTACCTGCACGGCGCGCCCTACGCCTTCGCGCCAGACACGCAGAAGCATGTCCCGGCTGTGATGTGGCTCGGTCAGGGGATCAAAAAAGACATCGTAATGGCCTCTGTTGCGGACCGCAGCCTGCACCGCTGGTCACATGACAACGTATTCTCGACACTGCTCGGCTTTTTTGAGGTGACGACGGTCGCCTACAATTCCAAGCTCGATATCCTCGAACGAACGCACATTGAGACGAGCTCTCAGAATTAAGCACCTGCTGCGCTCAGCAGGCTGCAGCTCTCCCACGAGATCTACGGAGTGTCGTCAAAAGAAGATCTGATCCAGTACTTCTAGGACTCGCACTACGGTTCACAGGCGTTGCTGTCATCCTTGTAGATCAATTCGAGGGCGGGCAATCTACCAGTTCAATATAAGGCAGTCGTCGCTCTTGTCATCCCGCTCTGCTATGCCCTTGAGGTTCTTTTCCTTGCCTCAAAGCGGCCTGCTCACATCGGATTTGTTCCCTCGCTTGCAAACATAAATCTGCTCGCCATGGCTTCTCATGTTGAAGTTAGGCGTTCTCTTGCTCCTAAACTTTGCACGCGGTCTGTGCTGAGTCCGGACGTGTCCTGCGCGAGATAGGTTGTCTGCGATGGGAACGCGAACTCCGCTCCTGACTTTCGCACAAGGTCGATAATCGCGACGGCTAACTCTTCCTGAATGGCGAGAAACTTTGGCAGCTCTGTCGCATCGACGTAGACGTAGATCTCTACTTTGATCGACCAGTCGCCAAAACCGATGACGTGCACACGCGGTGAGGAAATGTCCTGCCTCACCTTGGGGTGAGACGACAGAAAAGTGCGAATGCCAGTGCAAAGCGCGCGCAACTGCCCTGTGGTCGTCTCGTAGCGCAGGTCAAGTACGTGGTGGAAAAGCATCTGGTCGCGCAGCGCGTAGTTCGTAACAAAATTTTTGGCCAGTACGGAGTTCGGCACCGAAGTGACAGTGCGATCAAGGCCGCGGATTCGGGTCGATCGTAGTCCAATGTGTTCCACGTGCCCCTTGATACCTGCATATTCACAAAAATCTCCGACACGGATCGGTCGGTCTGCATAGAGATTGAGCCCGCCGATTAGGTTCTCGATGCTACTCTGGGCCGCCAGCGCCACCGCAAGACCACCGACACCCAATCCGGCAAGCACCCCAAGAACTGGCAGACCCAATTGTTGCGCGCCGTAGGCAGCGATGCTGGCCACCGCAAGGATACCGACGATGCGGGCCAGCAGACGAAGCAAATTGGCATCTAGGCTCTGATCAGGGATCCTCGGGGACTCAATAATCCATTCGATCGCGACGAAGATGGCGAACCACACGGCCCACGCTGCAGCGAAGAAAAAGGCAATCGCAAATGTGAACTCCACCATTTCGGCGAAGGTACCGATCACATTGATCTGTTCGCTCACCAGAAATTTTGCACCATAGACCGCCATGATCATTGCGGCTGGCATCAGCAGGCGGCGCACGTAACTTGCGGGACTATATTCTTCAGGCCTTGGTTCGGTTAGTCGCCGCAGAACGAGCACGGCCGATACCAGGAGGAGAATAGTGCTGATCGTTGCAATCACCTTCCAGATGGGCGTATCGAGGACAGTCCGCTTGAGCCCTTCGGGAAGGGAGGGGACGAACGTCGAGGGTATCATCCAGCCGTGCAACTGGAGTTGCGCTGCTCGCCAGCTTTCCACACGGGAGGGAACCCTGAGCGGAAGATGCTTCGTGAGGCTGTGAAATTCGCCGGCCCTCGCGACTGTCTCCGCGTCGAATAGGAAACTCCCTTTCTTCACACCTTGGATTTGGCGGCTGATCGTGATTTCACTGCCAGGGATTGTCCAACTTGCCGGCTTCTCCACGTCAGGAAAGGCACTGGAATCAGGGATTGCCTCGAGCGTAGGCACTTCTATGCGCCGCAATACGTCAACGAGAAAGACGATTGCGTCACCGCCCGCATCACGTCGAGCTGTTGGCGGCACTTGGCTCAAGTCGAGAATGCTGAGCGCTTTTTGCATAAGGCGCTCAACTTCAGCCTGGTTGGCAGCACTCGGCGCAGCTTGCAACTCGATGGCTGCCTTCTCGATGACATCCGTGATCTGCTGAAAGGTTTTGATGGTCGCACGCGGACTTGTCGTATCGACAGCAAGAAGTGGATTAACTTGCTGTGCCAACGCCATGCTTGGCAGAGCCATCGCAATGACCGCAGCAACGATGCGATACACGAGTTTCTTACTCACGCTGAAATCCCCCTCGTCGTGCCTGCCGCGTGCAATATAGACCCGCTGAAAAATGGCTCACGGAATTTAGGCTGGTGGAGGGCAATTATGGCCATTCCGCGACAGCGCGTATGGCGAGCAAGTCCGCCGATCAGGTTCGAGGCGTCGCTGGCTTGTTTGAGTTCAAGTTCAAGACGTTCCACACGACCAGTTTCTATGAGATGCGGCCGCGGTGGGTGGTTGGCCTCGACTTCAGCTCTGACGCTTGGCCACTGACCCAGTTGCAAGATGAACAAATCACAGATCTGCGACCGTACATGAAATGACGTCGGCTGGATGCACTTGTTGCCGATGGTCACGATTAACGCGCTGCGGATCATCGTCCGCAAAGCTAGAACGGTTCAAAACGAGTTGTTATTCGATGGTTTGTCCATCTGGCTATTGACAGTCGACTTGCTCAAACTGTCCCTTGTTGACGGTAGCAGTTGAACCGCATCCGATTTTGGGGCTTTGAACCTCACCAATTGGAGGACAGGATGAATTCGCATTCGCGCGTTCCGCGTACGCCTCGGCGTTCTCGAAAGGTTGAACACCACGTCCGGCACAGCAAAGCAGACATCTACGTCGGCATGAGCTTTCGGTATTGGTTGACAGGCTTCCGAACAGGCGACCTCCTGTATTGGGAGCGCGCGTTTGCCATGTCGGCTCAGTCCTTCGGACTACGCGCCGCAAAAGACGTATGTCGCGATTTCTCGCAGTGGGTACGTCTCCTGAGTGAGCGCTCTCGCCGTGAACTCCTCGTTTCTGATCCAACCTCCCCTACATTCGGGTGCGATGAATGCGTCGCGATGGCGCTGATCGCGGCCTACCAGAATAAGGGCTGTCCGGCGCTCCAAGCATGCGCTATGACGCTTCTCGGCTGTGAACCGCGCCACGACGTCTGCGCACTGTCGGATCACCTGGCGCAGCAGCTATCGGAATTTGATCATCGTCTTTCGAATGACGCCCTTGGCCACGTAGTGCGGTACGCAGAGTTTGGCCCGGTAGCATCCGCACATAACTTTTCGAAATTTCGCGGTAGCTGAATGCTTGGCAAGTCCAATGATCAGTCACTCAAGACCACCGGAATTACATTCGCCCTCACCCTGGGGCGCAGATCAATTCCGTAGCGATGGGCGTACGCGACCGCGTCGCGCAGATTCACGCATTTAATCCTTCATGTATTGCTGAGCAGCGGGTATCTGTGCACGACAATCATCGGTCAAGGTGGCCTTCTTCTGCATGAGACAGTCGAAAATCCGGCCGCCGCCAGCCGGTACTTTTGAGCAGTATTGCAGAATGTCACTGGAGCAGGTCTTAGCCAGCCCCTTGAGTGCGGTCATCCGCACGCCGAGCTCATCCGAGCCCAAATAGGCCGTAAGTCGGCAACGTGGAGAGATCTTGTCTTCATAGGCTATCAGGCATGCCACGATCCGATCGGAGCCTGGGGTCACGTTCGAGCAGTATGTCTTGATTTCAGTGGCACAATCGGCCGCTAAATTGGCCTGCTGACCGAAAGCGTTGGACGACAGTAGGATCGAAAGCGCTGAAAGTACTACAAGGTTTCGTTTCATGATCCCTCTCAAAAGTTTGCTTTGAATTTCATCGGCACGGCAGTAGGCACCTTGGCTGAGGTGAGGCATAGCGCTCGATGAGAGCCGTTAGTCTCCGCCCGAAAGAATAGCCGAAGGATCGGCGGTCACTGGCGGAGCATAGAACGTCAGCTTGACGGCTTCCATTAGCAGCAAGGGAGGGGCCATTTGAGTCGAGAACTCTGTCAGCCGTCCCTGAAAGGTTGACACGATCTCCGGTTGTTCCTTCGCGACATTGTTCGATTCTGAAGGGTCGCGCTTCAGGTCGAACACCTCGACATTCTGAGGCAGGGAGGCTTTCCACACCAACTTCCAGTCGCCTACGCTCAGCGCACCGCCGAGAGGGTCGACATTGTAGAGTATTTCTTTGTGAGGCGAGGGCGCTCCCGTACTTACGGTATCCCACACGTCCATGCCGTCTAGTGGCTTACACTTTTCCGTGGAACCACCAGCCAGCTTAGCAAACGTTGGCAACCAGTCGGTGATATGCACGGGCTGGTCGACGATGCCGGATTTGATACGTCCCGGCCAGTTTGCGAGTGCGACGACACGGGTCCCGCCTTCGTACAGTGTTCCTTTTCCGTCGCGATAGGGACCGTTGCTCGCAGGCAAATCACCTGTAACTTTCGTGTCGCCGGAAAACAGCGACGACCGCACGCCGCCATTGTCGCTGGAAAACACGATCAGGGTCTTGTCGCGCAGACCCTTCTGTTCGAGTGCCGCGACGAGTCTACCTACTTCGTCATCAATGACAGAGATCATTGCGGCGTAAGCTTTCCGATTCGGATCGGTGATCGACGGATAGCGGTCGAGATAGTCTTGGGGCGCTTGGAACGGAGTGTGGGGGGCGGTGAACGCAAGATACAGGAAAAAGGGATCTTTGCCGTCATGCGCATTCACCAGCCGAACAGCTTCCGCCCCGAACAGCGTGTTGTCGAACCCCACTTCCTTGATCGCCGTGTCATTACGATACCAATCGTCAACGCCGTGCGATGAATGCTTGAAGTGATCGATCTCGCCAACCGTCGCTCCGTAGAATGAATCGAAACCGCGATGATTGGGCCAGAATTCCTTCTTTGCATGACCGAGATGCCACTTCCCGCTCATGTACGTTTTATACCCGGCATCTTTGAGCATCTGCGGCAACAGAAATTCATCTTGCGACAGGGAGTACGTTCCCGCACCTGGGATGACGCCGACCTGAAGTCCGTACCGCATGGGATACCGGCCGGTCATGAGTGCGGCGCGCGTCGGAGTGCACATGGGAGAAGTGTAGTGTCGCTCCAGTCGTACGCCTTCCGCCGCCAGCTTGTCCAGATTTGGCGTTTGGATGTCGGAGCCGTGAAATCCGACGTCTTTCCAACCGAGATCGTCGGCGAGAATGTAAATGATGTTTGGCTTTGACGGCTCGGCTGCATGCACGGTACCACCGACGAGCGGTGTTAGAACGATAAAGGCAGCGCCGACAAAGATGTGCCAAACAGCACTGAGCGCCACCCTTACCGAAACCCTTGAAAAATACTTATCCATTCATCCCCTCGCGGCCTTGCAGTATTCGCACGAAATCTAGCAGGCGGCAGTTCCTTGCGACTAGGTCAATTTCATTCAAGCAACAGCGACGCGATGAGATCGCCACTTCGGCCTAAAGGCCGCGCTGGCTGCGAAGGCGACGGCGGAGGGTATTGGACGGCGTTTCACCGAACATGGCTCGATAGGCCCTGCTGAACCGGCCGAGATGCCAGAAACCCAAATCGTACGCGACATCGTGAACACTAACTGTGTGATCAGGTTGAAGCAGCCTCTGCCGCGACAGATGCAGGCGCCGTATTTGCAGATACTCCTTGGGTCCGATCCCAAGTGTTTGCCTAAACGCCCTGAACAGCGTTGGCTGACTGACACCCACGACACGGCACAAATCTAACACGTAAACAGGCTCAGTTGGGCACTGGCGCAGATAGTCGTGAACCCGCGTGACTATCTGTACGTGGCTGCGTTGCGATCCGCCGACAGGGGTGCTGGTCGCCACCTGCTTTCTAACAACAGCAAAAGTCTGGACGAGCAGAGATTGAGAAAGATTCCTGGCCGTCGCTCTGCGATCGAGTAAGGCCGGCGAAAATTCGATGATGTGCGCGATCTCATCAAGAAGCGCCTTGAGGCTAACGAGTTCGGAGATCTCGATGTTGCCCCGATAGCTCTGTCGCGCTTTTGATAGGCCAACATCTTTAGACAGTAGTTCGTGGAGCTCTGGCATCGACTTGCAACTAGGGACGATATAGGCGAGGCGAGCTCCACTCTCCGCCCTGATCGCAAGCTCTCCCCCGCGGGCATAAGCTGCAAAGCAGTTCGTTCCGGCGGACGTTCCCATAAGGTTCAGTGATCGTTCAACGCTCAAGCCGACATGAAAGCTGACACTATCATGGGCGGTATCGCCGAGAGCAATGCAGGCGCCGACGGGCATAGATGTCAAATGCAGTTCCAGTTCGGGAAGCCTCAGAATGGTGAGCCCGAACTTAAGAATGCCTGAAGATGTCTGCATGCACACGACGTTTGATTTTGACAGGGCTTTTGAAAAAGCACCTGCATCATCGAAAGTCATCGTGGTCACGGCATTACCATCCGCCACGAAGTACGAATTCCCTTTTTGCAACCGAGTAGTCACCGAGCGAGGACGTTCGCACACTGGTAGCGGCAGATCAAATTGCCTCGACTCTCAGGTCCCATGATTGCGCCGCCGCATTACGCCACGGAAGCCAGATCCTTCAGGCGTCCATGGCGAACTGTGCTTTAACCGCAGAAGCTGACCCATCTCCTCGTGCGAACTACGGCCGTTCGTTGACGGACAGTCGGACATTACCTCGTCACCATCAGATCACTCCCTCCTGGTGAACCCAAAGGACATCGTCCAGCTGTGTGTCGAATCGTTCGCCGAGCAGGATAGCCCTCGGGCTGCTGCAGGCGCGCCGTGAAGCTTTGTATCAGTTTTGTGACAGGATGAGTTTTAAATGCTAGGCCCCTCTCCACACTGAGGGAGGGTCACGCACTGTATGGGAAAGCCGTCACTCGATAAGGATCTGAAAAAGGTTGGGCATCTGGCTACGGCGACCGGCAGTCTGTCGCGGTCACTTGCGGCGCCAGGTCTGCTCATCATCTTCATGGTCGGCTCGATAGCAACGACCAGCCTCGCATTAGGAGACAGCTCACATACGACGCTCGTCGTATTCGCAGCTGTTATTGCAGCATACATGGCGTTGAACATCGGAGCCAACGATGTCGCCAACAACATGGGCCCAGCGGTCGGCAGCCGGGTGCTGAGCATGGTAGGCGCCATCACGATCGCCGCGGTGGCGGAAACAGCCGGGGCAATTCTGGCCGGCGGCGACGTGGTCAGCACGGTGGCGAAGGATTTGATCGTGAAGGACCATGGTCTCGCGGTGGACCCGTTCATCCGGATGATGATGGCGGCGCTCCTCGCAGCTGGGCTGTGGCTGCATCTGGCAACTTATCTTGGCGCGCCGGTGTCGACGACGCACGCCATCATCGGGGCCGTCATGGGCAGCGCCTCAATGGCCGCCGGGCTCGAGGTGGTGAATTGGGCGGTGATGGGGAAGATTGCGGCGAGCTGGGTCATCTCGCCGATTTGCGGCGGCCTGATTGCCGCGGCGTTGCTCGGGTTGGTGAAATGGCTCGTTGTATTTCGCGAAGATCGCAGAGGAGCGGCAAAACGATGGGTGCCGGTTCTAGTGGCTCTGATGGCGGGCGTATTCGCGATGTACATGGTGAGCAAGGGCTTGAGCCGTGTCTGGAAGCCTGATGCTGCAACTGTTTGGGCGTTTGGCGCACTGTTTTCAGTTTTGGGGTTTGCCGTTGCGCGGCCACTGGTGGCGCGGCGGGCTGCGGTGATCGCGAATACGCGTAAGGATGTGGCCGGGTGTTTCAACATTCCGCTGATTTTTGCAGTTGGATTGTTGTCCTTTGCGCACGGGGCGAATGACGTCGCAAATGCGGTGGGCCCTCTGGCGGCTATTGTATCCGTGGCTCGAACGGAAGCTGGACTAGCTGGAGAGGTCGCTTTGCCTATTTGGGTGCTGGCGATTGGCGCGTTTGGAATTTCTCTGGGGTTATCGCTGTTCGGGCCGCGTCTCATTCGAACGGTGGGTGAGAAGATCACCAAGATGGATCCGATACGAGCGTACTGTGTGGCACTGTCGGCAGCCGTCACAGTTCTCGTGGCCTCGGCTATGGGGCTCCCGGTGTCATCGACACATATCGCCATAGGCGCAGTTTTCGGAGTCGGGTATCTTCGCGAATTCTTGACCAACAAGGGCGTACCGAACCCGGCCATTAAGCCACGATCGATGTTTCTCGAGCCTTCGCAGTTGAATAAGACTCCCGAGGATGCACTTCGCAATTACAACAAGCGTGAGAAACGGCGTCTGGTGAGACGACAGCATGTCTATGGGATCGCTGCGGCTTGGGTCGTAACGGTGCCGGCGGCGGCGTTATTGGCGGCAGTCATTTATGCATCGATGAGATGGGTCGTGGGCTGATTGCCCGTCGTCACACGTCGGGAATGCTCTGTTACTAATTCGGCAAGAGCCGGGTCGGACAAAAGGCGCTTGGCTTCACGGAGCAAAACCCAATGGCGGTGGCGTTTGCCCTGTTCGAGCCACGTGTCGTGCTGCTTGGTTACGCGAAGCGGATAGAGTTCGACTTCCACAACCTCGCGGGCCAACCCGGTATTCTTGATCGTGCGGTACGTCCCGATCGGATGGGGATCGATTGCGCCTTCGACGCCAGCTTCTTCAAGTGCTTCCATCTCAGCCGAGCGCCACGGCGTTTCGCCAACGATAATCGATCCCTTCGGCACGATCCAGCGACCACTACGGCGCGAGGTGACGAGGAGAAATACGACTCGACCGTCAATGACGGTGTAGGGGAGTGCACCGACCTGTCTGGTGGCGTTTGGCGATCGCATGCGCAGAAAAGCCCGGTCGAGTATATTTTGCATAAGGTTCGGCATAAGTTCAAGAAGCCCTTATTTGCGGCCCGCGGTGGTCAATACTGCTCGGCGGTTTCTTAACATTCCAATGCACTGTTTTCGTACTTAACCAAGCAGTCGGAGGAACGCTTCGCTACTTTTTGCAATCTGCTCGAACGCGATGTCGCTTGATCTGATTTTCCCTTAACTCGCTCAGTCGCTAGAAGATTAACGTTGCGGTTGCAATGACTTACGCTTGGAGGCTAATTTATTGGGCAGAATGCACGCCGCTCATGCAGCTGTGCTAAGTTGGGCACACCTCCACAAACTCAGCTCATTCACCATGAAACGTCTTTGATCATTTACCCAGGCATCTGGATAACTCCCTCCACGCATTAGCGGTACATCCGGTGTTGGGGAATGAGTCTGTGCTGCGTCTGAGAGCGGTCATAAGACATTGCTGCAGTGGGACGGTCGTCCTCGGCATGTTCGCGTGGGCACCTCAAGCGTTGGCATCTTCGGATGCTGAGTTCCAACGCTTACTCGCCAACCCTGATGATCCGGCGCTCAATCGTCAGTTTGCGCTCTCGGCCGAAGCTAGAGGCGATCTGCGCCACGCGCTCGCAGCTTTGGAACGGGCGCTCACCGCTGATCCCGACAACCCGGAACTGTTCGCAGAGTATGAACGTCTCCGGCGCAAGCTTCTGCCGGCAGCCACCGCCGTTACCGTGCAGATGGGCCTGAACTACGCTTCCAATCCCCGGGAGGTTATCAACTCGTCGCCCGAAAATGAGTCAGATGGCATCGTGGATGGTGCCGCGACCGTGGAGGATGAACGGACTATCGCTGGCGTGCGGATGCGCTCAATCGCGTATGCTGCGGGTCAATGGAATTTCGAGATCAACGAACTCTCCACCGGCCGCGTTAGCGCCGCATCCGGTCCCGTAATGAGGCTGTCGCAGGATACATGGCTGCACGTGGCGCCTGGCATGGCCGTCGCATGGCTCGACGGCATGCAGATGTACACCGAAGCCTCTGCCGCAGTAACAATCGGCGGCATTTATCGCGGGCTGACCCAGACAGTAACGGCTCGCTACGGGTGGCGCGAGGGCGGCGACAATTCTCTGGACTATCCCGACTCTGACGTTCTCGAAATTCTCGGCCGCTTTGTGATCAGCCCGTCCCTGGTCAAAGGCGACTACCTTTATATTCAGCCAAGTTTTCGCCTCAGCAATCCTGACAACGATCGTGTTGGTCAGGAGCAAATTCCGACCGTTTTTGGCCCGCTCACTCTGGTCACGCGCGATCTATCGCCGTTCGACTATACGGAGTGGGGTGGCCGGGTCTCCTACCTCTTTCCGATCGAGAATCGCCGGGTCTATTTGGGGTTCGGCATCTCGGTCTATGATCGCAACTTCGATACCTACACCCTGGATTCATTCTGGCTTCAGGGTGGCATTCAGATTGCTACCGACGAAAAGCGGCGCGATCTATTCCTTGAGCCGACTGCGCACCTGATCTTCCCCAACCTCATTGCACCGAACATCGACTTCCGAGCCGACTACCGTTTCGAAGACAACTACTCCAATGACGATAGCCGGGACTTCCAGAACCACGTTGCCGGCGTGCGCGTGATCGGGAGGTTTTGATAATCATGGCCAGACATCGCCCGATTTTTTTGTCAGCCGCGCTAATCGGTCTTCTCTGTGCAGTAAACAGCGGTGCTCAGGCTCAGACAGTCATCGCCACACCAGGTCAAACCGTTTCCACCGGCTCGAACGGCAAACAGATTCTGTTTCGCGACAAGACCAGCATTACCGCAGGCGCAGATTCGACGATCACTGTGAAGCGGGCGCAATACGACACAAACGGCACCGCCAATGTCGTCATCGATGTTTCCAAAGGCGCGTTTAGATATATTACGGGTGATACCGCCGGTTCACACACCGTTAAGACGCCGCTATCGACCGTCGGCGTGCGCGGAACCGTCATCGAAGGCTTTGTTGATGTAAACGGCTATGAAGTGTTTGCACTCATGGAAGGAGCATTCGAGGTCTGCACATCGAATGGCTGCCAGCAGGTCACGGAGCCCGGAACATTCGTCGTCGTCTATCCGGATGGCCGGATCTCTCCACCCGCCGGCATTCCCACAGCGATGATGAACGCGATGCTGCTTCGCTGGCCGTCCGTCGATCTCGTCAATCAGTATCTATTTGAAACCACGAACACAGGCGGTGATCCACTTATCCGCTTCAGGGATTTGAATGAGACCGTGAACGGCCAGTCCGCCGCACCGCCCGCCCCTCCAGGAACTGACGAAGGCGGAGGAAACAGCGAAGGGGGAGAATACGGCGAAGGGGAAGGCCCTTACGACGAGATCATCAGTAAAGTTTGCAAGGGCAAACCTCGTTCAGGACAACCGCACGACTGCCGTAATCTTTTTGGTAGCGGGCCGCAGTAGGCTCCGAACTGGGCTCGGATAATGCAATGCGACAAGCCCAGATCGCCTATAGCCTGCTGGTGGCTGTTGTACTTTTCGCGATTGCTGCCCTCCATTATGCAAACCCTCCGGTCTTGCAGCGCCTGAGGGCCATTGCATTCGACGCCTACCAGCAGTTTTTCCCGAGGACCTATGATCCAGCGCTGCCAGTTCGAATCGTAGATATTGACGAGGCCTCTCTAGCGGTGCACGGGCAATGGCCCTGGCCACGCTCGGATCTTGCCGAATTGATCGAGCGATTGGAGACGCTCGGCGCCGTTGCCATCGTCTTCGATATGGTTTTCCCGGAACCTGACCGGCTATCGCCCGTAGAGATCGCTAAGCGCCTGACTGGCCAGCCCGGAAGTGATTTGGCTGTTGATGCCTTGGCGCGGCTCCCCTCCACGGACGAGCGGTTCGCCGAGGTGATCGGCCGGTCCGGCGTCGTGATGGGATTCGTCGGCAGCCCTGCGGCCCACAGAGGTCCACAGCCACCGCTCGTCGCTGAAATCGAGTACAAAGGCGACGATCCGCGTCTTTTCGTTCCTGCTTTCCCCGGCGCTGTGAGCAATCTGCCGCTCCTCACTCGGAAGCTGAATGGTTCCGGCTTCATCAACTGGATTGCTGATCAGGACCAGATCATCCGCAAGCTGCCGCTTCTCATTCAGGTCGACAACACGATCTACCCTTCGATCGCGGCCGAGGGCCTTCGGCTGGCCCAAGGTGTCGCCAACTATTTGATCGTCTCATCGGGTGCAGCAGGCGAGGGCTCGTTCGGCAAACGAACGGGGGTGGCAAAGGTCTTCATCGGCAATGCGACAGTGCCAACCGATGCCCAAGGTCAAATGTGGCTGCGCTTCACCAAATCGGATCCACGGCGGTTCATTTCCGCAAAGTCGATCCTCGATGGAACGACCATTCCCGAAGAGGTGAAGGGTCGCATCATTCTGATCGGAACAAGCGCGGCCGGGCTGCTCGACATTCGCGCAACGCCTCTCGATCCTGCCGTTCCAGGCGTTGAAGCGCACGCGCAGGCCCTTGAGCAAATGCTGACTGGCGATTATCTCGTTCGTCCGGATTTTGCGGCCGGTGCCGAGATCCTCGTGTCCCTTCTTATTGGCGCTCTGCTAGCGTGGTCCACCTATCGGTCGGGTGCCGTCTACGGCTTTGCGTTTGGGCTTGGAGCGCTCATCACGGTTGTCGCCGCCGCTTGGTTCGCCTACGTGGGTTGGGGTTGGCTTATTGATCCCGTGCTGCCGGTCGCGACCCTGGGCGCCGTCTACGCATCGGGTACGATCTTCCTTCGCTTCATCGTCGAGCGCGAACGCAATCAAATCCGGCATGCGTTCGGGCGCTACATGTCGCCGGCTCAAGTCGAGAAGCTCGCGGCCGATCCCGCATCGCTGGAATTGGGCGGCGAAGACCGGACTTTGACTCTGCTATTTGCTGATGTCCGTGGCTTTGCCGAGCATTCCGAGGGCATGGATGCACAGCATCTGACACGCTTCGTGATCGACCTAATGACACCCCTGTCGGATACAATTCTCCGTAACAATGGAACGATCGATAAGTTCATCGGCGATGCCGTCATGGCCTTCTGGAATGCACCGCTTACCGATCCCGATCATGCCGCAAATGCCTGTCGGGCGGCGCTCACCATGCTAAACGATATCGAAGTGATCAACGCTCGCCGGAGCTCAATGAGCGCCAAACCGATCGCCATCGGTATCGGTCTCAACACCGGCGTATGCTGTGTCGGGAATTTCGGTTCGACGCAGCGATTCGACTACTCGGCGATCGGCAACGACGTCAATCTCGCCTCACGCTTTGAGGGTCTGACGAAGTACTATGGGCTGCCCATCCTAGTCGGACAAGCGACCGCCGCGGCAGCGCCGGAGTTCGCTTTCATTGAGGTTGATCTGATTAGTGTCAAGGGCTACGAGCACCCTGTGCAGATCTTTGCCTTGCTGGGAGACGAAAATTATCGCGATCGTCCCGAATGCCGAGAATTAGCACTTCGACAGCGCGCCATGCTCGAAGCCTTCAGATCGCGGCAATTCGATTTGGCTGAGCGCAGGATCGCGGCGCTACGCCAGGTATCCGATCCGAAGTTCGCGCGCCTGTGGGACATCTATGACGATCGAACTCAAGGCTATCAGAGGCAGCCTCCCCCCGACTCGTGGGACGGACGGGCGGTGGCGGAATTCAAATAGCGGGATCGGTCGACTGGGGGCGGAGAATGGCGTCGAGTGCAAATCTTATTTTTCTCGCCATAGGCTATCTATTGCTCAAGCATGCGATCGCGGATTTTACATTACAGACACGCTATCAAGTTTCCAACAAGATGACCTACGGCCATCCGGGAGGTATTTTACACGCTCTCATACATGCTGTGCTGACACTGCCCGTTTACTTCATTTTTCCATCTGAGCGTGCAGTGATACTGGCGATCACGTCACTGGAGTTTCTTATCCACTACCACATCGATTATCTGAAAGAGTGCGCTGTCAGCCGGTATGGATGGACGCCCGAAAACACGCCCTTCTGGTGGGCGTTGGGCGCAGACCAGCTGCTCCATAACGTGACCTACCTAGCCATCACGGCTTACCTTTTTGCAGGCATCATTGAGAACTAGCAGATTTCGGTCCTCACCCCGGGCGAAACAAGCCGACGCTCGCGGCGCACGACGATGGTGTTCCATCCGGAACAGTCAGTCCTAATCCAACCGCGCTAACCCATACCTAGAGGAGAGCGGTAGAAGGGGCACGCCACCATGCAGAAGATTTTTTCAAGCTGGAAAAAACGCCAGAAGGTATGCCACCCGGTGCGGCTCTCAAGAGAATTGAATTGCGACGCGCGCGAAGCACCGAAGGCAGTGGCTGATTTAGCAGTATCCACCACGACGATACGAGACACCGCCGCGCATCCACTGCGACAGCCTATGGCCTGATTTCATGCCGGACTCCGCGCGAGTTTGGATCGTCCTCGGCCAGGCTTTTGCGTGCCCTCCGTGGCCGCCGATACCGCAGAGGCCCGTACGCGCGGCTTGAGAGGGCCCTCTTGCAAAAGGGCCCTCGCTTGATCAAAGCGACGTGACCTAGACCACGCTCTGACTGCGGAAGGCGTAAGAACCCAGCGCCTTGGTTCCAGGAACCTCAGACCACCTGCGCTATGCCCGGGGGCGCCTGTGAACCCACGAAAACATCCGATCGCCCACACGCACGATCCGATCGCCTACGCGCTGGAAAAAGCGGTCGGTCCGCTGCACGGCCGTCGACAGCCGCGTTTCGAGTCGTTCGCCACGCAGACACTCACCGGCCTGGGCGCCAAAAGAGAGACAAAGAACGGAGAGAGCAGCCGAAGCCGCGAGCAGTGAAGTGCGGGTCATAATTGCCTCCACAAGATCTGGACAGGAGGGCAAGAGTGCACCTAAGCGGCCACCTGCGCGAGCAGAAGCCGTCTCCATGGTGAAGGACGGTCAACCGATCATGCCAGTCAGAAGACGGTCCGCCATTCGTTAACTTTCAGCGGAGAGGCCACGGGCAAGCCTGATCCTGCAAAAGTCGATTGAAGGCGTCCAGAGAGCAGGACATAACCGGGGTTTTGGTCCAAACGAGGAGAGCTTTATGAAGACTCGCGTTGCGTTCATGGCTTTGCTGTCTACTTCTGTGTTAGCGCCAGAAATTTCCGAAGCCTGCAGCCGTGCTGTCTACTTCGGCAAGGAAGGGCA
The DNA here is from genome assembly GCA_019751875.1 of Hyphomicrobium sp. Taxonomy (GTDB): domain Bacteria; phylum Pseudomonadota; class Alphaproteobacteria; order Rhizobiales; family Hyphomicrobiaceae; genus JAGVSR01. Next base: position 437,981 of record JAIEMV010000002.1, on the reverse strand, counting down.
GACCGTCACCGGGCGAACAATGGATTGGTTCGTCTCAGACATGGACACAAATCTCTGGCTGTATCCGCGGGGGCTCGAGCGAACCAGCAACACCAAGACGCCCTTCACTTGGAAGAGCAAGTATGGAAGCGTCGTGACAACCATCTACGAGGGCGCCGCGGCCGACGGCATGAATGAAGAAGGCTTGGTCGCTAACCTGCTCTACCTTGCCGAGTCGAAGTATCCCGCCGCGAGCGCAGACGACGAGCGCCCCACACTCCCGAATTCGGCATGGGTACAGTATGTGCTTGACAGCTATGCCACCACCGCTGAAGCGGTCGAGGCCCTGCGCAAGGAAGAATTCCGGATGGTTCCCATCCAAGCGCCGACCGGCGAGCCCGGGACCGTACACCTGTCCATCTCAGACGCCTCGGGCGACTCAGCCATCTTCGAGTACATCGACGGCAAGCTCACGATCCACCATGGCAAGCAATATCAGGTCATGACCAACTCCCCGACGTTTGATCGGCAACTGCCCCTCGTCGACTACTGGAAAGAAATCGGTGGCTCGACCTTCCTGCCGGGGACAAATCGTGCAACCGATCGGTTCGCACGCCTCTCCTACTACGTAAACGAAGCCAAGCAGACTGCCGACCCGCGCGAGGCGGTGGCAACGGTCTTCAGCCTTATGCGCAATGTCAGCGTGCCGATCGGGATCAAGATCCCGGGAAAACCGAACATTGCCGACACTCTGTGGCTGACGGTGTCGGATCAGAAGAACAAGGTTTACTACTACCAGAGCACCAACAGCCCGAGCATTGTGTGGGCCAAGATGGGCGAGCTTGATTTTAACGAAGGGTCCGGCGCCCGCAAGCTGCAACTCGACGGCAACCCGGACGTCGCTGGAAACCAGACGGGCAATTTCAAGCCGAGCGAGATTTTCAAGTTCATGACACCCAAAGAGTAGAGCGCTTTAGGGCGTGCTCGCTTGGGTCATGCGTTGTCAGGCGGCGAGCGCGCCTCTATTTCCACAGACTCGCTTCGTTCAACCGCTGAGATTGTTGATGCCTTTCAGCACGACGAACATTCCGATGGTCGCGACGATCCCTGCAAAGATATTGGTGAGTACCTGTTTGCGGTCCGACAGGAGGACAGCCGCGCGACGGCCTAGGAAGCCACCGGCAATGCCACCCAAGATGAAAAATGCTACGAGCCGCCAATCGATCATCCCGGAAAGTGCGTAGTTGCCGGCCGTTGTCAGACCGAAAGCGGAAACGGAGACCAACGACGAGCCGATGGCGAACAGCAGCGGCATGTTGGTTGCTGCCATCAAACCCGGCACAATGAGAAATCCGCCGCCGATGCCGAAGAAGCCGGATAGGGCGCCAACACCCACGCCGTAGAAGAGAAGCATAGGCGCCAGTTGAGGGGCGGATGACCAATCGAGGCGGACGGCTTCGTCACCCGAGACGGCCTTCTTGAAGAACATGGCCACAGCGATCACCACCATCAGGACACCGAATAGGACGAGCAGCTTCTCGCCGTCGAACTGCTTGCCGAGTGTCGAACCGAGTGCTGCACCGACTGTCCCAGCCGCGGCGAAAGTGAGGGCACAGCGCCACTTCACGTGGTTTTGGCTCGCGTGACCCCACAAATTCATGAGGGCGCTCAATGCGACCGCTACAGCGCTCGTGCCAATGGCGACGTGCGGGGATCGGACGCCGACGAGATAGACGAGCAGGGGGACGGCTAGGATGGATCCGCCACCCCCAACCAGCCCCAGAACGAAACCGACAAGAGTCCCCGAGACGCTCGCGAGAATGTCATGCGTGAGCATGGTTGGCCTTACGTTTCCGCGCGCAGGCGCGTGTTCAATTAGAGTTCGTTAATGGGGACCTTTAGGTAGCGCTTGCCGCTCTCGTCGGGCTCGGGCAGTTGACCGCCGCGAATGTTGACCTGAATGGACGGGATGATCAGCTTGGGAAGCGCGAGCGAAGAATCGCGCTCTGTCCGCATCTTGACGAATTCATCTTCGCTGACGCCTTCGCGAACGTGAATATTCTTCGCCCTTTCTTCAGCCACGGTCGTCTCCCACTTGATCTCGCGTCCGCCGGGCCCATAATCGTGGCACATGAAGAGCCGCATGCTGTCCGGTAGGTCGAGGACCCGCTTGATGGAGTGGTAGAGGACGCGTGCATCGCCGCCCGGGAAGTCGGCTCGGGCGGTTCCGCCGTCCGGCATGAAAAGGGTGTCGCCAACGAACGCGGCGTCGCCGATGACGTGAGTCATGCAGGCTGGTGTGTGACCCGGGGTAAGCATGGCGAAGGCTGTCATGTTGCCGATGGTGTAGGTATCGCCATCCTTGAACAGGCGATCGAATTGGCTGCCGTCGCGCTGAAATTCGGTACCTTCGTTGAAGATCTTGCCGAAGACCTCTTGGACAATGCGAATATTTTCGCCGATACCGAGTTTGCCGCCGAGCTTGCCCTGGATGTAGGGGGCTGCGGACAGGTGATCGGCATGAGCGTGCGTTTCAATCAGCCACTCGACTTTCAACCCATTCTCTTCGACGTACCTGATGATTTCATCGGCTGAATCGTAACTGATGCGGCCGGCGGCATAATCAATGTCCATCACGCTATCGATAATCGCGCAGGCTTTCGACGATGGATCTTGCACGACGTAAGATACTGTATTGGTCCTGCCATCAAAGAAGCCCTTGACCTTCGGCTTCAAGGTCAAGTCCACGGGATGGGGAATGGTGGTCATGATTGTACCTACTGATTTATGGGTTTCATGTTTTGCCGCCTCGGCAATGGCAGGATGCGTGCGGCGAGCATGCCGACGAGCATGGCACCAACGAAGACATAGGTGCCATGGTTTCCAAGGGGTAGCGCAACCAATGCGGGTCCGGGGCAGTAGCCGACAAGTCCCCAGCCGATGCCAAATACGGCTGCACCTGACACGAGTTTCAGGTCGATCCTGGTCGTCGTCGGCAGCTGGAAGGTCTCGGCAAAGACCGGGCGTCCCCGCTTGAAGACCAAGACGTAGCCCAATCCCGTAACGAGGATTGCGGCGGCCATGGTGAACACAAGGCTTGGGTCCCACGCTCCTGCGATGTCGAGGAAGTTTTGTACCTTCGTTGGATTTGCCAAGCCGGAGATGACCAGACCGAGGCCGAACAGAAGGCTGGCGAAAAACGTCAGAGCGACTTGCATTCTATACTCCCGCGACGTGGCGCATGATGAAAACGGTCGCGAGCCCCGTTGCCATGAAGATGGCAGTTGCCGCGAGCGAGCGGGGTGACAGGCGTGCGATGCCGCAGACGCCATGTCCGCTCGTGCATCCGCTGCCAAGGACACTGCCGAAGCCAACGAGCAGGCCGGCTGCGACAAGCAGTCCGTTGTTCGAACTCACCACGTGCGTCACCGCCGACCCGGTGACGAAGGCGTAGAGGGGCGCGGCTGCAAGCAGGCCGGCGACGAAAGCGAGGCGCTCCAGAGGCTGCTCGCCGGTGTAGGGCGGCAGCAATCGCGACAGGTAACCGCTCACGCCCGCGATGCGGCCGGTGAAGGCCATCAGCAAGACGGCGGAAGATCCGATCAGAATGCCGCCCAGAGCAGAGGCAAGTGGCGTAAACTCGGTTGTCTCAATCATGAACTCCGGTCCGAAAAAACCTGTCGCGCGAGGCTCAGGTCCGAGGCCGCGTTGCACATGTGTTCACCCCTGCGACGCCGTAAGCTGGGCAAAACCTCGCCAAACCTGTCAAGAGAGGCACTAAGCCGACGAGGCCCCAGAGGGTTTGGGGACCGACTAAGACGAGGCTCAAAAGGGCAAGTCCGAGAATAATCCTGAGTGTGCGGTCCACGGTTCCAACGTTACATGTCATTGGGGCCTCCTGTTCATGGACACCTTGATAAGCTGCAGCGGGCAGAATGTATGTGATCTAGTCACAGATCCGGTTTGAGGGTGCCCCGGCTAGTTTCTCAGCTTTGTGCATGACAACAGACCGAGTTCACCGCCCGTAACGTTATCCGGTTGCGCGGTGTCGTGCAGCCACGAGGAGGTTCTACGGCACCGTTCTCTTCTGGAACAATAGCCGTCGGACAAGTGTTCTCGGGACATGGTACCCTTCGTCTCCTTTCTCATGGCTGCACATAACGCTCGTCCTTACATAAAGACCGCGATCGAGTCGGCTCTGGGTCAACGCGGCGTGGCGGTTGAGATCATTGTCGCCGACGACGCATCCAGCGATGGCACCGCCGACGTGGCCGCTGAGATCGGTGACCCGCGCGTGCGGCTCGTGCGATCGCAAAAGTCGCAGGGGCCAGCTCACCAACGAAACTTGGCGATAAGTGAAGCGCAGGGTGAATGGCTCGCGGCTCTGGATGCGGACGATGTTATTCATCCAGACCGGAGCCGAATACTCATCGAGGCGGCAAACCAAGCGTCGGCGGAACTCGTGGCGGACGAACTCGTAAGCTTTAACGATGGGAACTCTCCCGCCTTCGTTTCGATGACGCCAGCGCCTGCGCAAACCGTCCCGGTCGGAATCGAGACCTGGATCGCCCATAACTCCCTTCTTGGCGGTCGCCGCAATTACGGGTACTGGAAGCCGATGCTGCGGTCATCGACGCTGAAGAAAACCGGCGTGAAATATGATCAGCGGCTTCGGATCGGAGAAGACTACATTTTCGTGCTCACCCTGCTTACTGCCGGCACACGCTTTGTTCACGTCAGCCGCGGGCTTTACGGATACCGACAACGGAACGGAGCAATCTCTCGAACACTAGATCCCAAGCAGATCAAGCTCCTCACGACGTTGCAGGAAGAATTGCTTCGCGAGCACTCGGCGGGCAACAAAGCGATGGCTGCACTGATCAAACAATTTGCGGAGGATGCGGGCTCGCTCGCTGGATATCAGATTTTGAAGCGGCGAATTGCCGCAAAGGAATGGCGTGACGCAGCTCATCTAATGAGAAATCAACCCGAAATCAGACGAGCGGTGGTGCGGCTGGCTTTGAACCGGTTGAGGGTTACCTAGAGTTGAAGGTCTGTACTCCGTTGCCGACCACGGCCAACATAAACACTGGCGGCCAAAGCGGATGCAGCGGCGCGATAGCTTACTGCTAGAGCTGTGGTACTCATCCGGCCACTTAACACGTGGACACCACCAATTGCCGCTTTGCGCGCCAGTTCTATTGCGCACGCCGGCGTATAAGGCGCGTGCCAGGCGATGGCCGTCAATGCGCCATGATAGTAACGGCTTGCCGTCTCACGTGTCGCCTCTGGATGTTCAACAAGGGGTGCATCAATGCAAGCACTCCAGCGCGCAAATTGGAAAGCCCGCAGCATGTATTCGGTATCTTCGCCTCCTTGGGCGGGAGTTCCCAGTCCCAAATCCTCATCGAAATAGCCGGCTCTTGTAACAAGAGCGGAGCGAAGAAATACAGTGTTCGATGTTGACCGCCGGACGACATCTCGGCATGCGGCGGCCCGCGTGCTCTGTCCATGTGCGGCGACCGGCTCTAGCGCGCAGCCGCATAGGAGAAGATCGATATCAGGAGTGCTTGCAAAGGTGTCACGCAGCCAATCCAGAAAGTCCGGCGGATAGGCAGCGTCGTCGTCTGGAAAACCGACAATGGCGGGATCGTCAAAGGCACCCTCGCATGCCGCGCGCTGAAGCATCATGTTGCGCGCCCTGGACAAGCTGATGCGGTGTGGGTAGTGCATGACAATAGTCTTTGCGCTTGTTTCCTGGGTTCTAGTAAAATCACGAACGCTATTCTCGCTCATCCCCTGCAAAAGCACGTAGTGCCGCGGCGGAATGGCTTCCTGGGAGAGGCGGCGCAGCAGGCGATGCAGCGATGTGGCCCTGGCGCCCCGAAGATCGCTTGTCGTGAACAGGATGCATTCCACGCGAGGACTCCTTCAGCGGACAGCAGCTCTGACTTCAATGCGAAAGGCCTGGCGGATAGCAGCATAACCAGCAACATAAGAGAGCACGGCAACGGCCGCGGTTGCGGCTGCCGGCTCGATCCGAGCGCCGACGTTCGTAGCCGCGATCGCGAGCATGGCCAGCAAGGCGGGCGGGGCGAGGACGACAGCTGCAAGCAGCGCCGGCCTGAAGGCATGGCGATCCAGCGCCCGCCAGACGAACCAAGCTAGTGCTGCATATTCGACAGTGGCCTGCGCCAGAAGGAAGTGCACCGTTGACTCAGTTGCAATAAGGACCGGAGCTGAGATGAGAACGGCAATGGCCGAAGCAAGAGAGGTGCCCGCAACCATGCGAGTATCCCCCCTCGCGATGCTAAGGGGCACGGGCAGAAGCAACAGAATGCGAATAGCGACGGCAAAGCCCAGGGCCGCCATGAAGGGAGGCGTCGGTTGGTAGGCGGCGCCGAATATCAATCCAAGTACTGGTCCACCCCATATCGCCAGCGCGAGGCCGATGCCAAACGCCATTGCTGAAAGACAGAAGGCCCAACTATCGGCCAGGATGCAGGTGCGGCTCTGGCTTGGGGCGGCGCGGGCAAATCGCGGGACGAACGTGCTCGTCAGAAACCGACTGAGAACCGACTTTGGCAGCATGGCAGAGCCGACCGCAACGCTGTAGTGCGCCAATGCCGCCGGCCCCAGGACATTACCGACAATAAAGCGGTCGCCCGATGCTGCTGCAGCGGCGGCACCGTTTAAAAGCATCGGCCACCCGAAAGTCAGCACTTCCTTTCCGAGCTTGGCGTTCCAGCCCAAGTACCATCTGCGTCGCGACAGCACGTGAGATAGAACGACCACGCCGAGAGCATGTGCGAGGAGGCCCCATACAATGCAAGTATGATTTTGCGTCACTGCGGCAGCAAGAACGGTAACAGAGACCAAGAGAATCTGGGACGTTGCCAGTACAGTGGCCTCTCGTGTGTATCGGCCCGTTCGCAGCAGAGCCTTCACTCCCAGGTTTTCAAAACCCCGCAAGGCCGCGATAATTCCGAGAAGGGCGAAGCTTGCCGTCGCCGCTTCCGCTTGCAACAGCGACGCCAAGACGGGTGCGGAAACAGTCAGGATAGCCCCAAGGAGACAGGCGCGAACGAGCGCAAGCGTATGCAGAGTAGCGAGCGTCTCAGAGAGTCGCCATCCCATGGGCCGCCTAATCACATAAACCGGCAATCCGACGTCCGAGAGGATCTCGATTATGCCGATGACCACCGTCAGCGCGATGGCGATTCCGAAATCGGAAGGTGCGAGGAGCGCCGCCAAGGCGATGTTCCGCAATAGGGGACCGGCCGCATCTCCCATTGTGGCGATGAAGAGCCACCGCTCTCCGCCAGAAGTTGAGCGCTGTTTCTTCAGAGTGCCCTGCCTTGTCCACCAGCAGCAATAACGGCTGCTAGAAGCCCATAAGCTGGAAAACCCGCGATACTTGACAGGACCGGCTCCGTCAGGCCGTACACGAGAAGGAATATGATAAGAGCGAGCAGGACGGGCTTGGCCGAGCGCACCGCATCGCGCGCGGTGGCTGCGACTGCGCAGGAAAAAATCACGCTGCCGGCAATGCCTCCTGCAAACAGAACTTCCAGATACATATTGTGCGCGTGCGCTGCCGCAATGAAGAGAGCGGGGTGTGTGGGAAGCAGACGCTGCGAGGATGCGAAGCCATAGCCGAGCAAAGGCTTTTCAGCCCACATATCGAGAACAGCCGACCAGATGACCGTGCGTCCTGTCGCACTCGCGACCTCTTCAGCCGATCCTGAGCGGGAGATGAACGATAACAGTTCCTCACCAAAAAGAGCAAAGGCCAAAAGCAGTAGGCCTGCCACGAGTACAGAACAAGCGACGATCAGCGACAGAGAACCGCGGTTCTTAAAGGCTCCATAAGCGGCAGCGGCGAGCGCTGTAGATGCTATGGCCATGCGATTATCGCTAAGAACCAGACAAACACAAAGAATGGCAGCCGCAGAGACCTTGAAGATCGTCTTCATCTTAAGTGTAGGCAGCAGGACAAGACCAATGCCCGCGGTCGCGCCCGCGGCGTTGGCAGATCCCAAAATCCCCTGCAAGCGCGTCGTCATGACGAAACTGCCGTGTTCCCAGTCGGACATCCGACCGAGCGACGGCCAAGCAACGTAGATCAGGAGCGAGACAGCGCAAAGGAGAAGCGCCGCATAGGCGACGAATTCAATAAGAGCTTGCGATCCGAAATTATGCGTCACAGCCATGAGAAACAGCAGCGCGATCATGACTGTCGAGGCGGAAATGAGCGAGTAGATCGGATCCACCGCATACAGTGACGTTGCCGAAAGGTAGGCGACGAAAACAAGCCACAAAAAGACACTGACCGGCAGGTTGCGATGGATCGCGTGATGGAGAACCGGTATCGAAGCCGTGGCCATCACGGCCAGCGCCGCCAGCTTCAGGGCTACTTGCCAATCGATGCTTTTGTCGTCGATCGCGCGGTAGCGAAAATTGGCCACTTGAATGACAACTAATCCCAACGCGGCAATCCATGTATAAGTGGCCTTGCCCTGTGCGGCTCGAATGCCTCCAATGATCAAGATAGGGACGAAGGGCAGCGCCAACAAAAGCAGTAGCGTTGTGGTATCACCCCGCTGGTAGGCTATAGCGCCGGTCAGTAGAGCTATGCCGGCCAATCCCAAGGGCAACAACTCCATGCAAATGGCCACCCCCCCTGCACCGCCGCGTTCCAGCGCCATGTTCAGCGCTCCCCTGGAATGAGGTCGAGCGCCATCAGGGTTTTAGGCCGAAATGACCTGCCCTCGGTCGTGGAAAGCATCAGCCCGAAGCTGGATGACGAGTCCCAGTATGCCCACCCGAGCCCTGCGCGCTGAAAAGCTATGCGCGAAGTGGTGATCCATTCATGTGCCGACGATGGCGGCGCGGATTTCCAATAGACACCGAACTCGCCGACATACACCGGAACGTCATGATGCCGCCGTCGCCAATCGACGATACGTTCGATCTCGCTTTGTAAAAACGCTTTCTCGAAATTCCCTGCGGCGATTTCATTGTGCAATGCGCGGTAAGCATCTTCACCGCGAGTTGATCTTCCCGCGATTTGATCGGCAGCACTGCGAGCCGCCGGCCAAGGCACGCCCCCAATGTTCTTGGCGACAGCCCAGGTCCAGTCGGCGCCTTGATGGGTGAAGAGAAGCGGTGCATACCAGTGAACCGTATAGACGACGTTTTCATCTGGCAGCGGCGTCATCCGACTCAAGTCTTCAGGACCGGACCAACCGCCGGGATTGACAATAATCGTGTGGTGCGCAGCGATGCGCCGGATGGCTGCAACAGCGCGTCGCTGCATGGCGAGCCATGCTTCGCCCTGCAGCGGATACGGCTCGTTCATGACCTCCAGATACAGGCGGTCGGAATCGAGAGGAGCCAGCGCTGTTGCCAATTCCGTCCACATTCTTTCCAGCTTCTCAGCTCCGTCGGCGGCGGTGAACTCTGTCTTCTCATCGCCGACAGGATGGAAGTCTGCGACGACAGCAAGCCCTGACTTGAGGCTAAGCTGAACGGCTTCGACAAATCTGGAACGGCGCGCCGGATCACGTACGACCTCAGGCGCCACGCCGATGCGCACGTGTGTGAAGCCTGTCCGGCGGATTCGGACAAGATCCCTAGGCGTGATGAAGGTCGTGAGATGTGCATCGCTGTATCCGTTCGATGCCTGGGCAAACCAATGCGACAGATTTATCCCGCGCGATAGAGCTTCGACGCGCGTAACGGCGGCAGCTTGCGAAGAAGCTACCGCAAACAGCCCCAGAGAAAAAAGGGCTAGCGCAATTCTCATTGTGTGACCTGGGGCGTTTCACGGGCCGCCGACTTTCTATCCACCGCCTCCTCGCGAGTATGAGGCACCTGGAGCGCGACTTCTATCGTGTCACCCGGTGCAAGAACCGTTTCTTCGTCCGCAGAGATTTCGCCGCTGCTTCCGGCGCGGACGATGTGAATGCGCGGACGCCGGTTCCCGTCGCCGACAAGTTGCGAGCGGATGAGACCCGTATACGTCATTTTTTCCGCGACCGCAGCGATGCGGGCCTTGATTTTTGCCAACTCAGTGGAAGCCTTACTGACTTCGCGCAACGCTTCGATCCTGCGCTGCTCATCAAGAAGCTGAATATCGCGCTGTGCTTTCGAGCGTTCACGCTCCACCTGCGCAATTTGGATCCGCGTTTGAAGAGATTGGGTGGTGGAAAGGAGAAGAAGGCGACGGGATTCCGACAATCTGTTTTGAAGGATGCTGCCGCGCGTGGCGAGGCTCTGCAGCCTTTTATAATCGACTGCGTCGGCCTCAGCGCCCTCCTCGTCAGATTCCTGGCGCGAATGGAGCAGCGTGAGTTGCGCATCAGATTTGGCGACGATGTCATGCAGATGGGCTTTCTGCGCCTCTGCGCTTGCGACGCTGGCCTCAAGTTCTTCGCTCGCATTTCGGACGATCGCCTGTCCGAGTGCTTCGGGGACTGCCGGTGAGATGACCGGCTCGGCTGAGGCGGACTGACTTTGAAGTTCAGCTTCGTAACGCCATTTGCGGGCGGTCAGCCGCGCGTGATCGGTCCATAGCGACTGGTACTCGCCAGCAAACTCGGCGGCTTCGAGAAACGGGTTATCCATGCGAATGCGCACAAGGTCGAGACCGCCGGCCATGGCTATGGCCTGCCGCACCGTCATCCCCGGCCGGTAGGTTTGTTCGCCGGGCTTGCTCACATCGCCGTTCACGTAGACCGGACGGTATTCAGAGATCGTAAGCGAGATAGCAGCCGGTGAAATGGTCGTAGCAACGTCTCGTCCGTCAGGTGTGCGCCTCTGAAGTACCTGAGACTGGAACATGTGGCGGATTGTATCTTGCGCATCCCGCAAGGACAGGCCCGCAATCTTGACGAGACTGACGATGGGAAAGGAAGCCTCGCCATCAGGTCCGACAGTACTCTTCTGCGAAAGATCGGGAAAACCGGCAACCGACAGATCCAGTGTATCGCCAGGTTGGAGACGATAGTCAGCGAAGACCGGAGCAGCCGGCAAAACTACTAGAATTGGAACGATGAGCCATCGCCACGTCATAAGCGCGATCCTTCCGTGGTACGGGGGCTGCTGGCCACGCTGTGCTGTGCGCCAGTATTTGAAACCAGGCGGACTGCTCGGCCTGCGTTTCGGACGAGAGTACGCCACAGCGCGGGCGCGAGGCCTGCGAGCGCAGCGTCTCCAAGGGCGAAGGTATTGAGCAGCTTTGCAACGGGTGAGGACAGGTTCAGCCAATCTCGATCGGCTGGCGGAAGAACGCTGGCGAAAGGTTGGGCCGCCCATCTATAGGGCGACAACTCAAGATGCACGGAGCGAGGAGACCGTACATGCCAAGGTTTGACGGCTCCCTGCGCATGAATGATGGGAGGCAGGGGCCGAAAGGCATGCGCAAGCCGGGCGGCCACCGAAAAGCCGTCCTCGTTGAAACATTGCGCGATATCGTTGCCTTGGCTGAGTAACCCAAGTGGAATGCTCGCGAACAAATTTGATCCCAGCAGCGCTGCAAGCGGATCCTGATCGCCCATCAACCACGGCGGCCGCTCATTCCACGGGCGCCCTTGCGCTTGCAAATAAACTGGATCGGCGAGCAGCGCGGCCCAAGCGACGAGAAGTGGGAGATGCGCGCGCGATACCCGAAGAACGCAGCTATTGAGCCCACGTTCGATATGCCGCCCGCTGCCAAGGTCCCACGCTAAAGTGCGAAGTTGCGAACCTGGGTTCCGGACGCCAAGCGGTTCCTCCGCAGCGACAAGGTGCGCTGAATCGAATTTTTCCAGCAGCCCATGAATCGGTGCGCTCAAGAGGAGGTCAGAATCGAGCCACAGCACAGGATGGTCGTTTTCGCTAAGCGCTTCAATCAACACTGCCGGCTTGACATTCCAGCCAGTAGAGTGGCGCTTGCGGCGGTCCACGGCAACATTTGCATTAAAGGAGTGAAACTCCGTTTGCACATCTGTCGGTACGATGAGTCTGATGCGCCACGAAGGCTCGAACCGCGCCAGGCTTGCCAAAAGTAGCTTCACGCCGACGAGATCGCTTAGGCGATCTTCATAAATGATCACGAGTGGATGCGACATAAAGCTTTTCGATTCCACAAATTACAACAAGATAAGCTCAATAGGCAGTTCGGCTGCCGACCACTTCCACGACCGTCTTTGCGAGGATCGCAACGTCAACCGCTGGCGAAGCTGTCCGGACGTAGGCAAGATCATAGTCAAGGCGCCGCGCTATCGCCGCAGCGTCTGCCGTTTCGCCTCGCGAACCGTTGATCTGTGCAAGGCCCGAAATACCGGGCTTTACGGCGAAGCGCTTTGGGTACTCCGGCAGAATTTGCGCAAATGCAGCATCATGCGCGACGGCGTGCGGCCGCGGCCCGACGAGAGACATGTCACCCTTCAGAACATTGAAGAGCTGCGGGAGTTCATCGAGACTCGTGCGTCGCAGAAGCCTTCCTACGGGAGTGATTCTGGGATCGCTCCGTGTCGCCTGTCGGATGTTCGCCTCGATGTTACCGGCCTCCTCGAACATGGTGCGGAATTTCAGAATCTCAAAAGGCCGGCTGTAGCGGCCACTGCGCAGCTGGCGATAGATCACCGGTCCTGGCGAGGATATGCGGACCCAAATCGCAATGCCGCCGAGGACGGGGCTCAAGAACAACAGCGCCGCCGCGGATAGCGTTACGTCAAGGCTTCGCTTTAACATCGAATTCGCGTAGCGGATTCCGCATAAGGCGCGCACCTCTATGAGTCGGCGCCGCTGACGATCAGTCAGAATGCGAGCGAGAAATTGGGTATTGCCGACAAGATAGCGCCTCCAGAGGCGGCGTGGCTCAAGAGAGAGGCGATAAGCCCATTCCATACGCGCAGCGCGAATCCAGCGAGGAGCACGTCTGAACTTACCGGTGAGGAAATCAAACCATGCGCCCACCCCCACGGCACAAGGACAAACCTGAGGTACGTGTTTGGCGATCCACTGTTCCTGCAGCGGATTCCCCATGGCAACGAGAACGATATCGGGCTCACTGGCAGCGACAGAGTTTGCAATCTCGTCGTCTGCAGCACGCGGCCAGTACCCATCCTTTGCGCCAACGACACTGTGGCGCGGCCACCTTTCGCCAATGACGCGTGTTGCTTGACTCAACACGTCAGGCGCGCTGCCTAGAAGGTAGATCCGCAAGTCATGGGTAGTCATGTCCAAAAACAACGGGATGAAATCCGTTCCATTTAGATTATGGGCAAAGCCTTTGCCATGTAGAACCTTCCGAGCGAGACTGACGCCTGCACCGTCGTTGAGAACGATGAAGGAGGAAAGCGCCTGCCTCGTGTCCGGATCGGTGGAGGCAACGGTTGCCAAATTCGTGTTGAGAAATGCCACTCGCGTTGGCCTTCGCTCGGCTATGCCATGATCCAGCTCGTTGATGATCGCAGTGGGATCACCCGAGGTGACAGCGATGCCGAGGATGTCGATCCTATCGTCACATGCTACTGCTGATGTGTTTTTTGCCATGGCGTTTGCGATTTAGGTTTGCACCACGGCGCGAACTCGCACTGGCAGAGTAGGTTCCGGCTCTCTTCCGATAATTCAATTTTCAGATCTGAGCAGCGTGAGGAGCGAACCGGCTGCAACGCCGATGGCGAGCGAGGCCGCCAATATCAACGTTGTGCTAGGCCAGTGCTTGGTGAGTGGCTCAGAAGCACTACTAACGAGCTGCACCCGCGATCCTGCCGTCAAAGCGACTTCGTTTGCTTCGGCATAGCCTTCGAGAAGTTTATCGTAGAGCTTACGAAAGATCTGCGCCTTACTTTCGAGATTTCGTAACGTGACCTTGGTCGTGGCCGCATCCTGCGTCGAACTCGCACCCTGAAGCCGCAGATTTTCGAGCGCAGTCTCAGCACTAGTCACCTGCTTCTGCAGATCGAGCGCCCGTTCGGCCAAGAGTTCACTTGTCGATTTTGCTTGCTGGCGGACCGCATTGAGGCGAGCTGAGATGAAAACGCGAGCGTATGTATTGGCGATTCGCGCAGCCATCTCCGCCGAGGGCATGTCAACAGCGATTGAGACAATATACGTCGCGTCGACACGCTTTATGGACGTGCTCCTCATGAGCGCTGCAATAGCGCGCTGCTCACGATTAGCCCTGACGTTGGCCGCCGGCGACCGAAGTCCAATCGAAGTAGCCCAGCCTCGGACGATATCCCGCCAGTTCGGACGAAAGAGCACCTGCTCCTCCGCAAGATTCTCTGCAGCGACGACGGCCCCGGCAATATACTCAGATTGAAGAATCTCTACTTCCGTTGCAACGACTGCAGAGTCGGCTGTCGCATCAGTCGGAACCTGGCGCCGTTTAATCAGATCTTCGAACTTCGGATCAACGCTCACGAGCGCAACGGCACGATAGAGTGGCTCGGCATACGCGAGGAACGCTGCACCAAACATAAGCGAAAGGACTGTCATGAGAACGATGCTGTTGCGAGCGGCTCGAAAGCTCACTGTTGGCGGGCTTGCTTGCTCTGACTGCTCCTGGGAAGTTGATATTGTGGCCAATGGCGTGGGCTTGGGCGTTATTCTAGCAAACATTGCCTGCCTTTCTCGCGCGTGAAATTGCTGGTTCTTAACACCAGCCTCTCCAAATCGTTCGACAGCGCACGTCCCGCAGCTTGCTAGCATCCACTTGAGAGATGATCTTCTGAGATCGCTTAAGGTCGTGCTTGGGCATAGTTTGGCGGTCGAAGTCGTCCGCAGCCGTAAGCGGTTATGCGGCGTCGCAGATGACGGATCAAAGCGACGACCGATTGACGACGCGCCATGCCGCCGAATGCGCTATGGCTAAGCCCCAGGAGAAATGTGATGGATCGGTCCGAAGATCTCAGTCACCAGGCTCTTTGCCCGTGTGTTTTCAGGTAAACCGTGGGCCACGTGCCGAATAGGCGCTCGGCACTCGGGCACTCACAAAGACGGGGGCGTGCACTGCGAATATACTTTCGCTCACAGACTCTGTTTAAAAGTGTCGGAGCTACGCATGCGCTGGCGAGATCAGTTCGTGGATACTGAATTGGGAGCCCGCATCGGTCCATACGCTGCCCGTCAGCCACCCCGCCCGGCGGGAAAGTTCCTGGAACTCCGGGACCGTGTACTTGTAGGAGTTCTCCGTGTGAACGCGTTCGCCCGCGAGGAAGTGAAAGCGACGGCCGCAAATTCCAATCGTCTGCTCCCGGATGCTCACCAAATGCATCTCGATTCGACCTTGGCGCGGATCGTAAATTGCCTCATGGCGAAACGAAGCAACATCGATCGCGCTGCCAAGCTCGCGATTGATCCTAGCCAAAATATTGAGATTGAAAGCAGCCGTGACGCCTGCACTGTCGTTGTAAGCTCTCACCAGCGTTTGAGCATCTTTCTTCAGATCCACACCAACAATCATCCGACCGTTTACCTTGAGCATGTCGCGGAGTGATCTCAGCAATGTCAGGGCTTCTTCGGGCGTCCAATTTCCGATGGTCGATCCTGGAAAAAAGCCCATTCGCGGCCGGCTCCGGAGGGTCGGGGGTAAGTCGATCGGATCTGTGAAGCTCCCGATCACGGGAGTGACAGTAAGGGCGGGAAAACGGCGCGCCAGTCGCTGCCTTGCCTCGGCCAAAGCTGACGGTGAAACATCAATGGGAACATATGTGACCGTTGGTGGGCAATGCTCCAACAGTATTTCCGTCTTGGTGCTCGAACCGGATCCGAACTCCAAAAGAACAGCGTTGCCGGGGATGGACGCAACGATCTCGTCGGCATGCTCGCGCAGGATTTCGATCTCTGTCCGGGTGGGATAATACTCGGGAAGGAGCGTGATTGCTTCGAACAGTTGGCTGCCGCGTTCGTCATAGAAAAAGCGGCAGGGCAGAGATTTGCGCACCTTCGACAGCCCATCGACTACTGCATCTTCGAAATCGAGCAGACCGTCACCATCGGCTTGCTCTGAAATGCGAATGGAACCGGTCGGATGTTTCAAGAGAGCTCCGCGGCGAGGCGAAGGCCGAGAAACTGCCAACGCTGGTGGGGATAAAAGAAGTTTCGGTACGTTGCACGCGAATGGCCATCAGGCGTCGCACACGACGCGCCCCGCAGGACCTGCTGACTGACCATGAATTTTCCGTTGTATTCACCGATCGCGCCCGACGGTGGACGATAGTTCGGGTAAGGGAGATAGGCGCTTTGTGTCCACTCCCAGACATCGCCGAACATCTGGCGCGGCCGGCCCGGATCTTCGCTTTTGGGGGCAGGAAGCGGGCGAAGGGAACGTGTCGCGAGCGTATTACCCGCGACCGGCAACGGCTCCGCCGCGATCTCCCATTCGAACTCCGTCGGCAGTCGCTTACCGGCCCAACGCGCAAAAGCATCGGCTTCGAAGTATGAGACATGACACACGGGATCGGCCCGCTGAAGTGGCGTCAATCCTTCGAGAGACATCTGGTGCCAGCCAGAGCTATGTTCTTCCCAATAAAGGGGGCTTCGCCACTGCTCGCGATTGATGAGCGTCCAGCCGTCAGCAAGCCAGAGTGACGGCGTGCGATAACCGTCATCGGCCATAAAGTCCAACCACTCGCCATTCGTGACAAGCCGGTCCGCAAGACGGAACGGTCGAATAAGAACGTCATGACGTGGTTGCTCGTTATCCCACGAGAACCCTGCACCTTCGTGGCCTACCTTTCGGATGCCACCGCTGTAGCTAATCCAGTTCATCGGCTCAGCCACGTCCCGCGATGATCGCACCGAGGCGGCACGATATGCAGGGCGAAGTGGGTTAGCCGCAAAGAGCGAGAGAATATCTGTTTGAAGGAGCTCTTGATGCTGCTGTTCGTGATTGATTCCGATCTCTATAACTTCGGCTAGCCCATCGGGGATGGTTGGATTGGCGAGCAAGGTGGCAAGCTTATCGTCAACATGTGAACGGTACTTCATCACGTCATCGGCAGATGGCCGCGTGAGCAGCCCGCGCAGCCCGCGCGGCTGTCGCTGACCGACCGCTTCATAATACGAGTTGAAGCAGAAGTTGAAGGATTCATTGAACGGCTTGTAGTTGGACGTGAACTTTGCCAGCACAAACGTTTCAAAAAACCAAGTGACGTGCGCGAGATGCCATTTCGTCGGACTCGCATCCTCCATCGGCTGGACAGTCATGTCCTCTGCACTCAATGGCCGGGCGAGTTCAAGAGAAAGCCGCCGAGTCTCAAACAACCGATCTGCCAGCTTGGGGTTCGCACGTGTCTCTTCAACGGGACGTGTCGAACTGATTTTTGCAGTGGTGCCGCCCAACAGGTATTCTCCAAAAGGGAAAAGGCCAACCAGGGTTCAACGACAGAACGAGCGATTTGTTCCGGTTAAGCTTCACTTCATGTGCCCGCCAAGCGCAGCAATCGCATCAATACTCATCTCTGAATGCGACGATCGTGATGAGGCTTGCTCCATGAACTCACTGATACCTAAACATAGGAGCAGATGGCAATGCCACCAATGTCGAGACTTGGCTTACAATGTCGCGGTGAGCCGGGCGACAGCGAACTTGTCTTGGACTTTTGGCTAAGCAGAGTCATTAGCCGCAGGCTATCGAATCCATCCACGTCGTCTGTTTTCAATGCCTGCAGACGATGTGCTATCTCTACCGCTTCGGCACCTGCAGAGCACAAAAATGAGACAACTGACCAGCTCCGATCTAATCGCAGTTTTTTTACTGGGCTCGGCGATCGCCACTGGCAATCCAGCGTTGGCCCCTTATGGCATTTGGTCCATCCTGCTACCCCTGCTCTGCGCGACCGCCTTCGCTGGATATGTTGCATCCGGCGCCACCATTGAGGATCTTCGGAAGGCCGCATGCTGGACGGCAGCGGCGTACATCGCCTTCATCTTCCTCTGGTACGAACAGTACAAGCTGTTCGGTCACCCCGGCAGCGTCGCGCTTTTCACTACGCTGACGGACTGGGCCGGCTTTCCGGGATATGAAAAGGTGATGCGCCTGGGTGTCGGGATCTGCGAGATTATCGCCTCGGTCCTAGTCCTCATACCCGCAACACAGGCTCTCGGCGCAATCGGTGCGCTGATGCTCATGACGGGCGCCATGTTCTTCCACATCTTCACGCCACTGGGAGTGGACCCCTATGGCGACGGAGGCATCCTGTTCAAGGAAGCCTTTTCAGTATGGACATGTGCGTGGCTGGTGATCTGGTGGCGAAGAGACCAGATTGCATCGCTTCTGAGGCGGTTTGGAATTGCGCGTTCGGCAGAAGTGCCTGCGCGCTAGTCAAGGTCTCTACTCTGCCGCTTGAGACTGAGACGCGAGGGACGAAAGCTCCGCCCTCTTCATCGCCCAAGGCTTGGACTTGAACCACCCGACGGTGTAGGCCACAGCAATAAGGCCGCTGAACCCTGCGAGGTTCACGGCCGTCACCGTGGTGATGGAATACCCATTACGCGCCAGGAAAATGCCACCCATTAACGAGAAGACGATTCCTGCCATAAACACGGCAAGGGATTGCTGTCCCACTTTGCAGATTATCGAAACCGGGATACCGCGAAGATTGCGGCCCATCGGGCCGGCCGCAGCGAATGCCAGATATGCAAGAGCCAAAAAGTGAACGTAACGCAAGGGCCCGAAGTTGTTTTTATCGACCAGTGAATGAGGGATACGAAGGTGTTCCGGCAATCTTTCGATGCCCCAATAATGGGCGAACGGGATTGTCAGCAGCACGATCGCCAGTGCAAGGCGAATAAGCCGGCCATCGATCGGCGGAGCGGGGAACCACCCGCGCAGGAATGCGAATCCTGTAAAGAAAATCGCCTGCCATGCCAGCGGATTGAAGAACCACGTGCGTTCGCCCCATGGCTCCGCGGGGAAGTTGACGCCGCCGTACCAACCAATAAACCACAAAGCGGCGCTGAACACGAGGGGCGCAAAGCCGCCAAGAGCAGATAGCGCCATTACGATCGGGATCATTGCGAGAACGACGAGATACATCGGCAAAATATCGAATAGATTGGGTACATATGTGAGAGTGAACAGCCCCAGCAATGCCTGCTGGGTATCGCTGAAAAAACTGCCGATGCTCAGTGAGTTCACGAACTGCAAGCCGGATGCAAAATACGTGTCCGCCGCGACCATCATGGCGGCACATGTGAGAAACAACCCAATGTGGCACCAGTAGACCTGCCAACAGCGGTAGAGGACTCGTGCCGTGCCGTGAAAAAATCCGGCGCGGTCGAATACACTCGCAAACGCAATTGCGGATGCCATACCCGAGCAAAACACGAAAATTTCGGTCGCATCAGAAAACCCGAAGCGAGCAGGTATCCAGTCGTTCCAAGGATTTCGGGGCACATGCGCAATGAAGATGATAAACATGCCGAGGCCGCGAAAAAAATCGAGGCGGACATCGCGCTGCTTGGCACGCTGGAACGTCGGGACTGTCCTAGATTCGTCCTGCATAGTCCTCGGCCTCAAGCTCGCAGACAATCACCGAGAATACCGGAGCCGAGAATGCAGTGCCCAGTGCGGCTCTCAAATCGGCCGTTGAGCTAACTCGGTAGCCTTCGCCTCCGCAGGCGCGCGCGACTTCCTCAAATTTGGTATTGCCCAGTCGGACACCGGCTCGCGGCAGCGATGCCTGACGCTGCTTCAATTCTATAGGCTGTGTTTGATGCTCTTGTTGAACCCTATGCCAGTGCGGCGGCAACGCAGCTCATTCGCGTGAACGCCTCGCCCTCACGCTCGAGCTTGCGGTGCCAGCCGAGGTAGCTCGGCAGGTATTCCGTTGCGACGCCCTTGAAGCGCGCCATCCAGCCCTTGAGGGCGCTCGTGTAGGAGTTGACATTCTGAATGTGGTAGGTGCCCCAGGTCCGCTCGCCGGCCGTGGCGATGAGGGCGATGTGGAGGCGGTCGGTGGCGTTGGCGAATGCGCGGTAGGCCTTCTCGCCGTCAGATACCAGCGCCGCGTCCTTGGCGAGCACCGTGTCGAGCACCTTGGTGATGCTCGCCGTCGTGACCTCGGGCAGCACCTCCGTCAGCGTCGCGCCGGAGCGGTCACGCGTCACCATCACCGGGATCTGCTCGTCGGAAAGCCCGCGCTTGCTGGCCGTGCCGCCGCGCTTGCGCGCCTTGCGGTCGAGCTTGCGCCTGCCCTTCTTCGACTCCAGGAAATACGTCTCGTCGGCCTCGACGACGCCCTGCAGCTTGGCCGGCTTGGTCTTGGCAGGCATCTTGAGCAGCCGGTGGCGCCAGTCGAATGCCGTCGTGAGATCGATGCCGACCCGCTTGGCGGCCTTTCGCAGCGACAGCCCGTCGACCATCGCCTGGCCGTAGGCGGCGAGCTTGTCGCGCTTCTTGAGGAACGCCAGCGGCGTCTTGGTCAGCGCATTGAAGCTCTTCTTGCAGGCGCGGCAGCGATAGCGCCTGAGCCCGGCGGCGAAGCCCCACTTCTGCCCCTCGCCCTGGCAATGCGGACACGTCGCCTTGTCCGCAAAACGGGCCTCGATCAGCGCAGTCGTCTGGCCGGCCTCGCCTTGCCCGGCCAGTACCTGCGCCAACGCCTCACGCTGCTCGCCGGTCAACAAACCGACCTGCTCGACAAGCCTCTGGAAATCCGCGACCTTCATCCCTGCCTCCCCTCGACAACCGACGCAGGGGACAATGCCTCAACAAGAGGGCCAAACAGAGCCAAGAAAATTCCAGGACATCGCTGGCGCAGGCTGGCAAGCGTCCATCAAAAGCGGGCAAGCAGCGTCCAATCCCGAAAAAGTACATACCTCTCGTGAAGGGGCTGTTCGGAGAGGGCCATGCCTTCGTCGATATCGCGGCCCTCTTCGGCACGACATCCGATGTCATCGCTTGTATCATTTTCGGCAAACATCTTGCTCACATCCCAGCTCTCAGCCTGCCGAAGCTTCCGGTCTTGAAGCTCGCCGACATCGTGGATGTCTCCAAGCGACTCGATGCCGCGATCAAGATGCTCGACAACGGCGAAGCCGTCGCTGCGCGCGCAATGATTGTTCGGGCGGCAGAAATCGTCAACTCGCCCTCCATGTAATGATTTCTATGCCCGGCGCAGTCGCCGCGCCGGGCATCCGCCGCCTGCCCGAGACAAGAAGTGGTGCGCCAACAGAGACATGGCGTTGTGATCCTGCTTCAGTGCCCGACGGAACCAAGTTGCGTGATTGATGTCTGTGACTTCCCTATCCCAACGCCTGCACAACTCGGCAAAATGAGACTCATCATCTGTCGATCAATCGTGTGGGTCGCCGTTCCATCACCCGCATGGACGTGCGCCGCCGGTTGATCGGGCCATCGGACATGTCGTAGTCGAGCGAGACGCTGTTATACAGCCGGTGCTCACCAGCCCTCGACGTAGCGGAGACTCGGGTGGTTCCATCGCCCGTGCCGATGGCATTCGGCATGCCGGTGGTAGCGCATGCCTGCGACGGGATAGCGATGGGTGTGGCACCAGTTGAGGCTCTCGGCGATGATAATCGTCGGCACGACGAGCCAGCGCCACTTGAGGCCGGGCCGCCACGGACGGTGCGCATGCTTCACCTTGGGCGCAGAGACGTTGGGCTTGATCGCGGCCGGCGGCTTCTTGACCAGCGGGCCCGGTCCGACGGAAGGCCCCTTGGGTACGATCACGCGGGGGCCGGCGCCCTTGCCCGGACCAGCGCCGATCCCCGGTCCTCCTCCGCCACCCTTGTGCATCCCGGCCTGCGCGTGAGCCGTGCCGGCGGAGCCGATTGTCGACGATGCGAGCAGCACCGCCGCGACCGAAGCGAGCATCCAAGGCCATCTTGTCGTCATTTGTTATTCTCCTTCCGAGTGAATTCAATGCATTCGCTTGATGGAATTCAATTCCGATTTCAGCCACGACCAATTGACGCCGCGCAATCGCGATGTGGTCACGATTGGACGCCCGGGGGCGCGGTAACGGAATTCACGCGTGCTACACGGCAGCGCTCGCGACCCACTGCTCAATCGCGGCACTGTCGAATAGTCCGCTCTGACGGACCATTTCAGCGCCGTGTTGGAAGAGGACCAGCGTCGGGATGCTGCGTATCCTATGGCGCGCGGCAAGCTCCGGCAGCCTCTCCGTATCGACCTTCAAGAGGCGGACGCGCGGCTCGAGACGTGCAGCCGCGGCGCGGAAGTGCGGAGCCATCATCTTGCACGGGCCGCACCAGGGCGCCCACAAATCGACGAGCACCGGTATCGATGTCTTCGCAATCAGCCGGTCGAACTCTGCAGCGGTGCCGATGTCGTGCGGCTCGCCCGAGAACAGAGGCCGCCGGCAGCCGCCGCAGATCGGACGGGCACCCGCTTGAAGGCGGGCGCCCGGCGCACTGTTGATGGCACCGCACGACGTGCAGACGATCGTTTCGAGTGTGTCCATGTCGATGCCGTGTTCCATTCCTGTCAGGCGGGATGTCGGTTCAGCTCTTGCCCTTCCCCATGCCCTTCCCTTTGCCGCCGCCCGTCGAGTCCAGAGCCGACTTGCACGCGGCGGAGACCTTGTCCTTGTTGGATTCGAGGCACGCGCGGGCGTCGCGGTTCTGGTGGCTCTTGCCGGCGCAGTACTTGGCGAGATCGTCTTTGCAGGCGCTGGACACCGGACCGGACTGCGCCGTGGCGGCACCCGCCGACAAGGCCAAGGCAACGACCGCTGTGGTCAGTAGCTTCATCGACATCTGCTTCTCCTTTGGTTGCTGGTCGAGACGTCATCTTGGACCGGAGTGAATTCTCCGGCTCCCCAAGTCATGATTGCCGGGCGATCCGATGCGTACGTTGACTTCGCTCAACGAATGGCTTTTCCCGCTCGCGGTCAAAAGAGGTGGCGCCAGCGGCGGCCTGCTCGGAAGGACGCGGCGTCAAGAGACCATCCACTGCCTCCGAGACGGCGTCGCGCTGCCGGAGTGCCCAGACCATGATCCCCCAGGCCACCGCGCAGAGCGCGAGCGGCCAGAGCAGCGACTGAAGCGCCGTGACGTCGAATACATGTGTCATGGCTATGCTCCCACTGCTCCCGCCGCCGAGACCTTTCCCAGGTCAGCCGCTCCTGTTGGCCGTTCGCCCATGCGCCCGCACGCGAGCACGGGCTCGATCCAGTAGGCCATGTGCGGGACCGCAATCTCCCGCCGGACGATCTCCACAAGCCGCTCGGCCGTCATTCTCGGCAGCACTGCCACGATGACGGTGCGCTTCACACGACCGCGCACCCGCTCGCCGACGCTCGCGGTATCGAAGCTCAACCCGTGCCCCTCCGCTGCGAAGGTTGTGAAGCCGGCGACCGGCGGATCGAGGCCCAGCATCAGCTCGGCGATGTTGTCTCCGGCTGCGGGCGGACAGACAATTGTGAGCTTGCAAACGGATTGGTCCATGCGGGACTCCGGAGCTGCGTGTCGGTGCGCCCGGCTGTGTGGCCGAAGCGGCGGAACAGGATGGGAAGGAGGATGAGCGTCAACGCGGTCGAGGTGACGAGGCCACCGATGACGACGATGGCGAGCGGCTTCTGGATCTCCGAGCCCGGCCCGCTCGCGAACAGCAGTGGCACCAGGCCGAACGCGGCGATGGTCGCGGTCATCATCACCGGTCGCAGCCGCCGGATCGATCCTTCGAGCACCACGTCGGACAGCGGCGTGCCGGCATCGATGAGCGTATTGAAGTGGCTGACCAGCACGAGGCCGTTGAGGACCGCGATCCCAAGCAGCGCGATGAAGCCCACCGAGGCAGGGACCGACAGGTACTCGCCCGACAGCCACAGCGACAGGATGCCGCCGACGAGCGCGAAGGGGACGTTCGCCAGAATGAGCAGCGACTGCCGGATCGAGCGCAGCGTGGCGAACAGAACACCGAAGATGAGGACGAGCGCGACGGGCACGACGATAGCCAGGCGCGCCGCGGCGCGGCGCTGGTTCTCGAACTGTCCGCCCCACACCAGGCGATAGCCGGGCGGCAGCGGCACACTCTCCGCCACGGTGCGCTGCGCCTCCTCGACGAAGCCGACGAGATCGCGGCCTTTGACGTAGGCCTGCACGATGGCGAAGCGAGAAGCGTTCTCGCGCTCGATCTTGACCGGCCCCTCGATGCGGCCGATCTTCGCGACGTCGCCGACGCGCACGAGGCCGCCGTCGCCGGCCGCGAGCTGGGTCCTGGCGAACAGCTCAGGAGCCTCGCGCAACTGCGCCGCACCGCGGATCACGATCTCCGTCCGGCGGCCGGGCTCGGCGACGAGGCCGGCACGGGCCCCTTCGAGAAGCGCGCGCAGCTCGTCCTCGAGGCCGGCCACGGAAAGCCCGGTGCGGCCGGACGCGAGCCGGTCGATATCGATCTGAAGATAATCGACGCTATCGTTGGCGAGTGTCGAAACTTCGGTCGAGCCGGGGATCTTCTGCAAGGCCACCTGCAGCTTTCCGGCAAGGTCCGAGAGTGTGGCGAGATCAGGTCCGAAGATCTTGACCGCGAGATCGCCGCGCGCGCCGGTCAGCATCTCGGCGGTACGCATCTCGATCGGCTGGGTGAAGGCGAACTCCACTCCCGGCAGCTCGGCCATTGCCTGCCGCAGCTGGTCCACGAGCCACGTCTTGTCGGGCACGCGCCACTGCTCCTTGGGCTTCAGCACGAGGAAGGTGTCGGTCTCGTTGAGGCCCATCGGATCGAGGCCAAGCTCGTCGGAGCCGACACGCGCGACGATGCGCTCGACCTCCGGCACCTTGTCCTTCAAGGCACGCTGGATCTTGAGGTCGCCCTCGATGCTGGCCTGGAGATTGATCGAGGGATGCTTGGTGATTTGCATGATGACCGAGCCCTCGTCCATGGTCGGCATGAACGACTTGCCGACCGCCTGGTAGGCGATCACGACCAGGCCGAGCCCGACGGCGGCTACGAGATAGACCGGCAGCGGGAACCTGAGGCACGCGGTCAGCAATGCCCTGTAGCCGCGGGTCAGGAGGCGCATCAGCAGCGGCTCGCCGTGCTGGCCGGCCTTGAGCACGAACGACGACAGCACCGGGATCAGCGTCAGCGACAGCACCAGCGAGCTGCCGAGCGCGAAGATGATGGTGAGCGCGACCGGGCCGAACAGCTTGCCTTCGAGCCCCTGCAGCGACAACAGCGGCAGGAACACGAGGCAGATGATGAAGATGCCCGAGGCCACCGGGGCGGCGACCTCGCTGGCCGCCTTGTAGATGTGATGCAGGATCGGCACCCGGCCTTCCTCACCGTGGTGCTGAAGCCGTTCCACTGCGTTCTCGACCACCACGACGGCCGCGTCGACAATGAGGCCGATGGCGATCGCGAGGCCGCCGAGGCTCATCAGGTTGGCCGACATGCCGAAGGCCTGCATCAAGACGAAGGTCATGAGCGCAGCGAAGGGAAGCGTCACGGCAACGACCAGCGCCGCGCGCAGGTTGCCGAGGAAGGCCAGCAGCAGGATGACGACGAGGACCGTGGCCTCGAGCAGCGCCTTGCTCACCGTGCCGACAGCCCGCCCGACGAGGTCAGATCGGTCGTAGAACGCCTCGAGCTGAACGCCCTCGGGCAAGCTGGCCTTCAATTCATCGAGCCGGATGCGGACGGCCGCGACGATGGCGCTGGCATCGGCGCCGCGCAGCGACAGCACGAGCCCCTGCACCGCCTCGCCCTTGCCGTCCTTGGTGACAGCACCATAGCGGGTCATGCTGCCGATCGCGACCTTGGCGACGTCGCCGATGCGCAGCACGCGACCTTTTTCGGACTTCAGCACGATCTGCTCGATGTCCTGCGGCGAGCGGATCGCGCCCGACGCCCGCACGACGAGCGCCTTCTCGCCCTCGGCGAGACGGCCGGCGCCGTCGTTCCTGTTGCCCTCGTCGATGGCCTTCAGGAGATCCTTGACGCCGAGCCCGGCGGCAGCGAGCGCGGCGCTGTCGGGAGTAACCTCGAAGGTGCGGACCATGCCGCCGAGCGCATTGACGTCGGCGACGCCGGGGATGGTCCTCAAGGCCGGACGTATGGTCCAATCGAGCAGGCTGCGACGTTCCTCGAGCGACAAATTCCCGCCCTCGATCGTGAACATGTAGACGTCCGACAGCGGGGTCGAGATGGGCGCGAGCCCGCCGGTGATGTTGGCAGGAAGATCACCGCGCACACCCGCGAGGCGCTCCGCCACCTGCTGACGGGCCCAGTAGATGTCCGTGCCGTCCTCGAAATCGAGGGTGATGTCGGCGACGGCGTACTTGGCGGCCGAGCGCAGGATGGTCTGCCGCGGAATGCCGAGCAGCTCCATCTCCACGGGCGTGATGACGCGGGTCTCGACCTCCTCCGGCGTCATGCCGGGCGCCTTCAGGATCATCTTGACCTGCACGGGCGAGATGTTGGGGAAGGCGTCGATCGGCAATGTGCGGAACGCATAGCCGCCGAGAGCCGCGAGGCCCACGGCCATCAGCAGCACGAACACCCGTTGCGTCAGCGAAAATGCGATGAGGCGCGACAGCATGGACCTACTCGCTCCCCAGCATCTGCTCGAGTTCCGGCAGGCCGCTCGACGCCACCTGTGCGTCCGTCGGCACATCGCCGAGGATCGTCACATCCTTGAGCGAGCGCCCCGCCACCTTCACCGGCACCAGCGCGAAGCCGGTGTCGTTGCGAACGAAGACGCCGTGCTGATCTTTGATGCGAGCAACCGCTGATCCCGGGACAGACAGGCTTCCCGTCGCGGCCTCTTGCACGAGGCTGACAGTGACCATCTGCCCCGCCATGAGCCCCGATCCCGAGGGCACGGACGCCAGCATGCGGGCCGAGCGGGTCATACGGTCGAGCGTGGCGGCGATCGAGATGACCTTGCCCTCCGGACCGTCGACGACCTGGATACGATCGCCCGGTTTGATCCGCATGGCGAGATCGGAGGGGACCTGCACCTCGACCCACAGCTCGCCGCTGGTATCGATCGTGACCGCCGCGGCCATGGCGTCGACCTTGTCACCGGGCATGATGGCCGATTCGACGACGCGACCGTCCGCCGGGGCGGTGATCGCGTAGCGGCCGCCCTCGCCAACGGCGATGCCGCCGATCGTCAACGCGCGCCGATGCTGCTCCAGTACGGCCTTGAGCTTGGCGACCTGCGCCTCGGCCTCATCGGCGAGCGTCGGGCTCTGGATGGACTTGTCGGCCAGCGTTCGCTTGCGCCGCGCCGTGGCCTCCGCCATCTGAATCTCGGCCTGCGCTTGCGCCACCTGGCTCATAGTATCGAGCAGCTCGCGGCTCGATATTGTTGCGAGCGGCTTGCCCTTGGTCACGTCCTGGCCGGGAAGAACATGAACCTGGACCACCGTTCCCGCAAACGGCGCCGCGGCAACCAGCCGCGCATCGAGCGCCGGAACGACCGTACCCGGCAGAAGCGCGATGGCTTGCGTGGCGGCCGACCGCACCGGGGCGACCTTGATCTCCATGCGCGCCACCTGCTGCGCGCTGACCGCGACAGTGCGCGCCCCGTGCTCGGCCGCGCTTGCCGCAGTTGCGACCGCACACGACGCGAGAAGGATCGACAGTCTGACCGGCGACTTCAGCATTGCCCGAACTCCATCGGCACGTTCTTCAGCGACACGGAGCGAGATAGGGCGCGGACCTGAAACCAACCTGAAATGAGCCTGCGACACCCTGATCCCGCGTTTCAGGTTCGTTTCAGGTCAAGCATGCTAGGAAAATGCTGACAGACGCGAGGAGGCTGCTATCCGCATTCTGCTGGTCGAGGATGACGACGAGATCTCCGGGCGGCTGAGCGCTGGCCTGACAGGGGCCGGCTTTTCGGTCGAGCGCGCCGACAACGGCGCCGACGGCTACGTCATGGGAAACGAAGAAGGATACGACGCGGTGATCCTCGATCTCGGACTACCGCAAATGCAGGGACTGGACGTCTTGAAACGCTGGCGCGCCAACAATCGGCAGACGCCGGTGCTCGTGCTGACCGCGCGCGGCTCCTGGGCCGAGAAGGTCGACGGCCTCAATGCCGGGGCCGACGACTACATCACCAAGCCGTTCCACATTCCGGAGGTCGCGGCGCGGCTCAAGGCCCTGATCAGGCGCTCATCCGGTCTCGCAAGCCCCGTGCTCGCCCACCGCGGAATCGTGCTCGACAGCGCCAACGGCCAGGTCACGCGCGATGGCGTGCCCGTCGAGATGACGGCGCGGGACCTCAAGATGCTCAACTACTTCATGCACCGATTGGGCCGGATCGTCTCGCAGGCCGAACTCACCGAGCACCTCTATACGCTCGATGAGGCGCGCGAATCCAATACGATCGAGGTCTACGTCAGCAGGCTCCGGCGCAAGCTCGGCGCCGACGTCATCAAGACGGTCCGCGGTCTCGGCTACAGGATGGATTGAGGGGTCATGCGCGCTACCGACAGCCTCAGGGGTCGGCTCATCGCTGCCGCGACGGTGTGGATCGCATTCGGCATGGTCGCGGCGTGGCTCGTCCTATCGGCGGTGTTCGCGCGGCATGTGACCGCGCAATTCCAAGACGAGCTCTATGTTCATCTCGAGGAGCTGCAGCGTCTCGCGACGATCGACGGCGAGCGTGCTGCGCTCCGGCACAACCTCAGCGATCCGCGCTACGACGTCGCGCAATCGGGGTACTACTGGGAGATCCAGAAGGGGGGAAAGGTTCTAGCCCGCTCGGCCTCGATGCAGGGAGCGCCGCTTCGCACCCCGCCGGACCAGCGCGCGGATGTCGGCGTCCACACCCACGTGATGAACGGACCGACGGGCATGCTGGTAGTCGCCGAACGGCTCGTGTGGCGGAACCCCGCCGGGGATCCCGAGCAGTTCATCATCGGGACGGACAAGCGCCACCTCGACAATGTCATCGGGAGTTTCAATTCCACTCTCTCATGGTCGCTGCTGGGGCTGGGATTGTCGATGGTAGTGGCGGCGGGTCTTCTCATCGTCTTCGCGATGCAGCCACTCGAAGCGCTGCGCGATGCATTGTCCTCGGTGCGCTCAGGCTCGACGAAGGCACTCACCGGCCGGTTTCCCTCCGAGGTGCAGCCGCTCGTCGACGAGCTGAACGCTCTCATCGCGTCGACGACGGATCTCATCCAGCGGGCGCGCACGCAGGCCGGAAACATCGCGCATGGGCTCAAGACGCCGCTCGTGGTCCTTACCGACGAGGCGCACCGGATTGCCGAGCAGGGGCTGCCGAACAGCGCGGCAACGATTCTTGACCAGTGTCGGAAGCTGCAGACCCATATCGACTATCAGACCACGCGCGCGCGGGTCGTCGCAACGCGGCTGTCGTTCGGGGCATCGGCGGCCGTGCAAACGGCGGTCGCCGAGATCGTGACGGCGATGACGAGGCTCCATCGCGGCCGCGCCCTCACCTTCATCAACGAGGTTCCGGCCGCGCTGGCCGTGGCCTGTGACCGCCAGGATCTCCACGAGATCCTGGCCAATCTCGTCGACAACGCCAGCAAGCACGCAAAGTGCCGGGTGCGAATCCGGACCACGTTGAGCACGGACGGGAAGGCCGTCGAGATCGCGGTCGAGGACGACGGACCCGGCCTGCCGCCCGAAGCCTACGAGGTCGTGTTCGACATCGGCGAGCGGTGGGACACGCAGAAGTCCGGCTCGGGTCTGGGCCTCGCCATCGCCCGCGATCTCGCACGGCTCTATGATGGCGACATCCGCCTCGCGTCTTCCGAGCTCGGCGGCCTCGCCGCAATCGCCTCTTTGCCGGTCTCCGGTCCATAGCCAATGGCCGCCCCGCGTTGCGTTCGATGAGGACGGGTCGAAGCACGTGCCAACGCGCTTCGGTTTCTGGCCCCGTCGCAGCTCTCTCGACCTCCGCGATGGCGGCCGCCGCCTCTGTCCGGGACTGAACCGCCGTTGCTTTCTCAAGTTCGTCGGAAACCTTCCAGCGGAGAAAACTTGGGCCGCCAACTACGCAACCTCGAGGAAATCCGCCGCGATCGCCGTCCCTGTTACAGACGGCTTCAATGCAACAAGAAGTACGCGCAGCCGTCCTTGACGCTGCAGCATGAGCCATGTGGAATTCGTGATCGAGCATCCCGGGGTGCCGCGGATGCTGTTCGGAGAGTTGCAGCGAGCAGGAGCCACGCCTGCCAAGAAAATCGCGCGTACGTTGATGAGACACTACGCCGAACGGCTCGCGCAAAGGCTCGAAGAGGGTAAGGCAGCGGGAGAGGTGGACGTCGATACAGAAACACAAGCAGCAGCGATGCTGTTCATCGGCAATGTCCAAGGGCTCGTGATGCCGCATACAAGCCCGAGCGGAGAATTCGTGACATCGAGTTGATGCGCTGCGCCGAGCCGCCCGTGGGCGGCGGCGGGAGTGCCAGCTTCGTCGAGATGCGTTGAGGAGTAACCTTGAGACAACAATCGCTGATTCCCGCGGGACTAGCCCCGCACGGCACATCAAAGGCTGCCCTACAGCAGCAGTGGTGGCATGTCGCGACATCGGGCGTTCATGGCCTTGGAGAAAAAAGGCACGAGGCGCAAGTCACGTTCGCCACCCGGCAGGCGCTCGACGCGCCATCGCGCTCACCGACATTCGCGTACCGCTGTTTGCCGTTGGTACGGAGACCGACCACGTCGCGCCCTGGCGCTCCGTCGACAAGTTCCATCTTCTTGCCGATACAGACTTCACCTTCCTACTCACGACGCCACAACGGAGGTAACGTCTCCGAGCCAGGTCACAAGGGCCGCCGCTATCGAATACGGACCAAGCGCGAAAGTGATCGCTTCGTCGATCCACAAACATGGATTATGGCTCAATAAACTGTGGCTTAGGTGGCATTCGATCGGCTCTCCCAGAACCGACTGGACTTTGCCGCGGAAGCACGCATTGGTGTCGTTGATGGCGGGCACCGGTAGGGCCCGACCGGAAACACAGGGCTTGCCTCGCGGAACGCGGGGCTTTGGGTGGTGGCACCGCTGAAAGCGGGCCAGCGCGGAGCGCCGATGGCGGCGCGTCCCAAACCCACGGAGCCCCATAATGACCTCCAAGGCAATCGACAAATCCGCCAAGTCCGACCGATCGGCCGTAGCTCGACCGGCCGCAGGCAGCAAAGTCGCATCAACGCTTGCTCCCGCCGCAAACACGACCGGGCCCCACAAGCGCGAGGCGACCCCAGTCCAGCACCCCGTCAATAGCCCCGTCACCAAACATGCGCAGCTCTTGCAGCTGCTGAACCGGCCGGAAGGCGCCAGCATCGAGGACATGATGCAGGCGACGGAGTGGCAGCAGCACAGCGTCCGCGGCTTTCTGGCCGGCACGGTGAAAAAGAAGATGGGGCTCGCTCTGACGTCGTCCAAGGCCGAGGGCGATGTGCGCCGATACCGGATCGCGTCGTCCCAGAGGCGCGCTTTCAGCGCGACGCGTCGAGGCAGCTGACATGGCCAAGCCAGCCCTCGACATCGCGGCAGAGATCATTCGGCTCGAGAATCTCACGCTCGATCGTCTGCGCGAAGAATGGCGGCGTCTTCATCAGACGCCGCCGCCGAAGCGACTGAGCCGGGATATCCTGATGCGCGGGATCAGCTACAAGATGCAGGAGAACGCATTCGGCGGCTTGTCGAAAGCCGTTCTCCGCAAGTTGCAGACCTCCGCTCCCACAGAAGCGTTGTCGGCCAAGAAGCGCCGACCACGACCGTCGTTCAAGCCGGGGACGCGTCTCGTGCGCGAATGGCATGGGGTCACGCACACGGTCGTTATCCTCTCCGATGGCGTCGAATGGCGCGGTCAGCGCTACCGATCGCTCTCGGTCGTCGCGCGCCAGATCACCGGCGCACATTGGTCCGGGCCACGGTTCTTTGGCCTCAATGGAGAACACGCCGATGGCTGAGGCAACTCGGTCGGCGGCCAGCCAATCGTGCGATTGCATAATCGGGCTGCTGGAAACGTCCATCGAACAACTGCAGCGATCTCGGAGACGGCTCGGATGACCCGCGTCGCCTGCGCCATCTACACCCGCAAATCCTCAGAGGAGGGGCTCGAGAAGGAGTTCAACTCGCTCGATGCGCAGCGCGAAGCCTGCGCGGCCTACATCACCAGCCAGAAGCACGCCGGGTGGACCGCCGTGCGCGACCTCTATGATGACGGCGGGCTGTCGGGCGGAACCATGGAGCGTCCTGCGCTCAAGCGGCTGCTTGCCGACATCAAGTCGAGCAAGGTGCAGATCGTTGTTGTCTACAAGGTCGACCGGCTGACGCGCTCGCTATCCGACTTCGCCAAGATCGTCGACGTGCTCGATGCGCACGGCGCCTCGTTCGTCTCGGTGACGCAACAGTTCAACACCACGACCTCGATGGGCCGTCTCACGCTCAACATGCTGCTCTCGTTCGCCCAGTTCGAGCGTGAGATTGCCGGCGAGCGCATCCGCGACAAGATCGCCGCGTCGAAGGCCAAGGGCATGTGGATGGGCGGGAATATTCCGCTCGGCTACGACGCCAGGGACCGGAAGCTGGTCATCAACGAGTCCGAGGCCAAGACGGTGCGGATGATATTCCGGCGCTATGCCGAGCTTGCCTCCGTCACGCTCCTCCAAGAGGAACTCGACCGGCAAGGCATCCGCAGCAAGCAGCGTGAGGGCGCCGGTGGTCGTCTCGCCGGTGGCCGGCCGTTCTCGCGCGGCATCCTGTACCTGATCCTGCAGAATCACCTCTATCACGGCGAGGTCGAGCACAAGGGCAACGTCTATCCCGGCCAGCACGAGGCCATCGTCGATGCGGATCTATGGAGCGTCGTCCAGGACAAGCTGGCCGCCAACCGCAAGGCGCGCGAATTGGCTGTCGGGGCAAAAGCACCAAGCCTCTTGTCCGGCCTTATCTTCGATGGCGACGGCAACCGAATGACGCCGACGCACGCCAACAAGAGCGGTCGACGGTAACCGTAGATATAGAGCTTCAACAAAGCTGAGGGATGATAGCCGGGCCACCCCGTGATCGCAGGTTCAGCGTCTTTGAAGTCCAATTCTGCGAGATTCAGGTGGTTGACGAAAGCGTCAACCACGCGAACGGGATTGCTCTCTTCGACCCAATCATCGAGGCTTTCAGGCAACAACGTGGACTGACTACGGTCCGACCCTTCGATAAACCTTTTCATCGATCGCCTCCGCAAATCGAGAGGCAAATCATAACCGACTCGCTCTTTTCACGCAGCCAGGGTCATGTGTAGACGACGCCCTCATTGCAAGTGGAAACTGGCGCTCGGGTTGGCGACTGTGCTTTCCGCCTCACGGCGTCGATTGAATTTTTGGTTGTCCTATCGTGCGTTCGATTTCCCGTTCTGCTGCGAATGAGCGCCGCACTGAGCATCCCTATGTCACATCGACGTGTGTCACTTTAGTTTCAGGGGAATGCCGCACGTGACGAACTCGACCTCATCAGCTACTTCGGCGATGGCCTGATTTATGAAACCGGCAGCGTCGCGGAAGCGTCGTGCAAGCGCATTATCTGGGACGATGCCAAGTCCGACCTCGTTGGTCACAAGCACAACCGGCGCAGCCTGTTCGACAAGAACCTCGCACAACTTCGAGGCCTCAAATCTCCAATCTTGTTCGGCATGCATCAGGTTGGAAAGCCACAGTGTGAGACAGTCGATCAGCCGAGGGCCTCGTCCGTCGGTCTCGGTCAGGACCTTTACAAGGTCCAACGGCTCTTCTTTCAGGTCCCAATGGGCTCCGCGGCGCTCGCGATGATGCGCGATGCGCGCCTCCATTTCAGGGTCCAATGCTTCGGATGTCGCAATATAAATCGCCCGTCCTGGAAACGACAAAGTGCGCAGCTCCGCACGGCGGCTCTTTCCCGAGCGCGCACCACCGGTGATCAGGACGACTGTCATCTCTCAAACCTTCGATGGCTTTGATCGGCTGCAGTCTCCTATCGGGGGAGCGCGCCGTTTGCAAACGAAGTTCTACCGTTGACCACTCCGTCCAAAGCAGCAAGAAGACAGAGCTTAAGTGCATGAAAGGGGAGGGATAGCTTGAGTTGGGCGGCAGCGATGGTCATAGCGATGGCAATAGAGGCCGTGCTCGGATGGCCAGCTGGCATTTTCCGGCGTGTCGGTCACCCCGTCACGTGGCTAGGCAGGCTGATCAGGTCCATTGATGACAAGTTCAATGTGGATGTCGACTCACTCCCGGTGCGCCGCTTCAAAGGTTCTATGGCACTACTCGCAGTTGTCGCCGCAGCGGCGTTGCCATCAATAGCCGTCCAATCGCTTCTTCCGCCAAACTTCACCGGAACACTTCTGCTTGGCGTTCTGGCTTGGCCGCTCGTGGCGTCCCGCTCGCTCTACGACCATGTCGCTGCGGTTGCTGCGCCGCTGGGCCACGGCGATCTCGCAGCCGCGCGGTCGGCCGTTGCCATGATTGTTGGCCGGGACACGAGCAAGCTCGATGAAGCTGGCGTGGCGCGTGCTGCTATAGAAAGCCTTGCGGAGAATACGTCCGACGGTATCGTCGCTCCAATCTTCTGGGGTGTCCTATTGGGGTTGCCGGGCATCGCTGGTTATAAAGCAATCAACACACTGGATTCCATGATTGGCCATAGGACTTCGCGACATGAAGCTTTTGGATGGGCTTCGGCTCGTGCCGACGACGTCGCTAACTTCGTTCCGGCGCGTTTCACTGCTCTGCTATTAGCGCTCATTTCTTGCAAGCCGATGGCCACGATGGGACTCGCTGTGCGAGATGCAAAACACCACCGCTCGCCAAACGCTGGTTGGCCTGAAGCAGCCATGGCAGGTGCACTCGGCATTCGGCTCTCTGGGCCCCGCATCTACCATGACCGTATTTCCGAGGAGCCATGGCTGAACGAAGGTGGCAGAGAAGCAGTAGCCGAAGATATCTGGAGTGCCTTGCACCGATACTTTCTTGCGGTTCTTCTGTTGAGTGCGATTTGCGCTCTCATGGCGCTCGTGGCAGGGACGTGAATAGAAACCATATGCGCGATCATGGTGGAAACATCGATTGGGCCGTTCAGCAGTTCGGCGGACCGCCGGAAGAGTGGGTAGACCTCTCGACCGGTATCAATCGATGTCCTTATCCCGTGCCTGAAATACCTGCGGAGGCTTGGAAGGCCCTGCCCACCAAGACCATATTGGCTGAGCTTCACCAGGCAGCGCAGCTTGCCTATGGGACTAAGGCTCCGATCGTTGCGACAGCCGGGGCGCAGACTGCCATTCAGATGATCCCCCGCTTGGCGGCGCCGGGCGAGGCGCGCGTGCTGGGCCCAACTTACAATGAGCATGCTGCTGCACTGCGCGCCTGCGGCTGGCACGTCAGAGAAGTCGAGCATCTTCACGACTTAAGGGGTGCTGATCTTGCTGTCGTGGTCAATCCGAACAATCCGGACGGACGCCGCCACGATCCTGCTGCGCTGAACGCCTTACTCGGTGCGGTGGGTAGGCTTGTTGTGGATGAGAGCTTTGCCGACACTGATGCGGGCCTGTCGATCGCACCTTCGGCAGGTGTGGCTAGGCTCCTGGTGCTCCGTTCCATCGGAAAATTCTATGGACTGGCCGGACTGCGGCTCGGATTTGTACTGGGCTGCAAGGACGACATCGAACAACTCAGTCAACTCGCGGGCCCTTGGCCTGTCAGTGGACCAGCAATCCACATCGGCCGGCACGCGTTGCTGGATACCAAGTGGTCCTCGGAGACTAGCGAACGACTGAAGGCCGACGCCGACCGTCTCGACCGTCTTGTCACTAGTTCGGGCTGGCAACTTGCCGGAGGCACAACCCTCTTTCGTCTTTACAACACCGAGGATGCGCGGTCGGCACAAGATCGCCTTGCGCAAGCGCACATTTGGAGCCGCATCTTCCCTTGGTCGCGGCGTCTTGTTCGCCTGGGTCTTCCTGGAAGGGAATCCGAGTGGGACCGGGTCACTTCAGCTTTTGCAGGGGCGTTATGAAGTTTTCGGCCCGCGACGCAGAGATATTGAAACTCATTCAAACGTGGCGGCGCGATGTTCGCCACTTCAAGACCGATGCTGTTCCCGAGGATCTTCTCGAGCGGCTGAGAGCAGCCATGGACACCGCGCCATCAGTCGGAAATGCGAGGCCGTGGCGCGTCATTCGCGTCGAGGATCCAAGGCTTCGGGGAGAAATCCGGGTTTCCTTCGAGACGAGCAATGATAAGGCCGCAACCGGCTACGAGACCGAACGCAGGGCTGCCTACCGGTCTTTGAAGCTTGCCGGGCTGGATGCTGCTCCGGTTCAACTCGCGATCTTCACTGCCGTCGATCCCGAGGCCGGTCACAGCCTCGGACGGCGTACGATGCCTTGCACTCTCCATCAATCCGTAGCTATGGCCATTCATGCGCTTTGGCTCGCGGCGCGTGCCGAGAATCTGGGAGTAGGCATGGTATCGATCCTTGATCCTGCGCACATGGAAACGATACTGACTGTAGGGCCGGAATGGGAATTTGCAGCTTACTTGTGCATAGGTTGGCCGGAATTTATCGATGACACGCCACTCTTGCACCGCACCGGCTGGCAGGAAAATGCACGGACGGAATGGGAAGTGCGCTAGTGCGCGATCGCCAGCAGAGCATCGACGTCGATGTAGCGTTCGCAATGGTCGGCAAGCGCTTCGAGTGTCTGTTCGACTCTCGCCCCGTAGCTTTGCGCTGAAGCCGCGATGCCCAGGCGGTCCAAGAATGCACGGCGGAAGCTGTCGGAAGCAAAAAGTCCGTGCAGATAGCTCCCCATGACCTTCCCATCGGATGATGTCGCGCCCTCCGGGGCGCCGTCGACATAGGCAAACGGCCGCTCGCAGTCTCCGCCATGTGTGCGGCCGATGTGGATCTCGTAGCCTTCGACGTCGAGGCCAGTCGCAGCATGACGGGCGCGAACGCGCGTGAGCCGTTTGTCCGCGCTCATGTCAGTTGAAACATCAAGCAGATCCAGGCCCGGCGTCGTGCCGGCTTCGCCCTCCATACCGGCAGGATCGGCGATTGATTTGCCTAGCATCTGGTAGCCGCCGCAAATGCCGAGCACGCATCCACCGCGGCGCCGGTGCGCGAGAATATCGATGTCCCAACCTTGATTGCGCAGAAAGTCCATGTCGCCGCGTGTCGATTTCGTGCCCGGAACGATGACCAACGCCGCGTCGCCTGGTATGGATTCGCCGGGTCGAACCATGACCAAGTCCACTCCAGGCTCAAGTTTCAGAGGGTCGAGATCGTCGAAGTTCGCGATCCTCGAAAGGGCCAGAAAAGCAATCCGGTTTTTTCCAGGTTTGCCCATGCCGGATAGATCGAGTGCATCTTCGGCGGAGAGTTCATGGGCCCGGTCGAAGTAAGGTACGACACCGAGGCCTCTCCAACCAGTGTACTTGGCTATCAGCGCATAGCCGTCATCGAATAGCGAGGGATCACCGCGAAACTTATTGACGATGAACGCTTTTATCATCGCCGCATCGGCGTCGTCTAAAACGGCTTGTGTTCCGACGATCTGGGCGATGATGCCACCGCGATCGATGTCGCCTGCAAGAATTACAGGGACATTGGCCGCGCGTGCGAACCCCATGTTGGCGATATCATTAGCTCGTAGATTGATCTCAGCGGGACTGCCCGCACCTTCGACGATCACAAGATCGCTCTTTTCTTTGAGCCGGTCAAAGCTTTCCAATACAGACGGCATCAGCGAGCGTTTCATCGCAGCATACTCGCGTGCTCTGGCGGTCACCAGACGCCGCCCCTGCAGGATCACTTGAGCACCGACGTCCGTCTCGGGTTTCAACAGCACGGGATTCATGTCGGTGTGGGGGTCAATCCGCGCTGCCCGGGCCTGAAGTGCCTGTGCGCGGCCAATCTCACCCCCATCGATCGTGACGGCAGCGTTATTGGACATGTTCTGCGGCTTGAATGGCGCAACGCGCAGTCCGCGACGGTCGAAGGCCCGCGCAAGGCCAGCCACCAGCAGCGACTTGCCGACATTGGATCCTGTGCCTTGGATCATCAATGCCCGTGCACAACTCCGATCGCTCACGAGCTAGAACTCCACACCCGGCTGTCCTTTGATGCCAGACCGGAAGGGATGCTTCACCAGTGTCATCTCGGTGACAAGATCGGCGGCATCGATCAGTTCCTGTTTAGCGTTGCGCCCCGTGAGCACAACATGCGTAAGAGGCGGCTTTTCTGTCTCCAGGAATTGGATCACTTCAGCGGCATCAAGATAATCGTAACGCAGCGCGATATTGATCTCGTCGAGTAAGACCATGCGGATAGCGGGGTCCTTGATCAACTCTTTGGCCTTCTCCCATCCGGCCTTGGCAGCGGCAATGTCGCGGGCACGATCCTGCGTTTCCCAAGTGAATCCTTCGCCCATGGCGTAAAACTGGCAAAGGCCGCCGAAGTGTTGCGTCAGCAAGCGCCGTTCCCCCGTGTCCCACGCACCTTTGATGAATTGGACGACAGCACAGGGAATACCGTGCGCCACACAGCGCAGGATCATGCCGAATGCGGACGACGATTTTCCTTTACCAGCCCCGGTGTGGACGATGATGAGCCCTTTTTCGCCGCTCTTGGCGGCCATCATCTTGTCGCGGGCGGCCTTCTTCTTGGCCATTTTGGACGCATGGCGGGCATCGTCTTCCGCCAGGGCAGGATGGGTGTCTGAAGTTGGGTCGGAACTCATTCGCAAGCGTCCTTGTCTTGACAAGCCTTCATCTTGGGCAAATGGTGCAGCCACGCTGGTTCCTGTCTTACGACAGGCGAAGAGGGAATGCGATAGGGTTAAGAGCCGAGTGCTCAAGGCCCGAAGAGCAGCCGCCCCCGCGACCGTGACCGGAGAGGTCCTCAATGCCACTGACTGATATGTCGGGAAGGCGGGGATCGAGGGGAGAGCCCCGCTCCGCAAGCCGGGAGACCTGCCAGCGCAAAGATTGATACCGGCGGACGGGGTGTTTCCGCGACGGGCCAGCGAGCCATGTCCGGTGCTCGTTCGCTCCCGCCTCTCCCGCCGCCACGAGATTCGAGGGATTGGCCATGTCTGTCAAACTGCATGTCTGTATCACTTGCCGCGCCGGCCAACCGGTCAGCGAGGGAGAGCCGGTGCCGGGCGCCCGGCTCTTTGGTGCGTTGACCGAATTCGGCGCCCCGGCTGATGTCGAAATCCTGGCCGTCGAGTGCCTCTCGGCATGCAATCAGGGTTGTTCGATTTCGCTGTCGTCCAATGGGCGATGGTCTTACGTTTACGGCCGCATGACGGTTGACGACGCACCATCGATTTTGGCCGGGGCGGCGGCCTATGCGGCGACGGCCGATGGGCTCGTTCCCTGGCGTGATCGGCCCGAGATCTTCCGCAAGCAGTCGCTTGCACGAATTCCCCCAGTGACACTGTGCAAGGAGGCCGCCGAGTGACCGACCTGACAAAAACACCCGTAACCGTAATCACCGGCTTTTTAGGATCGGGCAAAACCACGCTTATTCGGCATCTCATGGCCAATCCCAACGGCAAGCGGCTAGCAATTCTTGTCAACGAATTCGGCAGCGTCGGCGTGGATGGCGAAATTCTAAAGTCCTGTGCGGACGCCAATTGTCCTGAAGAAAACATCGTAGAACTCGCAAACGGCTGCATCTGCTGTACAGTGGCCGACGATTTCATTCCCACAATCGAGACGCTTCTGGCGCGGCCTCTGCGCCCCGACCATATTCTGATCGAAACGTCTGGGTTGGCACTTCCCAAGCCGCTTCTGAAGGCCTTCGACTGGCCGGCGATCCGGTCCCGGATCACGGTCGATGGCGTGATCGCTCTCGCCGACGCGGAGGCCGTGGCGGCAGGGCGCTTTGCGCCAGATCCGGCCGCGGTCGAAGCGCAACGCGCAGCGGATCAGAATCTCGACCACGACACGCCACTGGGCGAAGTATTCGAGGACCAGATCGCCTGTGCTGACATCATCTTGCTGACCAAGGCAGATCTCGCAGGAGAGGAGGGCCTCGCCGCGGCGCGTGCGGCCATCGCCGCCGAGGCTCCGCGGACACTTCCCATGCTGGCCGTGACAGATGGCGTCATCGATCCCAAAGTGATCCTTGGCATCGAAGCTGCTGCAGAAGATGACATAGCCGCCCGGCCTTCGCATCATGACGGCGAGGAAGGGCACGAACACGACGACTTTGCGTCGGTCGTCGTGGAGTTGCCAGAGATTGCCGATCCTGACGTTCTCGTGGCCGCGCTCAAGCGCTTGGCGCGTGAGCAGAATGCTTTACGTGCGAAAGGCCATATTGCGGTGGCTGGCAAGCCCATGCGACTTCTCGTTCAGGCTGTTGGGGAACGCGTCCGCACGCAGTTCGATAAGCCGTGGGGAAGCGCGCCCCGACGTTCTCAACTCGTGGTCATCGGGGAGCGCGGCGATATAGATGAGGCAAAAATCCGCCAGGGTCTCGGTTTTTGATGCATGTCGTTTTCCGCGAAAGCCATGGATTGGACGAGGTCGAGACTCCGATAGATCTCGGGCAAGATCCTTCCGATCTCATCGTCTTGTCATATTCCGACAGTGATCTAGGTGCATTTGCCGCGGGGTGGCGCCGCGGCCGTGACAAGCTCCCCAGCCTGCGCCTCGCAAATCTTGTCGCCCTGCGCCATCCGTTGTCGGTCGATACCTATGTGGAACGTACTTTGGCTCAGGCGCGGGGAATTCTCGTGCGGGTCATCGGCGGGGAAAGCTATTGGCCTTACGGGCTTGCCGCACTCGCAAACTTGGCGCGCCAGCGAGGCATAGCACTTGCCGTTCTTCCGGCGGATGGACGTGACGACGACCGTCTCGATGCTTTGTCGACTTTGCCCGCATCGACACTGCGCCAGCTGAAGGCATTGTGTGATGTGGGTGGTGCCGTTGCGGCCCACGCCGCGCTCTCGCAATTGGCACTCGCTTCTGGCCTCTATCCTGGGGCGTTCTTCGGCGAGACCGCCATAGACGACTATGGCTTCTATGACCCCGTCAAGGGGGCTATCCCTGCTCCGCCGCAGCCTGCAGCCCGTCCACGTGCGCTTGTCGCCTTCTACCGCTCCTACCTGACGGCGGCCGATACGGCGCCAGTCGACGCCTTGATTGCTGCGCTCGAAGTCGAAGGATTTGAGGCCTACGGCGCCTTCATGCCGTCGCTCAAGGCCCCAGGAGTCGCATCGTGGCTTGCGGATCATATTCGCGAGTCGCCGCCCTCGGTCATCGTCAACGCCACGGCCTTCTCCGCTAAGAATGAAGCAGGCGAGACGCCTTTTGACGTCCCGCGTTGTCCGGTCTTCCAGGTGGCCCTATCTACGGCACGCCGCCGCGATTGGGCGCAGTCCGCGCGAGGTCTTTCCCCCGCGGATCTGGCTATGCACGTCGTCCTCCCCGAAGTCGATGGACGCCTCTTTGCTGGCGTCGTGAGTTTCAAGTCGCCGGGACGGCGCGACCCCGACTTGCAGTTTTCGCATTTCGCGCATCGTGCGGACGCAGGCCGCGTCTCCGCAGCGGCGCGGCGCGTTGCATCTTGGTACCGCCTTTCACAAACGCCAGCCTGCGATAAGCGGCTCGCCATTGTCCTGTCTAGTTATCCGGGCCGGCCTCACCAGATCGCACACGCGGTCGGGCTGGACGCGCTCGCCTCCACCGAGGCGCTCTTGCTCGATCTCGCGGCCGCAGGCTACCGGGCTGTTGCGGGCGACGCGCTCGGCGATGCTTTAACTCGAGCAACGCTCTCCTGGCCGTTGAGTGCGTACAGAGACCGCCTTAGCGGCCTGCCAACGCCTCTGCAGCAAGCTTTGGACCGCGCATGGGGCGATCCCGAAATTGATCCTGCTTGCCGAGACGGCGCCTTTCATTTCACGGCCGTCCGGCGGGGGAATTGTCTGGTTGCAGTCCAGCCCGAGCGCGGCGATGTCAAAGCACGCGACGATGACTATCACGATCTGACCCGTACCCCCCGGCACTCCTACGTCGCCTTCTACCTCTGGCTACAATCGCTGCAACTGCACGCGCTCGTTCACATGGGGGCACATGGCACTCTCGAATGGCTCCCCGGAAAGTCCGTTGCCTTATCAGAAACGTGCTGGCCTGAAGCGCTGATTGGTCAAATCCCAGTCATCTACCCATTCATCGTCAACGATCCCGGCGAAGCGGCGCAAGCAAAGCGGCGCATCGGCGCCGTGACCATAGGCCATCTGCCCCCGCCGCTTTCCGCATCGGCGCTGCCAGAAGGGCTAGTGCGCCTAGAGCGCTTGCTTGACGAATATTCTACTGCCGACGGGCTCGACCCTGCGCGGCGCCAACGGCTCATCGCTGCCATACGCCGTGAAGCCCAGGCCGCAGGCGTCGAAGAAGATCTTGGCCTCGCTGCATCAGCTTCGCCCGCTGAAGCCATCGTGCGCATCGACCGCTTCGTCTGCGATTTGAAGGAAAGCCAGTATGGCGAAGGGTTGCACGTCTTCGGACGCAATGCGTGCGGAGCACAAGAGCGCGACGCAGTTCTGTCAGCTCTTTCTGGTCAGCGGATTGCGCCTGGACCAGCCGGCTCACCAAACCGTGGCCGCGCCGATGTGCTGCCGACTGGAAGAAATCTCTACGCTGTCGATCCAAGGGCTGTCCCGACGAGGGCCGCGCATGCCCAGGGAATAAAGCTGGCGGAGGAACTGTTACGCCGTCACCTGCAGGATCACGGTGAATGGCCGAAAGGTCTTGTCGTCGATTTGTGGGGTTCGGCGAGCATGCGGACCGCGGGAGAAGATTTTGCTATGGCCTTGCATCTGGCAGGGTTGGCGCCCCGGTGGGACGAAGGATCGGAACGCGTCTCGGGTTTCGAGGTGCTGCCTTCAGCTATGCTGAACAGACCACGGATCGATATCACGCTGCGCGTTTCGGGATTGTTTCGCGACGTTTTCCCTGCATTGGCGCAACTGTTCGAAGCGGGAGCCGACGCACTTGCCAAACGCGATTGGGAAGGTGACGACAACCCTTACACGCTTCGCATTGCGCGAGTATTTGGGCCCAAGCCGGGGCAGTACGGTGCGGGTATGACCGATCTGCTCGACAAGTTTTCACCCGATGCCCGGACAGCAGCGGGGGACGCATGGCTGTCCGCGTCGTCATGGTCAATCGGTGCCGATGGAACGAGCCGGCCTGATCGTGCCGCCATCGAAAAGCGGGTGAGGGGCGCGGATGCATTTGTTCATATGCAAGATCTGCCTGAAACCGATCTGCTGCTGGCTGCCGACTACGCCGTTCACGAAGCGGGTTTTGCGGCAGCTTCGGCAGCCGTCGGCGCTCCACCTCCCACCCTTTATCATCTGGATGCTACGCGCCCGGGGGCGCCGCGCGCGCGCACGCTCACTGAAGAAATCGCACGCGTCGTCCGCGCCCGCGCCGCCAACCCGGGTTGGATTGCCGGCATGATGGCTCACGGCTTCAGGGGCGCCGCCGAAATCGCAGCAACACTCGAGCACATGGCAGCCTTTGCGCAGCTGTCGGATTCCGTGCCCGCACACCTGTTCGATCTGTACTACGATGCTACTTTGGCACGCGATGATGTCCGCGCGTTCCTCGAACGCGAAAATCCCGCCGCTCTGGCAGCGATGTTGTCTTGTTTCCGGCGCTTGGACGAAGCGGCGCTTTGGAAGACACGGCGCAACTCCATCGTGGCGTCCTTGAAGGAGGCCTCATGACTTTCGAGATCAAAGGCTGGTGCCCGGGCGCGCTACGGCCGATGATGTCGGGCGATGGTCTAGTCGTGCGCGTGCGGC
This sequence comes from Hyphomicrobium sp., assembly GCA_019751875.1. GTDB lineage: Bacteria > Pseudomonadota > Alphaproteobacteria > Rhizobiales > Hyphomicrobiaceae > JAGVSR01. Next base: position 394,230 of record JAIEMV010000002.1, on the reverse strand, counting down.
CCCACGCGGGGCGTTTTTCTGCGGCCCAGGCATCTGGCGTTGCACAGGCGGCCCGGGAGTACGGCAGCGGCCAGATCGACCTTTCATCGAGAGCCAATTTGCAATTGCGTGGCGTTCGTCCTGAAAGTCACGGTGCGCTGCTCTCTGCCTTGGCTGCTCTTGGGCTTCTGGATCCTGATGCGCTCGCGGAATCACGGCGCAATATCGTCGTTTCACCCTTCTGGAGTGAGAAAGGCCTTGAACGTATCTTGGCGGAAGAACTGGAAACTGCGCTCGCATCCAGCAACATCGTCTTGCCGGGAAAGTTCGGCTTCGCGATCGATTGCGGGCGTGAGCGTGTTCTCGATCAGGTACCGGCAGACATCCGCATCGAGAGAGGTGCCGGCCAATGTCTCATCGTGCGACCGGATGGAGCGGAATGCGGACTCGCGGTCAAAGCAAGCGAGGCGTCTGCCACAGCGCTGGCCGTGGCTAAATGGTTTGTCGAATCGGGCGGAATGACCGGCGGGCGCGGTCGCATGGCGGCTCACATGCGCAATGGGGCAACCCTTCCGCACGCGCTGTCAGGAGGGATACAACCCGTTGTTCCGGCACGGCAACCCCAACCTGGCTACACCGCAGGCGGCGTGCTCGTCGGCGTGCCGTTCGGATCAATGCACGCGGACACGCTTGAAGAACTTGCACGTCGCGCTCCTGAACTGCGCATGACGCCGTGGCGAATGATATTTCTGCCGTCGGCTCATGAAATGCCTGCCGGGTTGGATCTCGTTACTCGAGCTGATGATCCCCTGCTTCGCGTCGAGGCGTGCACGGGCGCGCCGTGGTGTCCGCAAGCGTGCTCTGAAACGCGCTCCCTGGCGCGTCAGCTCGCCGCCTTCGTCCCTGAAGGTGCTACTCTCCACGTTTCAGGATGCGCAAAGGGATGCGCCTGCTCGCGCCGGGCCGTTACCCTAGTCGCGACCGCCAGTGGCTTCGGCCTGATCCCGAACGGTACAGCATCAGATCACGCGGTGGTCACCGGACTGAGTGCCAGCCAGATCATCTCAGACCCGGCCCTCTATCTTGGAGGGTCGTGATGGTTCACACCTATGAGACGAACGGCGCGGCCATCTACCGGCAGTCCTTCGCCACCATCCGTGCAGAAGCCGACCTTACGCGTTTTACGCCCGAGGAGGAGCAGGTTGTCGTGCGCATGATACATGCGGCCGGCATGGTAGGCCTCGAGGCTCATGTGCGCTTTACAGCGGGTATGGCGGCCACAGCGCGCGCAGCTTTGGAGCACGGGGCTCCCATTCTTTGCGATGCCCGGATGGTCTCGGAAGGCATCACACGCGCGCGCTTGCCGGCGAATAATGCGGTCATCTGCACACTTGGCGATGCGCGTGTGTCCAAGCTTGCGGAGGAAATGGGCAACACCCGCTCGGCGGCGGCACTCGAACTCTGGCGGCCGCATTTGGACGGAGCCATCGTCGCCATAGGCAACGCTCCGACCGCCCTTTTTCACCTGCTGAATATGCTCTTGGACGCGTCCTGTCCTCGTCCTGCAGCGATTATCGGCTGTCCAGTCGGGTTTGTCGGCGCGGCCGAGTCCAAGGCCGCGCTGATGCAGTCGCCTCCGGCACCCGCTCTATCGGTGATGGGCCGTCTGGGCGGATCGGCCATCACGGTTGCGGCCGTCAATGCCCTGGCGACGAGGCGCGAATAACCATGGGCCGTGTCATCTGCTGCGGGCTGGGGCCTGGAGATCCGGAATTGATGAGTGTCCGCGCGGATCGGTTGATCCGCACCGCAAGCCATATCGCTTACTTCCGAAAGAAGGGCCGTCCTGGTCAAGCGAGGCGCATTGTCGAAGGTATGCTCGCGCCGAATGTCAACGAGTACGCCATGGAATACCCGGTCACCACCGAGCTTCCGTTCGATAGCTCAGACTATAACAGCATTCTCGCCAGCTTTTACGACGATTGGGCTGAACGCATCGAAGACTTGGCGCGCGCGCGCGACATCGTCGTTCTTTGTGAAGGTGATCCCTTCTTCTACGGTTCTTTCATGCATTTGTTCGTGCGCCTTCAAGGGCGCGCGCAGCTGGAAGTCGTTCCTGGCATACCCGGCATGACGGGATGCTGGAACGTGACAGGCGTTCCAATGACCTGGGGCGACGACGTGATGACGGTTGTCATGGGTACGATGCCGGAGGACGCCCTCGCCCGGCACATGACAGGGTCCGACGCGTTGGTCGTCATGAAGACTGGCCGCAATCTTGCGAAGATCCGCCGCGCACTCGAAGCCGCTGGCCGGTTGGACGACGCTTGGCTCGTGGAGCGGGGCACCATGCCGGATCAGCGCGTCGCACGGTTGAGCGAGATCGAAGACAATGTCAGCCCTTATTTCGCAATCGTGTTGGTACATGGCAATGGCCGGCGTCCGGAGACGGCAGAATGACCGGCTCTCTCGTCGTGGCCGGGCTCGGGCCGGGATCGGACACCCTTATCACTCCTGAGGTTGTTCAATCGCTTGCCAATGCCACGGATGTGCTCGGCTATGCTCCTTATGTGGCGCGCATTACCCCTCGTCCTGGATTGAAACTCCACCAATCGGACAACCGCGAGGAAATTGCGCGCGCGCGTGCGGGCCTGCAGATCGCTGCTTCCGGTGGCCGGGCCGTTATTGTGTCGTCGGGTGATCCTGGGGTTTTCGCCATGGCCGCGGCAGTCTTCGAAGCTGTCGAAGCCGTTCCAGAGTGGCAGCGACTCGACATCCGCGTTCTTCCTGGCGTCACAGCAATGCTCGCCGCGGCGGCGCGTATCGGTGCGCCGCTCGGTCATGACTTCTGTGCAATCAACCTTTCGGACAACCTCAAGCCTTGGGCCCTTATCGAAAAGCGCTTACGGCTCGCGGCGGAAGCGGGCTTTGCAATCGCTCTCTACAATCCACGTTCCGCCAGCCGGCCGGCGGGGTTTGCGCGCGCGCTGGAAATACTGAGAGAAGCCGGTGCCGCCAGCAGGCTTGTCGTATTTGCGCGCGCGGTCACGACACCGCACGAGCGAATTGAGGTGCACACTTTACAGGACGCAAGGGCAGATTTGGCAGACATGCGAACGATCGTGATCGTTTGCAATGCCGAAACGCGCCGCGTGGGCCGCTGGCTTTACGCGCCCAGGCAGGTCTCATGATTGAGCCATGCCATCACCTCGCCGGCCGTGGCAACCGTGTGCCGTCCAGGCATGTCTGGGCGCGAGATCATAACAACGGGTATTTCCATGCGCCTTGCCGCATCGATCTTGGCACGGGCGCCGGATCCGCCGGAATTTCGTGTAACGACCCAGGCGACATGCCGCGAGCGCATCAGGTCCAGGTCCCCCTCTTCGGTGAAGGGTCCCCGCGCGACGATCACTTCCGATTGCGGCAGTGGCAGCTGTCCGTCGGGCTCATCGACGAAGCGCAAAATATAGCGGTGCTGCGGCTTTGCCGCGAACTCCTGCAGGTGCTGCCGGCCTATGGCGAGAAACACGCACGTCGACTCGTCAGGCAAAGCGGACGCAGCACCCGCCAGATCTGGGACCGTAATCCAGTGATCGTGCGGACCCTGTGTCCACTGGGGCCGGACAAGAGCGATCAAAGGCACACCGGCAGCAACGCACGCCTCCATCGCGTTCCGGCTCATCGTATCAGCAAAGGGGTGGGTGGCGTCGACGACGTGCGTGATGCCTTCGTCATGAAGGTAGCGCGCAAGCCCATGCGCACCCCCGAATCCGCCTGTGCGCACCGGAAGCGGTTGGTTGACAGGCACCAGGGTACGGCCGGCATAGGAATAGATCGCGTCCAGCCGCGCCGCCGCCGCCGCTCTCGCCAAAGCGTTAGCATCACTCGTACCTCCCAGGATGAGGATGCGCATCATGCATGATACTCCGGTTGTTCCGTGGCTATCGATTATCGGTATCGGAGAGGATGGCCTTGCAGGGCTGACGTTGGCAAGCCGCAAGGCGCTCGATGCGGCTGAGGTCGTGTTTGGCGGCGCGCGGCATCTCGAACTTGCGTGTGCAGGCGAGCGAGGCAGGTTGTGGGCCGTTCCGTTTGATACTGCGCCTGTTCTGGCCATACGTGGCCGTAAAGTAGCAGTGCTGGCCTCCGGCGATCCGTTCTGGTTCGGAGCAGGCGGCAGTCTTGCCGGGCAACTCCAATCCGGAGAGTGGGTAGCCTTTCCTGTACCGTCTACGTTCTCGCTTGCAGCGGCGCGGCTCGGGTGGAAGCTGGAAGATACCATATGCCTCGGACTTCATGCCGCCCCATTCGAGCGTCTTGTGCCGGTCCTCTCGCACGGTGTGCGCGTCATCTGTCTACTGCGCGATGGAGAGGCGGTCGTTTCGCTTTGCCAGTGGCTTGATCTGAAAGGCTGGGGGCAGACAGCCGTGACTGCCCTCTCCGCGCTCGGCGGACCAAGTGAGACGGTTGCGAACTTCATTGCATTAGCTGGTCCGTCAGCACAGTTCCGTGCGCCGGTTGCAGTGGCGCTCGACACAAGAGGACCTCTTGGCCTGCCGCGTGTGGGCGGACTAGCAGACGATCTGTTTGTCCACGACGGACAAATCACGAAGCGCCACAGCCGTGCGTTCGCGCTGTCGGCACTTGCGCCGCGGCCCGGGGAGTTGCTCTGGGATATCGGAGCAGGCTCAGGTTCCGTCTCGGTCGAGTGGGCACTCGCTGGCGGGATCGCAGTGGCGATCGAACAACAAGCCGCGAGGGCTGCAAACATTCGCGAGAACGCTGCCGCTTTTGGCCTATCTCATAGGATCAGCGTCGTGGAAGGTTCATCGCCTCAGATGCTTGCAGGGCCGCCGGCCCCAGACGCGGTCTTCGCCGGCGGAGGGCTGACAGCAGAGCATTTTCAAGCGATCTGGGCAATCATGCGCGATGGCACGCGCTTCGTCGCCCATGCCGTTGCTCTCGAAACGCAGGCACTGCTGAGCGATCTGCACGCGAGGCATGGAGGAGATCTCGTTCGCTTCGAGGTCAGCCATGCCGAGCCACTGGGGCGCATGCGCTCATGGCAGGCCGTTCGCCCCATCGTGCAATGGAGCACGAGCAAATGAGCATGATCGCAGGAGAGGGCACATGACCGTGTACTTCATTGGGGCGGGGCCTGGCGCTGCCGACCTTTTAACGCTGCGCGGTCGCGACCTGATCGCCTCTTGCCCGGTCTGCCTTTACGCCGGTTCGCTTATCCCGGAAGCTATCCTCGCCTATTGCCCGCCCGGTGCTCGCGTCGTCAATACTGCACCGATGTCGCTCGATGACATCGTGGGCGAAATAGATGCCGCACATCGGCGGGGTCAGGACGTTGCCCGCCTCCATTCAGGCGACTTGTCCATCTGGTCTGCTATGGGGGAGCAAGTGCGCCGCCTGCGTGCACTCGACATCCCCGTCTCAATCACGCCCGGTGTGCCGTCATTTGCGGCTGCTGCGGCAGCGCTGGAATGCGAGTTGACACTGCCTGGAATTTCTCAATCGGTCGTCTTGACGCGAACATCCGGGCGCGCGAGCGCCATGCCCCAAGGCGAGTCGCTATCTGCGTTCGCAGCGACGGGAGCCGTGCTCGCGATTCATCTTTCCGTCCACGTTCTCGATCAGGTTCTTGCGGAGGTGACGCCGCACTATGGGGCGGACTGTCCAGTCGCCATCGTATGGCGCGCGAGTTGGCCTGAGCAACAAATCGTGCGCGCAACTTTGGGCACGGTGAGCACCGAACTTGAAGGAGTACTGGAGCGAACAGCACTTATCTTTGTGGGTAGAACGCTCTCGGCGCAAGACTTTGACGAAAGCCGTCTCTATGCGGGTGACTACGACCGCCGCTATCGGCCGGTCGGATCAGCGCCGCGCTTTCCGGAGACCAGTTGATGCCTCCTGGCTTCGTCATATCGGCACCCGCATCCGGCACGGGCAAAACGACATTGACACTGGCCCTCGCAAGAGCGTTCTCACGCCGAGGACTGCACGTGCAGTGCTTCAAATGCGGGCCGGATTACATAGACCCCGCATTTCACGCAGCCGCGTCTGGCCGCATGTCCTTCAATCTGGACAGCTGGGCCATGGATCAAGCGACGTTGCTGAAGCTAGCGGGACGGAGCGGCGGCTGCGATCTTACGATCGCCGAAGGCGCAATGGGGCTGTTCGACGGCGTAGCGCGCTCAGGTGCGGCCGGCACAGGAGCAAGCGCTGACATCGCTGCGCTAATGGGGTGGCCGGTGGTTCTGGTGATCGATCCTTCGGGGCAGGCGCAAACAGCTGGAGCAATTGCTAAAGGTCTGAGCGCATTTCGCGCTGGCGTGCGGATTGCGGGAGTGATCCTCAACCGCATCGCAAGTCCGCGCCACGAGGCTTTGGTAAGAGCGGGCATGGATGAGGCTGGCCTTACCGTATTCGGGGTCTTGCCACGGCAGACCTCTATTGAATTGCCGGAGCGCCACTTGGGCCTGGTGCAAGCCCAGGAATACGATCGTCTCGAGGAAACGATCGACGCTGCGGCTGTCCTCGTGGCGGAGAGGATCGATCTGGACAAAGTGCTCCAAGTGGCAAGCGTTGCGTTGCCGGCCACGCCCGCTGCGTGCGTGCCCCGCCGGCCGCCGGGGCAACGGATCGCACTGGCGAAAGACGCTGCATTCTCCTTCCTTTATCCGCACCTGCTGGAGTCTTGGCGCGAGGCTGGTGCCGAGATACTTCTGTTTTCGCCGCTCGCCGATGAGGCTCCAAGCAACTCTGCCGATATCTGCTGGCTTCCCGGCGGTTATCCGGAGCTGCACGCTGGCCCTCTTGCGGCCGCCAGCACGTTCAAGAGTGGGCTGCGTTCCTTTGCGCTCACACGGCCGGTGCATGGCGAATGTGGAGGATACATGGTGATGGGTAGCGGCCTCGTCGATGCAGACGGTATGCGCCACGAGATGACCGGGCTACTGGGGCTGGAAACGAGCTTTGCCGCGCGGCGATTGCACCTTGGTTATCGCGTGGCCCGGCTCTTGTCCCCGATTCCCGGTAGGATTGCAGGTGCGCGGCTGCGTGGTCATGAGTTTCACTATGCCAGCGTTGTGGCGCAATCGGACGAGCCTCTGGCCGAAGTCTGCGATGCCAATGGTTCTCCCGTCGAAGAGGTTGGATCCCGGCGTGGCCATTCGACAGGATCGTTCTTCCATATCATAGCGGATGAACCATGAGCGGCTTTGTATCGTTCGTGTCGGCAGGCCCCGGCGATCCAGAATTGCTGACGCTCAAAGGGGCGGCCCGCCTTCAGGCGGCGGACGTTGTTCTCTACGACGACCTTGCCTCCGGGCCCATCCTCGAACACGCCCGCCGGGGAGCGAATCTGGTCTGCGTCGGCAAGCGGGCCGGGTTGCCTTCCGCGCGGCAAGATCATGTGAGCCGCCTGCTCACCGAGTATGCAGCAACGGGCGCGCGCATAGTGCGGCTCAAGTCTGGCGATGCAGGATTGTTCGGCAGGTTGGAGGAGGAAATCATCGCGCTAAATGAAGCCGGAATCGCTTATGAGATCGTGCCCGGGGTTTCTTCTGCAAACGCAGCAGCGGCCGCGGCCGGAATTCCTCTCACCAGGCGCCATGCATCCCGCCGCTTGCAATTTGTCACAGGCTCCGACGTATCTGGCGGATTGCCGTCACATCTGAACTGGGGTGCTTTGGCGGATGCGCAGGCAACGACGGCCGTCTTCATGGGAAAGCGCACCTTTCCGCAGCTTGCCGAAAGGCTCGTAGATCACGGTCTGCCAGAGACTACGCCTGCGATTCTGGCCGAATCACTGGGTCGCAGCTCGCAAAGCATCGTTCGGGCGCCACTGGCGGAACTGGCCGAAAGGCTGGCGAAAGACACCGTCCGGGCCCCAGCGATAATCATCTACGGCCCATTGGCGGAAAAGTGACCTCTCCCGTTCCTCCGCTTGGGTAGTGTCTTGAGACACTACCTCCGCTTGACCCTCCTTGCGGTCCGCGCCACAAAGGGGCGGCATGGCGTTCCATTAGGCGCAAAGCGCCGGAACATCATTGGGAATGGGGAAGGGCGGACCAAATCGCGGCGCCCGAAGCCTCAGCCGCCCCCGCGACTGTAAGCGGTGAGCGTTGCTCCGATTTCGCGTCACTGGGCCGCCTGCGGTCTGGGAAGACGGGAGCAGCGCTTGGACCCGCGAGCCAGGAGACCGGCCATGCTACGTGAAACACCAACCGGCCGTCGGGTGTGACGGCAAGAGAGGACATCAAATGCATATCGAACCAGGTCTCGTCGATGGGGCTAAGATCGGACTGAGCTATGCCACAGCTGCTGCCGCAGGCGCCTATGCGCTGAAGCTCTCTGTGGACGCGATCCGGGAAAAGGGCATCGTGTCGCTTGTCGTGCGCACGCTTATCACCACAGCGCTCGTCTTCTCATTCTTCGAACTCATGCCGCACTACCCCGTGGGCGTATCAGAAGTGCATTTCATTCTCGGTTCAACGCTTTTCCTGATCTTTGGCGCGGCACCGGCCGCGCTCGGGCTGGCATTTGGGCTTCTGGTGCAGGGACTTTTCTTCGCGCCTGCCGATCTTCCGCAGTATGGTATGAATGTCACGACACTGCTCGTGCCGTTGTTTGGCATTGCGGCGCTTGCTGAGCGCATCATCGCAAAGCATACGCCTTACGTGGATTTGAAGTACACGCAAGCGCTGGCGCTTTCGACCGCCTATCAGGCAGGTATCGTAGCCTGGGTGGCATTCTGGGCGCTGTATGGCGCGGGCTTTGAAGCCGAGAACCTGTCTGCTATCGCCACATTCGGCGGTGCATACATGCTGGTGATCTTGGTGGAGCCACTGGCCGATCTCGCCGTGCTTGCGATCGCCAAGGCGCTACATGGACTTTCGGACAGCGGCGTGGTGACACCACGTCTGCATAAGCCAGCTTAATGTAGAGCGAGACGCGGCGGCCTTACACGGCCGCCGCGGCCCAATCAAGATGATCACGCTCTCTCTCGTTGGAATCGGAAGCGGCAAACCAGAGCACATGACGCTCGCTGCCGTGCGCGCACTCAATGCTGCTGACCTCATTCTCATCCCGCTCAAGGGCGATGAGAAGTCTGACCTCGCCAATCTTCGCAGGGAAATCTGCGCAAGGCTGCTCACCAATACGGCTACGCGCATCGTGGATTTCGACCTGCCGGTGCGTGATGGCCTGCGTGAAGACTACGCGGCAGCTGTCGACGAGTGGCACGATGACGTCGCCTGTGCGTGGTCACAGCAGATCGCGGTCCATCTTGGGGCCGAAGGACGTGCCGTCTTTCTCATCTGGGGCGATCCATCCCTCTTCGATAGCAGTCTAAGGATTGCCCGCCGGCTGGTACCAAAGCCCGCGATCGAGGTCATTCCTGGAATTACCGCCTTACAGGCGCTGTGCGCGGCTCACGCCATACCGCTTAACGATATTGGTCAACCATTCCTCGTCACAACGGGGCGTAAGTTGCGCGACAACGGTTGGCCTCAAGATGCTGAGACTGTGGCCGTCATGCTCGATGGCGGTACGGCATTCGAGACGCTGGCCCCGGAGAACCTGCAGATCTGGTGGGGTGCCTACCTCGGCATGGACTACGAGGTCCTTGTTTCGGGTCCGCTTGCCGAGGCCGGGCCCCGAATAGTTGCAACGCGCAGAGAGGCCCGCGCGCGGCACGGCTGGATCATGGATACCTATATTTTGAAACGTCAAACACCGTGAGCAAGCATGCCTGACTCTCGTGACAAACTGCTGCCAGAGTGGGTCAATGTCAGTTGCCCGGTGCCCTCGATCAGCCATCGTGAGGCGGCTTTAGAGAGGCAGAGCCAGCTCACAAAGCCGGCTGGAGCATTGGGACGCCTTGAAACTCTCGCCATCGACCTCGCTGGTTTGCAATTCACGGACCAGCCGCGTGCCTCCCGCGTCCCGATCATCGTCTTTGCGGGTGATCACGGGATCGCGGCGCAAGGTGTCTCTGCCTATCCGCAAGACGTCACGGTTGCCATGCTGGCGAACTTCGCAGCCGGCGGCGCGGCAATCTCCATCCTCGCCCGTGAAGCGGGGGCCCGCCTGGAGGTGGTCGACGCGGGATCGCGCGCGCAAACCCCCATGCACGGAGTCTTGACTGACAAGCCGCGCAACGGCAGCAGAGATTTCAGTCAGCATGCCGCGCTCGATCCAGGCGATCTCGTTTACACGTTTGAAACTGGACGTCGCGCAGTACAGCGCGCCTTGACGGACAAGCCGGACCTCTTGATCCTGGGTGAAATGGGCATCGGCAACACGACATCCTCCGCCGCGATCGCCGCCGCACTCATCGGCGTCCCTGCCGCCTCGATTGCGGGAAATGGAACGGGCCTGGATTCGGCGGGACGTGCGCACAAAGTGCATATCATTGAGGCCGCGCTAGCGCGTCATCGATTGCGCGAACCCGACGTAGCCGCAGAGAACGTCCTTCTGACTGTCGGTGGTCTCGAAATCGCAGCGTTGACAGGGGCGATCCTGTCGGCGGCGCAAGCAGGCCTGCCTGTGCTTATCGATGGTTTCATCGTGTCGGTTGCGGCACTCGCTGCGGCGCGCCTCAACGCCTCGTGCCGCCCCTACCTCATTTTTTCGCATCGCTCAGCGGAGCAGGGTCATCACGTTGTCCTCGCCGAACTCGACGCACGTCCGCTGCTCGATCTGGACTTGAGGCTTGGCGAAGGCTCGGGTGCTGCGTTGGCACTTCCTATCGTGCGCCTAGCATGTGCACTCCACAATGGCATGGCGACCTTTGCAGAGGCCGCCGTGCCGGATCGCTCTGCGTCATGAGGCTCGATCTTTTACGTCACGGCGATACGGGCAGATCCGGCTATCTCGACGGCGCGACGGACTTTCCCTTGAGCGAAACCGGCGTGAGGCAAATGCAAAAGCAGATGTCCTGCGGCTGTTGGCCTGTCGTCATTGCCTCACCGCTGCGCCGTGCCCGAGAGCCAGCCGAAACATTAGCGCGGGAGCGAGCGTGCGAGCTTGTTATAGATCCCAATTGGGCCGAAATCGGCTTCGGTCAGTGGGACGGCAGGCACCGAGAGGATCTAGAAGCAGATCCAACCAGTCGCTCCCGCCTTGCCTCCTACTATGACGATCCGCAGCGTCAGACACCGCCCGGAGGAGAATGCTGGTCCGTCTTTGAAAAGCGCGTACACGCCGCTCTCGGCGATTGTTATGTGCGCGCTGCCGATAAGCCAGCCCTCGTCGTTACTCATGCCGGTCCTATCCGGATGGCGCTCTCGGCGATCCTCGGAGTTCCCCTGCGGTCGCTCTGGGCCATCCGCGTGAGCTACGGAACACGGGTACAGCTCGAAGTGGGCCGCATGGACGATGGCACTTTCTGGGGCGAACTGGTCGAGATCGTTCAGCCATGAAGCAGCTGCGCAGACTGGTTCTGGCTTTTCAATTCCTGACGCGGCTCTGGATGCCAGCGGTTGATGGATACGAACCGCAGGAGTTCAGCCGCGTCTCTTATTTTTTTCCGCTCGTGGGCTTGGTCATTGGTGTGATCTTGGCTGGTCTCGTGTGGATTAGCCTGCCGAGCGGCCCATGGATGGCCGCCGTGGTGGCGCTGATCGGGTGGACCTGGGTGACAGGCGCATTGCATCTGGATGGGTTGGGCGACGTCGCGGATGCTTTGGGCGCGGCGCACGGCAATCCTGATCGCTTTTTTGAGGTACTCAAGGATCCTCACACGGGCAGCTTCGCCGTGGTTGCAATCGTCCTTCAATTGATGGCCAAGCTGGTCTTCTTGGCGCATCTGCCAGCGAGCGAGTGGTTGTGGGGGCTGGTCCTCATTCCGGCTTGGGCACGATGGGGTACGCTCGTTTGGAACGCCATGTTACCATCGTTGAGGGAAGGACTAGCACGCGAGTTTGGCCAATCTCGAAGGTCATACAGCGCGGGCCTATGGGGACTTGCGCTCTCACTCATGAGCTTCGCTTTCGCCCCCACGTTGCTTGCCGCCCTCGTTGTGGTGCCCGCAATCGGGCTCTATTGGCGTAGGCGTCTGGGAGGAATTACCGGCGATTGTCTCGGGGCCAGCGTGGAAGTCAGCGAAACCATCCTGCTTGGCGCGATCGTTCTTCTAGGCTGTGTTTGATGCTCTTGTTGAACCCTATGCCAGTGCGGCGGCAACGCAGCTCATTCGCGTGAACGCCTCGCCCTCACGCTCGAGCTTGCGGTGCCAGCCGAGGTAGCTCGGCAGGTATTCCGTTGCGACGCCCTTGAAGCGCGCCATCCAGCCCTTGAGGGCGCTCGTGTAGGAGTTGACATTCTGAATGTGGTAGGTGCCCCAGGTCCGCTCGCCGGCCGTGGCGATGAGGGCGATGTGGAGGCGGTCGGTGGCGTTGGCGAATGCGCGGTAGGCCTTCTCGCCGTCAGATACCAGCGCCGCGTCCTTGGCGAGCACCGTGTCGAGCACCTTGGTGATCTTCCAGGTCGAGCCCAGTGCAATCGAGTCAGTCATCTTCGGCAACTGACAAAGAAGGCCCCGAGAGTTCGCTCTCGGGGCCTTCTCATAAACCGGAGTAAGCGAGCCGGCAGAGGTATCGGCTCGGTGATTGTCCTAGCTCTGGCGACCGCACGGCGCGATAGGCCGCAAGCGGCGCTGCACAGGAGCTGGTCGTCAAGATGACTTTTCGAGAGTTTTCAGAACGGCAGCATGAGCTGCGTCGATCTTGGCGGGGTCCAAGCCGAGCCTCTGGGCGAAGCGGGCGTTCATTGCGGCCATGGTTGTCGCGGCTGCGACGGACATCTTCTCCGTGGCGATAAGGCCGGTGAAGGTATAGATAGACCTGCGCAAGCTCGCGAATATATTCCGCAAGAACTCGGCTTCGCCGAATTTTTCGGCCGCCACGACTATGACGTTGGCAGCCCAGAGGCAGGTCCCCCAACACTCGAGAATATCGTCGGGGACGAGGTCGAAATGGCTTTCGATTGCTAGCGTGGCGATCGGCGGCGCCTTGCCGCCGAAATATGCGTTCAGCGCCTTGGCGATGAGGCGGGGCCATGCGGCGTCCGTATCGCCGGTTGGCGGAAGGACCTGGAACGTGGAGGGAGTGGAGCTGCCGTCTGCACCGGCTGCGGTGAGCACGATGATCATGGCTCTCAATCGCAGGAGATCGACCGCGCGGAGGCCGCGGGTCGCAGTCTCCCGCACAAGAGGATGCAAATCGGCAACCGCATCGACAAGGTGCTGTCGGCTTGCCCGGCGGCGTGCGGAGACCCGCGCTTTTTGGGCTACGGCATCCATGAGAGGGTCGTCCCCGCCGTCGAAACCTTCCTCGAGGGCCGAGTCTTCGGCGCCGGCTTCGTCCCCCATGTCGAAGGCGTCCCGCAGGTCAGTTTCGGGCGCAGATGCCGCGTGCGCGCTTCCGATCGCGAGCACGCGGTTCAGAAAGCCGCGGACGTGGGAGAGATCGCTTGCCCCAAAGCTACTTCGGGATAGCACTGAAGCGTCTGAGCGCAGACGGCGGCCGGCTATGAACTGCTCGTAAGGCAGTGTCTTGACCTGGTCGGAGGTTGGAATCTGCGCCGCGGCCGCCGCCATCGACCGTGTCGCTGTCCGGCCGCTGGCCTCATCCGGCAAGGCTTCTGCGGCCTCGATAGCATTGAGCGTCTCGAGAACCGAAGGGTTGTTCCCGCCTCGTCGCCTTTTGCGGCCGTGGGGTCTACGCCGTCGCCCATCCGAGCAGCTTCGGCATCCGGATCAGATTGTAGGCGGTCATCGCCAGCGTGAAGCAGTGGCGCACGCGCGCGAGCCCGCGCACCTTGACCTTGGCGACGCCGGCGATGGTCTTCGCCCAGCCGAACGCCTCCTCGATCAGCTTTCGCTTGCGCTGGCTCACGGCGTATGCCGGATGCCGCGTCGTTCGCCCGTCGATGGCCGAATGTCGCACCTTCGCTGCGACGTGCGGTGTCACGCACATCTCGCGACACGCGGCGACGAAGCCCCGCGTGTCGTAGCCCTTGTCGGCCGCCAATGTGAGCCGCCGCTCGGAGCCCGGATCGTGCCGCTCGATCATGGCCAGCGCCGCCTCGCGCTCGGCGCGGCTCGTCGCTTTCGTCGCGTCGGCCTCGACGATGAGACCGTGCCGGTTCTCGGCCAGCGCGTGGCCGATGTAGCTGAGCTTCGCGGCCGTGTTTGAGCTCTTGCGATAGAGCTTGGCGTCGGGATCGGTCGTCGATGCGTGCGTGTCGTTCTTGCGCTTCTCGCCGTGGAAATCGCGATCGCCGTTGCGTCCCGGACCCGGCGGCTCGTCGCTGCCGTCCTTGGCGCGGAAGCTCTTCAAGCTCGCCCACGCCTCGACCAGCGTGCCATCGACGGAGAAGTGGTCGTTCGACAGGAGCGGCTTCACCTCGCGGTGGGCGAGCACGGCCGACATGAACTTCGCCGCCACATCGGCATCCAAGAGCCGGTCGCGGTTCTTCGTGAACACCGTCGGCACCCACACCGGCTCGTCCACGCCGAGGCCGACAAACCAGCGGAACAGCAGGTTGTAGTCGAGCTGCTCCATCAGCTGCCGCTCGGAACGAACCGAGTAGAACGCCTGCAAGAGCGAGGCGCGCAAGAGCTTCTCTGGCGCGATCGACGGCCGGCCCTCGGCGGCGTAGAGCTTGGAGAACTCGCCGTCGAGCGCGGCAAGCGCGTCGTTGACGATCTCGCGGATCTTGCGCAGCGGGTGACGCTTCGGCACCCGCTCCTCCAGGTCCACGAAGCTGAACAACGACCCCGTCCGCTCGTCCGATCCGCGCATGGGCTTGCCTCCCTGTCAGGGAGACGGAATCATGTTCGCGCCCTCGTGTCAGCCCGTGGCGGCAGGTTTTTCAGCAGCCTGCTAGGCGGAGATCCCGATCATTCCGGTCGTCGCCGCTGAGGCGGATGACACCGATCGCGCGCCGAAGCCCGACTGACAGGAAGTCAGTCTCACCATTGGGCTGGACGATCTCCCAGAGCAGCTCGAGGTCGGGCGTGCCGGAGACCCGGAGTAAGTAGACCGGGTCTCCCACCGGCCCTTCGTCGCCGAGCGCCGGCGGCACGGCGTTGCCGTCCTTCCATTCCCATGGCCAGGACTGCTTGTGCGACTGGCCGGCGATGAGCTCTGGCGGCAGCGACATCACGGCCTCAATCTTGAAGCCGTCGGCCACGGTGCGCCCGAAATAGTCCGCATCGGAGAGGGTCGCGGCATTGGTCGGGTTCAACAGCAGAGCGATGGCATCGAGAATGGTCGTCTTGCCTGCATCTCCACCGCCGAGAACAATGTTCGTGCCCTTGGCGGGCTGCCACGTGAACGAGGCCACGCCGCGAAACCGCTCGATGGTCAAGCGTATGATGATGGGAGCCAGCATGAAGCCGAGTCTAGGTGACGCAGCTCGGCAGGCAAGCGGCCGAGCGGGATACACACCAGATTCGTTGAGCGCGTTGGGTCCCGCATCGGCACACGAACCGGCTTGCGAGAAGCGCTGGCCGCCAGCCCTGACCGCCGCAGTAAGCTCATGACGCCCTCGCCAAACTCCGATCGAACGCGATCGCGATGCCACCGCTTCCGGACGTAGAGGTGCCTACGATCCTCCGAGGCGGCTTGAGCCGACGAAGGTCGGCTTTTGATGTCACGTCGGCAAATTGGCTAGTACGATTCGCGTTGTCGTCACCCAGAACCGACTGGACTTCGCCGCGGAAGCACGCACTGGTGTCGGTGACGGCGGGCACCGGTAGGGCTCGACCGGAAACACAGGGCTAGCCTCGCGGAACGCGGGGCTTTGGGTGGTGGCACCGCTGAAAGCGGCCCAGCGCGGAGCGCCAATGGCGGCGCTCCGAAACCCACGGAGCCCTACCATGACCACCAAGGCAATTGACAAATCCGCCAAGTCCGACCGATCGGCCGTCGCACGGCAGGCCGCGGGCAGCAAGAACGCATCAAGGCGTGCTCCGGCCGCCCCCACGACTGGGCCGCGCAGGCGCGAGGCAACTCCAGTCCAGCCTCCCGTCGAAGGCCCCGTCACCAAGTACGCGCAGCTCTTGCAGCTCCTGAACCGGCCGGACGGCGCCAGCATCGAGGACATGATGCAGGCGACGCAGTGGCAGCAGCACAGCGTCCGCGGCTTTCTGGCCGGCACGGTGAAGAAGAAGATGGGGCTCGCACTGACGTCGTCCAAGGCCGAAGGCGATGTGCGCCGATACCGGATCGCGGCGCGCCGGGGGCGGTGACATGGCCAAGCCATCCCTCGATATCGCGGCGGAGATCCTCCGGCTCGAGAGCCTCGCGCTCGATCGTCTGCGCGAGGAATGGCGGCGTCTTCATCAGACGCCGCCGCCGAAGCGTCTGAGCCGGGACCTCCTGTTGCGCGGGATCACGTACAAGATGCAGGAGAACACATTCGGCGGCTTGTCGAAGGCCATTCTCCGCAAGTTGCAGACCTCCGTTCCATCAGAAGTGTTGTCGGCCAAGAAGCGCCGACCACGGCCATCATTCAAGCCAGGGACGCGGCTCGTGCGCGAATGGCATGGTGGCACGCACACGGTCGTCATTCTGGCCGATGGCGTCGAGTGGCGCGGCCAACGGTACCGATCGCTCTCGGTCGTCGCGCGCGAGATCACCGGCGCACATTGGTCAGGGCCGCGGTTCTTCGGCCTCAATGGGGCTCGCGCCGATGACTGAGGCAACGCTGCTCAAAATGGCGGGGAGGGCCTTTGCGGATGTCACAGGGTCGCTGGAGGATGCGACGCTCGTCGCGGCAGAAGGACAGGCAACTCCGAACCTCTCGTCGGCACGCCAATCGTGCGATCGCCTGATCGCGCTGCTGGAAACGACCCTCGCGCGACTGCAGCAATTGCGGAGGCGGCTCGGATGACTCGCGTTGCCTGCGCCATCTACACCCGCAAATCCTCCGAGGAGGGGCTCGAGAAGGAGTTCAACTCGCTCGATGCTCAGCGAGAGGCGTGCGAGGCCTACATCACGAGCCAGAAGCACGCCGGGTGGCTCGCCGTGCGCGACCTCTATGACGACGGCGGGCTGTCCGGCGGCACCATGGAGCGTCCTGCACTCAAGCGGCTACTCGCCGACATCAAGTCAGGCAAGGTGCAGATCGTGGTCGTCTACAAGGTCGACCGGCTGACGCGCTCGCTCGCAGATTTCGCCAAGATCGTCGACGTGCTCGATGCGCACGGCGCCTCGTTCGTCTCGGTGACGCAGCAGTTCAACACGACCACATCGATGGGCCGGCTGACGCTCAACATGCTGCTCTCGTTCGCCCAGTTCGAGCGTGAGATTGCGGGCGAACGCATCCGCGATAAGATCGCGGCGTCGAAGGCCAAGGGTATGTGGATGGGCGGCAACATCCCGCTCGGCTACGATGCCAGGGACCGCAAGCTGGTCATCAACGAGGCCGAGGCCAAGACGGTGCGACTGATATTTCGGCGCTATGCCGAGCTTGGCTCGGTCACGCTCCTTCAGGAGGAACTCGACCGGCAAGGCGTCCGCAGCAAACAGCGCGAGGGTGCCGGTGGGCAGCTTGCCGGAGGCCGGCCGTTCTCGCGCGGCATCCTGTACCTGATCCTGCAGAACCACCTCTATCACGGCGAGGTCGAGCACAAGGGCAACGTCTATCCCGGCCAGCACGAGGCCATCGTCGATAGTGATCTATGGAGCGTCGTTCAGGACAAGCTGGCCGCCAACCGCAAGGCGCGCGAATTGGCTGTCGGGGCAAAAGCGCCGAGCCTCCTTTCCGGCCTCATCTTCGATGGTGACGGCAATCGCATGACGCCGACGCACGCCAATAAGAGCGGGCGACGGTACCGGTACTACATTTCGGCATCGCTGCTCGACCGCGGAAAGCCGGGAGCGGGCACGATGCGCGTGCCGGCCAGCGAAGTGGAAGGCCTCGTGCTCAATCAAATCCGGGATTTCTTGGCGTCGCAGAATGCGGTGGGCAATGCCCTGGCTCCACTTGCACTCGATGCGCGCAAGCTCCATGGCGCGCTGGAACGCGCCGCGGAACTCAGCAGGAATTGGATCGGGCTCCCACGCGAGGAGATGAAGGAGCTATTGCGGAGCGTCGTGACCAGGATGTCGCTGCTGGCCGATCGGTTCGACATCACGATCGGAGTGGGTCGACTGGCACATGCGCTCGGTGCGTCGATTGCATCCGGGCATGACGCCGTCCCGACAATCGATCTGTCGGTTGCCGTCGAGCTGCGGCGGTCCGGTCAGGGAAAGCGCATGGTCATCGGGGACCCGCATCAAGCCGCGAGCGACGCAAGCCTAGTCGATGTTCTGAAGGAGGCAGTCGCCGCCCGGGAGAAGCTGCTTGTTGATACCGACGAGACGCTGAACGAGATCACGGAGCGCACGACCAAGAGCAAGGGCCGGCTGACGGCGCTCATGCGCCTATCCTATCTGGCGCCCGACATCATCGCCGACATCTTGGCCGGTCGGCAGCCGCCGGAACTCAGTGTGAAGCGGCTGCTGCGCACGTCTCAGAATCTGCCGCTCGACTGGCCGGGCCAGCGCGCCTTCCTGGGTCTCACCTGACCAAAACCGCCCCCACGGTTCGCGAAGAGTTCCCAATCCGCCCGCCCCGATTGACGCCACTTGAGACGATTGCCCACGCGCCACCGGAAACGGTGGCGTTACGCGTCTCTGATCGGCTCTGCTGCGATGTCGATGGTCATAACCCGCGGAACTATTGGCGCAATTCCGCTCCACGCAGATAAGGCTGAAGATATGCGATTTGAATGAATTGCGTGGCTGAGCAATCAGGATTCGAACCTAAGCAGGCACTTCCAGAGCATTCAATCTAAGCCATTAAAATATCAGCAGCATCTGCATCGTCCAGCTTGACGCGCTTTAATGCCTCGCAACGGGCTCGCCGGATATTGCGGCCACGAGACCCTCCTCGGCGACGGTGCGCAGGAACTCGGCCTTTGCATCGGCTGCCGTTTCGAACTGGTCATCCCACACGGTCGATATGCCCTCGCCGTCGACGACCTCCAGTGTCCACTGGGTGTCTTCAAGCCGATAGATCTGGACGTCGACGGTCATGTCACCTTCGGTGAAGGGCCCGCTGAGCGGCGACGTGATGAGTTTCGGATCAGCCATGTGTGGTTCTCCAGCCAGTATGGCGGCGCACTATAGTGCCGCCGTGAGATCATGTTAACCGACACGTTGCGCGCCAATTTCCGCAGCGAGATCAGGCCTCGACTTCTGCCGCAAAGGACGCATTGGTGGTGCCACAGGTGGCGGGTGGCCGGCCGCCGACTTCTCTGGGCTCGCCTCGCGGAACGCGGGGCTTTGGGTGGTGGGAGCGCCAATGAGGCGCGCCCTTTAACCCTCGGAGCCCACCATGACGACGATTGAAGCCCGCCACACGACCCCGGCCAAACGAACCAAGCCAGCGACGACTGCCAAGGGCGAGAAGCCGAAGGCATCTGGAAAGCCCTCGTCGGCGCACGCCGCTCCGAGCAAGGCTGATCCCAGCCACGACGTCCACGCCGCTCGCGTCACGAAGCACGATCTCATCCTGACGCTGCTGACCCGGCGCGAAGGCGCCACCATCCCGGAGATGATGGAGGCTTCCGGCTGGCAACAGCACAGTGTGCGTGGCTTCCTCGCGGGAACCGTCAAGAAGAAGCTCGGCTTTGCCCTGACCTCGTCGAAAGCCGAGGGCGAACTGCGCCGTTACCGCATCGATACCAAGCGCGGTCGCTGACATGACGCGCGGACCGATCGATATCGCGGCCGAGTTGGCGCGGCTTGAAGCCCTGTCCAACTTCGAGCTGCGAGCAGAGTGGCGGCGGCTGCATCAGATGCAGCCGCCGAAGAGCCTCTCGCGCGAACTCCTGCTGCGCGGCATCACCTACAAGATCCAGGAGAGGGCGTTCGGCGGCCTCTCCAAGTCGATCCTGCGCAAGCTGTCCGGCACTGAGCCTGAAGTATCTGCGTCCGAGTACCGGAGGGCTGCGCCACGCACGGTGATCAAACCTGGGACGCGGCTCGTGCGCGAATGGAATGGCGACACACACACTGTCCTCGTCCACGCAGACGGCGTCGAGTGGCGCGGTCAGCGCTACAGGTCGCTTTCTGTCGTCGCCCGCGAAATCACCGGCGCGCATTGGTCCGGTCCGCGGTTCTTCGGCCTGACCTCGAAGAAGGGGGCAGGCAATGGCTGATTTCGATCTGGATGCCGTCCGACGGGAATTCGCCGACCTGACCGGCCTGTTCGAGGATGCGGCGCTGGTCACTGCGGCCGGGTCAAGGCATCAAGAACCTCGATGACGGTCGGCGTCGGTTCAAGCGCCTCTCGACAGCGATGCACAGCGTCCGGAGGCGCCTCAGCATTCTGGAGGGGCGCCTGCAATGAAGCGGCTGAACTGTGCCATCTACACCCGCAAGTCCTCCGATGAGGGGCTTGAGAAGGAGTTCAACTCGCTCGACGCGCAGCGGGAGGCCTGCGAGGCCTACATCACGAGCCAGAAGCACGCCGGGTGGGTGCCCGTTCCGGATCTCTTTGACGATGGTGGTCTCTCGGGCGGTACGATGGAGAGGCCGGCTCTGCTGCGGCTGCTCGCCGACATCAAATCCGGCAAGGTGCAGATCGTCGTCGTCTACAAGGTCGACCGGCTGACCCGCTCGCTGGCCGATTTCGCCAAGATCGTCGACGTGCTCGATGCGCACGGCGCCTCGTTCGTCTCGGTGACGCAGCAGTTCAACACCACCACCTCCATGGGCCGGCTGACGCTCAACATGCTGCTCTCGTTCGCCCAGTTCGAGCGCGAGATCGCGGGCGAACGCATCCGCGACAAGATCGCGGCGTCCAAGGCCAAGGGCATGTGGATGGGCGGCAACGTCCCGCTCGGCTACGACGTCAAGGAGCGCAAGTTGATCGTCAATGAGGCCGAGGCCGAGACGGTACGCATGATCTTTCAGCGCTATGCGGAACTGGGATCGGTTCGGCTGCTCGGCCACGAACTCGACCGGCTCGGCGTCGTCAGCAAGCGCCGCGAGGGGGCCGGTGGCGTTCTGGCGGGCGGCAACCGCTTCTCTCGCGGCGCACTCTATACCTTGCTGCAGAATCCGATCTACCGGGGCGAGATCGCGCACCAGGGCAAGGTCTACCCCGGTCAGCACGAGGCGGTCATCGATGCGGAACTCTGGCAACTCGTCCAAGACAAGCTGGCCGGCAACCGGCACGCCCGAGCCCTCGGCGAGACCGCTGACGAGCCGAGCCTGCTCGCCGGATTGATCGTGGACGGCGACGGACAACGCATGACGCCGACGCACGCCATGAAAAAGGGGCGCCGCTACCGGTACTACGTCTCGAGCCAGCTCATTTCCGGCGCGCGGTCCGACCATGCCAAGGGCTGGCGCATCCCCGCGGGCGATATCGAGGTCCTGGTCCTCGATCGCATCCACGCATTCCTTGCGTCCGATCGTGATCTCGGTGAAGCTCTGTCATGCTTCGACCTCGACGCCTCGGCCGTCCGGTCGGCGATTGCGAAGGCGAGCCAGCTCGTCGAAGGCTGGGCGAACCTGCCGCCGATCAAGCTCCGGGAGCTGCTCAGGACAGTGGTGGAGACCATCACGGTGGACGACGAAAGGGTCGTTGCGTCGCTCAAGCCGAGGGAACTCGCGACCATTCTGCTGGGTGAGAAAGGCAATCTTCCAGAGGCTCGCCAGCCCGGCGCGATCGAATTGACCATCGACGCCAAGCTGCGCCGGGCCGGGAAAGGGATCCGACTGGTCGTCGCGGGAGGCGTGGCCGAGAAGCCCAACGCACAGATGATCGCCCTCTTGCGCGATGCGCACGCCACTCGCGAGGCCCTGCTGTCGGGACGCGACGAGACCATCGACGCCATGTCGCGGCGGCTCGGCATCAATCGGGATATCCTGTCAGCGCAGATGCGACTGACATATCTCGCGCCGGACATCGTCCGCGCCCTCGTCCTCGGGCAGCCCGCCGAGGGTCTGACGCCGGCCGGCCTTCTCTCTCGGTGCAAAGATCTGCCGCATGACTGGCAGGAGCAGCGTGCAGCCCTCGGACTCGAGACGCAGTAGTGCGAGGCAGAGGGCGAAAGCAGCGGCCACGTCTCACCTTGAGCTGTAACCCCTAGGGTGATATATGTGTCGTCAGGCAGGAGACGGCATTGCGGGTATTCGCTACCAAGGAGTTTGCCCGCTAAGCACGCAAGGAGCGCTTGGGACCGGACCAACTCTGCGAGGCCGTCGACCGGGCGGCCAGCGGACTGATCGACGCCGACTTGGGTGGCGGCGTCATCAAGCAGCGCGTCGCGCGACAAGGTCAGGGCCGGTCCAGCGGATATCGGACGATCATCGCCTTTAGATCAGGCAACCGGAGCATCTTCATGTACGGCTTCGCCAAGAACCGGAAGGCCAATCTCACGAATGATGAGCTTCGCGTGTATCGCCGGCTCGCCGACATCTTCCTCGGCGCCGACAATACCATGCTGGGAAGACTGCTTGACGCGGACGAGTTGAAGGAGGTGGACTGCGATGGCCAAGAAGAGCGCTAGCTACCGCAGCGAAGCACTGGCGGTCGCGCACAAGACGGCTCAAGGCCTGCATCGTGCCGGCGCTATCGACAAGAGAACGATGCGCGAGTTCGATGCGTCGTGCCTGACGAAGGTCGAAGACCTGTCGCCGAAGGCGATCCAGGCGATCAGGGAGCGCTCCGGCGTGAGCCAGGCGGTGTTCGCGAGCATCCTCAACGTCAAAGCCAAGCTGGTCAGCGAGTGGGAGCGCGGCGAGAAGAGGCCGGGCGGGCCGTCCCTGAAGCTGCTCAGTCTCGTCACGACCAAGGGGCTCGAAGCGATCACGTAGTGTGCCGCGTGCGCCTCCGTCCACAGATTCGCGCGAAAACCAGGGCTTGGCGAGATGGGAGATTGCCCTCCGCACTGCTATGCAGGCTGCAGACCAGAGCCATCTCGGCGGGGAGAGCATGCTGACGTTCGGGCCTGCGGACATCGCGCGCACCATCGATCTGGCCACGCTGGGGCGGGGCCGCAGCGTGCATTCAAACGGACAAGTGCTCGGCATCGAGATCGAGGATGACGGCAGCGTCATCTCGGGGCGCGTCCAGGGCAGCGAGCGAGAGCCCTACCAGCAGCGGATCTCGCTGCGGTCCGGCAAGAACGGCATCATTATCCACGGCACCTGCACGTGCCCGGTGCATACCAATTGCAAGCACGTCGCCGCGGTTCTGATCGAGGCCGGTCGGCGCACGGGGCCGAACGCGAGCGCCCCTTTACACGCCGCTCCGCACGGCTCGGGTCAGATCGTGCAGTCGCGGGACCTGTCGCCGCAATTGCAGCTCTGGCTCGGTGGTCTCGACGAGGTCGCGGGGACGGGCTCCAACGACACCTATCCGCCCGAGATCAGGCAGCGGCTCATCTACGTGCTCGAGGTGGAGCCGGCTCTAAACGGCTACCCTCCACGGGCGAAGTTCAGTCCGATGGTGACCTCGCTGCGCAAGGACGGCGGCTTCGGCAGCGCGAAGTCCTACAGCCCGGGCAACATCGTCAACTACCAGCCAGCGAAGCATCTGCGACGCATCGATCACGAGATCCTGGGCGAGCTCGACTGGTTGATGCGGCGAACCGGCGGCTCCACACTCGGTGGCGTTCCGGTGTCCGCGAATCCGGTGTTTGCGCGTGTCCTCACGATGTTGCTCGGCACCGGCCGCTGCCGGTGGGGCGAGGTCAACGGGCCCGTGCTGAGTGCGGGCCCCGCCCGCCGTGCACGGTTGCAATGGCGACAGGAGGCCGGCGCACGACAAAGCCTCGTCGTCGAGCCTGACGAGATGACAGTCACGGGCGACACTACTGCGAAGATCGACGCGGTGCTCGCTACCTCGCCGCCGCACTACGTCGATCTCGGCACGGGGCTCGTCGGCCCGCTCGATCTCGGCCTGCCTGATGCCGTCGCCGCGCGTGTGGCCGCGATGCCGTCCGTGACATCCGCCGAAGCAGCGGCCTTCACGCTTGCGCTCGGCCGCCGCCTCGCAGCAAGCGGGCTCGATGACCGCATCCCCTTGCCCGCGCCGCCGCAGAAGACGGAGGTGCGAAGGGCCTCTCCGCGGCCACGGCTCGAGCTGTACATGGCCCCGGTCCGCCTCAAGCAGCAGTATTCCTGGTACGTGAAGGATCAGCGGCATCGCGGCACGTTCCAGCTGCCCCTGGCGCGCCTAGCGTTCGACTACGACGGCGAGATCGTTCCGATCCACGCGCCGGGCGAGACGCTCGAGCGAATGGACGCCGACACCCTCGTCGTCATCCCCCGCGACAGTCGAGCCGAGGTCGCTGCCTTCGAGCGTCTCGGCAAGCTCGGCCTCGCGGGCGTGAAGGACAGCTTCATCGACGCCGGCCGCGAGAACGCCAAGGACCTGCTCCTTCACCCTGTCGGCTCGAGCCCCTACGAGGCCCTCGCCCATATCGACGAGCCGGGCCGGTTCGTGGACTTCTCGGCCAAGGCCGTGCCCCTTTTGCGCAAGGAGGGCTGGCAGGTCGCCTACTCCGCCGACTATCCCTACCAGATCGCTGAGGGCGAGGTCGGCTGGTGGGCCGACATCGGCGAGGGTTCCGGCATCGACTGGTTCTCGTTCGAGCTCGGCGTCGAGTACGAGGGACAGCGCATCGATCTCGCCCCGCAACTCGCCAGCATGCTGTCGAGGCTTCCGGCAGAGTTGAGCGAGCTGGCGATCTCGACCGAACCGGCCGCCGCAGAGGCCTACTCGGCATTCTGCAAGAAGCTGCTCCTCTATCACGCTCTTCCCGACGGCCGCTTGCTGCCACTGCCGGGCGAGCGACTGGCGCCGATCCTCAAGGGCCTGATCGAGCTGATCGGACCTCGCGCCGACGTGATCGAGGGCGGCAGGATCAAGCTGCATCGCGCCGAGGCGGCGCAATTGGCAGCGCTGGCCGAGGAGCTCGGCCCCGATGTCGCCTGGGCTGCGAGCGCCGAGCGGCTCATGGCGCTCGGACGCGACCTGATGCGTGGCCGCGGCTTGAAGAAGATCACTCCGCCGCGCACGTTCCGCGCCGAACTGAGGCCCTACCAGTCCACGGGCCTCGCCTGGCTCGACTTCCTGCGCGAGAGCGGCTTCGGCGGCGTGCTCGCCGACGACATGGGCCTCGGCAAGACGGTGCAGGCGCTGGCGTTCCTGGCGCGCGAGAAGGCGGAGGGGCGGCTCGACCGGCCGGCGCTCATCATCGCGCCGACCAGCGTGCTGCCGAACTGGCAGGCCGAGGCGGAACGGTTCGCGCCATCTCTCGACGTGCTGGCGCTGCGCGGTCTCGACCGCAAGGAGCTGTTCGGCTCCATACGCCGCCACGACCTCGTGCTGACCACCTACCCGCTTCTGATGCGCGATCACGGCGTGCTGCTCGAGCACGAGTTCCACGTCGCGATCCTCGACGAGGCGCAGGCGATCAAGAACCCGCGCGCCACCGTCTCGGGGCTCGCGCACCGTTTGAAGGCCCGCCATCGCCTGGCGCTGACCGGCACGCCGCTCGAGAACAACCTGGGCGAGGTGTGGAGCCTGTTCGAGTTCCTCTCGCCGGGGCTGTTGGGCGACGAGACCACGTTCCGCCGCACCTTCCGCACGCCCATCGAGAAGCACGGCGACAAGGCGGCGCAGGCTTTCCTGACCCGACGCCTGAAGCCCTTCATGCTGCGCCGGACCAAAGGGGAGGTCGCGACCGATCTGCCGGCGAAGACCGAGATCATCGAGCGCGTACGGCTCGAGGGCGCACAGCGCGATCTTTATGAGACGGTGCGCGTGCTCATGCACGAGAAGGTGCGCCACGAGATAGCGCGGAAGGGACTGGCCAAGAGCCACATCATATTTTTGGACGCGCTCTTGAAGCTGCGTCAGATCTGCTGCGATCCGCGTCTCTTGAAGATGGCGCAAGCGACGAAGGTCAAGCACTCGGCCAAGCTTGAACGGCTGATGGAGATGATCCCGGAGCTGGTCGCCGAGGGGCGGCGCATCCTGCTGTTCTCACAGTTCACCAGCATGCTGGAGCTGATCGAGACCGAACTCACGGCGCTCGACATCCCCTATGTCACCCTGACCGGCGACACGATCGACCGCACGAGGCCTGTCAAGGCGTTCCAGTCGGGCGAAGTGCCGCTGTTCCTGTTGAGCCTCAAGGCGGGCGGCACCGGGCTCAACCTGACCGCGGCCGACACCGTGATCCACTACGATCCGTGGTGGAACCCTGCGGTCGAGAACCAGGCGACCGACCGCGCGCACCGCATCGGCCAGAAGAAGCCGGTGTTCGTCTACAAGCTGATCGTCGAGGAGGGCATCGAGGAGGCGATCGAGCTGCTCAAAACGCGCAAGGCGGCACTCGCCGAGGCCCTGTTCGAGGGCGCCTCGAAATCCGGTCTCGATCTGACCGAGGCCGACATCTCCGCGCTCTTTGCTCCCCTCGATCGCCGCGCCGGCCGCCGTGCTGCTTGAGACGGCCGCATCCGTGTGGCCAATATCGCGCTGGCAATTCTCCGCGCTCGTCCTCGGGCGGCCCGCCGAGGGACTGTCGCCGGCCGGCCTTCTCTCCAGGTGCAAAGACCTGCCGCACGACTGGCAGAGCCAGCGCGCAGTCCTCGGTCTCGAGACGCCATAACGCCCCGACAAATCCGAAAACGATGCCGCTCTGACGGGTCGAAAAAGGCCCCTCAGAGATAAAACCGCCGATGCGCCGAGGAACGTCACCGAGAGACGCCGCTGGATGCGTGCACGCTCGAAATGCATGTCGCCAAGCCGCGGAAATGGCGGAGAAATTCCGCCTGCGGAAATTACAGATTATACAGCGATATCAACTGGCTAGTCGGTGGCTGGGGGACTAGGATTCGAACCTAGACAGGCAGAGTCAGAGTCTGCAGTCCTACCATTAGACGATCCCCCAAGACCGTTCTATCCGTAGCGGATGGGCCGCGACGGAGAGACGGGCGTATAGCAGGTGTGTCCAAGGCGGGCAAGCCGTCGCTGGCGGGTACCGGGAAGCACGCGGCGTCCTGGCAATTGGTCACCTACGGGCTTTTCGGCGGGGCTGTGGGCAGGCATAAGGGCGCCTCGCTTCACAGGGTAGCCCGGGCATGATCCGTCTCGACAACATCGGCAAGCAGAACGGTCACCAGATCGTCTTCATCGAGGCGTCGGCTGTTCTGAACCGAGGGGAGAAAGTGGGGCTCGTGGGCCCCAACGGTGCCGGCAAGACGACGCTGTTCCGGCTGATAACCGGCGAGGAACAGCCCGACGAAGGCCAAGTCTCGACAGATCGGGGCATTACCATCGGCTACTTCAGCCAGGACGTCGGAGAGATGTCAGGCCGCAGCGCCGTTGCCGAGGTGATGGATGGGGCCGGGCCTGTCAGCGATGTCGCGGCTGAACTTGCTGACCTCGAGGCTGCGATGGCGGATCCGAACCGTGCCGCGGAGATGGAGGTCCTCATCGAGAGGTATGGCCAACTGCAGGCGCAGTTCGAGGATCTCGGCGGCTACGCGCTAGAAGGCAAGGCGCGCGAGGTTCTGGCAGGACTCAGTTTTTCGCAGGAGATGATGGACGGTGACGTGGGTGCGCTGTCGGGCGGCTGGAAGATGCGCGTGGCACTCGCACGGATTCTGCTGATGCGGCCTGACGTGATGTTGCTCGATGAACCGAGCAACCATCTCGATTTGGAAAGCCTGATCTGGCTGGAGCATTTCCTCAAAGGCTACGAAGGCGCGCTCATGATGACATCGCACGACCGCGAGTTCATGGACCGCGTCGTGAAGAAGATCATCGAGATCGATGGCGGCGCGCTCACGACCTATTCGGGCGGCTACGAATTCTACGTCGAGCAGCGTGCCCTCGCAGAGCGCCAGCAGCAGGCCCAGTTCGAGCGGCAGCAAGCGATGCTGGCGAAGGAGATGAGGTTTATCGAACGCTTCAAGGCGCGCGCGTCGCATGCGGCACAGGTGCAGAGCAGGGTCAAGAGTTTGGAGAAGATCGAGCGCGTAGAGCCGCCCAAGCGGCGCCAGACAGTCGTTTTCGATATACCGCCGGCACCGCGCTCGGGTGAAGAAGTCGCGACCTTGCGTGGCGTCCACAAGCGTTACGGGACACGCACGATCTATGACGGACTGGATTTCCAAGTACGCAGGAAAGAGCGCTGGTGCGTCATGGGTGTCAACGGAGCCGGCAAGTCGACGTTGCTCAAGCTCGTCACCCGGTCGACGGCGGCCGACGAAGGGACCGTAATGCTCGGAGCGAGCGTGAAAATGGGGTACTTCGCGCAGCACGCGATGGAAGTTCTTGATGGCGAGCGCACGGTATTTCAGTCACTGGAAGATCATTTCCCCCAGGCCAATCAAGGATCGCTGCGAACGCTGGCCGGCTGTTTCGGCTTCTCAGGTGATGATGTGGAGAAAAAGTGCCGCGTGCTTTCAGGGGGCGAGAAGGCGCGACTCGTGATGGCGCAAATTCTGTTCGATCCGCCTAACTTTCTCGTCCTTGACGAGCCGACCAACCATCTTGATCTTGCGACCAAGGAAATGTTGATCACGGCACTGGCCGCCTACGATGGGGCGATGCTGTTCGTCTCACATGATCGGCGTTTTCTGGCGGCGCTGTCCAATCGCGTCTTGGAATTGACGCCAAATGGCATTCACCGGTACGGCGGCGGATACACGGAATATGTTGCTCGAACGGGCCAGGAAGCTCCGGGGCTTCACGGGTAACGTCGACGAACGGTGGGCCCGCACCCTTGGCAGGTCCGTGAAGCCGCCATACATCCGGCAGGGATCAATCAGGGAGTGTGGGTATGTTCATCGCCATGAACCGATTTAAGGTCGTGAAAGGTGCAGAGGCAGATTTTGAAGATGTCTGGCTGAAGCGCGACACGCATTTAAACGAGACGCCTGGGTTCATTGCGTTTCATCTGCTCAAAGGACCGGAGCGCGAGGATCACGTGCTCTATTGTTCGCACAGTATTTGGCGCTCGTACGCGGACTTCGAGGCGTGGACGAAGTCGGAGCAATTCCGCAGATCACACGCCGGCGCTCAGTCGAGCAGGCCGCTGTATCTCGCTCCCCCCGACTTTGAAGGATTTCATGCGCTGCAGACACTCTCGGCGTCACCGGCAATGGGAACGGCTATTGATCGAGAATGATTGTTTAGTTCGTCCGGGTAGCGGAGCGGCTCTGTAGCCACTGACGGAGCTTCTCGACGGCTTCGCGGCCCGTGGTGGCGGAAATATCGGCGCCAATCGTGGACGAGAGTTGGGGATCGCGCTGGAACGCGTAGCCACCGGCTAGGATCACAAGGTGAGGGTTCAACGACGACGTGCGAACGCGGGCCAGACTGCGAGCGAGCATCGCGGCGTCGCCGACGCGGCCGGCCGAGATGCCGACGGCGTCGTAGTGAGTTCTCTTCACCATCTTATCCAGGTCGTTCATGAATTGAAGTTCGCCGCAGCAGACGTCCCATCCTTCTCGCCAGAAGTCCGCGCGGACGAGACACAGGCCCAACCGGTGACGTTCTTGCGGAAGCGTGATGAGCAAAATTCGATGCGAAGTATCGGCAATTTTTCCGCCGGTGCAAAACGTGGAGGAGTGGGCAAGGATGATCTGCTGGATGTGATCCATGCCGCGCGCCACTTCGAGAAAATCGCGCACGTCGCGTTCCCACATTTCACCGAGCCGTAGCGCGGCGGGAACAAGGAGCCGCTCGAATAGAACATCGACAGCAAAGCCGCGCTCGATCAGTTCGTTGAAATGATCGAGGGCTACGGATGCTTGCAATGCCAATGTCGCGTCGGTGAAGGCGGCGACGTCATCGTCAAGGGCGGGAATGGCGGGGAAGGCACACGAGTCGGGTTGATGGTCGTCGATCAACCGGGGGATGACGTGCTTCTCGATCAATTGGGCCAGGGCAGGGCGGTCTTCAACAGGAGTTGGGGCTGTTGGAACAGGGTCCAATCCGCTCACGAACTTGGTTGCTGACTTGCTGCTTCCCACCGTGCCGCTCCGCTGCTGAAGATCAATCGCTTAAATTTCCGGCCTCGTGCTTCCCACCGGACGCTCAGCAACGTGACGGAGTATGGGCGTCGCGGCTGTGATGGGAAACAAAGAAAAAATGATGATGGCGGACGACGGCGGCCTCGTTGACGCAGGTCAAAGGCTCCGCTGTGATAAAGATGTTTGAGACCGATCAGTTTTTGCGCGGCATCGCGCGGATGCGATCAATTAAATCAGCATTTCCGCGTCTGGCGCGTTTGCACGAGACGTTGATTGTTTGCTGCAATCGCAAGGCACTAGCGGTGTCGCTTGTGATCGCTGCAATTGCGAGGACGAAACTTTCGCAGTTGCAGCGTAGGGAGTGTGACTTTCAAGCCGCGTAGGTGTAGGCGAAGAAGAGACGGGCCGGACCCAATACCAAAGTATTAGACGGTCGTGGGGATCGAATGCGCGGAATGCGCGTTTAGGTCTGTTCAAATTGGCTCAGCGGCGTCCGGCAGCGACGGGGCCGGTCAGTGAGGGCCACGTCCAGTGGAGTGCCTGCCACAATCGGGAAAAGCGGTCTGTGGCTGAGGTGGGGGTAGGCGTCAGAGTTGTCTGGCGCAAAACCAGCCGGACTTTGTCGATCGACAAAGCAGGAAGGTCAGTGCCGCGCGTTGCCGAGTCCCAGTCTGCTTTGCAATCGGGTGTCAGTACGGATACGGGCTCGGAAAGTTGCGTGCTGAGATCGGCAAAGTTCGTCCGCAGTTGTTCGATCCAGTCGTCGAATCCATCCACCATGCGGCGGTCATCATAGCGTACTGCGATTTGGACGGGGGCAACTTTGCGATTGTTGACGCGAAGGCGATCGCCGAAGAGAATAGCTTCAGCAACAATCGGGCGTTCGGCGGCCCAGTCGGAGACGGCACGGATCAGTTTCGGTACATCTGGAGCCAATCGGGCGTCATCGCCCTCAATCGGGCCGGCATCGACTCGTTGCATGGCATTCCCCCACCTTGCGACGATATACGGTAGTCAAATCGCAAGCTGGAGTCTGCATCTGCGTGCGTCGGAGATCATATTCTCCACAGCGTGTAAATGCACGGATGGCCGCGAGATTGTATCGCGGCCATCCGAAACGTAAGTCTTACCACTTCCATCCAATGGCTTGGTCGACAGAGTAAGCGCCGCCGCCGCGGATGACGAAGCCGAGCGCGACGAGCCCCCAGAGAAGCGGATATTCAAGTCCGCCTGCCGTCCAGAAGAAACCGTTGCCGACATGGACGGCGAAGGCGGCATAAGCCATCAGCACACCCACGGCGAGAGCCGACAAGCGTGTCAGAAAGCCAAGCGCCAGGAAGAGGCCGCCGAAGAATTCTGTCGCGCCGGCAAGAGCCGCAAACAGCAGTCCTGGTGCAAGTCCGAGGTTTGCCTCGAAAAACTGGGCTGTGCCGTCCAGGCCGGCGCCGCCGAACAACCCAAACAGCTTTTGGGCGCCGTGCGGTACGAGAATGAGGCCAGCAGCCAGCCGGATGATAAGCCAGCCAACGGCGTCGGCCGAAACCGATGTCGTCGAGTGATCGCTTGTGATGGCGGGGTGGGTTGTGGCTGTGTTCATGGCGTATCCTTTCAAGGTTTGATTGCGATGAGGTGTCGAGTTAGCGGGTCATGTCAAAGAGGAGAACTTCCGAGGACGCGGTCCCAGTGATTGCGAGATCGGAGACATTTTCGATCGAAGCGCCGTCTCCGGCTTCGAGGTGATTGCCGTTCAATTCGATGGCGCCGCGCGCGACCTGGACCCACGCGACCCGTTCGCGACGCAAGGTGTGGGTCACCGTCTCGCCGGCTTCCAGCGCTGTTGCATAGAGATCCACGTCCTGATGGATCGTGACCGATCCGTCGCGTCCATCGCGGGAGCCGATGAGACGCAAGGTGTTGCGCTTATCGGCCTGCGAGAATGACTTCTGCTCGTAACCTGGCGCCAAGCCCTTCCTCTCCGGCAGGATCCAGATCTGCAGGAAGTGCACGGGATCGGTGGGCGAGGCATTGAACTCGCTGTGCCGAATGCCGGTGCCGGCCGACATGCGCTGCACATCTCCAGGGCGGATGGTGGAGCCTGTGCCGATGCTATCCTTATGTTCCAGGGCGCCTTCGAGGACGTAGGAGATGATCTCCATGTCGGCGTGGGGGTGCGCGGGGAAGCCGCCGCCGCCGGCGACGACGTCTTGGTTAATGACGCGCAGAGGGCCAAAGCCCATGTGGTTGTGATCGTAGTAGTTGCCGAAGGAGAAGGTGTGGTGGCTGTCGAGCCAGCCGAAGTTGGCGCGACCGCGATCGGCGGAACGGCGAAGTGTAATGCCAGTCGACTTGGCCGGGGATGCTACGGCAATAGACATGTGAACCTCCTGAGTTCGGGCCTCGGTCGAAGCCCTGATGACCGCAAGATAGGGGAGAGACAGTTTCGCACCAATCCTGTATTATCGACCCACACTGCATCCGATATGGATACAATTGAATGGACAAGCTCGAGGCTATGCATGCCTTCGCCAAGGTCGTGGCGCTGGGCAGTTACGCGGAAGCGGGCCGGGCACTGGGGCTGACTCGGTCGGCTGTCAGTAAGGCGGTGATGGAGTTGGAGCATCACCTGGGCGCAAGACTGCTCGACCGGACCACACGCCGCGTCGGCCCGACGGAGGCGGGTCTTGCCTATTACGAGCGCTGTCTCGACGTCCTGTCGCGGATCGAAGAGACGGACATGCAGATCTCGCGGCTCCAGCACGAACCGAAGGGCCTGTTGCGGATCAATGCGCCCATGTCGTTCGGCGCTCTGTATCTTGGCCGGGCCGTCGCCGATTTCATGATTGCATACCCCGATCTCAGGATCGAACTCTCGCTCACCGACCGTTTCATCGATCCGATCGAGGAGGGCGTGGACGTGACGATCCGGATCGCGGCTCTGAACGATTCCAGTCTGATCGCGCGCAAACTGGCGGCAGCGCGCATTGTCATCGCCGCTTCACCCGAATATCTGCAACAGAACGGAATTCCCACCACCCCGGCTGATCTCTTGCAACATCGATGTCTCGTCTATGGCCACACCTCGATGCTCGCGAAGTGGCAGGTGCAGATGGACGGGGAGATTGTCAGCACGCCAGTCAATTCTCGCGTGTGTTCCAACAACGGCGACGTGCTGCGTGCGGCGGCGCTCGCCGGACATGGGCTGATCAATCTTCCGACCTTCCTGATCGGGCCGGATCTGGCGGAGGGTCGTTTGCGTCTGGTCATGGCGGAGCATGCACCACCGCCATTGGGCATTTACGCGCTTTATGCTCCCAACAGATATCTTGCGGTGAAGACGCGGGTCTTCATCGATTTCCTGGCGCAGCGGTTCGGTGGCGTTCCCGAGTGGGACCGTTTTGCTCAGGCTTCGGCGTCGTGACAGGCCGCGTCGATGCGTAGGACCCGGCCATCGGCGAGCGACAGGACGGTGGAAATTGTCCAGCCGTTGCGAATGGCTCTGGCGAAGGCGGCGTGACGTCCGCAGTAGGTCTTGGACCAATTCCGGGTGCGACGAGCAACCCAATCCCGGTCGATGTCGCTGCTCCTCAGGCTGACGTCCTGGCGGAACACCATCGCCTTGTGATCGCAAATGACATCGACGCCGGAGAAGCGGGTCAACGGGTCGACGTTGCTGCCGAACCTGGCCGACAGGTTGTCGCGAACCTTTGAGAAGAGCTTGCAATAGTGCTGAGCATTCTCTTCCGGTTCATGGGCATCGATGGCGGTGGCGCCAGTCACAAAGCCGGCAAGAACAACTGTGTACGCGAGGCGATAAAGACGCATGAGACGCAACTCACAACAGGCGACCAATCCAGGTGACTGAAGCCTAGCCGTTGGTCGTTAACAAGACGTTCCAGCGGCGGGTTCACGGCGGGGCTTTGTTAACTTCGAGCCATGCTTGGCATTCATGCATTCGCTTGACGGACTTTGCCGGAACAAAGGATAAAGGGATATGAGGATGGCTCTTGTCCGGCAGATCGTGGCTCTCGTGACGGTGGTGTTCTTCACCGCCGGGACGGTTCTTTCGGCGGCTGCCTCGACGCCGCATGTCCATCAAGATGGCGAGATGGCCATCCAGCACGGCCATTCGGGGCACCATCCCCATGCCGGTGACTCTCACGATCATGTTCACGCGGCTGATCGTGATCAGGCAATCGGCCTAGACCAAGCCCCCGATAACGGCGGGGGTTCGTGCAATCACCCCCAGCACGGGTGTTTTCACACGCATACGTCCTGCTGCGTGACAGCATTGGTCACGTCGGACAACTGCGAGCTGCAGCCGCCCAGAGCTGCATCAAAGATGGCGTGGTCGTTCGATGATCTGCCGACCGGGCGCATGACGCACCCGCTGCTGAGGCCGCCGCGCCCCGCCGTCTGACGCGCAGGCAGGATTTTATCTTAATCAGTGCCTGCGCCGTTCACGGCATGGCACGGCTTATTGAGCCGTCCAACGGAGGCGTTCACACGCATCTGTGGTCATGCCGCCAACTTTCATTTGCGCTGAGGCACGGCAAGACCATGAAACTCCTATCGCACTTTCTCCTGGCAGCTTTTCTCGTGCTGGCTGCGGCGTGGCCGGCGGCCGCGCACGAAGGGCATGTTCACGCCGATGAGGCGGCGCCGACGGCGATGCCATCAACAGGGCCGCAGATCGAGAGCAGCGGATCCGTGTTCGAACTCGTGGCGACGGCGCGCGGGCACGAACTCACCATCTACCTCGACCGGGCCGACACGAATGTGCCCGTTGACGGTGCGACCATCGAGATTACGACCGACGGCAAGCCGCCGGTGATGGCCAAGCCGATCGGGACGGGGACGTATCAAGCCGAAGCGACGTGGCTCGATGAGCCAGGCGCCAAGCCGTTGGTGTTCACGGTGATGGCGGGCGAGGAGGCCGATCTTTTGAACGGTGTGTTGCAGGTTTCGCAATCCGCGTCTGCCGCGGCCGAGCAGCACTCTCTCCCGGAATTGCTTGCGCAGCCGATTTCATGGCTCCTGATCGCTGGAGGTGTGATCGTCGGAGTGATCGTCGCGCTGCTTTTGCGACCCGCGTCACGTGGGGCAACCGTCTTGCTGTTCATGGCCGGTGCGCTCGTGTTCGCGGTACCGCTTCCGGCA
Organism: Hyphomicrobium sp.; assembly: GCA_019751875.1. Classification (GTDB taxonomy): domain Bacteria; phylum Pseudomonadota; class Alphaproteobacteria; order Rhizobiales; family Hyphomicrobiaceae; genus JAGVSR01. The sequence continues at coordinate 359,017 of JAIEMV010000002.1, read as the reverse complement.
GAAGCGCATGAAGGGCACGATCATGCGGAGGAGACTTCGGCGGCCGCGATGGCCTCGGGACACGTTCCACGGCGACAGCCCGATGGGAGTGTTTTCGTTCCCAAGGCGACGCAGCGGCTCTTGAACGTGCGCACGCAGCCGGTGCGAGAAGAGACGGCGCCGCGCACATTCGAAGCGATTGGAACCGTCATCGCGGATCCATCGGCGTTTGGCCGCGTGCAGGCACCCATGGACGGCCTCGTTGAGCTTGGCGACCACGGACTGCCGTATGTGGGGCAACGGGTGCAGGCGGGCCAAGTCCTCGCTCGATTATCGCCGACGATCCCTATTGCCGACCTGGGAACCATGCAGCAATTGCGGGCCGAAGTGGCAGGCAAGCTGAAGGTTGCCGAGCAGAAGCTGTCGCGCCTTTCGCGCATCTCGACTGTGGTGGCGCAAAGCGACATCGAAGATACGCGAGCCGAACTCGAGGCTCTGCGCGAGCAGCGCCGCGTTCTCGAGGAGAAAGACATCGAAAAGTTCGAATTGAAAGCGCCGGTCGGTGGTGTGATCTCGGTCGCCAACGTGCGGGCAGGCCAGGTGGTGAGCGGGCGCGACACGCTATTCGAGATTCTCGATCCCGACCGGCTCTGGGTCGAGGCCGCGGGCGCGGACATCCACGGCGACGACGATATTGCGGGCGGCGTCGCGTACGACGCGGACGGGCATACGCTGTCACTTGCCTATATCGGCCGGTCGCCGACGCTGCGGCAGCAGTCGCAGTCGCTCTTGTTCCGGTTGACCGAACCGCACACCGGGCTGGCGGCCGGCGCGTCGGTGACGGTGGTCGCGCAGCGATCGGCGACGGATACGGGCATCATTCTCGCTGAAGATGCGGTGGTGCGCGGTGTCAATGGTCTGCCGCAGGTGTGGGTGAAGACCAGCCCACAGCAGTTCAAGCCGGTGTTGGTGACATCACGGCCGCTCGACGGGGTGCGCGTGCTCATCACGGCGGGGCTTGATCCGGGTGACCGCGTGGTGACGCGGGGGGCTGAACTCATCAACCAGATTCGCTGAGGGGCGCCGCGCCATGTTCAACGCCATCGTTCGCGCCAGTCTCGCCAACCGGCTTTTCGTTTTTCTCGGCGGTATCGTGCTCATGGGCTACGGGCTGATGACGTTGCGGCAGCTGCCGGTGGACGTATTTCCCGATCTCAACAGGCCGACCGTGACGCTGATGTCCGAGGCGCACGGACTGGCGCCCGAGGAGGTGGAGCAGCTCGTGACGTTTCCGCTGGAGACGGCCATGAACGGAATGCCGGGGGTGGAGCGCGTGCGCTCCGTCTCGGGGGCCGGGCTCTCGGTGGTGACGATCGAATTCGGCTGGGACACTGACATCTATCGCGCGCGGCAGCAGGTGTCGGAACGTCTGCAACTCGTGCGCGATCAGTTGCCGGCGGACGTGGCGTCGCAGATGGGGCCGATCTCGTCCATCATGGGCGAGATCATGCTGATCGCTATGTCGAGCACGACGGCCGATCCGATGCTGCTGCGCGAGACCGCCGATTTCACGGTGCGGCCCCGGTTGCTGACGGTGCCGGGCGTGGCGCAGGTCATCCCGATCGGGGGCGAGGTGCGCCAGTACCGCATCGTGCCCGATCCGCTGCGGATGGCAGGGCTCGACGTCACGATCGAGGACATCGAGAGGGCGATCCGGCAGTTCGGTTCGAACACGGGTGGCGGATTCGTCGATCTCAATGCACGCGAGTTCCTGATCCGCAACATCGCTCGATCAACGCGGATCGAGGATCTGCGCAATCTCGTCGTCGCCTATCGGGACGAGACGGTCATTTCGCTGTCGCAGGTGGCGACGGTGGATTTTGCAGCGCGGACGAAGCGCGGAGACGCGGGGTTCAACGGCAAGCCGGCGGTGATCCTGGCGGTGCAAAAGCAGCCGGGGGCGGACACGGTGCAGATCACGCGCGAGATCGAAGCGCTGCTGCCGGATTTGCAGCGCGTGATGCCGGCCGGTGTTACGGTGACGGACGTGCAGTTCCGTCAGGCGACCTTCATTGAAACGTCGATTGCGAATGTGATGCGCGTGCTGGTGGAAGCGCTGGTGATCGTGGCGGTGGTGCTGTTCATTTTCCTGCTCAACTGGCAGACGACGCTGATCTCGATCGTGGCGATACCATTGTCGGTGCTGGCGACGGTGCTTGTTTTTCAGGTGCTGGGGCTTAGCATCAACACAATGACGTTGGGCGGGCTTGCGATCGCGATCGGGGCGCTGGTCGACGACGCGGTGGTGGATGTGGAGAACATCTACCGTCGGCTCGGGCAGTGGCGGGCATCGGGCGGGCGCGACCGGCGGAGCGTGTCGGAGGTGGTGGCGGATGCGTCGATCGAGGTGCGGTCGGGTATACTGTATGCGACGGCGATCATCGTGTTGGTGTTCCTGCCGCTGTTTGCGCTGTCGGGCATCGAGGGGCGGCTGTTCACGCCGCTGGGAATTGCCTTCATCGTCTCCATCTTGGCGAGCCTCGCAGTCGCGATGACGGTGACGCCGGTGCTGTCGGTCTGGCTTCTGCCACGGATGGCGCATCTGGAGGAGCAGGATTCCCGGTTGTTGATAATCCTGAAGCGTTGGCAGGAGCGCGGGCTCGAGTGGAGCTTTGCGCATCCGCGCGCTGTGTTCGGACTTCCAATGTTGGCGGTGCTGGCCGCGCTTGGTGCGGGACTGCTGCTGCCGCGCGCGTTTCTGCCGAGCTTCAACGAAGGGACGGTGCTCGTCAGTGTCACGTTGCAGCCGGGGATCAGCCTGGCGGAATCGGATCGCATCGGGCGGCTGGCGGAGCAGATCGCCGCGCAAGTGCCCGAGGTCGGGTCCGTTGGGCGGCGGACGGGCCGGGCGGAACTCGACGAGCACGCGGAGGGCGTGCACACGAGCGAACTCGATCTCGATCTGAAGCCGTCCGATCGCGGGCGCGAAGAGGTGCTGCTCGATCTCAGGTCGCGGCTGTCCGTGCTGCCGGTGAGTGTGAGTGTCGGGCAGCCGATTGCGCATCGGCTTGATCATATGTTGTCGGGTGTGAGGGCACAGATCGCGCTCAAGATCTATGGCGATGATACCGATACGCTTCGGGGATTGGCGGTGCAGTTTGAGGAGCGGATCCGCAGTATCCCCGGCATCACCGACTTGCAAACCGAGAAACAGGTGCGCATTCCGCAACTGCAGGTGCGGGTCGATTACGAGAAGGCGAAGCGATACGGGCTCAATCCCAATGATGTGACGTCGGAGTTGGAGACGTTGTCGAATGGGAGGGTGGTGTCGCAGATCGTGGATCAGTCCAAGCGGTTCGACGTGGTCTTGCGATTGGCGGATAAGGATCGCAGCACACGGGCGCTGGGCGACATGCTGATCGCGAGCCCCGCAGGGAGAATTCCGCTCAGGACGATCGCGGAGGTGGTGGAGACGGACGGGCCAAACCAGATCCAGCGCGAGAACGGGCGGCGGCGGATCGCCGTGTTCGCCAACTCGGATGGGTCCGATCTGGCGCGCATCGTGGACGACATTCGCGACGTGCTGGCGAACACGAAGCTGCCGCAGGGATATTTTACCAGTCTCGAAGGTCAGTTCCAGGCGCAGGAGGAAGCTTCGCAGCTGATCCTGTGGCTTTCGATGGTGTCGCTGCTGTTGATTTTCGCGGTGCTTTATAGCCGCTACAAGTCGGCGGTGCTGGCGCTAATCATCATGGGCAACGTGCCGCTGGCGCTGATCGGCAGCGTGGCGGCGCTGTGGATCGCGGGGCAGTCGTTCTCGGTCGCGAGTGCGATCGGGTTCATCACGCTGGCCGGCATCGCGACGCGCAACGGGATCTTGAAGATCAGCCACTACATCAATCTCGCCCTGTTCGAAGGTGAGACGTTCGGAAAGTCGCTGGTCGTGCGCGGGACGCTCGAACGATTGAGGCCGGTCCTGATGACGGCGCTGTCGGCAGGGATTGCGCTCGTGCCGCTGATGATCGGAGCGGATGAGCCGGGCAAGGAGATCCTTCACCCCGTGGCTGTGACGATCTTCGGCGGGCTCTTTTCGGCGACGCTGATCGATGCGTTCCTCACACCCGCGCTGTTCCTGCGGTTCGGACGCAAGCCACTCGAGCGACTGCTGGTAGCAAAGGACGAGCAGCGCGAAGTCCATGCCTTCTGAGAAATGGGAGACACTGACATGACCAACTGGGTGATGATTGCGGTTGCAGCCATGCTGATGACCGCGCCTGCCGCAGCGCACGAGGGCCACAAGCATGCCACCGGCGCGAATGGCGGTACGTTCGTCGAGAATGGCCACCACAAGCTCGAAGTTGTGGCAAAGGATGGGACGCTCGAGGTGTTCGTGACCGGAGAGGACGGAACGCCTGAAGAAACGACGGGCGCTAAGGCGAGTGCCGTGATTCTATCCAAAGGGAAAAAGAGTGAGGTATTGCTGGCGCCGGCAGAGGGCAATCTCCTGAAGGGCACGGGGCCATTCACAGCAGGCCAAGGCACCACGATCGTTCTGACGCTGACCATGCCCGGCCATAAACCCGAGCAGTCGCGTGTGAAGCTGGACTGAGGCGATGATCGCTCAGGCTTTGGAAATTATAAGGCCGGCCGACGTTTGCGGCCGGTCCGCGACTGTGGCAACACACTCTTTGAAGGGCCTGCCGGTATAAGAGGCCTATCCGGGAGACTGACTTGTCCATGGCATCCTCTGTTGCGAGCACGAGCGGCGTGCGCTGCGCATCGAGCGCCAGCGGTAACCTCGTCGAAGTTACTGCGCAGCTGAAGGCTGGTCTTGGGCCGGGGACGTTCCAGCACATCGTCGCGTATTTTTCTGCAGACTATGATGCGGAGGCTCTCGTTGCCGCGTTGACGGCCGCGTTTCCAGGTTCTCCCATTTCAGGCTGTTCGACGGCGGGAGCTATCACGCCCGGCGGTATGGTGGACGAGGGCGTTCTGTTGATCGCCTTCCCGCACTCAGGCTTTACGGTGCACGCCGGTGTCGTCGAGAACGTGTCCGAGTTCGGCGTCGAACGGGCGACGGAACTTGCGCGGCGCTTGAGAAGCCGGCTTCGGAGCGACGACGGCGAACGTCGCATGGACGCGTTCGCAATGATCCTCGTGGATGGGATGTCCAATACGGAGGAGTCGCTGGTCGCCGCCGTGCACTGGGCGATCGAACATGTCCCTCTCATCGGGGGCTCGGCCGGCGACGGACTGACGTTTCGCGGCGCGTTAGTGGTCAATGAAGGCCGAGTGATGGCAGATGCCGCCGTTCTGATCCTCGTTGAGACCGCTGTGCCGTTCCGGGTTTTTAAAACCCAGAACTTCGAGCCGACACCGATCAAATTGGTAGTGACGGCGGCGGATACAGAACGGCGGATCGTGATGGAATTGAACGCGGAGCCGGCGGCGCGGGAGTATGCGTCGGCCATCGGCCTGTTGCCCGATGATCTTGGGCCGTTCAGTTTCGCGGCTTACCCGCTCGTCGTGAAAGTCGGCGGCAATTATTATTGCCGCTCGATCCGCAATATGAATGAAGACGGCTCGCTCTCGTTCTTTTGTGCCATCGACGAGGGGCTCGTGTTCACGGTAGCACGTCCTCAGGACATGTTGCGTGCCACGCAGGAAGCTCTCGACGAGATCGGTCAGGAGATTGGCGGGATCGACTTCGTGATCGGGTTCGACTGCGTGCTACGTCGACTCGACGCCGAAAACCGGCAGATCCGCCATCAGATGGAGGACATGTACCGGCGTTATAGAATCGTGGGGTTCCACACATACGGCGAACAATTCAATGCAATGCATCTGAATCAGACATTGACGGGTATTGCATTCGGTAAGGGTACGGGCGGCGCTCGATGAAAAGTGACGAAGTCAGTTACCCCATTCCGCCACGGCATGACGGGCCGGGATCAGAGCTTGAGCGCCGGCTGGAAAAGCTGGCACGCATCAATGCCGCGCTCATGCAGCGCGTCGAGCGTTCGATGGATCAGCAAGCGAACGCGTATTCGCTCTTCCAGACCGCCATCGGGCTCGAGGGACAGGTGCGTCTTCGCACCGATCAGTTGAAGACCGCGCTCGACCGTCTCGAACACGTCAACAGCGAATTGATGCTGGCCCGCGACGCAGCAGAGCGGGCAAACCGATTCAAGACGCGCTTCTTTACTGCGGTCGGTCATGACCTGCTGCAGCCGCTGCACGCTGCGCGGCTTACACTATCCGCCATGCTCGACGGAGAAGGCGATCGGGAGCAGCAACGGCTTGGAGGGCAGGTCGATCATGCGCTGTCGACCATCGAAGAGTTGTTGAAGACTATTCTTGATCTGTCGAAGCTTGAAGCAGGTGTGACGGAGCCGCAGATCCGACTGATAGACGTGGACGAACTGTTCAGCAGCGTCGTTGGCGATCTCGCGCCGATTGCACAAGCGAAAGGCTTGAAGCTCGGTCACAGGTCCACGAGATTGATGGTGCGGTCCGATCCGCTGATGTTGCGCCGGATTATGCAGAACCTCGTCGCCAACGCGGTGCACTATACTGACAGAGGCCGTATCCGGCTGCTGGCAAGACGGCGGGGACTGAGCGTCCGGCTCGAGGTATGGGATACGGGACCGGGAATTCCACAGGTTGAGCGGGACCGAATTTTCGAGGAGTTCCAGCGCGGCACGGCTTCGGAAACGGCGCGCGTTGGCGGTTTTGGCCTGGGATTGTCGATCGTACAGCGCATGTCGGAGGCGCTTGAACACGATCTGGGACTGTGCTCCCGCGTCGGCCGCGGATCGTGCTTTACGGTCATGGCTCCATTCGCAACGACGCGCGAGCCGCAGCAGCCTGTGGAGACGCATGTTGCGCCCGGCTACGGTTTGCCGGCATCTAATGTGCTGGTGATCGAAAACGAGCCGACGGTGGTTGATGCGATGCGGGCACTCCTTATGCGCTGGGGGTGTCAGGTGCGCGTGGCGGCTTCGGCGGAAGATGTCGAGGCGATGTTCACGGAGACGCCGGAGTACAGCCCGGATTTGGTGCTCGCCGACTATCACCTCAACCGCGGGCAGACTGGCGTTGCTGTCGTGGCCGAGCTGCGGCGTCGGCTGGGAGTTGAGGTTCCGGCGATCGTGATTTCGGCCGACCGATCGTTGACGCAGTCTTCACTAGCCGCGGCGGGATCGTTTGAACTGCTCCGTAAGCCGGTGAAACCGGCCGAACTCAGGGCGCTGATGCGCCATGTAATAACTAGGGGCGCGTAGTCGGCCGCACTTACTGACCGCCCACAAGCTTGTCAAAGTCGATGCGGCTAACTTCGATGACGGCTTGTGTACGCGAGGCGACGTCAAGCTTGCGCAGGATCTCGGACACGTGTGCCTTGACGGTAGTTTCGCCCACGCCCAGTTCGTGGGCGATCTGCTTGTTGAGAAGACCCTGGCGAAGCATGTTCAAGACGCGCAGCTGCTGGGGTGTGAGCGATGACAGACGAGTGCCGATTTCGGAGGCACCGGCAGCATCGCGAGCGGGCGGCTGATACGTTTTCGGCAGCGTCAGATTACCCTGCATGACCGTATCAATTGCTTCAGCCAACTCCGGCTTGCGGGCCGATTTGGGAATGAAGCCTGCCGCGCCGAGCGTAATGGCTTCGTGGATCACGCGGCTGTCTTCGAGCGCCGACACGATCACAATCGGCTGCTTGGGGTCGATGCTCCGCAGTTCGAGGAAGCCTTCGAAGCCTGCAACACCCGGCATGGAAAGATCGAGGAGGACAAGATCGAAGCGCTCGCCGCGGCCCATCATTTCCTTTGCCGCGTCGATCGAGGACGCTTCCTTGATCTTGGCGGCGGGGTGTGACGCCTTGATGGCCAAAGTCAGTGCATCGCGGAACAGGGGGTGGTCGTCCACCACCAGAAAGTTCTCGTCCATCCGTGTCGGGCCCCAGGACTTACGTGCACGCCCCGAACCGGGGCGGCTTATCGTTCTCTCGTGTGGTCTACGTGACCAAGGGGTCTGTGTCAAAAAAGTTGCAGTCGGCGGGGCGAAGTTAAGCGTGTCGCTGGGCTCATTGGGCGCTTATTTGTGCGCTAAGCGCTGGTCCGGCTTGGAATCATCGCTCCCGCGGGCGGCAATTTAGAGCGTTTGTTCAAACGGTTGCTTTCCTCGGAGCGTAGGTGTGCCCGCTTGGAAAGCGATTTTCGGTCCTCTATAGTGCGGCACGGCGGGTGAGGGAACCGGCCTGGCATGTTGGCGTGGTGTCGCGTTGTTCTTGAACGGCGTCTCAACGGCGCTCGCCCGTGCGCCATCCGATTCCGCTGCGCGGGGTCAGTCGGATGGTGCCGTAGAGTTGGGGAGCACGGGTTTAATGAGATGCAATCCTTGGCGATGGCTTTGGGGCCTTTTGCTGATCGCTCCGTTGAGTTGGATCGTTCTGCATCTCCACCAGGCAGACATCGAGGCCGATCTGCGCGTGCGCTCGACCGAGGCTCTCGAGCGCGCCGGGCTTGGATGGGCGGCCACCTCGTTTTCCGGTCGTGATGCGGTTTTGACGGGATTGGCGGCGGAAGAGACGGACCCGTCCAAGGCCGCCGATCTGGTGCGCCGTGTCTGGGGCGTGCGCGTGGTCGATGCGCGGACCGATCTCATCAAACGTGTCGAAACATTCGTCTGGTCGGCGACGCGGGAGCCCGGAGGGACTGTGCGCTTGAGCGGGTTCGTGCCGGGAGAGCCCGCGCGCAAATCCATTTTGCAGGCCGTTCGCGCGACCCTGCCAGGCCTGCGGGTGAACGATGAGATGAAGCTGGCGCGTGGTGGGCCGGCGCGGGACGTCTTCATTTCCGGTGCTGGATTTGGGCTCAAGCAGCTGGCGGCGCTGCAGGAGGGAAGCGTCGAGCTTTCCGATACGAAACTTTCGATTGCTGGTATTGCGCCGGATCAGGGGAGCCTCAAGGCGGTTCGGTCGCGGTTGAAGACGATGCCGGCCGGGATCACGCTGGCACGGGACGCGATCACCGGGCCGACGATTGCGAATTACGTGTGGGGGGCGGTGGCGACAGCGAACCAAATCGTGCTGTCGGGATATGCGCCGTCAACGGATGTGCGCGATGAGCTATTCCAGAAGGCGAAGAAGCTGTTCCCCGACCGGGCGATCGTCGATCGGGTCGAAATTGCCGATGGGGCCCCGGACGGGTTCGTGGCGGCAGCGGGTGGCGGTCTCGAACAGCTTTATCAGTTGCGGGCGGGGGAGCTTGCACTGTCGGGACGGTCGGTCATGCTGGAGGGTGAAGCTGACGACAAGGCTACGGCTGATGCCGTGACGGAGGCCTTCAAATCGGCCGTTCCCGCGCCGCTGACGGCTCAGGCAAAGATCGTGGCGCCGGAACCGCCGCCACCGCCACCGCCTCCAGCTGCGGAGCCTGAACCGGCGCCGGCCGTGCAGCCTGAACTGCCAGCGGCGGCTCCGGTGGCCGAGACACCGTCTCCGCCGTCGGCACCGGCAACTTATGTCACGACGGCGCGGATCGAGGATGGTCAGATCGAACTCATAGGGAGTGTGCCGAGCGAGGACGAGCGCATTGCGCTCGTGGCGGCAACGCGCGGGCGCTTTCCGGATCTGTCGGTGAAGGATAGCCTGGAGGTGAAGCCCGGTGCCAGTGATGGCTGGCGCGCTTGCCTGCTGGCTGGGATCAGCGGACTTGGGCGGCTGACGACGGGCGACCTGACACTCAGCGACGGCACGGTGGCCGTCAAGGGCGTCACGGACGACGACGAGGTGGCGAAGGTTCTGGCGGCGGACGTCAAGGGTGCCGCGAGCCGGGACTGTGAAACCACGGTCGAAGTGACAAGCACCGGCGAAAAGCAGGCGGCGGCACGCCAGCGGGCAGAGGAAGAGGCGCGGCTTAAGGCCGAGGCGAAGGCCAAGGAAGAAGAGCAGCAGCGTTTAGCCGCCGAGATGGAAGCGCGGCGGAAGGCTGAGGAAGAAGCGGCTGCTAAGGCGGCTGCCGAAGCGCAGGCAGCGGCAGCGCGGGCAGAGGAAGACGCGCGGCTTGCGGCGGCAAAGGCGGAAGCCGACCGGTGCGAGAAGCTGATCAGTGCAGTGGTGGCGAAAGGCGTGATCAATTTCCAGCGGGCGAACGCGACGCTCGATCCGAAGAGCAAGCCGACACTGGATGAACTGGCAAAGATCGTGAACCAGTGTCCGGCGTTCAGGATCAGCATTGAAGGGCACACGGATTCGGAAGGCATTCCGGAGCGCAACAACCCACTGTCGGAGCGCCGTGCGAAGGCGGTGAGCGATTATTTGATGGAAGCCGGCGTGGATGCGTCGCGTCTGTCGACGGTGGGATATGGTGCCGAACGACCGATTGCGGAGAACGAAACGGCGGCTGGGCGCGCGAAGAACCGGCGCATCGAGTTCAAGGTCATTGCCGAGTAGACACGCAGGAACAGGGATCGGCGCCCGGGTGACGGGCATCGGCTGGGGGAGTTGAGATGGATTATCTGCTGATCAAGCTGATCTGGTATGTCGCCGGCGCGTTTGCGTTCGGTATTTTCGCGGGTTGGGTGTCGTGCGGTGAGCCCGAGGACTGACGGCGTGCTGCCGTTTGCCGTCGAGTGCGAAGGAGTTAGGTGTCCATGATTACGCTCGCCCTGCAGATCTTCCTGTTGCTGCTTTCGGCCTATCTCGCCGGATGCATGGTGGGATGCATTCTCCGCCGCGCGTTGCATGAACCGAAGATGGTTCCCGTGGCTGTGCCTGTCGAAGCAACGACGCGCGCGCAGCAGCCGCTGGAAACGACGCGCTTCGAGACGGCACTCACGGGTAAGCCGTTCTCGCCGCAGCCGGTCGGGACGCTGGCGGAGCCTGTCGTGGAGGTGCGTCCTCGTCCGGTACAGCAGCCGGTCGCGCGGGATGCCGGGACAGCAGAGATCGAGATCAAAAGGGCACCTGTGGCGCCGCCGCAGCCGGAACCGAAGCCGAAGCCGCTCCCAGAGCCGATTGTCGAGGCTGTGTCCGAGCCTGAACCGGTTCCTGAGCCTGACCACGAGCCTGCCGCTGTTGAGCCGCCGCCGACACCGGCCGTCGCCGAACCGGAACCGCTGTCTCCGCCTCCTCCCCCGCCGCCTCCGCCGATGAGCGGCGCGGCTCAGATGGCCAGTTATGCGGCTGTTGCCGCCGCGGCTGCCGCGGCACGTGCCATGGCGGCCGCAGATGCTGCCGCTGCTGCCAAGGCGGCGGAGATAGAACCGGAACCTGAACCCGGACCGGAACCCGAACGGGCCGCGATCCCAGATCCGGTGGTCATGACTGAGGCTGAGCCCGTCGTGGATGCTCGGGCCGCTGCAGAGTTAGAAGTTGCGCCAGTACCAGCTGAACCGGCGCTGCCACCTGAGGACCTAAAACGCATCCGCGGGATTGAAAGGCCACTTGAGGAGCGTCTCAACGCGCTGGGCGTGTACCGATTCAGCGATATCGCCTCATGGTCCGCGGGGGATGTAGCCCGCATCAGCCAGACGCTCGGACTTCTTGGCCGTATCGAACAGGAAAACTGGATCGAGCAGGCGCAAATCCTCGCGCGCGGCGCCGACACGGATTACTCGCGCCGTCAGCGCGTCGCGGCGACGACCTCGGCGGTCGGAATGGCGGCGGCGGCGGCGAGTGCTGCGGCCAATGCCACGGCGCAGAAGAGTGCGGGTCCCGATCGCTTCACGCGGATCATCGGCGTCGATGCCGACACCGAAAAGGTGCTCCTCGGATTGGGGTACACGCGATACTCCGAGATCGCGAAGTGGACTTCGGCGGATGTCGAACGCATTGAGAGCGCGATCGGGCGCCCGGGCCGCGTGGGGCTCGATAACTGGATCGAGCAGGCGCGCGTGCTCGCGCGGTATGCGGGCGATGCAACGGAGCCGCGTCCGGTTCGGCTGGCGGACGCAATCCGTGAAAACAAACTCCAAAAATCTTCGGAGCCGGTATCGCGCCCTGATATGGCGGGCCTGCGATCGGTCCGATCGCAGGCGCTGCGTGGAGATGGTTCTGCGCCGAGCGGGCGTATCGACGATCTGAAGCGCATTCGTGGCATCGGTGTTCTCATCGAGAAGCGGCTTAATGCGCTCGGCATCACATCATACGAGCAGATCGCAAATTGGACGAAGGCCGATATCGACAGCGTGAGTTCGCAACTCGACTTCAAGGGCAGGATCGAGCGCGAGAACTGGATCGAGCAGGCGCGCATTCTGGCGTCGGGAGGCCAGACGGAGTTCTCGCGCCGTGTCGATCGCGGTGAGGTGGAGACGAGCAAGGACGCCTGACGGGCGTCCAATCGCTTGCGATCACGCAGTGTCGGTGCGTTCCAGAAAGCGGCGGATTTCCATCATCGAGGCCTTGTCGCGCAGCCACGGTGCGTGACCCTGTCCCGCAATTGCCAGTTCCGTGAGATCGGGGTGGCGCTGTCGCATCGTGTCCACTGTTGCTTCCGACAGCAGATCGGAGTTGATGCCGCGAATGACCATGACGGGCAGACGCTTCAGGGCTTCGAACTGAGCCCAGAGCGGCGGGATCGGGCCGTCGATTGATGAGAAGGCCTGGCCAAGTTTCGCATCGTAGCCGGGCGCGGGTCGGCCCTTTTGCTCATTGAACAGTTGGCGGGCGATCGGCTCCCACTCTTCTTCGCCGACAGCGGTGAACTGGTTCTTGTTCATATCGCGCACCATCGCCGCGGCTTCCTTCCAGTCCCGTGGAAGCGGGGTGCGGCCGACGTACGATGCGATGCGGGACAGGCCATCGCGTTCGATCACCGGACCGATGTCGTTGAGGATGACGGGGCCGAGGAAGCCGGGTTGGGCCGCCGCCATCACCATGGCGATCAGTCCACCGCGCGAGGTGCCGAGGATGGCCGCGCCTTCGAGGCTGCGCGCGATCATGAAGTCGAGCGCGTCCTGCATTTCGCAGGGGACCGTGTAGTTGCGCCAGTCTTTGTCGTAATCCGACAGCCCGCGACCGCGGGAATCAAGTGTGTAAACATCGCGGGCGCGATCGCCGGAGGACAGGTCGAGCGCGATTTCGTGAAAGTCGCGGCTGTTGCGCGTCAAGCCAGCCAGGCAGAGGACGGGACGGAGGGGCTTGCGCGCGGATTGGGGTGACGCATGGCGGGCCCGATACCGACGGGCGTAGAGTTTCAGGCCGGTGCGCTGTATGAACGTGAGATCTTCAAAGCGCTGCGGCGCTGTCGTCATTATGGAAGCCCCCATCCCAATTTCATTCGTTACGGCCCGATCAGCCGTCGGACGCAGCCTCGTCCCGTTCATCCGGCCGGACGGCCGGTGGCGGAATGGCACTTCCGGCAACGCGCGCGCGCATCAGATCCTTGTCTATACGCACCGCCATGTCTGATTCGCCGAGTCGTGCCCGATACACCTGCACGTTCGCCAGAACCTTGGCAACGTACTCGCGCGTTTCCTGGATCGGGATGCGCTCGATCCAGTCGATGGGATCAACTGAAGGGTCGCGCGGATCGCCGAACTCGCGGATCCATTGGCGGGCGCGCCCGGGACCCGCGTTGTAGCCGGCCATTGTGAGGATGTAGGAGCCGGTGAAATCCTGCATGCGGTCGCCGATGTAAGCCGAGCCCATCATCGTGTTGTAGGCGGGGTCGGACAGAAGACGTTTGATATCGCATTTGATCTTGTAGTCGCGGCAGACGTGTTGCGCCGTCACAGTCATAACCTGAAGCAATCCCTTGGCGCCCGCACCTGAGACGGTGAGGGTGTTGAATTCCGTTTCCTGGCGGGCGATGCCCAGCAGGAATGCGGTTTCCGGGGGTTTTCGCAGCGGCGAATAGGCCGGGAACGGGTGGACGGGATAGGCATAATAGAAGAGGTTTTTGCGGTCGGCGATGCCGGTCTTGCCGATACGAACGGCGGACTGCGTATCGCCGATGGCTTCGGCAAGGTGTGCGATCATCGCGAGTTCGGCCTCGCTCTTCAAATGATACCGCAGCTGCACCAAGAAGACCCGGCTGATCGAGCGATCGAGCTTGGCCTTGGTGGCTATAACGACAGCTTTTGCGGCATCAAGGTTGCTCAGCTTGTCGATTTCGTCGGCCGTAGGTGCTGCCGGTGGCGTGATGGGGAAACTCGTTGCGCCAGGATCGATTTTCTGGAGTGCAAGAAGTGCGTGAAAGGTATCCCGGTCGCGGGTGGCTTCCGTGTAGGCCGCCAGAGCCGCGGGCTTGTCCTTCAAGGCTTCCGCCGTTCGGCCGACCCAATAGTTGGCTTTCGCGCGGCTCAGCGGACCGTCTGCCGCCTTCTGCATGGTCGCAAAATGCTGCGCGGCTTTGGCGGGATCCTTCAGGTAGCGCAAGGCAATCCAACCCGCCATGAAGGACTGGTCCTTGAGCGGATTGACGGTGAGCGCACCCGCCTCGCTGACGATCTCGTAGGCGAGTTTAGGCTTGCCTTTGCGCAGCGATGCGTAGGCGAGTGTGCGCCGTTCGATCCACCATTCGTCGTTGTTGTTGACGGCGCCGGGTGTCGTTGGAACCGTCAGCATGATCCTCGCGGCTTCGTCGATCTTGTCTGCACGCCGCAGGGCCTGGATCTTGTGGAAAGTAAATCCCCAGTCCGCGGTATCGCTCGCCGGGGCTTTTTGGATGAGCGTGAGCGCGCCCTTCTGCTGCATGAAAACGGCAAGGCGCGCTTCCGCGCGTTTGCGCTCGACTTCCGGCAGTAGCGCGATGACGCGTTTGGCGATTGCGGCGCGGCTGTTGCGATCGTCTTTCCAGCGGACGTCATCAATAATGAGACGGTCCAGACGAGCTTTATGATCTGACAGCGTCAGCAACGAACCGAAGCGGGCGAGAAAGCCAGCTTCAAACTTCGCGGCAAGCGTCATATCCCGCCAAGCTTTGATAGCGTATTTGCGGGCCTCTTCGGTTTTGCCCTCGGCGAGATAGGTGGAGGCCAGCGCTGCAAATCCGGCGCCGTGGTCCGGACCGCCTTTGGCAAAGGCTGCGCGAATCTCGGCGGCGTTGCCGCCGCCGACAAACAGGGTTTCCTCATAGCGCTGGGTGAGGAGACGGCGCTCGGGCCAGGCGGGGTTTGCGTCGAGGAAAGCACGATAGTCGGCAGCCGAGCCAAAGCCGCTGCGCAGGCGGTGCCATGTCGCCAGTTTGGCAGCAACGGGGTTGGTGATGCGCGTTCGATGCTGGTCGCCATCTTCGGGCTTGCCGGAGGCATACGCTTTCATGGCATCGCGCAGGGCGGTGGCGTCTTCGTCGGAAATCTTGGTTGCCAGCAGCGGCGCAATCGCTTTGTCGTAGCGGGCGGTATGGGCCGCCTCCGCGGAATCGGGCTTATGCGGGCTCGGCAGCAACGGGCGCTCGATCGCCGCGGTTTGCGCCGGTGCGGCGGCGGGGTCCGTCCGTCCGGTTGTCGAAGGCAGCAGCGCGGCCACAAGGGCTGTGCAACCCATGAATGCAAACGGCTTCAGGGCTTTGTTTCGGACTGGCAATGCGGGACCTTTCTCATGCGAGCCGATTGTGCCGGGCCGCCGTTCCTGTCGCCTTGCGGTGGTCCTCCCGACCGCCTAATGTCGCGGCCATTCGATCGAGCGGCCTTCGCTGCGCCGCCGTTCTTCGTGTCAGGGAACGTAACAATCGGGTTGGCCCACTTCAAGGCGAAGGAGGGCGCCGGCGATCGTTTCCGTCACGTGGAACTTTTCCAGAAATGATCATCCAAGCAAGCACTTGGATGCGACGCACGACAGGGTGAAGGCATGTTCAAGGGGTCGCTGACCGCGCTCATTACGCCGTTCAGGAACGGCAAGCTCGACGAGGACGCGCTGGCGCGCTTCGTCGACTGGCAGATTACGGAGGGGACCCACGGCCTCGTTCCCACGGGGACGACCGGCGAAAGTCCGACGCTCGATTACGATGAGCACAAGCGGGTGATCGAGATCACGATCGAGGCGGCGCGCGGGCGTGTGCCCGTGATGGCCGGCACGGGCTCGAATTCGACGGAGGAGGCGATCGAACTCTCCACATTTGCCGAGCAGGCCGGCGCGTCGGGGCTTTTGATTGTGACGCCTTACTACAACAAGCCGACCCAAGAGGGGCTCTACCAGCACTTCAAGGCGATCAACGACGCCGTCAATATTCCCATCTTCATCTACAATATTCCGCCGCGGTCGATCGTCGACATGTCCGTGGCAACTATGGCGCGGCTGTACGAGTTGAAGAACATTGCAGGCGTCAAGGATGCGACGGCCAATCTGGCGCGCGTCTCGCAGCAGCGGGCGGCGATGGGTGCGGAATTCCTGCAGTTCTCAGGCGAGGATGCGACGGCGCTGGCGTTTATGGCCCATGGGGGGCATGGATGTATCTCAGTCGTCGCGAACATCGCGCCGCGGCTGTGCGCCGAGTTTCAGAACGCATGCATGCGCGGTGACTTCAAGATGGCGCTCGCGCTCCAGGATCGTCTGATGCCGCTGCATGATGCCATGTTCTGTGAGACCAATCCTGGACCGGTGAAGTATGCGGCGTCGCGACTCGGGCTATGCACAGAGGAAATGCGGCTGCCGATGGTTCCGCTGACCGACGGTGCGCGCAAGATCGTCGATGATGCGATGGCGAAGGCAGGGCTCCTGACCGCGGTCGCTGCCGAGTGAAATCTGTTGCAACGCCAGGCGCACGAATACCAGCGAGGATGACGAGTTATGGCCGCTGCCAAGGATGACGCGCGCAAGCTCGTCGCCGAAAACCGGCGGGCCCGGCACGAATTCTTTCTCACCGACACCTGGGAGGCCGGCCTTATGCTGACCGGCACCGAAGTGAAGTCGTTGCGCAAGGGGCAGGCGAATATTGCCGAGAGCTATGCCTCGTTCGAGGATGACGGGCTCTACCTGATCAACTCGTATATTCCGGAGTACAGTCAGGCTGGGCGCTTCTTCCAGCATGAGCCGCGGCGCAAGAGGCGTTTGTTGTTGCACAAAGCCGAGATGGCGAAGCTGTTTCAAGCCGTGGAGCGCAAGGGCATGACCATCGTGCCCGTGGAGATGTACTTCAATGCCAAGGGTATTGCGAAACTGAAGCTGGCGTTGGCAGAGGGCAAAAAGCTCACCGATAAGCGTCAGGACGCGGCCAAGCGCGACTGGCAGCGGCAGAAAGCGCGGATCATGCGCGAGAAGGGCTGAGCTGATGGCCGTGACCGAAAGCCCGTATCCCGCTCCGAAAGACGATGGCGCCGCTGCGCATCTGGTAGCGGGCGTGCCGTTGCCGGATATTGAGTTGCCTACCACCACCGGGGATCGGCTGTCGCCGGCCAGGATCAGCGGGCTCAGTATTATTTTCGTGTATCCGTGGACCGGACGTCCGGGGCACGCCAACCCGCCGGACTGGGACAAAATCCCCGGCGCGCATGGGTCGACACCCGAGGCGCAGGGGTTCGAGGCGTTGATCGACCAGTACAAGGCGCGCGGGATTCAGATTGTGGGGCTCAGCACGCAGTCCCGCGAGTGGCAGCGCGAGTTCGCAGCGCGGATCGGGCTCACATATCCGCTGATGAGCGATTCGGAACTTAAAGTGGCCGACGCGCTGCAGTTGCCGCGCTTCCAGACGGGCGGGGTCGCGTATCTGAAGCGCTTGACGCTGATGTGCCGAGAGGGTCTGATCGTGCGCGCGTTCTATCCGGTGTGTGCGCCGGACAGGCATGCAGCGGATCTGCTGGCGATGCTGTGACGGCTCGGGTGATCACATGATGTCGCCGACGATTTCTTCTGCGGAGTAGCCGAGCTTTTCCAGGCCCTCCTCCAGATAGTCGGCGAGCAGCGGCATTCCGAGCAGGTACTTCGATGTGGCATTGGCGCGCTCGGAGCGCGCGGTTTCCATCGCCTCGGCGAACTCTTCGGCTTCGAACGTGCCGCGGCCAACCCATGCGAGTGCCACGAGGGCTGCCTGTTCGTCGTCGTTCAAGGCGCCAATGAAGCCGGCCAGTTCTTCGCTCGTTGGGTCGTCGGCGAAGTCCTCGAGAATGGCACTGGGGTCTTCTTCCGCGTCGCCCTCGTCGGTCGTGTCGTTCCAGGCGCCGACTTTCGCGCCGTACTCGCGCGCCTTGACGATGACGTGGCCAACCTTCTCCGGCGCAATGCCGAAATCGGTGACCGGCTCGTAAGATTCACGTTGTTTCATGCACGGCTCCTTCGCCACGGCATAGGCTAGCGTAGCATGCCTAATCCGATCTGCACACGATCTGGCATAGATCAAATTCAGGTGCGGTCGAGTTCGGTGCGGATGGCATCGAAGACGGCGTGGAACATGGGTGCGGTCAATCGGCCGGTGTTGGTGTTGTAACGAGAGCAGTGGAAGCTATCGAACACCAAAAGGTCTGGCCCAATCGCATGGCGGGCGCCGTGGGCAAAAGTGAACGATGATTTGCGAACTTTCAGGGCCGTCAGGGTCTGATCGTGCGCGATACGGCCGAGAGCGAGGACAGCTCGCAACCTTGGCAAGGCTGCGCAGCGGGCGGCGAAAAACGGGCGGCAATTCGTGATTTCTTCGGGCGAGGGTTTGTTCTCGGGCGGAACGCATCGCACGGCGTTGGTGATCATACAATCGATGAGTTCGAGTCCATCGACAGGGTCAGCGCGATAGGTTCCCTTGGCGAAGCCGTAGGTGAGAAGCGTGGCGTAGAGGAGTTCGCCCGCGTAATCGCCTGTGAACGGGCGCCCGGTGCGATTGGCACCCTTGAGGCCCGGCGCAAGGCCGACAATGAGAAGACGGGCGTCGTCTCGTCCAAAGGACGGGACCGGTGCATTGAACCAGTGGGGTTCATGCTGCCGGTAATGATCGCGGAAAGCAGCCAGACGCGGACAGCGCCGACAGTTCAGCGGAGCTTCCGGTGGTGTGTTCAAGTCGTCGTCGGAGATTGCAGACGTGGAGGGCATGCGCGGCCACTAGCACGACCGCGCCAAAAAGGAGAGAGTTCAGACTTCTTCTTCAGACACATCGTAGTCTTGAAAACTTGCCGGAGTGCGTAGACCTCCGCCAGGGGCCGGAGCGGCGGGCGAACGACCGGCGCTATACGTGCGTGGCTCGCGTGCAGGCCGAGTGCCAGGGTCGCGACCGATGACAGTTTCGAGATCCGCAAGGTCGATAAACTGATCAGACTGGCGACGAAGTTCATCGGCAACCATGGGCTGCTGCGTCTGAAGGGTGGACACCACGCTGACGCGCTTGCCGCGCTGCTGCAGAGCGTTCACAAGCGAACGGAAGTCGCCGTCTCCGGAGAAAAGGACAACGTGATCGAGGCTGTCGGCAAGACGCATGGCGTCCACCGCAAGCTCTATATCCATGTTTCCTTTGATTTTTCTTCGACCGCTTGCGTCTGTAAACTCGCGGGTGGGCTTCGTTACCATCGTGTACCCATTGTAATCGAGCCAATCAATCAACGGACGGATAGACGAATACTCCTGGTCTTCGGCCAGGGCCGTGTAATACAAGGCTCTGACGAGATGGCATTTGCCGCGGAAATGTGTGAGCAAGCGCTTGTAGTCGATGTCAAATCCGAGCGCTTTCGACGTCGCGTACAGATTGGCGCCATCAATGAATAATGCCACTCGCTCATTCTGGTAAAAATGCATGTTTTTCAGCCTCTACCGCGCAGTGCGCGAGTCTTGATCGTTTTCTTGGTTTCGCCGATGGATCGGCAGGTGTCCAGCGATTCTGATCGCCGTTCGATAAAATTTTCGGGGCTTGGCTTACCGACCCTTAACGCCTCGGGCCCTTGATTTTCAAAAGTCCTAGTCCCGTAGCGCTGTCGTGGCAAGTTACACTTTCAAACCAAGCATTAAATTACAGCAATGATAACGACTTAGACTGCGCCCTATCAGCGTACCTTATGGCACCGCTTGCAAGGCTCGATGTCCTGTGTCACTACTTCAATAATAGGTCGGCAGGCTCTGCGCGGCCCCGTCATTGTTTATAATTTCCAGGTTTCTGGACGGGCTCCGATCCATAGCTAGTTACCTGCGGCAATAACGTCACCACCCGACGTTTGTTCCCTGAAATCCCCGAGTTTGAGGACTGATATAGGATGGCTCGCGTCACTGTAGAAGATTGTGTCGACAAAGTTCAAAATCGGTTCGAACTGGTCCTGCTCGCCGCGCATCGGGCGCGCAACATCGCGAACGGCAGCCCGGTCACCATCGATCAGGAAAACGACAAAAACCCCGTGATCGCGCTGCGCGAAATTGCCGAACAGGCAATCCCGCCTGACGACATGCGTGAGAGCCTGATCCACTCCATTCAAAAGAACGTCGAAGTCGACGAGCCGGAAGCGGGAGCTGCGCCTGTTCTTGCGATCGAGCGGCGTGCGCCGATCCTTGGCCGGGACGACCAGTCCAGCGATACGCAGGTTGATGTGCTGACAGAAGAGCAGTTGTTGCGCGGTCTGGAGAGCATGACGCCCTCCGAGCCGTCCTCCTCGGGGACCGGACCGGCCAATCCGCGCGAACGCGGCCGCTAAAAGTATCCTGTCCGGAGCCAAACTCCGGTCCGATCCCGTTATCGCCGCGCGCAGGTCTCTCTCAGGAGGCGTGCCGCGGCGTTTTCGTTTAGACTTCTCGTCCGCGCGGCTGCCCGAGGACCCATACGCCCCCATGATGCGCCAATACGAACTCGTCGAGCGGGTTCAGAAGTATGATCCAAAAGCCAACGAGGCGCTGCTGAACCGCGCCTATGTCTACGCCATGAAGGCGCATGGCAATCAGAAGCGTGCATCAGGCGATCCCTACTTCTCTCATCCGCTCGAAGTGGCTGCGATCCTGACGGACCTGAAGCTCGACGATGCCACAGTGGCGACGGCACTTCTGCACGACGTGATCGAAGACACGGACGCGACGCGGGCCGAGATAGACCAGCTTTTCGGGCCGGAGATCGGCGCGCTCGTCGATGGGCTGACCAAGATCAAGCGGCTCGATCTGGTCTCGAAGCAAACGGAGCAGGCGGAGAATTTTCGCAAGCTCCTAGTGGCCATTTCGACCGACATTCGCGTGCTGCTCGTGAAGCTCGCGGATCGGCTGCACAATATGCGTACACTGGAGCACATGAAGCCGGGGAGCCGGCAGCGCATTTCGGAGGAGACGCTCGACATCTATGCGCCGCTGGCCGGTCGCATGGGCATGCAGGCAATCCGTGACGAATTGGAGGATCACGCATTCCGATGGCTGCATGCGGAGGCCTACAAAGCGGTGACCGACAAGCTGCGGGAGTTGCGAGCCAAGAACGAGGGGCTTGTCGACGAGATCGAGACAGCGTTAACGGCAAAACTGCGTGAAGTGGGTATCGAGGCGGTGGTCTCGGGACGAGAGAAGAAGCCGTATTCGATCTGGCGGAAGATGACGAATAAGCAGATCTCACTGGAGCAGCTCTCCGACATCTATGCTTTCCGCGTCACGAGCAAGGATATCGCGGATTGCTACCGGGTGTTGGGCGTGGCGCACACAACGTGGCGCGCGGTGCCCGGGCGGTTCAAGGACTACATTTCGACGCCCAAGCAGAATAACTATCAGTCAATCCATACCACGGTGGTCGGGCCGCGCCATCAGCGGGTGGAATTGCAGATCCGGACGCACCTGATGCATCAAGTGGCCGAATACGGCGTCGCGGCGCACGCGCTTTACAAAGATATGACTAAAGGTGCTATTGCGGCCGGTTCGATGACGTCGCTCGACGACAAGGAGCACGGTCCGTACGTGTGGCTCCGGCGGATGGTCGAAACGCTGCTGGAGGGTTCGAACCCTGAAGAATTTCTGGAGCATACTAAGCTCGAGCTTTTCCAAGATCAGGTGTTCTGCTTCACGCCGAAGGGCCGGCTCATCGCGTTGCCGCGCGGGGCGACGCCGCTCGATTTCGCATACGCGGTGCATACGGATGTCGGCAACGCGGCTGTTGGAGCCTATGTGAACGGCCGGCATGTGCCGATCGACACGCGATTGCGGAACGGGGATGAGGTCGAGATCCGAACCTCCAAGGGGCACGTGCCGCCGGCAGCTTGGGAGAGCCTGTGTGTCACAGGTCGGGCGCAGAGCGCTATTCGCCGGGCAGCACGCGAGGCGGTTCGCCGCCAGTACGTGGAACTGGGGCGGCGGCTTGCCACCGCAGCATTTGAGGCGGCGCACGTGACTTACACGGACGACGCAGTGAAGCGTGTGCTCTCGAAGTTCACGCACAAATCTCTAGATGAGTTGCTGGCCGCGGTGGCGCGAGGGGAGTTGCCGGCGGGTGATGTGCTGAAGGCGGTGTCGCCGGAGGCGGTGCAGGCGGCCGCGACGCAGAGTGTTCTGGAAAATCCACTCAAGGGGTGGGTGGATCTCACCAAGGTCTCGGGCTTACGTGTCAGGGCGCCGGCTCCCGGGTCGGGTGCGGGGCAATTGTCCTCGGCCATCGCGCTGCGCGGCCTGAAAGACGATGTGCCGGTGATCTTCGAGGAAGGCGGCGCCGTGCCCGGCGATCGGATCGTGGGGGTTCTGGAGCCCGGCGCCGGCATTCGCATTTTCCAGATCCATTCGCCACGCCTGCAAGCCTATGAGCACCAGCGTTGGATCGATATGTCTTGGGACATCGATCCCGGCAAGCAGGAGCGCTTTCCGGCGCGGCTCAGCGTGACGGCGCCCAACAGGCCGGGATCGCTCGCAGCCATCGCTGAGGTTATCGGCGAGGCCGAGGGCAATATCGACAACCTTAGAATGATCCGGCGCGCGTCCGACTTCACGGAATTGCGTATCGAATTGGAAGTGTTCGACCTCGCCCACTTGAACCGGATCATCGCGGGGCTTCGTCAGAAAGACATCGTCAGCCAGGTCGAGCGCGTCTTCGAATGACGGCCGATCGAGCGCAAACAGGACCGACTATGAGCAGCCCCTATGCGACTTCGAATTTTCTGCGCCTCGGCGTCAACATCGATCATGTGGCGACGATCCGAAACGCACGCGGTGGGCGGCATCCCGATCCGCTGCGGGCGGCGCACTTGGCCGTCGAGGCGGGGGCTGACGGCATTACCGCACATCTGCGCGAGGACCGGCGGCACATCTCGGACGGTGATATTGCACGGTTGAAGGCAGAGCTGACGCGGCCTTTAAACCTCGAGATGGCGGCAACGGACGAAATGCTGGCGATTGCGCTGAGGCATGTTCCCAATGCGTGCTGCCTCGTTCCCGAGAGGCGGGAGGAGCGCACGACGGAAGGCGGTCTCGACGTGATCCGTGGCGGGGAGCCGTTGAAAAAGATTGTTCACAGCCTTAGGGATGCGGGGATCAGGGTGTCGCTGTTCATCGAGGCGGACGCGCGGGCGATCGAGGCTTCCGCGCATCTGGGTGCCGACATCGTGGAATTGCACACAGGGCAATACTGCGAGAGGGCGCTGGAGGACGATGCAAAAGGTGTGGCCAAGGAAGTAGAGCGTCTGCGTCAAGCGGCGCAACTGGCCGATGAGTTGGGCCTCGAGGTTCATGCCGGCCATGGCCTCACCTACAATACGGTGGCGCCGGTGGCGCGCATGCCGCAGATCGTCGAACTCAACATCGGTCATTTCCTGATCGGCGAGGCCATCTTCGGCGGATTGCACTCGGCGATCCGACATATGCGGACGCTCATGGATCAGGCGCGCGCCGAGCCGAAACGACCCTTGGCGGCACAATGATCCTGGGCATCGGGAACGACATCATCGATATCCGCCGCATCGAGGTGACGCTGGCGCGGTTCGGCGATCGCTTTCTGGCGCGGGTCTATACCGATATTGAACGCGCGAAATCAGATCGCCGGGCAGAACGGGCCGCATCTTATGCGAAGCGGTTCGCGGCCAAGGAGGCGTGCGCGAAGGCGCTCGGCACCGGGCTGCGGCACGGCGTCTACTGGCGCGACATGGGCGTTGTTAACTTGCCGACCGGACGGCCGACGCTCAAGCTCACGGGTGGAGCTGCGGCGCATTTGGCCCGCCTGACGCCAGATGGATATGAAGCGAAGATCGATCTCACCATCACGGACGATTATCCGATGGCGGAAGCCATTGTAATCATTTCGTGTCTTCCCACCAAAGTGGAGCGCTGTGGTTAAAGCACCTCGAATAACGCTGGCGGTAGAGCTGATTTGCGCGGAGAAGGGCGAACCGGTATAGCGGGCCCCTGAATCCGCTGCTTGGCCGGACAGGGGCTCAGGGCTGGCGGCATTGGAGAGAACATGGCGTCCAATTCGAACGCGCGGTCGTCGCGCTACTATGGGATGCGGGACACGATCGTCGTCGTCCTGCAAGCCCTTGCGATCGCGCTCTTCGTGCGCGTCTTTTTCTATCAGCCGTTCAACATTCCGTCGGGCTCGATGAAGGAGACGCTGCTGGTCGGCGATTACCTGTTCGTTTCGAAGCTCTCGTATGGGTACAGCCGGTTCTCGTTTCCCTTCTCCCCCAATTTGTTTTCCGGCCGCATCTTCGCCACCGAGCCGAAGCGCGGGGACGTCGCCGTTTTCAAGCTGCCGCGGGACAATTCCACCGACTACATCAAGCGCGTCATCGGACTGCCCGGCGACGAGATCGAAGTCCGCGGCGGCCAATTGGTGATCAACGGCACGCCGGTACCGAAGGTGCGGAAAGGCTCGTTCACGACGGTTGATGACGATGGGTCCTTCATCGAGGTTCCGTCATTTCTGGAGACGTTGCCGAACGGGGTCACCTACACGGTGCTCGATGCGCAGGAAAACGGGCCGTTCGACAACGTCGGGCCGTACAAAGTTCCCGAGGGCCACTACTTCATGATGGGCGACAATCGGGACAACTCCACCGACAGCCGCGCGCAGCGGGCGGTGGGGTACGTACCGTTTGAAAACTTCGTCGGGCGGGCGGAGATCATCTTCTTCTCGGCCGCCGTCGATGAGCCGAATGCGTTGCGCTGGACCAGTCCTTGGACTTGGCCGTTCGATGTGCGCTGGAGCCGGTTCTTCAAT
Organism: Hyphomicrobium sp.; assembly: GCA_019751875.1. Lineage (GTDB taxonomy): Bacteria > Pseudomonadota > Alphaproteobacteria > Rhizobiales > Hyphomicrobiaceae > JAGVSR01. The sequence continues at coordinate 334,031 of JAIEMV010000002.1, read as the reverse complement.
CTCGTTCGTTGATGGAGCCCTGGTGTTCAAGGCTCGTAAATACAAGGACCTGGAGCAGAAGCTCGGGTATAAGTTCAAAAAAGAACAAGCGTTGGAGTGCGCCTTGACTCACGCCAGCGTGCGTGGCGGAAAGACGACGCGGGCCGATAACGAGCGGCTTGAATTCGTTGGCGATCGGGTCCTCGGCTTGGCGATCGCGGGGTTTCTGAACGCGACGTTCCCGACCGCCAAGGAAGGTGAACTGGCCCGTCGCTACAATACGCTGGTGCGCGGTGAAACCTGCGCCCGTATCGGGCGAGATCTGGAACTTGGACCGCGGCTCATTCTTTCTGAGGCGGAAGCCTTCAGCGGTGGTCGCGACAAGGAGACGATCCTCGCGGATGCCGTGGAGGCTGTGTTGGGCGCGATCTTCATTGAAGCGGGTTTCGATGTGGCGCGCGATGTGGTTTTGAAGCTTTGGGCACCCCTTTTGACCGAGCAGCGGCCGCACATGGCCGCCGCGGATCCGAAGACGGCGTTGCAGGAGTGGGCGCAGGGCCGCGGTCTGGCGCTGCCGCAGTATTCGGTGGTTTCTCGCGAGGGACCCGACCATGCACCGATGTTCACGGCGGAGGTTCGGATCAAGTCGCTGGAGCCGGCGCGTGGTGAAGGATCTTCCAAGAGACTGGCGGAACAGGCCGCCGCAGCGCTCCTTCTGGAGCGGGAAGGCGTGATCGTGCGGAGCGGCAATGTCTGAGGACGCAGAAACGCCGGTCGCCGGCAGAAACGACGAGATCCCCACGCGGTGCGGATTCATCGCGGTGATCGGCGCGCCCAACGCGGGCAAGTCGACGCTCGTCAATCAGATGGTCGGTGCGAAGGTCTCGATCGTTTCGCACAAGGTGCAGACGACGCGGGTCCCCGTGCGCGGTATTGCGATCGAAGGCAAAAGTCAGCTCGTCTTCATCGACACGCCCGGTATTTTCAGGCCGAAGCGCCGGCTCGACCGGGCGATGGTTGAGGCGGCGTGGGGCGGCGCGCATGATGCCGATATCGTGGTGATGCTCGTCGATGCAGCGAAAGGGATCGAGGAAGATCTGGAGTGCATTCTTTCAAAGCTCGCCGATGCGCCACATCCCAAGATCCTCGTGCTCAATAAGGTCGATCGCGTTACCGATAAAGACCGGCTGCTGCCGCTGATTGCCAAAATTTCTGAAAAGCAGACGTTCGACCGCGTGTTCCTGATCTCCGCGCTGGATGGGAATGGGGTGGCCGATCTGAAGCGCTACCTGGCGGAAAAGATGCCGCTGGGGCCGTGGCACTATCCGGAGGACGAGATCTCGGATGCGCCGCTGAGGATGCTTGCCGCCGAATTGACGCGGGAGAAGATCTACGAGTTTCTGCACGAAGAGTTGCCGTATTCGACCACGGTGGAAACGACGGACTGGAAGCCGTTCAAGAACGGCTCGGTGCGCGTGGAGCAGACCATCTACGTGGAACGCGACAGTCAGAAGGCGATCGTGCTCGGCAAGGGCGGTCAGACGATCAAGAACATCTCGAGCAAGTCTCGCAATGAGTTGGCGAAAATCCTCGAGCACGATGTGCACCTCTTCCTGTTCGTGAAGGTGCGGGAGAACTGGGGCAGTGATCCCGAGCGGTATCGCGAAATGGGCCTGGATTTTCCGAAGGACTGATCGAGGCGGGCGTTTTTCTCGACGTGCATTCACAGCAAGACGCTCTCCCTCACCTCAATCCTCTCCCGTGAAGGACGGGGAGAGGGGTATTGATGCGGTGAAACTCGCGCATGGAATGGTCGGACGAAGCCATTATCCTGAGTGTCCGGACACACGGCGAAACCGCCGCGGTCGTGGATCTGTTCACGCGCTCGCACGGCCGGCATGCGGGGCTGGTTCATGGTGGGCGGTCGCGCAAAGCGCGGCCCGTGCTGCAAATGGGCAATCACGTGGACGCCACGTGGAAGGCGCGGCTGTCGGACCATCTGGGCCACATGTCGGTGGAACTCCGGCGGGGGTATGCGGCCTCGGCGATGGATGATGCGGCGGCACTGGCGGGGCTGACGTCGCTGTGTGCGCTGGCGCGGCTGCTACCGGAGCGCGATCCGCATCCCGCGCTTTATGAGGTGACGCTGTTCGTGCTCGGATTTCTGGATGATCCGACGGTGTGGCCGGCTCTCATGGTGCGGTGGGAATTGGCGTTGCTACAAGAACTGGGTTTTGGACTGGATTTGTCGGCGTGCGCGGCGACGGGGGCGAACGACCAGTTGATCTATGTGTCCCCGAAGTCGGGTCGCGCGGTGTCAGAATCGGCCGGCGAGCCCTACAAGGATCGCATGCTGCGGCTGCCGCAATTCCTGACATCGGTGCGGGATCGGCACGCGACGCGCGAGGATGTGGCGGCTGGGTTTGCGCTGACCGGTTATTTTCTCGAGCAGCGCGTACTGGCGCCTAAGGGCGATACGCTGCCGGAGTCGCGATCGCGGATCTTGACGCATATCGACCGGTGATTCCGAGTCAGTCCACGGTTTCCCGTTTCGCCAGTTCGACTTTGAGACCGGCTTTCGGATCGCTTTTCAGCGTGTAAACAGTCTGGTCGCTGGCTTCGAAACGTGCGGTGACCTTCTTCGCTCCGGCCTTGATGAAATCGAGCGCTGCGGGGGTGCAGGCGGTGTGGGTGACGCTCATGCTCGGACGGATGTCGTGCTGTTCGCCGCTGAAGGTGTAAGTGACTGGCGTACCCGACGCATTCGCGATCTGGAAGGTGTACTTGGCCGCTTGTGGGCGGCCGAAGACCTGAACGGTAATGTACTTGGGGTTCTTATCGGGCGCCCGGACGACGCCAACGCCAATTTCGGTATAGTGGGGACCGAGCAGGTTTTCCTTGTGCGGAGGGGAGTTGATCCAGCCTTCCACAGTCTGCTTCGCGAGTTCCCGGGTTTCAAAACCGCTGCTGTCGAGGTTCATGGCGAGATTTTCGCCGATCGAGCACCACTGGTAGCCGGAGGCGCTGGCGCGGTCGCCGACGTCGCGGTTATCGGCAGTGTGGGAGAAGGCATTGTTCTTGGCCAGGTATGCGGCATAGGCGCGGGCCGCTTTCGTCAGCTCGGGGCTGGCCTTGACCTGCCCGAGCTTGTTTTCGCGCCGGTAGGCATTGGTCATTTCGATCACAGCCGTTTCGACGGCCGGGACATCGGGCAGCGGCATCTGGGGTGAACTCTCGGAGGTTGTGGCGCAAGGCTACAGAAACCCGAACAACTTGGCAAAAATCGGCTGTGGAGTGGCCAACGTGGGGGGATGTGGCGGCCCGGCACTTGAGGGGCGGACCTCAGTCCAGTAACCACGGGCCATGACCAAGCAATCGATTCCGCCCACCGGCGAAGGACCCATTGAGCCCGTCAACCTCAAGGATGCGCTCGAGGAACGCTATCTCGCTTATGCTCTCTCCACCATCATGCACCGGGCCCTGCCCGATGTGCGTGACGGGTTGAAGCCGGTCCACAGGCGCATTCTCTACGCCATGCGGCAACTCGGCCTCGATCCCGAAGGCGGGTATCGCAAGTGCGCGAAGATCGTCGGCGAGACGATGGGTAATTACCATCCGCACGGCAACCAGGCGATCTACGACGCGCTGGCACGCCTGGCGCAGGATTTCGCGGTGCGTTATCCGCTGGTCGACGGGCAGGGCAACTTCGGCAATATCGACGGCGATAACCCGGCAGCCGACCGCTACACGGAAGCTCGTCTGACGTCCGTCGCCGCCGACCTGCTCGATGGGATCGACGAGGATACGGTCGAGTTCCGCGCCAACTACGACGGACGCGAGCAGGAGCCGTCGGTGCTTCCGGCCGCATTCCCGAATTTGCTTGCGAACGGTTCGGCCGGCATCGCGGTCGGCATGGCAACGAATATCCCGCCGCACAACGTGGACGAGTTGTGCGCGGCGCTGCTGCATCTCATCAAGCATCCGAATGCGACGATCGAGAAGCTCGTGGAGTTCGTGCCGGGGCCGGATTTCCCGACCGGCGGCGTGATCGTCGAGCCGCGCAGCGAAATTCTCGAAGCTTATCGCACGGGACGTGGCGGGTTCCGCGTCCGGGCGAAATGGGAGAAGGAAGAGACCGGGCGCGGCGGGTATCAGATCGTCATCACCGAAATTCCCTATCAGGTGCAAAAGGCGAAACTCGTCGAGAAGATCGCCGACCTCATGATGGAGAAGAAGCTGCCGCTGCTCGGCGACATTCGGGACGAAAGCGCCGAGGAAGTTCGCCTCGTGCTGGAGCCTAAGGCGCGCACGATCGATCCCATGCTGCTGATGGAGAGCATGTTCCGGGCGACGGAGTTGGAGATCCGGTTCGGCCTCAACATGAACGTTCTGTCGGCCGGGCAGATCCCGAATGTGCTCGGGCTTAAGGATGTGTTGAAGCAGTGGTTGGAGCATCGAGTCGAGGTTCTCGTCCGGCGGTCCGAGTATCGGCTGAAGAAGATCGAGCACCGGCTGGAAGTGCTCGACGGCTATCTGGTCGCCTACCTCAACATCGATGAGGTGATCCGCATCGTTCGTTTCGAGGATGAGCCGAAGCAGAGGCTCATTGCCAAATTCAAGCTGACGGATGTGCAGGCGGAAGCGATCCTGAACTTGCGCTTGAAGAGCCTGTCGAAGCTCGAAGAAGTCGAGATCAAGGCGGAGCACGACAAGCTGTCGAAGGAAAAGCGGCAGCTGCAGCAGCTTCTGAAATCGGACGATTTGCAGTGGGAGCGGATCTCGGAAGAGGTGAAGTCCACGCGCGAACGGTATTCGAAGAAGACCGAACTTGGCCGCCGCCGCTCTTCCTTCGCGGACGCGCCGGAGATCGCAGTCGATCTGGACGAGGTCCTTGCCGAGAAGGAGCCGATTACGGTCATCCTCTCCGAGAAGGGTTGGATCCGAGCCATGAAGGGGCACCTCGACGATCTGTCGAAGCTCGACTTCAAGCAGGGCGACGAGCTGAAGCAGGCCGTCAAGGCGATGACGACCGACAAGCTCATTCTGTTTGCCACCAACGGCCGTTTCTTCACGCTCGATGCCGGGCAGTTGCCCGGAGGGCGCGGTCATGGCGAGCCGGTGCGGCTCATGGTCGACCTTGAAGAAAACCACGATTTCGTGGAGCTGTTCGTCCACGACGCAACGCGCAAGCTGATGGTGGCATCGAGCGGAGGCTATGGATTCCTCGTGGCGGAAGAGGAGGTCGTCGCTTCAACGCGCAAGGGCAAGCAGATTCTCAACGTCGCCGACGACGAAGAGGCGGTCGTTGTGGTTCCCGCCGAAGGAGACATGGTTGCAACCATCGGTGAGAACCGCAAGCTGCTCGTGTTCAAGCTGGAGGACGTCAATGAGATGACGCGCGGCAAGGGCACGATCCTGCAGCGCTTCAAGGATGGCGGGCTGTCGGACATTCGCGTGTTCAACAAGAAGGAAGGCCTTACGTGGCTCGATAGCGCCGGGCGCACATTCACGCTGCCATGGAGCGAGTTGAAAGAGTGGGTTGGCGAGAGGGCGCAGGCTGGGCATGTGGCGCCGAAAGGGTTCCCGCGCTCGAACAAGTTCGGCCCGGCATTCTAGTGGCGTGTTGTCCGCCGTCTTTGCCTCGGGATAAGGATGGGAGTTGCGGTCGCGTTTTCGGATAGCGGCCTTGTCAGCCTCGCGGGGGCTCGCTACGAAACGGCTATGGGTGTTTGGTCAGGTCGCCGGTGCAGCATTGGTGGAGGTGGGGTCGCGTTTGCCGCGCTCGCCGGGCTCATGGCTATGTCGACGATGGCAAAGGCGCAGGAGGCCAGCCCGCCGGCGACCGGGGTTGCGGGGCCGGCTGCCGGCGCGGCCCCTGCCGCATGTACCAAGACTGATTTTGAAACGGTCGTCGATCAATCAGCAGCGGCGTTGCGCGATCTCAACATCCAGAACAGACCGCGCTTTCAGGAGAAGCTGCGGGCGCTCAGGACGAAGAAAGCGTGGTCGGAGGACCAGTTCCTCAAGGAGGCCGTGCCGTACGTGAAGGATGACCAAATCGACGCGTACGATCGCACGACAAGCGAGCTTCTCAATAAGATTGCGTCGATGGGCGATGAGGGTACGGCGTCGGCGACGCCAGACTGCGGACTGTATCAAGTGCTGCGCGGGCACATGACGCAACTCGTCGATACGCAGAATGCGAAGTGGGCCTACATGTTCCGCAAGATCGACACCGCGCTGGGACAGTAAGCTTTTTACACGCGTTCCCAACCGTTGGGGCCGAGGCGTTCCTGGGGCAGGAAGCGCGTTTTGTAATTCATCTTGCGCGAGCCTTCGATCCAGTAGCCCAGATAGACATAGGGCAAGCCGAGGCTGCGAGCATATTCAATCGTCTCGAGGATCATGTACGTGCCAAGGCCGCGGCGGCTTTCGGTCGGCTCGTAGAAGGAATAGACCATCGAGATGCCGTCGGAGAGGCGGTCGCACAGCGCAGAGGCTGCGAGCGGCCAGTGGTGCGGGTTGCTGGTGAGCGCGTTTTCGGCCGGCTTCAGGCGGTATTCGGTGATCGAGGTTTCGATGACGCTTTCTTCGACCATCAGCGCGTAATCAAGCGCGCTCATGTCGGCCATGCCACCGTCGGCATGGCGGGCGTCGATGTAGCGGCGAAACAGGCTGAATTGTTCGGAGGTCGGCTGCGCGGGCACGCGGTGTGCGATGAGATCGATGTTGTCGCCAGCGACACGGCGCATGGAGCCGGACGGGCGGAATTCATCGACGACGACGCGGACCGAAACGCACGCGTGGCAGCCTTCGCAGTATGGCATGTAGGCGATGTTCTGGCTGCGACGGAAGCCGCCGCGCAGAAGATTATCAACGAGAGCCGGCTGCTTGTCGGCAGTGAGATGGGTGAACAGCTTGCGTTCGAGCCGGCCTGGAAGATAGGGGCACGGTTGTGCAGCTGTGACGTAGAACTCGGGGAAATGCTTTCGCTGCTCGCTCATCACCCGTCCTTCAACCGTGCCTGCGCCCGTCCGGCGGGATGCCGGTCCAGGTCATGATCGTGCACGCGGATCGCGTGCTGGTGTACTCAAGCCCCCACAGCTTGAGCGATCCTTGAGGCCGAACGATGATACGTGAGGCGGGGCTGCGTTCAAGCCGCCGTTCGAGTCGTAGATGCCACGCGGAATCCTCAGGGTGCTGGACGATCATCACTCTTCGCGCTTCATGAGGCCAGCCGCGGCCGGGGGCGGCGCGGACGATCGCCGCGGCGGCGTGCGCTCTGGGACAGCTTCGGCGCCGCCGGCGCCGGCTGGCGGGGGCGCCGCTGAGCGGCGCGGGACAGCGGCCGGTTCATCTGCTGGTGCCGGCAAGGGGGAGGGAACGCGTTGGGGTTCGGTCGAGGCTTTCGCACTCGCGCGACCGAGCAGATAGCCGACGTAGCCTGCAACGAACGCGACGACGAGCAACTGAATGAATTCAGGGGTTAGCATACTGACCTCGTCTCTGAGGGCGGTCACGCGGCGGTGTCGCTATTAGCGTACCGCGATAGGCGATGCCTTGCAAAGAAAAGGACTTTTCAGCCAAGCCGGGTGATGTCGGACCACCGATGAAGCTGTCAGGGAGTCGACTGGGCGGCAACAGCTTCGAGGGTAGGGTCGATGGAGGCGTGCGTCAGCCAAGCCATCGCGCCGATGCCGACGGTTAGAATCAAGATACCCAGCAGGGCGCGGCGCAGCGCCCAGCGGGCGTCGAGCAAGCGCGGTGCTTTGGAAACGGTCTCTCCGCCGGCGCTTTGAAACTGACCCGTCATTCGATGGAATTCCCCTCGCGCCAAACAAAGCATCGACGCCTGCGCGGTGAACGCACGGTGCCGCGTATCGTTGCCGGTTAAAAGATGTTGGTGCTGGTACTTGCTATGTTTCGATCCAATCCGCTGCGGCGAGCCTTGTCCCGTCAAGGCCCGTCGCATGGGTCCGGAAGCCCCTGCTCAAATCAATGGAAGACGGGGCGGCGGGGGTCAAGAGACGGCCAAGCGCATAATCGTTTCTGATGGGGAAGCGTGGTGTTGGGGCCACGTTTGGCCAAGCGCCTCGATGGGTCACTGTCACCCCTGACGCTTGAGTCGGCCGCCAAAGGCAAGGATGGCTGTGAGCGGGATGACCACCCCAAGAATGACGGCCGTGACCACGAGAGGCGGTAAAGCGGTGTAATTGCCCCGCTCGACGAGGAAAATGGAGTTCAGGTACTTGGTGGCGAGCTGGCCGGCGATGAGGGCGAGGTTCAGGAACGAGGCCATGAGGGCGAACCAGACCGCACGTTTGGCCGGCGGGGCGTAGATCGCAATCAAGGTCAGGAGCGGCACCATGCTGAGTTGAGCCAGAGGCGATGTTGCCGCCGCGTCGATGATCGCAATGGTGCGGGCGCCAAAGCCGAAGGTCGCCTCCGTCCACAGGTCGACTCGATAAACGAGGAGAAGATTCGGGATCGAGAGAATGCCACCTAAAATTGTCAGCCAGAGCAGAACGCGGGCAACGGGCACACGGGTAATGGCATCCGATAGCAGCCACGCGGCAACGAGAGCGATGGCCGCGCCGATCTGGCCAAGGATGCCGTAGAACGCTTCGTCGAAGCCCAGAACGTCAATTGTAAACCACCGGTAGCCTTCGCCGACGCCGGGCGTGGCACGGAAGAAGAAGATGATCAACGCCGCGTACAAGATCTTCAGGCGCGTGTTGGGGTCGATGTCGCTCGTGACGCGGTTGAGCATGGTAACGATGACAGTGAGCGAGATGAGGAAGGTGATTTCCTGAGCGTAGGGAATCTCGTTGTAACCGATCGCGACAATCAGCGCGCCGAATGCGAGGCCGCCGCCCAGGATCCGCCAATCCGTGGGGCGGCTCTCGCTGGTTTCGAGCCGAACGAGAAGCGCGCCGCTGGCGGAGATCGCGGGGATGGCGAGACCGATCAAGAAGACGGTTTCATACGGCAACGTGTTGGCGAGATAGCCGGCGAGACCCGCCACCGACAAAGCGCCGAAAGAGAGCGCCAGCCGTCCGAGGATCTGGACCATTCCGAGATCGTGGTCGATGTCAGACTGTGGTCGCGGCGTTCCATCGGGAGACACGCGCGGGACGACCTCGGTGCTCATGGCATCGGCGACGACATCCTGGAGCACGACCCCGATGACGGTGATGATCTGCGCGATGATGTAGAGCTGCTCGGGCGGCGCGAAAGTGATCCATTTTCCGGCGGCACCGGCCAGGAGTATCAGGCCGGTTGCGATGAGCGACGCGCCAAGGAAGACATAACCGCGGCGGCGGGACCCCAGAAGCGGAATGGTATCGACCAGTTCGCCGAAGACCATTTTCACCGCCCAGGGTAAGGTCAGCCAGACGCCCAGATGCGCAAGGGCTGCGGGTGAAAGCGTCAGCTCTTTTTTGACCCAGAAGCTGTCGGCCACCGCGATAATGCCCAGTGCACCGTAGGCGAAGTAGACCATCAGCAAAGGAAGGTACGGCAGACGGAAGGCGCGGATCGGAGCAAGAACCGCGCGTGTCAACAATTCGAGCACGCGGGCGCCGATAGGTTGAGGCAGGCTGGTGTCGGTCATGATGTTCCGGATTCTTGCGCTGCCGGCCGACTATAGAAGCGGGCGGGCTTCGCGGGCCATTTCGAGGGTGGCGGCGTAGTCAACCTTGCCAGACCCCAGTGTTGGGATCTGCTGTGTCACGAGCAAGGCTTTGGGCACCCAGAGTTCCGTGACGCCTTGCATGCGGGCGTACTCCGCGAGCATGCTTTTGTCGGCGTCGGGCTTGTCGGTGACCAGAACAAGGCTTTCTCCGCGGCGCGGGTCGGGGAGTGACACGCAGACGTGGGTGTTGTCCGGCCATAGGCCCGAGGCGAGCGCCTCGATCGCGGCGAGGGAGATCATTTCGCCGCCGATCTTGGCGAAGCGCTTGGCTCGGCCGCGAATGTGGATGTAGCCGTCTTCGATCGTCACGATATCGCCGGTATCGTGCCAACCGTCGGGCGGTGGAACGATGGAGCCGGGCGCGCTGGGGAGAATGTAGCCGGCCATGACGTTGGGGCCGCGGACCTGGAGACGGCCGCCTTCCGCTATGCCTTCGACCGGCAAAAGGCGCGTCTCGATGTCAGGCAATGTGCGGCCGACGCTGCCATGCTGTTTCTGATCCGGCAGATTACAGGAAATCACGGGTGAGCATTCGGTGGCGCCGTAGCCTTCGAGGATTTCAGTCCCGCTGCGGCTCCACATCACGCGTGTGGATTCCTTAACCCGCTCCGCGCCGGCTACGACATAGCGCAAGCTATCAGTGTCGCCCTCGTCGGCGGCGCGAGCATAGCCCTGCAGGAAGGTGTCGGTGGAGAAGAGGAGTGTCGCCTTCGTGTCCCTGATCAGCTTTGGGATCTGCTTGTAGTGCAGCGGGCTTGGATAAAGGACCGACTTCATACCGCTGAGCAGGGGCATTAGCGTGCCAGCCGTTAAGCCGAAGGAATGAAACATCGGCAGTGGGTTCATGGCAGTATCGTTTGCCGAGAGAAAGCCTCTGGCGTGAGTGAAGATTTGACGGGCATTGGCGACGAGATTCGCATTCGTCAGCGCGACGCCCTTGGGTGAGCCTTCCGTGCCGGAGGTGAAGAGGATGACGGCGGTGTCGTCTGGTGCGGCGCGACTGCCGGCGGTCGCCACGGACGGCGCAAGCGAAGATGCGAAGCCGACAGCTTTCTCGACGATGCCGATCTCCTTGCGCACGTCTTCCAGGTAGAGCACGCGCACCTTGCGGCCGGGCGACCATTCGGCCTCTTTGATGGCGTCGACGAGATCATCGAGCTTGGCGGTTTCGATGAATCGGCGAGAGGTGACCACGACGGGCAGCGGGCCGGTTCTGACGGCGGATTGGATATTGCGTGCGCCCGCGGTGAAGTTGAGGAGGCTTGCCGTGCGGCCGAAGGCATTGAGGCCGAATAGCGCGATGACGAGCGCATTGACGTTCGGCAGCAGGAGCCCGGTGGCCTCGCCTTGTGAGGTTTCACGCTTGAGGCGGCGACCGAGCACGAGGCTCGCGAGGATCAGGCGGCCGTACGTCAGAGTCTGGCGTTCGGCGTCTTCAAGGATGATCTTGTCGGACCCGTGCCGGCGCGCGGCGGCACGCAAGGCCTGAAACAAAGTCGAATGGTTAGAAATGGCAGTCACAGTCTTCACTGGCATATGAACCGGCTCGATTTCGGATGCCGTCCGTTGGACACCAAACGCGCGGCTGGTGCAACCCAGCCGACTCCGATCCCCGAAACCGGCAGAATTTTGCAACTGCGTAAAATTCGAACGGTCGGATTTACCAACCTGAAGCGCGAAACGACTAGCCTCGCATTACTGTTCGTTAAGGAGGCTGCAGACAATGCGCGGACCTGCTGTATGCAAATCGTTATCCTTCCGGTTGGGTCGCTTCGTGCAGCGTATGGCCGCCGACGAGCGCGGTGTCACTGCCGTGATCTTCAGCATCATGTTCTCGGCTCTTTTCTTCGTCTTCGCCTTAGCGGTCGATTACGTGGGCGCAACCCGTGAACAGCAGCGCCAGCAATCTGCCATCGACGCTGCTGCATTGGCAGGATCGCATTATCTGGGGCTGCAAAATGAAGATGTTGACGGCCCCGAAGCGGCAAAGCGCTTTTTCCGTGAGAATATGGGCGAGGCTTCGCAGGCCGATATCGAAGTCACGCTCGATGGAGCTACCGGTACGCTCAAGGCGACATCGGACAACAAGTATCTGACGCGGTTGTTGAAGGCCGTTCTGCCGGTTCATCTGCGCAAAGAGCACCTCGATATCGGCGTTCGATCGACGGTGGTGAAAGGCGACCGGGTCGAGGTTGCAATGGCGCTCGATAACTCAGGCTCCATGTCGGGAACGAAGATCGAGGCCCTGAAGCAAGCTGCGAAGGATGCGATCGGGATCATTTTCTCCGGTTCCGATGGCGCGGATGATGTGAAGATCGGACTTGTGCCCTTTGCCGCGAGCGTGCGGGTCGGCGCCGGGTATCAGTCGGCGAGCTGGCTCTACAAAGGCTCCGAGGCAGCCCTGCCCCACCCGCTGTTTGCCGACAGCACAGGCAAGTCACGGTTCGATGTTCTTGCCGACATGGGGCAAACCTGGGCCGGGTGTGTCGAGGCACGAAGTGCACCCTACGACACGAACGACGCAATTCCGGATGCGGATGACATCAATACGATGTTTGCACCCATGTTCGCGCCGGATGAACCCGATGACGGCAACGCTGCGGCTGCAGGCTACGGAACCAGTGATTATTCCAACAACTATCTGAGTGATTTCGGCGGAGACTGCCCGACGCCGGAGCAGGTCTGCATATCCTGGCGAACGCGCAACGGAGAGCGAACATGCCGGACATATGGACCCGCTCCGATTGGCGTGGTTGAGGCGCAGACCAGATCCTGCAAATACAGGTCTGCCACGGTGAGCACCAACTTCGAGGGATCGGCGGTCGGGCCCAATCAGTCCTGCACAACACCGGCCATTACGCCGCTCTCCTCGGATCGCGTGCAACTCCTGGCCGAAATCGACAAGCTCGTCGCCAGCGGAAACACGAACATTTCCGAGGGGGCTGCATGGGCTTGGCGTGTGCTTTCGCCGACGGCGCCATTCATGGAAGGCCGATCCTACAACGATCGCAGCAACAAAAAGATCATGATCGTCATGACGGACGGCGACAACATGTTCGCAACACGGCCTACGCATAACGCGTCCGTTTATGCCGCGTATGGATATGGCGCGCAAAACCGGCTTTCGAGCACCTATTCTTCAGCTGCTTTCAATGCGGGCTTGAACTCCAAGACGCTTTCCGTTTGCGGGAACGCAAAGGAGGAGGGCATCACAGTCTACACGGTTGCGTTCGGTACGGACATTTCAACGACCGGTCTACAGCTGCTGGAGGACTGTGCAACCTCGGAGCGGCACGCCTACATCGCGTCGGACGAGGCCGCGCTCGTCAACACATTCCAAAACATAGCCAGAGAGATCTCGCGGCTGCGCGTTGCGATGTGAGACCAAACGGCCGAATTTGCGGCTGTATTGCTTTGATCCTCAGGTTCCTCTGACCTGGCACTGCGCAGAGTTCCGGCGTGCGGACAACCTGTGGGCAAGCTGTGGTTAGAAGGCTTCGCGCAACACACCGTTCAGCGTTGCGGGTGGCGCATGTTCGCAAAAATTAGGAAAAAAGGAGCCGTGGCGTCATCCCAGTCGTGGATGCTTTGTCTTCCAGTTGTGTTCCCAGTCGCGTGATACGCGAGCGCTCGGATTGCGGCCAGCCCGATTTGGGTGATGACCTCCGCGCTCGGTGGCGTGTTCGAAAGCTAAACCAAAAGAAACGGGAGCAGCTTGGCCGCGAGGCCAGGTTCGAAGGTGAATGGCGTCAATCGGTTCGTCATGGATTGCGCGACTGGTGGCGGGGCTCATGTGCCTATCGGCCCTGTCATCCGCCCACGCGGGCGGTGATGTGCTCGAGGGGAACAGCGCCACGCACGATCCGGTGCACCGGTCGGAAATCGTTCTTCCGGCGGGCGACGGGCAGACGTTGGAGCGCAAGATCACCGTCGGTCTCGACAAGTCGGTTCTCGTCGACGTTCCGGAAGATCTCTCCAATGTTCTTGTCTCCAATCCTGAGATCGTCGATGCGGTCGTCCAGACATCCCGGCAGATCTATCTGCTCGCGAAAGCGGTCGGCGAAGCGAATGCGTTTCTCGTGGCGCCCGATGGACGCCGGATTGCCATTCTCGAAATCACCGTCAATCGCGATCTGACGGCACTCAACGATACGATCGCGCGCTTGTTGCCAGGCTCGAAGGTCCGCGCAGAAATGATGGGCGATACCGTTGTCCTCGGCGGTTCGGTGATGAACCCCGTCGATGCCAACCGCGCGGCCGATCTTGCTTCGCGGATGGTGAAGTCGAAGGACAAGGTCGTGAACATGCTCTCCACCGATGCAAAGGAGCAGGTGCTGCTTAAGGTGCAGGTGGCGGAAATGAATCGCGATGCTTTGCGCCGGATTGGCGTGGATATGCCGGGAGCGATCGTCCAGGCGGGGAACTTCACGTTTACCAAGGTCATCCAGAACACATTTCCGGTCACCGGGGGGCTGGTTCCTGGTGCCCTGGCGACGGCCGTCGGTTTGCCACCGTTAGCTGCCGCCGGTTCGGCCTTGCAGTCGACGTGGCAGTCAGGCGGTGACAGCGTCACCGCAATGATTCAGGCGCTGGAGCGGGCCGGTGTGATGCGGACGCTTGCCGAACCGACGCTCACTGCGATGTCAGGTGAAACAGCGAAGTTCCTGGCTGGTGGTGAATTTCCCATCCCGGTCGCGCAAGACAATAACGCCATCACGATCGAATGGAAGGAATTCGGCGTCAACGTCGCGTTCAAACCTGTCGTGCTTGCAGAGGGCCGGATCAGTCTCACCATCAGTGCCGAGGTGAGCGAACTCTCGACAGACGGTGCGGTCAGCGTCGGGTCCATCTCGGTGCCCGGCTTGAAGGTTCGCCGCGCGGAAACGACATTGGAACTTCCCAGCGGCGCAACGCTGGCCATGGCGGGTCTGCTATCGGACGAGACGCGGCAAAGCGTCGAAGGGACGCCGGCACTGAAGAACCTGCCGGTGCTCGGCGCGCTGTTCCGCTCTAACGATTACCGGCGGCGGGAAACGGAACTCGTCATCCTCGTCAGTCCGTACATCGCCACTCATTCCTCGCCAGCCGAAATGGCGCGGCCCATCGACGGGTTCGCAGCCGAAAGCGAACTCAAGGAACTGTTCTTCGGACATATCAACCGCGTTTACGGCACCGGTTCCGATCCGGCCAACCACAGATATCGCGGCGACTATGGCTACATCATCGAATATCCGGGAGTTAAGGGATGACCCGTCACATGAAAGGCGCGCACCCGAGGCCCGCAGTCCGTTTCGTAAATTTGGTGGTGATTGCGGCGGTGGCTTGCGGGGCGTCGGCGTGCACACGCCTCGATGATTACACGGCAGCAGACCTGCAAGAACCTGCCAAGCGGCATCCGATCGGCTACACGCCGCATACGGAAGCGCTGCTGGTGGAAGTGCCACCGTCTGGTGGACTCAGCGCCAATCAGCAAGCTGATGTCGTTCGCTTTATCGACCGATACAAGCGGGAGGGCACAGGGCACTTGCAGCTTTCCGCGCCGCGCGGCGCTGGCGCGCATCTGGCATCCACGCGGTCCGTCAAGCAGGTGCAGGGCCTTCTTGATGAAGCGGGGGTCGATCCCGACGCGATCCAGCTCAGCCGGCACGGGGCTGACTCGCGCGCAGGGCCGGCCGTGAAGCTCGCCTATGAGAAGCCCGTGGCTGTGCCGCCGCAGTGCCGTGACTGGGCCACCGATCTAGGAGAGAACCGGGAGCGGTTGCCGTACAACAATTTCGGATGTGCCAGCCAGCGCAACTTCGCGCTTACCGTTGCGAATGCGCGCGACATTCAAGTGCCGCAGCCGGAGACGCCGCGCTCGGCTGAGAAGCGCAGCACAGGATGGGGCGAATATACCGGTGCCGCCAGTGGTGCGGACGCGTCGTCGGTCGGCGCACCGGTTACGACGACGACGACTTCGAAGTGAGTGTCCCGGCAACCGATTGCGTGTCTGGGGCTGATCGCTTAAGAGCGGCGTGCACATTGTGCGCGGCCGTGCTGCTGCCGGCCGCCGGCCGGAGTTGGTTTTGTCTCAGAACGGTCCTCAATCAGAACGCGGGGCTTTGAAGCGTACGGTCGCAGCCGTTGCGGCTCTCAACTTTGCCTACTTCTTCGTGGAGTTTGCGATCGCCGTGGCGATTGCGTCGGTGGCGCTGTTTGCCGACAGCATAGATTTCCTCGAAGATGCGACTGTGAACATGCTTGTGCTCGTCGCGCTAGGCTGGACCGCGGCGCGACGCCGGGCGGTCGGCCTCGTCTTGGCGTTATGTCTTCTCGTGCCGAGCATTGCTGCGCTCTACACCGCCTGGGAGAAACTGGGCGCGCCCACCGTTCCCGATCCCGTGACGTTGACGCTCGCTGGAGTGGGTGCGCTCCTGGTGAATGCATTCTGCGCATTTCTACTTTCGCGCGTTCGGCACCAGGGGGGAAGTTTGTCGCTGGCCGCGTTCTTGTCCGCGCGAAACGATGTGGCGGCAAATCTCGCGATTATCGGCGCAGGACTGGCTACGGCGGCGCTCGGGTCGGTTTGGCCTGACGTCATCGTGGGGCTCGGAATCGCGCTGCTCAATTCCGGGTCGGCCTATGAAGTGTACGAAGCGGCGATGGGCGAGGCGGACGATAATGATGACGATCATCATCGTGTTCGCGCCTGATCAGGGGTGAATGCACAAGAGGCCCGCCTTGCAGCGAGCCTCTGAGTTGGCATCTGGTGACCGGCGGGCGCTCAGTCCGGGACGCCAAGTTGCATGATGGGTTTGTCGGCGGTGATGCTTGCGGATTTCATTGGAGGCAGAGTTGCGGTGCCGTCTGCTTCGGAAACGCGGGTTCGCCCGAGTTTCTCGAAGTAGGCGAGGTTCTCTTTTGCTTTCTCCGGCGGTAGCGTCGACTTCGTAATGGCGCTCGCTTCGCCGGTTTTGCCGTTGAGGCCTAGGACAAGCGCGAGATTCTGACGCGCCTGGGGATCACCGGTCTGTGCCGCGGCTTGACGAAGGGTGGTTTCCGCTTCGTCCTTGCGGCCTTCCAAAGCGTAGCTCAAGGCGAGGTTGTTCAGGATTGATGGCTGTCCCGGTGCGGCGGCGAGCGCTTTGGAGAACTGATCCTGTGCTTCTTTCTGTCGGCCTGCGGCCGACAACGCCGCACCATACGCCGATTGCATCCGCCAGTCGGGCTTCACGGGATTCTGAGCGCGGGCAAGGAGGGCAACCGACTTGTCGATTTGCCCGAGTTCAAGGGCGAGGAGACCGCGTTCGCCGATGATCGCCCGGTCCGTGTCGGCTCCGGCTGACCTGTCCAGAAGTTCGAGCGCCTCGGCTTTCTTGCCGGCGGCCCGAAGGTCTCGGGCCTTGCGGATGCTGGCGGCTACCGGTGCGGACACTTCGATATCGGCTACGGCAACTTTCGTCGCGGGCGTGGTGGGCGGGGGAAGGTCTTGCTGCGTAATGGAGCCTGTGGCGAGCGAATTCGGTTCGCTGACTACGTGCGGATCCGCCAACCCGAGTGGCGCGGTACCGGAGCCTGCGCAGGCGGAGCAGACGAGACCCGTCAGGCCGGCGGCGAGGACCGGGCGCCAGCGGTCAGCGGCACGCGAGGAAGCAACAGGAAGCAACATGAAAACCCCCTTCAGCATCCACGACCGGCCAATCCGCTGGCTGATCTTGGACACGCGACTGTTTCGGGACGCGATCGACGCGCACATGAGCAAATCGTGCGCTGATTCGGGGGTTTGGGACTGGCAAGCCAGGGGCTACGTGGGCGGTCTTTCCCCGGAATCCCCAGGCTGGCTCCGGCAGGATATTGCCCGGGTGCCCGGCAGGATTATCTGGTGGTATGAGGGTGTTGCATGAAGCTGTTGTCCTCGCTCATCCTTCGCTTTGTTTGCCTTACCTTGGTCGCTGCCGGCAGCATCGGCGGGTTGGCCGTTGCCGGGGACAAGACGTTCACCTCCGACGGTCCGGATGCGATCTGGAGGTCGATATTCGCTCGTCCGACGGATGCCGGCACACCTGCTCTTGAAGCCCAACGCGTGGCGCTCGGAGCAGCGCTCTTTTCGGACACCCGGTTATCGCGCGATGGGGATCGCTCGTGCGCAAGTTGTCATCAGCCGGACAAAGGCTACAGTGACGGACTGCCGAAGGCGCGCGGTCGCGACGGCACGTCGCTGAAGCGCAACACGCCGCACCTTTACAATCTGGCGCCCGCGACGAGCTTCTACTGGGACGGCCGCGAGCCCACGCTGGAATCCCAGGCGCGGGTGCCGTTGCACGCTGCAAACGAATTGGCAGCGGATCCGTCTCAACTCTTGGCGCGGCTTTCAGCGGACATGGACCTGCGCCGCCAATTCGCGGCGGCTTTTCCGAATGAAACCGAAATGTCCGAAGCCGCGCTGCTTTCCGTCTTGGCAGCGTACGAGAAAAGCCTCGTCTCTCCGAAAACCGCTTTCGATGCCTGGGTTACAGGTGACGACGACGCGCTCTCGGACGAAGAGAAGCGCGGGTTTCGTATATTTGTGGGAAAGGGCGGATGCGTTTCCTGTCACGGCGGGTGGCGCATGACGGATGATGGATTTCACGACATCGGGCTCGAGACGGACGATCCGGGCCGAAGTGCTGTTCCGGGCGGAGCGGCGGGTATCCCGGCTTTCAAGACGCCGGGTTTGCGGCAGGTGGCGCGGACGGCTCCCTATATGCACAACGGCTCATTGGCGACGCTGGATGACGTTGTGGCGCATTACGCCGGCAAGCATGTCAGCAGGCCCTCCCTGGCGCCGAGCCTCGTGCGTGATCTCAAGCTCGATGCCGAAGAGCGCGCTGCGCTAGTGGCGTTTCTCAAAACGCTCTGATCGCGCGACTCAGTCGATGAGTGAGTCGGCCCGGGCTTTGGCAGAGAATGTGCTGAAAAATATGCATGCGCGGATGTCAGGTCTGCCATGCATTCATGAGGAATAGGCGAAATCTTCTCGTTTCTCCGATGGTTGCCTAGTCCGCGTCGCTTGAACGCAACACCAGCATTTCGTTTATTTCTTTTGCAATGCTTGTCACTTTTATGAACTTGTCAGGATCAATTCCCGGGCATACCTTTTTAATCAACAAAAAGACCAGCCGGGATGAACGCCCAATCTGCAACAGACTTCGCATAGCGAGGTCAAAACTTACGCAGAGGTGTTCAATGCTGGAATTGATGGTTTCTGTCTGCCTGATCTCCGACCCTGCCCGGTGCAAAGACGTGTCGCTGACATACTCGGCAGAGAACCTGACGCCGATGCAGTGCATGATGGGCGCTCAGCCTGAAATCGCGAAGTGGATCGAGGCGCATCCAAAATGGGCGCTGAGAAAGTGGACCTGCCACCGGGCCGGTCTGTACGCCAAGATCTGATCTGCGGCGGGCATTTCCGGGTCGGCGCCCCCGAGCCGCCCGGTGGCCAGCGGTTTTGGCGACACCGAACCGACCTTATACGGCTGTCCCGGCGTATGTGAGTGTTATTCTAAGCTATCCCGACTTCTACCAGTTGACGCCGCTGCGACGAGCGGTTCCCTTCTGGCTTCCAATCGAGAAGCTGGAGGATGCCATGACCGGGTCGAAGTCCCCCCATTTCGCGACACTCGCGGTGCATGCGGGTGCGGTTCCCGATCCCGCCACGGGTGCGCGGGTCACGCCGATCTATCAAACGACCTCGTTCGTGTTTCGAGACGCCGATCACGCGGCCAACCTTTTCGGACTGCAAGAGTTCGGCAATATCTACACACGGATCATGAACCCGACGCAGGCGGTGCTCGAGGCGCGCGTGGCGGCGCTGGAGGGCGGGTCGGCGGCACTCGCCGTAGCATCGGGCCATGCGGCGCAGTTCCTCACCTTCCATACTCTTCTGGAGCCCGGCGACGAGTTCATCGCGGCACGGCAGCTTTATGGTGGATCAGTCAATCAGTTCAACCATGGCTTTCGCAAATTCGATTGGCGGGTCATCTGGGCGGACGCTACCAATCCTGAGACGTTCAGAGCCGCACTAACGCCGAAGACACGCGCAATTTTCATCGAAAGTATCGCCAACCCGGGCGGCATCATCACGGATATTCCGTCCATTGCAGCGATCGCCAAGGAAGCGGGCGTGCCACTGATCGTCGATAACACGCTGGCGACGCCATACCTGTGTCGGCCGAAAGAGTTCGGGGCTGACATCGTCTTGCACTCGCTCACGAAGTTCATGGGCGGTCAGGGCAATTCAATCGGCGGCATCATCGTGGATTGCGGTACGTTCGACTGGACCGGCGCCAAGGCGCGCTACAAGACTCTGGTGGAGCCGAACGCGTCTTACAACGGCATTGTGTTGGCCGATGCGTTCGGCCCGATGGCGTTCGCAATTGCCGCCCGTGTGATGGGGCTCCGCGATCTGGGGCCGGCGATTGCCCCGCTCAACGCATTCCTCATTCTCAATGGCATTGAGACGCTGCCGCTGCGGATGGAGAAGCACTGCGAGAATGCGGTGCAGGTGGCCGCATTTCTGGAGCGGCACAAGGCGGTGGAGTGGGTCAACTATGCCGGCCTGCCCTCATCGCCCAACCATGCGCTGGCAACGCGGATTACGCCGCGCGGTGCAGGGGCGGTCTTCACGTTCGGCCTGAAGGGCGGATACGAGGCCGGCAAGGCCCTCGTGTCGAACCTGAAGCTCTTCTCGCACCTCGCCAATATCGGTGATGTGCGCAGTCTCGTGATCCATCCGGCGTCAACAACGCACCGGCAGCTGACCGATGAGCAGCGGATCGCAGCAGGCGCGGGACCGGACGTAGTGCGGCTGTCGGTCGGAATCGAGGCGGCGAGCGATCTGATCGCTGATCTCGAAGAGGCGTTGTCGCGGCACGGCTAGCGAACGGGCTTCAGTTCTTCGACGGCGACGGGGCGATAGGCCCCGCCGACTGCGTCGGCTGCGTAATACCATGCGGTTGTCGCTGCCGCGGCGAGGGTGCTGAAAATGACGATCAACGTGACCAGCATGCCGAGGAGATAGCGCCAATCGGCGCGAAATTCGTCAGCGCAGGCATTGAGGACGCCTTGGCGCGCGCCGCGCCGGTCGAAACCCATGAAGAAGGCGACGTAGGTGCGTTTGCCGAAGATGCCGAATGACTTGCGGATGGCGACTTTGTGCGGGGTCGGGGGATCGTAGGTGGCCAGGCCGAGGGCTGCGGTCTGCTCCGGCGTGAATGACATCTGCACATCGAGAGGCAGCCGCGCGTAGATGCGGGCAAGCAAGGCATTCTCCTCGACGATGACCGACATGTCATCCATGGCACCACCTCGACGCGGTGGCGCGCACATTTCGCCACCGAACCGCGGAAGACTACCAAAATCACGCTAATTTTCGGTTGAATTCGCGTGAAGGGAGGCTCCGGTTGCGTGCCGCCGTGGCACAGCGGTTAATTGGATTTTCGAACAAAGCTGCCGGGTGCGGATTCGATCACGCCGAGCGTTTCGCCGGGTTCGCGAGGAAGCGTCCAGTTGCCGGACTGGCCGTGCAGCCATTCGATCCAGTAGGGCCACCAGGATCCGGGATGTTCCTCGGCCTTTGCGATCCAGTCCTCGAGCTTCTTCGGCTTCATGCTCTTCAAGGTCCAGTACTGATACTTGACCTTGTCAGGTGGATTGATGACGCCCGCAATGTGGCCGGAGCCAGCAAGAACAAACTGCACTGGACCGCCGAACATGCGCGCGCCGATGTAGACGCTCTCGGCGGGCGCGATGTGATCGTCGCGGGTCGCGATCGTGAAGATCGGGATGTTCACCTTCGACAGGTCGAGCTTGACGCCACCGATCTCCAGGCGACCCTTTGCGAGCTTGTTCTCGTTATAGAACTCGCGCAGGTAGAACGCGTGACAGGCCGCGGCGATGCGGGTCGAATCCTGGTTCCAGTAGAGCAGATCGAAGGGGAAGGGCTTGCGGCCCAGCATGTAGTTGTTGACGACGTAGGGCCAGATGAGGTCGCGCGGGCGCATCATGTTGAAGACGTTGGCCATGCGCGAGCCGTCGAGGAAGCCGCGCTCCTGCATGACCAGTTCGAGGTCTTCGAGCTGCTGATCCTCGGTAAAGAGGAGAAGGTCACCGGCTTTCGAAAAGTCGACCTGGGTCGTGAGGAACGTGACGGCATTGAACGGCGTCTCGCCACGGGCCGCGAGCCAGGCAAGCGTGGTGCCGAGAAGCGTGCCGCCGACGCAGTAGCCCAGCACGTTGCATTGTTCGAGTCCCGTTTCGCGGTGGACGGCGTCGGCTGCGGTGAGCAGGCCCTCCGTCATGTAATCTTCGAATGTGACGTCGGCGAGTTCGGCGCCGGGATTGACCCAGGAGATGACAAAAACCGTGAAGCCCTGATCGACAACGTACTTGATGAAGCTCTTTTGCGGCGTCAAATCGAGCACGTAGTATTTGTTGATCCAAGGCGGGACCATGAGGATCGGCATCTCGCGCACTTTGTCGGTGGTGGGCGAGTACTGGATCAGCTGTAGCAGTTCGTTTTGGAATACGACCTTGCCGGGTGTGGTGGCGAGGTTGCGCCCCACTTCAAATGCGGTCGCATCTGTCTGGCTGATGCGCATGAGGTCGCCTGACCCTTCAAGGTCGCGCAACAGCAAGTTCACGCCTTCCACGAGATTGCGCCCGTTCGTCGTCAGCGTCTCGCGCATGACTTCCGGATTGGTGGCGGGAAAGTTCGAGGGTGAGAACGCGCTGGTCAGCAGGCGAAAATAGAACTCAGCTTTCTGCCGGCCGGCTTCATCGAGGCCTTCGGTCTGGGCGAGATTGTCCTCGGCCCATTTCGTGGTGAGGAGGTAGGCCTGCTTGACGAAGTCGAAGTACGGGTTCTTTGACCACTCCGGATCGCGGAAGCGGTTGTCTGTGGGGGCGGGCTCGATCACGGGTTCGGGCTCGATGCCGAGCATGCGCTGCATCGTCCGGTTCCAAAGTTCGGCATACGAACCGACGAGTTCAGCCTGGGCCTGGGCGAACTTGGCGGGGTCGGACATCCAACGCGTGTAAATTGCGGATACCGTTTCCGTGGCCCGCGTCATCTCGCTGGCCGCCGAAAAAGGTGTCAACTGCGTATCGGAGCGGTCCAGGAACTGCGTCACTGCGCGTCCGCCATCCTCATAGGCCTTGAGGACGTTGCGCGTGAATTCCTCCGGATCGGGGATCTTGTAGGGAGTTGGGGGATCGGCCTGCATTTTTTCTTTTGTCATGGCGCCCAGACTTGGTCGAAGAGTTCGGACTCTATCACAAAGGGAGTGGGAGTTCTTTGTGGCTCTTTGGTCGAGATGAATGACGAAGATGTGTCGCAGATAGTTTTTCCCCTTCTAACTCATTCAAAATGTTGAGAGATAGACGTGAGCGGAGGGGCCGATCGATGAGGCTCTGGACTGAGGGGGCAGCGCGAGCGTAAAGACGTGGGCTCTGATCGCGTCGCGAGCCGGTCCGGCGAGGGCCGTTTTGCGGCGCTGATTCCATTTTCGCCAAGCGAAAGAGCCCCGGACCGTGATCGAGGATTTCCATCGAATCAAGCGCCTGCCGCCTTACGTCTTCGCCGAGGTGAACAGGTTGAAAGCGGCCGCGCGTGCCCGTGGCGCCGACATCATCGATCTTGGTATGGGCAACCCTGACCTGCCGACCCCGCCGCACATCGTGGCAAAGATGGTGGAGACGATCGCAAAGCCGCGGACGCATCGCTATTCCGCGTCGAAAGGCATTCCGGGATTACGCAAGGCGCAGGCAGCTTATTATGAGCGCCGTTTTGGCGTGAAACTCGACCCGGACACTCAGGTGGTGGCGACGCTCGGGTCAAAGGAAGGCTTCGCCAACATGGCGCAGGCGATCACCGCGCCGGGCGACATCATGATCGTGCCAAACCCGACCTATCCGATACACGAATTCGGCTTCATCATTGCGGGCGCGGCCGTGCGGCATGTGCCGGCGGGCACGGGCGAGGAATTTTTGCGTGCGGTCGAACATGCTGTTC
Source organism: Hyphomicrobium sp. (assembly GCA_019751875.1). Taxonomy (GTDB): domain Bacteria; phylum Pseudomonadota; class Alphaproteobacteria; order Rhizobiales; family Hyphomicrobiaceae; genus JAGVSR01. The sequence continues at coordinate 310,329 of JAIEMV010000002.1, read as the reverse complement.
GCCACTCGATTCCCAAGCCTCTGGGTTTCATCCTTTCGTATCCGTCGAATCCGACTGCGATGGTGGCGAGCCTCGACTTCTATAAAGACGCCGTGGCGCTGGCGAAAAAGCTCGACCTGATCATTCTGTCAGACATCGCGTACTCGGAACTCTATTTCGACGGCAATCCGCCGCCGTCAGTGCTGCAAGTCCCTGGCGCGATGGACATGACGGTCGAGTTCACGTCTCTGTCCAAGACTTACAACATGCCCGGCTGGCGCATGGGCTTCGCGGTCGGCAACGAGCGCCTGATCGGAGCCCTTGCCCGGGTGAAGTCGTATCTCGACTACGGTGCGTTTACGCCGATCCAGGTCGCAGCTGCCGCTGCACTCAACGGGCCGCAGGAGTGCGTGGAAGAGATCCGCGAGACCTATAGGGCGCGGCGTGATTGCCTTGTGGAAAGTTTCGAGCGTGCGGGGTGGACCATTCCGCCGCCGCCGGCAACGATGTTCGCTTGGTGTCCTATTCCGGAGCCTTTCCGGCATCTGGGGTCGGTGGAGTTTGCTAAGCTTCTCATCGAAAAAGCGGATCTTGCTGTTTCGCCGGGTCTTGGCTTCGGCGAGTACGGCGAAGGGTTCGTGCGCATCGCGTTGGTCGAGAATGAACATCGCATACGCCAGGCGGCGCGCAACGTGAAGAAGTTCTTCTCGCATGGCGCTGAGACGACGGACAATGTCGTTCCCATTCCGCACAAAGCAACCCGCTAATTCGCAACATGCGCGCGCCCTGAGACATCCCACCCCATGAAAGAGCCCCTGAAACTCGGCATCGCCGGGCTCGGCACAGTCGGTGCCGGCCTTCTTGAGCTGATTGCAAAGCATGGTTCCGGTCTCGAGGAGACGCTGGAGCGGCGCATCGTGGTGACCGGCGTGTGCGCCCGCAATCGTGACAAGGTGCGGGGCTTTGCAATCGGAGATGCGGTTTGGTTCGACGATGCGGTGACGCTGGCAACCGATGCGAACATCGATTGCTTCGTGGAACTGATCGGCGGAGACGAGGGGCCGGCGCGGGCTGCTGTCGAAGCTGCGTTGAAGGTCAAGAAGCATGTGGTGACCGCCAATAAGGCGCTGCTTGCCAAGCACGGCATGGAGCTTGCCAAGCTGGCGGAGAAGAGCGGCGTGTCGCTCAACTTCGAAGCCGCGGTCGCCGGCGGAATTCCCGTGATCAAAATGTTGCGCGAGGCGCTGGCCGCCAACGAAGTGAAGCGCGTCTACGGCATCCTGAACGGCACCTGCAATTACATCCTGAGCAAAATGCAGGACGAACATCTCGCTTTCGACGATGTGCTGAAGGATGCGCAAGCCAAGGGCTACGCGGAAGCTGATCCCACATTCGATATTGGAGGGTTCGACGCGGCGCATAAACTCGCACTGCTGACGAGCCTTGCATTTGGGACCAAGCTGCCGGCCGATCAGATCCATATCGAGGGCATTCAGACAATTAATGCGGCCGATATCGAGGCTGCACATAGTCTCGGCTACCGTATCAAGCTGCTCGGGGTGGCCGAGCGCACGTCGACAGGGATCGAGGCCCGCGTGCATCCGGCTTTCGTGCCGGAAGAGGCGCCGATCGCGCAGGTGTCGGGCGTGACGAACTGCGTGGCGATCGAGGGCGACTTTTCGGGCTCGGTGCTCTTGGTGGGTCCAGGAGCTGGATCAAAGCCGACGGCGTCGGCGGTTGCGAGCGACATCGTGGATGTGGCGCGCGGGCTCGTACTGCCGCCATTTCTGAAGCCGGTGGCGCAGTTGAAACCATTCAAACGCGCGAATCTTTCGGGGCACTACGGGTCCTATTACATTCGCCTGTCCGTGCTCGACCGTCCGGGCGCCATGGCATCGATCGCCAAGCGCATGGGCGATCGCGGCGTGTCGCTGGAAAGCATCGTGCAGAAGAAGCCGGGAACGTCGGATGCGGCCGCACCTGTCGTGCTGATCACGCACGAGACGACGGAAGAGAACATTCGCAAGGCACTCGATGCTATCGAGGCCGACGGAAAGGTTGCGGCGCGTCCGCAAATGATCCGAATCGAAGAGCTTTAAACAAGGCGGCGCGGTGGCTTGCGAGCACTGCTGCATCAGGAGGACGGACGCGACATGAGCAAGGATCGCTTGAACGGGCTGGAACGTGTCCTCGTGCTCGAGGTGGCGCGTGTCACGGAGGCGGCGGCGATCGCAGCGGCGCGGTTGCGCGGCCGTGGCAATGAGAAGGCGGCCGACAAGGCTGCCGTTGATGCGATGCGGCGGGAACTTGCGCTGTTGACGATCGACGGCACGGTCGTCATCGGCGAAGGCGAGATGGACGAAGCGCCGATGCTATACATCGGCGAGAAGGTCGGATCCGGCGAAGGTCCGGAAGTCGACATTGCAGTCGATCCGCTCGAGGGGACAACGATTTGCGCCAAGTCGATGCCGAACGCGCTGGCGGTGCTGGCAATCTCGGAAAAGGGCGGCCTTCTCAATGCGCCCGACATGTACATGGATAAAATTGCCGTGGGTCCGGGTTATCCCGTCGGCATCGTCGATCTCGATAAGACGCCGGGGGACAACATCCGCGATCTCGCCAAGGCCAAGGGGGTGCCGGTCGGTGAGATCACCGCGTGCATTCTCGATCGCCCGCGGCACGCCGAACTCATCAAGGCGGTGCGTGAAGCCGGTGCTGCCGTGCGGCTTATACCGGACGGCGATATCGCGGGCGTCATCTGGACCACGGATGCGCAGGAAACCGGCATCGACATCTACATGGGTTCGGGCGGGGCTCCGGAAGGTGTGCTCGCGGCGGCGGCCATGCGCTGCGTCGGCGGGCAGATTCAGGGTCGGCTGAAGCCCACGAACGATGAAGAGCGAACTCGTGCAGGCCAGATGGGTATCACAGACATCAATCGGAAGTTCAATCTGGAAGATCTGGCTTCGGGCGATGTCATCTTCTCGGCGACGGGCGTTACCGATGGATCGCTGCTGGATGGCGTACACTTCCGCGGCGATTTTGCCGAGACGGAGACCGTGGTCATGCGCTCGAAGAGTGGTACCGTCCGGCGTATCAAAACGCGCTTCCGCGATATCGGTGCGCGTTTCCCAGCATGAGCATCGGAGTGCATTGGCGTGAAGGTCCTCGTTTTTCAGCATCACGACAGCGAGGGGCCCGGAACGCTCGGGACGTATCTGGCGCGCGACGGCGGCACGATCGATACGGTGCACTTCACGCACGGTGACGTGATCCCTGCGCTCGAGGCTTATGACCAGCTTTGGATCATGGGCGGCCCGATGGACGTCTGGGATCTCCAGGATCATCCGTGGCTGGCGGCCGAAAAAAAGGCGATCCGGCGCTTTGTACGAGAGCTTGAAAAGCCAGTGCTCGGCTTGTGTCTCGGTCACCAGTTGCTTGCGGATGCGCTGGGCGGAACATGCGGACCGCTCAATCCGCCAGAAATTGGCGTGATCCCAATTACGCTCACTGCCGAAGCCTCTACCGACCCGCTGCTCGCCGGGTTGCCTGAGACTTGGCCGTGCGTGCAATGGCACGGCGTGCAGGTGGCGGAATTGCCGGAGGGTGCGGTGAACCTGGGCACATCGAAGCAGTGCCGGGTGCAAGCGGCTCGATTTGCGCCGCGCGCTTGGGGCATCCAGGGGCACATTGAAGTCGAGCCGCAGACGGTGCGTGACTGGGCGTGCGTTCCTGCGTACAGGCAAGCTCTCGATGAATTGCACGGCGCCGGCGCGATCGATCAGTTTGATGCCGAAGCCGCCCGCAACATGGCCGCCTTCCAAGCGCTGGCAGAGCAAGTGTACCGAAACCTCAGGGCCGTTTCGCGCTGACCTTTTGTCTGGCCGGGCTTGAGTGACCGCACAGGCGCATGAATGCACGCATTCCTTCGACGTCGATGTATTCGCGCTCGCGCACGATCAATCCATTCTGCACTTCAATGACACACCGCGCGACGCTGTCCATCACTTCACCACTCGTGCGGTGGCGGAGTTCGAACCGGATCTGACAGCGGACCACATCTCCAGACGTGGAGACGTTGCGCGGTTCAAAGCGCAGAATTTCGAACGCTTCATCGATCTCGTGCCAACACGATACGATGGCGTCGCGACCTCTCCACTCTCCATTGAGAGGGGAGATTTCGGTGTCGGCATACACGGTGAAAACTGCGTCGGGCGAATAGTAGGCGGCTGCTGCTTCGTAATCGCCGAGCGCGTACGCAGTCAGCGACGCTTCTACAATTCCCTCGGGATCAGAACGCATGTCTTCGGACCTGTTTGCTGCGTTCAGGCTTTAGCTACGGTCGTGGTGCGCGTCGCGACACGCGCCACTTAATTTTTAATGCTGGAAATTCAATGTGTCGATACGGTGTCGCCGTCAACGACTGATTAGATGGTCCGTAGGTAAAAGTCGAAGTCCAGAGGCTGGGGTTCGGCAAAAAATCGGTCCGCCTCGATTTCCTTGATTGTCGTGAAAATACGGACGAAATCGCTGCCAAAATATTGGGCAGCGAATGACGATGTTCGAAATGTTTCCAGTGCAGCAAACCAATTGGTCGGCATCGGATCGGACGGTTGCTCGTAGCCGTTTCCTTCAATCATTGGGCCCGGATCGATTTTGCTTTTCAATCCTAGGTGAACTCCGGCAAGGGCTGCGGCCATGGCCAAATAGGGGTTGGCGTCGGCACCTGAAGCGCGGTGTTCGACATGGCGGGCAGGACCTTTGCCGGCCGGAATGCGCAAGGAGACCGATCGGTTGTTGAAACCCCAGTTCGGGGCGATAGGGGCATAGCTCGCTTTGCGGAACCGCCGATAGGAATTGGCATTCGGCGCAAAGATCGCCATGGCATCAGCCATTGTGGTTTTCATGCCGCCGATAGCATGGCGGAGCAGATCGTTCGCGATGACCTCATCGGAGGCGAAGACGTTACGGCCGTCAGTGTCAGCGAGGCTGATATGCAGGTGCATGCCGCATCCAGACCAGGCGGAATAAGGTTTGGCCATGAAGCTGGCAATGAGGCCGTGCTGTTCGGCGATCGCTTTGACAAGGCGTTTGAATTGAATGGCCTCGTCGCAGGCCTGAAGCGCATCGGTCCGGTATTTAAGGCCGATTTCCATTTGGCCCGGCGAATATTCCGACAGCAATGCCTCGAGCGGCAATGTCTGCGCTTCGGCGGCAGAGTAGAGATCGTTGAAGAACGGCGCGAAGTCTTCAAGATCCTGAAGGTAGTAGCCCTGGAAGTGGCGCTGGCGTTCGGGGACGGTGAGACCTTTCGGCGGCTGCGGCTTGCCAGCGAGGGCACTTTCGCGGTCGAGAAGGTAGAATTCCAATTCGACGGCGGCCACAGGCTTGAGTGCGAACTCTGCGAAGCGGTCGACGATGCGCTTGAGCGCGTGCCGGGGTTCGGCCACGGCACCTTCGCCATCCAGGTGATGAAAGCTGCCCAAATACTGCGCTTGTGGAATGCGGCTCCAGGGGATGCGCTTCAAAGTGCCCGGTACCGGCCAGAGTGTATGATCGGCGTCGCCGGTTTCCCAGATCATACCGGTCTCTTCGACATCGCGTCCGGTGACGTCCATGGACATGGCGGAGCAGGCCATGAAGCGGCCGTTCTCCCACGCCGGCAGGAGTTCGGCGCGCGTCAGCAGCTTGCCTCGCTGAACGCCGACGAGGTCGGTGTAGATCAGGTAAACCTGCTGGATATCAGGGTTCTCACTCAAGAAGCGATTGGCTTCTTCGCGAAGGAGCGCGCGATCGGGCGGCTGGGTCATGAGCGGTCTCGGGTGGGGTTCGTTGTGCGTCCGGGTCAGTGGGTTGCGGTCGCGCGCAGAGGGAGCTTGCCAGAGAGTTCTGACATCGCGCCGTCCAGCGCATTCAGCAGTCGCGCGACGTCGGGTTCTGTCGTTTCGGGGCAGACGAGCATCATGTTGTGGAACGGCGTGATGACCACGCCGCGGTTCAGGCAATAAAGGTGGAGCGCGTGTTCGGCTTCGCTATGGGCGAAAAGAAGCGCCTGGGTGCCGTTGCGCGGATGCTCGGCCGCAGAGACGATTTCCGCGCGCAGGCCGACGCGGACCACATGCCACGGCAGGTCGTGGTGCCGGATGATCGTTTCTATGCCACGTTCGAGGAATTCCGCGAGCGGGAGCGCCCGCCCGTACACTTCATCGGTTATAATTGTCTCTAGTACGGCACGCATGCAGGCGAGCTGCAGGGCGCTGCCTGAGAGTGTCGTGCCGATGCCGCTGTAGCCGCCTTCGCGGTCGGCCATGTACATCTTGATCCTGGCATCGACAGCGTCGCTCCAGCCGTAGATCGCAGCCGGCACGCCGCCGGAGATGGGTTTGCCCATGACGAAGAAGTCGGGCTCAAGCCCGTGTGTTGCGGTGTAGCCGCCGGCTCCGGAACTGATGGTGTGCGTTTCGTCGATGCAGAGGAGGGTACCGTGCTTGCGCGTGAGGCTGCGCAGCGCGTCGTGGTAGCCATCTTCTGGAAGGACCATGCCGCAGTTGGTCATGACGGGCTCGGCGAGAACGAGCGCGATGTCGTTGTTTGCCAGTGCGGCTTCAAGCGCTGTCAGATCGTTGAACTCGATGACAACCGTGTCGACCGTGACGTCACGGACTTCGCCGACAAGCCCGGGGCGATTGCGCGGCTTGCCGTTTTCGAGCGCGACGAAGGTGTCGTCGACGGCGCCATGATAGCAACCGTTAAAGACCAGGAGTTTTCGTCGGCCGGTTGCGGCGCGCGCCCAGCGAATGACGGAGCGATTGGCGTCGGAGGCGGTGGCGGTCACCTGCCAGTACGGGAGTTTGAAGCGCTGGGCGAGGAGTTCGCCGACGATGGCGGCATCGGGGCTCGGCAGCATGGTGGTCAGGCCGCGATCGGCCTGGCGGCGGATGGCGTCTGCCACGGCTGGAGGCGAATGACCGAACATGGCGCCGGTATCGCCCAGACAGAAATCGACATAGCTGTGTCCGTCCGCGTCCGTGAGCGCGACACCGCGGGCTTCCGTGACGAAGAGCGGGTAGGGCGTACCCCAATCGACCATCCAGTGCATCGGTACGCCGTTGAGCCAATGTTTCGCGGTCCGCTCCGCCAGAGCGTGCGACTTCGGCGTGCGTTCGGCAAAGCGCGAGCGCTCACGGGCAAGCAGCGCCGTGACGCGCTGAGGGTCAACTGCGGGGCTGTTGGCTGACATCGGTTCCGCGCCGGTTCGAGCGCCGCCGTCGGGCGCCCCATTTTTTTGTTGTCCTCCACCCTATTCAGCCGCGCTTGCGACGGCAAGGCGAAGACCGGTGTCCGGTGAACGGGATGTGGCAACAACTCTGTTGGCAAGTCGGGCCTCTGCCTCGCTTGCGGCTGGCTGCGGTGGTCAACTCGGACGAGGTGATTCGAGGGGGCGAGGCGATGGTTGCGGTCAGGAAGAGGCACGCGGCGGAGACAACTGGTGAGGCAGCGGCTTTTCTCGATGTGTCGCAGTCCGCGCGCGGATATGTCTGGCGCGAGCGGTTGCCGCGGGATGCGCAGAATCTGGCGCTGGCCATCAGCCAGCAGCACGGGCTGCCGGAACTGCTGGGCCGTGTCTTGGCTGCGCGCGGTGTGGCTCTCAGTGACGTGCCCGTTTTTCTCGATCCAAGCGTGAAAGCCCTGATGCCAGATCCGGCGTCGCTCGCGGGCATGGACCGCGTGGCGGAGCGGATCGCGGATGCGATCGTGCGGCGTGAGCCAGTTGCGATCTTCGGAGACTACGACGTCGATGGGGCCTGCTCGTCGGCGCTGATGGCTCGTTTTCTGATGGCGCATGATACGACCCCGCGCATCTATATCCCCGACCGCATCTTCGAAGGCTATGGCCCGAACATCGCTGCACTCGAAACGCTGGTGAAGGAAGGGGCGAAGCTCATCGTCACTGTAGATTGCGGGACGACGAGCTTTGAAACCATGGCTGCGGCAAAGAGGTTCGGCACCGATATCCTCGTCATCGATCACCACCAGGCGGATGAGACGCTTCCCGAGGTGGCCGGGCTCGTCAATCCGAACCGGCAGGATGACGTGTCGGGTCAGGGGCATTTGTGCGCGGCGGGGGTCGTTTTCCTTGTGCTCGTTGCGGTGATGCGCGTGCTGCGCCAGCGGGGATACTACGCAAGCGGGGTCACGCCGCCGGATCTGCTCGCGGATCTCGATCTCGTTGCGCTGGCGACAGTGGCGGACGTGGTGCCGCTGACGGGGCTCAATCGCGCCTATGTGCGCAAGGGGCTCGCCGTCATGAAATCGCGCGAGAATGTGGGGCTGCGCGCGTTGTTCGATGCGGCGGGTCTCAATCAGGCGCCGACGACGTACCACCTCGGCTACATTCTGGGACCGCGCATCAATGCGGGCGGACGCATCGGAGACGCGGCGCTGGGCGCGCGTCTGCTGACGACGGAAGACGAGACGGAAGCGCAGAAGATCGCGGTGCTGCTCGACAAGTTGAACAAAGAACGTAAAGCCATCGAGACGCAGATGCTCGAAGAGGCGTTCGCCGATGCCGACCGCCGAGTTTCCGAGATGCCGGATTTGCCCATCGTCGTGGTCGGGTCGGAGAGTTGGCACAAGGGCATCGTGGGGCTCGTGGCGAGCCGCCTTGTGGAGCGGTTCGGCCGGCCGAGCTGTGTGATCGCGTGGGAAAAGCAGGCGGGATCGGGCGCGCAGACTGGAACCGGGTCCTTGCGGTCCGTCGCGGGGGTGGACATCGGCGCGGCCGTCCGTGGCGCGGTGGCTGCGGGACTGTTGCAGAAGGGCGGCGGTCACGCGATGGCTGCGGGTTTGACGGTTGCGCGGGAGCGGTTGGGATCGGTCGAGTCATATTTCGCCAGAGAACTCGCGGATGCGGCTTCGGCGGCGCGTGCGCGCGTGGGGCTCGAGGTCGATGGTGCGCTTGTGCCGTCCGGTGTGACGGACGCGCTCATGGACCTTATCGAGCGGGCGGGACCCTATGGGCAGGGCAACGCCCAGCCGCGCTTTGCATTTCCGTCGGTGCGGGTGAAGTTCGCCAAGCAGGTGGGCGAGGCGCATCTGCGCTGTGTGCTGGAGGCGACGGACGGGTCGCGGCTCGAGGGTGTCGCCTTCCGCGCGATTGGGCAGCCCCTGGGCGATCTCTTGCAAAATACGGGGGGAATGCCGGTTCATGTTGCAGGTTCGCTGAAGCGGGACACTTGGGGCGGTCGGGAGAAGATCGAATTGACCATAGAAGACGCCGCGGACCCCCGCCGGCAGGGATGAGGCGGCGTTCTGACGCCACGTTCCGACCCGACTTGCACTCGACGGCAAACCCCCCTATACCCACCCGCGCTGCTCCCTTCGTCTATCGGTTAGGACGCGAGATTTTCATTCTTGAAAGAGGGGTTCGATTCCCCTAGGGAGCGCCATCTACGTACAAGACTGCAAACACCCAGACCGGCGGGACCGCCGGTCTCATGCTGCTGTTTGCAAAAGGTTTTCTGACCAAAATTAGGATCTCGCTGCCCTCGGCCTCATGCGTTTGACTCTTGCGCAGCGATGAGTTTTTCTGGGTTGCGCCTCACCGTCCGTTAGCCACGACAGCATCAGTTCTGAGCGAGCTTGGCGTCCCCGATTGGCATGGACCGGACGTCGTAGTGAGGCCACGGGACCGAGGTTTATCTGTATTGCCGCAAAAATCCGCGCTCAGTGTTGGCATCACTCTCAAGCGCAATGGTTCTCAATTGAAGAGGCCGAGCGTAAAAACCTAAAGGCGCAGGTTGTTTTTCTATCGATGCTCGTGAAAGCTGTGCAGGTCAGAAAACAATGATCGTCATCTATCGCAATGGCGTCCCGACCGTCGTCTCCGGATGGCGCGCCTGGCTCATCATGCTGGCAGCCGCTCTCGCGTTCGTGGTCATTGCAGGGCTCGTTCTTGGGATCGCACTGACCATTTGGACGGTGCTGCTTTTCGCGCTGCCCCTCATGATCCTGTTCGGGCTGGTCGCCACGTGGTGGCAGACACGGCGATAGCTCAAGGACTACACGCCGAGCCGGTCGCGCAGGCCGTACCACCAGGATCCAGCGACAGAGTACGGCACGCGAAATGCCTGCCCGCCAGGGAACGGGTACGAAGGTAACTTTGCAAAAATGTCGAAGCGGGTCAGATCGCCGTTGATCGCTTCCGAGAGAATGCGCCCGAAAAGATGTGAGCCGCAAATGCCATGTCCACTATAGCCATGGGCAACGTACGTATTCTGGCTGAGCCTGCCCATCTGCGGTACGCGCGTGAAGGAAAGTGCGCAGTTCCCGCTCCAAGCATAGTCAATTTTAATTCCCTTCAGCTGTGGAAATACTTTGTCCATGTTACGGCGCAGTTTAGCTTCAATGTCTGCGGGATCAGTGCCGCCGTAAACGGTCCCGCCGCCGAACAGCAGCCGCTGGTCCGCCGACAGGCGGTAGTAGTCCAGGATGTAGCGGACGTCCTCAACACATAAGTCTGTCGGCAACAGTTGTTTGCCGCGATCGCCCAGCGGCTCGGTCGCCATGACCTGGGTGGAGAACGGCATGATACGCCAAGTCAATTCGGGGACGACGTGGCCGAGATAGGCGTTGCCGCACAGCACAAGGGTTTTGCAACGCATTTCGCCTTTAGGGGTAGTCACCCTCGGACTTGCACCCTGTGACACGGAAATGACCGGAGAATGCTCGTAAATAATGCCGCCCAAAGACTCGAAGGCGGCGGCCTCTCCGAGCGCCAGATTCAGCGGATGCATATGGCCGCCTGAATGATCGATCATGCCACCCTGGTAGACGTCGGACTGCACGTGCTTGTGCATACCAGCCTTGTCCACCATCTCATGGTCATCCATACCGTGCTTGCGCCAGAGTTCCTTTTTGGCCTCGAGCTCGAGCATCTGCTTGGACGTGTAGGCGGCGAAGAGATTGCCCTCTTTCAGGTCGCATTTGATATCGTAGCGCCGGATGAGGTCACGGATAATCTTGCCGCCTTCCTGCAGCATCTTGCCGACCGCATGGGCAGTCTGCGGGCCAAAACGCCGCTCAATCGTACCGAGGCTGGCATTCAACCCGTTGACGATTTGGCCGCCATTTCGACCTGATGCACCCCACCCGACGAGCGCGCCTTCGATGATTGCAATCTTGTGGCCCTTCTCCGCCAAATGGAGCGCCGTCGACAGGCCGGTATAACCCGCTCCGACGACGCAGACATCGATACTCTGCGTTCCGGTTAGTTCAGGCCGTTTTGGCGCGGGATTGGCCGATGCAGCGTAGTAGCTGCCAATGTGTGCGCCGGTGCCGGGATATGGATGACCCTGTGCACTCATCAGATTGCCTCCAGATAAACACGGAACCGCCCCCGGCCGCTGTCGCTTTCAGAGAGCCCAACAGTGGACCTGTGTCTCGACGGTAGAAAAGCACAGGCGCGCCGGAAGTATCGAGCTTTTCCGGGCTCGGCTCGATAACCTCGTCGATCGATTTTCAATTCAGCATATCCCTAAGCCCCTTGTGCCCGATCGGAACCGGCTAACCCCGTGGCAATGGCTGCGCCCAAGCTTATACCAGAGTATCGACAGCAACAGATATCAGCCGCAAGGCCAAGCGGCGGTCAGCATCAAGGTCATCGTTATCGTGGCACCGTCCATCTTTCGGTGGTCCCGCAGATACGAGACACCTGCCGGAAGACTGATTTGAAGCTCGTCAAGAGGGGTCAACTTCTCACAGCGTGTGCAGTGGGAGGCTTCAAGCTTCGGTTCGTAACGGCAAAACTTTCATGCAGCGACTACGGAGAAGCGTGAGCAAAATATATTCTTGTCAAAACAGGCCGCAGGATGATGCCGCCACACCGAAGCAGCGTACGATACGCATGTCACGCGAAGAGACGTGGCACTCGACGGTACCAAACCCCAAAATTTATGGAGCGTCCCATGGACCTGCACGAGCAGCGTATGCAGTGTTTGAAAATGGCGTTCGACCTCGGAGGAAAGCCGGAAGCGGTTCTCTCCGCGGCGCAGCAACTTTTCGATTTCGTCACAGGACCCGTGCCCACAGTTGAAGCCAAGACCGATGCGCACGAGCCCGTGATTGAAGCTCCCGTCGCAGAGGAAACCGTGCCAGACCCAATCGCCGCCTGCGGTACCGTTCTCGTCATGCAGGAAGGCGGCGAACTGGCCGATGCCGTCACAACGGCAGATCCGCTGCCCGCTGCTGCCGAAGCAGAAGAAGCCGCCGTCGCTGAACTCGCATCATCCGACAGTGAGACTGCGGCGACCGTTGAAGTTGCTGAAGAGAATTCTGCCGGATTCGATGAAGCAGAGGCAGCAGTAGAAGAAGAGGCATCCGACAGTGGGACGGCCGCGGAGGTCGCGGAGCCAGAAGCGGAACAGGCTAGCGAATTGCCAACCGATTCCGATGCGACGCCCGTTGCCGCAACTTGTGAGGAAGGCAGCGAGATTCCAGCTTCGATCAACTAAAGAGCAGACCACCCATTGGGCCCGGCCATGAGGCCGGGTCCAGCCTTTTCGGTTCTTTTGTAGAACCGGTTGCTCAGGCGACGGCAGGTTTTACCTTTGACATATCGACGTCCTCGTCTTCCGCGCGGGGGCGATGCTCTGCTGCAACGACGAGGTAGATCACGGGCAGGATGAGAAGCGTAAAAAGCGTGCCGATGGCCATGCCGCTGACAAGCATGATGCCGATGCTGTTGCGCGCCTCGGCCCCTGCACCTGTCACAAAGACGAGCGGCAAATGCCCGAAGACGGTCGCAGCCGTGGTCATCAAAATTGGTCGCAGGCGCGTCATTGATGCTTCGCGGATGGCGGCAATTTTGCTGTGCCCTATCTCCTGTAGCTCGTTAGCGAAGGCGACGATGAGGATGCCATTCTTTGCGATCAAGCCGACGAGGGTGATCAGGCCAATCTGGCTATAGATGTTGATTGTCGTGAAGCCGAGGAAGGTGAAGACGAGCGCCGCCGACAGTGCGAGCGGAACGGAACCTAAGAGGACGACGAGCGGATCGCGGAAGCTTCCGAACTGCGCCGCGAGGACGAGATAGATGAGCAGGATCGAGAAGCCCAGGGTTCCTGCGAGCGTCGTGCCTTCCTGACGGATCTGGCGGGACTCGCCGGCGTAATCGATGGTGTATCCGGGCGGAAGAATTCCTTTGGCCGCTGTCTCGAGGGCATCTAGGCCTGCGGCTTTGGTCACACCGGGGACGACGCCGCCATAGACGCGGAAGCTGTCGGCCTGCTGGAAGCGTGCGAGCGTGCGAGGGGCGGTAGTCGTCTCCAGTGTTGCAAACGAGGAGATCGGGACCTGCTGTCCGGATCGTGTGCGCACTTTGTAGTCGAGTAGGGTCGCGGCTGATTCGCGGGCCGCCTGTTCGACCTGCGGGATGACTTTGTAGGCGCGGCCCTCGCGCGTGAAGCGGTTGACGAAGTTGCCAGCGAGAAGGAAGCCGAGCTGGCGACCGATATCGGCGAGATCGAGACCGAGATCGGCAACGCGCTCGCGGTCGATGTTCACGCGTACTTGCGGCAGATCGATTTTCAGGTCCGTGTCTGCGAACATGAACTTGCCGCTACCGAATGCGGCGCCGACGAGTCGCTGAGCATAACCGGCCATCTGCTCGGGCGTTCCAGGACCCTTCAAGACCAGTTCAACGTCGAAGTTTCCGGCACCTGGCAACGGCGGGGGCAATACTGGGTAGATCTGCAATTCTTTGATCTGGGAAATGCCGCCGAAGATTTCCGGCTGAATTGCATGCGCGCTGCGTTCGCGGTCGTGCCAGTTCTTGAGGAGATAGCCGCCGAAGCCGTTCGAAGGGAATACGATCTCGAACATGGCGTCGAACTCGGGCAGTGCCTTTCCGACGGCGTAAACTTTGTCCATGTGGCCCGAGGTGTAAGCGAGTGACGCGTCGGGTGCGGAATTGACGATCAGAAGGATGAAGCCTTCATCTTCTACGGGCGCAAGTTCCTTGCCTGAAAACATGTAGAGGGGCGCGGCCAGCACGCCGAGGAACGCCGCAAGCGTGATGATCTGGGCGCGGAGCGCTAGGATGACGTCAAGCAAACGCCCGTAGGCCGTTGCGAGGCGATCCATCTGGCGATTGATGAAGCGTGCGTACCGGCTCTCGTGGCCACCTTCCGGTGCCGTATAGGCGCTCATAATAGGTGAGAGGGTCACCGCGACAATGCCGGACACGATTACGGCGGTCGCGAGAGTGAAGGCGAACTCCTTGAACAACACGCCGGTGAGACCTGTGAGCAGGCCGATGGGGGCGTAAACCGCCGCAAGCGTGATTGTCATTGCGACGATCGGTGCGAAGAGTTGGCGGGAACTGACCAGCGCGGCCTGAGTACGGGTCATGCCATCGCGCATGTGGCGCGAGACATTTTCAACCACGACGATGGCGTCGTCGACGACAAGGCCGACCGACAAAACGATCGCTAGAAGGGTAAGAAGATTCAGCGAGAAGCCCATCGCCATCATAGCGGCCATCGCGCCGATGAGGGAGATCGGAATGGTCACGAGAGGAACCAGTGCGCTGCGCCAGGAGCCAAGGAAGGCGAATACGATCAGGCCTACGATTGCCACCGTTTCGGCGAAGGTCGTCATAATTTCCTTGATCGAGTTCTCCATGTAGACGGCGCCGTCGTAGGCCAGCGCGATCTCCATGCCCTGCGGCAAATCGGGTGCGATAAGCTTGATCTCGCGGCGCAGGTCTTGCGCGACCTTGATTTCGTTCGTGCCCGGCAGCGGCCAGACGGAGAGATACACCGCATCCTTGCCGTTGTGACGGACGTTGGAGAGTTCTTCTTCGGCACCCAGTTCTACGCGGCCGAGGTCCGAAATGCGAATAATCCGGTCGCCGTCCTCACGAACGATGAGGCGTTCGAACTCCTCGGCCTTTCTGAGGTCCGTGTCGGCAAGCAAATCAACTTGGATCTCGTTGCTCTTCGCGCGGCCGACGGCTGCCAGGAAGTTGTTGCGGCGGAGCGCGGCCTCTACGTCCGTAGCGTTCAGTCCGAAGGCGGACAGGCGCTCAGCGTCGAGCCAGATGCGCATGGCCTGTGGGCGCGAACCTTCGAGGCCGACGCGCTGAACGTTCGGGATCGTGCTGAGGCGAGGTTGAATGTTGCGGATGAGGTAATCCGTCACTTCGGCCGGTTGCATGACGTCTGACGTGACGCTGACATAAAACGTCGCGTAAGGCCTGTCGGCGCGCTGGACTTCCACGACAGGAGATTCGATTTCGAGAGGCAGTTCGCTGCGGATCTGGTCTAGGCGATTGCCGACTTCGGCAAGCGCGGTCGTGCTCGGCTGATTGAGCTTCAAACGCGCGGTGACGGTGCTGAGGCCAGGGACGCTCGAGGATTCCACATAGTCGATGCCGGTCAGCGAAGAGACGGCGCGTTCGATGGGGGTGGTGACGAAGCCGCGAATGGTTTCGGCGGAGGCGCCGACGTAGATCGTCGTGATGACGATGGAAGAGCTTTCAATGCGCGGATACTGCTGAACAGGCAGGTTCGATGCGGCTCTAAGGCCGATCAGCACGAGTGCCAGGTTGAGCACGATGGCAATGACCGGCCGTCGAACGAAGACATCGAGCGCTTTCATCGGGGTGCCGTACTTTCAGTTCATGGCAGCCGGACCGGGCGTTTCGGCCTGCGGATCGGTTGTTATAAGTAGGCCGTCGCGGAGTTTGAACGACCCCGCGGAAGCGACGACTTCGCCCACTTCCAGGCCTTTCTCCACGACGATGTTGCCGCCAATAACTGCGCCGGTTTCGATGATCCGTTCGCGGGCGCGGCTTTTGCCGTCCTTCGTCTCTATGACAAAGACATGCTGTCCTGCGGGCGAGCGGCGTAGGGCGGTCAGGGGCACGACGATGCGTTGGCGAGGAACAGCCGTGTTGGCGATCACGTCGACGAAGGCCCCAGGCCGCAGAATGGTGCCCAAGGCCTTGCCCAAGGCGCGGAAACGTACAGCGCGGTTGCCGGGATCGACGCTGTCGTCCTCGGCAAGGATCTTGACGCGGCGCGGACCGTCCGGGAGTGCCGGGCTCGTGACCGCCACTTCGTCACCCGGATGCAGGAGGGCCGCGTACTCCTGTGGCAGTGCGAAATCGATGTACACATCCTCGTCGATGCCCTGCAGACGCACGATGAGAGTTCCGATTTCGAGATAAGCGCCGGGCTGCAAGTCGGTGATGCCGACGCGGGCCTTGAACGGCGCGACGATGCGCTTGCGCTCGATGACCACCTTGAGGCTCTGGGCTCGCGCGGTCGCGGCGGCGAAGTCCTCGCGCGATTTGTCGAACTCCTGGATCGAGAAGGCTGGACTATTACGCAGCGCTTCACGGCGATCGAGATTGGCGCGCGCCAGGCGTGCTTCGGCTTCGGCAGCAGCAAGCGAAGCCTGCTCCTGACGGTCATCGAGTTGGATGAGAACTTGGCCTTTTTCTACGGTGTCGCCAGAGGAGAAGCCGCGCTCGGCGACCAGGCCGGCGATTTCGTTGCGCAGCTCAAGCTGTTGACGGGCTACGACGGTGCCGATGGCGCGGGTTGTGGGCGCCCACTCTGTTGTTGAGACGCGGACGGTCGCAACGGCGTCGCTCGGTTCGGGCCGTGTGGCTCCGGCCGCGATTCCAGCCATGATCTCGGAGTACTTGTAAAATCCCAGCCCGCCGGCAATGCCACTCATCAGGAGGATGAGGAACAGCCAAGCTCCTATACTGCGACGCATTTCGACCTCGATGACAGGACTTGGCCGACCGTTTCGCGCGGCTGTGATCGTACGTGCATCGGCTGGATAGGGTCGGTCAATGTCTAATCACGATCCCTTCATCTTCGAATAGGCCCGGCGGCGTTTATTGGCAACAGCAAGCCCAGTGTGTATCGGGCGGCCGCTTTCGCGTTTCCGCCCGCTTTGCCGCAGTGCAGCGGCGGTCGTTCGGGAACTCCTCGGTGTCATAGCCGGTTCATCAGACTGCGACAGCCACAGGAGGTCAGCATGAAACGACTTTGGATTATTCCCGTTCTCGTACTCTGCGGTGTCACACCGGCTCTAGCTGGTGCGAGCAGTGAAAACCGGCTCAACGAAAAGGCTCTAGAAGGCCCCGAAGGCAAGGGCGCCCACTCGACTGATCCTAACGTCGAACGCTCCGGTAGTCCCGGACCGAAGGGGCCATCAGACCAGATGTCACCCAGCAATAAGCCTGCCGGATCACAGTTCAATGACTATGGAACTGGTTCTGGCGCAACAGGAACTGGCGCGCCTGGTGCAGGGTCATCGAGCTCGGGAACAAGTTCTGGCACGTCGGGGTCTGGAACCTCTGGTTCGTCAGATATGAAGAGTCCGCACAGCGGCAGCGAAAAGATGCAGCCCGGTCAGACTCCATAAATCGCATCGATACTCGTGATGAGCGGCTTCGCAAGAGGCCGCTTTTTTTCGTGAGCAGCTAGCGGGGACAATCACTGCATCGATCGATGTCTCGCGTTGTCAGCTTGTGCGCTCCGCTTTGGTGGCGTGACACCGCACTTTTCCATGGGCAGAGCTGTGGTGGTCCAGCCGTTCATCAGCACTGTCACAATGTAGCGACGGCAATCAGGACGGTCACCGGTTACGAAATGCACCTGAAAGACGGCGCGTTTGGCGGTCGCCTGGCGAGGCCAGACAAACTTGTCGGCATCGTCTGCCTCTGCGAGGGCTTTGCGGATCGCGGTGGCAGCATTGCGGTAGTCGGCGTCAGAGAAACTCGAGAGAAGGGCACGAGATAGTTGCGGATGAAGGCCGATCGCGGCCGCGCGCTTCTGGTAGGGATCGGTTGGATCAATTTGTGGTTCCGGCAGCGGGGTCGGCGCGGCTGTTTGAGGCACGATGTCGACTGCTGCGTTCGGTGCTGCCGGCGAGGCGGTTGTTTCAGTCGTGCCGGGCTCAGCAACGGGTTCGACACCGGGAGGATTGAGGGCTGTTCCAGCAATCTCGGCGACGTCCTTGGCCATCGATAAGGGTTCCAAAGGTGCGGTGGCGGATGGCGGGGTCGGGTCCGTCGCCATTGGGGATGCCGGCTCGGTCGCTCTTCTGCGCTCAAGCTCAGCCAAGACGGCCCCGCCCCCCGCGTCCCACCACGGTCGCCATACGGCCGAAGTCTGTATCATGCCCCATCCGGCGATCCCGAGCATAACTAAGTAAGCGACCGTGCGGAGGCGACTCCTCTGTTGAACCGGCCCTGTGATCGGTTCGCCTGGATAGAAGTCGTGCGCCGCGTCGAAAGCGAGCGCGCGAGACTGAGCCTCGTGGCGCGCAACGCCGAAATCGATGTCTGCTTCGTCCCACGCGTCATGTATTGATCGGCTTGCCATGGCTCACTCCCTCAGGGACGTGTGAGCCCTCCTCGTTGTAGAGGCGCCATCAAGTTTCGGCAAAACAATGGCAGGAGGGTCAAAGCCGGTGTGAAGAGCTTTGACGCGCTCTGATCCTAAGTCGTTGCATGGGCGGTCTACTTCGAGCGGCTGGAGCGCTTGGCGCCTGATCGAGAGGACGTACGGGACGATTTCGACGGTGAGGCACTTTTCTTGGCCGGCAGTTTCTTCCGCGGGGTGCTCGCGAGGTCGCGCAATTCCTTCTCCGTCATGGAGTCAGCCATTTGCTTGGAGGCCCCCTTCAGCTGAGACTTCGATGTCTCACCGCGCTTTGCGGATAGAGCGGCGCCGGCGGCCATCTGCTGCTTCTTTGATCGTGCGGGCATGGGTTGCCTCCCTTGGTATGATTGGCGAACAACCGTGCAACTGTTTGCGGGTTCCAAAGGATCCTGGCGGCGACTGTGGCCCGGCGGACCCGCATCGATGATTGATATGGCCATGCACTTGCAGGCTCACATGTCTTTCGCCTACTCTGGGCATATGTCTGGACATGGGACCATTTCAGCATTGCGCCGCGTGCGTGTGTGGCTCGGCCACGCATTGCTCGTTGCGTTCGTGCTGAAAGCTCTCATCCCAGCTGGTTTCATGCCGGATTTCTCGGGTGCGGATGGCGGGTCGTTCAAGATCGTCATCTGTACGGCCAACGGGGCAAAAATCGTCGACGCGGACGTAGACGGCACGTCGCATGACGGACCCGTCGCCAAGCACATGGGCGAGCCCTGCTCTCTCGGCTCCCTGGCGTCTCTCACTCTGCCTGACCTCCTTGCGACTGTGGCAAGTCCCGCCACCGACGCGGCATCGCTTGCGCCTCTTCATCTCTCAGTTTCGCTTCCGCCGGCGCGTGCCGGTCCCGCGCACGGTTCGCGGGCTCCTCCTTCCCTCGCCTGAACGTGATCCAAGCCAGTGTGCGTTGTCAGCGCCTCTGTATCGTGTTCATCGCGGGAGTTTTCCTTTCATGTCGTCCAACGTTCGGCGCCCTTCCTTCGCGGTTGCGCCTACCGCCGTT
Source organism: Hyphomicrobium sp. (assembly GCA_019751875.1). Classification (GTDB taxonomy): domain Bacteria; phylum Pseudomonadota; class Alphaproteobacteria; order Rhizobiales; family Hyphomicrobiaceae; genus JAGVSR01. The sequence continues at coordinate 290,877 of JAIEMV010000002.1, read as the reverse complement.
CTCTCTGCCGCACTTTTGTCTGTCACTGCACCCGCCGCGTTGGCACAACAGGCCAAGGACGGCGAGTTGCCACCGGTCGAGGTGCAGCAGCCGGCAGGCGCGGCTAAGCCAAAGCCACAGAAGGCGACAGCACCGCCCGCTCCCGCGCCTGCTGCGGAGCCCATAGCTGACTCGGTCGCGGCTGCCGATGTATCCAACGTAAACAGCGGTGATGCTGCCGATCCAAAAAACCCCTATGCCATCGTGCCACCTGGGACGCGGTCGGGAAGTCTTACCGTTCCAACCGCCGCAGAGGCGCGTGCCGACATCGATCGGACGCCTGGTGCCGTCGAGGTCGTCCCTGCCGAAGAGTACAAGGACAGCACTCCGGCGGTGACGCTTAAGGATGCCCTCGACTACGTGCCGGGCGTGTTCATCCAGACCAAATGGGGCGAGGACAGTCGGCTCTCGATCCGCGGGTCTGGCTTGTCGCGCAATTTCCATGGGCGTGGCGTATTTCTGCTGATGGATGGCGTCATTCCCATCACCACGGCCGACGGCTCCAGCGACTTCCAGGAGATCGATCCGACCGCGTACAACTACATCGAGGTCTTCAAGGGTGCCAACGCTCTCCGGTTTGGCGCCAATTCGCTCGGCGGTGCGATCAACTTCGTGATGCCCACAGGGTACGACAGCGATCTCTTCGGCGCGCGCATCGACACCGGCAGCTTCGGATTCATCAAGTCGTCGGTGTCGTCGGGTGCGGTGTCCGGAAACACGGACTATTTCATCACTGGCACGTGGCAGCAGGCCGATGGCTTCCGCGACCACAGTGAAGGTGAGAGTTTTCGCGGGAGCGGGAATGTCGGGTTCAAGCTGACGGAGGATTTCGAGACGCGATTCTACGTCAATGCCAATCAGATACGGCAGAACATTCCGGGGGCCGTAACGCGCGCTGAAGCATTGAGCAACCCGTCGGGGGCATTCGTGCGTCCCGGACTCGGTCCTACGGGCAATGGCAACGACAACGTTGATCGCGACTTCGAGCGCAACCTCGATACGGTTCGCGTTGCAAACCGAACGTCGTGGCGGGTGCAGGACGGGACTGTCGTCGAGTTCGGCGGCTTCTATTTGGACCGTCACCTTGACCATCCGATCTCGATTTACATCGATCAGGATGTGAAAAACTACGGCGGCTTCGGCCGGGTCGTGGACGACAACATGTATGGCGGGTTCCGCAATCGCTTCGTGGGTGGCGTTGCGGTCCAGAATGGCGAGACGCGCGCGCTGACATTCACAAACGTCCTTGGCAACAAGGGTGCGCTGACGTCGGACGCAGACCAGATCTCCGACAATACGGTGGTCTATGCTGAAAACTCGTTCTTTGTCGTTCCGGATGTCGCCTTGATTGCAGGAATTCAGTACAACTTTGCGGACCGCAGGTTGGAGGATCGCTTTCTGTCGAACGGTGACGAGTCGCGACAGGCTGACTATGAGTTCTGGAATCCCAAGACCGGGATATTGTGGGACGTCACGTCGGCGATCCAGGTTTTTGGCAACATCTCGAAAAGCTCCGAGGCGCCGACGTTCAACGAGATCCCGCCTCCGGGACGGCCGGTTCCGGTTCTCGTGCCGCAGGAGGCCTGGACGTATGAAATCGGCACGCGAGGCAATCTGCCGGGGTTGCGCTGGGACCTGGCCCTCTACCGGTCGGATATCGAGAACGAGTTCCAGTGCAATACGGTTGCCGACGGTAGCGCGATCGGGACATGCGACCAGATCAATCTGAACAAGACGCTGCACCAAGGCGTTGAGTTCGGGATTGCGGCACGCGTGTTTTCGGGCATTTTCGAGCCTGGCACCCACGGCGATGAAGTGTGGCTGAACGCAGCTTACACGTTCAACGATTTCCGGTTCGTCGACGATCCGGAGTACGGCAACAATCAGTTGCCCGGTGCGCCGCGCCACTACCTGCGCGCGGAATTGCTCTACAAACATCCGAGCGGCGTATATGCCGGACCAAACGTTGAATGGGTGCCGGACGCGTACTTCGTCGACAGCCGCAACACGTTGGAAACGGATGCCTACGCATTGCTCGGAGCCAAGCTCGGTTTCGACAACGGCGGAACCTGGACCGCCTATATCGAGGGCCGAAATCTTACAGACGAAGTGTACATCGCGAGCGCGAGTGTCACCACGCAGGCCGCAATAAACAGCCCTCTCTTCGAGCCTGGAACGGGTCGTGCAGTTTACGGCGGTATTCAATACCGCTGGTGACGATGAGAAAGCCGGAGCCGTGCGATGAGGTCTCTTCGACTTCCCCGTCGTCCATTCGCGGTTCCGGCCTGGATGGCGCTTTCGGGCGCCATCCACGCCCTTTTCCCTGCGTCCAAAGGATACGCGCACATGACCAAACACTCCCTGTTCACCGCAGTTTTGATGCTGGCTGTTGCGGTACCCGGCACCGCAGCACTCGCCCACGCCACGCTCGACGTGAAATCGGCTTCGGCGGGATCGTTGCGCGCCGCGCTCCGCGTGCCGCACGGATGCGAAGGATCGCCGACGGTTGCGGTGAAGCTGACCATCCCGGAAGGCGTCATTGGCGTGAAGCCTGCGCCGAAGGCCGGATGGACCGTCACTATGACGAAGGGGCCGTACGCGCGGGCCTACGATCATTTTCACGGCAAGGTTTCGGAGGGCGTGAAGGAGATCGTCTGGCGGGGCGGCCCGCTTCTCGATGAGCACTATGACGAGTTTATTTTTGTCGGGTTCGTCTCGGACGCTTTTGCGCCCGGGGATCAGGTGGCGTTCCCCGTGACGCAAGAGTGCGAGAAGGGGCAATTGGCGTGGGCGGAGGTTGCGGCACCCGGCGTGGAAGCGCGCAGCCTGAAGTATCCGGCACCTGTCTTGAAGATTGTCGAGAAGGGGGATGGTAAGGCGGACAAGGGTGGGAAGGCCGCGCTGACGGTTGGCAAGGCCTGGGCGCGCGCCACGCCGGGTGGCGCGAAGGTCGGCGCGGGTTATCTGGAAATCGTCAATTCGACTGCGGCAGCGGACCAGTTGCTGTCGGCTTCCGCGCCGGTGGCCGGGAAAACGGAAATTCACGAGATGAAGGACGAGAACGGCGTCATGAAAATGCGCGCGCTTTCTGATGGCCTCGACATCCCGGCGGGGAGTACGGTGGCGCTTCAACCCGGGGGGCTGCATCTCATGTTCCTCGATCTGCCCGCACCTCTGACCGAGGGGCAGACGTTCGATTTGACGCTGACCTTCAAGACAGCTGGGACCATTATCGTGCCGGTGACGGTGGGCGAGGTGGGCGCTGGTAAACAAGCCGATCCTCACGCGCATCATCATTAAGAGGGCAGCAGGGAGGCAGCAGCGCGGCGGCTCGTTTGCGGCCTTCCTCCTGCCGTACTTCGTCCCGACGGTGGAGGCCGATTCGAATCTGTGGGAGGCCCCGCCGCGATGTCTCTGAAAGCTTTCGCATTTGCGCTCTGCTCCCTGGGGATGCTGGCCGCCGTTTCCGCGCCGCGGGCCGAGGCAGCGTCTGCCGGGGAGATCGATGCCGACGTGCGGTCCACGATCGACCGCTTCTATGCGCAGATCGGAGGGGCCCGTGAACTCGCCAACAAATCGTATGGAATCCTGGTTTTTCCCTCTGTCGTAAAGGCTGGCTTTGGGTTTGGGGGCGAGTACGGCGAGGGCGCGTTGATGGTGCGAGGTCAGCCTACCACTTACTACAATACGATCGGCGCCTCCTTCGGATTCCAGCTCGGCGTGCAAGCTCGCTCCGTGATCATCATGTTCATGACGCCGGAAGCGCTGGACCAATTCCGGCGGTCGAATGGTTGGAAGGTGGGGGTGGATGGGTCCGTCGCCATCGTGACCGTGGGTGTCGGCGGATCGATTGACACCAATAAGATCGTCAGTCCGGTGGTTGGGTTCATTCTCGATCCCAAGGGGCTGATGTACAATTTGACCCTTGAAGGCACGAAGATCACCCGCATCCGGAAGTAGGGCTCTCTCAGCTCAGCCACAGGAACCGGATGTATTTCAAGGCGTTCCTGTCGTAGGGGCTACCCGACACATTATAGGCGCTGAGGGCGCTGTACCGGACCTGCACGGGCGGGTGGCGACGGACTTGCGTCGTACCGCCGTTGTGTTCGTCGGGTGGTATGCCGCAGCGAGCGACACGGCCGTGCCGCCGTACTAGACTGCTCTCAACATTGAGGATGGAATGAAAAGCGCTGGCACGCTTCTGGTCTTGCTCGTCCTCTGCGCCGCGGCGGCAGCGTGGGTGTTTGGAGGCATGCCCGGCCGCGAAGCGATCCTGGCCACGCCTCCGCCATCGACAAACGTTGCGGCCCAACGCGGCAGCGGTTCGGGTCCGACCCGGGCGATCGCGGTCGAGGTGGCCGAAGCGCGCGCCGCTCGGACTTCGACGGATATTCGTGCGATCGGTTCGCTGCAGTCTGACGAAACGGTGCAACTGGCCCCAGAGATTGCCGGGCGTGTTTCTGAGATCGACTTCGTCGAAGGGACCAAGGTCAAGGCCGGCGATGTTCTGGTCCGGCTCGATGACGCGCTGGTGCGGGCCGAAGTGACGGACGCCGAAGCACGGCTCAGTTTTGCGGAGGCCAACAACGAACGTGCGCGTCAGTTGTCGCGCACCGGCAACGTCACGGAGCGCAGCCGCGACGAGGCATTGACGAATTTCGAGACCGCGCGTGCTGCGCTGGAATTGGCCAAGACCCGGCTCGACAAGCATCTTCTTCGTGCGCCGTTCGATGGGATCGCAGGCGTCCGCAACGTGTCGGTCGGCGCGTTTGTCGCTGTTGGGACTCCCGTGGTGAACATCGAGAAGATCGACGGCTTGAAGGTCGATTTCAAAGTTCCTGAGATCTATCTCACCTCCATCTCTGTGGGACAGGTCGTGGACGTGACGGTGGACGCTCTCCCGGGTCGGACGTTCGCTGGGAAAATCTATGCAGTAAATCCTCTGATCGACGTGAACGGACGCGCGCTGCAGGTGCGGGCGCGCCTCGACAACGAAGATCTCGTCCTGCGCCCCGGGCTGTTCGCCCGTATTCTCATTAAGGGCGCGGTGCAGCGCGACGTCGTCGTCGTGCCTGAGAGTGCCATTCTTCCGCGGGCCGGGGACAACTTCGTTTTTCGCGTTTCTGACGGCAAGGCGCAGGAAGTCGGTGTCAAGCTGGGCGAGCGCTCGGACGCGACGGTAGAGATTACCGAAGGTGTGACGCCCGGTGATCTCGTCGTCACGGCCGGGCAGCACAAGCTGCGCGACGGTGCGACCGTAGAGGTCGTGGCCAGCCATCCCCACAGCGATCAATCCGCTCAGCGCGCAAGTGAGGGGAGCGGCGGATGAACCTGTTCGAGCTTTGTATCCGCCGCCCGGTTCTTGCGACGGTGATGTCCCTTATTCTCGTGCTCGTGGGTGTCGTTGCGTTCCAGCGGCTGACGGTTCGCGAATTCCCCAATATCGACGAGCCGATCGTTTCTGTAACGACGAATTATCCCGGCGCGTCGGCGTCGATCATGGAAAGCCAGGTGACTCAGATCCTGGAGGATTCCATCGCTGGTATCGAGGGCATCGACGTGCTGTCGTCGTCGAGCCGATCTGAAACGAGCCGGATCACGGTTCGCTTTCGACCGGAGGTCGATCCTGATGTGGCGGCGAGCGACGTGCGGGACCGCGTCAGCCGGGTGCGCGGGCGATTGCCCGATGAAATCGACGAGCCCATCATTGCGAAGGTTGAAGCAGACGCGCAGGCGATCATGTTCCTGGTCTTTACGAGTCCGCAGCTTTCGGCGCTCGAGATCAGCGACTACATCGATCGGTTCATCGTCAACCGGCTGAAGAATCTCACTGGCGTTGCGGATGTCCAGATCTATGGCGAGCGACGCTATGCCATGCGGATATGGATCGATCGTGAGCGTCTGGCCGCCTACAACTTGACGGTCCAAGATGTCGAGGCTGCACTCAGAGCGCAGAATGCAGAAATTCCATCGGGACGGATCGAGAGCCAGGATCGCGAATTCTCGGTGCTGTCGAAAACAGGCCTGACAAAGCCGGAAGAGTTCCGCAACATCGTCGTCAAACTTGCCGGCGATTATCAGGTGAAGCTCGGGGAAGTGGCCCGAGTGGAATTGGGCGCGGCGGATGAGCGTAGGGCCAGCACCTACAACGGCGTTCCGGCGATCGCGGTCGGGATCATCCGGCAGTCGACGGCCAACCCGCTCGATGTCTCCCAGGCGGTTAGAGCAGTGCTTCCAGAGATCAATTCGTCGTTGCCCCAGGGGCTTCAGGCGGCGATCGGCAACGACGACAGCGTCTTCATCGAGCGCTCGATCGAGGCCGTGTTCATGACGATCGTAGAGGCGATCGTTCTGGTGGTGGTGGTCATACTGTTCTTCCTGCGCTCGTTCCGCGCGGCGATCATTCCCATCGTCACCATACCGATCTCGCTCATTGCCACGTTCGCGCTGATGTACGCGTTCGGATTCACCGTCAATACGCTGACCTTGCTGGCGATGGTCCTCGCCATTGGCCTCGTCGTCGATGACGCCATCGTTGTTCTGGAAAACATCTATCGGTACATTGAAGACGGCATGGAGCCCGTGCCGGCCGCAATCAAGGGCGTGCGTGAAATCGGCTTTGCCGTCATTGCGATGACACTCACGTTGGCCGCCGTTTACGCGCCCATCGCGTTTGCTCCGGGCAAAACGGGCAAGTTGTTCCTCGAGTTCGCATTGACGCTTGCAGGTGCAGTGATCGTCTCGGGCTGGGTCGCGTTGACGCTGACGCCGATGATGTGCGCCAAGCTCTTGCGTCACCAGCCGCAGCCCGGCCGCGTCTATCTCTTCCTCGAGCGAGCGTTCGTGGCGTTCGAAAACGGGTATCGCTCGGCACTGGTGTTGGCGCTGAAGATGCGTCCGCTCATACTGCTTCTGGCGGCCGGCGTGGCGGGGCTGAGCGGCGTGCTGTTGACGACATTGAAATCCGAGCTTGCGCCGCTCGAGGATCGCGGCGTCATTCGCGTCCGCGGATCGGGACCAGAAGGCGCCACCGTCAGCTATACGGCCCGGTACGCGGCGGAAATGGACAACATCCTGACAGACGTTCCAGAAGTTCGCGGGCGTCTGGCGATCGCCGGTACTCCGGATGTTTCGGCCTCGCTGGTGGTGGCGCCGCTCAAGGATTGGAGCGAGCGGTCGCGATCGCAGCAGCAGATCAGCGCAGAGATCAATCCGCAGCTGAGGCGGATCGCGGGCGTCCGGGCGGTGGTGCAAACTCCCGGTGCATTCGGTCAGCGCGGATCGGGACGGCCGATCGAGTTCGTTTTGCAGTCGTCGGGCACGTACGAAGATCTGCAAAAGTATGCCGAGGACATTCTCGCGAAGGCGCGAGAGTTTCCGGGGCTTGAAAACCTCGACACGGATCTCAAGCTTAATTCGCCGGAATTTAAAATCGACATCGATCGATCCAAGGTGGCGGATCTCGGCTTGGAAGTGACGGCGGTCGGTCGAACGCTCGAGACGCTGCTCGGCGGACGCCAGGTTACCCGGTTCGAACAGAATGGGGAACAGTACGATGTCTATGTGCAGTTGGCCGCCGAGGATCGTGCTACGCCGCAGGCGTTGTCGACGATTTTTCTGCGCAACCCGCGCGGAGACATGATCCAGCTTTCCAATGTGGCGACGGTGACGGAGTCGGTGGCGCCGAAGGAATTGAAGCGGTTCAACCAGCTGCGTTCGGTGACGATTCAGGCGTCGCTGGCGCCCGGATATGCCGTCGGTGAGGCTCTCGACTTTCTCGAGCAGGCCGCGCGTGAGGTGTTGCCGGCAACGGTGCAGACGGATATCGATGGCGCAAGCCGCGATTATCGCAGTTCGGCAGACAGTCTGCTGGTCGTATTCCTGCTGGCGCTTGCCTTCATCTATCTCGTTCTGTCGGCACAGTTCGAAAGTTTCCGCGACCCGGTGATCATTATGATCACGGTGCCGCTCTCGATCACCGGCGCGCTGGCCGCACTCTGGCTGGCAGGGGGGACGCTCAACGTCTATTCGCAGATCGGTCTCGTGACCTTGGTGGGGCTGATTACGAAGCACGGAATCCTGATTGTGGAGTTTGCAAATCAGAAGCAGCTGGCCGGTGAGGCGCGGGGGGCCGCTGTCGTCGACGCTGCCGTGCAGCGGCTCCGGCCGATCCTCATGACGACAGGCGCGATGGTCCTGGGTGCCCTGCCTCTGGCGCTGTCGGATGGCGCCGGCGCGGAGAACCGGCAGCAGATAGGGTGGGTGATCGTCGGCGGCATGTCTGCGGGTACGCTCTTGACGCTGTTTGTCGTGCCGGCCGTCTACAGCTATCTCGGCCGGCGGGAAGTGAAGCTTACGGACGTGGGCGAGCCTGCCATGCAGCCCGGGGAGTAGGGGCACGCGGCGTTCACGTGTTTCAGGTTAGCCCAGTGGCAGCGGCGGGGGATAACTTATGTCCCCACCTTCAAATCAGCAGCCCCGGCGGGACACGCCTTCGGCGTCGAAGACGTGGCCGGTGAGCGTGCGGCCTTTGCGGCTGGCCAGATAGAGTGCGAGTGCGGCGATGTCTGGCTCTGACGTGAGGCAGGCGCCGCTCATGCGATCGAGTGTCGTTGCTTTGGGGCCGACGGCATTGATGCGCACGACGTCGCCGGACCAGCGGCGAGCGAGATCGGCGGTCATGGCGGCGAGCGCCTGCCGCACCATGCCGAGGATCGCGGCGTCACGGTCCGTCTGGGGTGCGGCGGCGACGATGGCATTCAGGATCGTGCCTTCCGACCAGGTGAGCGCCATCCGGTTGGCCGCGACTTCGGTGATCTCGCGCAGGGGGCCGAGCTTGGCGACGATGAGGTCTTCGATCTCTTCCATGGTTTCGACCGCGGCCATGTCCGCGTGCGTCACCGACGCGAGGTTGAAGACGGCATCGAGGCCGCCCAGTTCTTCCGCGGCGCGCTGCGCAAAGCGCGTCGGAGAGAAGGATTTCGAGAAGGCGAAGTCGGTAAGTTTCACATCGCTGGAAGTGCTGGCAAGGAGCGCCACGAGCTCGACCATTTCAGGCGAGCGTTCATCCGTCTGAAGGAAGAGGCTTGCCTTGCGGTCGGCGAACGCGCGGGCAAGGTCCACCCCGCGGACGGTCGAAAGGCCTGTCACGACAACACGGGCACCTGCCAGTTCGGGATAGGTTTCGGTACCTGCTTCACGCGCGATGACGCTCATGTACATGGACTGCATGCTCCTGAATTACGCCGGAGTGAGTGAGCGGACCGGCCTGAACGATAGCATGCCGATTCGCCTAACGACATCTAAACAGCGGGTCGATTCGGGCTCGCGCCGGGGCCGAGCGATGGCCAAATGGCGGCGAGGCGTAGTTTTGCACCATCGATATTCTTTATTCAGCAGGCCCTTGTCTTTCGCGATCGAATCGTTGCCCGGGATGGCCGGGTGCCGGAAGTGGCCACTCGTCGTGGCATCTGGGCAGACGATTTATTCCATCGCACGGGAGATTTTTCCGGAGGCTGTGGGCATGGAATTTATCTGATTACGCAAGATGATGCGTGTCAGACACGCGGGAGCCCGCAATCTCTGCGCGGGCTCTGAAAGCTGGTGAAAAAGACCGCCGCCGAATTGCTTGAAAGGCCCCACCCCATCGATCCTGTCGGCATACGATTCGTGTCATTCGAGGGTCGATCCAATATGCCGAGCACTCACAAGCGGGACAAGGCTCAGTCTAGCACCACGCCTTCGGGCGGGGATGGATTGGTGCTCGTGTGCATGGCTCTGGTTGTTGCGGCGGTCGTCGTCGGGCTGCATATCCAGCTCGGCGCGCCATTGGGCGCTGCCGCGTTTGCGGGCATGTCGCTGTTCATCGGTCTCGTTGGCTTTCATGCCTGGCGCCGTGGTGAGGCGGAGCGGGCTGCCTTGAGCAATGAATTGCAAAGACTCGAGGCGGCGTTGGTGCGCGGCCGTATTCCGGGCGGCTTCGTAGCTCCGGCCGTCGAGCAACCTGCGGCGGGCGTCGCGACAGCGAATTCGGGGCAGGTCCGCAGTCCGGCGGACAACAGGGAACTTCTTGTTGCCGTCGATCTCGACGATGCCGAAGCCCTGGCGCGGGCCTACAATGGAGAGGCCGAGGCACCGCAGTTCGAAGCCTATCGGCCCGCTCCAATCGTACCGCACGGGGAGTCGCTTGGGGATTATTGGCAGGAGCCGGTTCCAGCGCCTGCTCCGACTCCGGCCCCTGCTCCGCCGAGAGCCGAGCCGGCCGTTGGCCCCAATGCCGGTCGCCCATTTGATGCGCCGCCATCGGCGGATGTGGAGCGTGAGGCGGCCGTCGCGACGGGCACGTCAGCGGTTCGGGAAGATGACGTGGAGATGCTGCAGCGGCGCATCAAGGATATGCTCTCGCAGGTGACTGCTGCGGAACAGGCGCGCGATCTTGCGTCTGCCGCGACGACCATGCCGGGCCCGCGCGCCCCGGCGGCCGCTGCTCCGACTGTCGACGTGGAGACGTCGCTCGATGCCCTGAACGCGGCGGTTCAATCGATGCGGAAGACCAGCGGTGCGGTGTTACCAGACGGGCCGCACATTGCGCCCGCGTCGCCGTCCTCCGCACCGGCCGATCCTCAGCTGATGGCGGTACGGGATGCGATTGCGGCGGGCCGCGTCGATGTCTTTCTTGAGCCGATCCTCGGCCTCGGCAATCAGACCGCGCAACACTATGAAGTCAGCATCAAACTGCGCGGGCTCCACGCGCAGGATCTGGAATTCGGCGATAGCGGCGTGATCGCCGGTCGCGGTCTGCTGCCGTTGTTCGACGCGGTCCGCATCGAACGTAGCGCCATCGTGGCGGAGCGGCTTGCCAGCCGCGGAAAACCAGGTTCCGTGTTCTCGCGCGCATCGGGAGAGGCGCTGATCGAGCCCGAGTTCACGCGCAACATGCAGATGGATTTCGTGGCGAGGCCCGCAACGGCGCGGCAGCTGATCCTCACGTTCGCGCAGTCCGATATTCGGTCGTTCCGCGCAGCCGAGCAGCGGGCCGTGAGTGCGCTTTCGGCGCTGGGATTCCGCTTTGCGATATCTGCGCTCACCGATCTCGACATGAACTTCAGCGCGATGGCGAAGGCCGGTTTTGGTTTCGTGAAGCTCGACGCCTCGGTGCTGGTGGAAGGGTTACCACATCCGGGCGGACACATTCCTGCGGGCGACGTTTGTCGCTTTCTCGCCGATCAGGGCTTTGGTCTGATCGTCGAAGGCATCGATAGTGAGGAGACACTGGCGCGGGTGTTCGGGTTCGGTGTGCTGATGGGGCAGGGAACCCTGTTCGGCGGACGGCGCCCGGTGAAGGCCGACGTTGCGGGTAAGCCGGGGCAGGCCGCCGCGTAATCTCAAATTCGGCGTGCGTCATCCCACCCGCGTGCCGGGGCAGCGGGTGCGAGGATAGCCGGGGGGGCGGGGCGCGGCGGTGCCGCGGTCTTCCGCTGGGATCGAATCGAATGGCGCCACGGCGCCCCGCTGCAACGGGTTTCGAACTGGGCTCGCTCTTACCCCAGTCTGCAGACCCCACTATTCTCCGGCACAACATCCGGGACCCATCCTTACGGCGGGCGGCAGGGATCATCGTCGGGAGGGTTGGCTGCGTTGGCCGCTTCGTCCTCCAGCACCCGTACCCGCATCGCACCAACAAGACGCCTCCGGTCAGCGCCCCCGAATGATGCGGGTGCGTTCAAGATAACCATCGATACTCGTGCGGGGATAAGTTCTTTTTTCGTGCTGCGCTCGAAGGCGAATTCGGAACGTGTGCGTGTTGCCGTTCAGGGTTCATCCACGTCAGGAGTTCGCGCGGGGACCGTTTCTTCGCGGCGGTGGCGGCATAGCCAAGTGGTGCATCGCGCATCAGGTCGGCGACATGTTCGCTCCATCGACAAAAAAGCCCGGCGAGGAACTCGCCGGGCCTTTTTTCGGGTGTCGGGCGTTGCCGATTATGGCCAAGCGGCCGGTGCAACACCGTGCTTGACGCCCCAGTCGTACCAGTTGTCGACGGCCGTTCCGGTGAGAAGGATGCCGATGCCGCCCGTGAGCGTGCAGAGCACCGCGAACCACCACGCCCAGCGATGGATCGATTCCATCGAAGCGTTGAAGCCCATCGTCCACCGCCAAAAGAGGGCAGCTCGTTCAGACGCCGTACCGCGATCGGTGATCTGCTCGATCTCGCGCTCGCCGCCGTACCGTGTCACGGCCAGGATCGTTGCGCCGTGCATGGCGAACAGCAGAGCCGAGCCATAGAGGAACGCGATCGAGAGCATGTGGAACGGATTGTAGAACAGGTTGCCGTAGGTGATGGAGAAATTGTTCGTCCAATCGAGGTGCGGGAAGATCCCGAACGGCACCGCTTCGCTCCAGCTGCCCATCAGGAGCGGGCGGATGAAGCCCAGCACCAGATAGAGCCAGATGGCCGAAGCGAACGCCCATGGAACATGCGTGCCCATGCCGAGCGCGCGGGCGCGGCGGTACATGCGAAGCCACCAGAGCAGGATGGACGTCGTCAGGAAGAAGCCTGCCATCAGCCACCAGCCGCCCTCTTTGAGAGGCGGAATGGTGATGCCGTATTCAGGCTTAGGCGGCTCGAGCGCAAGGTAAGGCAGCTTGCGAATGAACTGGACGGGATCCCAGTTCACCGACGCCAGCATGTTGAGGCCGATGATTTCGATCGCGATGATACCGCAGACGAGGGACAGAAAACCCAGCGTACCAAGGTAGATCGGACCGATTTGAGCGTCACCAATCTTGCCTGCCCAGTAGGAGAACCGCGGCGGACCGCGGCGCTCGGAGTTGTTCTCCGGCAGAGGAATGCCGGGCTCCGGGTGGGGAGACACCTGGAGTTGCGTGAAGATGTTCTGGTAGTAGGTCATGTTTTATCCTCCCCTTACGACCAGATCGGCAGTTCGAGCCACCAGTTCCACCAGTCGACCCAAGGATCGCCCTCGGCCCACAATGGCCCACTGATGATGATACACACCGCGCTCCAGAAACCAGCTGACAATGCCAGGAACAGGCCGAGGCGATGGATGCCCAGCGTGCCGATGGAGTAGCCGATGGTGTCACGGAAGTAGGTGTTCTCGTGCTCCGGGGTCTTGACCACTTCACCCTTGGCCGGATTGACCGATGAGAGAACCAGCGCGCCGTGGAGTGCGAGCGCGAGGGTCGTGGTGAAGAAGAACGTGATCGCGACCATGTGGGCAGGGTTATAGTGGAAGTTGCCGTACGCGTAGCCCGTGCCGGACACCCAATCGAGGTGGCTCGAGAATCCATACGGGAATCCGTAAGACCATGAGCCCATCGCGATCGGACGGAAGATCACAAGGGTAACGTAGGCGAGGATGGCAACCGAGAAAGCGAACGGTACATGGTAGCCCATGCCGAGCTTTCGACAGATTTCCACTTCTCGTAGCGCCCAGGAGACGAACGCTCCGGTGGCACAGATCGTGACCGCCTGCCAAATTCCGCCTTGCTTCATCGGTGCAAAGCTGAGACCGAATTCGGCTGGAGGGGGATTGATCGAGAGGCGGAAGAGATTCCACGTCGGGCCAAGTGAAACGCCCCAGCAGATGAGGCCGACACCGACGATGATGAAGAAGATGGTCGTGACGCCAAAGAAGCCGACGTAGAAGGGCCCGACCCAGAAGTCGAACAGATCCCCGCCGATCAGCGTTCCGCCACGAACACGGTATTTTCGCTCGAAGTTAAGCATAGCCATGGCTGGATTCTCCGCTCAGTCGGCACACAGCCGGCTGCGAGTCATAATTTTTATTGTGTCGTGCAGTGCCGAGTGATTTTGGAACCGGACGGGCGACAACGTCCGTCCGGCTCCATGGTGTCGGTCAGACCGCCTTGATCAGCGGCATTTCGATCGAGGCAGCGGCTTTCGCGCGCGGCCCTTCGATCCAGTTGAAGCGATCGGTGCTCAACAGGATGAAGTGGATCAGGACCGCAAGGCTGAACAGGAATGTTGCCAATGCGATCAGGGTCCGGCGAGGATCGAAGAGAAGCCAAATCTTCCACATATTCTCATCTCCCTCTGGGTTATGCCTTGAGCGACGGCAGGTAGCTCAGGGCGTAGTTTGCGCCGTCGATCAACGACGCGTAGCCGGTCGGCCCCGGGAACCAGGGACGCCACTGCCACACGAGGAAGTGCGCGATAATCGCGATGACCGTGAAGATAATGAAGGAAGTGACGAAGATTCCGTGGAACTCCTTCGCTTCCGTTTCGGTCAACCCCGACACCGAGCCGCTTCTGTTATCAGCAGCCATGTTGGTACTCTCCGTGAATTGGCCTTGCGGCCGTTACCGCGCATCGACCCGCGCGGCAGGGGGTAGTCCGTGGCTTTGGACACCACGTTTCGTGTTCGCCGGACCGGCAGGGCCCGGCGAATTCGAGTCGAGATCAGCCCATGAAAGCGTACGCGGCACTGATGTGCGCGGCTTCCCTGGCCTGCTCGAAAACGGATTTGCGAACCTCGCCTTCGCCTGCGCGCTGGGCCCACTTGTGGGGAAGTGCGCGTTCGATGACGGACGTGAAGAGGAACACGGCAAAGGCGATCGTGAAGATCAGCCGGAACTCGATGGCGTCGCTCTTTTTGGGCTTGGCAGCCATCCGTGATGCCGCGGCATGATTGGCGAACGCTCGCGAAACGGCCGCTGCGCCTGCGGTGTCAGATGCAGACGATTTACGGGCCTTCGCCGCCGGCGAAGCAGTTCTGCGCGCGGTGACAGATGGCAGCGCGCGCACGCGAACGTAATCGGATCGTGCGATGTGGCCAGAGATGGATGCGGCTGTCATGCGGCGTGCCCTTCTTTGATGAACGGTTGAGACAGTGCGAGGCGACGAGCGCTGACGCGTGTCTCACCGGCTTGCCGTGCCGTGCGTTCGGCCGCGTCGCGAAGACGCTTGGCGGCCGAGATTCGGATGAGAATGGGTTGCTCTTCGATGATGCGATCGAAGGCGGCCTTGGCGTCGTCGTCCCAGGGCAGTTCCGCGTGGAGCCGGGCGGGTGTGGGATCGACTTTGTCCATGTCGGTCGCGAGCGGAAGAATGTGGAACAGCGCATCGAAAAGCGCGTTGCAGACTTCCTGCACGAGATAGGTCGCGCCGGCGTAGCCCATGAATGGCGTGCCGGTATGGCGGCGAATGATGGCGCCGGGGAAGGACGCCGGGATATAGATACCGCGCCCACCGGCTTCCGCCAAATACATGCGTTCGTTGTAGCTTCCGAAGATGACGAGCGGCGGCGTCTGCTTGATGGCCGCGCGCACGGCGTCGTTGTCGGTCTTGGCGCCAGGCTTGCGCTGAACCGCGAAATTGCACGGCAGGCCGAGTTCGGTTTCCAGGAATTGGCGGACGCCGCGGGTGTAGGTTTCGTTGGCCACGATGCCGAACGAGGCCGTGCCGAAGAAGTCCTGCGTGACCGAGCGCCAGAGATCCCAGATCGGCTTGATGGTGGTGTGCTTCTCGCGCGTGATGAAGGGTTCCGGATCGAGCCCCAGAATTTCACCGAGTTTGCGCAGGAACAGCGTCGTCGAATGCATGCCGATCGGGGCTTGCAAGTAGGGCCGCTCGAGTGTTTCGCAAAGCAGGCGGCCGAATTCGCGATACATGCAGATGTTGGCTTCCGCGTCGACGAGTTTGGGCACGTCGGCGACATGCGAGCCGAGCGGAAAGACCATGTTGACTTCGGCGCCGATGCCTTCGACGAGGCGGCGGATCTCGGCCAAGTCGGACGGCATGTTGAAGGTGCCGTAGATCGGTCCGATGATGTTGACCTTCGGCTTTCGGCCTTCAGCGCGCGGCTTCAGTTCGGGGATCTTCTTGCGACCGAACTGGGTCCACAGCCAGGTCATGGCGCGGTCGGCGCTCTGCCACTGATCTTCGTCGATCGTGCGCGGGAGGAAGCGCTGGATGTTGGTGCCTTCCGGCGTGACGCCGCCGCCGATCATCTCGGCGATGGAGCCTGTAACGACGACGGCCGGCATGTGCGGATCAAGCGCCTTGTGGGCGCGGCGCATGGCGCCTTCCGTGCCGGTCTTGCCGAGTTCTTCTTCGGAAAGCCCCGTGACTACGATCGGCAACTCATGAGGCGGCAGCGCGTCGGTGTAGTGCAGCACCGATGTGACAGGCAAATTCTCGCAGCCGACAGGGCCGTCGATGATGACTTGCAGGCCTTTGACGGCGGTGAAGACATACACCGAACCCCAGTAGCCACCAGCGCGATCGTGATCCAAGACGAGGGTCATATCATTTCCTCCGCCTTGCGCTTCTTGGCTTCCTTCTCAATGCGTCGCTTGTATTCCGCGCGGAATTCCGGGCGATCGACGGGCGTATCTTCCCATACGCCGGTGCTGTGGCCTGTGCCGACGCCCTCGAAGAACTCCGTCATGGTGTCGAAGCGGTCCTTGCCCGCCATCGCAGCATTGGTGACCTGCGCAAGGGAGCCGGCACCGGCGACGCCCATGAGCGGACGGGCTGAGATGAGGTTTGTGAAGTAGAGCGACGGCGTCGAGCTTTCCTTAGCTTTCTGCACGACGGGCGTCGTCCCGATGGCGAGATCGGGCTTGTATTCGTGGAAGGCCGCGAGATCCTGTTCCAGCGAGGCGCGGAATTGGATCTGTACGCCTTTGGCTTCCAGCCACTCGCGGTCGGCATCAGACCAGACGGTGCGCGGGCAAGCGGTGCCGACGTAGCGCACGTCTGCGCCGCTCTCCACCAGAAGGCGCGCGACGATCAGTTCGGAGCCTTCATAGCCCGACATCGTGATGCGGCCTTTGATCGGCTTGGCGGCCAGTGCGCCGCGGATTGCCGGCAGGAACTTGGCTTTCGCGGCGTCGATCTTGTCGGCAGAGACATTGCATGCGGCGCCGATGTTCTCGAGCCAGGCTGCGGTCCCGTCATGGCCCACGGGGGCGGAACCGACGACCTTGCGGCCGGCGCCTTCGAATTCGCGAATGCTGGCTTTGTAGAACGGATGGATCGCGGCGACCGCGGCGCAGTCGAGCGCTCCGTAAAGTTCGCGCCATTCGCGTGTCGGCACGACGGGTCCGGCGGCGAGGCCAAGGGGTTCGAGCAGCGAACCGATGATCATCGGATCGGCCGGGAACATTTCGCCAAGCAGCGTGACCGTCGGCTTCAGGCTGACGCCGGTCCGTGGGGCCTGCACGGGGCCGTGCTCTGCTTCGGAGCGAGCGTATTTCAGCATCGCGCCGGCGAGCACATCCTTTGCTTCGGCGTGCGTTGGGATGCCAAAGCCGGGAACATCGATGCCGACGATGCGGACGCCGTTGATTTCCTTCGGCAGAAGCTGGAGCGGTACGCCGGAGGCCGTGGGCACGCAAAGATTTGTGATGATGATCGTATCGTACAGCTCGGGGTCTGCGAGCTTGTAGACGGCGTCGCGGATGTCCTCGAACAATTTGCCGGTGACGAGCGTTTCGGAGTTGAACGGGACGTATCCGACCGTGCGTCGCGCACCATAGAAATGCGACGTGAAGGTGAGGCCGTACACACAGCAGGCGGAACCCGACAAAACGGTTGCCGTGCGGCGCATGCGCAGACCGACGCGCAGCGAACCGAACGCAGGGCACATGCTTTGTGGCTGGTCGTGCGGGCCCATCGGATAATCAGTGGCGTAACGGTCGAGCGTTTCGCCCTTGCCCGCTGCCACTGCCGCCTTCTTCATTTCGTCTTTGCCGGAATGACAGCCAAGCCCATCGACGCCGGGAGCCTTGTCAGGCGCACAGGCAGCCGCGTCGGCGATGGTGTCCATCGCTGTCGTCGTTTCGGCTACTTTCTCGTCCAACACCGTCATAACGTTCAGTCCTGGTAAACCGTTTGGCAGTCTCAGACCGTGTCGTAGATGACTTCGAGCGAAGGCTTGCTCACGGCCGAGCCGCCGCACATGTCTTCGAAGCTTGCCGGTTCGAGCACCACGTCGCGGCCCACGACATCGCTCGCGAAGAGGCCGAGCAGGCCGTCTTGCGAGAGCGGTGAAGGACGCACGGGTGGTGCGGATGCGACGTTCAGCGCGAGTTCCTCGAAGAGGGGCGCCCACTCACCGCCGGGCAGGCCGATGATTTCGTAGTTGGCGCTCTTGCGGCGAATATCTTCGTTTGCGGGGATCGCGGCGAGCACTGGAATGCCGGCGGCTTGAGCAAACGCGCGGGCCTCGCCGGTGCCGTCGTCCTTGTTGATCACCATGCCGGCGACGCCGACATTGCCGCCGAGCTTGCGGAAGTATTCGACCGCCGAGCAGACGTTGTTGGCCACGTAGAGCGACTGGAGGTCGTTGGAGCCGACGACGATGACCTTCTGGCACATGTCGCGGGCGATCGGCAGGCCGAAGCCGCCGCAGACCACGTCACCGAGGAAGTCGAGGAGCACGTAGTCGAAGCCCCATTCGTGGAAGCCCAGCTTCTCGAGTGTTTCGAAGCCGTGAATGATGCCGCGTCCACCGCAGCCGCGTCCGACTTCCGGTCCGCCCAGCTCCATCGCGAAAACGCCGTCGCGCTTGAAGCAAACGTCGGAGATCTTGAGTTCTTCGCCTGCCAGCTTCTTCTTGGCGCTGGTTTCGATGATGGTCGGTGTGGCGCGGCCTCCGAACAGCAGCGATGTCGTATCGCTCTTGGGATCGCAACCGATGAGGAGGACCCGCTTGCCGAGCTGCGCCATCATGTAGGACAGGTTGGCGAGTGCGAAACTCTTGCCGCTGCCGCCCTTGCCATAGATGGCGATGATCTGCGTTTCCTTCGTTTCCGAGCCGGCTTTCGGCACGGGATCGGGCTCCTGGGCAGCTTCATCGCGCAGGAAATCCTTCATCGAAGGCTTCAGAGCGTTGAGTGTCGTCGTCGTTCCGCACGCGCTCATGAGCAATGTCTCCAATCGAGGATCATTTTCAGGCAATCGGGATCAGTGAATGCCGTGCGATAGGCGTTACCTGCCGCCGTCGCCGGTTCCCGGTGAGTGATGAGGCCGTCGAGCGAGAGGGCACCGCGCTCAATGAGATCGCGAACGGCCGTGAGATCGTGGTCTTTCCACTCGGCGGCGACGCGCAGGCGCGCCTCGCGCATGAAAGCTGGCGGAAAGGCAAAAGACAGAGGCTCGCTATAGAAACCGGCGAGGACGATCTCGCCACCCGGCGAGAGTTTGCCGATCAGCGTATCGAGCAGTTTCGAGTCGCCGCTGACATCGCAGATCGAGGCGTAGCCGCGGCGGCTATCGGCGACTGGATCGATGACGGTGTAGCCTTGCGAGCCGGCGGCGCGGCGCACGTTGGTTTCCCAAACGACGGGTGCTTCACCGCCGACCGCGATCACGAGACGGGCGATGAGACGGCCGAGGACGCCATGTCCGATGATGAGTTGCGGCAGCGTCGAGCGGCCGACGTCAAGGGCATGGTAAGCGGTGGCGGCGAGGGCCAGGAGGACGCCCTGCTCGCCGAGCTCTTCTTGAAAGCGAGTGGCTTTGGCTCCGGGGACAACGACGCGTGAGGACGCACCGCCGAAGAGGCCCTTGATCTCGCCGTAGCAGCGGGCGCCTGGAACGAAAACGCGATCGCCGACATGAGCGCCGGAGCGGGATCCGGCTTCACGAATGCGGCCGACGGATTCATATCCAGGGACGAGCGGATAGCCGAGCCCTGGGAACGGGGGCATGCGGCCCGACCAGAGCAGGCGTTCGGTGCCTGTGGAGATGCCGCTCCATTCAATATCGACCACCACGTCTTCCTCGCCCGGCTCCGGCAACGGAAGTCGGCTGAGCACAAGGCGCTCCGGCTCTTCGAGCACGACAGCGAGGGTGTTCATCCGAGGAAACTCGCGATCTACGGGGGGCCAGGGCACCTGGGAATTCCGGTACCTGCCTCCTTCTTCAGCTGTCAATCTATGCGGACAGTAGAAAGTGTCAAGCGCCATGAACAGTCGTGGGTCATGTTTGTGCGACGAGAAGGCTCGTCTGGAGTGGCACCCGCGTACGGATGGGGCGCACATGGCCAAAGCCACTGCGGTGCAGCATGGCCGTGATAGTCTCGCGCGATCTCGGACGGCCTGAACGCATCGCCATGAGATAGAAACTAAAATAGGCATCGCCCATGCGCTCGGCGCCGGGCGTTTCAGCCAACGGTTCAGCAATTAGCAAGCAACCATTGTGGGGGAGCGCACGACGGATGTTGTCCAAAAGGAGTTGTGCTTTTTCGTCATCGTGGTCATGCAGAATCCTGACGAGTGTCACGATATCGGCGCTTTTCGGCAGTTCATCTTTGAAAAAGTTTCCACCGAAGGCCTTTGCCCGTCCTGTGAGTCCGTGTTCGGCAATTCTTTGTTCGGCGCGAGCGGCGACAGCCGGCAGATCGAACATCATCAGCTCAAGATTCGGATAGCGGGCGCCGACGGAGCATACGAAGCGACCTTCGCCACCGCCGACGTCGAGAAGGCGCTTGTGGCCTTGAAACGGATATGCGTCGAGAATTTCGCCAGCCACGAGAGGCTGGGAAGCCGACATCAGCGCGCTGTAGTCGCGAACAGCTTCATCCGTCAGCTGCGCCGGATCGCCGGCTTGGGCATAAGCCCAATAGCGCGACAGCGCGGTCTCGCGCTCAGGATTGCGTAGAAAGTCGACCGGATCAGTCAGGTCGCGATATAGAATCGCGTTGTGCTCGACCATGGCTTCGATGCCGGGATTGGCCAGGATCGCGGCGCCGTTCATGCCGAGGCCGTAACGGCCGTCAGATAGACGACACATGAGGTCAAGGGAGACGGCGGCATCGAGCAGGCGGCGTGCGGGATCGAGCGGCAGATCTGTTCGAGCCGCGATGGCGTCGAGCGTAAGGGGTGTCTTCTCAAGGAGACGGAAAAGGTCCAGACGAACGCAGGCGAGCAGAACCTGCGAATAGATGAAGCCCGAGAGCAGATCGAAGACGCCGCGCGCTTTGTTGCGAGCAATGGTGCGAACGCCGGGTGTTGCTGCCGCGAACTTCTGGAAACGCGGACTGGCGATCAGCTTGTTGCGCAAGGAGAGCCAGCGCTCTGCCAGGGACAGCATGCGCGATGCTCCGTTTCGAGGAAAAGCAGGTGAGGCTGCAGAGGGTCGAGCCTGGCCGCCACCAACGGCAGGCAAGCCGGCGCTTGGCCCGCCCGCTGGCCGCGTCATGCTGCGAGGCGCGCCAGTTCCTTGGGAACGAAGCGCGTCGATTCAGCGAGAATGATGGCCCGCAGTTCGTCTGAGCCGGGGCAGGAGGGGATCGACTCCATCGCCTCTTTCATCAGGCCCTTTAAGCGCTTGGAGGCGCCTTCGATGCCGAGGCTGCAAGCTGTTGGTCGATGGTGGGCGGCATCCTGGCCGGAGGGCTTGCCGATATCTGCGGCCTTGCCGAGGAGGTCATGCAAATCGTCGGCGACCTGATAGGCCTCGCCGATGCATTCGCCAAGGCGGCGCCACGGCTCCGGCGACTGGCCAGCGGCCAGCGCACCGGCCTCGGTGGCCGCGGCGAAAAGAGAGCCGGTTTTTTCACGGTGGTATTTGGCGAGTTCGACTTCCGGTTCGCACTCCCATGCCTGACCCGCAACGATGCCGTGCGGCATGCCGACAGAGCTCGAAATCTTGGTCAAGAGTGCGGGGAGGCGGAGCGGCGCAGCGGCGCCCGCAACAGCCAGGCACTCGAAGGCCATGACGATCAACGCATCGCCCGCGAGCACGGCGAGGGGTTCGCCAAAAGCCATATGAACAGAGGGTTTTCCGCGGCGAAGCGCGGCATCGTCGAAGCAGGGCAGATCGTCGTGAACGAGCGACGAGCAATGCAGCAGTTCGATCGACGAGGCGGCTGCCTCGGCCAGCGCCGGCTGATCATCGCCGCAGGCGTCTGCAACCGCTAAACAAAGCCGCGGCCGAACGCGTGCGCCGCCTGGAAAGACGGCATAGCGCAGCGCCGCAGCGAGTTTAGGAGGAGAGCCTGGGGTTTCTGCCCGCGCCAAGATAGCTTCCAAGGATTGTTCGATACGAGCCGTGGCATCCATTGGAAGACCCCTTTTCAGGACAGATGTGTAATCCTAGTTGGTCTTTTTTGAATGTCTAGTAAAATAGACACTTCAAGGCGGCGCTATGGGGCGGTGCCGGTGAAAGATCTGGGCGGCCATGGTCAAGGGGAAGGTGGTGGTGGTCGGTGCGGGCATAGCGGGGCTGGTTTCGGCTCTGGAACTCGCACGGGCAGGTTTTCAGGTTCATGTCGTTGAGCGGCAGGCAGCCCCAGGCGGAAAAATGCGGCAGGTGATGGCGGGTGGGCGCCCCGTTGATGCCGGGCCGACGGTTTTCACCATGCGTTGGGTGTTCGAGCGGATTTTCGGCGATGCCGGGCGTGTTTTCGCAGAAGAGCTGCGCCTGAAGCCCTTGTCGATCCTGGCACGGCATGCCTGGACCACGGACGAACGCCTCGATCTCTTTGCCGGCGTGGAGCAATCGGCAGATGCCATCGGAGCCTTCGCGGGACCGCGCGAGGCGCAAGGATTTCGCGCCTTTTGTGCGCGCGCGCGGGACATTTATCAGACGCTCGAAGAGCCTTTTATTCGCTCGCCACAACCAACGCCGATTTCGCTCGCCTTCAGCTCGGGTTTGAAGTCGCTCGGCGATATGTGGCGCATTTCTCCATTCTCGACGCTGTGGTCGGCGCTGGGCGATCATTTTCAAGATCCGCGACTGAGACAACTGTTCGGACGCTATGCGACCTACTGCGGATCATCGCCGTTCGATGCGCCGGCGACGCTGATGCTGGTGGCGCATGTGGAACAGGATGGCGTGTGGATCATCGAAGATGGCATGCACGCTCTTGCGCGCGCCATCGAAAGAATTGCGGAAGAAAATGGCGCGCAGTTCACCTACGGCGTGGAGGTCGAACAAGTGCTCGCCCGCAATGGACGCATCGGAGGCGTTCGGTTGCGCAACGGTGAGGTCATCGAATCCGAAAGCGTGATCGTCAACGCGGATTCAGCGGCAATTGCGGCAGGCCTGTTCGGTCGCAACGTGGCGACGGCCGTTTCGCCATTGCGACGCGATCAGCGCTCGCTCTCGGCGATGACGTGGGTGATGAATGCGAAAACGAGCGGCTTTCCGCTCGTGCGCCACAACGTGTTTTTCTCTACTGACTATCAAGCCGAATTCGACGACATCTTCGGTCGAGCACGGTTGCCGCGTGAGCCGACGGTGTATGTCTGCGCGCAGGATCGCAGCGATGATCCCGCGGAATTCGCCGGCGGCCAGGAGCGGCTGCTGGTGCTCGTGAATGCGCCCGCAACGGGCGATGCGGATCGGTATACCGGCGCGGAGGTCGCGGAATGCGAGGAACGGACGTTTGCAGTTTTGAAGCGGCTTGGGCTCGATGTCGATCGGGCATCGGCGGATGCGGTGCTGACGACGCCGGCGGGGTTTCACGATCTTTTTCCTGCGACCGGCGGGGCGCTTTACGGCGCGGCATCGCATGGCTGGATGGCGTCGTTCAGCAGACCGGGGGGCAAGACTCGTATTCCGGGATTGTATCTGGCGGGCGGGAGCGTGCATCCGGGGCCGGGCGTACCGATGGCAGCTCTTTCGGGATGGCTGGCCGCCGCGCAACTGGCGGTGGACCTCAATTCGACGCGGCTGTAGGCCCTTGCGGCTATGTCTGGTGGTACGTCGATGCGCTCAGTGACGATGGGCGGCACGGGCTGTCGATTATCTCGTTCGTCGGGAGCGTGTTCTCGCCATACTACAAGTATGCGCGGCGCAAGGGAGGTGCGGATCCTGAAAATTACGTCGCAATCAACGTGGCGCTGTATGGTGCCGGCGGGCATCGCTGGACGATGACGGAGCGCGGCCGGCGGGAGTTGTCGCGGACGGCGACTACGTTCGCCGTGGGGCCGAGTTCGCTACGCTGGGATGGCGACGGACTGACGTTCGATATCGACGAGATGACGGTGCCGATTCCGTCGCGATTGAAGGGGCGCGTGCGCGTCATGCCGTCGGCTCTCAATGAGCAATCGTTTCTGCTCGATGCGAAGGGCGAACATACATGGCGGCCGATCGCGCCCGTTTCGCGGGTCGAGGTGGCTTTTGAAAACGGACTGAAGTGGTCGGGGCACGGCTACCTGGACTGGAATAGCGGCGTTGTACCTCTGGAAAATAGTTTCCGGCGGTGGGATTGGTCGCGGGCGAGTGACACGCTTGGAGCGACAATTTTTTACGATGTGACGCTGAAGGATGGGCGGGAGGAAGGATTGTCGCTCTTCATGCGGCCAGATGGTTCCATAGAGCAGCTGGAACCGCCGAGCTTGTGCAAGCTGGCGCGGGCACCCATCTGGCGCCTCGAACGGGGGACACGGTCTGATGGCGGAGCCGGGGGAGCCGTCGTAAAGACGCTCGAGGACACTCCGTTCTATACGCGCTCAATCGTATCCTCGCGGGTGGCGGGACGTCCGGTAACGGCCATGCACGAGAGTTTGTCACTGGAACGCTTCGTGTCGCCTGTGGTGCAGTTGATGCTGCCGTTCCGGATGCCGCGACGAGCGGCGCGTTAGAACGCGCCGAACAGCGCCAGTAGGATGATCACAGACAACGGTACGCCTAGAAGCCACATGATTAAGGGCATTTTCTTATCTCCGATCAGCTTGTGGACTGACAGGAGAACGCTTGCAACACGGGAGCGTTCCACACTCGATCAATCATGCAACGTGGACGTGATATCGCGCCTGTCTTTTCCATCGCTTCGCGAGGGACGTATTTCTTCTTCTGATTTTTCCTTATCCCGGTCGTAGCTGTTGGCGACTTTTTCGAGGATGTACCACCCGAGAAAGAAGGCCAGCACGATGATGAGTTCCATAAAGGCCACGATGCTCGTTTCCAGTGGAGCGGCGAGAATGGGCAGCATGGAGCGCTCCGTGTCGGCGTTTCGTGGCCGGGTTCAGTTATGGCGACGGCCCCGATGAGGGGCCGTCGCTTATAGAATTACGTCGAGCACTTGAGGACGGTTCAGGCGCGGAGGGCGCCGCCGGCGTTTTCGGTGCGACCGAGGGCGGAGAAGACTTTTGTGACGATGCCGGCGGCGTCGAGGCCGGCTTGGGCGTACATGACTTCAGGCTTGTCGTGGTCGATGAAGCTGTCCGGCAACGTCATGGTGCGAACCTTCAAGCCGTGGTCGAGCAGGCCTTCGCGCGAGAGGAATTCAAGGACGTGACTGCCGAAGCCTCCGACGCTGCCTTCCTCAAGGGTGATCAGAACCTCGTGCTTGCTGGCCAGATCGCGGATGAGGTCCTCGTCGAGAGGTTTCATGAAGCGGGCGTCGGCGATGGTGGTCGAGAGGCCCTGGGCCGCCAGTTGGTCGGCGGCTTTGTGGGCTTCGGCGAGACGGGTGCCGAGCGAAAGGATCGCGACGGTCGAGCCTTCACGAACGATGCGGCCCTTGCCGATTTCGAGCGGCACGCCTTCAGCGGGGAGTTCGAGGCCGATGCCTTCGCCGCGCGGATAGCGGACGGCGGACGGGCGATCGTCGATCGACGCCGCGGTGGCGACCATGTGGACGAGTTCGGTTTCGTCGGCCGCGGCCATGATGACAAAGCCCGGCAGACAGCCCAGGTAGGCCAGATCGAATGAGCCGGCGTGAGTCGGGC
This sequence comes from Hyphomicrobium sp., assembly GCA_019751875.1. GTDB lineage: Bacteria > Pseudomonadota > Alphaproteobacteria > Rhizobiales > Hyphomicrobiaceae > JAGVSR01. The sequence goes on along the minus strand of JAIEMV010000002.1, from coordinate 265,167 downwards.
CGTCGGCGCCGACGAGACCGGCGCGATCAATCATGAAGCGGACGGGTAGCGACTGGATCGCGACATCGTGGACGACCTGATCGTAGCCGCGCTGGAGGAACGTGGAGTAGATGGCGCAGAACGGCTTCAGGCCTTCCGTCGCGAGACCGGCTGCGAATGTGACGGCGTGCTGTTCGGCGATGCCGACATCAAACATGCGATCGGGGAAGGCGCGGCCGAAAATGTCGAGGCCCGTGCCGTCGGGCATGGCGGCGGTGATGCCGACGATGCGCTGATCTTTCTTGGCTTCGGCGACAAGGCTGTTGGCGAAGACTTTGGTGTAGCTGGGAGCGGCGGCCTTCGGCTTGACCTGGGTGCCGGTGACGACATCGAACTTGGCGACGCCATGATACTTGTCGGCGGAGGCTTCGGCGGGCGCGTATCCCTTGCCCTTCTGCGTGATGACATGCACCAGGATCGGTGCCTGTTCAGCGTCGCGGCAGTTCTTGAGGACCGGCAGCAGCTGGTCGAGGTCGTGGCCGTCGATCGGTCCAACGTAGTAGAAGCCCAATTCCTCGAACCAGATGCCACCCGACATGATGGTGCGCGACATTTCCTCGACGCGGGCGGCGCGGCGCTCCCACTTCTTGGGCAGACGCTTGGCGAGCTGCTTGGCGAAGTCGCGCAAATGCAGATACGGGCTGCTCGAGGTGGCGCGCGTGAGATATTTGGAAAGCGCACCCGTGGGCGGAGCGATCGACATCTCGTTATCGTTCAAGATGACGATGAGGCGCTCGTCGCGGGCGCCGGCGTTGTTCATCGCTTCGTAGGCCATGCCGGCCGACATGGCACCGTCACCGATGACGCAGATGACGTTGTTGTTTTCGCCCTTGAGGTCGCGGGCGACGGCCATGCCGAGACCGGCCGAGATGGATGTGGAGGAGTGGGCGGCGCCGAATGGGTCATATTCACTCTCGGCACGCTTGGTGAAGCCGGACAGACCACCGCCGGTGCGGAGCGTGCGGATGCGATCGCGGCGTCCGGTGAGGATCTTGTGTGGATAGCATTGGTGGCCGACATCGAAAATGAGGCGATCGCGCGGCGTGTCGAAGACGCGGTGAATGGCGAGGGTCAGCTCGACGACGCCGAGGCCGGCGCCCAAATGGCCGCCGGTGACGGAGACCGCTTCGATCGTCTCGCGCCGCAGCTCTTCGGCAAGTTGTTTCATGTCGCTTTCGGGAAGCGCGCGCAGATCGGCGGGCACGCGAACCTTGTCCAGCAGGGGCTTGGGTGATGGCACGGGTTGTCCGATATGTGCGTTCATGGCCGGTTCTCCGGTTCTAGGCTTCTGCACGCGACGACGACTGAGCTTGCGTGCCGGATAAGCGCGCAATCTGGGCCTCCCGCTCGCGCAGCTCGAGGCGTTCAAACATTTCGATGATGCGAGCCGTCCGCGCGGGCAGGTTCCACCACGCGGGGGAGACCGGCTCGATCGCGTGGGGATGCACGGCATCGAGAAGATAGGCGGCTTCGCGGACGCGATCTGGAATGATGACCGGTGTCTGCGTCAGCGAAAGAGAGGCGGAGAGGGCGGCTTTCGCGGCCAACTCAATCTTGCGCTTGGCGGGCACAATGGCGCGCTGCGAAATCGAGTTGTGGCCGTTGCGGCGGACTTCATTGCCGATCTCGCCGTACAGGTAGGCGGCGGCGAAGATGCCCGTGCGGCAGTCGACGGGAAGCGCGGAGATTCCGCGCGCGGCGCGGCGGTAGAGGCTGTCGGCCGCTTCCAGGAGCCGCTCGACGATCTCGGCGATCTCCGGTGAGGCTTGCGGGTCGGCGAGCCAATCGTCCGGGTCGAGGCCGGCTTGGCGCATCCAGACGAGCGGGAGGTAGATCCGGCCGGCGCGGGCGTCTTCGCCGACATCGCGGGCGATGTTGGAAAGCTGCATCGCGATGCCAAGGTCACAGGCGCGCGCAAGCTGTGCCCTATCGCGCGTACCCATCAACAAGGCCATCATCGCGCCGACGCTGCCAGCGACGCGCGTTGAATAGGCGAGGACGTCGGCAAACGTTTCGTAGCGGCGTCCATCGGCGTCCCACGCGAAGCCTTCGATCAGGGCATCAGGAAGGGTGCGGGGAATGTCGAAGCGGTGGACCACGAACGAGAAGGCGCGATCGGTCGAGGAGGCATAGGGGGCATTGCGATAGATGGCGTCGAGGCGGTCCTTGAGGAGCGCCAAATTGCCCGCAGTGGCGCCACCGATGTCGATGATGTCGTCGGCTTCGCGGCAGAAGGCATAGAGTGCGATGGCCGGATCGCGGACGCGGCGCGGCAGCAGGCGCGAGGCAGCGAGGAACGTGCGCGAGCCGTTCGCGAGTTTTTCGCTGCAAGCATTGAGGTCTGCGGCTGCGAGCCGCTGTTCCTCAGGCGAAAGCTGACGCATCGGGTACGATCCTGTCGAGGACACGAGCGGAGGACAGAACACCCGGCACGCCAGCACCCGGGTGGGTTCCAGCGCCGACGAGGTAGAGATGTTCGATATCTTCGCTGCGGTTATGCGGACGAAACCACGCACTTTGGGTGAGCACGGGTTCCAGGCTGAATGCGGCGCCTTTGTAGGACATAAGGCGGTCGCGGAAATCGAGAGGCGTCATAATGCGCGAGGTGGCGATGTGGTTTTCGAACCCGGGCATCACGGTTTCAGACAGATACTTGGCGATGCGCTGGCGATAGGGCTCGGCTTCGGTCGTCCAATCGGTATCACCTTCCAGATGCGGGACGGGCGAGAGGACATAGAAGGCATCATTGCCGGGCGGAGCAAGCGAGGGGTCCGTTGCCGTCGGACGGTGCAGGTAGAGGCTGAAATCCGCAGCGAGGCGCTTGCTTTGGAAGATGTCGTTGAGAAGTTCGCGATAGCGCGGTCCGAGCAGGATCGTATGGTGGGGAACGTCGTCATACTTCTTGTTGGTGCCGAAGTACCAGACGAACAGGCTCATCGAATAGCGGGCCTTGTCGAGGCGCTTGTCGGTCCAGGTGCGGCGCGCGCTCTTGGGCAGGAGGTAGCGGTACGTCCACGCGACATCTGCGTTGGAGACCACGACATCGGCTGGGAGGACTTCGCCGGACGCGAGGCGTACGCCTGTGGCTCGGCGGCCATCGAGCGTGATTTCGGAGACTTCCGCGCCGTACCGGATCTCGCCGCCTTGAGTGCCGATGAGTTTGACGAGGCCTTTGACGAGGCTTCCGGTTCCGCCCATCGCAAAGTGGACGCCGAAGCGGCGTTCCAGGAACGTGATCAGGCCGTAGATCGAGGTGACGTTGAACGGATTGCCGCCGACGAAAAGCGGATGGAAGCTCAGGAAAACCCGCAGGCGCGGGTCCTGCACATGTTTGGAGGCGAGGCTGTAGATCGAGCGGTAGCTTTCGAGCTTGAAGAGTTGGGGCAGGAGCTTGGCCATGTCGGTCCAGCTGTCGAAAGGCACGTCGCCCAACTGCTCGAAGCCAACGGCGTAGATCTGCTGAGCTTGCGCCATGAAACGCTCGTAGCCGGCGACGTCGCCGGGCGAAATGCGGGCGACCTCGCGGCGCATGGCATCCGGATCGGCGCAGCAGGTGAGTGTTTCGCCGTCGTGAAAGCGGAGCGTGTAGAACGGCGACAGTGGGCGCAGGTCGATGTCGTCGGACATCTTGCGGCCGCAGAGCGTCCAGAGTTCTTCAAGAAGGAACGGCGCGGTGATGATTGTCGGTCCGGCATCGAACGTAAAACCGTCCTGACGGAAGACATAAGCCCGACCGCCGGCAGCATCGAGTTTTTCCAGCACGGTGACCTTATAGCCGCGCGCGCCGAGACGAACCGCTGCTGCTAGTCCGCCAAATCCGCTGCCGATCACAACCGCATGGGGGCGTGCCTCTGGAACGGGATAGGTGGCACTGGAGCGGGCAGAATGTGTCAACATAAGATGACATTTAAGAGTGTAAAGCTCGGTTGCGCAAGTGCGAACTTCGCTCTGGAGCAGAATTCAGAGGGTGGTCTCGGGCTCGCCGGAGGAAAAGATGACGTCGGCAATGCGCGTCGGGGCTTCCTCGTGTGCCAGATGGCCCACTCCCGTCAGTCGAACGGTGCGACTGGAGGGCACCACACGCGCGATGAGGCGCGCGTCGTCGGGGGAAATCGTGAGGTCGTTGTCGCCGATGACGAGGAGCAGGGGCGGCTTCAGGCGAGGCAGATCGCGCAGCAGGCTGTCGAGGTCCCAGGACGCCATCATCGCCAGCGTGCTCGACACGTGCGGCGGAGAGGCAAACAGCCGCTGATACAAGACGAGGCTCTGCTCCGGAACTGTGGAGCCGGTGCTTTTCAGAAGACGCTCCACGGACGTGCGGTCGCTGGCGCTCCAGGCGAAGAGTTGGGGCACGAGAGGATTGAGCGTCAGGAGCTTGGCGAGCGGCGAGAACATTCGCGTGACGACGCCGCCGAACGGAACGAAGGCGCCGTTGAGGGCGATGATCGACCGTGGGGCGAGCTGCTGGTCGAGGCTCATGCGGGCGAGGACGGCAGCGCCGGCCGAATGTCCGACGGCGATCTGCGGTTCGAGCCCCAAGGCGTCGAGCAGGTGGCGGATGGACGTCGCCATGCCGCTCATGGAGAGATCTTTTCTGCCCGAGATGGTGGTGAAACCCTGACCGGGCAGATCGGGTGCAATGACGGTGAAGCGCTCGGCGAGAAGGGGGATCAGGCCTGCCCAGGAATGGGTGGAGGCACCGGTGCCGTGCAGCAGGAGAAGGGGCGGGCCTTCGCCCATCACCTGCACGTGCCAGCGGATGCCGGGTGTCTCGACGAGGCGACTTGCGGCGCGGTGCGGCCAGTCTTGAGCGTGGCGATTGAAATCCAAGGGTTCCGGCATCGTCGATATCACTGGGTTCAAGGCCGGGGCCTTCGCGCGGTTGCCGGAAGAGATCAGTTGCGCGGTCCCGTTCCGTCTTGATCGCGGCGGGAGGCGAAGACGGCCTGTGAAAGGCGGGTGCTATCCGCGTGCGGCAGGGGCAGGTAGCGGGCGCCCATTCCGGCGGCCAGTTGTTCTGCTTCAGCGTTGCGGCGCGGGGATGTGTCGATCAAAAGGGCGTTGATGCCCAGGGCGCGCATGTTTTCGGCGACGGTTAAGGCATCGGCCATGGCTGTTTTTCGGCCGGGCTTGCCGGCGCGGTCGATGTTGGCTTTGCCGTCGGTGAGCATGACGACGGTGGGGCTGATGCCCTTTTGCTTTTGCGTTGCAGCCAGCTGGACGGCGGTGTCGATGGCGGTTGCGAGCGGGGTGCCACCGCCGCCGGGAAGACCTGCGAGGCTACGTTGGGCACGCGTCAGGGAGCGCGTCGGCGGAAGGAGCGTGTCGGCGGTGGTGCCACGAAACGCGATGAGCGCGACGCTGTCGCGGCGGACGTAGCATTCCGACAGGATGATCTCGACGGCGCCTTTGGCCTCGGCAAGGCGGTGCAGCGCGCTCGAGCCGGACGCATCGACGACGAAAATGGTCGTCGAGGTCGTCTTCTGCTTGAAGCGCGCGATGCGGAAATCATCGGCGCGGACTTCGATGCGCTCGCGGCCGTCTTCGAGCAGCTGTGGTCCGCCTCGCAGTCGCTTGCGGATCACCTGCATGGGTGCGGCGGCGCGAAGGGTTTCGATCAGCGACAGGACATTGCCGTTGCGCGGCTCGCCGCGGCGGACGCCGGCGGGACGGCCGCGCAATTTCGAGGCTTGGCTGGCGCCGACCTTGCCGCTGGAAGGCGGCGCGCGGCCGGTGACCTTCTGCTCGGCGAGCGTGGCCAGCACGGCATTGGGGATCGCGGCCTGAGCGGCGGCGAGCACGAGTTCCATGTCTTCCGGCGTGATCGCCTGCTCGGGCTGGGTGTCTTCGCCGCCGGGGTCTGTGGTTTCGGGTGCTTGCGCCTGTTGCGGTTCGTCTTCCGGGCCGTCGGGATTTTCGGGCGGGGCTTCTGTGGGAAGGCGGGTTGCGCGCGGTCCGAGCACGAGGCGCGCGGCGACCTCGGCATCCGCTGTTGTTGCCTGGGTGCGGCCGTCAAGGGCGGCGTTGATGCGGGCGATGGCGATGGCAAGAATGGGTGCGCGGATCGAATGGATGCCGAGCGCGCATCCCGCTTCGCAGAAGAGGGTGGCGAGGTTTGCGTCCGCAGTTGTTTCCGGCAGCAGGCGGCGGGCGGCCGCGATCCGGTGCGGCCAATCGGTTGATATGCCGGTGTCACGCAGGCTCAGCCCATCGAGCGAGAGCCAGATGGCGAGGCGATCGCGCAGGGCGGTTGCAACGGTTTCATCCGGTTCGACACCTTCATCGAGAGCGATGATGCCGAAGCGGGCGGGGAGCTTGGCGGAGAGGCCGTCGCGTTCCATCTCGACGCGGCCATAGTCGAGCGTGCGGACGATACGGGCGGTGCGGCCGCCGTCGAGACGTTCGGCGCTGGGGATGACGAGAAGGCCGCCATCGGCTTCTGCGAGAAGTCCGCGCTCGGCGACGGGGCGGCCTTGCGCGAGCGTGGCGGAGAGATCGAGGCCACCGAGCAGCCGATCGTCGCCGGCATTCAGCGGCACGCGCCGGAGCGGCATCGCTTCGCTGAGTAGCGACTTGAGGTGGGCAAGCCAGACATCTCGCACGGGGCCGGAGCGGGCCCGCACCACAATGCCGCCAATCGCGTGCGGTGCGATCGCCACGATCGCCGCCGCGAGGCACGCGTCGTTCCAGGTCGCGTTCTTTTGTGGTGCGTCGTTGCTCATATGACGAGGCGTTCTCCGGAACCGCCGAAGAGATCGGCGACGGCGCGTTCGACGCGGGCCCCGCTATCCGGGCTTGATAAGGGTGTGCGGCGGAGACGGTGGCGCAGCGCCATCGGGGCCACGCGGCGGAGATGAACATCGTCGATGGCGGAGGCGCCTTCGAGGGCCGCGAGGGCGCGGGCGGCGCGCACCAGCGTCAGCTCTCCGCGCAGGCCGTCGGTGCCGACATCGGCGCACAGTTGCGCAGCGCGTTCGAGGGCGTGATCGCTCGTGGGGATACCAGGCACGCGCTCGCGGGCGGCGACGATGTGGCTGCGCAGGCGATCTTCGTCTTCGGCGAAGCGGGCGATGAAGGCGTCCGAATTGCGTTCGAAGTCGTCGCGGCGGCGGACGACTTCGATGCGGGTTTTCAAGTCTTCGGGCGTGCGGACTTCGACGGACATACCGAAGCGATCGAGAAGCTGCGGGCGCAGTTCGCCTTCTTCGGGATTGCCGGTGCCGACGAGAACGAAGCGGGCGGGGTGCCGGATGCTGAGGCCTTCTCGCTCGACCACGTTTTCTCCAGAGGCGGCGACGTCGAGCAGGAGATCGACGAGATGGTCTTCGAGCAGGTTGACTTCGTCGATGTAGAGGAAGCCCCGGTGGGCGCGGGCGAGCAGGCCCGGCTCGAAGGCTTTCTGTCCGTGCACGAGGGCGCGTTCCAGATCAAGGGCGCCGACGACACGGTCCTCGGTGGCGCCGAGCGGCAGGTCGACGACGGGAACGGGCGCGGAGGCGGCGGTCTCGGCTTCGTGCGTGTGGGTGCAACCGGTGCCGGGCGCACAGTTGAACCGGCAGCCAGCCACAACCGGCATCGGCGGCAGAAGGGCTGCGAGCGCGCGCACGGTTGTGGATTTGCCCGTGCCGCGATCGCCGAAGACAAGGACGCCGCCGACCGACTGATCGATGGCCGCGATGAGCAGGGCGAGTTTCATCTCGTCCTGGCCGACGATGGCGGAGAAGGGGAATATGGCAGGCATGGTTCTGACTTCCGGCTTGGAGTTCAAAAAGGATCAGCCGCGCGCAATGACGAAATCGCGCAGCACGTTTGTTTCGAGTTGGAGTTCATCGAGGCGATGCTTGAGCACGTCGCCGATACTGACCACACCGATGAGCTCGCCGTCCTGCTGCACCGGCATGTGGCGGAAGCGGCGCTGGGTCATGATTTTGGCGACGTTTGCGATCGGATCTTCGGGCGAGCAGGTGATGACGGCGCGAGTCATCAGGTCGCCCACGAGCATGCGGGTGAGCCCATCGCCATGGGAGGCAAGGCCGTTGGCGATGTCGCGCTCTGTGATGATCCCTTCCAGCTTGCCGGATGCGCCGATCACGACCATGGCGCCGACGGCGTCGGTTTTCATTTTGCGTGCAAGCGCCAGGATCGAGTCGGAGGCTTTGACGGCCTTCACAGCGGATCCCTTGTCTTTCAGAATGTCGGAGACTTTCATGGCGTAGCTCCTGTGCAAACCTCCAAAGACGTCGAAGTAGCCGGAATGTGCCCGGCGTAGGGCTGCTAGAATTTCAAATCCATCGCCTGGTGTGACGATTGCAGTTTCGCGCTGGTCGTCGCGACCGATGAGGTCGGTCAGTTCGTCGATGGCGAAGAGAGCATCTTCGCTGGGCTCATGGTGGCCGAGGAGAATGACGGCTGGAACGCCGGCAGTGCGGGCGGTCTTGGCGCCATGCGGCGTGGCTTCGATGGCCATGCACGAGGCGGGATCGACATCGAGTTTCTCGAGGGCCTGCTGGTAGACGGCGAGCAGGTTCTCTTCACCCGCTTCCGTTTGCGCCGCGGTGATGCATGCGATGAGCCGCTTGGCGCCTTCGCCGAATAGATGCGCCATAAGGTGCTCGACCTCGCCTTTCGGAAGGGCCGAGACGATCGCAATCTTCACGCCTTCCTGGCGGGCGGCGGAAGCGAGTTCGCGGGCACCGGGACGTGGATCAAGGTAGTCCTTGTCGATCAACTCGCGCGCGACGGTTCCGGAGTGGCGTGTCATGACCTCAATGAGGCGCTCGAAATCTTCCGAGCTACGGTCGAAGCCGAGGTTCTGTCGGACGAAGTTGCGGTAGCGATCGCGGCGGCGCGGATGCCGGCGCAGGCCTCACGCGTGCAGGTCCAGTTGAAACCGGCGGACTGGATGACCTGATTGAGAACGGAGCGTTCCAGGCCATCCGTTTCGGCGATGACGCCGTCGGCCCGGATGATGATGCCCTGCAAGGTCATGGGCTCCTCTCGGTTGAGGGAGCGGCGGAGCGGGACCAGCGCAGGCGCAGATCGGTAAGGTGGACAACGAGAGAGGCCGCCAATGCCACCGCGATCAGCTGCCATGGGCCACCGGTGAGCGCGACGCGCAGGGCGATGAGAAGGCACAGGCCGGCAGCCAGCGAGACGAGGATTTCCAGCGGTGACGGCCCGCGGCCCGAGGTGCGGCGCAGGGCTAGCAACGCCACGGCTTCGATCGCCATCAATCCGAGGATGATGTCGATGATCCAGCCGTTCGCGAATGCCTCTGCCATGCTGCTTCGACCTCAACTGTGCCGGGTCGGCCCGGTCTGCGTTTGTCTGGTCTGCCGCGAACATGGGGCCCGCCTTCGTTGATCAGGGAGGAACCATGCCGAGCAGATGCGCCATATCCTTCACGAAAATGCGCATGTGCGCCATGGGCTTCGCCTTAACCAACTTCTTGTGCATGTAGGCTTGCCAGGTGAGCATCTGCACATCCGGGTCCTTGCACATGGTCACGAAGCGCTCACGACGGGCGTCGTTGGCGTACCAGAACCTCTGCATGATGCCGAGAACCCAGAACACGCGTCCATGCGCCTTCATGAAGCGCCTGCGGGCCGAGGCAAGGTGGCGGGGATTGCCCGTTCGGATGGCTTCGGACACGCTTTCAGCGACGATCCGGCCGCAGAGCATCGCATAATAGATGCCTTCGCCGGACGCGGGTGCGACGACGCCAGCGGCGTCACCGGCGACGATGACGTCGCGGCCGTTGTCCCATGTGCGGCGGGGGCGAAGCGGGATCGGCGCGCCTTCCTTGCGGATGGTTTCATGGCCGTCCATGCCGATCACCTGACGCAGATCGGCGACGGAGCCGCGAAGCGAGAAGCCCTTGTGAGCGGACCCGGTCCCGATGCTGGTGGTGTCGCCATGCGGGAAGACCCAGGCATAGAAGTCGGGAGAAAAGCGGCCGTTGTAGTAGACGTCGCAACGCCGGGCTTCGAAGGCGGCGCCATCCGCCGGTTTCGGGCTCTTGACGATCTCGTGGTAGGCGAAGACGAAGGGTGGCGCTTCCTCTTTCGGGAGAGCAACGCGGGCGATGCCGGAGTTGGCGCCATCGGCTCCGATGACGAAGCGTGCGCGAACGGTTTCGGTGGTCTCGAAGCCGTCGTCGAGGCGCTTCGTAAATGTGACCAGTGCGGTGCCGGAGGTATCGTGCTGCAGTGTTTCGAAGGTGCCGGTCCGGCGCTGGGCGCCGGCACGCGAGGCGCGTTCGCGTAGCCATTCGTCAAAATGTTCGCGGTCGACCATGCCGACATAGCCGCCGTCGATGGGCATGTCGGCTTTGCGATCCTTCGGCGAGACGATGCGCGCGGACTGGATGCGCGCGACGATCAGCTCGTCGGGGATATCGAACTCCTTGATGAGGATCGGCGGGATGGCGCCCCCGCACGGTTTTATGCGGCCGGCCCGGTCGAGCAGAAGCACGGAGTAGCCGTTGGCAGCGAGACCGCATGCTGCGGTTGCGCCGGCCGGGCCGCCCCCAACAACCACCACATCAAAGGTTTCCATTGCGGTACCCATCCGTTTTTCCCATCAAGCTGTCGTGACGGCCTTTGCATCACCGGAGACCGGTTGCGCGAAGACAGGTTTCTGTGTGGTGCTCGTTTCGATGATCGCGCGGGCGCCGAGGATGGCGGACACGATGAACAGCATCGCTTCGGCGGCGAAGACGACGGTAAAGGCATCGGCAGGTTCGGTGACAAAGCCGCGAATGAGATCCGCGGCGGCGGCACCGACGAATCCGCCCGCGCCAAAGGCAATCGCTTGGGCAGCGCCCCACAGCCCCATGCGGATGCCTTCGCGCTTTTCTTTTCCGGCACCCGCCAATCCCATCATGGTGCCGATCGCGGCGACGGCGAACGCGCCGTTGGCGAAGCCGAGTAGGACGACGGTGCCCGTCAGCGGCCAAGCGGGAGCGAACAGGCCCGCAAGAACAAGGCCAAGAAGGGCCGCGGCCGAGGCGATACAGCCCCCGACGGTCCAAGTGCGCAGGGATCCGAAGCCGACGCGCGGGTGGGCGGCGATGGCCACGAGCGCCATGCCCATGAACACGCCGGAATGCTGATGGCCTGCTAGTTTCGTTGACTCCCCGGGGGTCAATCCGAATGCAAACCCGGCGAACGGTTCCAGGATCAGGTCCTGCATGCTGTAGGCGAGCATGGAGACGAAGACAAAAATCGTGAAGCGGCGAGCCTGCGGTTCGTCCCAGACTTCGGACAATGCCGTGCGGAAGGCGGTCGCATTTTCAGTGCTGGCTTTTGGATCAGATTCGATGATGCGGGCCGCTTTGCGTGCGGGTTCGATGCCCCACAGTGCAAGTGTGGCCACCACGAGTGCGATGACGGACACCGAAGCGGTGACAGTGACGAGGCGCGTCATCGAGAATGGATCGAGGTAAGCGCTGGCGATGATCGTGGTGACGACGAAGCCGGCGATCATCATCATCCACACAATGGTGGCGGCAGGCGCACGGCGGTCGGGATGAACTTGTGTTGCAAGCAGCGCGAGGAGGGATGTGCCTGCGGCACCGACACCGATGCCGACAAGGGTGAAGGCCAGGATCGCGAGCGCGATGCCGGGCCAGAAACTCGTCGCCAGGAGAGCGACCGAGAGGGCCGCGCCTGTTCCGCCGAGGCCGAGGATGGCGATGCCGAGGATGATCCATGGTGTTCGCCGGCCTCCGGTATCGGAGCCGTAACCCCATCGCGGACGCAGGAATTGCAGCGCGTAGTGCCAAGCCACGAGCGCACCCGGGAGGGCCGCTGCCAGGGCCAGTTCCACGACCATCACGCGGTTGATGGTGGATGTGGTCAGGACAATGATCGAGCCGAGGGCGGTTTGTACCAGGCCCATGCGAATGATGCCAAGCCAGCCCAAATACGCAGCGTCGGACGGCGCAGGTCTCATTGGAGAAGTCCAATCTCGGGGCGAATGGCGACGGCGGAAATCATCATGCCCGTGACGTAGAGACTGATCCCGGTGGCGTTATACCAGGGCGCCCGTCCACGGGGATCGGAAACGAGGACCGTCATCAAGCCGAGTTGAAGCAGTAGGACGAGGCCGACAAGGACGGCCGCTGCAGGATGCCCCCACTGGATGAGCAGGAGGACGACGGCGAACTGAGGAAGGGCCATGACAATGCAGGCCAGTCGTGCGGCGCGATCGGGGCCCAGCTGGACGGGCAGCGAGCGGACGCCGAGCTTGATGTCGCCTTCGATCGATTTGAAATCGTTGAGCGTCATGATGCCATGCGCGCCGATACTGTAGAGGAGTGCCAGCGCGAGGACTTCCGTGCTGGGAAGTGCTGCCGACATGACGAGTGCGCCGGTGAACCACGGCAGACCTTCGTAGCAGGCGCCGACAGCGGCATTGCCGAACCAGCCGTTCTTCTTCAAACGAACGGGCGGCATGCTGTAGGCCCAAGCCAGAACCAAGCCGAGGCAGGTGGCGAGGACGCCCCAAATTCCAAGGAACGTGGAGACGGCCAGGGAAAGGATCGTCCAGGTGATCGCGATGTAGAGGCCCATGCGGCCGGGGATGCGCCCCGACGGGATTGGACGGTTGGGCTCGTTAATCGCATCGACGTGACGGTCGAACCAGTCGTTCACGGCTTGTGAGGTGCCGCATACGAGGGGTCCCGCGAGTAACACGCCAACGATGACCAGCGGCCAACGGTCAAGAGATCCATCGAAGCCGGAAGAAACGACGCCGCAGGCAAGGGCCCACATGGGTGGAAACCAAGTGATTGGTTTCAGGAGCTCGAGTACCGCCGAGGGGTCGAGACGCGACACTGTGAGCGCGGGCGTTGCCATGCCTCAACGCTAATGCCGCACAGACCAAGTGTCAATTCAGGATTACACTATCGACTGTCAAAAAACCGAAAATTCAGCGGTAGCGGATTGCGGAATGTCAAAGACGGTTGACGTCGCTCCTACTTACTGGGGAGCGGGGTTCTATTCGTCTCGTTCGCCGTCCAGATCGCCCATGCCGTGGCGGCGGAGCTTGGAGTAGAGGCCCTGGCGGCTAAGGCCAAGCATCTCGGCCGCGGACGCGCGATTGTCATCGGTGAGTTCCAGCGCAGCTTCGATGCACAGGCGTTCGATCATGTCCGTCGACTCCCGCACGAGTTCCTTGAGCGGTACGCGGCCGACGAGTTCGGTCAGTTGCTCGACGGAACGGGGCAGGGCGCGGCGGCCGTTGATCGCGGTGTCCGGGCGGCGAGTCACGCGGCGGAGGGTCATGCCCAGACAGGGTTGTTCGCCGGTGGCGACTGAGACGGCGGAAACCTCGACATCTTCGGCCGAGCCATATTCACCGCGCACAACGGTCGAAAAATTGCGGATTTCCCCGCGTTCTTTCAGGTTTTTGCCGAGAACGGCCATGTCAATCGGATGACGGCCGACCCAACGATCGATCAATTCGCCGCGCAGTTGCTCCTCGGTCGCGAGCTGCGTCAGTTCGATAAAGGCTGTGTTCGCCGTCAGGACGCGGCGTTCGGGGTCTGTGACGACAAAACCATCAGGCAGGCGCTGGACGACGTCGAACAGGCTCGATCGCGACTTCATCCAGGCCGTGGCATTGGCCGCGGTCGGCGAGAGGCGGATCAGGATGTTGGCGGCGTTTTCCTGGCGGAAAAGCGACGCGCCGACGATCAAGTCGACTTTGGCATCGTCGAGCCGAGCAACGATATCTTCGGCTTGTCCGCTGCTCTTGAGTGCTGCGAGGAACGCCTGAATCTTGCGCTGCCCTTCGGCATCGAACAATTCGTAGAATGTACGGCCCGACAAACGGCGCGATGACCGGCCGAGGAGTTTCGAGGCGGCAGGGTTGCTCTCCGAGATCCTATTGCTGCCCGCGTCAATGATGAGGACGGCTTCGGATGAGATTTGGAACAGGAGACGATAGCGGGTCTCGGCATGCCGGAGACGCGCGTATTCGCGCTCCATTGTCTGCTGCGTTTCGACCAGCCGCTGCTGCAGAGAAGCCAGCGCGCGCAGGTCACGGCCGATGGCGACGACTTTGCCGGAGGAGCCCAGATGCACGGCCGAATAGCGGATCGGAATTTCGCCGCTGCGTCCCACCGGATGGTTCACCTGCCGCCAAGGCTGGATGGGCACGCCGGAGTGATCGCTCAAAAGATCTTCGATCTTGTTGCGGCTATCCTCAGCCACTGTGTCGATCCAGCGCTGGCCGACCCAATTGGCGCAACCGTCCCGCAACAGCTCTTCGCTGCCGAGTGCGACGTCGCGAATGACGCCTTTGCTGTCGATGACGAGGGCGATATCCGCCGCTGCCGTCAACAATTTCGCTGCCGATTCCGCATCGATATCGCCCAGGTGCCTTTTCGGGGCCCGGAACGGTTCGACGCGCTTGGACGGCACTCGAATTTCCATACCGCTACCGCAACCTTTGCTTTCTGCCGCTTGGCTACAAGGTTTTGATGTTGACGTTCAGCAGCGAGCGAAGCTGCACGATGGCCTGGCGACCATCCTCAGCCGTCCCGTCGGCGCCAACGCGAGAAACAAACGCGGGGTTTTCAAGAAAGATACTTCCGCCAACCAGCACGACGACAGATTTGTTCACAGATGCCCGCCGGATCGCTTGGATGGCAGATGCTATGTTCTCGACCAGGGCGCCCCAACCAACCGAGATGCCAACCACATCGAAGTGCTGGCTCCGGGCGAGGCGGGTCATGTCACGCACATCCTTCGGGGCGCTGCTGCAGCAGTCCCAGCCATACCTACGAAAATACTCCTCGACAATCATGAGACCCAGGGTGTGCTGTTCTCCCGGCATGGTCAGGAGAAGTATGCGCCGGCCATCGAAAGCCTGAGCAGCCTCCCGCTCAAACTCCGGGCTCAATTCGTGAACGATTTGCTGGAGGCGGGCCATGCCGACCGTCACGTCGGTGAAGCAGCACTGATCCGACTTCCACATTTCGCCCAGCAAACGAGCCGTTGGCGCCATGAGTTCCACAAATATCGAGTCGATGGGTACGCCCTGGTTTCGGAGCGCATCGATGTAAGAGGAGGCCACGGACGTATCATGTTCGACGACGATGCGGGCCAGCTCAGAAATGTCTTCCGACGTAATGTGCATCGATGACGGTGCGGATTCGGTCTGCGCAAAACCGCGGTGCGCCATCATCAAGCGCGGGATCACCTCAGCTTCGATCGTCCGGCCAAGCATGGCGCGGTTGAATTCCTGAATGGCTGGTGCGCCGCTCGAAAGGATTGCATTTCCGGATGGCTGGTCCTCACAGGACTGCCACTCCCCGAAAGCCTCTATGAGTTGCCTCGACCCGGGCATGAAGCGTATTCCTCCCGTACTGGCCGCATGTCACCTGGAAGTGGTGTGTTTAAATGCTTTGGCCGTTCGAGGATGGACCCGCTGTAAGCCAATTGCCGTGTCGCTATGCCGATCCAGCCTGATCTAAGCACTTTGTATCCACGAGCACCATCACGAAGTTGATCATTCAAAGCCCCTGGACGAAAAAATGTAAAGCGAAAATTACGTCAACTTAGGTTGACATTCATTCGGGGGCGGTCGTAATCTCGGCACGCTAGGTCGCAGGCTAACTGCACCAGCGCGGGGCGAGACGATCGTGAAGGGCACGGCAAACACCCACACTTCGGCCAGTCGACCGCTCTATACAGCGGACGAGCGCCGCCGACGCGATGCCTCCTCCTGGACCCTGGTGCAGGGCATTCTTGCCCCCCTGCAGTTTCTGGTTTTCCTCGTGAGCCTGTGGCTGGTCATCCGCTTTCTCCTCACCGGTGAAGGGGAATTCGCCGCGACTGTCTCCGTCGTCGTCAAGACGTTCGTTCTCTACACGATCATGGTCACCGGCTCGATCTGGGAGAAGGAAGTCTTCGGGCGCTATCTGTTTGCTCCGGCTTTCTTTTGGGAAGACGTCGTCAGCATGCTCGTGCTGGCGCTGCATACCGCCTACCTCTATGCCCTCTTTACCGGCTGGCTTGGGGTTGAAGGGCAGATGTTGCTCGCGCTCGCGGCCTATGCCGCCTACGTCGTCAATGCCGCGCAATTCGTTCTGAAGTTGCGTGCGGCCCGCCTGCAAAGCGCGTCCTCGTCGGAGCCCGCGACCGGAATGGAGGTCGCGCAATGACGAGCGTACTCGCCAGCGCAAAGGCGCTTCAGAAGGAAGCGTGCGCGACCACCGAACGGCCAGTGCTGCGCGAACGCGGGCAGCGGGAAGTTTTCTGTGGATTAACCGGCATCATCTGGCTGCACCGGAAAATCCAGGATGCGTTCTTCCTCGTCGTCGGTTCGCGTACGTGCGCTCATCTCATTCAATCGGCTGCGGGGGTGATGATCTTCGCAGAACCGCGCTTTGCCACGGCGATCCTCGACGAGCGCGATCTCGCGGGGCTGGCAGATGCAAATGACGAACTCGACCGGGTTGTGGGCCGACTTCTGGAACGGCGCCCGGACATTCGCATGCTCTTCCTGGTGGGGTCGTGCCCGTCGGAAGTGATCAAGCTCGACCTTTCGCGGGCTGCCGAACGTCTCTCGGTGCAACATGCGCCGAATGTGCGCGTGTTGAACTACTCGGGCAGCGGTATCGAAACCACGTTCACCCAGGGCGAAGATGCGTGCCTGGCGTCGCTGGTGCCGGAATTGCCGACGCGCGACGGCGGCGCGCCGCAGCTTCTCGTCGCCGGTGCACTCGCTGATATCGTCGAAGATCAGTTCCGCCGGATCTTCGCCGAACTCGGCATGACCGATGTTGCGTTCCTGCCGCCGCGCAAGTCGCGCGAATTGCCTGCCGTCGGGCCGGGGACAAAAGTGCTTCTGGCGCAGCCGTTTCTCACCGATACCACCGCTCGCCTGCAGGAGCGTGGCTGCGAAATTCTGGCCGCGCCCTTCCCCTACGGTGTGGACGGCACGATGGCTTGGCTCGCGAAGGCCGCCGACCTTTGGGGCGTGCCGCGGGCCCGGTTCGACGAGGTTGTCGCTCCGGCCGCCACGCGGGCTCGCAAAGCGCTCGATGCACACAAGTTCCGGCTCGCGGGCAAGCGCGTGTTCTTCTTCCCCGACAGTCAACTCGAGATCCCGCTTGCGCGGTTCCTGAGCGAAGAGCTCGGGATGTTTCCGGTCGAAGTCGGGACGCCATATCTCAATCGTCAGCAGATGTCGTTCGATCTCGACAAGTTGCCGGCGGAGACGCTCGTCAGCGAAGGTCAGGACGTGGAGCGTCAGCTCGATCGCTGCCGCGAGGCCAAGCCCGATCTGATCGTCTGTGGTCTCGGGCTTGCCAATCCGCTCGAGGCGGAAGGCTTCACGACCAAGTGGTCGATCGAACTCCTGTTCACGCCTGTGCAGGGCTTCGAACAGGCAGGTGACTTGGCAGAACTCTTCACGCGTCCGCTTCTGCGGCGCACGCGGCTGGAGGTCTGAGCCATGCAGTTGACCGTCTGGACCTACGAAGGACCTCCACACATCGGCGCGATGCGGATCGCGAACTCGATGGACGGTCTGCATTACGTGCTGCATGCGCCGCAAGGCGACACGTATGCCGATCTCCTGTTCACGATGATCGAGCGCAACAACGTGCGCCCGCCCGTGACCTACACGACATTTCAGGCGCGCGACCTCGGCGGCGACACGGCGGAACTGTTCAAGTCATCGGCGCGGGCGGCGTACGAGCGCTTCAAGCCCGAAGCGATGATCGTCGGCGCCTCGTGCACGGCGGAACTGATCCAAGACGATCCAGGCGGGCTCGCCAAGGCGCTTGCCCTCGATTGCCCCGTTATCCCGCTCGAGTTGCCTGCCTATCAGAAGAAAGAGAATTGGGGCGCGGCTGAAACATTCTACCAGCTCGTGCGCGCCTATACGGGCGCACAGGCGCCGGCCCCGGGCGCGACCCGCCCTCAGCGGGCTGCCGGTGAGCGCGCGCGTTGCAACGTTCTCGGACCGACGTCGCTCGGGTTCCGCAATCGGGACGACGTCACCGAAATCCTGCGCCTTCTGGCCGATCTGAAAATCGAAGTGAATGTGGTGGCGCCGCAGGGTTCGCGGCCGTCCGATCTGGCGCGGTTGCCGGAAGCCGACTTCAACATCGTACTCTATCCTGAAGTGGCGCAGAACGCCGCCAACTGGCTGAAGCGGACCTTCGGGCAACCGTTCACCAAGACCATCCCGATCGGAGTGGGAGCCACGCGCGCCTTCGTGAAGGAAGTGTGCGAACTGGCCGGCATCGACAGCACGGCTTTTCTTTCGCGCGAGCGGTCGCGGTTGCCATGGTATTCGCGCAGCATTGACAGCACCTACCTCACCGGCAAGCGCGTCTTCATTTTCGGCGATGCCACGCATGCCATCGCCGCGGCCAAGGTCGCCACGAGTGAGTTGGGGTTCAAGGTTGTCGGGCTTGGCACCTATTCGCGCGAATTTGCCCGCGACGTTCGCGAGGCGGCAAAGGAATACGGGTTGGAAGCGCTCGTTACCGATGACTATCTCGAGGTCGAGCAGGCGGTGCGGGAGCTGCATCCTGAACTCGTTCTCGGCACGCAGATGGAACGGCATATCGCCAAGCGACTGGGTGTTCCGTGCGCGGTGATCTCGGCGCCGATCCATGTCCAGGATTTCCCCGCGCGCTATGCGCCGCAAATGGGTTTCGAGGGCGCCAACGTGCTCTTCGATACCTGGGTTCATCCTCTGATGATGGGTCTTGAAGAACATCTCCTCCAGATGTTCCGCGACGACTTCGAATTCCACGATGGTGCCGGGCCTTCGCATCTGGGCGGTCATGGTGGGGCGCGCGATGCCTCGGCTGAAGCGCCCGTAGCCGTGATGGCACCCGTCGCGACCTCAGAGGCGATCGTGCTGCAGGCGCCAGTGGCAGCCAAGCCGGAGGGTTGGGCTGCGGACGCAGAAAAAGAACTCGGAAAAATCCCGTTCTTCGTGCGGGGCAAGGCACGGCGCAATACCGAACGCTACGCCGCAGAACGCGGCATCACGACCATAACCATTGAGACTCTGTATGACGCCAAGGCCCATTACAGCCGCTGACCCGGGCTCTGTCCGGGTGGTGATCGTGACGATGGACAGCCACTTGGCTGCCGCGGTCGATCGCGCACAGCGGACTCTGGAGCGCTCTATTCCGGGTCTCAAGATCAGCCTGCATGCGGCAGCGGATTGGGAACTCGATCCCGCATCGCTACAGCGCTGCAAGGACGATATTGCCAAGGGCGATATCATTCTCGCCAACATGCTGTTCATGGAAGACCACATCCGCGCAGTTCTTCCCGATCTGCAGGCGCGCCGGGACCATTGCGACGCCATGATCGGCTGCCTGTCGGCTGGCGAAGTCATCAAGCTGACGCGGCTCGGCAGCTTTTCGATGAATGGCGAGCCGGGCGGCGCGATGGCGCTCTTGAAGCGGCTGCGCGGCAGTTCCAAAGACAAGAAGCAGTCGTCGGGCGAGTCGCAGATGGCGATGCTGCGGCGGATCCCGAAGATCCTGCGCTTCATCCCGGGCCCTGCCCAGGACGTGCGCGCGTATTTTCTGACGCTGCAATACTGGCTGGCCGGCTCGGAAGAGAACGTCGTTAACATGGTCCGCTATCTGGTGGACCGTTATGCCGACGGCGAGCGCAAGGGATTGCGCGGCACGCTGAAGGCGCAGCCGCCGATGGTTTATCCGGACGTCGGCCTCTATCATCCTGCTCTGCCGCAACGGATGACGGAGAAGCTTTCCGATTTACCGGTGAAGGGCACGCGCGGCCGAGTCGGCGTGCTCGTCATGCGGTCCTATCTGCTGGCCGGAAATACGGCTCACTATGACGGTGTGCTGGCGGCGCTCGAAGCGCGCGGGCTCGATGTCGTGCCGGCGTTCGCCACGGGGCTCGATGCGCGTCCGGCGGTGGAGAAATTCTTCCAGCAGAATGGGCGCGTGACGGTCGATGCGGTCGTGTCGCTGACCGGCTTCTCGCTTGTGGGTGGGCCCGCGTACAACGATGCCAAGGCCGCGGAAGAGATGCTTGCCGGCCTCGACGTGCCGTATCTGGCGGCGCATGCGGTGGAATTCCAATCGCTCGAGCAGTGGGGCGCATCCGAGCGCGGCCTGATGCCGATCGAACAGACGATCATGGTCGCCATTCCCGAGCTCGACGGGTCGACGGGACCGATGGTCTTCGGCGGGCGGTCGGATGGAACGGGTGAAGCGTGCATCGGGTGTCATCGCCGCTGCGTGCTGCCGAAGGGCGATGCCGAACGCAACATGCATGTCTGCATTGATCGCGCAGACATGCTGGCCGCACGCGTCGAGAAGCTCGTTATGCTGCGTCGCAGTCGGCGAGCCGAGCGCAAACTGGCGATCGTGCTCTTTAATTTCCCGCCCAACAGCGGCGCCACCGGTTCAGCAGCGTTTCTGTCGGTCTTCGCATCCCTCTACAACACGCTGAAGTCGCTGAAGGAGGCCGGGTATACGGTCGATGTTCCGGCAAGCGTCGATGCGCTGCGCGAGCAGATCATCACCGGGAATGCCGCGGCGCACGGATCGATTGCAAACGTGGTCGCGAAGATCCCGGCCGATACGCACGTTCGCCGCCAGAACTGGCTGAAGGAAATCGAGGGCCAATGGGGTGCCGCTCCTGGCCGCGCGCAGAGCGATGGCCAGTCGATCTTCGTACTGGGTGCTCAATACGGCAACGTGCTGGTCGCGATCCAGCCGGCTTTCGGTTACGAGGGCGACCCGATGCGGTTGCTGTTCGAGAAGAGCTTCGCACCGACGCATGCGTTCGCCGCGTTCTATCGCTATTTGCGCGAGGACTTCGGGGCGCATGCACTTCTGCACTACGGCACGCATGGTGCCTTGGAATTCATGCCGGGCAAGCAGGCTGGCATGTCCGGTTCGTCGTGGCCGGACCGGCTCATCGGCGACATGCCGAACTTCTATCTCTATGCAGCGAACAATCCATCGGAAGGCACGATCGCGAAGCGCCGCTCGGCTGCCACGCTGATCAGCTATCTCACGCCGCCGATTTCGGCAGCGGGTCTTTATCGCGGCCTGCTCGACCTCAAGGCCTCGATCGAGCGTTGGCGCGGTCTGGAGCCGGAGGCTGACGCGGAACGCGAGCAGCTTCTGCCGGTGATCCAGGCGCAGGCGGCGCAGGTGGAACTTGCTCCGGCCGAGCCGGAGTGGACATTCGCCGACGGGGAAAGTCATGTCGCCAAGTTGTGGGCGTCGGTTCTGGAGCTCGAATACACGCTGATCCCGAACGGGCTGCATGTGGTCGGCGAGCCGATGACGGCGGGTGAGAGGCTGGATCTGCTCAAGGCCGCCGCGGAAGCCCGTTCCGACTATCATCCGGCGGATACGACGCTGGAAGCGATCGTCGCCGGCGCCCGGCCCGAAGACGCGCTGGCTCGGACGACGCGCGACAAGAGATCTGAGGCGGTCGAAGCTGTCCGGGCGATGTGTGAACTCAACCGGCTGCTGTCGGAAGAGCATGAGCTTGGTGCGCTCGTGCATGCCCTGGATGGGCGCTTTGTTCGTCCGGCACCGTCAGGCGATCTTATTCGGACCCCCGCGATCCTGCCCACCGGTCGTAACCTGCACGGGTTCGATCCCTTCCGCATCCCGAGCGCGTTTGCGATGGCAGACGGCACGCGGCAGACGAACCGCTTGCTCGAACGCTATCGTCTGGACGGCAACCCGCTACCGGAGACGGTCGCGCTGGTGCTCTGGGGGACAGACAACCTGAAGACCGAAGGCGGGCCGATCGCGCAGGCGCTGGCGCTGATGGGGGCCAAGCCGCGGTTCGACAGCTACGGACGCCTGTGCGGCGCCGATCTGATCCCGCTGGAGCAACTTGGCCGTCCGCGCATCGATGCCGTCGTGACGCTGTCGGGTATTTTCCGCGATCTGCTGCCTCTGCAGACCAAATTGCTGGCGGAGGCCGCCTGGCTTGCGGCGACAGCGGACGAGCCAGCAGAGATGAATTACGTCCGTGCGCACGCGCTGGCCTATATGCAGGCGAAGGGCGTCGACATGGAGACGGCAGCGCTGCGCGTGTTCTCCAACGCGGACGGCGCCTACGGGGCGAACGTCAACCAGCTCATCGAAGAGGGTACCTGGCAGGACGGAGACGAGCTGGCGGAGACCTATTCCCGCCGCAAGAGCTTTGCGTACAGCCGCACGGGCAAGCCTGAACAGCAGTCAGCGCTGCTCGAGAGCGTGCTGTCGAATGTGAAGCTCGCTTATCAGAATCTCGAATCCGTCGAAGTCGGGATCACCACTATCGATCATTACTTCGATACGCTCGGCGGGATCAGCCGGGCGGTGCGCCGCGCGAGTGGCAACGACGTGCCGGTCTACATCGGCGACCAGACGCGCGGGGAAGGTCTCGTGCGTTCGCTGTCGGAACAGGTGGCGCTCGAGACGCGAACGCGGACCCTCAATCCGAAATGGTACGAGGGCATGCTGAAGCATGGCTACGAAGGCGTGCGCCAGATCGAGGCGCAGGTCACCAACACGCTCGGCTGGTCGGCGACGACGGGACAAGTGGCGCCCTGGGTCTATCACCAGATCACGGAGACTTTCGTTCTCGACCCTGAAATGCGCGAACGCCTCGCGGCTTTGAACCCGACGGCGTCCGCGAAGGTCGCGAACCGGCTGCTCGAAGCCCACGAGCGGAATTATTGGACGCCGGAACCGGGCGTGCTGGAAGCCCTGAGGAATGCAGGCGCTGATCTCGAGGACCGTCTCGAAGGCGTCGGAGTGGAGGTTGCCGCATGACGGCTACAATTTTCAAAAGCGCTGCGCTGAAAGAGCGGGGGCGCACCGGCGACGGAGAGGGCAGCGTGCAGGTCCACATGGATCCGCGCGTTGCAATTCCGACGACGGCGAAGGTGTTCGCGGTCTATGGCAAGGGCGGCATTGGCAAGAGCACCACGTCGTCGAACCTTTCGGCGGCGTTCTCCAAGCTCGGCAAGCGCGTGTTGCAGATCGGGTGCGATCCCAAGCACGATTCGACCTTCACGCTGACGAAGGCGCTGGTGCCCACGGTCATCGATGTTCTCGAGCAGGTGAACTTCCACACGGAAGAACTGCGCGTCGAGGATTTCGTGTACGAGGGCTACAACGGTGTTCTGTGCGTCGAGGCGGGTGGTCCGCCGGCGGGTACGGGTTGCGGCGGGTATGTCGTCGGCCAGACGGTGAAGCTTCTCAAGGAGCATCACCTTCTGGACGAAACCGACGTCGTAATCTTCGACGTGCTGGGCGACGTGGTGTGCGGCGGCTTTGCCTCGCCACTCCAGCATGCGGAACGCGGGCTCATCGTCTGCGCCAACGACTTCGACAGCATCTTCGCGATGAACCGCATCGCTGCGGCCATACAGGCGAAGGCGAAGAACTACGGTATTCGGATCGGTGGCGTTATCGCGAACCGGTCGAAGGCGACCGATCAGATCGACCGCTTCAACGATCAGATCGGCCTCAATCGTCTGGCGCATTTTCCAGATCTCGATGTGATCCGCCGCTCGCGTCTGAAGAAATCGACCCTGTTTGAAATGGAGCCTTCGCCCGAACTCGAAGCCGTGCAGCAGGAATACCTGCGGCTTGCGGCCAGCCTCTGGGCCGGCACGGTTCCACTGGAAGCACGGCCGATGAAGGATCGCGAGATCTTCGATTTCCTGGGGTATGATTGATGCACACGCTTTCCTACCGCCAGCGCCGCAGCGAACTGCAGACCTACTTCGACCGGACGGCGTCCGAGACCTGGGCACGGCTGACGTCGGACGCTCCGGTCAGCGGCATTCGCCGCACGGTGCGTGCCGGACGCGACCGGATGCGAGCAACGCTGCTGGATTGGATGCCGGCTGATCTCAAAGGCATGCGCATTCTCGACGCCGGCTGCGGCACGGGGGCGCTTTCATTCGAAGCCGCGCGGCGCGGAGCAGACGTCGTCGCCATCGATCTTGCCGAGACGTTGGTTTCACTCGCACGCGAGCGGACCGACAAGTTGCGTTCAGAGCTGCCGTTCAGCGAGGGGTACGGCTCGATCCAGTTTCACGTCGGCGACATGCTCGATCCGGCTCTCGGCCGCTTCGACTACGCCGTCGCGATGGATTCACTCATTCACTACAGGTCGGCCGACATGGTTGCCATGCTCGGACGGCTGTCAGCGAACGTCGAGCGGGGGATCATCTTCACCTTCGC
The DNA here is from genome assembly GCA_019751875.1 of Hyphomicrobium sp. Taxonomy (GTDB): domain Bacteria; phylum Pseudomonadota; class Alphaproteobacteria; order Rhizobiales; family Hyphomicrobiaceae; genus JAGVSR01. Next base: position 240,899 of record JAIEMV010000002.1, on the reverse strand, counting down.
TCCCCGGACGCCGGCTCTGACGTTGATGCATGCGGTCGGCCGCTTCTTCCCCAGGCAAGACCGAGCCCCGGCCATTGAGCCGGTCGATGCCGGCGAACTCCGCCGGCATATCGCGGCAGAGCCGGCACTTTCGACCTTCCGCGAGGGGCGCACCTTCCGTGTCGACAGCGGCTTTTACGTTTCCTCAGCGATGGAGATCGTAAGGGTATGAACGCCGTCAGCGATAAACTGGTGAAGGCGTGGGTCAATATCAGCCCGCGCTTCCTGCCGTTCGCCGACGCAGCAACCGAAGAGCTGCCACTTGGCCGTCTGCTTCGGTTGTCGCTATTTCAGGTTTCGGTCGCCATGGCGGTCGTGCTGCTGAACGGCACACTCAACAGGGTGATGATCGTTGAACTGGGTGTGCCGACATTCGTCGTGGCGGTCGCGGTTTCGTTGCCATTGCTGTTCGCACCGTTCCGGGCGCTGGTAGGGTTCAAATCGGACAACCACAAGTCGGCGCTCGGCTGGAAGCGGGCGCCCTACATCTGGTTCGGTTCGATTTTGCAGTTCGGCGGCCTCGCGATCATGCCATTCGCGCTGATCGTGCTTTCAGGAGATACCAGCGGGCCGGCGTGGATCGGATATGCCGGGGCGGGATTGGCGTTCCTTCTCGTTGGGGCAGGGCTACACACGACGCAAACGGCAGGTCTCGCACTCGCGACAGACCTTGCGCCGCCGGAGTCGCGGCCGCGCGTCGTGGCCTTCCTCTACGTCATGCTTCTGGTCGGCATGGTGGTGACCTCGATCGTGTTCGGGTGGCTACTTTCGGACTTCAGTCAGTTGCGCCTGATCCAGGTGGTTCAGGGCGCCGCCGCCGTCACCATGATCCTCAATGTCATTGCCCTGTGGAAGCAGGAAGTGCGCGATCCTTCGCGGACCCGCGGGCTTGCTGCCAACGAGCCTGGTTTTCTGGAATCGTGGAGAGCCATGGCCGCCAGCGGACCGTGGCCCCGCGTTCTCGTCAGTATCGGTCTCGGTACGGCGGCGTTCAGCATGCAAGACATTCTGCTCGAGCCCTATGGCGGTGAGATCCTGCACCTTTCGGTCGGGCAGACGACGGCTCTGACCGGTTTCCTGGCCTGCGGGACTCTCCTTGGATTCGTCGTTGCCTCGCATGTGCTGACGTCCGGGTTTGATCCGTTCCGACTTGCCGCGCTTGGCTCCATCGCGGGGCTTGCTGCATTCCCCCTCGTCATCCTTTCGTCGCATGTCGAGTCGGCGCAAATCTTCCGCGCCGGAACCCTGCTGATCGGATTTGGCGGCGGACTGTTCTCCGTCGGCACGCTTACGGCGGTCATGAACATGTCGAAGGGTGGACGCCACGGCATGGCTCTGGGCGTCTGGGGAGCCGTGCAGGCGACCGCTGCCGGGACTGCGATCGCATGTGGAGGACTTATTCGCGACGGCGTCGGTGCGCTTGCCACCTCTGGTCAACTTGGAGAGGCGCTGGCCACGCCGAGTACGGGCTACACCGCGGTCTATCACATCGAAATTGTTCTGCTCTTTGCAACGCTCGTGGCAATCGGCCCGCTCGTTGGCATGGGGCGGGTGAACAAGTCACGCATGTCTGGGAAGTTCGGTCTCGCCGAATTTCCCGGTTAACTTCAGGATCCATGGAGGTGAAACTATGAAGGGCGAAATTATGGGCATGTTCGATGTTGCCCAGATCACATTATACGTCTTCTTTATCTTCTTTATCGGGCTCGTGTTCTACCTTCAGCGCGAGACGCGCCGCGAGGGGTATCCCCTGTTCTCCGAGCCTTCGAACACGCTGAAACCGGGCGATGATTACTTCATCCCCCAGGCCAAGGTGTTCAAGCTGCCGCATGGCGGCGAGGCGAGGGCACCGGACGACGCGCGCATCGATACGCGACTGGGCAACGCTGAGAAGATGGCGGTCTGGCCTGGCGCACCCATCGAGCCGATTGGCGATCCTATGCTGGCGGAAGTGGGACCTGGCTCCTACGCGCTGCGCGCCGATGTTCCCGACCTGATGGTCAACGGCGCGCCGAAGATCGTCCCGTTCCGTGTGGCTCCTGCCTTCGATATCAACGTCAACGATCGCGATCCGCGCGGCTTCGCGCTGGTCGGAGGCAACGGCGTTGCTGTCGGCACGATCAAGGACGTGTGGATCGACAAGTCGGAAATCATCATCCGGTACCTGGAAGCCGAACTCAATGCTGCCGGCGGCAAGCCAGGTCGCTCGGTTCTCGTGCCCATGAATTTCCTTCGCATCGATCAGGATCGTGGCATCGTCAAGGTGAAGGCGCTGATGGGTTCGCAGTTCGGCAATGTGCCTGCACTAAAGAATCCCGACCAGATCACGTTCCTCGAAGAAGAAAAGGTGACGGCATACTACGGCGCCGGTACTCTTTACTCTGATCCCCAGCGTGCGGAGCCGCTACTGTGAGTAACGAGTACGACTTCGAGCCCGTTCCAGGGCTGCCCGCGAACCTGCCGGAGGGCGAACAGCTCCTCTGGCAGGGATCGCCCTCCGCCTCGGCTACCGCTCGCCGGGTGCTGCACATCGATCTGATCGCCGCGTACTTTGCGGTGCTCCTCACTTGGCGGCTGGTCGCCGGCCTCTACGACGGCCATGCGCTGTCGCAGATCGCCATCGACAGCATTCCGCTTCTGGGAATGTCGGTCGCAAGCATTGCGATCCTCGCCGGGCTGGCAAGTCTCATGGCCCGTACGACGATCTACACCATCACCAGCCGCCGCGTGGTGATGCGCTACGGCGTAGCCTTGCCGATCACCATCAATGTCCCATTCAAGTCCATCCATAGCGCGGATGTCGCCTTGCGTGCGGACGGGACGGGCGACATTGCGCTGGCGGTCGATGATCTGGGCAAGCTGACGTTCCTGCATCTGTGGCCGAATACCCGAGCCTGGCACCTGCGCAAACCGCAGCCCACGCTCCGGGCGGTGCCCGATGCGCAAAACGTCGGTGCTCTGCTCTCGCGCGCCCTGCATTCGGCGGCTGGTTCGCCGGAAAAAGCCACACGTCCCGTCGCTGCGGCTCGGCCCGCGGAGACAACCACGGCTCCGGGCGGTGCAACCCCGGCCGCGGCCTGAACCTAGAAGGAGTGATCGCCGTGCACGAAGACGCCATCGACGCCAAACCCTTTCCGAGAGCCCTCCTGATCGCGGGCGCCGCTCTGATCGGCCTGTCGATCGCCTTCGCCATTTCAGCTCGGCTCTGGGACTTTGGAGCGACACGGGTGGAGTACGCGCCCGTGACGGAACAGCGAGAGCTGATCTTCCAGGATCTCGACAACGGTTCGGTCGGCGTCGTCGATGCCGGCCTCAAGCAACAGATCGCGGAAGTGAAACCAGGTCAGGATGGTTTTGTCCGCGTCGTCATGCGCAGCATGGCTCGCGACCGGGCGTTGCTCGGTGCGAGTAGCGATGTGCCGTTCCGCTTGGCGCGGCACACCGACGATATGCTGTCACTAACAGATTTGGCGACTGGCGAGGTCGTCATGCTGAACGCGTTCGGGACCATGAATCGCAGGGCTTTCGAACAATTTCTCGCCAAGGGGAAGGACTGAACCATGATGCTTACAGCGTTTCGCGGGCCGCCACCCGAGGTGGTATCCTGCACGATCGAAATCGAAAACACGTTTGAAAGTCTGCACGCCCATGTCGACTTGCATGGAACCGCGCCCGTCGAGGCCGGTGATGAAGTGCTCGTGCATGGGGATCCGATCCGGGTGCCCTACGGCCAGAAGGTCGTACTGGAACGCCAGGCAACGGTGACGCGTGCGTCGCCCATCGAGCGGCTGATCACGAAGATCGCCGCGCGGTTGGAGTTCACTGAACTCTACGAAGTGAGTTTTTCTTCGGGGAGGAAGCTATGACGATTGAAACCTTTGGCCGCGCGCCCAACGAGACGACGGCGGCAGCCGTGACGGAAACACTGTTGAGTCCGCGCTTCTACACGACGGACTTCGATGAACTCGACAAGATCGATGTTTCGGCTCTGAGAACCGAGTGGGACGCGCTCCTGGCCGAAATGCGGGCCGACACCAATCGCGGCCACTTCCGGCGGACGGACGCTTGGGACGATTTCGATCTCAATTCGTTGCCTGAGGGCCTGCGCAAGGAATTCATCGACTTTCTCGTCAGCTCGCTGACGTCGGAATTCTCAGGTTGCGTGCTCTACGCCGAAATGAAGAAGCGGGGCAAGAATAAGGATCTTGTCGAACTCTTCAAATTCATGAGCCGCGATGAGGCCCGTCATGCCGGCTTTATTAACGATACGCTGCGGGATTTCGATATCGGCATCGATCTCGGCTTCCTCACGAAAGCGAAGAAGTACACGTTCTTCCGGCCGAAGTTCATCTTCTATGCGACGTATCTGTCGGAGAAGATCGGTTATGCGCGCTACATCACGATCTTCCGTCATTTGGAGCGTCATCCCGACAAGCGGTTCCATCCGATCTTCAAGTGGTTCGAGAAGTGGTGCAACGACGAGTTCCGCCACGGAGAGGCCTTCGCGCTCCTGATGCGGGCCAATCCGCATCTGCTCGAGGGCGTGAACAAGCTGTGGGTGCGGTTCTTCGTGCTTGCCGTATACTCAACCATGTACGTGCGTGACCATGCCCGGCCGGAATTCCATAAGGCGATCGGTATCGACCCCACCGATTACGATATGCAGGTCTTCCGCCTGACTTCGGAAATCGCGCGACAGGTCTTCCCGGTCGAACTCGACATCGAGAATCCCAAGTTCCTGAGGGGTCTGGAGAAGCTGCGGATCATCAACGAGAAGCTCGGCGAAGTGGAAGGCAAGACGGGGATCGGCGCACGTCTGCGGCGGTTTGGTCTCGGCGCTTCGGCGGTCGGGACTTTCGCGCGTCTCTATCTGCTGAAGGCGCGGGACAATCCGCTTCCGCAGCAGATCCGGCTCGAGCCCATCTGGTAACGCAAGCGTTCGAGGAGCGATATTGGTGTCCTACGGCCTGCCCGTTCTGTTCGTTCTCTTTTCCTGGTGGTTTCTCACCGGAGCGGTGCTCTGGCTGATCGGGCTGCCGCGGACGACGGTGCGCTGGTCGATGGCTGGGGCGACACTCGTTGCGCTCGGAGCATTGGCAACACTCTGGCAGACGGCCGGCGATACATCGCCGGCCGCCGCCTATACGGCATTTCTTGCAGCTTTGCTGGTCTGGGGCTGGCACGAGATGAGTTTTCTCACCGGTCTGGTGACGGGGCCGCGCACATCGGAAGCGCCGCGACACACGCGCGGTCGAGCGGGACTTTGGCCTGCCGTCGAGACGCTGCTCTATCACGAAGCAGCCATTCTCGTGACGGGTCTACTGCTCTACGCGATGCTCGCCGGTTCGCCCAACGAAGTCGGGTTGTGGACCTTCGTGATCCTTTGGGTCATGCGGATCAGCGCGAAACTCAACGTCTATCTTGGCGTGCCCAATCTGACGGAAGAGTTTTTGCCGGCGCACCTGACCTATCTCAAAACGTACTTCTGCCGGCGCAGTATGAATCTCTTGTTTCCTTTGTCCGTCACGCTGTCGACAATCGCGACGTGGCTGCTCATCGGAGAAGCGGGCACTGCCACGAATGCCTTCGACACAACCAGCTTCACGTTTCTCGCAACTCTGATGGCGCTGGCTTTGATCGAGCATTGGTTCCTCGTGGTGCCTTTGCCTTCCGCTTCGCTGTGGGCATGGGGGCTCTGGTCGAGGGAGAGCGAGCAAGGCTTAGACACAACTGCCGCGCCTGGCCTCGTTATGGCAAGCGTGCCTGTTCAAACCGATCCACCACAGCCCGTAAGTGCAACCATCTTCTGAGACAGGCCGGCAGAGAGAAACGGCCCGACGCATATAAGAACCGGAGAGCAAAATGGATTACCTGTCGATCTTCCGCGAGCAACTCGACGGTCTCAAAGCCGAAGGACGCTACCGAGTGTTCGCGGACATCAAGCGGCAGTGCGGATCCTTTCCGACGGCCATCCATCACACGGACGCGGGGGCGCGGCCGATCACGGTCTGGTGCTCCAACGATTATCTCGGCATGGGGCAGCATCCGACCGTGTTGGCCGCGATGCATCAAGCAATCGATGAAGCCGGCGCCGGCTCTGGTGGGACGCGAAATATCTCCGGCACGACGCGTTATCATGTCGAACTGGAGCAGGAAATTGCCGATCTGCACGGCAAGGAAGCGGCTCTGCTCTTCACATCGGCTTACGTCGCCAATGAAGCCACGCTGTCCACGCTCCAGAGGCTGATCCCCGGGATCATGGTTTTCTCGGACGAGAAGAACCACGCATCCATGATCGAGGGCATCCGGCATGGCAACGGGCCCAAGAAGATCTTCCGACACAACGATGTCGAGGATCTGGAAAAGAAGTTGAAAGAGGCGCCGGTCGGCGCGCCCAAGCTGATCGTTTTCGAAAGCGTCTACTCAATGGACGGGCATATCGCGCCCATGGCCGCCATCTGTGATCTGGCCAAGAAGTACGGCGCGATGACCTATCTCGATGAAGTGCATGCGGTCGGACTTTATGGTCCGCGCGGCGGGGGTATCGCCGAGCGTGACGGGCTGATGGACCGTATCGACATCATCAATGGAACGCTTGCCAAGGGCTTCGGCGTGATGGGCGGGTATATCGCCGCCAGACGCGAAATCTGCGACGCGATCCGTTCGTTCGCATCGGGCTTCATCTTTTCGACATCGCTGGCGCCGGCCATCACGGCGGGTGCATTGGCCAGCATCCGGCATTTGAAGGCGAGCACCACGGAGCGCGAGCGTCATCAGGAGCGGGCGCGTACGCTGAAGCAAAAGCTCAAAGATGCAAACATCCCGTTCATGGCGAACCCGAGCCACATCGTGCCCGTGATGGTGGGTGATCCTGTGCACTGCAAGGCTGTAACCGACACGCTCCTCGGCCATTACGGCATCTATGTGCAGCCGATCAACTATCCGACGGTTCCCAAGGGCACCGAGCGCATGCGGTTGACGCCGGGGCCGCTGCATTCCGATCAGCAGATGGCCGTTCTCGTCGCAGCTTTAAGCGATCTGTGGAACGCATGCCCGATGGCCAACGGCAAGTACGTGCGCCTTGCGGCCGAGTAACGATCCTACCTGCGCCGGCTGATGCCAGCGACACCACCAGCCAACTCCATCCCGCCGCGGGCAACTGCGGCGGGATTTTTCTAAGAAAGAGACGTTTGGATTTGTGTTCGATTTGATAAGTGTCAAGCGGCAAGGTCATTCCGGAATGTAGCGTGCGTTAGACACCTAATCTGGAGGCCGGTCTCATGCGCGTGCTTTTCGTTCACCCCAACTATCATTCTGGCGGCGCCGAGATCGCGGGCAACTGGCCGCCAGCCTGGGTCGCGTATCTGGCGGGCGTGCTGAAGGAGAACGGCTTTCACGACGTGCACTTCATCGACTCGATGACGCACGACATTGCCGACGATCGGCTGCGGGACATGATCGAGGAGTTGCAGCCCGACATCGTTGGCGTGACCGCAATCACGCCGTCGATCTACAAAGCCGAGAACGTCCTCAAGATGGCGAAGGAGGTCTGTCCCAAAGCCGTGACACTTCTCGGCGGGATTCACGGCACCTTCATGTACCGGCAAGTTCTCGCTGAAGCGCCTTACATCGACGCGATCGTTCGCGGTGAAGGCGAAGAGATCATGGTCGAGGTTGCCAAGGCCGTCGCGGAGGGCCGCTGGCCCGAGGCGCGGGCTTCGATCAAGGGGCTCGCCTACATCGTCGATGGCAAGGTGATCGCGACTGCTGCGGCGCCGACCGTGAAAGATCTGGATAGCATCAAGGCCGATTGGAGCATTCTGGATTGGCCCAAGTATCAGTACATTCCGCTCGGCGTGCGGGTCGCCATTCCAAACATGGCGCGGGGATGCCCGTTCACCTGTTCCTTCTGTTCGCAATGGAAATTCTGGCGCGACTATCGCATCCGCGATCCGAAGGCGGTCGTCGATGAGATCATCGAACTGCGCGACAAGCATCAGGTGGGCTTCTTCATCCTCGCGGATGAGGAGCCGACGATCAATCGCAAGAAGTTCGTCGCGTTCTGCCAAGAATTGATCGACCGCGACGTTGGGCTGCTCTGGGGCATCAACACGCGGGTCACGGACATTCTGCGCGACGAGAAGCTGCTGCCGCTCTACCGGAAGGCGGGCCTCATTCACGTTTCGCTCGGCACGGAAGCCGCCGCGCAGTTGAAGCTCGATCTGTTCAACAAAGAAACGACGGTGGCGCAGAACAAGAAAGCCGTGCAGCTGCTTCGCGACAATGGAATCGTGGTCGAGGCGCAGTTCATCGTGGGGCTCGAAAACGAGACGGCCGAGACGTTAGAAGAAACCTATCGCATGGCTTGCGATTGGAAGCCGGATCTGGCCAACTGGTCGATGTACACGCCGTGGCCGTTCTCCGATCTCTTCAAGGAACTCGGCGATAAGGTCGAGGTGTTCGACTACGAGAAATACAACTTCGTGACGCCGATCATGAAGCCGGATTCGATGGATCGCGCGGAGTTGCTCGATCGCGTGATGAACAATTATCGCCGCTTTTACATGAAGAAGGCGCTGTTCTCGTATCCGTTTTCAGGCTCGGGCGACCGGCGGAAGTATCTCTGGGGCTGCTTGAAAGCGTTCCTCAAGGCCGGGTTTGAACGCAAGTTCTATGACCTGGGCAAGGTGGACTACTGGGGTCCGCAGTCGAAGAAAAAAGTTCATTTCAATTTCGATACGACACGCGAGCGGGCCAACGACGAGGATGTCGAATGGCAGGTGACGCACAATCGCAAGAGTAACACGATGCACGAAGCTGCGATGGCCATGGCCTGCGGCGGCGGCAAGGAGCAGATGGCGGACGACGGGGTTGGATTGCGTGCGTCGGCGCTGCACGGATCGACCCAGCAGATGTGTGATGGCGACGATGGCGATTCCTGCGGTTCGGAATGTGATTGCAAGGGAGTTGAAAACGCGAAGGCAGGTCCGCCGAAGACAACGTTCACGGTTGGCGGAATGAAGTCTGCGCAGGCGAAGGTGCCGCATGAGAACGCTGGCGCTTGACACTGCCGCGGAAGGTGCGGATGGCGTTTCCGAGCCGTCCGCACGGATCGGGCCGAATGCGATTATCCAGCTGGGTGTCGTGGTCGGCGACCGATTTGGCGAGGATGCGCGGCGGGAGATTTTTCGCAGCGCCGGCCTGACCGGGTATCTTGAGGCCTTGCCTGACGCGATGGTGGATGAGGCTGAAGTCATCGCGCTGCATCGCGCGCTGAGGGCCGTTGCCTCGGCTGAACTCTGTCGCGCGGTCTCGTGGGAGGCGGGGCTGCTCACGGGAGACTACATTCTCGCGAACCGCATCCCGAAGCCGGCTCAGGTCGTGCTGAAATTTCTGCCCCGGCGCCTGGCTTCCAAGGCGCTGACCGCCGCGATCGCAAAGCATTCGTGGACCTTCGCCGGGAGTGGGGTCTTTCGAGCGATTTCGACAAACCCACTGGTCTTGCATATTGCGGATAGTCCGCTCTGCCGCGGCGAGCATGCCGCTGACCCGATCTGCGATTACTACGCCGGGACTTTCACACGCTTGTACCGCAGCCTCGTCGACTCCCGGATCACCATCGTCGAGACGGCGTGTGGCGCCGTTGATGGGGGCCCGTGCCGTTTCGAAGAAGTGGCCGCGGGGCCACTGGCGCGGGCGGAGCCGGGACATCCTGGCGCTTGATCCGCGGCGTGCGGACGATTACGCACGGCCCATGCAGGATCCAACACTTATTCCGATCATCTCGTCGGTTGCGCCTTTCGCCGAGGGGCGGGTGGCATGGCTCGTCGATATCTGGGGCGTCATGCATAATGGTGTGACGCCGTTTCTGGCCGCTGCGGAAGCGTGTGGGAAATTCCGCGCAGGCGGGGGCACCGTCCTTTTGCTGTCGAACGCCCCGCGCCCCGCGCCCTCGGTGGTGGATCAACTCGATAGGATCGGTGTGCCGCGGTCGGCCTACGACACGATCCTCACATCCGGTGATGCGTCTCGTGAACTGATCACTCGCGCTGCCGAGGCGGGTCGTGCCATCGGGCACATCGGGCCGGAGCGCGATTTGGGCCTGTTCGAGGGCGTGGCTTCACCGGTGCCGCTGCAGAATGCTCAAACGGTGGTTTGCTCAGGGCTCTACGACGACGAGCGCGAGACGCCCGAAACCTACGTTGAAATTCTGGCGCTGTTGAAGAAGCGGGGCGTGGACATGATCTGCGCCAATCCGGATCTGACCGTGGAGCGCGGCGGGCGGATCATCTACTGTGCGGGGGCGCTGGCGAAAGCCTATGAGGACATGGGCGGGATGGTCGCTTATGCCGGAAAGCCGTATCTGCCGGTTTATGAACTCGCGTTCGAACGGGTGGCGCAGGTGCGCGGTGCGACGATCGACCGGGCGCAGGTGTTGGCGATCGGGGACGGCGTCGGCACGGACATCGCGGGTGCTGCGGCGGCCGGGATTGACGCAATCTATATTGCCAGTGGTGTGCATGCAGGACCTGGCGGACGCATCAGTTCTGAGACGGTCGCGGAGATTTTCGCCGACATTGCTGAAAAGCCCATTGCCGCAATGAACGGTCTCGCCTGGACCTGATGCGCGGTCAGCTTCTGACTGGGACGAGTTCGAACTGGTGCACGTTGGTGCGGCCAAGCGCGAAGGCGCCGGCGCACATGGCGAGATACAATCTCCAGCCGCGCAAGAAGCCTTCTTCATAGCCGAGCGCGCGAATTTCCGGCAGGGCCGCATCGAAGCGCTGGAGCCACTCGCGGCACGTGCGGGCGTAGCACTGGCCGAATGAAAACACGTCTTGCACGCCAAGACCGGCGCGTTCGGCTTCTTGCTTGAAGCGCGAGACGGACGGCAGCATCCCACCGGGGAAAATGTGGTGGCGGATGTAGTCGCTCGAGGTGCGATAGCTTGGGAACAGCTGCTCGCTGATGCTGATGGTCTGGACGACGGCGACGCCGTTCGATGTGAGGCGCTCGCGAACGGTTTGGAAATAGGTCGGCCAGTAGCGTTCGCCAACGGCCTCGAACATCTCGATCGAGACGATCGATGAGAAGGTGCCGCCCTGTTTGCGGTAGTCCTGCAGCTTGATGTCGGCAGCTTTGCCGACCCGTTCGGTGGCGTAGGCATGCTGGCGAGGAGAGATCGTGAGCGCGGTGACATCGTGACCCTGCCGGACGGCTGCTTCGGTGAAGCCGCCCCAGCCGCAGCCGATTTCAAGCACACTGCCGTGATTGCCGCCGATGCGCTCTAAAATACGGGCGTATTTGGCTTTTTGAGCACTTTCCAAATCATAGCCGGTTTGGCCGAAGATTGCGCTGGAGTAGGTCATGGAAGGGTCGAGCCAGCGCGAATAGAAGTCGTTGCCGACATCGTAGTGGGCCATGATGTTTCGCTGCGAGCCCTTCACGGAGTTGCGGCGGAACACCCATTCGAGCACGACCGAGCGGATGCGGTGCAGGAACGAGCCCCAGGCGAGGCGACCGAGCCCATCCATGTTGAGCATGAGAACCGTCAGAAGGTTTTCCAGATCAGGGCTCTCCCACCAGCCGGCCATGTACGCGTTGCCGAGGCCAATGTCGCCTTGTGCGAGCGCGGCATTGATGGTGCGCCAGTCCTTGATGCGAATGATGCCGTGCGGACCGGAGTTCGGGCCGGAGAACGTGCGTTCGACACCCTCTGGTGTGATGACGGTCAGGGTACCGAAGCGCGTGGCACTCTCGAGCACGCGCAGGGCTTTCTGGCCGAGGTAGGGTATCGTCGTCATGTCTGCTCCGCAGTGATTGTCGTTGCCCGACCGCCGAACGAGGATGTTACGAGCGGGCCGGGGGGTGTGGGCTTTGAGAAGACCTTGAGGCCGCGCATGTACAGGCGCGCGGCGTGATAATGGATCAACAGGACCACCTGCAGCGTCGGGAAGGGGTGGCGCAGGAAGCTTTTGAACAGCGTGCGCGAGGAGAGGCTGGACAAGCGGCCGCCGATGGTTGCGGTCAGCGCGCGGGCGCCTTCGCGATAGAGATCGATGCGGATGGAGACGCGGTTCGGCTTCTCGACGAAGCGAAAACGGTATTCGCCATCGGTGGGAAAGAACGGGGAGACGTGGAATACTTTTTCCGCGATGATTTCTTCATCTGAGCTGATGGGGCTGCCATCAGGCTTTCGGCACAGATAGCAGTGGCGCTCGCCGAAGGTGTTGTTGACCTCCGCGAGGACGGCGGCGAGCGCGCCGGATCGGTCATGACAGAGCCAGAAGCTGACGGGATTGAAGCCGAAGCCGAGCACGCGGGGCAGGGTCACGAGCGTGATTTCGCCTTCAGGCACCGTGGCGCCGACGCTTGTAAAGGCGGTGCGCAGCCAATCGCCAAAGTCCGTGCCGCCGTTGCCATAATCGCGATCGTTGAGGGCGAAGAGGCCCCAGCCGTTGCGAGCGAGGAAGCGGCGCTTCAACCGCGGAAGGGCATCCACCGGGACATGGAGATAGGTGAGGTTGTGCGCCAGCGTATAGGGCTTCGGCGAGAAGCGCGCGTGCGTTATGCGCGCTTCAAGAAGTCCGTGTTCTATCGGCGTGTGGTTGTCGGAAGCGGCGATCATGCCCATGGGATCGCCACTTTCTTTTCTTCTGCAACGCGAACGGCGCTCCACAATCCGTCTTCGTGGAAGCCGTTGCGCTGCCAGGCGCCGCAGAACCAAAGGCCGCGCTTGCCTTGGATCGAGGGTATCTCGCATTGCGCGGCGACGGCTTCGCGCGAGAATACCGGATGGCGGAAGGTGTGGCGGTCGATCACTCTGGATGGATCGATTTCACGATCAGGGTTCAAACTGACGAAGACGTCCTCGCCTGGAAGCGACTGCAACTTGTTCATCCAGTAGGTGACGGACACGTCGCTGCCGTCATCACCCCCGTTGGACGCATAGACCCAGCTGGCCCATGCAGCCTTGGCATTCGGCATCAGGCGCGCGTCCGTATGGAGAACGCCTTCGTTATCGCGAAATTTGAACTGGCCGAGGATGCGGCGCTCTTCGGGTGTCGGATCGGCAAGCATGGCGAGCGACGCATCGGCATGGGCGGCGAGCACCACCTCATCAAAGCGATCCGTCTCCCCCGTGGCCGTCACGACTTCAAACCCACTTTGCGACGCGCGAACCTGCCCGATCGGATGGCCGGTACGGACCCGTGAGCCGAGGCTCTCGATGATCCGCCGGACATACTGTTCGCTGCCCCCATCGACAGTCCGCCATGGATGATGCCCATTGACGGATAAAAGTCCATGGTTCTGAAAAAAGAGGACAAATGTTTTGGCCGGAAAGGCCAGCATGTCGCGGGGAGGCGTGCTCCAGATCGCCGCGCCCATGGGAATAAGAAAGCGGTCTCTAAACCATTCGCCGGGGGCGAGGCGGTCGATGAATTCGGCAAGCGTGGGGTCGCCCGGTTCGTCGAGCACGAGTTTGGCGGAGCGGAAAAATCGCATGATGTCTGCCAGCATGCGAAGATAGCGGGGGGAGACCATATTCTTCTTCTGCGCGAAGAGGCCTTCGAGCGAACTGCCGCAGAATTCGAGGTCGCCGTCGCCGTAACGGACGCCGAACGACATGTCGCTTGGTTTGGTGGGGACGGATAAGGCCGCGAAGAGTTTCGTGAGGAGCGGGTAGTTCACTTCATTATAGACGATGAACCCCGTATCCACGGGCAGTGCGCCGGCGGCGCGAGGCACCTTGATCGTTCGGGAATGGCCGCCGGGACGCGTTTCGCTTTCGAACAGCACCACGTCATGGGAGCCACTCAACATATGGGCGCACGACAGCCCCGAGATCCCGGCTCCAATTACGGCTATTCGCGTCACAGTGTTCCTTCCCCACCCACTTCGTGTTGATCTACGAAATCAGTCTGGCTCTGGTTCACGAGGATCCGCTGGGCCTGCGACCTCGTTTAAGGAGCGGATGAAAAACAGAAAAGTGTTCAAAGCTTGGATTTCCTGATCGCACTTCTCGCGGGTCTCGCGGTTCTTTCGCTGATGATGGCGTTTGGGTTCATCGTCGCCATGCGCAGCGGCAATGGAGGCTGGGCCGACACGATCTGGACCTTCGGTGTCGGATTGGCAGGGCTGACTGCAATCTTCAGTCTCGGTGGTTCGGAGCCCGGACCCCGTCACTGGCTGGCGGCAGGTCTTGCGGTGCTGTGGTCTGCGCGGCTCGGTGTGTACTTGTTCGGGCGGACGCGCGGCAAGACAGAAGATGCGCGCTATGCGGACCTGCGGCGAGAATGGGGCGAGGCGCATCCGCGCAGGTTATTCTGGTTCTTGCAGGCGCAGACCGCGGCGGGGTTGCCGCTGGTGGGAGCGATGGCGTTGGCGGCGAACCGTCCGGGTCCGATCGATGTCTTCGACGTGATCGGTGCCGCGGTGCTGCTGACGGGCGTTATCGGGACTGGCATTTCAGACTGGCAACTGGCGCGGTTCAAAGCTGATCCACGTAACAGGGGCCGTGTGTGCGACGTGGGGCTCTGGAGCCTTTCGCGGCATCCGAACTATTTCTTCGAGTGGCTGTCGTGGTGCGCGTGGCCGATCATCGCATTCGATATCGTGGGCTATCCGGTGGGGCTGATGGCAGTGCTGGCGCCAATGCTGATGTACTACCTGCTGGCGCACGTATCAGGGGTGCCGCCGCTGGAGGCGCACATGGAGCGGTCGCGGCCGGAAGCGTTCGCTGCGTACAAGGACCGGGTGCCGGTATTCTTTCCCAAGCTGTTCTAGTCGCAAGACCGCAAAGTGGTTGTTCTTGAGGGAGACGTTCGATGACCTCCATGCCGGTTCCATTGATCACAGGCGCCATCCGCACGGTTGAAAATCTGCCAGTGCCGGACAGTGTGCTTCGGTTCGGCGTACAGTCCCTAATCCGGACACGTGAGCGGTCACTCAAGCCGGACCCCCAAGTCGATCGGGCCTTCGCGGACGACATGCGGCGGCGAGCCATAGCGCTGCACACGGATGCGGCGAACGAGCAGCATTACGAAGTTCCGCAAGAGTTCTTCGGGCTGACGCTCGGGCCGCATCGAAAGTATTCATGCTGCTACTACGCAACTGGCAATGAGACGCTTGAGGAGGCGGAAGAAGCGGCGTTGACCATCACCGCGGATCGCGCCGGACTTGCTGACGGGCAGCGCATCCTCGAGCTGGGATGCGGGTGGGGATCGCTGACGCTGTTCATGGCCGCGCGGTATCCCAATGCGTCGATCACGGCGGTGTCGAATTCGGCAAGTCAGCGGCGGTACATTGAACAGACGGCGCAGGTGCGGGGTCTTTCAAATGTGCGCGTCATCACATGTGACATGAATGCATTTCTGCCCGAGGGGACTTTCGATCGTGTCGTGTCTGTCGAGATGTTCGAACACATGTCGAATTGGGACGCGCTCTTGTCGAAAGTGCGCGGTGCGCTGGAGCCGAACGGGCGGCTCTTCATTCATGTGTTCTCGCACCGTGCGACGCCCTATCGCTTCGATCACACAGACCCCAGCGATTGGATCGGCCGGTACTTCTTCACGGGCGGGATCATGCCGAGCGATGGCTTGATCCGGCAGTTCTGCGATCTTGTGGAGGTCGAGGAGGAGTGGCGTTGGAGTGGGACGCATTACGCGCGGACGGCAACGCAATGGATCGAGAATCTTGACCGCAACCAGACTGAGATCGATCCTATTCTGCAAAGGGTTTATGGGTCGAAGGCGGCGTTATGGAAACGGCGCTGGCGGTTGTTTTTTCTTGCGACCGAGGGTCTCTTCGGCCACGCCAACGGGGAGGAATGGGGCGTAAAGCACTATCGCTTGCGGCCGGTTCGCTAGGCTGCATCAGGCACCCGGTCCCGCATACCAACGTGCGGCGAGCGTGCCGGCGACAGCTGCCGTCGAGGTCAGGAATACACCCCAAGCGAGATCCATGAGCGTGATGAAGGTCGGCCAGACCTTCAAGGTCGCCTGGTTCGTCAAGTCGTACGTGCCATAGCAGACGAGGCCGAGCAGGGCGCCGTTGAGGGCCGCGGTCTGGAGGCTGCCGCCATTAGCGAGAGCAGGGGATACCCCGAACCAGACTATGCCGAAGATATAGAGCAGGTAGAACGCAATGGCCGGAGCGATGCGGATGCCGTCGGGCAGCAGCAATTCGCCGATGTGCTGCCGGTAGGTATTGATCATCGATGTGAGCCAGACGCTATCGACGACGGCCATGTAAAGGCCCGCAGCGAGGTAGGCGATCGCGTATTTCGTCATTTACCTCTCCATCTTTGCGCACGGCGACTTCGCTGCCGCGAAGCCGGCCGCCGTGCGTGGTGTTTTCTTTGCGCACGGCGACTTAAGCCGGCTGCCGTGCGTGGTGATTTCGTTGCGCACGAAGACTTAAGCCGGTCGCCGTCGTGGAAGTGGCGACTTCATAGGTAAACGGAGTGGACAGCCGACTGGTTCACGGCGATTTACACCCAGGTCATCGTCCCGGCTGTCAGGACCAGCACGCGATCTTGCGGGCTTTCGAGGGCGGGGATTGTCTCCGGGTCGAGGCCGAGGACATGTGCGCGAAGGCAGCGCGAAACACCGCCATGGGAGGCGACGACGGTGTCACGTTCAAGCGTTTCAGCCCAATCGATCGTGCGTTTCAATAAGTCGGCGTAGCTTTCGCCACCCACCGGCCGCCACCTGAAAGGATCCTTGAAGCGGTCTGCGAGACCTTGGGGATCGCTGTTGGGGAGGTTCGACTGAAGCTGGCCTTCCCATGATCCGTAGGAGAGTTCGATGAGGCGGTGATCGAGCCGGTAATCGACTGGCTTAAGGCCCAACGTGCCACGCAGGATCTCCATCGTCTCGCGCGTTCGTCCGAGGGGGCTGGCGACGAAGTCGGCACTGGCGATGTGAGGCAGGAAGGCGCGCAAGGCCTCGCCGTTACGGCGGGATTGCGCGCGGCCACGCTCGTTGAGGTGAATGTCCGTCTGACCCTGGTAGCGCCGTTCGGCGTTCCAGTCGGTTTCGCCGTGACGAACGAAGTAAAGTGTGAGGCCGGGGCGCATGCTGCGTTTTGCAAACTTTCATATATCGTTCGCAGAAAAACGGCCGGCTCGGGCGCAATACTTGCGGCTGCTGCGGATCAGCCGTCGCTCTTCACAACCGAGATGTCCGGGGCGTCTTCGTTCTTCATCCCCTGGACATGATAGCCGCTGTCGACGTGGTGGATTTCGCCGGTGACACCGCGGGCGAGATCGGAGAGCAGGTAGAGACCCGCGCCGCCGACATCTTCGATCGTCACGGTGCGCCGGAGCGGAGAATTGTATTCGTTCCAGCGCAGGATGTAGCGGAAATCGGAGATCCCCGAGGCTGCCAACGTCTTGATCGGACCTGCGGAGATCGCATTGACGCGAATGTTGTTGCGGCCCAAGTCGGAGGCGAGATAGCGGACGCTCGCCTCAAGCGCGGCCTTGGCCACGCCCATGACGTTGTAATGCGGCATGACCTTTTCCGCGCCGTAGTACGTGAGCGTGAGAATCGACCCGCCGTTGGTCATCAGTTTCTCGGCGCGCTGGGCGAGCGCCGTCAGCGAGAAACAGGAGATGAGCATGGTCTGGGTGAAGTTGGCTTCCGTTGTGTCGACGTAGCGGCCATCCAGCTCGTTCTTGTCCGAGAAGGCGATGGCATGGACGAGGAAGTCCAGGCGCCCCCACTGCTTTTCGATTTCCGCAAACAGCGCGTCGATGGAAGCCTTGTCGGAGACATCGCACGGCAGGACGACGCTTGCGCCCAATTCAGCGGCCAGGGGCTCGACACGTTTTTTCAGCGCGTCGCCCTGATAGGTGAAGGCCAGTTCGGCGCCTTGGGCGGCGACAGCGCGTGCGATGCCCCAGGCAATGGACCGATTGTTGGCGACGCCCATGATGAGACCGCGTTTGCCGGCCATGAGATTGCCTGCCGGCACGCCGTCTCCTGCCCCTGGTTCAGCCATGAGCTCCCCAATTCCTTGTCTCTGTGCGTGTAATTTTGCGGCATCCTACACAAAAGCTTTGTGCGGTCCAGTCTAGGCTCGCCGATACGGCTTCGCGGGCTCGATCGAGCCCAAGGTTCGAAACCAAGCGGTTGATTTACCAATGAAACGCCGGTGCAGGTTGGCCTGGCCAATCCATTCGGCAGCGCGGCTCATCGCCCCGGACGTTTGGCGGACAGTCCGGTTCAGCCTTCGAGGTTCCAGACGCCGTTTTCCTGCCGGCAGGCCACTCCTTCGGTTTTTCGGGTTTTTGCCCCCGTCGTCAACATCACGATGACATGCCGGCAGATCCCGCCTTCGACATTTTTGAAGGAGGATGTGGGCCGGATGAGGCCCGAGATGCGGCCGTTGTTGCGGTGCCAGACGTAGGTTGCACCGTCCGCCGTTGCGGAAAGGGCGTGCTGGACGCTGGAAAGGGCTGCTATCTCATCGCTGGAGTCGAGGGGGCCGCCATCATCGGGGGCCGCCTTCAAGTCGGCGAACTTCGGTTTTTGTCGGCGGTTGGAGATGCCGGGGCAACTGCACGAGGGTGCCTGGGCTTCCGCAGCCATGTGTCCCGGCTCGATCGCACCGGCGCTGCCGGTGGAGAGGAAGATGGCAGCAACCAAGGCAAAGGCCGTCAGGCCCCCGGCTGCGAGGGACGTAAAGGGCAGTGTTTCACGCATGGCGGTACTCGCACTCGAAACTGAAACGCAACGGCTTCGACTGAGCCGATCCAGGCCATCGTCGCTGAACATGGATAAAAAAGTCTCAATGGGTGTATCGATCGGAGCGGCATGCGGCAGGCGTTAACGGGCATTGAAGGCATGGCGGCGAGGATGCGGATCATCCCGCCCGCGGGAGAAGGGCAGAGACATGAGCCAGACAAGCCACGATGGGCCTACGGGAGACTTCGCCGAAGCGGTAGAGCCGTTTCTCCTCTTTGAGGGGTGGTTTGGCGAGGCGCGGGAAAAGGAGCCGAATGACCCCAACGCCATGGCGATCGCGACCTGTGACGCGTCAGGCCTTCCGAACGTGCGGATGGTGCTTCTGAAAGGTCTCGATGGGCCGAATGTGCCGGGGCGCGGGTTCGTGTTCTACACCAATCTGGAAAGCGCAAAGGGCCGCGAACTCGCGGCTAATCCCCAAGCCGCGATCGTGTTTCATTGGAAGAGCTTGCTGCGGCAAGTGCGGGCGCGGGGCATTATCACGCCGGTGTCGGCGGAGGAGGCGGACGAATACTACGCGTCGCGGCATCGCACGAGCCGCATCGGTGCGTGGGCATCGAAGCAGTCGCGTCCGCTGGAGAGCCGGCTCGCCTTGGAGAAGGCGGTCGCGCTCGAGACCGCCCGGTTCGGCATCAGCGCGATACCGCGGCCGCCGCACTGGTCCGGTTTCCGGCTGACGCCGCTCGAGATCGAATTCTGGTCGGACCGGCCGTTCCGGCTACACGACCGGCTGGTGTTCCGCCGCGACACGCCCGACGATGGCTGGACGAAAACGCGGCTCTATCCGTGAGCGTTCAGGCCGTGACGAGAGTGCGCATGGCCTTGACCATGTGTCCGTTGCCGGCGATCACGTCGCCCTTGTCGAGCATCTTGTCGGTGCCTTGGAGATCGGTGACGATGCCACCTGCTTCGCGCACGATCACAATGCCTGCCGCCAGATCCCACGGCTTCAAGTTGCGTTCCCAATAGCAGTCAAAGCGGCCTGCTGCGGTCCAGGCGAGATCGAGGGCGGCAGATCCTGTGCGCCGGATGCCGGCGACCTCGCCCATGGCGGTGGACATTTCCTTCATGAAGCCCGGATGACCGGGGCGCCCGCGGTGGGGGATGCCAGTCGCGACGACGGCATCGCCAACTGTTTTGCGCGCGGCCACGCGGAGGCGGCGCTTTTCATTGAGGAAGGCGCCTTTGCCCTTCTCGGCGGTGAAGAGTTCGTCGGCGATCGGGTTATAGACGAGCCCGGCGACGAGTTGGCCGTCGCGTTCAAGGCCTATGGAAATGGCGAACATCGGGATGCCATGCAGAAAGTTGGTGGTGCCGTCGAGCGGATCGATAATCCAGCGGTGGGATTTGTCGGCACCTTCGACGACGCCGCCCTCCTCCATGAGGAAGCCGTACTGCGGGCGGGCTTTGTTCAATTCCTTGAACAGGATGTCTTCGGCCTTGTGGTCGGCGGCGGAGACGAAGTTGGCGGGACCCTTGATCGAGACCTGAAGCTGCTCGACCTCGCCAAAATCGCGCACCAGCGAGCGGGCCGCCTTGCGGGCTGCCTGGGTCATGACATTGATCAGTGCGGAAGCGGGCATTGGAAAGCACAAAAACAGTAAGGCTGGGACAGCGACGTCAAGCGGGTCCTCTGCCTAGCGGAGTGTGAGGCGTTTGTCCTGCCATTCCTGCGCGGCTTTTTGAGCGGCTTTTTTTTCGCTTTCCGGCATTGCATCGACGAGGAGGTCGAGTTTCTCGTCCGAAACGCCGCCGGCCTTGGCGATGAGGCGCCATTTTGCTGCTTCCGCCGGGTTCTTCGATACCCCACCGGCACCTTCCTGATGAATCCACGCCAAACGATTCTGGGCTCCGGCCACCCCTTTCTCTGCAGCGGTCTGGAGCAGGGGGATTGCTTTCTTCTCGTCGTCCTTGAGGCCGAACCCACGCAAAAGCATGACAGCATATTCGTACTGGGCGGCGAGCAGGCCCTGGTTGGCCGCGCGCGACATCCATCGCGCGGCTTCGATCGCATTGCTGTCGACGCCGACGCCCTTCTGATAGAGAGCGGCGAGATCGTACTGGGCCTGCGCAATGTTGTTCTCGGCGGCATACTGGATGTGCTTGGCGGCGCGATAGGCGTTTTCGGGTTTGCCGTCGCCTTTGAGAAAGAGAAGACCGAGGTTGTAGTTGGCCAGTGGGTCGCCGGTGGCGGCTGCCTTTTCATACATTTCGGCGGCGGCGGTACGATCCTTTCCTACGCCGCGGCCTTCGGCCAGCATGTTGCCGAATGCGAGCATGGCCGGCACATCGCCGAGTTCGGCGGCGCGGGCATACCAGCGGGCTGCGGTAATCTCATCCTTGGCGACGCCAAGGCCGCCGTCATAGATGCGCGCGACGAGCGTGTGGGCCTGCGGATCGCCCAGTGCCGCTCGCGCTTCGGCAAGCGAAAGGGCGGTGAGGTACTGTCCCTGATCGAAAGCGGTATAGGCTGCATCGTCGTCGACCTGCCGGTTCGGCTGCGCCGATGGATCTGGCGAGGTGAGCACCTCGGACGGCACAGATGCGACGTCTGGCATCTGCAATTGACCGGTCGCGACGAGGACGCCCGCGGCTCCGGCGCCAGCACCGACAACCACTAGCAAGGCGAGCAGAGCTTTGTTCATTTCCGACCGGCTTTGTTCATGTCGTCGTGATGGCCAGTTGCGCGATGAACGGGGAGAGGTAAGCCTCGACGTCCTCAGGCAGCAATCCGGCAGGGACTCGCAAGGCGACAAAGTCCGCGCCGGATGCGGCCAAATCGTGGGCGTCCTGGGATGTTTCGACATCAAAAGCGACGCAGGGGACTTCGAAGATCTCCGACCACCAGGCAATCAATTCACGGCGGCGCACGCGGGCGGTGTCGCGGTCTTCGACGTGGGGCGGAATGCCGAAAGCGATGTAATCGGCGCCTTCTTCGCCGAGCATCATGGCGTCGTGTCGCGTGCGGCCGACGTCAACGCCCACGATGAAGCGGCTGCCCACGGTTTCCCTCGCTTCGCGGTATTCGGCGGGGGCAACCTTGGATACTGGAAGATGAACGCCATCGGCTTTGACGAGGCGCGCGAGTGGCGCATCCCGGGCGATCAGCGTTGCAATTCCAAGGGCTTGTATCTGTTCGACGGCGGGTGCGAGTTCCGGCGGGAGGATCGGCAACTCAGGGTCAGGTTCGATGACGACCGTGGCGATCGGTGCAATTCGGGCAGCGGCAGCGACCAAGCGGGCGAGTAGCGGACCGCCACCCGACCGTGCGGGGAGTGCCAGGACCAGCTGAGTTCGGAGATCATCCTGAGCCATGGCTGTGAAACCTTTGGTGGGCGCGGGGCTGCGGACGTCGTCGCCGCCGTGTTGGCGCGGGAGGGGCGCTATTCCGGGCTGATTAAGGCGGAAAAGTGGCTGGCGCAGGGGGATGCAAATCGGGCACAAGTGGAACTGCTGTCTGGCGTTCGCCCAACAAATCGCCATGATCACCCCGGACGTTTATGACGCTAGGAATCATTATTGCCCCACCCAATCGACGATCGGTCCGGAGACTATCAACCCATGAGCCTTACCCCTCCTGTCCGCCAGGTACTTGCTGCCGGACTGCTCAGCATGTTGTGTGTGTCCGGGCCCGCTGCGGCAACGACCGAACCGGCGCCGGCCGCCAGTGCTGCACCCACCGCTCAAGCGGCCGAGGAGAGCGGCACATCCGTCAGCGCGTCTCCGGTTGTCGCGGCCGCTGTGGCGAAACTTCAGGATTCTGTCTTCGCTCAGAACTTCGCGAAGGACGACGTGGCGGCTGCTCTCGCGTTCTACGGCGCGCGTAAGGATCCGCTGTGGACGACCTCGTCGGGGCTGACGAATGGCGGTCAGGCGCTCGTTACCGAAATTGGCCAGGCGGAGCAGTGGGGGCTCAATCCGAAGGCATTTCCATTACCGAATACGAGTGCTGCCTTCAGCGCGGCGGATGCTCAAGGTGCCGCTGAGGCGCAACTGACATTGGCGGCTCTCACGTATGCCCGACACGCAAAGGGCGGACGGGTGCGTCCCCTGTCGATCAGCCAGTTGCTCGATCTGACACCTCCGGTTCGCGATCCGAACGCGATCATCAAGGATCTTGAAGGCCAGTCGGATCCGGCGGGTTATCTCGTGGGGCTGCATCCGAAGCACGAACAGTTCCAGCGGCTGCGTGCCGAGCTGGTCAAGCGATTGGGACCGGTGACGCCGCCTGCGCCCGTCGACGAAGCTTTGCTGGTCAAGCTGCCAGCCGACGGGGCAACGATCAAGCCCGGCTCACTGCATGGCGATATCGCTCTTCTTCGCAAGCGCCTGAAGCAGCCGGCCGCTTTTGCGGGTCAGGAGACGCTTTATGATGAGAAGCTGGCTGCGGCCGTTACGGCTTTTCAGACCGAGAAGGGTTTGAAGGCCAATGGGCAGATCAACCGGCGCACACGCACGGCGCTCAACCGCGAGGGCGAGAGCGTTTCTCCTCCGGACGCCTCGCGCGACACGCAGCGCATCGTCATCAACATGGAACGCTGGCGCTGGATGCCGGACGAATTGGGTGCGTCCTACGTCATCAATAACGTACCGGAATACATCACGCGCACGTTCAAGGGTGACAAAGTCATTTTCAAAGAGAAAATCATCGTCGGGCTGCCAGAGTGGCCGACGCCCTCGTTCTCGGCAGAGATGAAGACAATCGTTTTCAATCCCTCTTGGGGCGTGCCGGACGGTATCAAGGCGAAAGAACTGAAGCCGCGCTTGCAGAGGGCGGGCGGCGGCGGATTTTTCGATCAGCTGTTCGGGGGTGGCGGTGGTGGGGCGGCTGTGATCAAGGCCTATGGCTTCACGGCCTATCGCAACGGAAAACCGGTGGACCCGTATTCGGTTGACTGGTCAACGGCAGACCTTCGGCAATACAGCTTCATTCAGCCACCGGGAGGTGAGAATCCGCTCGGGTTCGTGAAGTTCATGTTCCCCAATACCCACGACGTCTACATGCACGACACGACGCAGCGGCACCTGTTTGCGCAGTCGAAGCGGCCCTATTCGCACGGCTGTATTCGCGTCAACGATCCCATGCGGTTTGCCGAAGTGCTGCTGGAGCAGGATAAGGGCTGGAGCCGCGATCGCGCGGTGGCTGCGCGGCGGTCGTCGGAGACCGTCAGTCTCGACAATCACATCTGGGTGCACACCGTGTACCTGACCACGTGGATCGACGACGACGGTAAGGTGCTCAACTTCGGCGACGTGTATGGCCTCGATAGCCGCGTATCCCAAGCGCTGGGCGGTCGATCGGTTCGCTCGATCGAGACACCGGTGGCCGATGTCGAGACCTCGTCCATCGAAGAGGATGGAATGGAGGAGCCCCGGCCCAGGAGGAAGAAAAATGCACCGGCCGCGAAGCCTGCCAAGCAGGTCAAGATGCCGAGCAGTTTTTCCGAGGCCATGTCAGGGCTGATTGCGAACTGAGTATAATCGGCCGCGGTTATGACGGCGGCTCGTCCCGCAGCGACATGATGAATTGCGACAGCGAGATCATCTCGTCTTGTGACAGGTGGTGGTTCGGCATCATGGGCGGCACGGAGCGAAGCCATTCGACGATGCCTTGCTCCGTCTGGTTGGGACGTCGGGCGATGGCGTAGAAGCCTGGAATTTCGGCGCGGGAATTCTTTTCACCTTGTCCCGGAGCCATGTGACAGGTGGCGCAGAGCCGCTGCGCGAGTTCGCGGCCTTTTGCAACGTCGTCAGCCGCGTTCGCGTGCAAAGCCGACAGCACGAGCACGGCGATGAACAACGAAGCCTGATTGCCAATCTTCATGGATTGAACTTTGCTGCCTTTTCGCAAGCCTGACTTTGAGGCTGATCAAGGTCGGCGGTGGCGATGAAGCGCCAATTATAATGCGTGTTCGCAAAGGAGACGGTCATGGCCTTCGAAGACATACAGGCAGAAATCGCATCACTCCTGATCCGGATGAACGAGCAGCCGGAGGATGTCCATGAGGTGGAGGAACTCCTGCGCGGCAAGTTAAACGAATTCCGTGCAATGGGACTTCCGCTGCCGCGGGACCTCGCCGAACTGGAAGCCGTGCTCGACCGGCGGCTTGCCGAGCAGGAAGAACAAACATGAAAAACGGCCGCTCCGTCGCCAGAGCGGCCGCTTGACTATTGGGTCGCGGGAGGAGCTTTACGCCGCCTTCTCCTGCTTGGCGTCCCATTTTCCGAGAGCCGCGAGGCTATTCATCTTCGCGCGGTGTGTGAACGCGCGCTGGCCGGCGGCGACATTTTCGGACTTCCCGCCCCAGGCCTGGAGTGCGGCCGCCTGAAGAGCGCGGCCGTAGGAGAAGGTGAGCGCCCAGGGCAGGCCACCACCGGCATTCATGAGCGAGAGATGCTCGGTAGCCGCTTCGTCCGACTGCCCGCCGGAAAGGAATGCGATGCCGGGAACCGTCGAAGGGACCGTGGCCTTCAGCACGCGCACGGTCTTTTCGGCAACCTCGGCGGCGGAGGCCTGTTTCGGGCTCTTCTGGCCTGCGACGACCATGTTCGGTTTCAGGATCATGCCTTCGAGCGAAACGCGTGCATCGTAGAGCTCGCGGAAGACGGTGCGGAGCGTCCACTCGGTGACGCGGTAGCATTCGTCGATGTCGTGCGTGCAGTAGGCGCCGTCCATCAGGACTTCCGGTTCGACGATCGGGACAATACCGGCTTCCTGGCAGAGTGCGGCGTAGCGGGCAAGGGCGTGGGCATTGGCCTTGATGCAGTTCCACGTCGGCAGGCCGTCGGCGATGGTGATGACACCGCGCCATTTTGCGAAACGGGCACCGAGCGCGTGGTATTCGGCAAGGCGCTCGCGCAGCCCGTCGAGGCCTTCGGTGACGGTTTCGATCTTGGATGTGGGGCCGGCGAGCGGCTTGGCACCGGTATCGACCTTGATGCCGGGGATGGAGCCGGCGGCGCGCATGATCTCGACGAGAGGCGTGCCGTCCTTGGCTTTCTGCCGGATCGTTTCGTCATAGAGGATGACGCCCGAGACGTAGTTCTTCATCGCGTCGGTGGAGCGAAACAGCATTTCGCGATAGTCGCGGCGGCTGTCTTCGGTCGAGGCAAGATTGATCTTGTCGAAGCGCTTCTTGATGGTGCCGGAGCTTTCGTCGGCAGCGAGAATGCCTTTGCCGGGCGCCACCATGGCGCGGGCAATATCTTCCAGTTTCTCGGTCATCGGGGCCTCCGTCGGCGCGTCGCAGCGGTGTCAAAAAGCAATGAAGGGCGCTCGCTCGCGAACGCCCTTCCGGGAAATGCATCAGATGAGCTTCGCCATGGCGACGGCGGTATCGCTCATGCGGTTGGAGAAGCCCCATTCGTTATCGTACCAGGAGAGTACGCGAACCAGCTTGCCGTCCATGACCTTGGTCTGGTCGAGGTGGAATATGGACGATTGGCTATCGTGGTTGAAATCGCTCGAGACGTTGGGCTGATCGGTGACGCCGAGTACGCCCTTCAAGGGGCCGTGGGCCGCCTTGGTGATGGCGGCGTTGATCTCGGCGGCTGTCGTTTCATTCTTGGCGATGAACTTGAAGTCGACGACCGAGACGTTCGGCGTCGGAACCCGGATCGCCGTTCCATCAAGGCGGCCGTTGAGTTCAGGGAGCACAAGGCCGACGGCCTTGGCGGCGCCAGTGGAGGTCGGGATCATCGAAAGAGCCGCTGCGCGGCCGCGATAGAGATCCTTGTGCATGGTGTCGAGTGTCGGCTGGTCGCCCGTGTAAGAGTGGATTGTCGTCATGAAGCCTTTGTCGATGCCGACGAGGTCGTGCAGCACCTTCGCCACCGGGGCGAGGCAGTTCGTCGTACATGAGGCGTTCGAGACTACGAGGTGATCCTTCGTCAGCTTGTCGTGGTTGACGCCATAGACGACGGTCAGGTCAGCGCCATCCGCGGGGGCAGAAACAAGCACGCGCTTGGCGCCTGCCTTCAAGTGGGCCGCAGCCTTATCCCGTGCCGTGAAAATGCCGGTGCACTCCATCGCGATATCGATACCCATTTCGCCATGTGGAAGTTCAGCCGGGTTCTTGATGGCCGTTACTTTGATCGCTCCGTAGCCGACATCGATCGTATCGCCTGAAACGGCAACTTTGGCCGGGAAGCGGCCGTGGATGCTGTCGAAACGCAATAGGTGCGCGTTGGTTTCTACCGGACCCAGATCGTTGATGGCAACGACTTGGATATCGGTGCGGCCGCTCTCGACGATGGCGCGCAAGACGTTCCGGCCGATACGTCCAAAACCGTTGATCGCGACCTTCACTGCCATTTCAGCCGTCCTTTCGACATTGCGCGTCGAATTCGTATCGAATCCGGTGTTGCGTGGGGGGCACGTAACCCGCGTCTGTTTGCGGGGAGGTACCTTGATGCGGCGGCATTAAGTGGAGGCACCCCCTGCCTGTCAATGCGTCATCGGCAGTAGTCCTAAGGCCACACTTTTATCTGTTCAGAAGCTTGTTCTGGATGGTCGCGCTCGTTTGTTGCGCCGTTCGTGCTTAAGACCTATGGTCAATGAAGACTGAGGGGGCCGTGGCCGAGGGCAAACCGTGCCGCTCCTCTTGCACATCGATGGGTTAGCCGATGGTTCAACGCGCACGGGATACGCGGGCGGGCACAAAACGCGCCTCCCCGCGCAAAGAGCAATCATTATCGTCGGTCGTTATGCCGGAACCGGTGCAGCGGCTGCAAATTCTAGAGGCCGAACGGGACCGGCTGAAAGCGCGGCTGGAAGAGGCCGAGGCGCGCATTGCGGAACTGGAAAAGAACCGAGCTCTCGTGGTCAATCGAATCGATTGGCTGATCGATAAGCTTGGCTCTGCCGTCGAGAAGCGGGCCTGATGCGGCCGAGGCATCTATAGGGTCAAAAAAATTGGGACATGGAGCGGCCGATGCCGCCCCATGCCTGTAATATTACTTGAGCACGCGCAGCAAATTTCGGCCGGCGAGCGAGGACAGTTCGCGACAGTCGATCGTGCCGTCATTGTCGGGGTTTGCTCGGTCGAAACGGTGCTTCACCAGAGCCAGGAACTCGTGCTTGTCGAGCGTACCGTCGCGATCGGGATTGAAGCGGGCGATTGAGAGAATGCCGACGCGGCCGCGCAGTTCGTTGCGATCGAGCGTGCCGTCGTGATCGGGGTCGAGCTTGTGGAACAGGCGGACGGCGGCGCGGCGGGCTTCGTGCCAATCGATGGTGCCGTCATGGTCGGGATTGAGATACGCCATATCGGCGGTGCAATCGCGATGGCCGGCGGAGGCCGGGGCGATCGCTGCGGAGGCGGCCACGGCGGCTGCCGCTACGAGAGCTGAAAGAGAGAACTTCATTGATATTACCTTTAGTTGCTCATGTCTGATGTGACGACGCTTCAATAACGCCCCTCGGTGGTCACAGCCAATCAAGTCCGTGTGCGGCATGATGCCGGCAGGGGAGCGGCGATGTGACGAACGCGGATAAGTCCGCTGCAGGGCTCGATTTTTGAGCCCGGCCAGCCTACATTGAGGACGCTGCGGGGCTCGTCAGGAACACATGAATCTCCAGGGCCTATAAGATCTGCCAGGGAGCTGTCCCTGTCTGGAGCCGTGGTTCCGGACACATGGCGCCCACCTTACTTTTGTAGGGACCCGGCGAGATCGATCGTTCCAACGGCCACCGCGGCACTCAGCTCAACCCAGAACCAAGGATCTCTCCCGTTGTCGAGCGCGCCCCTTTCCGAGGAGACGAAGTCGGAAAAGAAGGCTTTGCGTGCCGCGATGAAGCAGGTGAGGGCCGCAGCCGTCGCGCGTCACGGGACGACCTCTGCGGAAAGCATTGCGGCCGAGGGTATTGGCTTTTCGGGCTGCACCCCGCCTGCCTGGGTTTCGGGATTTCTGCCGATTGGTGAAGAACTGGACCCGGCGCCGCTAATGTTGCGGTTGGCGGCTGAAGGGTATGGTCTTTGTCTTCCGGTGATGGAGGCGAAGGGCAAGCCACTGTTGTTTCGAGCATGGAAGCCTGGTGACCTTCTGGAAGAGGTCATGTGGGGTATTCGTGAACCGCTGCCGACGGCTCCGGTCGTGGAACCCGACGTTTTGCTCAGTCCGCTGCTCGCGTTCGATGCCCAAGGGTACCGGCTCGGCTATGGCGGCGGTTTCTATGACCGGACCCTCGCGCGTCTGCGGGCCATTAAGAGTGTCGTTGCGATCGGGCTGGCGCTCGATGAGCAAAAGGTCGACGCGGTGCCGCATGCGGACTATGACGAACGCGTGGATTGGGTTCTGACGCCGTCAGGGCCCTTGCGCTGCGGGACCTGAATGCGGCTTCTGTTCATTGGTGACATCGTCGGCAAGGCCGGCCGGCGTGTGGTGGCGGACCTGCTGCCGGGTCTGCGTGAGCGATGGGCGCTCGATTGCGTCGTCATCAATGCCGAGAATTCAGCCGGCGGCTTCGGCATTACGGAAAACATTCTCGAAGATCTGATCGATGCCGGGGCCGATGCGGTGACGCTCGGCAATCACGCCTTCGATCAGAAGGACGCGCTTGTTTTCATCAACCGGCAGCCGCGGTTGATCAGGCCGCTCAATTTTCCCAAAGGCACGCCGGGCCGAGGCGCGGCGCTCGTGCGGCTGAAGAGCGGAGCCGATGTGCTCGTCATCAACGCGATGGGGCGCGTGTTCATGACCGAACTGGATTGCCCATTTCGCGCGATCGACAATGAACTGACGGCGTGTCCGCTGAAGCAGCGCGCGGATGCCATCCTGATCGATTTCCATGCCGAAGCGACAAGCGAGAAGCAGGCGCTGGGCTTGTTCGTCGATGGACGCGCGAGCGTCGTGGTGGGAACGCATACGCACACGCCGACGTCGGACGAGCGGGTGTTGCCGGCGGGCACGGCGTACATGTCGGATGCGGGAATGACGGGCGATTACAATTCGGTGCTCGGCATGGACAGCGAGGAGCCGCTGAACCGGTTTCTGACGCGCATTCCGCGCGAGCGCTTCGAGCCATCGACCGGTCCGGGAACTTTGTCTGGATTGGCCGTCGAGATCGACGACAAAACGGGTTTGGCCGTGTGGGCACGGGGCGTTCGTATCGGGGGCGTTCTGCGGGCGTCGGCGCCGCTGCCGTGGGACCAGCCCGCCGATGTTGGCTGACGACTGTCAGGGGCCCCAAAATACTGGCGGCTCGGTGCCGGGGAGCAACCGAGCCGCTATGGGTGGGCGAGAGAAATGTTGTTACGTTTGTGGCATCGAGATGAAGAGCGGGTCTCTTCATCGGGATGGGACAGGTCGAACAGACCTGTCGGATGCGACTGCCTGCTGGGCAGCTCCGGCAGTCACCGGGAGGTGAGGGATTCGTTCCTCACGCGTTAACAGTTGGTCAAAAAAGGTTAATAAACGGTTAACGCGGATCAGAGTTAGCCGCCGAGCGGACTTGACCGGCGCCCGCGCATCGCTCGATAACGCCCGTCTTCCCTCCACCTGTAAGTCGCACGGATTTCGCCATGGCCGGCCACTCAGCGTTCAAGAACATCATGCACAAGAAGGGTAAGGCCGATGCCGCCCGTGCAAAGATTTTCGCCAAGCTCTCGCGGGAGATCACGGTGGCAGCCAAGCTCGGCAGCCCGGACCCTGCCATGAACCCCCGCCTGCGCCTGGCCATTCAAGATGCGCGGGCGGAGAACATGCCCAAGGACAATATCGAGCGGGCAATCAAGAAGTCGTCGGGAAGCGATACGGCGAACTACGAAAACGTGCGCTATGAGGGCTATGCGCCGGGTGGCGTGGCGGTGATCGTTGAAGCGCTGACGGACAACCGCAACCGCACCGGCGGGGTCGTTCGGTCGGTTTTCACCAAGTACAATGGCAACCTCGGCGCGACGGGATCTGTCAGCCATCTTTTCGCGCATGTGGGTGAGATCACCTACAAGGCGGCAGTGGGTTCGGCGGATGCGGTTCTCGAAGCGGCCATCGAGGCGGGCGCCGACGATGTGGTTTCCGACGAACATGGGCACCTGATCACGTGTGCCTTCGACACGCTCGGCACCGTGGCGAGCGCGCTGGAAGACAAGCTGGGCGAAGCGCAGAGCGTGAAGTCGATCTGGAAACCGAATCTGGCCACGCCCGTGGACGAAGAGGCGGCGCAGTCCATATTGAAGTTGATCTCGGCGCTGGAAGACGACGACGACGTACAGAGCGTCTTTGCCAACTTCGAGATCTCCGACGACATCATGAAGCGGCTCACAGCGGCCTAAGCGCGACAGTTGCGAATCAGCTGGCGTGCTATGCGTGCGCTCCATGAGCAGCACGACGACACGCATCCTGGGGCTCGACCCCGGACTGAGGCGCACCGGGTGGGGCATCATCGAAAGCGATGGTGTCCGGCTCTCCTACGTCGCTTCCGGCGTGATCACGTCCGACGGCGGGGACGAACTCGCCTACCGGCTGGCTGAACTCTATCAGGGTATTCTCAGTGTCATCGCCGCCCATAAGCCGGCAGAGGCGGCAGTGGAGGAAACGTTCGTCAACGAAAATCCCCGCTCGACCCTCAAGCTCGGTCAGGCGCGCGGCATGGCGTTGCTGGCGCCCGCCATGAAGGGGCTGTCGGTTGCGGAATACACGCCGAACCTGATCAAGAAGAGTGTCGTCGGAGCAGGGCATGCGGAGAAACATCAGGTCCAGGCGATGATCGGGTTCCTGCTGCCGCGGGCGAAGTTTGAAAGTGCGGACGAGGCCGATGCGCTCGCGATCGCCATATGCCATGCGAGCCACCGTGCATCGCGGGCGCTGGCGGCGCGCGTGTCGAGGGAGAGTGCGCGATGATCGGCAAGTTAAAGGGTATCGTGGATGCCATCGGCGAGAGCCATGCGATCATCGATGTGAACGGCGTCGGCTACGAGGTGCAGATCTCGTCTCGGACGTTGCGGAAATTGAAGGTCGGGGAATCGGCCAGCCTGACGATCGACACGCACGTGCGCGAGGATGCAATCCGGCTCTACGGGTTCACGAGCGAAGTTGAGCGGAGTTGGTTTCGCACGTTGCAGACGGTGCAGGGGGTCGGCTCCAAGGTGGCGCTGGGCGTGCTCGGCGTGCTTTCGACAAACGATCTCGCCAATGCCATTGCCTTGCAAAACTCGGCGGCCGTCGAGCAGGCGCCGGGTGTGGGCAAGAAGCTCGCGCAAAGGATCGTGGCGGAGTTGAAAGACAAGGCGCCGGCTCTTTCGGTTGCCGGTCTTAATGTCGGTTCCGCGGTCAAGGGGGCGCCAGTATCGGATGACGGGCCGGTTGAGGGGATGGCCGCGGCGGAAGCGATCTCGGCGTTGTCGAACCTCGGGTACAATCCGGGTCAGGCGTCGGCGGCGGTCGCGGCGGCGCTGAAGGATCTCGGCACCGAAGCTGACACGGCGCAACTCATCCGTCGCGGTCTCAAGGAATTGGCGCGCTGACGCAAATGGAGCTCACATGCAACTTCTAGGGCTCATCATTTCAGGGATCTGGATCGCAGCGGTGGCGTGGTTCGGGTGGACATCGTTGCCGCAACTGCCGCTGGATGTGAGTGCCACTGATCCCGGCACCGTCGAAGCGCTCAATGCGGCGCGGACGCAGCATGCGCTGATGTTCGGAGCGATAGCTTTCGTGCCTGCAGTGCTCGTCGTTTTGCTTGGACGCTGGTCGGCCCGATAGCCGGAGCTGGGAAATTAAGCATATCTTTGACGTATTTCATTTACCTTTCAGAAGCGAATATTGCCCCCAATGCTCTGTCTTCACCGTATCGATGTTTTGCGGAGTGCGTTGCAATGTTGCATTCTCCTGTCGTGCCAGCCAGTGATGCAGGGCAGCCGACCGAAGGCTCACAAGCTCCCTCGCCCGTCGATCATCGCTTTGCAAAACGCAAGAGGACGGCGGCAAATGGCATGATCGTCAGCCCGGCGCTCAGTGTGCCGCTTTCATGCATCTTGCGCGATGTGTCGTCGACTGGGGCCCGGATCGAACTTGTGGCGTCGCTGGAAAATCTTATTGGCGGTCGCGCGAAACTGCCGAGTTCATTCACGCTCGACATGCGGCTCGACCGCATGGAGGTGGATTGTGCCATCGTATGGCGCAGAGGCGCATTTGTCGGAGTTCGGTTCACTTCGACGCCACGCTTTAGACGTCACGTCGGGAGAGTAGGACGCGGACTGCTGTAACTCTACCAGTCGCCGGCGACTTTCCGAGTTGCGGAGTGCAGGTGTGATCGGTGCGGTTGCGGCGGGGTGTGTGCCATGATCGCGCCGCGGCGCGTCCCTTCGCCTCCGTCGGCTTGACGGGGAAAGCGAATAGCGCCACGAACAAAACATGACCGACCGCATGATCTCGCCGGCCAAACGAGAGGTTGATGCCTTCGAGGCCTCGATCCGCCCGCAGTCGCTCGACGAGTTCATCGGGCAGGAGCAGGCGCGCGCGAACCTGAAGGTCTTCATTCAGGCGGCCAAGGCGCGGGGAGACTCGC
Organism: Hyphomicrobium sp.; assembly: GCA_019751875.1. Taxonomy (GTDB): domain Bacteria; phylum Pseudomonadota; class Alphaproteobacteria; order Rhizobiales; family Hyphomicrobiaceae; genus JAGVSR01. Next base: position 207,602 of record JAIEMV010000002.1, on the reverse strand, counting down.
TCGACCATGTGCTGTTCGCCGGTCCACCTGGACTCGGCAAGACGACGCTGGCCCAAATCATGGCGAAGGAACTGGGCGTCGGATTTCGCGCGACGTCGGGACCTGTGATCTCCAAGGCCGGAGATCTCGCCGCGCTGTTGACGAACCTGGAAGAGCGAGACGTGCTTTTCATCGATGAAATTCATCGCCTCAATCCGGCGGTGGAGGAAATCCTTTATCCTGCGATGGAGGATTTCAAACTCGACCTTATCATAGGCGAGGGGCCGGCGGCGCGGTCGGTCCAGATCGATCTGGCGAAGTTCACTCTCGTCGGCGCCACCACGCGAGCGGGGCTCCTGACGACACCGTTGCGGGATCGGTTCGGCATTCCCGTTCGGCTCAACTTCTACACCAATGAAGAGCTGGAACTCGTCGTGGCGCGTGGGGCGCGGGTTCTGGGTGCGCCGATGCGGACAGATGGGGCGCGGGAGATAGCACGACGGGCGCGGGGAACACCGCGTATCGCGGGGCGTTTGCTGCGGCGGGTTCGCGACTTTGCAGCGGTGGCGGGTGTAGAGACGATCGATGCTGGAATCGCGGATACGGCGCTGCGGGCGTTGGAGGTCGACAGTGAAGGGCTCGACGCGCTCGACCATCGCTACTTGATGTGCATCGCGAAAAACTACGAGGGTGGGCCGGTGGGCGTGGAGACACTGGCGGCGGCGCTTTCTGAACCGCGAGACGCGATCGAGGAGATCGTCGAACCCTACCTTTTGCAGCAGGGTTTCGTCGGCCGGACGCCGCGCGGGCGAGTGATCACGCTCAAAGCTTGGCGGCATCTGGGGCTTTCCGGGCCGTCGCGTGGCGCCGTTCCCGATCTCTTCGCCGAGACCGATGGGGCTGACGACGCGTGATCACGCGACGTACATTTCTTCGTGGGCTGGGGGCCTCCGTGGGTAGCGGACTTGCGCTGGCCGGCTACGCGTTCGGGCTCGAGCCGCTCTACCGGTTAGCGGTGACGCGCTACGCGATCACTCCGCCGGACTGGCCGAGCGGACTGCAGCTCAAAATCGCTCTGCTCTCCGATCTGCACGCGTGTGAGCCGACGATGCCGGCAGCGCGGATCGAGGAGATCGTAGCGGTGACAAACGGACTCGGCACCGATGCCGTGCTTCTGCTCGGCGATTACGAAGCAAGCCAACGTTTCATGCAGCGGCCACTGATGCCGGACGAATGGGCTGCGATTCTGGCTCAGCTGAAAGCGCCGCTCGGCGTACACGCGATCCTTGGTAATCACGATTACTGGGATGACCTGGAAGCGCAGCAGTCACGGCGCCGTCCAGTGCGCGGTCGCTTGGCGCTCGAGAAGAAGGGCGTACCAGTATATGAAAACGATGTCGTTCGCCTGGAGAAGGACGGACACGGCTTTTGGCTAGCGGGGCTTGCGGACCAGCTTGCGTACATCACCGGGCAGCGGAACGGCTCCATGCAGTTCGAGGGCTTGGATGATCTAGGTGGGACATTGTCGAAAGTGAAGGACAGTGCCCCGGTGATCTTGATGGCACACGAGCCGGACATTTTCCCTGAGGTTCCAGCCCGGGTGGCGCTAACCGTTTCCGGGCACACCCATGGTGGACAAGTGCGTCTGTTCGGCTGGTCGCCGGTCGTGCCGTCGATTTACGGCAATCGGTATGCTTATGGGCACGTCGTGGAGAACGATCGTAGTCTTGTGGTGTCGGGTGGACTTGGGTGCTCCATTCTGCCGGTGCGATTTGGCGTACCGCCTGAGATCGTCGTCGTGGAGCTGGGGGCAGAGGCGTGACGCAATCGACAAACTGGCCGGATATCGCCGGTCGCCTCGTAGAAGATGAAACTGGGCGCTGGCACAAGCTGCCTGTCCGGGTCTATTTCGAGGATACGGATGCGGGCGGGATCGCGTACCACGCATCGTATGTTCGCTGGTGCGAGCGCGGCCGAACCGATTTTCTTCGGCTTCTGGGGACCGACAGCCGGCGAATGATCGATGGGTCGAACAGTCACGAGCCGGCGGCTTTTGTCGTCCGGCGTATGAACTGCGAGTTCCTGCGGCCATCGCGGATGGACGATATTCTCGAGGTCGAGACGCGGGTGAAAGCGCTTGGCGGTGCGAGCGTGACTCTCGTTCAGACAGTTCGGAATGGGGATCGGGCAGTGTTCGAAGCAGAGGTGACTGTTGTGCTCGTCGCCGTCTCGGGCAGGTCGCTGCGCCTCACGAGCGCCATCCGGGGTGGATTTGGTGGGGCGGCTGGACAATAGCTCGCACGGGATCGAGATTGGGCAGCTGAGTGTATTTGCGTACCAGGGTGACCATGACGACGAAGACCGACGAGAACGGCCTCGACCTCGATATCAAGGATGCGATGGAGGGGTATCAGCGGTTTCGGCAGCGGTTCGACAGGGACCGCGCGTTTTATTCTCGCCTCGCTCAGACGAAGCAAAAGCCGAGACTCCTTTGGATCGGGTGCTGCGATAGCCGGGTCGTGCCGTCGCAGATCACTTCGGCGGACCCGGGCGAACTATTTGAAATCCGCAACATTGCCAACTGCGTGCCGCCAGCGGGGGCGGACGAGAATGCGGTCGGTGCGGCCATTGAGTATGCGCTCGGCCATTTAGGTATCGACGACATCGTCGTTTGTGGGCACACGGGATGCGGGGGGATTCAGGCGCTGCTTGAGCCGATACCGCCGGGGCAGGAGGCACATCTGGGGCGATGGGTCGAGTACACCCGGCCGGCTCACGATCTGGTCCGGGCGGCAGGAATCGAACCACAGAACCGGCTGATGGCGACGATCGCGTCGCATATTCAATTCCAGCTCGACAACCTGATGACCTACGAAATTGTCCGGGCCGGTGTCGACGCGGGCCGCATCGGGCTGCATGGCTGGCTCTATGATATGGAGAGCGGCGAAATCGTGGTCTACGACCGGATCAGCGGTGAGTGGCGGGAATTGCTTTCGCAAGCCGCTGAATAGGTGCGGGTCGCCTCGGTGGCCGCGCCAAATTCATGATGCACAATCGCGAATCAGCTTTAGGCATATGCGGACAAAGCCTCCGTTTCGTCATATTGCGCGGCAACATGGCGTTGGCGGTATCGGGGGATACGGGGCAATTCTCACGTCTGCGTCGCGATCAAAGTCCCGGAGCCCGATGACGTCACTGGTGACGTCATTGGCCCGAACGTCGCTCACGCGGCTCAGACACGTCTTGTCCTCAACGGATCCTCGAACGGCGGAAGACCCATGAACCCTACGGACGTCGCCCAGGCGACCCTGCCGGCCGCAACGCCGGGTGTCTCGTTTTACGAGCTTTTCATCCATGCCTCGCTCACCGTGCAGTTGGTGATGGCGGGCCTTTTCATCGCCTCGATCTGGTCGTGGGCGATCATCATCGAGAAGTTGTTCGCGTTCCGGAAGGCGCGGATGGAAGCGGACCGCTTCGAGCAGACGTTCTGGTCAGGACAATCCCTCGATGAACTTTACAATCAGCTTTCACGCGCGCCGACCATTTCAATGGCGGCTCTTTTTGTTGCAGCCATGCGCGAGTGGAAGCGCTCGGTAGAAGGCAATATTCGCGCGATGGGCGGCATTCAGATGCGCGTTGAAAAGGTGATGGATGTCACCATCAGCCGCGAGATGGAACGGCTCGACCGGCGGCTTCTGTTCCTGGCGACCGTGGGTTCGACGGCGCCGTTCGTGGGGCTGTTCGGCACGGTCTGGGGCATCATGGTGAGCTTCCAAGCCATCGCGGTCTCTAAAAACACCAACCTCGCGGTTGTGGCTCCTGGCATCGCGGAAGCGCTCTTCGCCACCGCAATTGGCCTTGTTGCGGCCATACCGGCGGTCGTTTTCTACAATAAATTTTCGGCCGACAGCGCTGCGATCAGCCAACGCCTGGAAGCGTTCGCCGATGAGTTTTCGGCCATTGTCTCGCGCCAGATTGACGTCAGGAGCTAAGCCGTCATGGGCGCCAGTATCAAGATGAACTCGGGCGGCGGCGGACGGCGCAAGCGCCGGGGCCGGAAGTCGCCGATGAGCGAAATCAACATCACACCCATGGTGGACGTGATGCTCGTGCTGCTCATCATCTTCATGGTGGCCGCCCCCATGCTGACCGTGGGCGTTCCCATCGAATTGCCGGGGTCGCAGGGCAAGCAGCTGGAAAGTTCGAAAGAACCGCTGACGATTTCCGTTTCGTCATCGGGTGATACCTTCATCGGGGAAACGAAAGTCCCGCTCGCCGAAATTGCCGAAAAGCTGAAGGCCATCGCCAAGAACGGCGTTGACGAGCAGGTCTATGTGCGCGGCGACAAGGGCATCGACTACGGCACCGTCATGAAGGTGATGGGCCGGATCAGCGCAGGCGGCTTCAAGAAAGTCTCACTCGTGACCGAGGTCGAGGACGGAGGCTAGAGCAGCGGTGCGCGCCGGGCTCTTCATATCGGTACTGATGCATGCGGCGTTACTGGCTTGGTCGATCATCACCATCCAGCAGACGCCTGAATTGATGCGTCCGGAACCGGAGCCAATCGCGGTGGCGATGATCACGCCGTCTGAATTCCTGCGTTTAAAGCAGGGGAGCGAAACGTCAAAGGAACTGGAAGCAAAGGCCGCTGAAAAGCCCACTGAAGTCCAGTCCATACAAGAAGCGGAAAAGCCCAAACCTATTCTCGCTCCCACGCCGCCGGCGGAGCCGGAACCAGCAAAGCCCGAACCTGTCCCCGAACCGCCTAAGCCCGCGGAAGCAACGCCTGCGCCCGAGCTGCCCAAGCCCGACCCGCCGAAGCCCGACCCGATCGCTGAAAAGCTCGCCGAGGCGCCGCCACCTCCGCCGGGGCCGACGCCTGACGAGTTGAAGAAGCAGGAGGAGGAGAAGAAGGCGGCCGAGGACGCGCAGAAGAAAGCGGAAGAAGAGAAGAAAAAGGCGGAAGAAAAGAAAAAGGCCGAGCAGAAAAGGAAGGTTGAGGAGGCCAAAAAGAAAGCCGCTGAGGCAAAGCGTAAAAAGCAAGAGGAAGAGAAGAAAAAGCAGGCTTCCGTATCCGATCGTCTTGCGGCACTGCTCGACAAAGATCCGACGAAGAAGGGTGCGCCGACAAGCGCGACCGAGCCGACCAGGCCGACCGATTATCGCGGTCCCACTGCGGGCACGGCGACGGGTAATGACACGGTTCTATCCGTTCGCGAGCAGGATCTGTTGCGCGGAATGCTGCGCGCCCAGATCGCACGCTGCTGGAGGTTGCCGGGTGCCGGTGGTGGTACAGAGACGCCGATCGTGACGCTGCGCTGGCGTATGCGCCCGGATGGGACGCTGGAGTCCGATCCGCGCATTGAAAGACCCGCATCAGGGCCGCTGGCGTCACTGGCGACCGAATCCGCGCTACGAGCGGTCAAAGGATGCCAGCCCTATGATCTCCCACCCGACCTTTATGAAAGCGGCTGGCAGGAGATCATCTGGGAGTTCGATCCGAGCAGCATGCTGTAGTGGTGCGGAAGAGCGTGCTTCTGCCGCGCTTTGACCCTATTCCAGGGTCACATGCAGTTATATCGTTTCGAACACATGGCCGACGTGCCACCCGCCCATCAGAAGACGGAATTCATGATCTCCTCCTTGTTCACACAGACCTCGCCCTATCCCAAGGGAGGGTTTCTGCATAGACGCATCGTTGGGGCCGCACTTGCGTTGGCGGTGACTGTGGTAATGGCGCTGCCGGCGTCTGCGCAGCTCACAGGTCGACAATCAGAAGGCTCGCTGTCACCGATACCAATCGCTATTCCGGAATTCGTCGGCGACAACCCAAAGCTTGCCGTCGAAATATCGAACGTGGTTGCGAACGATCTCGAAAGCTCCGGCCTTTTCAAACCATTAGACCGAGCGTCGTTCCTGGAGGCCGTGCGCGACATCAATGCGCCGCCGCGCATGGTCGATTGGCGGTCGATCGGAGCGGACGCGCTGACGGTCGGACGCGTGACGCGGGATGCGAGCGGGCGGTTGTCGTCGGAGTTCCGGCTGTGGGACGTGGCAACGGGCAAGCAGCTCGCCGGGCAACGTTTTGCGACGGCGGAAGCAAATTGGCGCCGGGTGGGTCACATTATCGCCGACCAGATCTACGAGCGGCTGACGGGGGAGAAAGGCTACTTCGATAGCCGCGTGGTGTTCGTGGACGAGACGGGTCCGAAGGACAAGCGGGTCAAGCGGCTCGCTATCATGGATCAGGACGGGGCGAACGTGCGCGTGCTGTCGAAGGGGTCGGAAATCGTGCTGACGCCACGGTTCTCGCCAACGCGGAACGAGATCACGTTCATGTCCTACACGCGTGATCAGCCGCGGGTGTTTCTTCTCAATCTAGAGACCATGCAACGCGAAATCGTGGGTGACTTCCCCGGCATGACATTCGCGCCGCGGTTCTCACCCGATGGACAGCGGGTGATCTTCTCCATGCAGTCGGAGGGGTCGAGTTCGATCTACGAGCTTGATCTTCGCACGAGGCAAACGCGTCGCGTGACGCAGACCGACGCGATCGACACCGGCCCCAGCTATTCACCAGACGGCAAGCAGATCGTCTTCGAGAGCGACCGGGAGGGGACACAGCAACTCTACCTCATGAACTCGGACGGATCCGGGGTCCGGCGGCTCAGCTTCGGTGACGGGCGGTATTCGACGCCGGTCTGGTCGCCGCGCGGAGATAACATTGCCTTTACAAAGCAACTCGCAGGGCGATTCCTGATCGGTGTGATGCGGCCGGACGGATCGGGCGAGCGCGTCCTCACCGAGGGGTACCACAACGAAGGGCCGACTTGGTCGCCGAACGGGCGCGTGGTGATGTTCTTTCGCGAGGGACAAGGGGCCAATGCGGGAGCCCGAATCTATTCGGTCGACATCACCGGTTACAACGAGCGCGTGATTCCAACTCCGTCATTCGCGTCTGACCCTGCGTGGTCGCCGCTCCTGAATTGAAACACGGATTAAGGGTCGTTTAACGGATTTAGGGCATTGTCTTGCTCGGACCGGGGCATTTCCGCTCCGGTCTTTTAGTTCAGAGTTTCCGATGGTTGGCCGCTTCCGCTTGCGTAGGAGTCACAACCTGAGGAGTAGAAAACACTAAGTGGCATTTTCGCATCTACCGGGTCGGAAAACAGTCCATCCAACGCCTCGGTTCTTGATCGAATAAGCCCATGCCAGTACCCCAGTATGTGGTTGGGCGTTGAATGCAACAGGAGATCGTTATGCAGGGTATCAAGGGGCTAATCGTTCTCTCCGCTGCCATTATAGCTGTTGCACTAGGCGCTTGCCGTCGCGAAGAAGCGGCACCGATGAAGCTCGGTGCCGAGGTTCCGGCCGCCACGGAAGTGGCACGCTAATCCATCCCGGAAAACTCTGGGACACTATCAGGAGAAAGACTATGAAGGGCGCTATCGTTCTCGCTGCCGCTATCGTGGCCGTTGCTCTCGGTGCTTGCCGCCGTGAAGAAGCTGCTCCCATGAAGCTCGGCGCTGATCTGCCGGTCGCTTCGGAAGTTCGCTAAGAACTTTCTGGGGTTTATCCGGTTCTTTGAATCGGGTGATCGTGAGATTAAGACCGAATTGCCTTCGCTCACGCGATTGCAGTTCGGTCTTTCTCTTTTTCGGTGCCTGGTCTCGGATCGAAGTTTATACCGGCGTCATGGTCCGCTGTTCGCCGATTCCAACGTGGTCCAATGGATCCCGTTGCCGAAAATCAACGCTGTGACCTTATCCCCAGCGATATCGGGCCAAGCGCCCTATGCGACAGCACTGCGGGTGGGCGGACGCTCCGCAGCAGGCTAAGCAGTTTCAAACAAATACAGTTCCGGCTCGAACCGGTTCCCGGTGGCTACTCGTCGAACTGCCACATTTCAGTGGCATCGAGCATCGTGGGCCTGTTCGGCGCGCACCAGATATGCTGGGCGCGGGTCCAACTCCCGATGGCAAGGCGCCCTGGCTTTCGGACGAGCGCGATGAGGTCGATATGACGTTTCACTCCCTGACCGGTGGATTTGCCCGTGTCCTCATCGTGATCCTTTGTGCGGTCACGTTGGCAGGTTGCGCGAACAAGGAGAGCGGTCCTGACAGCGCCAACCTCGGACCCGACGGCAAGGGGCCCGTGGTGCCCGGGACCCCACGGGACTTCACGATCAACGCAGGCGACATCGTTTATTTCTCATCCGATAGCTCGGATCTGACGCCTGAGGCGCAGACAACCCTTGCCAAGCAAGCGCAGTGGCTGAAGCAATATCCGGCGTTCACGATCACGGTCGAGGGCCATGCGGATGAGCGGGGCACGCGCGAATATAATATTGCACTCGGCGCCCGCCGTGCGACGACGGTTCGCAATTATCTCGCATCGGCGGGTATTCCGGCCAATCGCATGCGCACGATCTCCTACGGCAAGGAACGCCCGGTCGCCGTATGCGACGATATCTCTTGCTGGGCGCAAAACCGCCGCGCGCAGACGGTTCTGAACAGTCGCGTCGCTTCCTGATCTTTGTTGCAACCGCGATAAACCTACGAAGAGCAGTGGGTCGTTTTGACAACGCCTTCCGTGCTTTTCGTATTTCGTGATCGGCGCGGACAGTTTCCAGGCGGAACAGGCAAAGTTTAGCCCCAATGCTCGGGCACCTGAAGTGTCATTGGAGTGCCGGAAGGCTTCACATGACCGAGAGCAGAACAGTTCGACGAACAGCGAAGTCGAGGGATAGCGTGCAGCGCCTTCGTCTGCCCGGCGTTGTGCTCGCCTGTCTGGTTTCTGGAGCTCCAATTGCGCTGGCGCAGGACTTCTCGTTCGAAGCTCAGCCTGAGACATTATTCGACGTGATCAAGACACTGCCGGATCGACTCGTTCCCCAGGCACGGGACGAAGACCCGCGATCAGCGGACGCTTTGTTCGACGCAGCGATGAGTGAATTGCAGGGCGCGCGCTTTGATGAAGCGCGGCGGCTGCTCGAACTCTTCGTCGTGCGCGATCCGCAGCACCCGTCAGTGGCCGAGGCGCGGCGGCATCTGTCGGAACTCTACCAGATTGATTCCAAGGTCGTCCTGCACGGAGGACCCGCCGAGACGGCTGCCATGCCTGATGTTGCGCCGGTAGTGGCTCCAGTTGTGCCCGTCGTCGCCCGTGTGGTCGCGACACCGCGGTCTGTTGGCGGGAAACTCGAAGACAGCTTTATTCTCGAGGCGGGGGACCGCATTTTCTTTGCCCCGCGCAGCGCGGAGTTGGGATCACGGGCGCGTTCGGTTCTTGCGGCTCAGGCTCGGTGGCTGAAGCGCAATGCCGGCTTGTCTGCCGTGATCGAAGGCCATTCCGACGATCCCGCACTGGACGATAGCGGTCTCGACCGCTTAGCGGCCGAGCGCGCCGACGCGGTTTTCCGGCGTCTGCTGGAGGAAGGTGTGCCGCCAGAGCGTCTGGCGATCGCGCCACGGGGCAAGACGAGGCCGATCGCGATGTGCAAGGGGGCAGACTGTGCTGCGCAGAATCGCCGTGCCGTTACTGTTTTGACGGCGCAGCGGGTCAGCGAATTGCCGACTGCGGAACCGCTGATCGGGCCAGGGCGGCCCTGATCAACCGTGGACGATCGCGGAGCTGGCGGGTTAAGCGGGTTGGCGTGGATGCCGATACGTACTAGCACTCGAAGTTGAACGATCGGGGCTGATCCAGGATCAAGAGAGTAAAGCCGTGCGGGCTGACATGACTTCAATCGGACGCTTGAGGCTCACGGCGGTGATTGCGGCGCTGCTTGCGGTTGCAGGGGTCGCTGAGGCGCAAACTGCGGCGGATGCCCCGCCGGCTGCCACCAAGGCAAAGCCGGCAGGCGGTGGCGGTGGTGATGGAGATCTTCGCCGCCGGGTTCAGCAACTCGAAGAGCAACTCGTCGATCTCCAGGTCGTAATTGGTACGCTCGAATCGCTGGCGCGATCGGGCGGCGCGTCACCTGCCCCACGCATCGTTGCGCCGGTTGGGGGGGGCGCTGCCGATGCAGGCCGCATTGATGCGCTCGAAACGCAGGTTAGGGCTCTCTCGTCGCAAATCGAACAGCTGCAATCAGGACAAGGTGGGGCACCATCATACTCCGCGGCGCCGTCGACGTTTGGTTCGACGACAGTCAACGCCGGTGAAGGCGATCCAATCGGCGGATTGATCGCGCAGGACAGCGCTGTGGCGCCGGCACCGTTGCCGCCGGCGAACGAGCGGATCTCCCCCGCTCAGCCGGCAGGGCCGTCCACATCGGATATGGCTGCTATCGATCCAGCAGCGGCGGGCGATCCCAAGCAGGCGTATGAGCGCGCTTACGGATTCTTGCTGCAGCAGGAATATGCGGCGGCGCAGGCCGGTTTCCGCGACTTCCTGAAAGCTTATCCGCGCGACTCGCTGGTCCCGAATGCCCTCTACTGGCTCGGTGAAACGCATTACGTGCAGCGCAGTTACGCCGACGCTGCTGAAGCGTTCGATCTCGTGACCCAGGCCTATGGGAACAGTCCCAAGGCTCCGGACAGCATGCTGAAACGGGGAATGGCACTGGCGGCATTAGGCAAGAAGGCCGACGCGTGTGGCGTGCTGGGACAGCTGCCGGGTAAGTATCCAAGCGCACCGCCGCATCTGAAGAGCAAGGCCGACAGTGAGCGCCAACGGATCGGCTGCACCTGAGCAGATGGCGCTCGGCAATGAAGCGCCAATGGCAGATAGCAGGGACCTATGGCAGAGCCCTGGACACCAAATTCTGAGGACCTTGCGGCGATCTTCGCACCTGTGCGCGGGTACGCGCGGCTCGTCCTTGCTGTGTCGGGTGGGTCGGACAGCACGGCGCTTTTGAACCTCGCCGTGCGGTGGGCGCGATCAATCGGCACCGAAGCGCCGACGATCTCGGCCGCAACGGTCGATCACGGTTTGCGGCCAGGGTCGGCCGCCGAGGCGCATCAGGTCGCGGAGGTTGCCCGCGCCTTAGGCGTCGAAGCGCGGGTTCTGGCCTGGTGCGGCGCGAAGCCTGAACGGGGCATCCAGGAGCGGGCGCGCGAAATGCGCTATGGGCTGCTGGCGCAGTACGCTTCCGAAACGGGGCTCGGTCCATGTGCCATTCTCACGGCGCATACCCGCGATGATCAGGCGGAAACCGTGCTGATGCGATTGGCACGTGGAAGCGGTCCGGATGGGTTGCAGGGGATGCGTGGCGTGCGCGCGCTGGAATCTTATTCGAACTTGGTTCTCGCGCGCCCGCTGCTCAACTATTCGCGGGATCAGCTGCGTTCGTTCCTCGTCGCGCATGGGATCCGTTGGTTTGACGATCCTAGCAATGAAGATAGACGGTTCGAGCGGGTACGGCTTCGCGCGGCGGCAGGCATCTTGTTCGACCTCGGCTTGACGCCGTCCATGCTGGCGCTTTCCGCAGAGCGACAGCAGCGTGCCGTTGCGGCGCTGGAGGCGGCGACGGATGCAGCGGCTGCTGCCGCTCTCGATCTTCACGGGGGGATGTTCGCGTCGATCGAGGCCCGAGTCTTTCGGTCTGCCGCGGACGAAATTCAGATCCGGCTTCTCAACCGGGTTCTGAAGATGTTCGGCGGGGGCTCTGGCCCGGCAGAGTTGGCGCAAATCGAGCGTGTCGCGCGACTGATGAGTACCTCTTCGGCGACGCGAGTCACGCTGGGGGGCTGCGAAGTGCGCGCGTGCAACCGGGAGATTCGTATCTTCCGCGAACGAGGGCGCGCACAGCTTACCCCGATACAAATTGATCCAGGCCAAGAAGCGATCTGGGATCATCGTTTTCACATCCGGCACAAAATTGGGTCGGGACCGCCGATTACGGGGCCGATGGTGGTGCGGCCGCTCGACGCCACAACGGTGGAGATGCTCCGTCGGCGTGCGCCTCAGCGCTTGACTCTGCCGATGCGTGCAGCTGCAACTTTGCCGGCGGTCTGGTTAGATGATGCGCTGGTTTCGGTCGGAGGATTGCCTCCCTCGTTGTTTAGCGAGGCTGGCGACGCGGTTTCCAAGGTTGAAATGCGGTTCCTGTCCGAATGCGGTCGGGTGGCTCCGTAAGCATATTCAGCGAAGAAAGGGATCGGATTGCTCGCACTCACGTAAACTAAGTTACGGGCAGGAGATCGTCGTCATGCTAGCGAGCCTTGGCAAATCCTGCCCCTCCCCCTATCTTAACCACTCTAGGGGGCCGGGATCGGTGCCGGGACCCTCGACCAACGGCCAGCGGCCCTGATCCGCGGCCTGATAGGACGCTCGATGAACCCCAACTTTCAGAAGCTTGCGATCTGGGTGGCCGTGCTCGTGCTGCTCGCTGCGCTCTTCAATTTGTTCAACAGCCCGGCGCAGAACCGGCGCGGTAACGAGATCACCTACTCGGAATTTATCGCGGCGGTCGATAGCGGCCGCGTCACCGAGGTGACGATCGCGGGCAATCGCATCTATGGTGCGCTCAGCGAAGGTGGGCAGCAGTTCACCACGTACGCTCCGGACGACCGGATGCTGGTCGAGCGCCTGGAGAAAAAGGGCATCAAGTTCAAGGCGCGTCCCTCAGACGAGGATGTACCGTCGCTGATGAGCGTGCTGCTCAACTGGTTCCCGATGCTTCTCTTGATCGGTGTCTGGGTGTTCTTCATGCGCCAGATGCAGTCGGGGTCGGGCCGAGCCATGGGCTTTGGCAAGAGCCGCGCAAAGCTTTTGACCGAGCGCCAAGGCCGCGTGACGTTTGAAGACGTCGCGGGCGTGGACGAAGCCAAGACGGACCTGGAAGAGATCGTGGAATTCCTGCGCGACCCGCAGAAGTTCCAGCGCCTTGGCGGTCGTATTCCGCGCGGCGCGCTGCTCGTGGGTCCTCCGGGCACCGGTAAAACGCTCATAGCGCGTGCCGTGGCGGGTGAAGCGAACGTGCCGTTCTTCACGATCTCGGGTTCCGACTTCGTCGAAATGTTCGTCGGCGTCGGTGCGAGCCGTGTGCGCGACATGTTCGAGCAGGCAAAGAAGAATGCCCCGTGCATCATCTTCATCGACGAAATCGACGCGGTCGGTCGCCATCGTGGCGCCGGGCTCGGCGGTGGCAACGACGAGCGTGAGCAGACTCTGAACCAGCTGCTTGTCGAGATGGACGGCTTTGAGGCGAACGAGGGCATCATCGTCATCGCGGCGACGAACCGTCCCGACGTGCTCGATCCGGCGCTGCTGCGACCGGGCCGTTTCGACCGGCAGATCACAGTTCCCAACCCGGATGTGGTCGGGCGCGAGAAGATTTTGCGCGTGCACATGAAGAAGGTGCCGCTGGCGCCGGATGTGGATGCCAAGACAATCGCGCGCGGCTGCCCGGGCTTTTCGGGTGCCGATCTTGCAAACCTCGTCAACGAAGCGGCCCTGCTCGCCGCACGCCGCAACAAGCGGCTTGTGACCCAGCAGGAATTCGAAGACGCCAAGGACAAGGTGATGATGGGCGCGGAACGCCGGTCCATGGTCATGAGCGACGAGGAGAAGCGCAACACCGCCTATCACGAAGCCGGTCACGCGATCGTCGGTCTCGTCGTGCCTTACGATCCGCTGCACAAGGTGACGATCATACCGCGCGGCCGTGCGCTGGGCGTGACCATGAACTTGCCGGAAGGGGATCGCTACAGCCGCACTAAAGCGTGGTGCGAAGCGCGTCTCGCCGTTTTGTTCGGTGGCCGTGAAGCTGAGATGATTCTCGGCGGTCCGGACAACGTGACGAACGGTGCGACCGGCGACATCCAGATGGCGACACAGCTTGCCCGCGCGATGATCATGGAGTGGGGCATGTCCGACAAGCTCGGGCGCGTTCGCTACAATGGCAACGAACAGGAGGTTTTCCTGGGGCACTCGGTGACGCAGTCGAAGAACCTGTCGGATGACACTGCGAAGCTGATCGATCAGGAAATCCGCAACTTGATCACCGCGGGTGAGCAGAAGGCCCGTGAAATCCTGCACGACCAGATCGATGCGCTGCATCGCGTCGCCAAGGGCTTGCTCGAGTTCGAGACGCTGTCGGGTGACGAGGTAAAGGCTCTCATGCGCGGCGAGAACATCGTGCGGCGCGACGACAACGACGGGTCCAAGGGGCCTGCCAGTTCTGCGGTTCCCACGGCCGGTCGCTCCAAGCCGCGCGAAGAGCCGGATGCCGGCGGCATGGCTCCGCAGCCAGGTACCTGAACCGTCCGGGCTTGATCCCGGCCAGAAAAAGCAAGACACAGAAAACAGCCCCCGGATTGCTCCGGGGGCTGTTTCGCATTTCATGAGGATATCCCGTGGCGCGCCGCTTTTATCTCCGCCCCATCGTCTCGGTCGCGTACGACCGGCACCGTCTCGACCGCGACCAATCCAGCGCGCAGGAAAAGCTGTGTGGCCGTGACGATCTCGGCTTTGCCGACATTGAACTCATCGATGCCGAAGCGGCTGCGGGCAAGCGCGTGCAACTCATTCCGGCTGATGGGACATACGGATTTGCCAACCAGGACTGGTACCACCCGCCGTTCCACGGCGAAGAGATGTGGCAGACGTTTGACCACTTGATCGCAGCGCGGCCGGACTACGCGGGGTTGTCGATGGATCGACCGCGTATCATGGGAATCGTGAACGTGACGCCCGACAGCTTCTCGGATGGCGGAAGCTTTTTTAACGTGCAGGCGGCGATCGATCATGGATTGCGACTGGTGGAGGACGGCGCCGACATTCTCGACATCGGCGGCGAAAGCACGCGTCCGGGCTCTGACGCGGTGGCGCTGGACGAGGAAGTTCGTCGCGTGATGCCGGTGCTGGAGGGTCTGCGCGCGCGGACGGACGCGAAGATCTCCGTCGATACGCGCAAGGCCGAAGTGATGCGGCGGGCCGCCGCCTCGGGTGCCGACATTCTCAACGATGTGTCAGCGCTGACCCATGATCCGGAGGCATTGGGGGCGGCGGCGGAGAGCGGCAAGCCAATCATGCTGATGCATGCGCAGGGCGATCCGAAGACTATGAACGTCAATCCGCAGTACCGCGATGTGGTGCTGGACGTGTTCGATTTCCTCGCGGAGAGGATCGCTGCCTGCGAGGCGGCGGGCATTCCGCGCGAGAAGATCGTCGTCGATCCGGGGATCGGGTTCGGCAAGCACCTGCACCACAACGTCGCCGTGCTGCAGGCGATGAGCCTCTATCACGGGCTCGGTGTTCCGGTCTTGCTGGGTGCCTCGCGCAAGAAGCTGATTGGGCAGTTGTGCAATGTGGAGGAGCCGACGAAGCGCGTCCCCGGATCTATCGCGGCGGCACTTACGTCGGTGGCGCAGGGCGTGCAAATCATTCGCGTGCACGACGTGGCCGAGACGGTTCAGGCGATCTGCGTTTGGAACGCGGTGATGCGCGGGACGGAGAACGGGCTGATTTAAGTCAGCTCGCGGCAGCCTTGCGGTTGGCAATGCGCTGGAGGGCACCTTCGACAATTGCGGCGCGCAATTCGTCAGAAGTCAGATCACCCTCCGGGAGGGCGACGTGCTGGGCTTTGGCGAGTGATCTCAGATCAGCGGCAGAGGCGATGCTCTGCAGCTTGCGAGCCAGGCCATCGCGGCCCTCTTTTGTGATCACCACGACGACGCTGAAAGCGAATGGGTCGAACACGACGTCGGCAGCGACCGGTTCAGCTGCGGTTGCGGACCTCAGCCTTTTTGCCGAGCTGTTTTTCTTGCCGCGCTCGGGAATGGGCAAGCGAACACGGACTTGCGCGATTTCGCGTTCGCAAACGGCGCTCAGGATGTCGGCCGTCTCGGGTGCGAGGCCCTCGGTCGTCTGAAACAGGTCGCAAAAATATTTCTTCTGGCTGGCTCCAGAAAGTGGCCGCGTCGCTTTAGCCATGGTCAGGGTCCTTACGCCGCGCGTTGCATGAGGAAGCTGTGCGCGATCTCATCATAGACAGCGCGCAAGGGAACGGCACCCGCGCCGTACTTCTCCTCGATCGTTTTGCCCTGCGCCTCCCAGTCGAATGCGTTGGCGATGGCATCGGAATGCGGGATCTGGGCTTCGAGCAGCGGATGGAGGAGGCCGATTTCCTCGATCAGCAGGCGGTCCTTGCCGGTGGGGCGGACGCCATTGGCCAGGCAGGCGTAGCGGCGGTCGGCGAGTGGGATGTCGGCCAAATCAGCTTCGTTGCGTTTCTCCTCGATAAGGAGAGCAATGCGGTCGACAGCCAGCTGGGAGACGTAATCGGGTCGGAAGGGGACGATGACCCGGTCGGCGATCTTGAGGGCGGCGAGGGCTGCGAACGACAAGCCCGGCGGGCAATCCAAGATCACCACGTCATAGCTTTGTTCGAAGCGGCGCAGCAGGCGCTCCAGGCGGCCGCGAACACGCTGGCCGACAACTTCGGGGTCTTTGGACTGGCGAGCTTCCTTGACGTAGAGCTCGCCCTGGACGTCTTCCAGCATGAGCGAACCGGGCAGCAGCGAAATCGCGAGAGGCTTGCCGGACGCCTGGCGCACATCGCCGACGTTGTGGGCGAGGAAATCGCGCGGCTCGGGATAGGTTTCATCGAAAAGGTCGAAGAAGTAGTCGGAAATCGTGAGCCCTTTCTTGCGGGCTTCCGACCAGGCCTCACCGCCCATCAAAATCAGGGAGGCGTTGCACTGGCTATCGAGATCCATGACAAGGACGCGCTTGCCGCCCCAGGCTGCAAAAGCGTGCGCGAGCATCACGGCGGTCGTGGACTTGCCGACACCGCCCTTGCGATTGGCAACCGACAGAAAATGGGCCATGGCGTTCCCCCTTCGTTTGTTCTCGCGTTCGGCCGCTGCCGGATGGACAAGAGATTGCTATGATCTGATTCCTGCCGGCCGGTCAGCCGCCAATTTCTGCCGGAGCGTCAAGGCTCTGCGCGTTGGCAGACCGGTCGTATGCATCGCCTGTGTTATGTTCGAAACAGAGTTTGATGAGCGCTTTCCTGCCGGGACGCGACAGTGAACGCGCCGGCACCTATAGTCCGCCGGCTCGCCGCTCTCCACGCTGCAAACGCGGCGTTCCAGGGTGGCTTCAAGACGAGGAGCAGATAATGACCCGCCGCTACTTTGGCACCGATGGCATTCGCGGTCTGGCGAACAGGCACCCCATGACCGCCGAGGTGGCGCTGAAGGTGGGCATGGCCGCGGGTAAGCTCTTTCAGACCGGCAGCCATCGGCATCGCGTGGTGATCGGCAAGGACACGCGGTTGTCGGGTTACATGCTCGAAGCGGCGCTAATGTCAGGGTTCACTTCGGTCGGGGTCGATGTGTTTCTTCTAGGTCCGATGCCGACGCCGGCGGTGGCCATGCTGACGCGGTCGCTCCGGGCGGACATCGGGGTGATGATTTCGGCGTCGCACAACAAGTACGAAGACAACGGCATCAAGCTGTTCGATCCCGATGGCTATAAACTTTCCGACGATATGGAATTGGCGATCGAGGGGCTGATCGAATCCGATGCGCGCACTCTGCTCGCTTCGGCGGATCGTATCGGACGCGCAACGCGAGTGGAAAGTGCCCAGGAACGCTACATCGAATTCGCCAAGCGCACGCTGCCGAAGAACCTGAAGCTTACGGGCCTCAGGATCGTGATCGATTGCGCCAACGGTGCGGCCTACAAAGTCGCGCCGGAGGCGCTCTGGGAACTTGGGGCGGAGGTGATCAAAATCGGTGTCGAGCCGAACGGCCGCAACATCAACGACAAGTGTGGGTCCACCGCGCCGGATCTGCTCGTGAGCAAGGTAAAAGAGTTCCGCGCGGACATCGGCATCGCACTCGACGGGGATGCCGACCGCGTCGTGATCGTGGACGAGAAAGGTCAGATCGTCGACGGCGACCAACTCATGGCTGTGATCGCGGAAAGCTGGCACCGGCGCGGTAAGCTCTCGGCCGGCGGCGTGGTGGCGACGGTGATGAGCAACCTCGGGCTGGAGCGGTACCTGAAATCGCAGGGGCTCGGTCTGGTGCGGACGCCGGTCGGTGACCGGTATGTCGTCGAGCACATGCGCAAGCACGGGTACAACGTTGGCGGCGAGCAATCTGGGCATATCGTTCTGTCCGACTTCACGACGACGGGCGATGGCCTTGTGTCGGCGCTGCAGGTGCTGGCGTGCGTCGTGGCGACGGGCAAGCCAGTCTCAGAAGTCTGTGCGCGGTTCACGCCATTGCCGCAGGTCTTGAAGAACGTGCGCTATGCGAATGGCAAGCCGCTCGAGGACACGCGCGTGCGCAAGGCGATCGAGGGTGCGCAGCAGAAGCTCGGTGAGAAGGGGCGGATCGTCATTCGGCCGTCGGGAACCGAACCCGTGATCCGCGTGATGGCCGAAGGCGACGACGAAACGCTCGTGAACGCAGTGGTTGGCGACATCGTGGATGCGGTGAAGGTCGCGGCACAGGCGGCGTAACGTCTTTACGCTTTATTCAGACTTGAACACCGCCGTCCGCTGGATGGCGGTGTTTCATTTTGTATTGGCGGTTAAGTGTCCTTTAAACCTTATTCGGCATTTTACTCTGTGAACACGCCCGTGACGCCGCCGCAGCGCGCCAGCGTCCATGGGTCGACAGCACCGTTTGAAGCCGATGCGAGCGGCAAGCATCACAGCGCACGAGTTCCGCGTCGGCCTTCGGTACGACGTCCGCTGATTTGGCGGGCAAGAATTGGGCGGGGTTTCGGCTCTGCCCGTGAGACGACGAAAGGTCCGGGCTTCTTTTGGAGCCCGGGCGGACCCGGCGGGGCGCGTATGCGGCCAGCGAAATTGGGTCATCGACGAGACGATGTTTGTCCTGGTTCCTGTATGCGTCTGGCGGCAGCCCCTCGATCCGGCTGCAGGCCCTGGATGTCTCGACGGTGAACCGAATGCGCAGTCCACGATCCCCGACGTGAGTTTTGGTTAGCCGGAGCCCAGCAGCGCTGCGGCTCTGTTGAGGGGATGACACGATGAAGACCAAAGTTGCGGGCCTGTCGCTTGCCGCGGTTGCCGCTTTCGGTGCACCTGCCTTCGCTGGCGGTGATGTGATCTACACCGGTGTCAAAGATCCCTACGCTGCCGCCGTTCCCGTGCCGGCCCCAGCTCCGATCCCGATCTATGAACCCGAATACTACGTCCGCTTCGACGTGGGTGCGGCGTGGCTGTCCGACGGCTCGCTCGATGAGACCGGCTCGTCCATGACGATCGACGATATCGGCGATGTGGAGCCGCTGGAGTTCGGCAGTATCGGTGCCGGTCGCTACATCACGCCGTCGATCCGTGTGGAACTTGCGGTGGACTGGTATACGCGCGGCGATCTTCAACAGGGTACCACTAACTTCACAGAGGTAGCGTCGTTCGACGTCGGACTCGCTGATCCGGACGTTGTCACGTACGACGTGACGCGGCAGGACTCCGTCAAGTTCGAGCAAGATACCGGCATGCTGAATTTCTATTATGACTTTCGCAACAGCTCACGCTTTACGCCGTATGTCGGCGCAGGTATCGGCGTGACCTACCGTCAATTGACGCGCACCTCATCCGAGGTGGCAAACTGCGCCACCCGCAGCAACGCAGGTGATCCGACACGTAACACCTGCCCCGCAGTGGCGCCAGCGCCTGCGGACCCGGCTGTCATCACCGAGGGCACATCGACAAAGAAGAGCTGGGACCTTGCGGCGGCGGTGATGGCCGGACTGTCGGTGCAGGTGACGGACAGCATCATCTGGGATACCGGATACCGGTACATGTGGCAGAACGGCGGGCTGACGATCTCCAGTTTGACACTCACCGGCACGAGCGACATTACGATTGAAGATGTCGGGCAGCACCAACTACGCACGGGTATTCGTCTCGATCTCAACTGAGATGCAGCGTTAACTGGAAAAGCAGGAAAGGCGGCTTTCAAGGGAAGCCGCCTTTTTGCACGGCCGTGGCGGGGTTGACGGAGTGGGATAGGCGCGCCACTGTCGCGGCCACTCTTCTCTTACAAGCAGCAATGATACCCGATGACCGGCTTCTCGAAACCGCCGATAAAGCCTGCACGCCCGTACTTTTCGAGCGGTCCCTGCGCCAAGCCACCGGGCTGGTCGCCAGACCTTCTTGCAGGCGCGCTGCTGGGGCGTTCGCATCGCTCCGTCGAAGGGCGTACGGAGCTTTCCCGTCTTATCGCATCCCTCAAGAGCCTTTTAGAACTGCCTGCGGATTACCGGCTCGCGATTGTTCCGGGTTCCGATACGGGAGCATTCGAAATGGCGATGTGGTCGCTCGTCGGTGCGCGCGCTGTCGATGTGTTCGCGTGGGACGTGTTCGGTCAGCTCTGGGTGCGCGATATTCTTGACGAACTGAAGCTCGATGACGTTGCCGTTCACGAGGCGCCGTTCGGGTCTTTGCCGGATTTGAGTCGTGCGAACCGGAAGCGCGATATCATCTTCACGGCGAACGGCACGACGTCGGGTGTGCGCGTTGCGAATTTCGAATGGATTGCGAACGATCGCGAGGGGCTGACGTTTTGCGATGCGACGTCGGCCGTGTTCGCGCAGGACATGGACTGGGCGAAACTCGATGTCGTGACGTTCTCCTGGCAAAAATGCCTGGGCGGAGAAGCCGCGCATGGCGTGCTGATCCTATCGCCCCGGGCTGTCGAGCGCGCGCGGTCGTATACTCCCCCATGGCCGGTGCCGAAGCTGTTCCGATTTGTGCGGCAGGGTGTGCTCGATGAGGCGCTGTTCGATGGTCAGACGATCAACACGCCATCCATGTTGTGCGTGGAGGACTGCCAGCAGGCGGTCGCATGGGCGGAGGCTGCGGGCGGGCTTAAGGCGTTGCAGGCGAGGGCGCGGCGCAATGCCGAGATTATTTCCGATTGGGTCGCGGCGTCGGAGTGGGCAACCGATCCTGTCGCCGATCCGGCGACGCGGTCGTTAACGTCGGTGGTGATCGCGGTTTCTGATCCGAGTTTCACGGGTTTGGACGAGGCGGCACAACGGCGATTTATTGGAGATATGGCGACGCTGCTGGCAGAAGAGGGGGCGGCCTACGATATCGCCGGCCACCGCGGCGCGCCGCCCGGATTGAGGATCTGGACGGGGGCGACGATCGAGGCTGAGGACCTTGACGCGGTGTTGCCGTGGCTCGATTGGGCGTTTCGGACCGTTCAAGCCAAGGGGGCCGTTCGCCGGCCGGGGTGAGCCATAATTCGGGCGGGTTGCGGTCGCACCAGCCAGCATGGGAATGGCGTAGCGAGCTTTCCTTCAGATCAAGTCGTCAACGTGTCGTTCAGGGATTTTCTCATGCGCCGTCTTGCCTACACTGTGATCTCCCTGGCCTGGCCGGCGGCGGGCTGGGCTGCCGAATTGCCAGTAACGTCGCGCGTTGACGCGGTGACGGTCTTTCCGCGGGGGGCTGAGGTCAGCCGCGTTGCAAAAGTTAAAATCGAAAAAGGCATGCACACGGTGGTGCTCTCGGACGTGCCGGCGGACGCCGATCCCAGTTCCATTCGCGTCGAGGGGCTGGCAACGGGCAAGCTTGAAATTGGTTCGGTGGACAGTCGGCGGCTGATGGTGCCGAGCACGGATGTGACCCTTGCTGCAAGCGAGCGGCGGCGTCTCGAAGACGAGATCCAAATCCTGCGCGATCAACGCAGTTCGGCGGAAGCGCAGCTGCAGGCTGCGGAAACGCAGAAGAGCCTGATCAGCAACCTGAGCCAGTTACCAACGCGGCCAGCGCCTTCACAAGGAACGGAGCGCGGCGAGGACTGGACACAGATCTTGACGACGATTGCCACCGGAAGTCTGGAGGCTCAGCGCAACGCCAGCGATGCCCTCGTAAAGATGCGCGCGCTAGACCGCCAGATCGAGGATCTGGAAAAAAAGCTTGCCGCGCTGTCTCCGGCAGAAGAGGAGCGGACGGAAGTCAAGGTGCATTTGGAGGCGCTGGCGCCAGTCGATGCAGATCTTGTCGTGCGCTATCAGGTGCCGGGGGCGTCGTGGTCGCCGTTGTATGATGCTCGGCTCACAACGGGGGACAAAACAGCGGCTCCGACGTTGTCACTGGTACGGCGAGCAGAAATCCGCCAGAACAGCGGCGAGGGCTGGGACAATGCGGCCCTGACGCTTTCGACGACGCGCCCGAACGCGAGTGCAGCTATTCCTCCACTCAACACGATCACGGTCGATTTCGAACAGCCCCCGCCGCCGCCGCCACGGCCGATGGCCGCTGCGCCAATGTCGGATGATGCTTCGCTCCGGCGCAAGGAAGAGGGTGAGCGAAACGTTGCGATGGCGGAGCTTGCAGCGGCTCCCCCACAGGCCGTGGAAGCGCAACAAGCAAGCGTCGTCGCATCCCCGTTCCAAGCCATGTTTGCGGTGCCTGGCCGAAGCAGCGTTCCCAACACCAACGAAGCCAAGCGTGTTCAGTTGCTGGTGGAGAAAATCGAACCGCAACTCGGCATCAAAACGGTTCCGAGTGCGGATCCCAAAGCTTTTCTCTATGCGACGCTGCTCGTTCCGGCCGGGACACCGCTCTTGCCTGGACCGGTCGCTCTCTTTCGTGACGGAACGTTCGTTGGAACCGGCGATTTGCCAATCCTGTCGCCCGGAGAAAAGCACGAGTTGGGATTTGGGGCAGACGACCTGATACGGGTGAAACACGCGCTGGTGGAAGAAAAGCGCGGCGAGACGGGACTGATCTCAACGTCGCGGACGGACGTGCGGATGTTCAAGATTACGGTGAAGAACCTGCACGAGCGTCCGATGGCTGTGACGGTGCTCGACCATATGCCGGTTTCGCACAACGCCGATATCAAGGTCGAGCCGATCGGGCGGACGACACCAACTAAGACCGATGTCGACGATAAGCGCGGTGTCCTGGCATGGGATCTCAAGATCGACGCAGACGAGGAGGCGGTGGTCGATTTCGGATACCGCGTCGTTTGGCCGTCGGCGAAAACGATCACATACCGCTAGGCACAGGTCACTGAAGCGCTTTCGGGCAGCCCACCCCGGGCTGCCCTTTTTGTTTGCCATAAACGTCGGGCGACGAGGAAAACACGTTTTCTCCGGGGCGTTCCGCGTGGAACAGCTGACATGGGTGGGTTGCGGCATTCTCCACATCAGAAGACGCCATTCGGCTCTCCCGTCCCCAGGAGTACTGCCATGACACCGCTCACAACCCTGCTAACCGCTCGTGTCGGCCTGACGGCCATCCTCGCCCTCGTTGCACTCAGTGGCGGTCCATCCGAGGCGGGCGCCGTATCCGCCCGGGTCAAGATGGCCTGTGCCGGAGACTACTTCTCGTATTGCAGCCAACATTCACCGACCAGCCCTGCCGTCCGGCAGTGCATGCGCGCCAATGGGCTCAAGCTATCCAGTCGATGCGTCAGTGCACTGGTCGCGGCGGGTGAGGTTTCAAAGGAAGAGGTTTCCCGGCGTCAGGCCGCAAAGTAAATCCAGGAACGCCATCGAAGCTGACGGCTGGGGGCAGGTCTCCAGCCGTTTTTTCGTTGTTGTCGCCAGCGCGCCGATGCGGACATCGTTTATGAGCTCTGATCTCCGATTGAGTCGGGATGTGTTCCTCTGAAGTCCAGAGGCTGGCCTGCTCTTGGACGCACACACGGCCTTTTTGTGCTAGGCAGGCCGGGTTCAATGCGCCTTTAAGGGCGTCAGCCTTGCACCTGTCAAAGAAAAGCCGAGGATGGAGCGCCAATTCAGTTGCAGGGGCGGGATCGGCTCGACATTCTCGCTTAGGGTTTGAGTCCACAGCAGGGGCTGTCGGGCGGGCGTCTGGGGTTTGGGACTATCCATTGGATCTTGGGGTGAGCCGTGGCGGGGATCAGCAGGAAATTTAGAGCTATTCCAGGCGGTCGTTCAGAGACCCGATCGGTGATCGCATCCGCATTGCGAACACTGGAACTGGAGACGGAAGGGCTCGGTGCGCTCAGGGCCTCTCTCGATAACGGGCTTGCAGGTCCGTTTTCGGAAGCCGTTGCGCTGATCAGGAAGGCGCGTGGCCGGGTCATTGTTTCGGGTATCGGCAAGAGTGGGCACATCGGGCAGAAGATCGCCGCGACGATGGCGTCGACCGGTACGCCGGCTTCCTTTGTTCACCCCAGCGAGGCTTCGCACGGCGACCTTGGAATGATCACGCGCGACGATGTCATTCTGGCGCTGTCGTGGTCCGGGGAGACGGTGGAACTCAAAAACATCATCACCTTTTCGCGACGCTTTGCAGTTCCGATGATCGCCATCACCTCAAATGCGGGCTCGGCGCTGGGCCAGCAGTCAGATGTGGTGCTGGAACTGCCGCGCACGAAAGAAGCCTGTCCGCATGGGCTGGCGCCGACGACGTCGACGACGATGCAACTGGCGATCGGCGATTGCCTGGCGGTCGCGCTGCTTGAAAGCCGTGGCTTCACGGCACAAGATTTCAAGATGTTTCATCCCGGCGGTTCACTGGGCGCTAGCCTGAAGTATGTCGCGGACCTGATGCACAAGGACGACCGCTTGCCGCTGGCGCCGCGCGGGCTGCCGATGGGTGAGGCGCTGGTCATCATGACTGAGAAGAGCTTTGGTTGCCTTGGGGTCGTGGATGGCAAGGGCAAGCTCATCGGAGTTTTGACCGACGGCGATCTCCGACGTCACATGGGAGAAAAGCTGCTGACGGCCACGGCCGGCGAGGTGATGACGCGTAAACCCAAAACGGTGTCGCCAACCACGTTGGCGTCGGCCGCGCTCGAAGTCATCAACGCGTCCAGGATTACGGCGCTTTTCGTTGTCGACGGCGGCAAGCCCGTTGGGATCGTGCATGTGCACGACCTGCTGCGGGCCGGCGTCGCGTGAGGCTGCGCTAAGCGCCTTGCCGACTACTCTTCAGTGTCGTTCGTGACGACGAGGGCGGTGCCGTTGACGCCCGTGACGAGGACGCGTGTGCCTGCGGGGGTATCTTCGCCTTCGGCCAGCCAAACGCTATCGCCCGCGCGGACCTTGCCGCGGCCTCCCGTGATCGCGTCTTCAACGACCAGGGTGCGGCCGATGAACTGCGACCCCGGAGCATTGATATCGGGATGGTGATCGCTCGGGCTGGCACCCGTAATTCGCTTTACGGCAAAGACGGTTGCGACCGCGATCAGGGCAAAAACAACCAGCTGCACGGCGAATGGGAAGGCCTCACCCGCTCCCAATGCACCTGCGGCTGCGACGAGAAGACCAACGATAAATGCGGCCAATCCAAACCAGAGGAAGTGAACGCCGGGGACGATTGTTTCAAGCGCCATGAGCACGAGCGCGACGACGAGCCAGCTCCAAAATCCGAGGCTGCTCAGGAGCGCCAAGAAGTCTTCCATGTGTGACGAGTCCCAGGGTTACGAGCGCGGTGTCTTGGGCGCGCTCCCGAAGGCTTCACCCGTGAGTTGGGCAAGACCGGCGATGGAGCCGATGACCGACGAGGCCTCCAGCGGCATCATGATGACCTTTTGGTTCGGAGCCGAGGCCAAGGATTCCAAAGCTTTGACATAGTTGTTGGCCACAAAATAGTTGATGGCCTGAACGTTACCCTTGGCGATGGCGTCCGACACAAGTTCGGTGGCTTTGGCTTCGGCCTCGGCGGCGCGTTCGCGGGCCTCGGCGTCCTTAAAGGCGGCTTCGCGGCGGCCTTCCGCTTCGAGAACGACGGCCTGCTTTTCACCTTCTGCCTTGAGGATGGCAGCCTGACGGAGCCCTTCTGATTCCAGGATTTGAGCGCGTTTTTCGCGCTCTGCCTTCATCTGACGGGCCATGCTGTCGACGAGATCACGGGGAGGTGCAATGTCCTTGATTTCAATGCGGGTGACCTTGACGCCCCAAGCCTCCGTCGCCGCATCGACGACGCTCAAGAGTTTGGCGTTGATCACGTCGCGGTTGGAGAGCAGTTCGTCGAGGTCCATCGAACCCATGACTGTGCGGACGTTGGTCATGGTCAAGTTGATGGTGGCGAGTTCGAGGTTGTCGACCGCGTAGGCGGAGCGACCGGCATCGAGCACCTGAAAGAAGGCGACGCCGTCGACGCGGACCATGGCGTTGTCGCGGGTGATGACATCCTGGCTCGGGATGTCGATGACCTGCTCCTTCATGTTGATCTGACTGCCGACACGCTCAACGATGGGGATCAGAAAATGCAGTCCCGGTGGGAGGGTGCGGGTGAAGCGTCCAAAGTTTTCGATCGTGAAGTTGTACCCTTGCGGAACGACCTTCACGGTCGACCACAGCGTGAAGACCGCAAGACCGATGAGCAGCAGGCCAAAGATCTGGAAGCCGTCAGCGAACATGGAAGCACTCCCTTGAGCGGCCCGGGCTGAGCCTAACAGTTGAAAGGATCAACCCGCACCATTGCCGAAGATTATGAAAAACAAAGTAAACAGAGTGTCTTACCGCAACACTTCTATGCATCCTATGTGCTCGAATGGTGTCACAGGCTAGTGTGTCTCAGCAACTTAAGGGGCGTGAAGTGGATTTTGGGCGTGTCGCCATTGCTCTCTTGGCCGCGATGGTTCTGCTGCGGCCGGCAGCAGCCGATCAGCGGTACGCAACTCCACCGCCGGGAAGTGCGGAACGCAGAACTGTGCTCGATGCGGCGCGGGTTCCGGTGGAGAAGGACCTGGGGCAGCCTATCGTTTTCCAGGTGAAGACGCTGCGCGTCACACCGGAGTGGGCCTTCCTGTACGGCATCCCAAAGCGGGTGGATGGCAAGCCGATTGATTACTCCAGATCCATCTATGCCGAGGATGCAAAGGGAGACGCGTTCAGCGGTCGTGCCGCCGTGCTGCTAGCTCGCAACGGGTCGGGATGGCGGCTCGTCACGTATTCGGTCGGGTTCACGGACGTGGTCTGGGACAGTTGGGATGAAGAGTTCGGCGCGCCGTCATGGTTGTGGCCGTGACGGACGCGTTCAGCATTCAAATCCAGCCGGCCAATTCTCGGCGCACAATCGATTCAAGCACATCGATGCCCTCGTCGCTGTCGTTCAGCGCCGGCAGATATGCAAACTTTTCGCCGCCGTTGTCCTCGAAAATGTGGCGATTTTCACCGTCGAGTTCCTCTAGCGTCTCCAGACAATCGGCCGAGAAGCCGGGCGCGACGAGCGCCAACTTTTTCACGCCTTCCTTGGCGAGCCGCTCCACTGTCATGTCGGTGTAAGGCTGCAGCCAGGGATCATTGCCGAACCGCGACTGGAAGGTGGTCAGCCAATTCTCCTTCGGCCAGCCGAGTGCTTCGCGCAGCAGACGCGAGGTCTTTTGGCAGTGGCAGTGGTAGGGATCGCCGCGGTCGAAATATTTCTGCGGCATGCCGTGGAACGTGGCCACGATCTTCTCGGGCACGAAGTCCAGTCCGGCGAGGCTTGCCTGCATCGATTTGGCAAGACGGTCGATGTAGACGGGATCATCGTGATAGGCGGGGGCGACGCGCACAAACGGCTGCCACCGCATCTTCATGAGCGCTCGGAAAGCCTGGTCGCAGGCCGTTGCCGTGGTGGCGGCGGCATACTGCGGGTACAGGGGCACGAGCAGGATACGCTCGCAACCCTGCTTCTGTAATTCGCGGATGCGGCTCTCGGTCGAGGGGTTCGCATAGCGCATGGCCCAATCGACGATAACCTTGGAATGCTCGGACAGGCGCTCGGCGAGCTTGTCGGCTTGCGAGCGGGTGATGGTCTTCAGTGGGCCTTCGTCTAGCTCATTGTTCCAGATGGTCGCGTAATCGCGCCCCTTGCGAGAAGGCCGGACCGTCAGGATGATGAGGTTGAGGATCGGCCACCACTTCCACTTCGGTTCCTCGATGACGCGCTCGTCGGAGAGGAACTCCTTCAAATACCGGCGCATGGGCCAGTACGTCGTCCCGTCGGG
This sequence comes from Hyphomicrobium sp., assembly GCA_019751875.1. GTDB lineage: Bacteria > Pseudomonadota > Alphaproteobacteria > Rhizobiales > Hyphomicrobiaceae > JAGVSR01. The sequence goes on along the minus strand of JAIEMV010000002.1, from coordinate 179,760 downwards.
CGTCCCAAGATTGAGGAGCAAGACGCCCACGCGACCAAATGCAACCTGCGGATGCGTTTCTGGCAGGTTTGAGACATCGGCGCGGGGCGGATAAGGCTTCAGCATGGTTATCCAGGTGCTGGAGTGGTTTGAACATCCTTGATACGTGACCCGTAGCATATCCGATTGCTGCGGACAACGCCGTCGCCTGCGGCAGGTCGCACACTCAACCCGTTGGCAGCGCGGAATGCTCGAGTCCAACTCGCTACGTGTTCAATCCGGGCTGGCGTCCTTCGCCGGTAGTGGCTGTCCGGATGATGTGAGCGCTGCTGCAGACGGCCTTCGGCGGTGGCGCGCCAAGCTTTTCGCCGCGGGCCACGTTTTTAGTATCATGCGTTCCAAATCCGCCGGTGGAAGGGCGTAAAGGCGGCGCGCGAGCGGCTTGGCGGCGGAACGGATGCGCGTTTGTTCAGCCTTGGCCAAAGCGCAGACGTGCTGGCGAATGTCTGGCTCAAGCTTGCTTGAGCCAGTGTCGGAAAAGTGGGCCGTGAGCAGACTGAGGTCGTGGTCTATGCCGATCAGCTGGGACTGTTCGCGCGCTGCCGCAATGCGGACGTCCATCATTTCGGGCCAGACTTGAACCAGAAGCTGGCAGTGGCGCCAATGGTGCTGCAGGGCTTTGCGGAAGGTGTGAAACGCTTCGTCATCCTGCGCCCGGTAGGCTTTTTTCAGGGCTTTGCGACCATCAGAGTAGGTGTCGGCGAAACCGGCGGCGAGTGTCGTGATGTCGGCGTGTTTGACCTTCAAGGCGTGAATGGCGTGTTCCGCGTCATGCAGCCTGCCGATGGCGGCATCCGTGTTTTGAGTAGCCTGGGTGTGCGCGTAGCCGTTGAGCTTGTCGGCGCCCAATGTATTCAAAGCAGCGGCGAGTGCGGCCTTGTCTTTCGATGTTTCAGCATCGGCTGCCAACTGCGTCAACGTTTCGGTCATCACCTCGCTATCCCGATCGTGGGAGAGCAAGCGCCCGATGTCTCGGAACGCCAGATCGCAGGTGCGAAAGTCGGCGCGGCTAAGACCGGGCCGAACTAGGCGCAGAATGGACCGACAACGCTTCAGCGACTTTCGTGTCGCGTGGATCGCGCTACCGCCGTCGTCAAGTACGCCGGTCAAGTGGCCGATGGCTCTGCCCACTTGAGCGGAAAGAAGGCGCCGCACATCCTTTTCGAGTTCGGCATTGAATTTAACGCGATACGCCATCATGGAAGTGAGTTTGAATTGTGGGGTCGCCGGAGCAAACCAGCGCAATGAGTTACAATCAAATTCTATTTTGCGACCGATACGAGTGCTGCGCAACCGAGCAGCGGCGTTAATGTTGCTGCAACATAAGGTTGCCTGGGCGGGGGCGGAGCGGGATCGAGCCGTAGTCCATAGGAGCCGCAGCCAACGGATTTGGATTTGGCCGATGCGGGTGCGAACCGTCCGCCAGTCACGCGACGGATTTCTTCGGGCTCGCGGTCCTGGTGCCAACGATCAAGGGCAATCCGCCCTGGGCAGTCGTCGCCGCAGTCTTCGGGCAGGAGTACGGAAAGAGCCCAGGTCTGGCGCCCTTCTATGAGAACTCGGACGGCTGTTCCGGCGGCCGTCACCGCCGCTGGTCCGCGGCCTGTTGCGTCGGCCAACTCGAGCAAGTGATCCTGTCCCGTCACGCGCAAGCCGCGACGCAGCCGCACGGCTACTGCGGTTGTCGGAACAGGGGCGCGGTCTAGGTCCGATGCAGGTACATTCAGATCTACACGGGCCGCTTGAATTTGGCGCGACACGACGAGGCGCCATTGTCCGGCGGGAAACCAGCGGCGCAGGTTCGGCACATCTGTCACCCCCTGCAAAAGGACAATGTCTGCATCGACTGATGTCGAAGGCTTTGCTTTGACAGGTTCGGAGCGGCGTTCAGAGCCAAAGGTCGTGCGCCATTGGGGCGCCGGTGGATCGGGGGATTTGGCAACTTGGTCCGGCATCGTGCGGACGTCGACGGAGAGCAGGACGAGGTTATCGTCTGATGCCGCCATTGGCTCCTGTGGTGGCGGCCTGGTGGTGTTCGCATTCTGGGCGGCGCAAGGTTGAGCGCACGTGGCCAGCATCACGGCTGACACGACAGCTGAAAAGTTTCGGCGCATGGGTTGGCCTCCGCAGAAAACGTGCACCGCATGGGCTGTTGAACTGCCGCCTCTCTTTTTGGTCCGATTCTGCCGTATAAGACATCGCTTCAGGCACGGAAGAGTCGATCGATGAGCGATGCACAGGCCGAACCACCTCAGGTCGCCAGTCTCTGGTGTTCCAGGTTTGCCGTCTTCGCCCTCGTGCTCATCGCCGCCACACTTCTCCTGCACCGATTTTTCGGCTTGCCGACGGCCGTTGCGCTCAATCTGGTGGGTGCTGGCATCCTGTTGGCGGTGGTCGCCGTCCTGCTTGGGGTGATTGCCGCGATCGGCGTGTGGCGGACGGGCCGCAGCGGCGCGGCGCGCGTCGTTTTGGGTATGTCGCTCGGGCTCGGCATTCTTGCCTTACCGGTCACCATCGTGCTGGCGGCGCGGTCCTATCCTACGATCAATGATCTGACCACGGACGTACGTGATCCGCCCGCTTTTCGAGCGCTGGCGCCGTTGCGCAGCGGGATGGCCAATCCGGCGGCTTATCCGGGTGAAGCTTTCGCCGCCCGCCAGGCGGTGGCCTATCCCGATCTGGTCCCGCTTGTCGTCAATCGCCCCGCTCCTGAGCTTTTTGATCTGGTGATCGATGCCTTGAAGCGGCTTCAAATGTCGATCGTTGCAGAGCAAGAGCCCTCGGATGAAGATCTGATCGGTCGTGCGGAGGCGGTCGACCGTACGCTTATTCTCGGCTTCTACGATGACATTGCCGTCCGCGTGACACCGGTTGGCGACGTGTCCAATCCGCGCGCGCGTATCGATCTGAGGTCAGCGTCCCGCTATGGTCGGTCTGACTTTGGCGCCAATGCGCAGCGGCTGCGGAGCATCATGCGAGAAATCGTGGCGCGCCTGGAAGCGACGGTGCCCGCGCCCGGTGAGATGCCGAGTGCAAACAAACGACCACTCAAACCGGGGCAAAGCGCTGATCGAGAGAAAGGGGCCCGTCGCAAGTCACCAGACGACGGTCCGCGAGGTACTCGACGTGCGCAAGAACGGAAAGCGCCGCCGCCTTGACGAGGCGTTTGTCAATTGTGCTGTAGACGATCGCCACCACCTCAGGAATGCTGGCTGCACCGTCGCGGATTGCAGCGAGGATCGCCTGCTCGCGCCACTGCCGATGGACGAGATAGGCTTTTACAGTGCGCAAGGGCTTTTCCAACCGACCGCCGTGTCCTGGGAGATAAAGGCGATCGCGCCGCTTCAAGAGCAATTCCAATGAGCCTATATAATCCGACATGCGCCCTTCGGGTGGCGCGATGACCGTTGTATTCCACGCCATCACATGATCGCCGGAAAAGACCAAGCGTTGGCCTTTAAGGCCCAGGCAGAGATGGTCCGGAGCGTGGCCAGGTGAGTGGAGGACTTCGAGCGCCCAGTCGGCGCCTTTGATCTCGTCGCCGTGAGCCACACGCAGGTCAGGCGTAAACGAATGATCGACGAATTCCTTGCCGGACGGCATGTGAGCGGCCTCGGTCCGTGTCCGCTCTTCGCCGCGGCCGAAGGCGAGGATCGGGGCTCCGGTGGCAGCCGCCAGAGCGGGCGCACCGTCGCTATGGTCGCGGTGGGCGTGGGTGATGACGATGTGGGTGATCGGGCGTCCAGCGGCGGCGGCAAGGATGGCGGCGCGGTGGGTTTCGTCCTGGGGGCCGGGATCAATGACCGCGAGCCCCGTCGTGCCGACGATATAGGTATTGGTGCCGCGAAATGTGAACGGGCTGGGATTAGGGGCTACAACGCGCACGACACCGGGTGCCATGGGCTCGGGGTGGCCGTAGCGGAACGACATCGACGTTTTGAAGGCAATCTCAGTCAAGGCAGGCCTCGCTCGCGGCGCGGGTCGCAGAGTGGCACGATTGGGCCATCTCGCCCAACGGCTTGCAACAGCGCAGGGGCTGGGCCATGAGACTAATGGGCGGAAACGAGGAATGGTCGGAGCGAGAGGATTCGAACCTCCGACCCCTTGCTCCCGAAGCAAGTGCGCTACCAGGCTGCGCTACGCTCCGACCGGTGCCGCCTCCATCGAACGTCGCTCCACAGACTGGAGCGGCAGGACGGGGCGAGCGAGCGTGACCGCGATGGCCTCGGTGGGGGCCAAAATGCGGGCGGGAGCGCTTTATAGCCATCCGGCTCCTTGGCCGCAAGCTTTACGAAGGGTGCGTTTTCCAGCGGCATGATGTGCCGGGCCGAACGGGGGCGTTGCTGGCCGACCGCTCCGCCAGTATGGTGCGCGCCGCGCGGTGTTCGCACCGCCGGGTTTGGGGCGTAGCCAAGTGGTAAGGCAGCGGATTTTGATTCCGCCATGCGGAGGTTCGAACCCTCCCGCCCCAGCCAACCAGTCGTCGTCTCTGCAGGTATTTGCCGGTTGACCGTGAGCGAGGCGCAAAAGGCCTGTATTGCGGGGCCTTTCGGTCTAGCTATTTCCCAGACGTCTACCAGAGAACGCCTTCAAAATGCCGACGTGACCAGTGCGCGCTGCTCTGAGCACGCACTGATGTCCGCTTTTGTATAGCCACGAGCAGACGAGTACTAAGCTGCGCTGCCGCCTGCCTTACTCCGGGATCGCCGCGCCGATGTCGCCTTCAAACGGTTCCGCTTCGGGCATCTCGGTCCGACCCTTGGTGCCCGGCATGATCTCGAAACGCGGGTCGAACTCGACCATCAGCGCGGCCAGCTGCCCGAGGATGGCGAGATCGCCCTCCGCCGTCGCCCGGCCCTCTCCGAGCAGTGCCTCTAGTGTGGCCTCGCCGGCCATGACCTTCTCGAGATCGGAGCGGTTTAGCGTCAACGTCAGGTCGGGATTCTCAGCAAGGTAGCCCGCGATGTTGTTCAGCGTCGCGTTCGACAGCTCGACCAGGAACTTCTCGCCATTATCCGGAGTGACGAGATTCATGGTGAAGCGAAGGCCTTCGGCTTTGCGGCTGTCCATCTTGACGCCCAGGAAATTCAGGAACAGTTCAGTCGACATGGCGCGAACCACGTCGGGGCTTGAACTCACTACCGCGCCCTGCGGAATGCCCGAGCGCAGTTCGTAGGCCGCCGCGAGGTAGGAATTGCGGTGCCCGCCGTTTTCTGCCTGATAGCCGAGCTGTTCGAAGATGTCGGCGAGCAGTTCCTTCCCTTGTTCGTTCTGCGGCTCGGCCTGCACCAGCTTGTTGACGATCTCCATCGCCAGCAGATACTTGCCCTCGTTGAAGAGCTCTTGCCCACGCGCGATGATCCGCTCCGCTCCACCCATCATCTCGACGTAGAGCGGTGCCGAATCCTCAGGCGAAAGCGGTGCAAGGTTCACTGGATTACAGTCCCAGAAGCCGAGGAAGCGCTGAACGACGGCGCGGGCGTTGTGCGTGACATGCCCATGATAGCCGCGGACGAACCACATGTTCTCGAGCGACTTCGGGAGCTTGTAGACGTTGTGGATCTGGTTGATCGTGACGCCCTGATTGGCGTGGTGCAAAACCTGATTATTCAAGTTGGCGTAGATGTCGCGATGCGCCCGGATCACCTCGGCCACGCGCTCCTTGCCGAAGCGCGGCCAGTTGTGGCCCGCGCACATGACCTCAGTGTCGGGACCGAAGCGCTGGAGCGTCTCGTTCAGCGACTTCGACCAGGCGAGGGCGTCACGCACCTGGGCTCCCCGTAGAGTGTAGAGGTTGTGCAGCGTCGCGAAGATCATGTCGGCGACGAACAGCGTCTTCAGGTCAGGGAAAAAGACATTCATCGTGCGCGGCGCTTCGGTGTTCGGCGCGGTCTGGAAGACGACACGCACGCCGTCGACCTCCAATTCCTCGAACTTGGCCGAGATCAGCCGGTTGGGCGCGATGAGCGCGGTTGCGCCGGCGGGAACGGCGGCCGCCGGGCCGATGCCAACGCTGCCGTGCGGCGCGGGCGGCAGGAGGATGCCGTATTGGTAGAACAGCCGCCGGTTCATCGCGTTGCCGGCGAAGACGTTTTCGGAGATGGCGAAGTCGAGAAAACCTTCGGGCGCAATGATCTGGATTTTGCCTGAGGCGATGTCCTCAGGCTTGAGGGGCACGCCGCGCACGCCGCCCCAATGGTCGATATGCGTGTGCGAATAGATCACCGCCGAGACCGGCAGACCCTCGCCCACATGCTCCTGCAGAAGTTCCCAGGATGCCCGCGCGGACTCCGTCGTGGTAACCGGATCGACGACGATCCAGCCGGACTTGCCGCGCACGAAGGTGAGGTTGGCGAGGTCAAGGCCCCGGGTCTGATAGACGCCCGGCGCGACCCGGTAGAGGCCGTAGTTGTTGTTGAGCCGTCCGATGCGGTGCAGCGAGGGGTGTACGCTGTCGAACGGCTCCTCCTGATCGAGAAACTTGAATTGCGCCATGTCGAGAGCGACGTTTCCAGCGTCGGCCATGATCCGCAGGTCGCGCCTGCGGGCGATCAGGCCGCGCTCCCATTCGTCGAGGTCGCTCTTATCGGAAAACGGCAGTCTGGCAGCGGCTTCTTTCAAGACCCGCACGGTATGGACGGAAGGCGCTTTGCCCTTTGGATGGAAGTGTCCCTTGAGCGGAGGAGGTGCTTCCTGCGCCTGTGCACCGCCGTCGCCGAGCATCGAGCCGCCGACCGCGAACGCTGTTCCCATTGCGGGGATACCGATCAGTACGTCTCGCCGTGTTGTCATATTGCTACTCCTAGCCTGACGATGTCTTTCATTGATATGGGCATCGCAGCCTGATGCCCGGGGACTTATCTCGCTTCGGGATGAGGCGACGTCAGCGCTTCGTCATCGGCGGGCTCGGTTGCCATTACGGGTCTGGGATTTGTAAGGAGCGCAGCCACGGCAAAGAGCAGGGCAGGCAGTTGGCGATGCGACAGCATAAAAATCTTTCCTGAAGGCATGTTCTTCGGCTCAGATTCTGAGCGCGCATGACGGTCACAGCGATCGCAGCCAATAGGCATTGGCACGCGAGGAGCAGATCTCACTGAGACCTATTTTCCGCGTAAGCTCACCAAGTCTAAGGACGATAACTCGAGGTTGTGATGTGTGTCGCCAATCCTTATGATGCATAAAATGCATCACATGGGAGGAGCGGTGCTGCGAGAACTCAAATATGCATCTGCAGTGGCGCGCTATCAGTCTTACCGCAAGGCGGCGCAAGTTCTGGGCATGAGCCAGTCACAATTGACGCGGATCATTCAGGCGCTCGAACGGGATCTCGGGCTTACCCTCTTTCACCGCGACAGGAATGGTGCTGCAATTACTGCCGAAGGAGCAGCCGTTCTGGCAGAGGCTTCAGCTCTCCTTCAGTCAGAGGAGCGGTTTCAGGCGCGCGTCGCATCCATCCGAAGTGTCACGAAGAAGCAGATCAGACTGGCTGTCGGAGCAATCGTCGCTCAGACTTGGTTGCCGACCGCTATTGCGCGCGTTGCGCAGAAACATCCGTTGGTATCCATCAGCGTGCGTGAAGTCGACTGGTGGAAGCTGGCGGAACTGGTCTCCGGCGACGAATTCGACATCATCCTAGGGGAGTGCAGTGAAGCAGAACAAAATCCGGATGTTGTCGTACATCACTTTCCCGACCGGCCCGCCTGCTTCTTCGTTCGTGAGAGCCACGAGCTGGCAGGCCGGTCGCGGGTTTCGCTTGGCGACATCGCGCGATTTGCGCTAGTGGCACCTCGCTTGCCCGCCCGTATCGTCAAGCAATTTCCCGCCATCGGTAAACATGGGCAGGTCTCCAGCGATGGCCGATATATGCTGCCAACGATTGAGGCTCCGGGACTTCGTGCCATCCTCGATATCATCCTGGGCTCGAATGCAATCGGAATGTCTCTTCCCGAGTTTTGCCGAGAAGAGATTGAACGCGGCACCCTTGTGGAGCTGCCACTTCGCGCTCCTTGGCTTTGTATTCATCAGGGCATCATGTTACCAAGAGGGCGTGAGGTATCTCCAGCAGTTCGTGCATTTATCGGTATTGCAAAATCTGCCGAGCGAAACTACTTCACGCCAAATCTAAAATAACTTTAGTCGAACGATGTAGTGTGCCGTCGAGCGGCGACGCCATGATCGGCTTTCCCACCGCCTTTCCAGCCGAACCAGTGCGTGGGCGGGCGCGACGAGGGTGGATTCTGCAGGTGCGCTTGGGGACCACCTGCAGACCTTCTATTTCCACCGCATGATAATTCGCTTGCGCGACGCCGCGCGGTGTAAACAGTTCACGCATCAGCGGTTGAGTTTGAAAGGGCAGGGTTGTCATCATCGGTGCAGTCGTTCTTGCAGGAGGTCTGGCCACGACCTTGCTTAGTAACATGCCGATGGTGCGCCTTTATGGGACAATGGCTGTGACGGTGCTTCTCATCTCACTACTCGCAAATCTGTTTCTGCTGCCGGCTTCGATCAAGACCTACGATTCGATTGTGCTTCGCGCTCGACGCCGTGACGAACAGATAAAAACGCCTCAGTAGGCCTCTCCGGAAATGTCAGGTACTCGCTGCACTCACGCGGAACCGCCTGATGTAATGGGCGTTATGCGAGGCAATCTCGGGAGATAGCTATGAAACGGATATCTGTACTAGCTATTGCTTTTGCCGCTCTTTCCACCGAAAACGCAGTAGCGCAACGTGTCGATGCCGCGAGTGCACTTCTAAAGGATCGCGAAGGCAAAATTGTCGGGACCGTCGCGCTGAGGCAGACACCTGATGCAGGTGTTTTGATGAACGTCAGCATTGATGGGCTGCCAATCGGAAACTACGCCTTCCATGTTCACGAAACCGGAAAATGCGACGGCGACTTCAGCAGCGCTGGAGGACATTTTGCACCGCGGGCCCGAAAGCATGGTGTGCTATCTGAAGGTGGTCCGCATGCGGGTGACTTGCCCAACCTCCACATCGTTGCTGCGAAATACAACGTTGAAATCTTCGCTCGTGAATTCAGCCTGAACAAAGGCAAGGGCAGTATATTCGACGATGACGGGTCGGCCCTCATTGTCCATCGCGGAATTGACGATTATGCAACTCAGCCGGCTGGCGGTGCTGGCGAAAAGGTTGCCTGCGGTGTCATTACGAACAAGATAATCGACGGCGCTCCCTGAACAAATTCCAGAATTGAAGCAGTCCGGTTGTTTGCAGACGCAGCATAAGCCGCAACTAATTTCCACGCAGCTGCCGTATGTACGCCATGACCCGAAGAATCTGGTCCTGGTCGTATCGACGCCCGAAGGCCTGCATCGCACCGACCCCACCTCCATATATGATCTCGAACATTCCTTTATCGGTCTCTAAGCCTTCGTGGGTCCATGTATCATCTACCAGACTTGGTCCCATCCCCCTTTGCCTTGCTCTCCGTGACAGGACGAACAGATTGAGTTAACGGCCGGCGCGTGAAGGAGAGGGTCTACGATCCAGATTGGCGAGACCCGAAACGGCTACGCTACACGTGTAGGGTTGCTGATATTCTTGCCAAACTTATTCCAGAGCATCATGAAGCGAGCATAAGCGCGGTACCAGGCGCTTTCCAATCTCACGTCAAGGGAGTGGTCGACGTTCAGCGGATGAGGGACCACTTTCTCGCGTGTGCAATCCATCTTCAGTTACTCGCACAACGGACCACTCGAGTCATTACTCTTGCTATCGAGCCAGAGCCTGCATGTTTCATCGAGACGACACGCGGAGCCATCCGCTTCCTGGAAGATTGGCTATTCACTAAAGCCTCGCTGGCAACTTTCGCTGACGGAACGGGGCTCAATTCACGTGAGGCGGAGGACGCCATTCGGCGCCACATCGGGCTATGCGTCGATGTTTGCCATGCGGCCGTCGCGTTTGAAGACATCGCTTCCAGCATCGATGAAGTCATTAATTCAGGCATTCGCATTCTCAAGATGCAGCTCAGTTCTGCACTCAAGGTCACTGAGCCTTCGCCGATAACTCTCGCTGCGCTATCCGCGTTCAATGAAGGAGTATACCTACATCAAACCGCGATTTTAGATAGCGCTGGCATAAGACATTATAAAGATCTGCCGGATGCGCTCGCTTGCGACTGCCGAAGTTTGGTAGAAGCCGAGTGGCGGGTTCACTGTCACATACCGCTTTATGCCGATCGACTCGGACCTTTGCAGACAACCCAGGATCTTCTTTGCAAAGCACTCGCTATCGTCAGTAAGCGAGCCATCACATCGCACCTCGAAGTTGAAACGTATACCTGGAGTTCTCTACCCCAATTGCTTCAAGGAGATTTGGCTTCGCAAATCGCGCGCGAGTTGAAATGGGTGCATACAAAGTTAGCGTCATGATTGAATTGGGCGAGATCTTACGGCTCGGCCGCTTTTCAAACCTGCCCACCGTATGGAGTAATGTACTGGCTGCGACAGCTCTCAGCGCTGCGCCTCTTGGTTCCGAGACTATACTTATCATGGGCGCCGTGTCGTTGCTCTACACGGGAGGAATGTTTCTGAATGACGCCTGCGATCTGGAACACGATAAAATCGTGCGGCCGAGCCGGCCACTGCCATCAGGTCGTGTGCCGGTTGCGTTTGCATGGACCGGCGGCGGTATCCTGCTCGTCGCAGGCTGTAGCGTTCTCGCGTATTTCGGGACTGCGAGCGGGCTTGCAGGCATTGCGCTGGCTGGAGCGGTGTTGTCATACAACGCATGGCATCGGGACAATCCGCTGGCCCCCGTTATTATGGGAGCCTGCCGGGCCATTGTTTACATCGTCACAGCACTCGCTTTGAGCAGTGGTGCTTCTGATACCGTAGTGCTTGGAGCCGTGGTCCTATTAATTTACGTCGTGGCTCTCACCATTCTGGCCAGAGACGAGACTGAGAATCGGATCGACTCGCGATGGGCCATTCCGCTTCTCTTTGTACCCGCAGGACTTGCGCTGACGTGGGCTCCAATCGGAGCAATGACGCTTTTGTCCGGTATCACTGCCGCTTCGGTCATTCTCCTAGCGCTCTGGAGAGTTCATCAGGCGCTTGCGCCGTTATCCGGGGCCGTCGGAACTTTGATTGCAGTTATCGCGCTCAATGACGCTGCGCTTGCAAGCAGTTCCGGGTCGCCGCAAGTCGGGTTTCTGTGCTTTGGCTGCTTTGCTTTGACTCTAGCTGCGCAGAGATATGTGCCGGGATCGTGACTCTGGAGGACGGAAATATGTCCCTTGAGCTGATGCTCGAAAAGAGATGCTCGAATTTGCGGAGACTGCTCGATAGGCGACTATCTGGCGAAGCCATGCAATGGCTAACTTCGGGATTGCAACACAACAGGAGCGATTTCAGCCTCTCAACGTGCGCAGCGATGATAGCAATTGCGCCGCGCCGCGTTGGTCGAAATCCACTCGTGCTAAGCAACGCGGAGGTGCATGAGGCACGGGCTGTACGCCCTGGCATTGACTTGAGTGCCTGGACCACTGACCAGACTGCAAGAACTCTTATTGTCCTTGATGCTGCCGGCCATGCGCCGGACCGCTTTCAATCGCTCATTGATGCTGTCTTCAGAACCGGAGAAATCGGAGAACAGGTCGCGCTTTTGCAGGCATTGCCTCTCTTTCCATACCCGTCAGACGTTCTACCGCACGCGACGGAAGGCATTCGTTCAGCGGTTCAACCCATTTTTGAAGCGGTTGCCCATAGGAACCCTTATCCATACGAGACATTCAATCAGCAGCAATGTAATCAAATGGTTTTAAAGGCGCTGTTCATCGGCAGTCGGCTTGCCCCCATCGTCGGTCTCGACGCTCGCGCAAACCCTGACCTCGCGCGCACTCTCATTGACTACGCTCACGAGCGATGGGCTGCTCACCGTGAAGTCGCTTTTGAACTCTGGCGCTGCGTGGGGCCGTTTCTAAGAATTGCGGATCTGGAGGATATTGGGCGGGTGCTCAACAGCCCGGAGCAAAAAGACTGTAGAGCCGCGGCGCTAGCCCTGACTGCAAGCTCTCTTCCTCAAGCTCAAACGCTCTTGCGCACCAAACCAAATATCGCTGATGCCATCACCGCCGGACGGGTCGCTTGGGATCAGCTGTCTTGACGACAAAAAGGAGATACGCCCGTGCCCTTCATCGATCCTCACGCGCATATGATCTCAAGAACTACTGATGATTACGCAAACATGCGAAAGGCTGGAATTGTTGCTGTGATAGAGCCGGCTTTCTGGATCGGTCAGCCTCGGACGAACGCGGGTAGTTATCAGGATTACCTGTCGCATATCCTGGGTTTTGAGCGCTTTCGCGCCAGCCAGTTCGGAATTTTTCATTATTGTACAATAGGTCTCAATTCTAAGGAGGCTAACAATAGAGACCTGGCTGAAGCAGTGATGGAAATTCTTCCGGTGTATGCGGTAAAGGACGGCGTTGTTGCAATAGGTGAGATCGGGTACGACGAACAGACCGAGGCTGAAGATCTCTATTTTCGCCGGCAGCTCGATTTGGCCCTCGAACTGAATTTGCCAGTCATGATCCATACGCCACACCGCGACAAGAAGCGAGGTGCCTCGCGATCGATGGATGTCATACGCGAGCACGGCGTGCCGCCAGAAATGGTCGTTATTGATCACGTCAATGAAGAAACCGTTAGAGAGGTGAAGGATCGCGGCTTTTGGGCGGCCTTCTCCATTTATCCCCACTCCAAAATGACGTCTGAGCGGATGGTGGATATCGTTCAAATATACGGGGCTGAACGGCTTATAGTTGATTCCGCCTGCGACTGGGGCATCTCCGACCCGTTGGCGGTTGCTAAGACCGCTGCTCTCTTGGCGCAGCATGGCATTGCAGATGACGCAATTGAGCTCGTGACGTACAGAAACGCTCTCTCGGTCTACGGACAGAGTGGCCAATTTGACGAAGCTGATTGGCTCTCGTTACAGTCTCCTGATCAGACTCGGTGCTTTGAAGGCAATACTATTCTCCGGGGTGGGCAGAACCCGCGCAGTCTATGATCTAGTTGAAGTCTTATGCCTCGAAGTGACGTGGAAAGCGAGGCGCGAAGCGTTGCCTGCAAACCTTGAGGTGGCGCAATAGACCAGGAGACGATGATGTCACGAAACCCGTCCGGACAACCCAGCGACGAAGCGGACAAGAGAAAAACTCAGGCAAACAGGGCGGCCGCTATTCGTTCCGGGAGCCGGTTGGAACCGGACTGCGCATCGAGCGGTTGCATGGTCAAAGGAGTTCGCCGTGCCTGTCCGTGAAGGGCCCCCGCAGCCCGCGCCCCCGAAAAAATACCCCGCCGAGAAAGCGCGGCAGGGGCAGATTATCCTGCGCACACGGACGCAGCGCATGATCTTCGTCGGCGGACTCGTGGGAGCGGTGTTACTGGCGCTGGTGCTTAAATTCGCGGGCGCGTTTGGCGCGTGAGAACGGCAGCCGCTAGCAGAGCCTCTGCCGTCTAGGTTGGTCGCCCAGTTGACTTACGGACAAGCGTTTCCAGATTGCTTAGCGATGTCACTCCCTTTCAGAGGGGCCCTGCTAGCAAATGCTTCGCATCACATTGGCGCTGGACCAAACACCAGAACGGTATTGAAGCCGCCAAACGCAAATGAATTCGACATGGCGTAGGTTACGCGCTGATCACGGCCCTTGTTCGGGACGTAATCCAGATCGCATTCACAATCAGCCTCATGCAGATTGACCGTTGGCGGTACCCAGTGGTCCCCGATAGACTTGATGCACACAATAGCCTCTATGCCGCCACCTGCACCAAGCGGGTGCCCGTACATCGACTTGGTCGACGAAATCGCGAGGTGTTGAGCCTGATTTTTGAAGACGCGTTTTATGGCGTTCGTTTCATTGCGATCGTTGATGACAGTGCCGGTGCCGTGGGCATTTAGATAGTCGATGTCCGATGCGTCGAGCCCAGCGTCAGTCAAGGCAAGACGCATAGCCTCACTTGGCCCTTCGATATCAGGATTGACCATATCCTTGCTGTCGGACGTCATACCGAAGCCCATTAGCTCCGCGAGCATTTTAGCGCCGCGCTGCCTTGCGTGAGATTCACTTTCGAGGACCAGCACACCGGCGCCTTCTCCAATCACCGTGCCATTGCGCTTAGCGCTAAATGGAAAGCACCCTTCCGGCGAGAGCACGTGCAACGCCTGCCAAGCCTTCATGGTGCCGTAATTTATGGCGCTCTCGGAGGCGCCAACAATGGCGACGTCCACTAGCCCGGACCGTATGAGATCGCGCCCTAGCCCAATAGCATGAGCGGCAGTCGAGCAGGCGCTGCATGTTGCAAATGTGGGTCCCTTTACCCCGTATTCGATTCCGACATGAGCTGCTGCTGAGGATCCTATAAATCGGAGGAGCGTCAGAGGGTGTGTTGCGCGTTTCTTGTGAATAAAGAGGTCTCTGTAGCCATTCTCGAGAGTAACGAGCCCGCCCGCACCAGATCCGATAATACATGCGGCCCGGTACCCATCTGCGAATGGAACTTGAAGCCCGGACTGCTTCACGGCCTCAGCCGCTGCGGTTGCGGCAAACCACGAATAGCGATCGGCGTAGGTGATAATCTTGTCCCGTCGCGATCCATGGAGCCGCTTCTTAGGGTCAAAGTCCCAGACTTGTGCACCTATAGTGATCTTCAAGTCATCTAGCGGAAATCCGGAGAGGGAACCGATCCCAGTTTTGCCCACGCGGCAAGCTTCCCAAAACTCCTCAACGCTTGTTCCGATGGGTGTAACAACGCCAAGTCCAGTGACAACCACCCGAGTGGAAGTGGAAACCATCCTGCAATCCTGTTACTGAGCCAGCCGCATCTGAGGTTCTTCAACGCTGTGTTCTGCGTTGCGACTTCAGGATCACGACAAGATAGTTTCAGCTATCGATCTTGGACTTTCGAGAGCTGAGAAGTGACCGGCATTGGGCAGCGTGAACATGCGTGCATTCTTACAAGCTGCCTTCGTGCGCTCCCGATCAGGGATGTGAGACCAATCCTTGTCGCCGTAGATCAGTGTTACCGGAGCTTTGACTGACGAGTAGAGCTCTCGGGCTTTGGGCCAAGAACGCCATTGCAGAAAGACTTTCCGGGCGCCACGCCTGTAATTCGGCTGGCGGCTGACAGCGGAGAACTCGGTCAGGAGATCGGGGGGCAGTTTTTTGGGATCCGCAAAGCCGCCACTCAGGATTTTTTTGAGAACGAAGCGATTCTCAAGGGCTCCGGCCACCGGACCGAAGACGGGTATTTGCAGACCGGCAAAGATGACGTTGGCAAACCAGTTGCCCCGGCGGACGCCATCACCGAATTTCGTGTCATAGTCGTAGGTGTTCAAGGAATAAACTGCACGAATACGCTCGGGCACTTCAGTAGCGGCCGTCAACGCAAGTACAGCGCCGATGGATTCTCCTGCTATGGTCACGTCTCGAAGATCGAGCGACTTAAGAAACCCGACGACTGCTTTACGGAAATAGGGCTCGTCCAATGGCGCGGATGGATCGATTGTCGAATAGCCGAAACCCGGAAGGTCGACAGCGTAGACCGTGTATGTCTTGGCAAGAAGAGGCGCCAAGTCACGGAAGTACTCGAGTTGCGTACGAAGCGTATGAAGGAGCACGAGAGGCGGCCCTTCGCCGAGCTTTACATACCGGAGCGTCAGCTTGTCTGAAAGGTGCAGTTTCTTGGGCTCCCAGCCAGGTATTGCAAGCATTTCCATGTCCCTCGGTTGTGTTTGTATGGTTTGGCAGTGTTCGTGTTTGCGATGATCCTCACCCGAGATCCTTCGCGCGTAGACAGGAAGTGCTTTCGTGCTTTTGCAGCAGCACAGAATTCGACATGGTCTCCGCGGTAACAGCATTCGCTGATGGCGGCCCGCGTAACTTCTCCACTTGGCATTCCAGCCGATGGACTCGTTCCTCCAAATTGCCGAGGCTTTCGCCTAGAGGATCATCTATTCCGGCGAGGGCATGTCCCCAGAGACGCAACTTTGCCGACAGGCGTCGCATCCATGGCACTTCGTCGATTGTGCTGGCTGCTGCGCTCCAGTTTCTCTCGAGCCAAATCACTCCGCAGCCTCCAATGTTCGCAGTTTCGGGAAGCCGGCCGTCTCTGTAAGGGCTGGTCTCGCCTCCTCGGTGGGCTTTATCCGGAACCAGGCAGCGTAGAGAGCCGGCAAAAAGACGAGCGTTAGAATCGTCGCAACCAGCAGACCTCCCATCATGCTGACTGCCATAGGTCCCCAGAAGACGCTTCGCGCTAGCGGGATCATCGCCAGGATCGCGGCGAGCGCGGTCAGCACAACGGGGCGGGCGCGCCGTACCGTACTCTCCACGACTGCCTCCCATGCCGGCAGACCTGCCGCGCGATCGTGATCGATCTGATCGACGAGGATCACTGTGTTGCGCATGATCATTCCTGCCAGCGCTATCACGCCAAGCAACGCCACGAAGCCAAACGGCGCGTTAAATGCGAGAAGCGCCGCGACCGCCCCGATCAGTCCGAGAGGCGCGGTCGAGAAAACGAGGAACAGCTTCGAAAAGCTCCGTAACTGCAGCATGAGGATCGTGAGCATGACCGCAAACATGGCGGGGAAGATCTTGAAAAGCGCGGCGTTCGCCTTTTCACTTTCTTCGACTGCGCCGCCGGTATCGATCCGGTATCCTGGCGGAAGACGAGCCGACAATGCAGCAATCTTCGGCACCAAAGCCGCCGTGACAGTCGGTGGTTGCACGCCGCGCGCCACATCGGATCGAACGGTCAGATTGAGCTCGCGATTGCGCCGCCACAGAATGGGCTCCTCGAATCCATAGCGGATCGTCGCAACCTGGGAGAGCGGGATCGCTTGTCCATTCCGCGCCAGTACCGTCAGATCAGAAATTCGGCCGGGGTCAAGGCGCTCGCTCGACACCGCCCGCACCATCACGTCAATGTTCTCGGTCCCCTCGCGATACTCCGCGACAGTGGCACCCGACAAGAGTGTCTGCAGCGTCTGCGAAACCTGAGCAGAGTTGAGGCCAAATGCGCGCGCCCGATCCTGATCTATGTCGAGCGTGATCGTCTTTGCCTGCTCATTCCACTCCAACTGAGGATCAACTGCGCGCGGCTCGGAACGCATAATGGCTAATACCTCATGTGCAATCTCACGGACCTTCTTTGGATCTTCGCCGACAACGCGGAACTGAACGGGGAAGCCAACTGGTGGGCCGAAGTTCAGTCGATCGATACGGACGCGGGCCTGCGGCACGGCTCCATCGGTAATCGCTGATTCAAGCTTCGCAAAGAGACGCTCTCGCGCTTCGGCATTTCTCGTGACAATTACTGTGAGGGCGAAACTCGGATTGGGCAGCAGCGGATTAAGGGCCAGAAAGAACCTCGGCGATCCCTGTCCGACGTACGTCGTGTAGGTCACCACATCGTCATCGCCAGCCAAAAGCTTCTCGGCTAGCGCCGCCGCCTTTGCGGTCGCCTCTATAGATGAACCCTCCGGCATGCGAACTTCGATGAAGAGTTCCGGGCGCGAGGATGTCGGAAAAAACTGTTGTTGAACAAATGCCATGCCGGCAACTGCGGCCGCGAAACTCGCGATCGTTGCTGAGATAACGAGCCACCGCCTCCGGATCGACCAGTTCACCGTGGAGCGCAGGGCTCGATAGACACGGCCGTTGTAAGCGTGAGCGCCGTGCCCAGCAGCAGCGCCCTCAGCAAGAATACGCGTCCCAAGGTATGGCGCGAAAGTAACCGCCACGATCCACGAGACAATGAGAGCTAGGCCAACGACCCAAAAGATGTTGCCCGCATATTCACCGGCCGTCGATCTTGCGAAGCCGACGGGCAAGAACCCCGCCGCCGTCACGAGCGTGCCTGTCAGCATTGGAAACGCCGTCGAATTCCATGCAAAGGCAGCCGCCCGCAGCCGATCGAAGCCCTCCTCAATTTTGACCACCATCATTTCAACGGCGATGATCGCATCGTCCACCAAGAGGCCAAGAGCAATGATGAGAGCGCCGAGTGTGATCCGGTCGAGGTTCATGCCGCTCGCAAACATAACCACGAAGACAATGGCGAGAACCAGAGGGACGGAGAGTGCCACTACGATTCCCGCGCGGGCTCCCAACGAGAAAAAGCTGACGACGAGAACGATGGCCAAGGCTTCGGCGAACGAGGTCAAGAACTCACCGACTGACTCTTCGACGACTCGCGGTTGATCGGCGATTTGCTCGATATCGATGCCGAGCGGAATGTCCGGCCGCACGGCTGCCACCGCGCCTTCAAGCGCACGTCCAAGCTGCAGCACATTCGCATTTTCGGCCATAGAGACAGCCACGCCGACCGCCGGTTTGCCGAGATGGGTCACCAGAAACGCCGGCGGATCCTCGTATCCACGCCGGACTTCGGCGATATCGCCCAGACGAAACGTTCGCCCGCCGGCTTCCACCGGAACGGCCCGGATCGCCTCCTCGTCCGTGAACCCTCCGCTGACGCGAATAGCGATCCGATCGGCGTCTGTGTCGATTGCGCCGGCCGCCGACATCACGTTCTGTTCGCCGATGGCGCTGAAAATCGTTTGTGCCGGAATGCCGAGGGTCGCGAGCTTGCGATAGCTGATTTCAACGTAGATGCGCTCGGGCACGTCGCCAACGAGTACCACCTTAGCCACGTTCGGGACGCGCAATAGCGCACGCTGCAGCACTTCGGCCTGCCGCTTCAGGTCGGCGCGCGACGCCCCATCACCCGTCAGCATATATACGGCGGAGAAGACGTCGCCGTATTCATCGTTGAAAAAAGGCCCAAAAACGCCACTTGGGAGATCGATGCGGCTGTCGCCAAGTTTCTTGCGCACTTGATACCAAGCATCAGACGCCGCGCGCCCTTGCACGTTGTCCTTCAACTGCACTTGCATCACCGCCTGCCCCGGGCGGGAATAGGTGCGCACGTAGTCGAGTTCCGGCATCTCCTGCAGCCGCTTTTCAAGCGGCTCGGCTACCAAGCGCTGCACATTATCCGCCGTCGCACCCGGCCATGCGGCCTGTACGATCATCGTCTTGATCGTGAAGTTTGGATCTTCGGCACGTCCGAGGTTCACATACGCCCACAAGCCGCTCAGGCCGGTGGCAATGATGAAGAACAATACGACCGCCGGATTGCGAACCGCCGTTTCGGAAAGGTTGAACGCCATGGTCTGGCCCTTCTCTACTTCTGGCTGACGAGCGCTCGGGCTTCGATCGGACGGATGGTCTTGTCGGCATCAAGCATGTGCACGCCGAGAGCTACCACCCTGTCGCCGTTCGCAAGGCCTTCGGACACCAGCACTCCGTCTCGTTCGTAGGCGAGGATCGTTACCGGCCGTGCGACTGCGTGCCGGCCATCATCTGAAACGACCCACGCGACCGGTTTTCCGTTCTCATTTGCGATGGCCGAGATGGGAAGCTTGGCAACGAAACCAGCTGATCGAGCTCTAAGATAGAGCGACGCGGTTCGCCCAAAATCTGGAGCGGAGTTCGCAAAGTTCGTGAGTGCGAAGCGCGCTCGGTACGTGCGCGACACCGGATCGGCGTCCGGTGCGACTTCCCTGAGCGTCGCCGCTACGCGGGACCCCCTATTTCCCCAAAGATCGGCTTCCGCCATGGCTTCGCGCGCGGCAGCTACGTCCTGCTCAGGCAGCGCAACTTCGACCTCGATGGCATCTCCCCGCGCCACACGGGCGATGAGCTGTCCGGGCGCAACGACTTGCCCAACTTCCACAGGCAATGACGTTACAACGCCGTCGCTGTCCGCCACGAGCGTCGAATAGGCGAGCTGGTTGCGCGCGAGTTCGACGTTGCGCAGTGCGCGCTCGACGCGGGAGCGCGCCTCTGCAGTTGCTGACTGACGCTGGTCAAGTGCGGCCTGCGCGACGTGTCCGTCCCGGAACAGAACTCGGAATCGTTCAAGCGCCGCCACGGTTTCATCCCGGCCGACTTGCGCCGCTGCGAGTTCTGCTTCTTGAGCAGCGAGGGCCAATTCGAAATCGCTGGGATCGAGGCGGGCGATCACGTCGCCTTTCTTCGTCCAGCTGCCAACCTCGACAGATCGATCGATAATCTTCCCGCCAACGCGGAAGCCGAGATCCGATTGATAGCGTGGCTTAACGGTGCCGACATAGCTCCACGTGCGTCCTGCAGGTTCGAGCTTCACCGTGACGGTTTCAACGGCCTGAGGTCGCGTTGCTGACGGCACATCCGCCTCTGCATTGCATCCGGCTACCGCTAGGCCAGCTAGGACGGCGAGCAAGTTTGCCCGCAGGACCGGGGAAATCGGCGGCACGGAAGACATTGTTTCACCTCATGAATTTCAAGCTACCAAGCTAGCCGCTTGATAAGTAAGTGAAGCTAACATATGTTAGAAAGGCTAACTTATCAAGAGTTAGTTTCGCTAACTTTGAGGAGCCGCCCAAATCGCTGATGATGCTCTCATGTCCGAAAGCCCGACTTCCCGTACCTCGTCCGGCAAACAGCGCTACCACCACGGCGACCTGCGTCAGGCGCTGATCGACGCGTCACACCAATTGCTGGTCGAAAAGGGTGCCGAGAATTTTTCCCTCGCCGATGCATGCCGCGTCGCCGGCGTGTCGACCGCTGCGCCCTACAAGCACTTTCGAGACAAGCTCGAAATCTTAAAGGCCATCGTTGAGCAGGGCTTCGATCGCATGTCGCAGCGCTCACTGGCTGCCGTGCGCGCGAAAGGCGAAGGGACGATCGACGGCGTTATCGCCATGGGGCAGGCTTACATCGCCTTCGCGATGGAAGAGACAGCCGTATTCCGCTTGATGTTTGGCCACAACACGGCCATCAAGCGTGATGAACACGTCGAAGACACCGGCCGCTCGTGTTTCAAGAACGTCATCGCTCAAATCACGCTTTATTGCGAAAAGAACGAGGCCGATGGGGATCCCTTGCATATTGCGCTAAGCCTGTGGACGTTCGTCCATGGCGCAGCTTGTCTTCTCATCGATGAAGACTATGAAAATGTTGCACCCGGGATTGACATCGACGCGATGATTGCCGACGCGGCTATCCGTCTGCTCCCGACACGGAAAAAGGGGTGAAACATGACCGGCATCCGCACGCGTGACGGCTCACCACAAAGTAGTAACTCGCAGTTTATCGTACAGGTTTCGGATTGCTGGAGAGCTTGAGAGTCCTACGCTTGCGACCTCCACAGGATTTCAGCAGAAGCGAGTGCACAATGAAGCCGCGTCACCAGAGCTCCGCGGCCAAAACCGCCACCAAGCTCGAACTCTTCATCTCTATGAAGCTCAATGGCGTACCGTTAGGCTGGATTTTTCCGGCCCCAATCTCTTAGCGCCACCATGATGGGTCCAAGTGACTGCCCCAAATGCGTAAGGTGATATTCAGCGCGGGGCGGATGGTCGCTGTAGAATCGACGCTCGACGATACCGTGCTCCTCGAGCTTCTTCAGGCGGTTCGACAACGTGTTCGGCGAAATGTTTTCAAGAGATTCCAGGAAGTCCTGGTAGCGCCGCGCACCCTGAACAAACAGGTCGCGCAAGATCAGAACTGTCCACGCGTCCCCGATGACATCGAGCGTTCGTCGGACCGGGCAAGCCGCGCCAGAACTGCCGCTGATCGATCGTGATTTTTTCGACTGAGTTGCCATCAAACAACCTTATCAACTTTCCAGCGGCAGCGCTATTGACTATCTAAAAAATAGTCGCTAGCCACTTTGATGGTGCTGGCCTGGAGTCGAACAATGAGTAGCTTGGAGTCTCACCCGACGGTCATTCAAGCGCGCGAAGCCCAGGCAGCGGGACGCATCAGTTCGCCGCCGATGATGACTCGCGAGGATTTGGAGCGTCTTTGCCGGGCTGCTGGAGCGGACGATTGCGGTTTCGTCACAATCGACGACCCGGCGCTGGATGATCAAAGGCACCTCATCCAGACGGCCTATCCATTCGCACGAACCCTCATCAGCTTCGTCAAGCGAATGCATCATGAGGCGGTACGATCGCCGATGCGATCGTATGCCAATCTTGAATTTCATTCGACCGGCGACGACGTAACCGACACCGCGCGCGAGATTGTGCGGGCCTTGACTGAGCGTGGCGTCCGCGCCGGCAACGCTAACATGGCCTTCCCGATGGAAGCCGATCAATGGCCGGATCGCATCTGGGTCGTGTCGCACAAGCCGGTCGCCGTCGCCGCCGGCATGGGGCGAATGGGTATCCACCGCAGCGTGATCCAC
The DNA here is from genome assembly GCA_019751875.1 of Hyphomicrobium sp. GTDB lineage: Bacteria > Pseudomonadota > Alphaproteobacteria > Rhizobiales > Hyphomicrobiaceae > JAGVSR01. The sequence continues at coordinate 157,451 of JAIEMV010000002.1, read as the reverse complement.
CCCAAATTCGGCAGCTTCATTTTGCTAGGAACTGTCGTCATCGACGCCGAAATTGGCGCCTCAACAGGACCTATCGATTTCAACCCGTGTCTTGAATGCAAGTTGTGTGTTGCGGCATGTCCTACGGGGGCCATTCACCCAGACGGCTATTTTAACTTTTCGGCCTGCTATTCTCATAATTACCGCGAATTTATGGGCGGCTTTGAAGAGTGGTCAGAAACGATCGCAGATGCCAAGAATTCAAAGGCATTTCGCGCGCACGTTAGTGACAACGAAAGCGTATCGATGTGGCAAACCTTATCTTTTGGCGCAAACTACAAGGCGGCTTACTGTATTGCGGCTTGCCCGGCCGGTGAAGATCTGATCGGGCCTTACCTAAATGATCGTCAAGCTTTCGTGCGCGAGGTCGTCAAACCGCTGCAAGCAAAGGTGGAGACAATCTATGTGCATGAGCACTCTGATGCAGAGCGCCATGTTGCGCGCCGGTATCCGCACAAGCGAGTCAAGTTTGTACGGAACAAGTTTCGGTTGACCACGATTGACCAGTTCATCCGCGGCATGAGCCTTTCCTTCGAGCGCCACCGCCCAGACGGCCTAAATGCACTCTACCACTTCTGCTTCGTGGGTAGAGAGCCGATCGATGTCAGCGTGGAAATTCGCGACAAGTCTCTCAACGTTCGAAGAGGCCTACAAGGCAAACCAAATCTTGTTGTGACGGCAGATTCAGAAACCTGGCTCCGTATTTTGCGAAAGGAGTCGAGTATGCCGTGGGCTCTAATGCGCCGCAAAGTTAAGCTCCAAGGGTCTCCGCGTCTGCTGCTCGCATTTGCGCGCTGCTTTGTCGCTTAGCCGGTGAGTGGCGGTTGCGGGGCAACCGGTGGATGCTCGTTGCATGATTTACACTCCCACCATGGGCCGGGATCATCTCCACCAGTTCAGCGGTAACAAAGAAGTTGCCTTTAGCTAGAGGCACCTCTGTTCGCCAACGAGGAGCAGACGGTCGCGGTTGGAACGACCGTTGTCCGAATGTGTAGCGGACCTAATTGAGGCCCAGTCTCATTTGCGCTCGTGGACCCATAGCGGTCTACGTATGCTACCAAATCGGCACCAATCCGCGTTTCCTTTTTGATCGATCGAAAAAACCGCCCCCATCTATCGCCCATCGGGAGCCGGTGGGTTGCTCGGCAACCGCCGGGCGGCGGTGGCTGGCCATTTTGCTCGCGTGCGGCAAACATAGGAGTCGGGTGCGGGGCTTCGCAAACGTATCGTCCCGGAGCGACGCGCGGCTCTCATCTTGACAAGCCTTCGATCCCGGAGTGGATCAATGCGTGGGGGCAAAACTTGACCTTCAGACTGTCGCGCTGCAAGAAAACCGGCATGTTAGATAATCAAAATTCGTTACCGATTGCAGCCTCTGCCGCCGGCAGTAAGGCGCTAGCTGGTTCATTATCACGGCTTTTGCGCGAACCACTTGTCCATTTCCTGCTCATTGGTGCTGCCGTGTTCGGGCTTTACGGCTTCGTCGCGCCGCCAGCAGCACCCGCCGGCAGCGAGATCGTCATGACAGCCGCAGATGCCAGGCGGCTGAAAGCACAATTTCGTGCGACGTGGAACCGCGACCCGACGGCAACAGAATTCGATGGACTTCTCGAAAATCTCATCCGCGAAGAAATCTTCTATCGGGAGGCAAAGCTCTTCGGTCTCGACCAGAACGACCAGGTCATCCGTCTCCGCCTGCGGCAGAAAGCCGAATACCTTCTTTCCCAGCCGGCGGCGCTCCCCGCGCCGACGGAAGCCCAACTGCGTGCGCATTATGAACTCACGCAAGCGAAATATGCCGCTCCATCGGCCATCAGCTTCGAGCAGGTTTTCCTAGGGGAGCCATCGCAAGAAGATATTTCGCGCGTGCGCATTGCCCTGGAGGCAGGCGCCGACACATCGGCACTCGGTAAGGCGACCCTGTTGCCCGGAAAGATGCCGCGGTCAAGTCAGGCCGGAGTCGACAGCACATTCGGGAAAGGCTTCTTTGCTCTGATCTCTGCGGCCCCAGCGGGTGAGTGGAGTGGGCCTGTGAAATCCGCCTACGGTCAGCACATGATCCGCGTCACCGAGCTAGCGCGGTCCGAGGCACTGTCCTTCGAGAGCGTGCGCGAGCTTGTCGAGTTGGATTGGCGTTCGATAGAGGGGGACAAGGCGAGAGAGGCTGCTTATCAAGCCATGAAAGCGCGATACCGGATCGACGTCAGCCAGATTGACAGGCCCTCATCGCCCAAATGAGTCGCGATATAACCACCATCATTCGCCGCGCGATGGCTTTGTTTGTCATCGTGATCGTGGCCGCCGGCAGCGTCGCCGGATGGTGCTCTAGTGCGCGCGCACATGCACTGCAGCCAGGTTTTCTAGATCTATCAGCCCAGCCTGACGAGGCTTGGCGCGTGACGTGGCGGGTGCCGGATGTGAACGGGCGGCCCATGCCTATCGGGGTGCGCTTGCCGGAGAATTGCAGCCCGCGCGATGGGGGCCGACCGGTTTTCGACGGGACTGTGTGGGTGACTGTTTGGCGCGCCGTCTGTCGAGGTGGTATTGCCGAGGGTGCGGTGTCGGTGGATGGGCTGGAACAAACAGTCACCGACGTGCTCGTGCGGTTCGAACTCGCTCCGGGCAAAGCGGGTACTCTGCGTCTGACCGGCAATGCGTCCACGGCGAATCTGCCAGGTATTCCCACCCGTACCGATATCCTCGCCACGTACATCGGCCTCGGGGTGCATCATATTCTTCTCGGCGGCGATCATCTGCTGTTCGTATTCGCGCTGCTCCTCCTCGTACCGGACACAAGGCGCCTGATCGGTGCGATCACCGCCTTCACTGTGGCGCACTCCCTGTCGCTGGTAGCAGCGACGCTCGGATGGATCGTCGTGCCCGCGCCACCCGTCGAGGCGGTGATCGCCCTGTCGATCATGTTCCTTGCGAGCGAACTGGCCCGCCCGCCGGGTTCACAGCTGCGCCTTTCGGAACGACATCCCTGGACCGTACCGTTCGGCTTCGGTCTGCTGCACGGCCTGGGATTTGCGCGGGCCCTTATCGACATTGGGCTTCCGCAAGGTGAAGTTCCGCTGGCGCTTTTCGCGTTCAACCTCGGAGTCGAGATCGGCCAGCTTATGTTCGTGGCCTTCGTGTTACTGACCAGAAACCTTCTCGCACGGCTCTATCCTCAGCTTATCGCATCGCTTCAGACACCTGGTGGCCTGCGCGTGATGGCCTACGCAATGGGGTCGGTCGCTTCAGTTTGGTTTCTGGGCCGTATCGCTGCCTTCTAGCGGATCATGCTGGCAGCGCCATCACCATTAGCCCCACAGCCGCGATCCATGACCCGGCTACAGCCGCAGCCACAGGGTGCAGCCGCTCCCCAACCCAGTCCAGCGCGCCCCATACGAAGAGCACCGTCAACGCCAAACCGAGCGCGCCGCCTGCTGCTGTCTGGATCGAATTTGTTGACGGAGCTCCGTCAGAAGACAAGGCGGCAATGATCGCCACGAGCACGCAAAGCACTGCCACGAACAAGCGCGGTAACTGCAGGCCGATCGCGGTGATAATGCCGAGCAAAACGGCGGTGGCGGCCGTCACCTGTACAGCCGGCGCGGTAAGCGGAAGGACGGTAAGGATTACTACCGTCAAGGCAGAGGCCATCGCGAACACCGTGTAGGCAGACCGCACCGTTTCTACCGACTGGCGCGCTAAAAGCGCACCCATGCCGACGAGAAGCACGCCTTGTGTCGGATCGACGACGGGGTGTAACATGTGGGCGTAGAAGGGGCCGAGGTTGCCGAACGCTTCATGTGCAGACGCCGCATCGGGAAACAGAGCGGCGATAACCAGGCAAGAAAACCGCAGCGACCTCACAACGCGCCTGCCAGGAAACCCACGCCCAGCATGGCGATAACCCCGCCTGCTGCACGAACAGCAATCCGTCCCGCGCTGTTGCGCTCCAGTAGCCCGAAGGCAATTCCGCAAAGATGAAGCGCTCCCGTCGCCAGAACGAAGCCTACCGCATAAGCCAGCGGATTCGCGGTGTGAGGCATTTCGGCGCCGTGAGCGTACCCGTGGAAGATCGCGAAGACTGCGACTATCAGAGTAGCCACTGACAGCGGAGGTCGCAGTGCGAGCGAGATGCCAAGACCAATGGCGACGGCCGAGGCTGCAATCCATGTCTCCACGCTGGGCATGGGAACGCCCGTGATACCAATCACGCCGCCCATTGCCATCACGAGAGGAAAAATTACCGGAAGAAGCCAGATTGCCGGAACACCGAGGAACGCCCCCCAGATGCCGACGCCTACCATGGCGATGAGATGGTCGAAACCCGTGACAGGATGCAAGAAGCCGCTCCAGAATCCACCCAAGGTCTCTTCACTGGAGTGAGCCCATGCAGGTTCGATAATTATGCCGAGAGCCGCACTAGTCGCGCAAGCAAGGCAAAAATATTGGGTCCAACGGATTTGGTCTGTCATGCGAAGTCGATCTCTAGAGCGATGACGTACTTCTACCTGCCGCTCTCGCTTTGCCGAGGAGCGTCCGGATGGCTGTTATGCCGGTCGGCGAACCATAATATCTGATCAGACCCTTGTTCTCTGCCGTATCGGCAGTTAAGCGGCCGTCTAGCAGCGCCTCAATGACAGGTTCGTCGGTGACGACCACAACATCTCCGGGCGCCGGTCCGCCTGTGTGAATCTGAGGCTCGCTCCGGTCGCCGCCAGCAGAGAAGCGAGTCCACAATACGGGGCCAATCAAGACGAGTGAAACAGAGGGACTTGCGGGGTTCGCTCGCTGTGACGAGATCTTCTCACCTAAGCGGCGCAATACGTGCGCGGCGGTTGCATAGTTTCCCATGATGCTGGGCGCGGGCTTGATGTGGGCAGAACCCGCGATCAAGCCGTCGAGTTGCGCCCTCCAAACCGCCGAGATGACATGCAGGGATTTCGGATAGGCCCAATCGATCATGGCACGTGCGGAGGTCACGCCGCTCGGATCCTCGAAGCCGCATGAATGCACCGGTGGGGCGGTGCCGATGCAAGCAACAGCAAGTAGCGACGCGATGGCTCTCCGTGCTTGCCTCTTCACGGCGAGTACCAGACCGGCGACGAGTACGCTCTATCCTGCACCGTAGGCGGCACGCGCTCTGGCAAAGGCACCTTGAAGAATACCGAGTCGTACGTTGTCCACCGTGGCGTCGGAATTTCCAAAACACGAACATAGTAGAAGGCTCGTTGAGCAGGATCGAAATCCGGGTCGCGCCAATAAGCAGACAACAAGGGGGCACCGATCGTGTTGGTGAAGGTTGCTGTCTGAACGTTGACTGTGCTGCCGACGGGCGTGCGGGCCCGTCCATCCTCGCCGATCTTCCGGTCGCCCGACAGCGCGACATCGTAGATGCGCTCTTTGGCTTTTCCGTCGGCGCCGATCCAGCCTTTGATGATCTGGATTCGGTCGAGGTTGGCCCAGTCCGGATCGCGTTGCGCGCGGACAATGAAAGTGGGGGCGGCGCCGGTTGATCCGGACTGGAGCCGTCCGCCCATCGGAACGCCACGTGTGTAACCTAGCTTTGCAAAATCGGGGACTAACTCGTCGCCAGGCTTGAAGTCCCAACCCGCAAAGAGACGAACGCGCAACCGTGTGCCGGTGGTGGCGAAGATCTCCTTCCGCATCAGAGCGTCAAAGATTTCGCCGCGATTGTTTTCGCGTGCCCAGACGCCCGTCAGGCCGGACGCCGATTCCTGAGCGGTAATGATCCGGAGCTTGGGATCGGCTGCTGGAATGACGTCACGATTGTGGCGGTCCGGGCTCGGTTCAGTACCGGCGAACTTGCCAAAGAAATTCTCTTCGCCGGTTGAAGGAAGCCCCGTGTGGGAGTCGCTCGTTCCGTTGAAGCCGAAATCGTAAGGGTTTGCACCAACCTTTGCTTCCACCTCAAGTCCGGTGAGGAGCGCGGAACGCGCGTACTCGTAGCGCAGCATGTCCGGCTTTTTCGGAGCGGATCCGGTCAGGTTACTCACGTCCCAGCGTTCAAAATCGGCAAACTCGTCTTCGGGCGACAAAGTGGGATGCGTTTCGCCGTCGCCCTTCATTTGAGTGATTTCCATGATCGGTTCCCACCGAGACCGGCGGGCCGCGTAGGCAGCATCCATCGGGGTACCGTCAATAGTGGCGGCGGTAAAAGCTAGACCGTTCGACAGGTTGCCGTTGTGAACGTGCGCGAAAACTCGCCCACCGGTGAGCGCTTCGTAGTTTTCCATGTAGTCCCACAAATCCGCGGGATCCTGGCTATCGAACAATGAGAAAGGCCGGACGCGGCTCGTCTTGTCAGCGCCATCGGCGAAGACCACAATCCGGTGCAAGTTGTTGCCGTTGGGCTGCGACGTCCACTCGAAGCCGGTCATGGCCGTGAAGACGCCCGGTTGATTGTAGGTATCGGCGAGCTTCACGAAGTCGGGCCAAATCGATCCAGCCATGTCGATGTCGCTGAACGGATCCTTTCCGATTTCGGTATATGACAGAAGTTTGCCGAACGCCTTCATCGCGCTTTCGGGACCCCCGTTAAAGCCCTCCCATACTTCACGACCTCGCTTTGATGACAGAAGGATGGGGTTGGATTCGCGAATCATCGAGGCTAGCCCCATTGCCTCGGCGTGATCGGTGAGCACTAAGAAATCGAGCGGACGGACCAGGCGGAAAGGTTGACCAGTGTTTGATGTGACGGTTTCGCCGCGAGCCGCGCGATATACGTCGCTGGGCGAAAGGGAGGTTCCAAGTAGCCCAGCATCCGGCGACAGGTTGCTGTGAATGTGCATATCACCGAAGAAAACCTGATTCGGGAAATTTTGATGCGCATATGGCGAATAGGTTTTGGTCGACGACATATCTTCCGGCTTGAGGTCGCTAGCCGGTTCGGCCAAAGCCATGCTTGGCATGAGCGCAAGAACGAGGGAAAGACACGCAGACCGAAAGGTGCTCGCCGGTAAGCCGTCATCATGCTTAGACATTTGTCCCCTCACTCTTCATTCCGGTGTTGGAGCATCAAACAACAGCTCAACCAAAAGTTCATACTCAAGACGGAACGCTTTGGAACCCACTCCAGCCCCTGATTGCTGAAGCATGGTAGCCCAATGCCTGTCTTAAACAACAGGATTCAGAGGAGAGGTGCATCCGACGTGCCGGGCAGGACGAGTGTTACCTAATTGGAGCATGCATACTCAGGGCCTCTGCTTGAGGATCTAGGTCCAAAAGGCCAACTAACGGCAGGAAGAACATGTGTTGGCGGGCCGCTGAGAAATCGGTCGGCGGGATTTCAGACGACGCTACTGTGAGGCCGTGTCAGCATCAACTTGATTTCGATTAAGCGCTGAAGGCGCCGCGAACTGAATTCAAATTTTGCAACGCAAAGAAAAGATTTTGAATTGCCCTCTGGGCGGTGTTGGTTTCTAGACAAAGAGTATGCGTCTCCGGTACAGATCCCAACTAGCCCATTTTAGCAGAATTGCTGGCCTGAAGTTGTTTCTGAGGCTGTAAGATTTGCAAAGTGCGGTTTAAAGAAGGGCTAATTCATGTTCACGTCAGGTCGCCGCGTTCTTTGCATGATTTCCATTGTCGGTGCAGCTCTTTCCGGTCAGGCCAATGCGCAGCAGAGCGCGGGGCCATTCGTGACGCATCCGGGCAAAGTGATTACGACAAATTTTGCGAATGAGTTCGGCAGAGACGCCGATGCGAGAATAGAGATCACCTCCGTCACTCCTGAGGTTATCAGCCTTCAATACAGTAGTACCCGCGGCCTGTTTGCCCGACGCGACGTCCTTGTCCGCGACCGGCAATCGGCACGCACTTATGTCCTAGGTTACTCTGCGCGTATGCCGACGGTCATTTCGGGATCAACGTCGTTTGGACTTTCATCAGCCGTACTTCAGGAGCTGCGATCGAACGGAAGGGCGGCCCTCACACTCATACATTCCGAAAACCTCGACCGGATCGAGTGCAATTTGGTAGCCACTTCGGTTGATGTGAGGGTGCCCGTGATCATCGAGGACCGGATACTCGATGTGCCGACCGTTCAGGCGCGTGTGAACTGTGGATCGGGTAATCGGACGGGAACCGGTCATTTTGTTGTGGCTAACGATGTCAATAATCCAGTTCTCATTGAATCAACGCTCAACTTCAGCTGGGAGCAGAGGCCTAGGACAAATCGGGTGACACGGGTCGTGGCCGGTCTTGGTCTGCAGGCGGAGATGAGACAGGCGCTCGATACGCTCGGGACCTACGATGTTTATGGGCTACTGTTCGACTTCGACAGCGCTACACTTCGGCCAGAGACGGCGCAGTTGGTGCGCGAAATCGCTGTCATGCTGCAGCAAAATCCGAACTGGACCATTCTTATTGCCGGCCATACGGACAACATTGGCGGAGCTGAATACAACATGCGGCTCTCAGAACAGCGAGCGGCCTCGGTTAAGCAGGCCTTGATCAGCAATGGTGTTTCTCCCAACCGGTTGCAGTCGGTTGGTCATGGCATGACTAAGCCCAAGGCGGACAATTCCACACTAGCTGGGCGGGCCATCAACCGCCGCGTCGAATTCCGCCGGTTGGATCGCTAATCGGGCTAACAGTCCATTCTGTTCTTATTTGCGCCTGGCATCCGTTGCTCTACCGCATCGTCGGCTTTGACGTTGGCGTTCTAACCGGACGATCTCTCATGATATCGCCTCACGCGAGCCGTTGCCTGTGATGCTCTTGGCGGCGCTGGCGCTCGCCGGGGCGGCGTGGCAGACCAACACTATCCCAGGTTGGGTTCACAGCCCGCCCGGTACGGCTCCCGGGAGTTGAACCTCGCTACTTGTCCTGGGAAAGGAAAAAGGGCACTCAGCGAATTAGCCGAGTGCCAGTTGAGCATGATCGAGCGGCGAGACGTGGTGGCAACCAGACGTTCCCGCCGCACCATCATGTGTTCGAATGGGTTTTTTTTCCGAGTTTGCCGCAAGGTGCATCAGCCCAGAATACCAAATCGCACCGCGACTGTTCGAGTTCGGTCGCCCGATTTGATGAGGAGAAGAACTGCCTCACGGCCTTTTTCTTTTATAACGTTCAAATTCTTAGCAAGCTCCGCTGCAGACGCTGCGGGCGCTCCGTCGACCTGCATGATGAGGTCGCCTGATTGCAGCCCTTTCATTGCTGCGTCTGACTTGGGATCAACGTCTGCAATGAGTACCCCGCCGTCGGTTGCGACATTGCTCAGCTTCAAACCGAGGCGCTTCGACTTGGCAGCCTCAGGTGCTGTTCCGGTCTTGTCAGCATGATCTTGATCATCTGCGGAATTTGCAAATTCGACCTTGACTGTCTGGTCGCCTTCTCCGCGGCGGATTTTTACTTGGGCGGATGACTTTGGCGAGAGGTCTGCAATTCGTTTCGCGAGATCCTCGGCGTTGGAAATCTGGTTGCCATTGATGGCCAGGATCGCATCATGGGGTTTGAGGCCGGCGGCGTCAGCCGGTCCACCGGGCATAACGTCAATTATGAGAGCACCTTTGGGCTCAGAAAGACCCAATGCATCAGATGTATCCTTGTCAATGCTTTGAACTTTCACGCCGAGAAGGGGCCTCTTTACGACAGCGTCTCCTTGGCCCGCTGTAATTTCATTCGGCGGTGCAATGGCTTCCGCATGGGCCGCCGAAAATTGGCTGGCGGACATGCTGATTGCGAGTCCAGCTGCTAAGACTAGCGCCGCGGTGCCTGAGCACAGTTTTTTTGATCTACTCATTTCCTCGTCTCCATTTTTCCTGGTTCTTTGACCGGAGACTGGGAATTAGATCGGCGCTCATTACGCCGACATGTCCGATGAGTGAAATGTTTGCAATTATCTCAGGCCGGAGATTGCGGCTCGGTCTCTGATTCTGCACGCATCACGTGTGGATGGTAGAATTATCTGCCGGAGGAATTTTCCGCTCTCCTCGGGATTCCGTCCGCGATGCGTTGCAGCAAATAGGGGAAGAAGGGATTTGAGGAGGCGCGCAGCAGTGCGTCGAGACTGGCGACAAGCACATTGCGCTCGCCGCGCGGTGCCAGCGTGCCGAGGCTGAGGCCGAAGTCTTCCGACTTGTCCGGCGTCATGCCGTACAGTGCGTCGCTCATGGGGAACGGAATGGCGACATGGGAAAGCGAAAAAAGCCCGTCCGGATAGGAAAGCCCGAGCGCTCGCGTTTGCCCGGTCGTACCGCCCGCTTCGATCACGCGCTCGATCATGTCGCCATGCATGTCGTCGCGATTGGTGATGATGACGGTGCGATAGGTCTGCGGCCCCGACGGCAGAATGCGTGAGATTGCAACGTCGGCATTCGGGCGCAGAAGCGGTCCGAACTTCACGCTGCGATTGACGTCGAACAGGACCAGCTCGCTGCCGTTGGCCGGCAGATGCGCATATAATGCCGACAGGATGGCTTCTGTCGATACCGTAAAATCGGGTGCCGACTGGAAGGTGAGGATTGGCGGCAAATCCTTCAACTTGCCCTCGCGGCCATAGCGGGCGATACGATCCTGTAAGACACGGGTCAATCGATGGGTCTGCGTCGCGCCATTGACTGGGAAGGAATTGTATTTGAAGGGATTGAATTCGGGCACCACAGAGAGCCATGCGGCCTTTGCAAAGGCCGGCAAATGGGCCGGCAAGGCTGCAAGCCCTGCGAAGCGCGCGAAGCTCGTGATCCCGACCATGGGTGAAATCAGGATCAGTCGATCCGGCCGCGCGATCTTCGGGTCTCCGAGAGAATCGAGCGCGTGGATCAGCGCGAGCGCGCCGCCATTTGAGAAGCCGACGATATGTAGAGGGGAGGAGGGATCGGTCCGCCGCCGCGCTTCGCGCACTGCAAGCCGCGTTGCCGCAACCCACTGATCCCAATCTACGTCGGTGAGAGCCGCCGGCACCGTGCCGTGTGCTGGCAGTCGTGGCACGATCGCAACAAAGCCATGATCGCGATAGAAATCCGCAATGTGGCGCTGGCTGTAGGGCGAGTCTGTCAGTCCGTGCAGCAGTACCGCTGCGCCGACCGGCTTGCCATCCGGCTCCAGCACAAAGGAGCGGTTGAAGTCTTGCGCAAAGCGTCCCGGATAGACCGGGCTACCGTCGAAATAGCGGTTGACCGGAACGCGGTCATCCGGCGGGAGCTTTTGAGTGACCTCGCGGCGCAACTCCTCGAAGATTGCGGCTTCGTGCGCGAGATATTGCTTCCAGTCGGCGGCGTCCAACTCTGTCGCATTCAGCTCCGTTGGAATGAATTTATGCCACGGCTCGAGCGGTAGCCCGCGCTGGGAATCGTAGATACGCACCCCAAGCAGGGTGACGAGTATTAGCGCAAGAGATGCACCCAGAATCTTGGCCGTGAGGATGAGCTTCCTGGTCACTTCGTATCTCTAAGGCAATCGCTGCTAATAGCCGATCACGATGGCCTTAGGCCTCGAACGGGCATGCCAGTAGTATCACTTCCGTTCCGCCGGGCAATTGGCTGAGCAGGTAACGGTTGAAACTTTAAAAGGGACGAGGATAGACGTCGCAGTGGTCTGCACTGGAAATCTTTAGCTACCACGTGTGGTTGACGGCACGGGCGCCCCAGCAGGTGCACCCGCTGATGGCATTAATGTCCAGCGCCGTTCGTTTCGCGGCCGCTTCAGCCTGACTTTCCCAATTGCAGCAACAAAAGCTTCAGTAACGTGGACCCCTTTTGTGTCAGAGCTCTCTTCAGCTCGCGCGCAAGGGCCTCTGCACAGCCGACGGCGGGCGATCCGCGTCAATCTTCATCGACCTTTTTCCATGTTGGATCCGGATCAAACACGCGAATCCCGGCAGCACGTTCAAGCGTGTTAGGGCCAAGATCTTTTTCGTAGATGACACCGTCCTGATTGACGATGAATGTCATCACGCCGGAGTTCGCGTATTCGGCCGGGGTGGCGATCAGCGCGAACCCGCCGATCATTCGTCCATTGATGATGTAATCTCGGGCGCCGTCCTCGGCAGACTTGCCCTGACCATACAGCACGCGAAAGACATATCCATTGTAGGCTGGCCCCGAGCCCGTGCCGCTATACCCCTTACTCTGCGCTTCTGCGATCAGTGGTCCGATAGGGCTCTGCTCTTCACCGTCAGATACCGGCCAGTAGAGACCATCACGTTGTCCTTCCCGGCTCATCAGCCTTCGAGCGTACTGACCACCCTTCCCATCTCGGTCCTGCTCCGCGTATTCGTATTGGGCGGCCACATAGCCGAGCATGACTTCAATCGATGCGAGTTCGTTTTCGCCAATCCTGCGAGTCAGGATCTCATCCAGACCTTGATCTGTGTCCCAGTACCACTCGCCATCTTCTAAGACGATTGGGATCGGAAACGGAAACTCATCTTCACCGACCAGCAGAACCGCTTCGGAGGCATCTTCTTTCTGGACTTGGTGGCGTTGATCAAAGGCCTCCAGAAATTTCGTCAACCTTGCCTGATCTGCGACGGGATCACCTGAAGAGGCGATGTCCCGGCCGCCGGGGCCCAATACGTTGACGATCTCCTCTACATCCTTAGATCGGACAGCTTCGACCAATTTAGCTACGGCCTCGTCGGCAGACTGAAATGAGAGCTGCCCGTCCTGTGCCTGAGCAATGGAATTGCTCATCGCTGCCGTAACCAATCCTATGGCGAGCGTGATGGTGGGAGAGACGATTCTCAGAAGTGCACTACGGAACATCCTTTTGCTCCCACTATCTGCCGACCGAGACAGGCTTCAGTTGCCCCGATGACCAGAGCGACGTTTTATGGTTCGCGAGCCACTCCTTCCAGGTCATGAATTTGACGCCGATGCGCCCATAATCAACCGACAGGAATCCCTCGCGATCAGATATGACGGCATCGGGTTCGACCTCCTGCACCTCCTGGGCCATCACACCGACGTAGGCGGTGTGATCGTTGCCTTTGTAGCGGAAGCGATACAATTGATAGCCGTTGGCGTGTCGCGCCAGCGGCACGATGTCGGTTTTGAGGCGAATGTCAGAGCGACGGCCGCCGCGGCCCCCTCCGCCCCCGCGTCTTCCACCGCCACCGCCAAACGACCGCCCGCCGCCGCCTCGGCTCATCCGAGGTCCTCCGCCTCGATGGGACGCTGCGGATTTGCGGCTGGCGCTGCCGCGATTGACGTTCCTCCTCACCTCTGCCTTTGGCTTGACATCAAATGACTTCGAAGCGCCTTTGGACGACGGCCGCTTGCTGCTCTTTTTCGCGTCTCGCGTAGCTGGCCTATCCCGGCTCGCCGCTTTGTCCTTGATCTTCGATCCGCCGCGGTCGCCGGCTTTATCTTTCAGTTTCGAGCCGCCACCCTCACCAAGTTTGTTCTTGATCCGATCCGCGCCGCCGTCTCCCATTTTGTCCTTGATCTTCGAAGCTCCGCCGTCACCCACTTTGTCTTTGATATTCGACGCCCTGTCGCTACCAAGCTTATCTTTGACGCGATCGACGTTTGCTTGTCCCAATTTGTCTTTGTCGAACCCGCGGAACTCCTTCGCAGTATCCTTGAACTTGTTGCCCTTGCCGAACTTGTCGCGACTTAATTTGTCTTTGTAGGGTACTGGTCCACGATGCTTTGGATTGTGCTGCCAGCGACCATCCGTGAGGCGGTCGCCCTTGATGTTGATATTATTGAACCGATCGACATCGATATTGATGTCGCCGCGACCCCAATCGACACTCCCCCAATTCCAAAGGTTGTTTGCAATTGCAAATCCTGCGCCCCAAAAGATGCCTGAGACGAGCGTCGATCCGGGATACCAGTCCCAATAATAGGGTGGGTAGGACGGATACCACCATGAGCCGTAAACAACCGACGGCTCATAGACGGGAACATAAATATACTCTGGATCAACAGGCTCGATCGTATAGTAGTAGCTGGACTGCGAAGTGCCGGAGCCTCCGCCAGAGGAGCCAGACGGTCGTTCTTTCTTGGTGACCTTCTGCTTCTTCGTCGATTTCAGGTGTCCGCTCTCGTCCGCCTTCTGTCTCAGATACTGAATTCGTCCGAAAACATCATCTTCCTGTGCAAGGAATGCGTCTCCTAACTTCTGTGTCCATTCAAGCTCATTACTCATCAGCTTCAGAATGTCGGGGAACTGGGTCAGTGACTTAACGCTCGGATCCCATGTTTTGGACTCCAGCGCCTTGGTGAGCGCATCCCCTTTAAGTTTTGCGTTGCTAGATTCTTCGCGCCACCTAGCAGCCTGCACCACCTCGAGGGGGTATGTTGAGGCCATGAGAACGTTGGCCAACACATCGTCCGGATATAAGGCGATCGGAGCCAGCATCTGATCCAGTTCTTCCGTCTTGAAGGCCGGTGCCGGCGCAGTGTCCTGTGCGACCGCCGCCGACCACCAGCCGAAGACCATCATCGTAAAGACGAGTACAACTCGCGCTATTGTATGAGTACGCACAGTTCACCTGCTGATTTTCACATCGGCGTTTTGTCACTAGGCCCCACTAAATTATAATCTAAATCGAGGCGCAGCACCGATCTTTTTCCTGGAGGTGGTTTGTTTTGTCCAGGCTATCTCTTGGCCAGTCGCTTCTTCGACGAAAGGATGTGCGGCGCCAAAAAGCCGGCGATGGAAGTCTTCTGCGCCTTTTAGTTATTTGCCGGACGTTATTGAGTTGCTAGAGGCGATTACGCTCGATCAGAATTTCGATGTTGCTACCGTTGAAGCTCAGTCGAAAGTCGTCTTGGAAGAAATCTACGTTGACAAGCATGATGCCGGCTCGAGATGCCTCGTTAGCTTGTCTGCTCAAGGGGCTCATGGCGCAGATGAGACGACCGTCTGCCCGGAAGGAACGCAGTTATTGATAAATGCGATCATCATAAGAGCAACGGCGGCTTCTTGGTCGGGCTCAAGGCTGCAGACCTGCTGATGCCCACGTTCGCACAAAAAAGTTCTTGCCCGTGCTCGGAGCGTAGCCGACAACAGACAAGATGCAATGGTTGCGCGACGCATTGAGTAAGGTCGGACGTGAGCCGGCTGAGAATTCCGTTCTTGTCGTGAGTGGCGCTACCTATGCGTACGGCCCACGCGAGGTTCTTTGTGGGGTCGATTTCAGGGTCGGCCAGGGAACGACGATCAGTCTTCTCGGGCCAAATGGCGCCGGCAAGTCGACCCTGATGCGCGCGATCTGCGGCCGACTGGCGCTAAGGAGCGGCCAGATTTTGATCAATGGTCGGCCTCCAAAGAGTCGTGGTGCGCGCCGTCAACTGGGTTTCGTCCCACAGAACATCGCGCTCTATCCGCACCTGACGGTCGAGGAGAATTTAAGCTTCTTCGGGTGCATGGCCGGCGTGCCGCGGCGTCAGCTAAAGGACGCCGTGCTCAAAGTGATCAAGCAGGCGTCGCTTGCCGAGCGCGCGCGTCAGATTACGGGCACTCTGTCGGGTGGTTATCAGCGTCGCTTGAATATCGCAGCCGCCGTGCTTCATAAGCCCGCGCTCCTTCTTCTCGACGAACCAACCGTCGGAATTGATGTGGATGCTCGCGAAGCAATCCATGCTCTGCTGCGGTCGTTCCGAGATGCAGGCGGAGCGGTCGTGCTCACGACGCACGACCTTGAACAGGCCGAGGTCCTCTCCGACCGAGTCATGATCTTAAGCCAGGGCCGTATCGTGCTGGAGGGCGCCCCGGCGGAACTTCTGAAAGGCGCGTTCCCGAACGAAAAGGAAGTTGTTGTCGTCTTGGCAGAGGCGCCAGAAGCGCGGGGGCTCGACGCTTTGAGAGCCATGAACCTTCGCACCACCCAAGCTGCGACGACCTGGTTCGGCTTCCAACCCGCCCAACACCTCGACGTGCGCCGGCTGACGGACAATCTCTCCAGCGCGGGCGTCTTCATAAAGGAGATCCGCGTACGTCAGCCCGATCTCTCCAGCCTTTTCAGCAAGACAGTTGGCGAAAGGCTGTCTGTATGAGGCTGCCTGTATTTCGAGTAATGCTGCTTGCTCTTCTTCGCGACCCCGGTGCTTTGATTCTCGCGTTCATACTGCCGCCGCTGGTCTATGTCGTATTTGCCAGTATCTTTGCCGGGACAAGCGGTGATGAACTGCGGCTGCGCGTGGCGATCTACGATGCCGCAAATACGGAGACGACGCGTCGCCTCGTGAAGGAAATCCGGAACGACGGCACGTTCCGGAGCACTGAGCGCGAGCCCATGTCAGAGGCGGAGCTTTCAGAATTCGTGCAACAGGATCTTGCGGATGCGGGGCTGCTCATTCGTGCGGATCCGGGCATCGTGCAGCCCGAGGACCCCAAATCGCCGCTTCTGATCATCGGCGATGCAGCCAAAGCCATGGCCGGTCCAATCGCCAGCGGACAAATCCAACGTATCATCAATGAACGCATGCCTGACATGGCGTGGCGCCGCGCTTTCGTCGATATTGAAAGCACGTTTGTCTCGCTCACCCGCAATCAGAAGGGCCGGGTGGATGCCGTTCTCGACACGATGAAGCGCGAAATGTCAGACCAGACGCACCTAGACGATGCGGCTCAGAGCGCGAATTCCAGGCGTTCGGCTCCGATCGTCGAGCGCCAGAATCTGGAAAAGCCGATGAAGGCGAGCGCGGCGGTGGTTTATTATGCGGGTGCAGTGGCGATCATGTTCCTGATGTTCGCTTCGCTCCAGGGCGCTATGCAGATCATTGATGAACGCCGCTCCGGTGTCATGGACCGGCTGCTTGCCGGTTCGGCGCGTCGTAGCGCATTGCTAGCAGGCAAGTTCGCGTTCCTCATCGTCCAGGGCTTCCTGCAGGTGAGCCTGATCTTCGCGGCTGCTGCGTTGCTCTACGATGTCAATTTAGGTGGGCGTTGGCCGATGTGGGTGGCGATTTCGATGGCGGCATCCGCTGCTGCCGCCGGTGTCGGCCTTCTTCTGAGCGCGGCCTGCTCGACGCGGGAGCAAGCCCAAACGCTATCCACCTTCTTGATTCTCATTGCGTCAGCGATCGGTGGCAGCATGGTGCCACGTTATCTGATGCCGCCGTGGTTACAGGAGATCGGTTGGATTGCGCCCAATGCGTGGGTCGTGGAAGCCTATCATGGGCTCCTTTGGCGCAACACTCCGGATGCCGCGCTTTGGCCATTGATCGGTCTTATGCTTGCACTTGCCGTTGTCACATTCACTGCAAGCACGGTGCTCCTCCACACACGCCCGTCGCGTTGATATCACGAGTGACCATTGCCAGTTTGATCGTTGCAGAACACATTCAGAAGCTTTTGGGTCTGGTGGGTGGACAGCACATCCTATAGCTATTGGCCAAGAGGTCGAATGTTCCAACGTGTAATCGTGATGACTGACACGGTCCCTTAAGAGTTCTGGATGCCGTACGGCGACAAAGTGGACTGCATCCTGGTTGGCGGAGGTCTCGCGAATTCGCTGATCGCGCTCGCTCTCCACGATGCTCGGCCTGAGCTCAAGCTTTTGATCTTAGAACGTAGTGACCGCATCGGCGGGAATCACACCTGGTCGTTTCATACGCCCGATACCAACGCGGCGACGCAACGGCTCTTGCAGGCTCTGATAATCAAGTCGTGGTCGAGCCAAGAGGTCTTCTTTCCGGGCAATCATCGCATTCTGCAGACCGGCTATCATTCCGTTAGCTCGGCGCGGTTGCACGACGTGATGACCGCTCGACTCGGTTCCAGCCTGAGGTTCAACGCCGAGGTCACGTCGGTGGCGAGCGATGGTGTTGAACTCGCTGACGGTACGCACTTCGAGGCGGCGTGCGTTATTGATTCACGTGGGATCTCGAACAGCACTGCGTGGGAACTTGGGTTCCAGAAATTTCTAGGTCTCGAGGTCGAGTTGGAGGAACCGTGCGAGCAGGAACGGCCAATTATCATGGACGGCACCATTCCGCAGGTCGATGGATATCGCTTCATGTACACGCTCCCGATGTCGGAACGCGTCCTTCTGATCGAAGACACGTATTATTCCAACGGCAAAGAAGTTCAGCATGGCGTTCTCGAGAAGGAGGTGGCGGATTACGCGGCTGATCGCGGGTGGAAGATTGCACGCATCTTGAGACGGGAAACGGGTATCCTGCCCATCGTTCTAGCCGGCGATATTGACGCATTTTGGCGCAGCAATCCCAATCCGGATGTGCCGTGCGCCGGTCTGCGGGCGGTCATGTTCAATCCCACAACCGGCTATTCGTTGCCGGACGCGGCGCGCGTTGCGTTAAAGCTTGCAGGAGTGCGCGATTTGCGTTCGGCTCCCGTTGCCACTCTCCTTCGACAGCACTCCATCGCACTTTGGCACCAGCGTGCCTTCTACAGACTGCTTAATCGCTTACTGTTTATTGCTGCCGAACCCGAAGAGCGTCTGGCGGTGATGAGCCGCTTCTACAAAATGCCCGAGAGCCTTATCCGGCGTTTTTATGCGAGTGAGGTGAACTATGCGGACAAGACCCGGCTGCTTGTCGGCAAGCCGCCGATCAACTTTTTCCGCGCGATGGGCGTAGTTCGTGAACGGTTCGATATGCGGAGCTGATTGCGTTTCTCAAGATTGACCTTGGCGCCTGACTGCCGGTAGCCGCCACCATGGTTCGCCGGGCTTGCTGTGATGCTCATGGTGGTAACCGAAGTGAAAGCAAGTCAGTAACGAAAGCCAGACGGGATAGCTGTTGCTGCGCGCACGGTGGTGGTCCGCGAAGGCTTTGGATCCGGGCCGGTGAGGCAAATAGGTCCCGAAGTAGAACAACTGTAGAGATGAGAGCAGCGCAGGGATGATCCAGAAAATGAGAGTGTTCTCAATCGTTGCGCCCAGAACCAGCACATAGAGTACGCTCTGCGCAGCCATCAACGCCATCTGACGCACCGTCAGATACTTGCACATGAACGAGACATACCATCGCCAGAACCCCATCGGCTGGGGTTCGGCGAAATCAGGATCGCTCATCGTGCCCGAGTGCCGATGATGCTCGATGTGCATGCGGTGCAGATCCCGGAACGAGAACCCTGCATATAATCCGACGCAAACTTGTCCGATGATACGATTGAGGCGTGGGTGTCCGGGTGCCAGCGTGCCGTGCATGCAATCATGCGCGACGATGAAAATGCCGACATAGAGCCAGCACAACAGGGCCATGATGGCAGCGGTCATCCACAGCGGGGTCTGCGATAGATCGACAAAGAATACCGACGTGATGTGGAGGCTGAGCCACGATCCGAGGATCAGCGCCGCGAGACTCAGTCCGAGGGTGGACTGGCGTCGCCGGCTGGCAAGCACTTCAGCGCCGCCACTTAAGCGACGTGGGGTCGTTGGGGCCGTCATTGTCCGGTGAGCCATTGCGCTAGATCTGCCAGAAGGTACCGGAGTGCGAAGGCCGCTGTCACTAGGCTATTTTCGACGCTGTTGCTTGCGTGCACGATCCTGTCTTCTCAGGCGGCTCTCGCATTCAGGTCGGCGTGAGAACAGCCGGCAGACCGGTGTTTGCACCCCTTGATGATCACTTATAGGACTGCTGCATCCTCCGTTCGCCATGCTGTTGGCGGAGCTGCCAGCCATTTGAACGGCGTCTGATCAGCGTGGTTGTTGTCCTGAGCCTCCGAGCGGAAGTGGTGTGCCCCTACGTCATCTTCGCCTAAGGCTGCCTCGTATAACGTCCGGTCGTGATGTCATGCTCATCACGCTCGTGAATGATGTTGGCGCGACCGACGAGAAGGGGGTCGACGGGGCCGATGCGTTTTACGTCTTTGTCCTTGTAGGGCATCGAGTGGAGAACATATCGCATTGCGTTGAGCCTAGCGCGCTTTTTATCGTCAGATTTCACCACCGTCCAAGGTGAGTCGGCCGTATCGGTATGAAAGAACATTCCCTCTTTTGCACGCGTATATTCGTCCCACTTGTCGAGAGAGGCGAGATCAACGGGTGAAAGTTTCCATTGTTTGAGAGGATGGACTTTCCGCTCCTTGAAGCGCCGCCGCTGCTCCTCCTGGCTCACGGAGAACCAGAACTTGATGAGATGTATCCCACTACGTACGAGGTTGCGCTCGAACTCTGGCGTCTGCCGGAGAAACTCGTCATACTCGGCATCTGTGCAGAAGCCCATAACGTGCTCGACACCGGGGCGATTGTACCAACTCCGATCGAACAGCACGATTTCTCCAGCAGTGGGCAGATGCTGCACATAGCGCTGGAAATACCATTGGCCGCGCTCGACCTCGCTTGGCTTTTCTAGCGCCACCACTCGCGCGCCGCGTGGATTGAGATGTTCCATGAAGCGCTTGATCGCACCGCCTTTTCCGGCGGCATCTCGGCCTTCAAATACAATGATCAGCCGCTGACGGGTTGACTTCACCCAGGCTTGCAACTTCAGCAGTTCGGCCTGCAGGACGAATTTTTGCTCTTCATAGTCGCGTCGCAACATTTTGAACTTGTAGGGATAGGCACCGCGGCGCCAATCGTCGCTCAATTCGTCACTAGTTTTTAGCAGATTGAAATCCCGCTGAGGCGCCCGCTGCTGCGGTATGTTCGGCGGTGTAGTCTCTGCGGTTCGATCCGTCGCGTTCAAAGCAGTTTGCAAACGTTCTGCATCATCCGGAGACGAGCCAGCCAGGATGGCCTGTATGGGTTCGCTATTTATCGAGAGCTCAGGTTGACTGCGCAGAATTGCTTCGATGGCTGCGACCTCTGCCTCCTGCCTACTCTGCGTAGCATCGTATACCGAATACTGCTGCGCTCCTTCAGCCGTTAGAATAGGTGCGACGTCGACTTCGCTCGCAGACGATTGCTGAGGTTTGGCTACCCGATCGTTGGTTTGCACGGTGCTGTCCGCAGCCGGAGCCTTGGCCTTCGCGCTTATCTCATGCTTGCTCACTCAGAGGGCTCCAAAATCGCACGCAGCTTCTTTGTCAGCTGGCTCTTGTCGCGCAGCGTTAATCACATTCTCTAAGGTCCATTCGCTTTTGATACATTGATATCTGTCAATTTGGCGCCGGTAGGCGCCTACACCAATTCACTGACCCTTTGTGCTTCGTCATCGGCTTCGATGGGCATCGTGTGGTGCTGAGCGGCCGTTGTCCGGCTAAGCTTGTTTCTTCTGGGAGAGCTCGCGCGCGCACGTCTTGCACAACGGCGTATGTGGCAGCACGTCGAGCCGCTCCTTGGAAATCGGCTCTCCACATCGGGCGCAAATTCCGTATGTACCGGACTTCAAACGTTCGAGGGCGGCGTAGATTGCTTGCACCTCGGCGTTACCCGCATGTCCCAACTCGTCAAGTACCTCGTTCATCTCTGACGCGGTGGCATTCTCTTCCCAATCCTTGTCAGCAGGTTGCTCAAGATGGGTTTCGATCCGATGTAGCCGCCCTTCGAGGACCGTCAGACGATCTCTTAGCTGCTTTTCTCGAGACGCTCGATCGACCATTTGAGGCTCCTTAGAGCTAGATTGTTCAAAGCGCATCCACCCGGATCAGACGCTTTACCTCAGATCGCAAGGACCGTTGGGTGCTGCCGCTCTAATGCCCACGGTGCATGCCCGCTTCAGGGGGGAAGATTATCGAGACGGGCGACTATACCACGAAGTGCTCTCATCGCGCCGTCAAGATGACAGTGGGCGAGCGCGATCGTCTCATCAAAATATGGACTGCGGCGATCGAACAGAAGCGCCTCTTGCCTTCTCACGGATATAAGAAGGCTGTGCAGCTGTTCTATGCACAGTGTGAGATCGCTACGGGTATTTTCGCTATGTTCTCTAGAGGCGATCATGGCCACCCCTCAGGTAATTTGCTACGCGTATATTAGCGAACGGTCACGCCGTGGAATTGACGAGTATCAACCTGTGTCGATTTCTGTTCTGCAACAGAAACGAAGAGGTAGCTACTGCGATCGCCGTTATTTCTTGGATCGCTTCCAAATGATCGGGCCAATGGAACCAACCGTGAGCTTTGGTGTTCGCCCCGTTGCCTGAAGTGTCAGGTCAGTACCAGGGGATGACAAATGAAGGTTGAGTCAAAGCGTCATCTGCACGGACGCTACCACATCCCTCGACGGACCGCCGATCTACGTATGGAGTTCGGATGGACGGCTCGCAAGGCGCTACAAGATTGCGGCAGGTGCAGTCGATGCTCTTTGCGGGACATAAGCTTTAGAGGGATCAGCGCACAAAACGACGCCATTCTTGTGCCACTCGACCGCGATTGCGAGTTGCGTCATCTCTACCTGAGGCATCGCTGGCAAGGCACTGTCGGCTAGCGCTTTGTCAGACAGGCAAATTTGTGTCGCGGCTTTTCTTATGTTGGTGCTGAACCTGAATTCCTCAGTCGCCTTCGTCAGGAATATTCAGGACGGTGCCACAGGCTTTGCAATGCACCGCATCGGGATCGTGTCTCTGAAGCCCGCAGACAGGGCAGGGGAATCGGACCTTATGGGGTCGAAAAAGTACCTGGGCAAGGCGTAGAAACAAAGTCACGCCGAACAGCATAATGACGACGGAGATGAGCCGACCTGTGCTTCCTGGCAGCGTGATATCGCCGAAGCCTGTCGTGGTCAGCGCGGTCACAGTGAAGTAGAGGGCGTCGACATAGTTTTTTATGTTCGGGTTAGTCCAGTGCTGCGTCTCATAAACAAGGCTCGTCATGATGAAGATGAATACGAACAGATGCGACATAGCCAGTATGATGTCTTCATTCCGCCTGAAGTAGGGGAAGTCTGTCCGCAGTCGTGCCAAGAACTTGTATGTGTGCAGCAGACGCAAGGTCCGCAAAATGCGCATGAAGCCTCCAGCTTCACCTGCAACCGGGGCAAGAAACGAGGCTATGGCAATGTAGTCTACGATTGAAGCTGGATGTGTCAGTTCTTTCAATTTGGACTTTGAGATCCAAATGCGAGCGATCAGTTCGGCCAGGAGGACGAGGCCGATTATTATATCGATGGATTCGATCGCTGCGGATCTGGGGACGAAGGATGTAACGACGATGAAGAGAATAGTGGCGATATCAAAAAACAGAATGCCGTAGTTGAACGTTCTTGAGCGGTGCGTCTCACCCACATAAAGCTCTTCAAGTAATGAGGTGACGCGGTTCATGGCAGGTCATTGAATTTGAGGGCGGCGAGACGGCGCCGCTTACGCGGTTTCAGCAGGAACACGATCGAGAATTTCAGTTTTTGGGCCAGTATCAAACAAAAAATTGGAATCAACTGCGTACGCGTGGTTGGGCCGCCAAAGCATTATGCACGCCCTTACGTTGTGAACCAGAGGTGACGATCGTGTGGTTCGTCGAGTATTGTCGACGACCACTCCAGCGGTCAGGACTTTGCGCGATGAACAGATCAGCGTCCTCCAATACGGCGAAGCTCGCATACAACGCCAACGAGATTGAGTTGCCGGTCATCAAAGGGGCTCGGGGTCCTGCGGTGATCGACATCGGCACGGTGTACCGAGACACAGGCTCCTTCACGTTCGATCCAGGCTTCACATCGACTGCGAGCTGTGCGTCCCGGATCACGTATGTTGATGGACCGGCCGGCGAGCTTCTTTACCGCGGCTATCCGGTCGAGCAGCTCGCAGTAAAGTCGAACTTTCTAGCTGTCTGTTATCTATTGCTTCATGGTGAACTGCCTTCAAACGAGGAGTTCCGAGACTTCAGGACGACCATCTCGCGTCATACAATGCTGCACGAGCAACTGACGCGGTTTTATACCGGCTTCCGCCGCGATGCTCCGCCTATGGCGATCATGATAGGGGTCGTTGGCGCGTTGTCTGCCTTTTTCCACGACTCAACGGAGATCAATAACCCGAAACATCGCATGATCGCGAGTCATCGTATGATCGCCAAGATGCCGACAATCGCGGCAATGGCGTACAAGTACTCCTTAGGACAGCCGTTCATCTACCCGCGTAATGATCTCGACTACGCTTCCAACTTCTTGCAGATGTGCTTCGCAGTTCCGTGCGAACCGTACCTCGTCAACCCCATCGTTGCACGTGCGTTAGACCGCATCACTATACTACATGCCGATCACGGGCAAAATGCCTCGACGTCGACAGTGCGACTGGCCGGATCGTCGGGCGCCAATCCCTTTGCTTGTGTTGCCGCGGGCATGGCCTGCCTGTGGGGTCCTGCACAAGGCGGAGCCAAAGTGGCCGTTCACAACATGCTCAATGAAATTGGTGCGATTGATCGCATCCCCGCATTCATTGCAAGGGCAAAGGATCGAGGTACCGACGTGCCGCTTGTTGGCTTTGGTCACCGCATCTATAGGGACTTCGATCCGCGGGCCAAGGTGCTACAACGGACTTGTCACGAGGTCCTGGATGCACTCGGCAAACGCGATGACCCCATTATCAGGGTCGGGTTGGAGCTTGAGCGGATCGCGCTGGAGGATCGCTTCTTTATCGATAACCGGCTATATCCGAATAAGGACTTCTATTCCACCTTGGCTCTGCGCGCGATGGGATTTCCACCTGCCATGTTTGTCGTATTGTTCGCGGTTGCCCGGACGGTCGGATGGATTGCACATTGGGCAGAAATGATTGAGGATCCCCAGCAGAAGATCGGTCGTCCACGGCAGCTTTATGTCGGTCCGCTGCGACGTGATTTTCCGAGACAAGGCTGACGAGCTCACCTAATCCACACCCGCCCCGCTATCGTTCCGTAGCTTTGTTCCAGCTATTTACACACTCCCGAACGCCCTCTTGCCAAAGAGGCAGTCGTAGTGAGAACGTGTCATCGAACTTCGTGCAATCGAAAGTGCAGTTTGGCGGGCGCCTTGCCAATGTCGTGTATTGTGCTGTCGAGATTGGGTTTAATCTAATGCTTAGCTTTTTTGCGCTTTCCAGGTTTTCGCCGATCTCTTTGGCAAACTCGTACCACGTCGTATTGCCAGGTGCGGCGACGTGATAGATACCCCAGCCCTTGGTGCCATGTGATTCAGAGAGAAGGCGCCGGGCGAGATCGAGCAACAGTGTCGCGAAATGTGGCGCATAGGTCGGGTTGCCGCGTTGATCGTCGACGACGTCCAGTGGACCTTCGGTTGTTGTAGCCAGGTCCAAGATGCGGGTAAAAAAGTTACGGCCCGTTGCGCTGTAAATCCATCCAGTGCGAACGATGACATGCTGGGGGTTCGCTTGCCTCACGGCCTCCTCGCCCTCCAATTTCGACTGCCCATAGATGGTCGTCGGCCGTGGTTCGTCAGTTTCTACATAGGGCGCTGATTTCATGCCGTCGAAGACATAGTGGGTCGACAAATGGATGATCGGCACGTTTCGACGCGCTGCAGCTTCAGCAAATCTTCGGGCGCCATCGCGGTTCAAAAGGAAGGCGAGGTCCGGTTCAGCCTCGGCTTTGTCGACTGCGGTATACGCCGCGGTATTGATTACCAAATCCGGATTGACGTCAGAGAAGGCCCGCTCGACGGATCGAGGGTCGCGGACATCGAGTGCGGGCCTACCGAGGGCAAATGCCTCGACATCCGGTGACGACAGCGCCACATCTGCCAAAGCCCGCGCGATTTGGCCATGCCAACCTGAAATGATGAGCCGCATGGATCGAGGTGGTGACGCACGTTTGTGACCATCTGGTGTCCGTCACCGTCGTCCCTTGGCCTGGAGCAGCCCGGAGGGCGGCATGTACTAGTCTCTCCCGCCACTCGTCATTGGAGTTGCTGAACATGCTTATTCCGGCGGCTGATTGGCAGGACGCGAAATCACATTTTTTTGTCCTCCAAGATATGATGTTGCGGCAGCCGCTGGCATCGGGAGTCATTGATGTCGGACGGAATTAGCCATGGAAGTTTCGCCACGGCGAGGATTCGCACGCGCAGAGGTGTAGCTGTACGCGAGACGTGCTATTATTGCTGCCCCACTTTCGTCAATTGTGGAGCGCGCCATGCAAGATGCGCGGACTGAATTGCTGCAGCGTATGGCCCTCTTTGGTGGGATACGCGCGGACATACTCCAATTTCTGCTCGCGTTTTGCCCGGTCGTGGCAGTTCCCAGGAACGAGTTCTTTTTCCAGCAAGGCGAAGAGGGCGATGCCCTGTTCGTTCTAGAGAGCGGCGAAGCGGCCGTTCTGAAGTCCTGGGGCGGCCAGGATCATCTCGTCCAAACCCTATCGGTGGGCGATTGCTTTGGGGAGATGGCGGTGATGGATCACTGCCATCGCAGTGCATCCGTCCAGGCCGTGCACGATTGCACTGCGATCCGCATCTCCTCTAGCGATCTCTACCGAGTTTACGGTCAGGATGTGAAGCAATTTGCACTGATGCAGATGAATATGGGACGAGAGGTCAGTCGCCGGCTACGCGAAGCCAACGATCGGCTGTTCCGCGTCCAGATGGGATCGCCCGATGCAATAAGCGACCACTTCTTTAATGCCTGAACCGCACTCCAACTCGTGCCACGCACCGTGACCGTTCGCAAAGCGAAGGTTTGGGGTGAACTGGCCAGTGATGTGGGACGCGGCCAAGGGGCACCGTCCGGCAAATACTCAACTGTTTGATATCCGCACATATTTCAATTCTTCTTAGTCCGATGCGGGACCCAATAATTCCTTAGTCATCTGTCAATATGCTGGTGCTTGGTGCTCTGGAAGAGGTTGGGAGCGTCGTCAGCATTAACGAACCGCGCCATGATACCCCGAGAAGATCCTCTTTTGCGTTTTTCGACCGTCCTCTCAGGAGCGGCGGTTGTGGGGATTTTGCTCCTGCAATTTCAGGATATCGTGAAAGCGCCAGTCCTCAACGGTGGCATTCATTCTGCTTCGCCTCGACCGGCTCCTGGTGTCAGCAATTGGGCTGCCCCAAACATTGCATTCGGCATCACCGACGTTTGGCGTGCGCGGGAAGACTGCATGCACGTTCTCAAATCGATTTCCGCCGATGTTGAAATTTTGCCCCCAACGAAGACCGAGAAATGCGCTGTTCCAGCAGCTGTTCGATTGCGTAGTCTGGGGTCCAACCCAAAGCTCGTCTTCGATCCGCCGATTGAAGCCAACTGTCGGCTGATGGCGGCGCTTCATCAGTGGGTCAAGACCACGCTCCAGCCTGAGGCCCGCAGAACGCTGCGAGCTCACGTTTCGCGAATTGTTGGCGCATCGGCCTTTGCCTGCCGAAACGTTTATTCTTTACCCACTGGCAATCTCAGCCAGCACGCCTTTGCCAATGCCATCGATGTTGGAGCATTTGAACTGACTGACGGCCGGATGCTGACCGTTCTCCATGGATGGGGACCAACACGTCGCGATCTTGCAGAAGCCAGAAAAAGGAGCCAGGCAGGAGCGAGCGCGAAGGGCACTGATCTCGTAGGCAATCAGCGTCTTGCAAACATGAGCCTTGCCAGCAGGTCATCCTTGAAAGCAAACGAGGCAAAGGCCGGCACTAAGCCCCGCGCTGAGGAACCGACACCTGAGGCTGCAAGGCCATCGCCAACCGCTCTTTTTCTACGACGCGTCCATCACGGCGCCTGCACCACGTTTGCTACCGCACTTGGTCCCGAGGCAAATGACGCCCATCGAAATCATTTTCATTTCGATCTCAACCCGGTACGCAAAAGCCCTCATTGTAACTAGGGCGTGAGACCCGGTACCGCGGCGCTTACACAAACCAACGTCGGGGATATCAAGGGCGTGGCAACGGCCGCAAGATATGTGGATCGACGGCACACCTGACGAGGTCGTTCTCGTTCGACCGCTAATTTTCGCCGGATATGCGTGACTACAGGAGAATTGTGCTCCCGTCGGGCTTCTTGACGTAGACGGCTGTGGGACCCAAGAGGCGTTTGCCGATGGCAGCGATCTGTTGAATGCTTTCGTAACTGCCGGATACCATCAGGATGGCTACCTCTTCCTTCACGATTCTATTGGCTGGATCCTTCCAGCCCCCTTTGCCGCGATGAATGGTGAAGCCACCACAGCACTTCAGCGATGCGTCCTCGAGAGCAGCAATTGCAATCGCGATATCGACGTCGGTGTTCGGGGTGCCATCAGCCTTGGGGCCTAATCCGAAGACAAGTGTGTATTCGGTGTTGCTCATGGCAGGTATCTCCGTCTGCGACCGAGGTAGAACAGGCACGCCTAGTGTACGGTCGGACCAAGGTTTCCGCGGGACCGATTTTTACGGTCGTGCTAAACGGTATCGTTAGACGCCGACCTGCTGCCCAATCTCCGATATGGCCCATGACCGTTCTACTTCATGAGCGAAGTACATTCCGCAGAGTTTCCACAGAGGACTGGATGCATCCATGCTGCGTAAGATCGAACTCTTCTTCAATCGCATTCTGAGCGAAGGCGAGAATAAGAAGCTTAATTCCCACGAGGTCGAGATTGCGAGTGCAGCGTTGCTTGCGCACTGCGCAAAGGCAGACGGTGAGCAAAGTGCGGAAGAAACGGCATATCTGAAATCGGTGCTCGTAAAGCGGTTCGACCTTACTCCAGCCGAAGTCGACTCCGTTATCGAGGTGGCCGAGGCGCGCGAGCGCGACGCAATTGACTTACATCAGTTCACTCGGGTACTGCACCGAAGCCTCGACCGGGACGCGCGAATTCACATGGTGCAATTGCTTTGGGAGATCGCCGACGCGGATGGGCGTATCGATAGCGACGAGTGGCGGATGGTTTCACTGACGGCGCAGCTTCTTGATGTTGAGGTGCACGATGCAGTCGCGGCGCGGCAGGCCGCTCAATCGAAAGGGAAGAGCAGCGAGGAGACGAGTTCAGCGCGAAGGGCTGAGCCAAGCCCTTCGGAAAAATAGTGGTGCCCGTCATGCGAGGCCCGGCTAACAAACTGGGCGGACTGCGGGCGGGGCTCCGGCTGCCGAGTTAGTTCGCGAATCTTTCGCCGCTCTGACTTGGGTTCTGCCAACTCACTGCTCGCGTGTCCCAGTCCCGCCCGTCGGGACGATGGCTCAGCGCTGGAGAGACCTGGGCAGGATTTGGCAGCGCCATCCGGCCCGCAAAGCCTCGTAGCTCCGCCATGAACATTTCTCGTCTTTGCTCGTGCGCCTGGATGATGCTGCGCAGTTGTGCGATTAAGCCCAGCTCGGCTTTCTCCAGTTCGGCAGCCAATCGTACGAGTTCGACTTCGTTCTCTCTGGCGTCCTCGATCATCTGCTGTCTAAATCGTTCAAGCTCGTCTGTAATCGTAGTCATGAATGTTCCTCAGAATACGTTGCGTTTTCTTTATTATCTGGCATTTGCTTTGATGATCGTCATGCAAGAACGCACTGCCGCTGAAGACGCAGCTATCACTGCACGATTCCAGTAGATTCGTCAGCCGGTTGTTCGCTGTTGCTGTGGGTTAGTGTGCTGCTAAGAAAGTTTGGCGTCTGACGATCCGACATCCAATAAAGCGATGAACTATGCCGTCAAATTTCCAATTAAGAGTTCTGCGCTCACACAGTGGCAGAGGTCTTTTCGCCCAAGAGCGCATACCCAAAGGTTCCCTCATCGTCGAATACGTCGGGCGCCCCGCAACAGCCAAACAGATCAGGGAGAACCGGGAGAAGTACCTCTTCTGGACGAGTGACGTAAGCATGATTGACGGAAACGTCCCAGCGAATATCGCTCGCTTCATCAACCACTCCTGCGCTCCGAATTGCGAGTCCCGGATCCGTAATCGTCGGATCTATATCTTCGCCCTCCGCAC
Organism: Hyphomicrobium sp.; assembly: GCA_019751875.1. Classification (GTDB taxonomy): domain Bacteria; phylum Pseudomonadota; class Alphaproteobacteria; order Rhizobiales; family Hyphomicrobiaceae; genus JAGVSR01. Next base: position 127,777 of record JAIEMV010000002.1, on the reverse strand, counting down.
CATCCAGCCTGGCGAGGAGCTTTCCTACGATTATGGAGAGGAGTATTTTGATCTTCAGCTGGCTGGAAACTGCCGCTGCGCGAAGTGCTCTAAGTAGTATGCGCTGCTGTTGCCAGGGTCCATACAGGGCCCTCTAGTCTTTAGAAATCCTTCAATAGCAAGGCGCGTCTATATTTTCTGCTGTAGAGCTAAAAGGCGGCACGTGCTTAGCCCTCACCAGCCGGCTTGTTGACCGCGCCCGATGGGTGCAGATCAGCAGCTTGATCAAAATCAGAGGTCACCCAGCAACTCATGAGGCAGAGGAATGAAGACTGTTGGATGTGCACTGGCTCTGCAGGTATTGATCACGGCGTTCGCGTGCCCGGCCCACTCCCAGGAAAGCGAAGGGCAGTCGCTGCTTAAGAAGCGCTGCGGTCGTTGCCACGCCGTGAGTGCCGACTCCAAAAGCCCAATTGCGGCTGCCCCCAACCTTTGGGAGAAGCTTCGCTCTTATCCCTCGGAGCGGCTAGACGTTGAGTTTGCGGAAGGCATGGGATCACGACATCCAGCCATGCCTCAGATCCAGTTCACTGCCGAAGAGATTGCGGCAGTTCAAAATTATTTGGCTGGTGTCCAAAGGTAGACGCGCGAAAATACCGGCATCACCTACTATGGACATGCAAACGGCAAAATACTTACCGCCGAGGAGAATGACATGGCAGATACTATCATCGTGGCGATATTCAGCAACGCCTCTCCTGCTTACGAAACAGCCAAAGCAATAATGGACCTCAAAGATGCCCGTGGTTCAGGGTTCAGATTGAAGTCGGGCATCATTGTAAGCAAGAACGCGGAAGGGGATATCTCTGTTCTTGAGTCGGACTCCCATCCTTTTCGAGGGATGAAGGTGGGCGCTGTCGTAGGTGGGCTCATCGGATTAATCGGCGGCGCACCGATTGCAGCGGTCGGTGCGCTCCTCGGATCTACCATGGGGGCGATCGGCGCCGCCGGTACGGCCATCCTCACCTCTGCCACCGTCACTTCGATCAAGAAGGCGATGCACCCTGGAACCGTCGGTGTCATTATCGAAGCGGAAGAGGATAATCCCAAGGCGGTCGATGAAATCGTGGCTGGCCTGGGAGGGTGCGTTTATCGCCAAGCTGCGCGAGGAGCCATTGCGTGAGAACGAGCCCACGAACTTGCTTGAGCAGCCGAGGGCAACGCGCTGTTATTCTCATTCGGGGTTGGGAACATCCGCCGGGGCACTCCACCGGCGCAGCCTGATGAAGCCGTAGAAATAGCCGACCCAGAGGAGAACAGAGAGTGCGTAGAACATGATGGTCCGTAACGACCACAGCGGCCAGGAACCGGCGGGGCCAATGGCAATCACGTTGGGATAGAAGGAGAGGAGGGTTGAGCGCCACCTGTTCCAGAGGAGGGTCACTTCGGTCTTGCGAGCTTCGGCGGTTTTGGCGTCGTTGAAAATGCGATCACTATTGCGCTTTAACCACCACCAAGAATCCTCGTTGATCAGTTCGAGCCCGCGGTCTGAGCGATTGCGCATATAAATATATTGGATGTCGCTCGTGTTGCCGCGGACGTCGGGATCGCTGCGGCGGACTTCTGTTCCGGTCACGACTCCGGTCGTCCATGTGGGACGCGCATATTCCCATGCGAACCAGAGTGGGATTCCCACCGCGACCGACGCGACGGCCAGAATGGTCCCGCCCCTGCGCCATAGCATATAGGCGAGGACGACTATCGCGAGCAGGACGATATATCCGAACGACATCCAAGCCTCGAGCATGCCTCAAACCTCACCTTCAAGTTTCGACGCGGTCAGGGCGCCGCAGCTTTCTGATGCGCGCGGCAGCCCCCGATTTTCGCGCTCTGGCAGTATCTAGTTTATAACTGCCTCGCGAAACAAGGCAGACATCTTGGCCAGGTAATTCATGCTTGCCTCAGTCAGTGCTTGGAATTCAGCCTTTCCGCATGGCTTGAAGTGATCCCTGGAGTGTCACTCGACCCGTTTGGAGCGCGAGCAAGCCAAGGTTCCCAAGATCCGCCGCGGTGTTTGTAAGTGGGCGCGGTGTGTCGCCAGTGTCCGCTTGAGTTGTTATTGCCTAAGCCTTGGTTTGTTCAAGCGCTATACGCTTACCGGGTGGAATTCCCGCGTCGTACCAGTTGCGGGAGGCGTTCACGATTTTTACCACGGACAGCATTACCGGAACTTCGATCAAGACGCCGACCACGGTGGCCAGCGCAGCACCGGAGTCGAACCCGAACAAGCTGATAGCCGCCGCCACAGCCAATTCGAAGAAATTGCTGGCGCCTATCAGAGCTGAGGGACCAGCAACATTGTGTGTCTCGCCAGTCGACCGATTAAGCAGGTAGGCCAAACCAGAGTTGAAATAGACCTGGATGAGGATCGGTACAGCCAGCATCGCGATGATGAGCGGCTGTGAAAGGATTTGCTCTCCTTGAAACCCGAACAGCAGAACGAGCGTGGACAGCAGAGCCATAAGCGACAGCGGCTGTAATTGGCTCAGCAAGCGATTGAGCACAGCCTCTCCTCCGCGCGCCAGGACGGCCCGGCGCAGGAACTGCGCAAGGATCACCGGGATCACGATGTAGAGGACGACGGATAGCAGCAAGGTCTCCCACGGCACTGTGATGGCCGACAATCCCAGTAGCAGACCGACGAGCGGGGCGAATGCGAAGACCATGATCACGTCGTTGAGCGCGACTTGGCTCAGGGTGAAGTGCGGCTCGCCTCTGCAAAGGTTGCTCCATACGAAGACCATGGCGGTACATGGCGCAGCGGCCAGCAAGATCAGTCCAGCAATGTAGCTGTTGATCTGGTCTTCTGGGAGATAGGGGCGGAACAGCCAGCCGATGAAGATCCAGCCCAGCAGAGCCATGGAGAACGGCTTCACGGCCCAGTTGATGAACAGCGTCACGCCGATGCCGCGCCAATGCTCTTTCACCTTGGAAAGAGCCGCGAAGTCGATCTTCACAAGCATGGGGATGATCATAAGCCAAATCAGCAGCGCGACTGGCAGGTTGACCTTGGCAATCTCGGCCGAGCCGATAGCTTGAAAGACGCCGGGGAAAACGTGCCCGAGTGCGATGCCGAGCGCGATGCATACCGCGACCCAGACCGTGAGATACCTTTCAAAAGTGGACATGAAGACCTCTCGTGAGCCGGCGGGCGCCGGGCTCGAATTTCTGCCGGATTACTCCTGTGAGCGGTCTAAGCCTTTTCAGTTGCCGCATCGGAGTCCACACGGCCGATTGCGTCGAGTTGCCTTTGTAAAGACAGACTATCGAGCGTGGCCATTGGCAGATTTGTGAAAATACTGATCCGCTGGTTGAGCATCCGGTAGGTATCGGCAAAGGCCAAGTGGCGCTCTGCTTCTGTGCCGTCAACGGCAGATGGGTCAGGCAACCCCCAGTGCGCCGTCATAGGCTGCCCCGGCCAATAAGGACACGTCTCGTTGGCGGCGTTGTCACAGACCGTGAAGACAAAATCGAGCTGCGGTGCGTCGGGCCTCGTAAACTCGCTCCATGATTTGGAGCGCAAGGAACTCGTGTCGTAATTGAGCTTTTGCAAAAGATGTAGGGCGTATGGGTGGACTTTGCCGCTCGGTTGACTCCCGGCGCTGTATCCCTTGAAGCGACCTTGTCCGAGCCGGTTCATGATGCTTTCGGCAAGGATGGAGCGCGCTGAATTATGTGTGCAAAGAAACAGAACATTAAAAGGTCGCTGGACCATCATCGGCATCCTCCCTTATCGGTAAAAGCGGAACGGGCGATCTTCATTGACGGGCCGCACAGCTCCGGCTGTCCCTGACAGCAATCTTCAGTCAAATACGTGAGCAACTTGCGCATGCTGTCGACCTGGATGGCGTAGCGAATGAACCGCCCCTGACGTCGAGCTTCAACTAGCCCTGATCGTTCCAACTCCTTGAGATGGAAAGAGGCGCCGGTCGGACTGATCCGCACGCGCTCCGCAATATCAGACGAAGCCATCCCGGCCGGACCCGCTCTGACGAGGAGACGAAAGATGCGAATACGATGCTCTTGGGCCAAAGCCCCCAGCATCTCGATGGCAACCTGATCCTTCATGCCCGCATACTACAATGATTGTAGTAGTATGCAAGCGTTAGGATCAAGAGAGGGTATGTCTGGTGCGGCTTTCAAACGTTGGATTTGCCGCTTTCGCCTCGTGGCAATGCTAGATGGCCGCGTGAACGCGAGTGTCGCAGGCTAAGGTTTGGCTAGCAGCATGAAGATGTAGGTGACATAGCCCAACAGCAGGGCGGCGCCTTCGATGCGGGTGATCCGATGACCGCGCGAGGCAAATGCGAACATCGCGACGCTGGCAGCGACCATTATCAGGTTATCGAAGTTTGCGATCTCAGCCGGAACGTGAGTTGGCTGGATCAGACCGGTCATGCCGCCAATGCCGAGGATGTTATAGATGTTAGAGCCCATGATATTCCCGAGCGCGACATCGCCGTGCTTGCGTATTGCAGCCACGACAGACGTGACGAACTCGGGCATTGAGGTGCCAATAGCAACGATTGTGAGGCCGATGACCCTTTCGGTCATGCCGTAGATGCGGGCTATTCCAATGGCGCCGTCGACGAGGAGCTTGCCGCCGAGTATGACAACTGCGAGTCCGCCAATGGTGATAAGGAGCGCAAACACAATGCCGGTCTGCTCAGCCCGCGCGTCGGCACCGGGCCCATAGCCGACCATATCCTCGTGTAACTCTCCGAAGGCCTCGGCCTTTTCGAAGGCCGATGTATGGCCACCCACTGCAACCGATGGCAGTTTCTCCTGGTGGTAGGCGTAGACAATATAGGTTGCGAGCACAGTTACGAATATCGAGCCCATGATGCGGTCGAGGCTGGCGAAATAGGAGATGAGAGAGAAGAGGAGTGCGCTAAAGACGACAACCGCACCATCGCGGTGCAGTGCCTTCGATTGGATGGCCATCGGTGTAATGAGTGCCGAGAGGCCGAGGATGAACAGGATGTTGGAGATGCTTGAGCCAACGATGTTGCCGATTGCAATGCCTGGAGAGCCGGCAAGCGCCGCCTGAACGCTGGTGACGAGTTCCGGTGCCGACGTTCCCAGGCCGACAAGTGTCAAGCCGATGAGAAGAGGTGACATCCCCATTTTTTCGGCGACGGCAACTGCTCCCCGCACGAGCATTTCGCCACCGATAACCAGTAGCACGAAACCGCCAAGCAATAGACCGGTATCACCCACGTCCGTTCCCCCATTAAAGCCCCACCGTCCTCCTTCACAATATCAAAAAGCAGCCTTCTTTGTCGGCGGATCGACGTGAGCATTTCATGGCCGCGTCGGAACTTGCGCAACAAGTGCTGGTTTAGGCCTTCTGCTGCGGTCTCATAGGAAACAGGAAACTGGTGATGATGCTTGGCTTTATCACGCTGCTCGCCGTTGTCATTCTCGCAATCGTCATAGCTTCGTTCATCAGTCGTCCCAATCGAACCAACGAACAGCAGGATTCGTCGAAGGATGCTTATGTATAGAGCGGGACTAACCAGCAGTTGCGCCACGAAAGATGGACGACTGAGGCGAAATCAGTGGGGAGAGATCAGCTTCTTCATGACGTACCTTCTCCAGGGTTGGTCATGCCGTAATCCGCAGAAGTAAAAGGATATGATCCTAGACAGTGCAACCGAGGAAATCGGGCACGTGGAGATGCTGGCAACGATGATTGCCCCGCTGCTGGAGACGTCACCCGGCGAAGTGCAGGAAGAAATGGCGAGGAATACACTTGTCGGAGCGACGTTGGGCGGCGCTCGGATTGAGGACGCCATTTTAGCCGGAATGAACCTGCAGCACGTGATCGTGTGGCGGCCGCTGGGCACATGGTGCGTCCGCTGATGCCAAAGGTCAATTCGATCATCAGCCGCTGCGGCCCATGACGGAGGACGAGGGCCAACTCGAGCAGGTTGATCGGCGCACATACGGAACTATGCGCCCGTTAGCAACGCCGCGGAGTAGTGAGCGCTCATGGTGCTCGAGCCAGAGCACGTTGACGCGATCAACGCGACAAAGGCTGCCCTCACTACCGCAGGTCGTTGTCGATCTTGAACCTAAACTCAGGCTGATCGGGGCGAGTTGATCTGGTGGGAGGCGCGCACGCGCTGCCGACGGTCCTGCACAGTGGGCTTCAGGTGGCCTGCGGCGAACCAGCGGATCGTGTCGCGCAAGCCTTCTTCAAGTGGAACCTTCGGCGTCCACCCGAGCAGGCGCTGTGCTGCCGTTATATCCGGTTTGCGGCGCTTCGGATCGTCGACGGGTAGGTCCATCAAGGCGATGCTCGAGCGGGAGCCGGTCATCGCGAGAACTCGAGCCGCCAACTCGCATACGGTTAGTTCAGTCGGATTGCCTAAGTTGATAGCCTTGAAAATTGCGGACCTATGGCTCGCCAGGAGCAAGAGACCGGCAACGAGGTCGTTGACGAAACAGAAGGAGCGCGTCTGGGCGCCATCGCCGTAGATCGTGATATCCCGGTTCTCCAGAGCTTGCGTGATGATGTTTGAGATCACACGCCCATCGTCGGGACGCATCCGCGGACCATAGGTGTTGAAAATTCTTGCCACGCGTACGTCCGCGCGGCCGGCGCGCATGTAGTCGAAGCAGAGCGTTTCGGCTGCGCGCTTGCCTTCGTCATAGCAGGCACGGGGACCGGTTTGGTTGACATTACCGAAGTAGCTTTCGACTTGCGGGTGAACCAGCGGATCGCCGTATACTTCGCTGGTGGATGCGAGCACGAACCGCGCGCCACAGTCGGCGGCTAATGCGAGCAGATTGCGCGTCCCCATTACGCTGGTCAGCATCGTGTGGATCGGGTCGGCCTGGTAGTGGGGCGGCGAGGCGGCGCATGCGAGATTGAAAATCAGATCGGCACGCAAGGACAGTGGGAGCGGGTCGATGACATCGGCGCGCACAAACGTGAACTGAGGGTGCTCTTTCAGGTGAGCAATGTTTCGTGGCAGGCCTGTATAAAAATTGTCGAGGCCGATGACGGTATCCCCACGGTGGATAAGGGCGTCGCATAGGTGCGATCCGATAAAGCCGGCTGCACCGGCGACTAACACTCTCTGCGAGGTTCCGCCTTTTGCCATCTCATGCACTCCATTTTATTGAGACGGTAATAGCCGCCGCCGTCATAACCGAATTGCTGCGCTTCGGTTCCAGGCTGCCAATTCTCGATCGATATTCGCAGAGTGGAGTTTTACCGTGCGTATTTCAGCGATAATCGTTTCAAGTTCCGCAGCGCGGTGTTCGGCAGAATGAGCGGAGAGAATTTGTGTGCGGGCAGCGGCTGCGATCGCGAGCCTCCTGGTCTCAGGTAGAGATAGGGCTGCGAGAACATCAGTGGTGTCATCTGCCAGAATTATTTCCTCGCCGACGGAGAATAGCTTTTCCAACCCGCGCCAGCGGTCAGAGATTATGGGCGCGCCACATGCGGCGGCCTCGAACAGGCGGACGCTTGGACTAAAGCCTGCGTCGATCATCTCGGATCGGGTGATGTTGAGAGCCCAGCGGATCTTGGCAAAGAATTCAGGCAAACCGTCTGGCGCGATATGGTCGATGCGATGCACGTTTGAAGGCCAGAGAACCGTTTCCGGATATTGCGCACCGGCGACCACAAAGCTTTTATCGGGTGAGCGAAGGGCAGGTTCAATCAAAAACTTTTCGAGCGCGGGCTGGCGGTCAGCGCTGTAGGTGCCAAGGTATCCGATATCCCACAGCGGATCGAGTTCGAGAGGTCGGCAAATCTCCGTGTCCACGGCGCAGTAGAGGGCGCGGGCGGCGCGGGCGGCGAAAGTCTGTTCTATCTGGCGCAGGAGTGGGCCACCGGTGAAAGAGAGATAGAGGTCAAACTTGGGGATTTGGCGGGCGGCGAGATAGGCGCATGTGCCGTCACGGATGGCGGAAAAGGTTGCGGGTGTATCGATGTCGTAGAAGGCTGTCATCCCGCGGGCGAGAGGAAGCGCCCAGTCCGCAATCTCTATTCCGTCGGGGACGAATGAGCCGATGATGACAATTTCGGCCGTTTCGATCTCTCTGGTATAGTGGCGAAGGTCGGCAGGTTCTTGATAGAACCGCAGACAGCAATAGTCCGGTTTGAGGAGATCGCGGTGGACGGCGTACCAGGAAACGTCGCGCTCAAGAAAGAGGATCTCATGGCCGCGGTGCGCGAGAGCTTTGAGAAGCGCGCGATAAGTCGTTGCGTGGCCGTTGCCCCATGAGGAAGATAAGCTTAATCCCAGGACAACCATCTTCATGCGCGCACCTGTTCAGCAGTTGTGCTGCTGACCTTCTTCGCCAAAGCCTGCTCTAGAATTGCAAGCACGATCCGTGCGCGCTTGTCGTAGGTGTGATCGCGGAGAACCCGCTGTAGAGCGGCCTGTCCTATATCGCGGGCTTGCTTGCTCGTCAGTTGCGAGAGGAAGCGTGCTACGTCTGCGTCATCACGAGCAACGAGGATTTCCGTGCCCGGACGGAGGAACATGTCTATGCCCTCCCAAGCATCCGTGATCAGGCAAGCGCCGGCGCCGGCGGCTTCAAAAACGCGCGTGGCCGGGGAGAAGCCGATATCGGCCATGCTGTCGCGGGCGATGTTGATAACGGCGCGGGGGGAGACGTTGAAGGCGTTGTGATCCTGCGTCGGGACGTGTCCGATGTGGCGGACGTTCGGTGGCAACTGCCAGCTCTCCCATCCGGCGCCACCAAGAAGAAAACTATGGTGGGGAAGGCGCCGGGCGGCTTGGAAGAAGAAACGGTTGACGCGATTTTCACGGTCGGGCAGGCGATTGCCCAGGAAGGCAAGATCGCAGGCGTATTTGGGATCGTGAGCGACAGGATGATGTGTCTTGGGGTCCAGCGCGTTGTAGATTGGTATGCATTGGCGCGCGCCAAAACGCTTGTAGGCCGCAATGACTGGAGGGCCGCCTCCATACGTTAAGACTGCATCGAGTTGCGGTACTGCGGCGCGCAGGGGGTGGCGGAGATCGGCTGCCATCGCGCTCAGGGTTGCTGGCGCGTCGACATCCCAGAAAATGCGGATAAGCCTTGGGTGTCCTTCGATAAGCGTGCCCCGCATCAGTTCATCGTCGAATACGCCTACGCCGCTGGCTTTGATCACAATGTCGGCGCCAGCGGCCTCGCGACAGACGTTCTGTATGGCTTCGGCAGTCGCGGGATAGACGACGACCTCAGCCCAGGACGGTGGATCCATGTCGCGATGCGACTGGCGATCGAATGCGTCCGGTTCGTAAAAGGTGGTTCTGCAGCCGAGGCGATCCAGCGCGCGAATAATCCCGCGGTAGTAGGTGGCCGCGCCGTTCCAATAGCTCGACAGCAGACTTGAGCCGAGGACGGAAATCTTGAGGCTCATACAAGTGCCTCCTCGAGTGATGGCGTGATGGATGTGGCGATCGCAAGCAATTGTTCTGCGCGGTGTCGGCAGGTGTGAAAATCGCGAATGCGTTGCCAGCCGCGGTCGATGAGATCACTTGCTAAGCTATCGTCGGCAACGATGTCTCGCATGGCCCGGGACATCTCTTCCGTGCTGGCAGCCGTGAGATAATCTTTGCCTGGCCTGAAGAGGCCTTCGCAGTCGAACCATGGAGCACTGATGAGGGGGATGCCGCATGCAAGCGCTTCGAAAACGCGAATGGTCGGGATGCCGGGGAGCACCGTCCTGTAGAACCGGCGCGGCACGTGTACCGTGAGGCGGTGGGCAGCGAAGGCTTGCGGTACGCACGCATTTGCAATCCAGCCCCTGTAGCGGGCGCCAAAGGATTGCAGCATGATCTCCGCATCATCGGGGTAGCGTACGCCATGAATCTCGAGACTGAGGCCGGCATCGCGCGCTGGGCGCAGGAGATAGGCTTGGATTTCGCGGGTCCGCTCCCCATCGCCCCAGTTGCCAATCCAGATTGCGCCCTGCCGATCTGAAAGCGGGATGGATGCCGGATGGAAGAGCGCGGTATCAGCTGCTTCATGGAACACGAACGCACGTGAGCCCCAACCATGCCGTTCGTATACGTCGGCTAGTGATTGTCCAAATGCGAGAATTCCGTCATATGCGGACAAATCGTAGGCGCGCATTGCTGCTGGATCACTGACCGCCCGGTGGTGCGTGTCGTGGAACAAAATGGTCAGCCCGGGTGTGCTCGACCCATGCCGGCCGATGGCGGATACGACGGCGGGATCGGTCCATTCGTGAACGATCGCCAACTGGGCACCGTCGAGAGCAGACGAAACATCCGCCGTGCCGTTGTAGGTGTGCACCCGCAATTCGGGAAACTGGGATTGGAAATTGGAGACCGCGGTTTGCCCCTGATCGACGATAAGGTTTTGCCGGCTCCAACTGTCGGCTGGCTCAAATGCGGCAATACTGTGCCCCATGGCCTGCAGCTCACGCAATAAACCGCGCTGAAAGTGCGCATTGCCGTGGTTCCAGCAGGACGTGAGTGCGTGGCTGAAATAGACGATCTTCATCGCACGTCACCCGCAATGTTCAGACATAGAACTGAAATGCGATGCTACCGCATCATTGTAGGCCCTGAGTGTTCCGACCAGCATGCGCTCAGGTGTGTAACGTCTGGCTATTTCGGCTGCGCGTCTGCCAAGGCTGCGGCATAAATCTGCGTCGCGGTTCAGGCGCTGCAGACAGTTTGTCAGCTGCTCCGCATCACGGGGATCGACGAAAACAGCCGCATCGGACCACAGTTCTCGTAGCGTTGAGATGTTGGAGAGGACGAGCGCGCAGCCGTGTTGCGCCGCTTCCAAGACGCTTAAGCCGAACGGCTCGTACAATGGGACAGAAACAAAGATCTTGGCGTCGGCATACTCTTCGGATAGTTGCGCAGGGCTGAGCACGCCGAGGGTTGTCAGATGATGGAGCTGTGCGTGTTCGCCGTTTGGGCCGGTGACAGGCCCCGCAGCCCGGACCAGCAAGTGCGCTCGGTCTGCCGCCTCGTCAATGATCGTGACGTTCTTCGCGCGGTCCCAAAGGCGTCCGGCTATCAGGATGTGGCTGGGTTGGCGTCGGCTGCTCTCGGGTTCAATGCGGCCGTTCAGGACAACTGTCAGATGGGGCTGGAGACCGTACTCCTGCTGAAGCATGTGTGCAAAGCCGTAACTCGGGACGATGACCTTGTCGGCTAATCTTAGTCCGGCTTCCGTGCAGTTTCGTCGCCATTGGAGGTCTGGAGGTAAATCGTGTTTTGACTGCGCTCGCCACCACGTGGCGACACACGAATGGCACGTGACCACGAGTGGAAGCTTCCAGCTTCGCCGTCCCGAGTGAGCGGGTGCGTTGAGGTGGACAAGATCGGCACCACAGGCTGAAGCGATTTGCTGCAGACCGCTAGAGACTTCGTCGACTTGGTTCAGGTCAGTTGCCGTCCAATCGAGAGGCAGGCCGATAATTTGCAAATCAAGAGATGCCACGGCGGCGGCTTCACGTTGCTGGGCAAGCGAAGGTGACGGCCCGAGAACACCCAGCGTAACGTTGATGCCGTGTGCCGCCAAAGCTCGAACAAGATCGAGAGCGTACGTCCATACGCCACCAGCGGCGTCCGTACTCATGAAGACATGGCGGAATGATTTCATCAACCGTGGAGACACGCCTCCTCCAGATCTTGCAGTGGGCTGGGTTGAATCTCCTGGATGTCACTGAAATGCGGGAACTGCGCAAGATAATGGGCGTGAGCACGTTCCCAGGCAAAGTCGTCGGGCGCCCCGAAAAGCCGTCTATATTCCGGGGAACTGGGATAGGGATAAAGCGGTACGGGGTCGTTGGCCCACACACCGTGGCGCTGAAGCCGCTCACGCCATTTCATGACTAGATCCGCTTCGTCATCCGCCATTGCAATCAAGTTGGCTTGAACGAAGGGAACCTGGCGCCGTGCCGCGATGAGGCGATCGGCAAGTTCCTCGGTGGACAAGCGGCACTTTTTGTCGAGCGAGTGGCGACCCGCTTCCGTAAGGCTTTCAACGCCGGCCTCGATCGAGACGCAGCCGGCACGTCCGAGCAATTCGAGGAGTTCCGACGACCAGAGATCAATGCGGGTTTGCACACCAAATTCGATGGGGCGCTGGATCAGCGCGTCGAGCAGGGGCCGGTTTGGCAAAAATATTTCATCGATGAAGTAGAGGTACTGAACGCCCTGAGCGACTAGGCCATCAATTTCTTTCAATATGACGTCGATGTTGCGGCGACGGTAGGCATCCCGATAATCCATTTTTGCGCAAAATGAGCAGTGATAGGGGCAGCCGCGCGAGGCCTCGACTTCCGCGCCAGGGCCGGTCGGTTCCCGATCAAAGCGATGGTGGTGATGGTCGTGGCGGTGGATGATCTCATCCTCCCAAACCAGAGCCGGGAGTGTTGTCATGTCGGTTGCGCGTGATCGGCCGTTCAGGACGATGTGCCCGTCATTGAGCGAAGCCGTGCCTGCAACTTGCCGCGCCGGATCCGATGCGAGTTCAACCAGGGCATCTTCGCATTCGCCGAGAACCACGATATCGGCTTGCAGTTTCCGCAGCGTTGCCGCTGGGGTGACCGAGCCATGCGGTCCGACTACGATCGTGCGACCGCCTCGGTGATCAAGTTCGGTGATCAATTGAATTGGCACGCGCAGTTCCGGTGGAGCACAGCGCCAAAAGAGGTAAGTCGGCGCCGTGGCGATCACCGTCATCTCTGCGCCGAAAGCGGCGACTGCATCTGCGGTATCGGAATGGCTCAAGTCTGAGGCGTGCGCATCGATTAGGAGCACATCGTGCTTCTGATCCTGTAGGAGGGCGCGCGCGTAGCCAAATTCGAGCGGAAGATGCGGCGCGCGGCATCCGAAATAGATGCTGCCTGTGTAATCCCAGCGTGGGTTGACCAGAGCAACTCTCATGCGTTTAGTCCGGCTGGCTCATTACGGATGCTGGGAAGAAAGTCGCGCGCGTCGCTGTCTATCCAGTGGGCGAGATGAGCGAGGCCGTTCCTCCATTGGCGTGGGGCCGGCAGGCCGAAGGCTGCTGTGATCTTGCGTGTGTCACTGACATAGAAGCGCTGATCGCTTGGGCGGCCCGGCGCGTGGCGTACGCTCGGCCTTGTGCCGGCTATTCGCGCAATCTCGTCAATGACATCGAGCAGGCTGACGGCGTTACTCGGACCGCCACCGAGGTTGAAGGCTTGTCCGCGGCAACTCTCGATGTTGCGATACGAGCGCATATAAGCTTCGACGGCGTCGGCCACGTGGAGAATGTCGCGGACCTGACGACCGTCGCCAAATATGACGATCGGTCTCCCTGAGAGGCTGCGGATCAGAAAATGCGCAACCCAGCCTTGATCTTCGGTGCCGCATTGTCGCGGCCCGTAAATGCAGCTCATGCGCATGACGGTTGCGGGTATATCAAACGTTCTCGCATAATCGAGGACGTATTGATCTGCCGCACCTTTGGAACAACCGTAGGGCGTGTGAAAGTCGAGGCTCTGGCTTTCATTAATGCCGAAGTCTCGAATATGTGGATCAGCGGGTGAAACTCTCGTCGGGAAAGTTTCCAGCGGAACGTCGGCGAGATTGCCGTAAACTTTATTCGTACTCGCGAAGATGAAGGGAATGCGCGCGCGCAGCTTTCGCACAGCTTCAAGAAGCATGGTCGTTCCGCGGATGTTGGTATCAAGATCTTGGAGAGGCGCTTTCAAGCTGGTCGTGACGGCAACCTGTGCCGCGAAGTGAAAAATTGCGCTTGCTTCATTGACGACCTGAGCTGTCTCCGGATCGCGAACGTCAGCCCGTATGCTTGAAATTTGGCGAGGATGATTCCGCTTGAGCCATGTTAAATTGGCCTCAACGCCAGGCCGTTCCAGACTATCGACAACGAGAATATTCTCGCCTTCGGATGCCAGACGGTCAGCGAGATTGCTGCCGATGAATCCAGCACCGCCGGTTACGACGATCGGCCTTGTGCGAGCAATAGCGGGAGTTTTCAATTCAAGATCAGCGGCACTCATGATACGAGGCCCCTTTCTTCGAGTTCGGTCCTAGCTCTGCCGACGCTGTCGATAGCGGACTGTGTCGCCAACCAGGATGTGAATTCATCCAAACTCGTTTCCAGCGACCGCTTCGGTTTGAAGTCGAGAAGGGTGCATGCTTGCGTGATATCGGCAAAGCAGTGGCGAATGTCGCCTATGCGGGCCTTGCCAATGATCTCAGGATCGAGGTCTGATTTGCCCATTGCGGTCGCGAGCAGTTGGGCCACCTCCAGAATCGAGCGGCTTTGTCCGCTGCCAATGTTGAAAACGTGGCCCGAAGCTTCTGGTGCCTTCAAAGCGGCAGCGAACGCGTCGGCGACGTCGTCGACGTGTACGAAGTCTCGCCGCTGCAGCCCATCCTCGAACACCATAGGCGGGCGATTATTCAAGAGACGTGAGGCGAAGATCGCCAGAACGCCGGTATAGGGGTTCGAAAGGGACTGCCCGGGCCCGAATGTGTTGAACAGCCGGAGTGCGCAGCCTTCCATTCCGTAGGCGGCGGCGAGCATGAGTGTCAGCCGCTCCTGAACATACTTCGTCAGCGCATAAACGGAGGCAAGATCGACCGGCTTCGTTTCGGGGGTCGCCAGGGGAACAAGGGGGCGGCCGGTTTCGTCGAGCGGATCCCATGCGTGGCCCGGCGCAAACGTTCGCTGCACATGTGTGCGCTGCCGGCCGGAGGCGTCACGGTAGAGACCCTCGCCGTACACGCTCATTGATGATGCAACGACGATTCTGCGCACGCTGCTACGAGCGAGTTCTTCAAAAAGAATAGCAGTGCCGCTGTCGTTGGCGCTGACGTAGCGATTAATGGCGTACATGCTCTGGCCGACGCCAACCTCGGCAGCCAGGTGAACGACAGCTTCTACGCCGTCCAGCGCTTTGCGTACCAGCGAGGCGTCGCGGACATCGCCTGTGATCAAGCGGACACCTCGGGGCAGAACGGGCGGATCACTTCGCCGGTGGACTTGGTCGATCAACGCATCCAGTGCGACGACATCGTAGCCTTCGGCCGTCAATGCGTAAGAGACACGGCGCCCAATAAAGCCAGCACCACCGGTTATCAGGATCTTGGTCAATCGGCACCGCCACAGCTTTTGCAAGTAACCCCTTGCGGGTTGGGTACTTGCAACTGTCAAGCTGCTTCTAAGTTCCTTGATCCTGAACGGACGGCATTTCGAAGCGCGCTAATCACGGTTAACAAACTTGACGAAACGGCTCGTTTTTCCGCTCGATGTCCGGTCCTGATGCAGAAAGGCGAGTTTGTTTTCCTCAAATATCTCGAAGAACTCTTCCCATGAAATTTCCTCCAAGGACTCGTCAGGCTCCTGAAAATCAATCCGTAAAATCCCGCCGCTCTTGTCTTCTTGCGCGACTCGCGCAGGGCGCCCGCCACGTTTTTCCACCCAGCTTTTTATTGCTTCGTGATCCGTTGTCTTTTCAGCCGATGACATGACACATCTCCTGGCAGTTCAGTTGCAATCAGGTGACGCGGATCATCCATGCGAGGTTCCGCCATTTCGCTGGACCAGATCCAGGCGGAACCGTAGCCGCAGGTCCGCGTTGTCTCGCGCATTGCGACAGTTGATCCTAATTCAGGGTCGGCGCTTCAACAGGTTCACCGATGTTTGCAGAGGCTCACGCGGGACGAAAAATTCGGGTTGGCGTTGTGGGCGTGGGAAACTGCGCATCGTCACTCATTCAAGGACTGACGTATTACAAGGGTTTGCGAAGTAATACGCTGGTTCCGGGAGTCATGAGTCCCAGGCTGGGATCTTACCATATTGACGATGTCGAGATTTCATCGGCGTTCGATGTCACGTCCGACAAAGTGGGCCGGGACGTTGCGGATGCCATTTGGGCGGCGCCAAACAATACGTTTCGATTTGCCGATGTGGCTGCGACGGGAACAGTTGTGCGACGTGGGCCGACGCTCGACGGGCTGGGGCGCTACGTGCGCAGCGAGGTGACGGAATCCGATCTGCCGGATGCCAACGTGCAGCAGGTCTTGCGCGAAAGCCGCACGGAAGTGGTCGTTTCGTACTTGCCGGTCGGATCCGAACGAGCGACGGAATACTACGCCGGAGAGGCGTTGGCGGCCGGGTGTGCTTTCATTAATTGCATTCCTGTTTTTATTGCATCTGACCCTCGGTGGAGACGGCGCTTTGAGGAGCGAGGACTACCGCTGATCGGTGACGATGTGAAAAG
This sequence comes from Hyphomicrobium sp., assembly GCA_019751875.1. GTDB lineage: Bacteria > Pseudomonadota > Alphaproteobacteria > Rhizobiales > Hyphomicrobiaceae > JAGVSR01. The sequence goes on along the minus strand of JAIEMV010000002.1, from coordinate 111,501 downwards.
CCAGGTGGGCGCGACAATCGTACATCGCGTGCTTGCCAATCTCTTTCGGGACCGGGGCGTTCAATTGGACCGAACGTACCAGCTGAATTTTGGCGGCAATTCCGACTTCTTTAACATGCTTGAGCGAGAGCGGCTCGAGACGAAGAAGATATCCAAGACGCGTGCAGTGACTTCACAATTCGGAGTTCCACTTCCTCCTGAGCAAGTGCACATCGGTCCGAGCGATCATGTGCCCTGGCTCACCGATCGCAAAGTGGCCTACATCCGGTTGGAGGGAACCGGCTATGGCGGTACACCAATCGGTATGGAGCTGAGACTTGACGTTTGGGATTCGCCAAATTCAGCCGGCGTTGTGATTGACGCCATACGGTGCGCGCGGTTGGCACTCGACCGTGGGATCGGCGGAGCACTCGAAGGGCCGTCCAGCTATTTCATGAAGTCACCGCCGCGCCAGTTCGACGATCAGCAGGCGCGGAAAATGACATTGCAGTTTGTCGATGATGAAGCGTGAGGATGTATGGCGACGATTTTCATGGTCCGCCACGCGTCGCACGCTCTCTTGGACCGCGTGCTGACCGGGCGGCACATCGATATCGGGTTGGATGAGAAGGGATGGCGAGAAGCGGAGGCTCTTTCGCAGACGCTAGTACCGCAGTCGATCACGCACATTCATTCAAGTCCAAGACGAAGAGCGCGGCAGACGGCATGTGCTGTAGGTCGGCGGCTCGGGCTGTCGATAGAGATTGTTCCAGCGCTGGATGAAGTCGATTTTGGCCATTGGGCCGGCCGCGCCTTCACAGATCTCAAAGCTGACCCCTTGTGGGTGAGATGGAACAGCGATCGCAGTGGTGTTCGCGCACCGGCTGGGGAGTGCATTTTGGAGGTTCTCTCGCGGGTAACGGATCATCTCTCGATGGTGTCAGAGTTTTATCCCGGTGCGCGGGTGGTCATGGTGACTCACGCTGAGGTGATTAGGGCTCTGGTCCTAAGTCGAGCAGGTCTCCCGCTGGGCGCGTGGCGCGCCGTTGATGTTCCGCCAGCAAGCATCAGGCGGATTTGTGTTCACGCGCAAGATGGCCGCCTCTCTGAACTTTACGAGGATGCTGATGTGACATGACGCGAGTTCAAGGCGCTCCAAGTGGGCCAGAGCCTCACCTGCAAAAGAAGATCGAAGCCTTGGGGCCGTGGTTCCACAACATCAACATTGGTGGCGTGTGGACGGCGCCGCATCATCCGCTTGGCGACTATCCAGCGTTGAAGTGGCAACGGTTTGCGCCGAAGGTGGCGGGGTTGGTGGCAAGGCGCAGCGTTCTCGATATCGGGTGTAACGGTGGTTTCTATTCTATAGAGATGAAGCGCCTCGGGGCATCACGCGTCGTCGGCATTGATTCAGACCCGGTCTATCTCGATCAGGCGCGGTTTGCCGCCCGGATGACGGGTGCGGATATCGAGTTTCTGCAATTGTCAGTCTATGACGTTGCGAGTATGGGGGAGCGCTTTGACATCGTTCTCTTCATGGGCGTTGTTTATCATTTGCGGCATCCGCTGCTCGCACTCGATCTCATCAGTGAGCATGTGGCAGCCGATCGCCTGATTTTCCAGTCGATGTTGCGCGGAAGTGCAGATGTCGAATCCGTGGCAGACGATTATCCAATCAAAGCGCGCACACACTTCGATCGTCCTGGATATCCGCGGCTGCATTTCGTGGAGCACAGGTATGCGGGGGATCCGACGAACTGGTGGGTACCCAATCGAACGTGTTGCGAGGCCATGCTGCGCAGTTCAGGTTTTGCGATCGAGGAACAGGTGGAAGAGGAGGTCTTCGTTTGTCGCCGTGTTCGCCGCCCGCACGGCGAAGGGGCAGTATACCCAGCCAGGAGCCACCCATGATCGAAGCCGCGATGATCTGGAACGAGCCCAACAATAAATCGCATTGGGACCCTGAACTTGACCCTGATTGGCGGCGCTTCGCTGTAATGGCTGTAAAGGCGGGTCAAGCGATTCATGCCGCCAATCCCGGTGTCATCCGGGTCCTAGGCGGGATTTCTCCGATCGATCCGTCCTTCATCACGAATTTGGCAGGGCGAGGTGTGCTGGATTCAATCGACGCTGTCAGCGTGCACGGATTTCCTCTCGACTGGAATTTATGGTCGATCCACGACTGGCCCGCCAAGCTCGCAGACATTAGAGCCGTGACCTCACTTCCCATCTGGATTTCTGAGGTGGGCGTATCGTCATTCGGCGCGGAAGAGGTGCAGGCTTGGGGTTTACAGCGCACAGCTGAACTCCTAACGGGCCGCGCGGAGCGCATTCATTGGTACTCCCTTTATGATCTGCCGCGAAGCTGGGAAGCAACGACGCGACACAAGGAAGCTGAAGGCTCTTCGTACTATAGGCACTTTCACATGGGTTTGCTGCGCGAAGACGGGACGCCTAAAGCCGGCTTGAACGCCTTCGCACGTTACGGGCGCGGATTGGGGCTGTGCCAGTGGTTTCACTTCGAGGATCATCGTCTGGAGGACTCGGTCGCGTGGATGAAATGGCTTGGTGTGCGCCATGTGCGCACCGGTCTTTCCTGGGCGGACAGCTTTCGTCCGAATGCTCTGGATTGGTTTGACCGTCAAATGGCGGCACTTGAAGACTTTGACGTCACCGTCACGTTTTGTTTTACGCCCGAGCACAGGGGGCTTGCGCCCCACCACTCAAGTCCGCCGATCGACCCGGATGAATTTGCAGTCTTCTGCTCCGACATGATCCGCCGATATGCTCCGCCTTCGAGGCCGAACGCTGATCTGCTGCGCAGCTTAAGCTTGGAGAGAAGTTGAGTTGTGCGGCGGGAACTCCGCGGGGGTTGTAAGGCTTTTGCTGCAGCGTTGCGCCCATGCCGCTTTCATAAAAAGTTCAACCATGCTCAACATCGCAGCCAGCGAGGCGGTGGTCGATCCGAAGGAGGCGGCTGAGTATGCCGGACTCGTGTATGTAACGGATGAGGCTCCCGGAATCCGGCGGAAACGTGCCGGAAAAGGCTTCCGCTACGAAGATGAGGCGCGTCGGACTTTGGTGCGGGACAAGGGCATCCTTGATCGGATTCGCACCTTGGCCATTCCGCCAGCTTGGACTGATGTCTGGATTTGCAACAAGGCAAGCGGTCATCTTCAAGCCACTGGTCGCGATGCGCGCGGGCGCAAGCAATATCGATATCACGAACGTTTTAGAGAGGTGCGCGACAGCACGAAATTTCACCGGATGCTGGCCTTCGCAGAGAGTTTGCCAAGCATCCGCGCCGCGGTCGAGGAGCACCTTGCGAAGCGGGGGCTGCCACGAGAGAAGGTGTTGGCCACAGTTGTTCACCTCCTCGACACGACGTTGATCCGGGTGGGTAGCGATGAGTACGCGCGCAACAACAAGAGCTATGGTTTGACGACGCTGAAGAACCGGCATGTGGCAGTCGAAGGACATGCCCTTAAATTCAATTTCAAAGGAAAGAGTGGCAAGGTATGGCGGCTGGATGTTCGAGACCGCCGGATTGCAAAGGTGATCCGTGCATGCCAGGAACTGCCGGGACAGGAACTCTTCCAATACGTGGATGACAGTGGCGAGGTCCGCGATGTCACCTCATCTGACGTCAATGCCTACTTGCGGGAGTTGACGGGCGAAGAAGTGACCGCAAAAGACTTTCGGACATGGCATGGAACCGTGTTGGCGGCTCTGGCCCTGGCAGAGTTCGAAAAGTTCGACAGTCAGGCGGGTGCAAAGAAGAACGTGCGGAATGCAATCCAGAAAGTTGCGTCTCGTCTCGGAAATACGCCGACGATTTGTCGCCAATGCTATGTGCATCCAGAGATCTTGACGACTTATGTCGAGGGAGCCCTGGCGCTCGAGGTGAAAAAGCAGGTCGAAAAGGAATTGCGTGAGGACATCACTACGTTACGACCAGAAGAGGTGGCAGTACTGACGCTCTTGCGATCGCGGCTTAGTCTCAGTCTCACAGACAAACTCAAGAATAGCGTTGAACCACTATCAGGTAAGTCTGTACGTGCTGGCTAGGAGCGATCGAGGGCGTCGAGAACATCCTCGGGTTTTACGTCCTTTTTGAGATCTTTGAGATCGCTGCGTTTTGCTGTTTCAGATCCAAGCCGATCTCCTATTTCGCTGACCATTTGCACGAGCCGCGTGATTTCATGTTCTGATAGCAGATTGATCTGAAGCGCAAGATCGGCTCGCCTGTCGGCCTGTGCCTGCATCCGATTTTGGGTGATGAGGATGAATGTCGATAGGAAAATCGCCTCGACGGAAGCAGCCATTGCCAAAAAGACGAGGCTGCGGTCGAAATGAGGTAAGCCGGGCACGAGGTTGCTTATGATCCAAATGCCGAAGACGAGGGCGTGAATCCATGCGAACGCCATCGTTCCGGCGAATGCGGTGATGGCTGCAGCCAGACGGTCCTGCCACCCGAGCTGCTTGTCCTCTTCGGCACGACGGGCAAGCAAAGCTTCGATGTTGCGATCTACGATGTGCGTCGGGGACGACGCAGGACGCGTCTTGAGTTCCGACTGCGGGAGCATGGCACTCAATTCTCGGTTGCTTTGATGGTGGGGGCTCGTTCGCCCAGCACAACCGTATTCAATGCGCTATGAATTGGTTGGTTCCTGTTGCCCAGTTCGATCCGGGAGGCAGGAGGATCAAGTGCCGGATCCTGCTTTTGGCCCGACTCGATCTCCGGCAGGCCGTTCTTGCCGGCGAGCCGACACGGAGCCTATCCTCCAAGAGCGATGGTGATCGCCACGAAAAGAGCACCTAACAGGGCGTCGCTCGGTCCGATCACCCAGTATGTGCTTGGCAAGTCCGGTCCGCGCTACAAAAAGCAGGACCACAGCTGTGGCGTTCGACGTGCGCAAGGCAAGCCCCACGTCCGTCATGAAAAGGAAAGGCAAGGCGACGGGCAGAGTGGTTCCGAATGTGACATGGGGCTTGGCTGACAGTTCTGCGTCCTGCATCTGCTTTGCGCCTTCAAATCAAACAATCGTCGGCGCAGATATTCTCGTGCGGCCAATCCATTTAACCTGCTGCGTTCCGTGAATGGAGTAAAGTACGGCGGGGTGTGCATGCTCGTGGGAGATAAACAAACCCCGCCAACCACATAATCCATTGTAGACAATAAGGTATTCTCCGGGCTCACATAGAGGATCGCGAGCAAGGTAAGACGCGTATATTGCCGGCAGTGGATCACTTCGTCTTTAAACGTGGTCTTTCAGTATGGCGGCGCAGTCACTGTCTGATTAGGTGGGGGAGGCATGGGTGGCTGTGCGCGAGAGGCTGGCAGTTTTGGGCCAGTTGCGGTTGACTGACGGTGTCTGTTTGGGGAGCCACCATGTTCTTTCAGCAATGTGTCTCGGTTAGGTTCGCATGTTGCATAATTGCGCTCGCCATCCTGAGCGGCGGGGTCGCTGGCCATCCTGCTCAGGCGGCGAAGGAACAGCCGGCGCTCGCAGCGGGCGAGTGCGCTGCCATTGAGGGCTTAGCCGTTCTCGCCACACCGTCGGCACCTTGGAAGGGCGCGCCCCTTCGTGTGATCGTCGTGGCGGAAGAGTCTATCGAGGGAGAGCTTGAACTGCGTGGGCCAAATGGCTTGGTGGCGGCGAAGGCTCCGGGCCGGCGAGGTGGGCCGCCATACTTTTGGATGGCTGAAATCGCGCAGCCGACGGCTGGAGCATGGCAAGCGAAACTCAGGCTTGCGGTGGAGAAATCTGGATGCAAGGCCCTCGTGCACGCTGTCAGCGTTCGGCGCTCGGCTGCCGGTGGTCCGGGTGCAACGGCAAAAAGCGTCTGGCCAATCCGCGCGGCATGGAATCGGGAGACGGAGAACCTCTACTCCGCATGGATTGAAGCTTTGTTTGATGCGCCGATTGATGCGTCACCCTCCTGGACGGCGTTGCACGAAGTGTTACGCGATCCAGCGCGCAACGTGCTGTTCAATCATCTGGGGCTGGGCGAAGATGAACGAGGGCTCGTGATCAAACCCGATTGTGCAGACCTGCCATATTTTCTACGCGGGTACTTCGCCTTCAAGCTTGGCCTGCCGTTCGGTTATTCGAAATGTACGCGTGGGAGTAAGGGAAAACCGCCGGCGTGTATGGGCTGGTGGACGGTCGAGAACCTGGAGCCACCACCCAAATCCGAAGTCGCGCCCGCTCAGTCAGGGTTGTTCGATGGATTTTTCGGCAGCCCTCCAGAGAAGCCAAAAGCAAAGCCGGCAGGTTTGGTCACCGGGTTTGGCACCTATCTCTCCGAGACGGTGGCGAATGCGGTGCATTCGGGATCAGGTCGTCCGCCAGCGTCATCAGATAACACAGACTACTATTCCGTGCCGTTGACGGAAGCGGCGTTGAGGCCCGGCACTGTCTTTCACGATCCATATGGGCACATCCTCGTCGTGGTGAGGCGGGTGCCGCAGACACCCGACGCGGCTGGCTTGATCCTAGCGGTCGATGGGCAGCCGGATGGAACGGTTGCGCGCAAGCGCTTTTGGCGTGGCAATTTTCTGTTCGCACAAAATCCGGCCCTGGGCAGTCCCGGGTTCAAGCGGTTCCGCCCCATCGTTCGGGGGAAATCGGGATTGCGGCGCCTGACCAATGCGGAAATCGCGAAGTCGGCCGATTACGGAGACTTCTCGCTCGAGCAGACGAAGCTTGGCGTCGAGGATTTCTACGACCGGATGGACGATGTGATGTCGCCGGCGCCGCTCGATCCGGTGCGCGCGATGACGGAGGTGATCACGGCGCTTGACGAGCAGGTGAGGGCGCGGGTGACGTCGGTCGAGAACGGGCGCAAGTATCACGCAAAAGGTGGCGGCGAGGTCGCAATGCCGAGCGGGCCTTCGATTTTCGAGACGACCGGGGCGTGGGAGGATTTTGCGACACCCTCGCGCGATCTTCGGCTGCTGATTGCGATCGACGTCGTGCGCGGATTTCCTGACCGGGTCGCTCGGCGACCGGAGCGATATGCGATGCCGGCGGGCAAGACAGTCGCGGATGTGAGAGCGGAACTGGACCGCACTCTCGCCGGCGAGCTGACTTCGCGCAAGTTCAGCTACACGCGCAGCGACGGTTCGGACTGGACCCTGGCTCTCTCAGATGTAGTTGCGCGTGCTGCGGAGCTGGAGTTGGCTTACAACATCAACGATTGTGTCGAATTGCGATGGGGTGCGCCGGAAGGAAGTACCGAGGCACAAACGTGTCAACGCCGCGCCCCGCCCGCGCAACGAGCGAAGATGGCGTCGGACTACCGGCCGTGGTTCAGCGAAAGGCGGCGCCCTCCGAGAGGTTGATTATTGGTAATCAACATGCCCGTCGGGCAGTGGCTGCAGCATCCAAAGGCAATTCACATGAATATCGTGACTGGCGGGTGCGCTCTTTCTGTTCGAGCACAGCTTCTGTTTCCGCAATGTAATCGCGCGTGATGGGGAGTGCTGTGAGGTGTTTGGCAAGCTGGACTTGAAAAACGACGAGATTTCCAAAGCGGAAGGCGCTCTCGCAGCACGCCAGATAAAACTCCCACATGCGGCAGAAGCGTTCGTCGTAGAGGTTGCGGGCTACTTCGCGCTTTTCAAGAAAGCGTTCGCGCCAAGCCTTCAGTGTTTCGGCATAGTGGATGCGCAGAATTTCGATGTCCGTCACGATGAGGCCTGAGCGTTCGATGGCGGGAAGAATATCGGAAAGTGCGGGAACGTAACCGCCGGGGAAAATATATCTTGCCATCCAAGGGTTGGTAGGACCGGGCCGGTCGATCCGGCCAATCGTGTGCAAGAGCATGACTCCGTCGTGATCGAGTCGCTCAGCCGCAGTTTGGAAAAAGGTGTCGTAATATGGCAGACCGACGTGCTCAAACATGCCGACTGATACGATCCGGTCGAACCGGCCGGTGACATCGCGATAATCCTGCAGGTGGAAGCTGACGTTCTTGGACGCCCCGGCTCGTTCACCAGCTACCTTCAATTGCTCTTGCGATAGTGTGACGCCAGTTATGCGTGCCTCGCAAAAGTGCTCCAGGTAAAGCGCCAGTCCGCCCCAGCCGGAGCCTATGTCGAGCACGCTGCTACCCGGCTTCAACCACAGTTTCGCAGCGATATGGCGCTTTTTTGCCTGTTGCGCTGCTTCGAGACTCTGATCCGGATACTCGAAATAAGCGCACGAATACTGCCAGTCAGCGTCAAGGAAGAGGCTGTAGAGGCGGCGGTCGAGATCATAGTGGTGGGCGACGTTTTTTTCGGCGCGCCGCAGGCCGTTGAGTTGGCTGAGACGGCGCGTGGCGTGTCGCAATGCGGCCCATGCCTTGGCAGGACCTGGCGGTTCCGCCAGTCCCAGATTGAGCCACGCGAGTGCCAATAAATCGTAGATTGATCCCTCCTCGACAGTCAGCCGTCCGTCCATGTAGAGATCGCCCAAGGCGGACGACGGATCAGTCATGAGTTGCAAAGCTGCGCGACGGTCATGAAGTCGAATGCAAATCCGCTTGGCGCTTCCATTTCCAACTTCAAAACTGCCACCGACGGTATGGACAGTCAGTGTCCCGAAACGAACGACACGATCAAGAAACGCGCGGAGCACCATGCTCATTGGCGCCTCCTATGGGCTGAAAAAAGCAGTCGATGAACGCGGGCGCTGTCGTTTTGTTGCAATGAATTGCTATGATTATGCTCGTTGGGTGTGAAACCATATCTCCATATTCAGAAAGCGACATATTCCAGCGTTGGTTAATCCCAGTGGGTCCTCGTTTTTTGCGTGAGGTACCTCTATTGATGTTTCTGAGCTGCGGCGCGCCATACAAAGGCACGCAGGAGGTTGGCATGCCACGCGGCCATCGCAACCTCAGCGGGAAATCAGTCCTTGTCATAGAGGACGAGTTCATGATTGCGATGGATTATGCGATGTACCTTGAGGCTATGGGCGCCAGGGTCGTTGGACCGGTATCGAGCGTTCCGCAGGCCTTAGACATGTTACGTGAGCAGAACATCGACGCGGCGGTGCTCGACATCGATTTACAAGGCACCAAAGCATTCATGGTGGCGGATGCTCTCATAGAGCGCCGCATCGGCTTTGTTTTCGCGTCGGGCTACGACGATGTCGTGATCCCCGAGCGCTTCTCAGCGGTCATCCGGTGCGGAAAACCAGCAAAGGCTGCCGACGTGGCTGATGCGTTGCAACGCGTCTGTTTCAAATGACGAAGTGGCCCCGTAGCCGTTATAGAGTGCCTTTGCAAAAGTCGAGTTTCGACACGATCGGGCGGGGACCGAGCGCCGCGACGGACTTGCAACTATTGGGAATTGCCGCCGTATAAGGATGTGAGATCACATTATCGGGACACAGGCATGGCCAAGACCAGTACCAACACAACGGACGAGGCCGCGCGGTTCCGCGCGCTCCCCTGGTTCTACAACGATCTTGATGGATCGCTGGCTCATGCGTGGGCGATGCTCGGGCGCGGGGTGGCTGACCGTCGCAGCGCGTTCCACACACCCGTGGTGGCGACCATCGACGAGACGGGCGCTCCTCGCCAACGGGTCATGGTCTTGCGAGCAGCTGATATTGCGGCGCGGTCATTGCGGTTGCACACGGATCTGCGTTCGGAAAAGCTGGTGCACATCGAGGAGCGGCCGTGTGTTTCACTGGCATTCTACGATGCGAATGCCAAGCTTCAACTGAGGTTAGGCGCGCTTGCTCGCATTCACGCCCAGGATAGCATTGCGGATCAAGCCTGGCTCAATTCGCGACCGCAAAGCCGGCTATGCTATGAACAAGCCATCGCGCCGGGCTTGCCGGTGGTAGCTCCGTTGCCGGAGCTCCCGGCCAGTGCGCACGTCGCACAGGCCGAACACGGTAGACTGAACTTCGCTGTACTGATAATTGTCGTCCAAACCATCGAATGGCTGTATCTTGCCATCGAAGGACATCGCCGCGCGCGGTGGGTCTGGAAGGACGACCGCTGGCAGGGAACATGGCTCGCCCCGTGATCAGGCGGCCGCTTCCCATTACGAGGTCTGAGAAGGGCGCATTCGATGAGAAAGCTAGTTTGGGTGCTTCTTTCAGCAGTGCTCATCGGGATCGCTCCTGCTGCGGGGCAGGACATGTTGGACATGGTGGACCTGACTTCGGATCAGTTCACGAAGGCGGAGATGAGCCGCGCCAATATCGAGGCTGGAATTGCGAAGCTGGAAGACGGGCAGAAGCTTGATCTGACGGCCAAGGCTCTCAACGGTCTCGACTTGTCGGGACTTGACCTTCGAAGGACCGTACTGCAGTCGGCCCGGTTGATGAAGGTGAATCTGAAGGGTGCCAATCTGGAGGGCGTCAACCTCGACAGCATCTGGTCGCTGAATTCCGATTTGACGGGGGCCAACTTGAAGAACGCCAGCATGTTCGGCGCACAATTTGTCGGGTCAAAGCTCGATGGCGCTGACTTGTCGGGCGCTCGGGTCGCGGGAGACTTTTCCAAAGCGAGCATGACTGGCGTGAAGCTCGATGGTGCGGATCTCTCAGCGGATGAAAAAAACCAGTCGATGGGGCTGATGCGCGGGACGTTTCGGTCGACAAACCTTGAAGGTGCATCGCTGAAGGGCGCGAACCTCAATCGCGCGATGCTTGAGTTTGCTTCGCTCAAGAACGCCGATTTGTCGGGTGCTTCATTGAAAGAGAGCGAAATCGCTGGCGCTGATCTTACGGGTGCTAACGTGGCCGGCGCTGACTTCACGGGTGCGGATGTGAATTCGGCGCGGATCGGCGCGATGTCCGGTGCAGCCAAAAATCTCGACGAGGCCAAGAACCTCGACAAGGCCTACCGAAATTGATCTCCGCGTCGCGAAATTCACCTGGTCTCCGCGATCAGAAAAGGTGAAGCGTAACGCCGGCGGAAGACGTATCGCCCCATCGGGCTCTATGATAGGCAAGCGTCAAGCTGCAGACAGAGTTGACATATGCTTCTCCGCCGTCTTGCCGTCATTGTTCTCCTGATGCTCCTCGCGATACCGGTGACCAGGGCGCAGGACCCGTTCCAAGGGCTTGATCTCACGTCCGACGCATTCACTAAATCGGAAATGACGCGTGAGGAGGTTCTTGCCGTCGTCGCGAAGGCCACGCCTGAGACGCCAGCCGATCTATCGGGAAAGTCGCTCAACGGAATCGATCTATCGGGTACGGATCTGCGCGGTGTCATTCTCCGCACCGCGCGTCTCAACAGGGCGAACTTGACGGGTGCCAATCTTTCCGGTGCTGCACTCGATGCCGTTTGGGCCATGGACGCCGAGTTCGCGAATGCGACGTTCGCTGATGCGAGCATCATAGGTGCGCAGTTCATCAGAGCGAAAATGGATGGGGCCGATTTCACCAACGCGAAGGTGAAGTCGAACTTCGCGCAGGCCAGTCTCGTGAAAGCGCGGTTCGATGGGGCGGACCTGTCGCCGGGAAAGAAAAATCAGCGCGCCATGGTGAAGCGAGGGTTCGAGAGTGCGATCCTTGATGGGGCCTCTTTCAGAAGTGCGAACATGGTGGAAGTCGATCTTGAGTTTGCTTCGCTCCGTGATACCGACTTGACCAATGCTGTGCTCGCAGGGGCCGATTTGGCAGGTGCTACGCTCGCCGGGGCCGATGTGACGGGCGCTGATTTCAATGGTGCGAATGTCGAGAGTGCTAAGCTCAGCGGCATCAAGAACCTGGGCGCGGCGATAGCCTTCGACACCGTTCGCAACTACGACAAAGCATTTAAGGATTAGGCAATACCTACAGTGGCACTGAAATGATCGCTCGCAGCCCGCCCATGGAGCTTTCGCCCAGAGTAACCGTTCCGCCGTGGCTCTTGGCGATGTCATGGGCTATGGCGAGGCCAAGGCCTGAATTGGCGCTGTCCTGGTTGCGCGACTTGTCGATCCGATAGAACGGCCGGAAAACATTTTCGCGTTCGGATGCTGGGATCCCAGGACCGTTGTCATCGATCTCGACACGGAGGCAGTTCCCTTCGGTGGCGGCTCGGATGATGATTTTATCGCCGTACCGGACTGCGTTTGATACGAGGTTGGTGACGGCGCGCTTGAAAGCATTACGTTTAAGGGGGAGCACGAGGTCCTGCTTGCTGCGGCGGAGTTTCAACTCAATCGGCGTGCCGTAGGACTGCGCTTCCTCATGCACTTCTTCCAGCAGCGTGCGAAGATTTGTGGGCCTCGCTTCCTCGCCGCCGTCACCGCGCGCGAAGGCGAGGTAGTCTTCAAGCATATGCTGCATTTCGTTCACATCGCTGCGCAAAGACCGAGTCTCAGCGGTGTCGGGGAGAAATGCGAGTTCCAGCTTAAATCGCGTGAGGATAGTGCGCAGATCGTGGCTGACGCCGGCAAGCATCGTTGTGCGTTGCTCGACATGCTGGGTGATGCGATCGCGCATCTCGATGAAGGATTGTGAAGCCTGGCGAACCTCGCGCGCCCCGCGCGGGCGAAAGTCGTCGGGAAACGGCCTGCCTTTGCCGAACGCATCGGCAGCATCTGCAAGTTTCAGGATAGGGCGGATCTGGTTGCGCAAGAAAAGGATAGCGACCGTCAGAAGGATGATGGATGTGCCGATCATCCAGAGCAGGAAGATATGGGAATTGGACGCGTAGGTTTGAGTGCGGGTCGCAATGAAACGCAGTATGGCGTCGTCGTGCTTGACGCGGATCTCCACCAAACGCGCCTCGCCCAAGGTATCGATCCAGAAAGGCCGCTGGACGTTTCGCGAAATTTCCTTGGACAGCGCGCGGTCGAGGAGATTGAAAAATGGCTTGGGCGCCGGCGCCGGCAGATCGCCAGGCGGCAGGATCTGCATGGTCAGATTGAGCTTGTCGCGTGCAAGTTCGATCAGGCGTGTGTTGGCTGTAGCGTCCTTGCCGGTGTCGTAGAGTTCGATGAGTACGGCGATATTGCGCGCGGTGGCCTCGGAAAGCCGCCGCGTCACGGACTGCCAGTGGCGTTCCATGAACACGAACGCGATGACGCCCTCAAGGACGACGATCGGCGTGATGATGATAAGCAGAGCGCGCGCGAAGAGGCCTTTTGGCAAGGCCTCGGCCAACCAAGCCGTGGCGGCTGCGTGAAAGTTCGTGAGCACGTCGCGAGCAGATGTGACCCGCGACTTGATTTTATCGACTGGCGCATCGAAGCGGACAACCATGAAAGGGCTCACTCTTAATCAGTGTAGAGGATGTAACCCTTGCCGCGCACCGTCTGTAGATAAATCGGATTGGACGGGTCGCTCTCAATTTTGCGACGGAGCCGGTTGATCTGCACGTCGATCGCGCGCTCACTGCCGGTGCTGTCGTCGTTGGATAATTCGTGCCGGGGTATCGGCAAGCCGCGGCGCTGGGCGAACTGGCGCAGCAGATCGCGCTCGCGCTCGGTGAGCTTTATCGCCTCGTCGTCGCGCTTCAGTTCCCCGCGCGAGATGATGAATGTGAACGGCCCCATGCGAACTTCATCAACCGGGGCGTGCGGCCCGGGTTGACCACGGCGTAGTATATTGCGGAGCCGGAGCAGCAATTCTCTCGGCTCGAACGGCTTGGTGACATAGTCGTCAACCCCAATCTCAAGCCCTTCAATGCGATTTTCGGTTTCGGCCCGTGCCGTCAGCAGGCAGACGGGCACCCGTGTGGTCGATTTCAGATGCTGCGCGAGGGAGAGGCCGCATTCGCCCGGCATCATGACGTCGAGGAGGATGAGGTCAAAGGCTAGGCCGCGCATGGCGGCGCGTGCTGTTGCAGCATCAGCAGCAATTGTGACGCGAAAGCCGTTTTCGAACAGGTAACGGCCAAGCAGGTCGCGAATTTTCTGGTCGTCATCGACAACCAGGACGTGGGGAGCGTCATCGGGAAGCGGATCGGTTCGCCGGGCTAAATTCGTGGTCATGACTGTTCGCCTCGTGGGGGGCTCTCGCCTCGTCTGGGCTTCCTAGCACTTCAAGTGGCTGCGGAATCGCCGCCGGCTGTGGGCCTGTCCGCCCATCGAACAAGATTTTCTACCTGACCGCGTTGATGAGGCTCGATCATGGCGAGAAGAAAACGGCGCGTCACCTCGTCGGCCTCCGCGCCGGCCACTTCTAATGCGCTGGCGATGCGGCGAACCTGGAGTTCAGTGAGTTTGTCGGTCAAACGCACGCCTTTTGAGGTCAAGTGGAGCCGCCGCTCACGCAGGTCGGCGGGACCCGGGCGCTGCTCGATAAAGCCTTTTTCCCGCAGATCCTTGAGAACACGGGCGAGGCTCTGCTTGGTAATTTTGAGGATATCCAGGAGTTCGGCAACTTTCAGACCGGGATTGCGGTGGACGAAGTGCAAGACGCGGTGGTGGGCGCGGCCGAAACCATACCGCTCCAGCACCGCATCGGCATCGCCGGTGAAATTGCGATAAGCAAAATAGAACAGCTCCATGAAGCTGATGAGCGCCGGAGACACGGACGCGGCCGCTTCCGCAGCAGGATTGGAGCCCACGGAAGTCAATGCGCTGCGCTGTCTGCACGTCTCGGCATTTATGTCAGCCATGTTGACTTATTTGCCGTCGATCGATAGACGTGGCAAGTCATTTCGCGACCCGACTGACGGCAACTTTGCGCGGTGGTCCGTGCGCGCGCTCCCCGCAAAGGACTGCTGTCAGTCACGGCGGGTCTAGGCCCGCCGCCCCTCCATGCCGGCAGAGGTTACTTCAACGTCGCGCTGATGCGCGTGGCGCCACCCGCCGTCAGGCATGCGCCGCCCGACAACAAGGAATGGAGTTCATGGCCGATCTCGTCCCCTATCACGACCGCGATGGTTTTATCTGGTTCGACGGCAAGATGGTGCCGTGGCGTGACGCGCAGGTGCATGTGCTGACCCATGCGCTGCATTATGCAAGCGCGGTGTTCGAGGGTGAGCGGTCGTACGGGGGCGAAATTTTCAAGCTGCGCGAGCACACTGAACGGCTCATCGAGAGCGCGCGGATGCTGGATTTCGAAATCCCATACTCCGCCGAGGAAATCGATCAGGCCTGCCGTGACACGCTCAAGGCCAATGGTCTCACGGATGGCTACGTCCGGCCGATCGCATGGCGAGGCAGCGAACAGATGGGCGTTTCGGCGCTGAAGAGCAAGATCCACCTCGCCGTCGCGGCGTGGAATTGGGGCTCGTACTTTGACATGAACGAGCGCCTGAAAGGCATTCGCATCGGGCTTGCGCAGTATCGCCGTCCGGATCCAGCAACTATTCCCTGCAAGGCGAAGGCGACCGGCCTTTATATGATCTGCACGATCGAGAAGCATCGCGCGGAGCGGGCGGGATATGCGGATGCGATGATGCTCGATTATCGCGGGCACGTGGCCGAATGCACGGGCGCCAATATGTTTTTCATCAAAGACGGCGAGATCCACACGCCGGTTCCGGATTGCTTTTTGGACGGCATAACCCGGCAGACGGTCATCGAATTGGCGCGGCGGCGGGGCATCAAGGTGATTGAGCGCACTATCATGCCGGATGAGCTCAGCTCATTCTCGGAGGTGTTTATCACCGGTACGGCCGCGGAAATCACGCCGGTGCGCGAGATTGGGCCAAACAGCTATACACCCGGCCGTCTCTGTGAACTGCTGCTAAACGATTATATGGCCGAAGTGCAGCCGAAATCCCGGGCGGCCGCGGAGTAAGTCTGGCGATTAATTGGATGTCGCGCTGAGCACGACAAAAAAGGCGCCAAGGAAGGCCGCGATTGCGGAGCCTGCAAGCAGAAGCGCACTGACATTTAGAGGATAGCCGAACATCTCGGCCACTCCGGCGAACACAGCGATCCAGAAAACGGTTGGAACGAACGCCGTTAGCGCGAGGCCGGTCAGAAAATTCAACCGGGAAGACGAGGTCATCGCTTTGGTAGGGGACCTACCCAGCGGCTGAGCGGTGGTCATCTGCATCGCTAGCTCTCCGAAACAGCATCGATTGACCAGGATTGTCTGGTCAACCCGTAAACGAAGCACTAACGGAACGATTAAGGGAAAATTCAGGACGCCGAAAAAGTACGGCAGAAGTCTGCGGGTATCGGTAGAGGATTGCGAGCGCTGGGCCGCTTCGGTCCGAAGGCATGAAGGCAAGAACTGTGTACGACGTGGCGATCATCGGTGGCGGCCACAATGGTCTGACGGCTGCGGCGTACCTCTCGCGCGCTGGGCTCTCCGTCGTGGTTCTTGAAAAGAATGCTGTGGCAGGCGGTGCGGCGCTCACGGAGGAGTTTCACCCCGGCTTCCGCAACTCCGTCGCATCCTACACTGTGAGCCTGCTCGATCCGGGCGTTATTCGCGATCTTCACCTGGATGACCATGGTTTGAAAATCATTGAGCGACCGGCCGCCAATTTCATGCCGATCGACCGCGGGAAAGCTTTCTTCTGGCCGTACGGAATGGCAGCCAAGCAAGCGGAGATCGCGAAGTTTTCGGTTCGCGATGCGGAACAATACCCAAGGTATGACGCAGCACTCGATCGGGCGGCCGCTGTGCTGCGCGATCTTACAAAGAAGACACCTCCGAACGCAGGCGGCGGCTGGCTGGATGTTCTGAAGGGCGCCGGGATCGGTCGGCGCATGCTCGGGCTATCGTTGGACGACCAACGTGTGCTGACCGATCTTTTCACCAAAAGTGCGGCGGATTTCCTCGATCCCTGGTTCGAGAACGAGCATGTGAAGGCGCTGTTCGCGTTCGATGGGATTGTTGGATCATTTGCTGCGCCATCGACGTCCGGCACGGCCTATGTGCTGCTTCATCATTGCTTCGGAGAGGTGAATGGTAAGCCGGGCGTGTGGGGCCATGCGGTCGGCGGTATGGGCGCGATTACTCAGGCTATGGCGCGAGCGGCAGAGAAGGCGGGGGCGGAGATCAGGCTCGATGTTCCGGTCGCGCGGGTGGTCGTCGAAAACGCTCGAGCCGTGGGAGTCGAACTTAAATCTGGAGAGATTGTGAGGGCGCGAGCTGTTGCCGCGAATGTCGGACCCAAGCTGCTGTTCCGCGATCTTATCGACGAGAAGGATGTTGATCCGCCGCTCTACAGGCGGTTTACGAACATCAAGACAGGGTCCGGCACGTTTCGCATGAACGTGGCCTTGAGCGAATTGCCGAACTTCACGTCTCGGCCAGGTTCGAAGCCGGGTGCGCATCACGGCGCAGGCATCGTGATTGCGCCGACGATAGCATACATGGAGCGCGCCTATCTCGATGCGAAGCGGGACGGCTGGTCACACGAACCGATCGTGGAGATGCTGATCCCCTCGGTGCTCGATGAGTCGCTGGCGCCGAAAAGTCAGCATGTCGCATCTCTGTTCGTGCAGCACGTTGCACCGAAACTGACGGGCGGCCGGTCATGGGACGATGAGCGCGAAAAAGAACGATTTGCCGACGTCGTCATCGAGACCGTCACGAAGCACGCACCGAACTTCCGCAGTTCTATCCTTGGCAGGCAGGTGCTCTCGCCGCTCGATCTGGAGATGCGGTTCGGGCTTGTCGATGGCGATATCTTCCACGGCCAACTGTCGCTAGATCAGCTGTTTTCGATGCGGCCGGTGCTCGGGCATGCCGACTACCGGATGCCGATTTCCGGGCTTTACCTCTGCGGGTCGGGCGCCCATCCGGGTGGTGGGGTCACAGGACTGCCCGGCCGTAACGCAGCGCGCGAAATCGTCCGGGACCTCAAGGGATGGTTTTGAGTTGACGCTGGCCGATCCGTTCGGCAATCGGGACGTATGTACTCTATCTCTCAAATGATAGGATTGACGCCGCCCATGGACGCTCCCCGCTACCGCGCCCTCATGCGCCATCAGGCGGGAGCCGTCGCGATCATCGCGGCCGGCCGCACCGGTTCGCGGGGTGGACTGACCGCGACGGCATTTTCTTCCCTTTCGGATAATCCCCCGACTCTGCTCGTTTGCGTGCAGCGCAAATCGGGAACGCATGGGGTGATCGTCGCGGCGAAATCCTTCAGCGTGAACATTCTGGCACGTGAACAGCAGGCTCTTGCGGAACGGTTTTCGGGTAAGGGCGGTGTGACGGGTGAGCACCGCTTCGAGGGCGGTGCTGTCTGGGAGACGCTAGCAACGGGCGCACCGGTGCTTTCGGGTGCACTGGCGAGCCTGGATTGTGAACTGCTCGACGAGCATCAATTCTCGACGCACTCGATCTTCATCGGCCGGGTCATCGATGGACGGTTCCGTGGCGAAGGAGAGCCGCTGCTCTACTTCCGCAACGACTACTGGGATATCGGTGCGCGCTAGAGTGCCACGAACGGGCGAAAGACAACTACCGTGCGGATCACAGCCAATCTTACCCTTGATGAGCGTGACATCGAAGAACGCTTCGTGCGGGCTTCGGGGCCGGGCGGGCAGAACGTCAACAAAGTGTCGACGGCAGTTGAGCTGCGCTACAATGTTCGGCACGGAACACTGCCGATCGCCGTGCGGGATCGGCTCATTACCCTTGCGGGTCGGCGAATGACCGACGAAGGCGTGCTTGTGATCCGAGCGGAGCGGTTTCGCACGCAAGAGCGCAATCGCGAGGATGCGCGGGAGCGGCTAGCCGAACTGGTGCGAAAGGCGTTGCATGTGCCGAAAAAGCGCATCGCAACAAAGCCGACGAGGGCTGCGCAGACGCGGCGATTGGAAGCCAAGGGCAAGCGCGGGGACATTAAACGCATGCGCCGGGCAAAGCCCGATATGGATTGAGGAATCGCTGATGCCGCGTTTCGCCGCCAATCTCAGCATGCTCTTCACCGAAGTCCCGTTTCTCGATCGGTTCGAAGCGGCCGCGAAAGCCGGATTCAAGGGTGTGGAGTTCCTTTTTCCTTATGCGTTCGATGTCGACGATATCCGGGCGCGGCTCGATCAACTTGGCCTAAAGGTGGTATTGTTCAACCTGCCGCCGGGCCATTGGGATGAGGGCGAGCGTGGCATCACCGCGCTGAAGGGCCGGGAGGATGAGTTTGCGGCTGGAGTCGATTTGGCGCTGCGCTATGCGGAGGCGCTTGGCTGTCCTAGGGTTCATGCGATGGCAGGTCTCGACGCGCATGGCACGGATCGCGACGTGTATCTGAAGAACTTGACTCTAGCGGCCGAGTGGGCGCGCGGCGACGACGTCGATATTCTGATCGAGCCGATCAACACCTTCGATATGCCGGGTTACTTCCTGACGACGACTGAGGCAGCGCGTGACGTCATCAGAGAGGTGGGTGCGGCGAACCTCGGCCTGCAATTCGATCTCTACCATCGTCATCGCATGCAGGGTGGCGTACTGGAGGCGATCGCAGAATTTGCTCCCATCGCGCGGCATTATCAGTGCGCGAACCCGCCGGATCGCAGCGAGCCGGCCGTGGACAGCCTCGACTATCGGCGTATTTTCGAGGCGATTGATAGCACCGGTTTCACGGGCTGGATCGGCTGTGAATACAAGCCGAGGGGGACCACGCTGGAGGGACTTGAATGGCCTGGGAGATGCGGCGTCGTGCTGGGTTAAGCTTCATTTCGAGTGTGCATGCGCGCTGATGCTGTGGTCATCACGTCGCTGTTGCTTCGCTTGGAGGTAACGCGTGGACCCGATCGGACTGGGCGAAGGCGGCTCCAGGTGGCATAATGCCAGACTACGGGGTCTTCGGCCTCGTCCTAAGGGGGGAGATCATCGATGGCCCGACGGATGTCACGAGATCGCCGTGCGTTTTTGAATGCGGCAGCTGCTGCTGTTGCTGCACCGTTTTTATCGCGTTCGATCACTGTTGCAGCTTTGGCCCAGGATGCGCTGCCCGGTACGGGTGCGGTGTCACCGATCTGGGGTGAACTTGGTCGGTTGACGCTCACAGCGCAGAAAATGGGCCTCGCCGTGCCGCGCATGTCGCTCGGGCCTGAAAGTTTGACCGACGATTTCTCTACGACGATGCCTGCCATCGTCGATTTTATGGACAGCCTCGATGCTGCGATCGCCTCGGCGCCGGTGGAGAAGGCAGATGCGGCGGAAGATCTGAAGCAGGAGGCGAGCACACTTCTCGGAAAGGTGCTCACGGCGGAGAAGCTGCCTCGCGAGGCGGCGGAGGAGCCTGGTCCGCCAGCGGCGGCGCCGACTGTGAAGGCGCCGAAGTTCGAAGACGTCGCGGAGGGCTACCGGGACCTGTTCCGCACGTGTGAGATTCGCCCGAATATGATCTCGCAAGTGAAATGGTACACCGACAAGCTGGTCGATCCCGCGCGGCGCGAGCGCTACCAGAGAATTGAGGATGAGATCTGTGTTCCCTGGTACTTCGTCGGCATCATCCATGGGATGGAATGCGGCTTTGATTTCAACAAACATCTTCACAACGGCGATCCTCTAAGGGGCCGTACAGTGCAGGTGCCAAAAGGCAGGCCACAGGTCTGGAATCCGCCGACAGATTGGCATTCGAGCGCGGTCGATGCGCTGCGTTACGATAAATTTGCTGATCTTACCGACTGGGATCTGCCGCGTATGCTCTACCGGTGGGAAGCGTACAACGGTTGGCGCTCTCGGCTTCTCTACAACATCAATACGCCGTACCTCTGGAGCTTTTCGAACCACTATACGAAGGGCAAGTTCGTCGCCGACAATGTGTGGGATGCGAATGCCGTATCAAAGCAGTGCGGCGCGGCGGTGATGCTCAAGATGATCGTGGAAGGCGGCGTCGTAGGCCAGCCTGCGTGACAGTTCAGGAACTGCCATATACGAGGCCAACAGCTTGCTGGGCGGCGAGGACTTGATCGCAGTCGCTTTCCGCAAAACCTGATCCTTTCTTCTGCGTGAGATCCAGGCAGGACTGCAGGAAGCCTTCCGCAGCTTCGACCAGCGTGGCGGTCTGATTGAGGTTTGCGGTCATCGTGCGGTAGGTCAGGTGGGCGAGCTTCTGCCGGCCGAGCGGCTTCACGATCGTGCCGCGATGTTCACCGCCTTCGGAGATGAGATAGGCGAACTTGTTCAGAATGCCGCTATTGAAGTGGACACAGCCGTTGTCGTTCAACCAGGTCGTGGCGCAGATCTGGTCGTCCGCCGTGACGACGTCAGCATAGTGGTCGGGTTGCCCGCGGTTGCTGCTGGAGAAGGCCTGTGATCTGTCGAAGAGCGACGTGCCATCCGGTGTCGAAAGATTGGGGTTGGCAAGCGAGCGTAGTGGACGTTCCGGGGAATAGCCGGGTGCGCTTTCTCCAAGTAGCCAATTGGCGGAGCCCGATTTTGCGTAGAATTCGATGAGTGCGCCGAAGATGTCGGCAATGCTTTCGTTGACGGCGCCGGGCTCGTCGGAATAGATCAGGTTCGCCTCATGCTGGATGATACCGTGCACCATCTCGTGCGCGACGATGTCGACGGCGCCGGCGTACCCGGGGCCAAAGACCATCACGTTCTGCTTCGGGCAATAGTATGATTTCGATGGGCACCAGTAAGCGTTGCGCACGGTGCCGTAGCGAACGTAGCTCTCGAGAGGCGCACCGCCGTTGGGGCCGTCCTGATCGTTGTCGTCATAGCTGTTGCGGCCGAAGACGAGGAAGAAGAAGTCTCGCACCGCGCCGGTGTAGCGGAAGGCTTGTTCGGCGTCAGCTGGAAGTGACTGTCCCTTGCCTTTTCCATCTTCGTCGACGAGTGCCGCCGTTTCTGCAGGATTCGAATAGTCGTAGATTCGGCGGATCAGTCCTGAGGGCTTGTCGCGGTAGAAGTGAAAGACCTCGCCAGAGTTGGCATCAACGAACAGGCGGAAGCTATCGATCGACACCAGCCACGCAAGACGGGCACCGCCATAGACATTGGCGCGCAGCAGCGCCGGGTCGAAGACCACGACTTCGGCAGTGGCCGGTGTGATCTGAGGATTGGGCCCCATAGGAAGGGGTGGTGCGGCGCCGGTGCTGGACCCTTTCAGCAGTTCGGCAAGCTGTGTGCGGGCCGCGGCCGTGGCGGCGCTTTCAGTGATTTCGGGTTTGGTCTTATCGATCTGGGCTGCCGATGTGGAGCCTTGATACTTGGTCACGCCGAGTGTGTTCTCGATCGTGAGACGCGCCGAGGAGCCGAACACTTTCACGCCATCGACGCGTTGTTCGACGTTTGCGATGTAGCGGCCGGGGAAGTCCGGATCCTTGCGACGGCCGATGTATTTGAGTTCGGCTTTCTTGCCCTTCGCGGGAAGTGCCGCGGTGATGCCGCTGGTGTCGAGAAAGTTCTCGACGGTGCGCCGAGTGTCGTCTTCCGTTTGATCCGCGGAGCGGGCACCTGCCGCGAGTGACGCGGCGTCGGGTTTGAAGCCGGAGATGCTGCTGGGAAGCCCGGTGGCGGGATTGATCACGACCTTCAGATCCGGATTGGCCTTCTTCAGGTCCTCTACGCCTTTACTGACTTCGATGCGGACCTCTTCGGCGGGGGTACCGACGACTGTGCTGCTATCGCTCACCGGCCCTGCGGCGGCAACGTTCGTTACGGCGCTGCTCGGTGCTTCAGGGGAAGCGGCAGGTACTCGTCCGCCGGAAGCGGGAAGGTTCAGGGCCGCGATGAGGCCGCCATCCTTGCGCCGGCATTTGACCGGTTGTTCGGAATTGCTGCTGGCGTCGGAAGCGATGAGGCTGTGCGCAATTCGAGCGCTGAGGCCAGTTTCTGTAAACGCGGCTTTGAGCGCATCTGTTGTTGCACTCCATGCCGCTTCGATCGGCGCGATGTCAGATTTCAGAGCGGAGATGCGCGCGGCCTTGGCTTCACGGAGGGACGCCTGACCATCGCCGTTAAGGTCGATGCGGGGAAAATGACATTCGTTGTCATCGATCAGGCCGTCGCCGTTCAGATCTTCACTGAAAGCGGCCTCTGTCGTGGCCGCGGCCTCGATCGCGATGAGGGCGCGGGCAAACAGCTTAACGTCGTCTGCATCGATTGTGCCGTTACCGTCCAGGTCGGCGAGGCGTTTGCGCGCGCTTTCCGAAACAGATGCGGCTGCTGCAATCGCGTCGATGCGCGGCGCGTGGGAGGCGCCCGTCACACCACTCTCTTTCAACGCAGTGATGATCTCTTCGGGCGCTTTTTCCGGGGCAAGTTCGAACAAGAGTCCAGCGAGTGCGGCGACGTGCGGTGCAGCTTGTGACGTGCCCGAGCAGATGCCGAAGGGCGACGTGGTGCTGCCGAGCGTGCTCATGATGTCGACGCCGGGTGCGGAAACATGACCTCCCCCGTTCGAGAACCCGGCGCGATTGCCGTCACGACCGGTGGCTTCGACCACAATGATGTTCCGGACGGGTTCGCCGCTCGTCCAAACATAAGTGCCGGCCCACGCGAATGGCGAGGCCCAGCGGGCTTCGAGCGGCTTGTCGAGTCCCTCGCTGTCGTTGCCGGCGGCGACGACGAACAAGACTTCATTATCGACGAGACGAGCCATTGTGCGGATGACGCTCGCCTGGTCTGCGATGTGCAGCTTCAGTCCTTCGACATCGTCGGGGTCCGCGTCGCCGAGGACACCGCGCGCAACGAAGTTATAGGCCAGACTGACATTGAGGACGCGCAGATTGCCGCCCTGCTTCAAGTTGGTCGTGAGATAGACCATTGTGTTCGACAGGACATCGGAGAACAGCATGGCCTGGGCCTGCCAGCTGAGATCCGCATCGAGATTGTCGCGTTCGCCGATGAACTCGGCTGCGATTGCAACTGCTTCGAGGTTGGCGTCTGGGACAATGCCATCGATGCCGGGGGCTGCGCCCTGCTTGGCACCAATGATACCGGCGACGTGAGTGCCGTGGTTGGTTTCGCAGTCGGGGCGCACGAGCGGTGGACGATAGGCGCCGCGGGCCAGCGTGTACTTGACGTTGGCGTTCTCGGTGAAGCCGATGTCGATGATGCCAATTTTGGGACGCACCGCGTCGGGATTGGCGGCGCGGTGGCGCTCGATCAGCGACCACATGGCCGGCATGCCGATAGCCTTGAGGCCCCAATTGCCGTCGGGCGTGTCCCCGGGCTGCCATCGCCAGGCATAAGACTTGTCGCCGATCTTGATCTCGGCACCGGACGGCTTGGGCAGAGCTTTGGTTCCAATGAGGCTATCGACGAACGCAGCGTCGACAGTAGGTTCCTTGCGAAGAGCCTGCACCAAGGGAGGATCCAAAATGCGGTTCAGCTTCTGATCTGGAGCCGCGCCCTCCAGGCTGTGCGTTGGCTCAGCAGGATTGTTCTGCTCGACGGTGATGACGCCGAGCGCCCCGATCACTTTCGTGATCTTCAAATCGTATTTCTTCAGCAGTTCTTGGATCTGCTGTTCGGTGATGTCCGGTTTCAGCTGGATCATGTAGCTGTTCTTTTTCGCTACCGGCACACCGGACGGAGGTGCGGCCGCGCCGCCTGTTCTGATCACGAGCGAGGAGGCGCTGCCCGTTGCTGCCTGCGTGGCAGCGCCGCCCAACGGTGCTGCTTGAGCCGGAGTGATGAACGGCAGAGTCGATGATGATTTTCCGCCCCAGACTTTCTTTTTGATGGTGTCGTACCAGCCGTCCGATGCGCCTTGGCGTTTGCGCTTCGCCGCGCCGGGAGCGGGCTTGACGTACTCAAAGTCGTTTTTGTTCTGCGCGGCTGGGGACGGCGACCGGCCCGGAGTGGGCTTGGCCGCGCCTTCGGGCTGAAACTTATCTTCCAAGATATTCTTCAGGCGATCGTACTCGCCCGACTGCGCCACGGCTGGCACCGCTGAGGCCATTGCGGAGAGGGCGGCCCCGATCAGGATCGTGGTGCGGATTGTCATGTCAGGACCTCGTCGGACGGGACGTTGATCAGCTGCGCCATTTGGACCACCAGTTCGAAACGCTATCCTTCATCCATTGCCACCAACCTTGTTCAGGCTCGGGCGCTGGTGCGGGACTGGGCTGCGGCTCCGGTGCGGGCTCCGGTGCGGGTGCGGGCGCTGGTTCCGGTGCAGGTTCTGGTGCGGGAGTGGGAGATGGCGCTGGGCTCGGCGCAGGTGTTGGCTCCGGATCCGGTGCAGGAGTAGGTGGAGCAGGGGAGGGCACGGGTGCAGGTTCAGGTGCCGGAGTGGGAGCTGGCGCTGGGTCCGGCTGCGGGTCAGGCGTGGGTGCTGGCTGCGGCTCCGGTGCAGGCGTAGGTGGAGAAGGCACGGGTTCCGGTACGGGCAAAGGTGCAGGTTCAGGGACTGGCGCCGGCGACGGCTCAGGCGCAGGTTTAGGTCCGGGTTCCGGTGCCGGTTCCGGTTCAGGAATCGGCGCGGGCGTGGGCGGTGGTGCGGGTGTTGGTTCTGGCGTCGGCTGCGGCGCAGGTTGTGCAGCGCCAATCTCGTAATTCGCGTCGATGAGGAGCGTGCCATCGGCGCCGATTCCGGGATCGAGACCTTTTTCGCGGCGAAGGGCGGCGACGAGCGATGTGAACACGGGGACGTAGGCCGTAATGGTTTTTGTGCCGGCCTTGATGGTCTGGCGCGCCTGAAAATGGAGATGCAGGCTCGTGGATGGCGAACCGTTCATGTACTTTGAAACTTTGCCGAGCACTTGGCCCTGCTTCACCATCTGCCCAGTTTTCACTTTGATCGAGCCGGGGTGCATATGGAGATAGTAATAGTCCGTGCCTTCTTTGGCCTTCAGCTGAACGGTGGTGTTCTTTGTGACGTTGGTGATGGTGCCATCGACGACGGCGACAGCCTCCCACGTATTGTCTTTGAACGTCGCGGGGCGGATATCTTGGCCTTGATGACCGGCCCCTGACGGACACAGGGGCATTGCCCACCCGCGGACTTCGCAATAGTTGTCGCGCTGCTGCATCGGATCGTAGTTGCGGCGGTCGCTTTCGCTGCCGCCGGCCGCGCCTTTGCCGCCCCAGCCGCCGCCGCCGTAACCCCAAATCTGTGAGTTCATGTGCGGGAATTGCCCGTCGCCGAGTTTCAGCGGGAAGACGATGTTCGGCAGGTAGACGAAGCGATCATTGGCGCGACCCCGACCGGCATCTTTCTCCAGCAAATTGCCGGGCGGATAGTAGGCGAACTGAGGCTTCGGAGGTTCCGGCGCGGGGCCGGGTATGGGCGTTGGAGTGGGGCTTGGCATGGGCTCAGGGCCCGGTGCAAGCTGACATTTAGCAAGTTGAACGCGGGCCGGTGTGCTCGTGCCGGTTTGCAGTGGGCATGCGGGTTGATCGTGGAAGCGCTGCTGCGAAGGCAACGTGGGCGCATGGGCGGCAAGTCCCTGCAGCAATGCGTGACTCATGAGATCGCGGCCGGCCAGTGCAACGCGCGATGGCGCGCCATCGCTGGAAAGCGCGGGATAGGTCGTCAGGAGAGCGGCAATAGACAGTGCCGCGCCGCCAATTGCACAAGCGGCGGCGCTACCGCTGCGGCCTGTGGATCGATTAAACGCCACGAAGAATTTCCCCCCTCTACCAAAAATTATGCGCCAACCGGCGCAAGCCACGCAATGCGGGTCCCCTTATGATCCCGATCTATCCCCCGAAAGAAGCGAGTGCAGAAAAGTCTTCTGTGCTGCTGTCAAACGCGCTGCCGCGGCCGGATCGGAAAGAATGCGATCGATGCGTGCTGCAAGATCGGCCGGCAACGCGTTCGGCAGCGCTGTCGCAGGTGGCACAGTATCGGCCAATGCTTCCGGCGCTGCTCCGGGGATGGGTTGGAGGCTTGCGAGAAAGGCTGGACCGATCCAAAGCTTTTTGGTCCAGTCACCCTTAATAACGATATTGAAGAAGAGGTTTTGGACATCGATGTTCTGATCGATCAAGCGGCGGGGTACGACCACGTTGCCGACGGAGCGAAGCGCTGCGGTCGGCCCGCGCATCGTGAGGTCCGGTGCTGACGTGATGGTTCCATTCTTGATGGTGTAGGTGGCGGTCAGTTTCTCGACGGGCGTATTGCGGGAGGGTGTGTAGCCCCATCCTTTGTAGTTCCAGAGTTGGGCCACCATTTCGCCGATGTCCCAGCCGCGCAACTGGCCATTCGTCAGTTCGATGCGGGCGCTGCCGTCGAGTGTGGTGACGAATTCTGCCGGAGAGCGACCCGTCGCGCGCGTCGCAATATCGACCGTAGAAACACCTTTGAGAAGTGATCTGCCGGACAGCTCGGCTGTGATCGGTTCGGCGTCGACGTTCTGCAATTTCAGCGCGAGAGCGGCGTCCTGCGATGTTCCCCGTGTTTTGAGGCTCAGAGCGCCCGATCCGCTGCCTGCGCCGATGGCGATGCGATCAATGTTGGCGGACAGTTCGCCGTTATCGAGCATTGCCTTGACGCGCGCGTTAGCCAGAGGGAGCTGTCCGAGCTTCACCTCGGAGATGGCCAGGCCGAGGTCCAGATCGACGGCGCGCAAGGCTTTGAGGTCGATCGGGGCCGAGCTCCAGGTCGATGGTGTGGGCGCGGCTGCCAGCGATGGCTGCGGCGTGGGTACCGGCGTCGTCTCTAATGCTTCGAGTTCGGCGGAGAGCACTTCGAACGTCGTCTCGAAGCCGGCGTCGGGCGCATCGCCGCCCGCAGCCAATGATGGCGGTGACGGCGGTGTACGGCCGAGCAGAGCATCAAGGTCGATGCGCGAGATTTTAAGGTTGCCTGTGACGCGAGGTCGTGGCCCTCCAAGCATAATGTCGCCCGTGAACGCGCCGGTGCGTCCGTCGGCATCGAATGCGGTTTCGGAGAAGGCGATCTGGCCTGGGCGGGCATCCAACGTGCCGGAAAGTGAACCGGGACCTAAGGCTTGGATCGCGGGGTGGTTGATCCTCAAGCGAGCGCCGAGGCGGCCGATCGAATCCGTTTTTGCTGATACCGCGCCCACATAGTTCTGCTCAGCTCCCAGCGATACAGTTCCATCAATCTCGGCGGAAAGTCCCTGGCCGGCAAGCGTACCTTTGATCGAGGTCGGTTTGCCCGCGATGGCCTCGCGGAGGCTTGCGAGCGTCAGGTCGTAGGTGACGGGTGCATCGCGCAGGTTGATCGATCCTTTTGCGCTCGATTTTGTTTGCGGATCCATCGTGGCCTTGAGGGTTATCGCGCCGGCGGTCATGGGTACGCTGTCGCCGAATCCGAGCCACGTCGCGAGGTCCCGCGCGGAGGGACTCGTCGCATCGATTTCACCTGAGAGCATCGGCGTTTCACCGATTGCGCCTTCGCCGGACAGTTTTGCGTTCAGTCTGCGGCTGTCGATAGAGAGTGCCAGCGGGGTCGCCCGTCCAGCAGCGGCTGCCGCTGCATCGGACACGGCGAGATTGAATGTCAGCGGTTCGTCATTGTAGCCGAATGTGCCGCTTGCGGCCGCCCCGCCGTATTGTGGATCGGCGGCGATCGAGGCGCTAATGGCATCGAGCCGCAGCTGGGTTGCGGTGCCTTCGTCGGTATAGATGAGTGTGCCGTTGCTGACCGTCGTAGGTGGTAGAGCGAAAGCCACCGGCACCGTCGGCTCGGCCGCTTGCGACATTTGCCAGTTTCCAGTGCCGCTGGCTGCGCGCACGAGATTGACCACGGGGGCGTCGACTTCCAGCGAAAGAATTTGCGGTTTGCGGCTGATAATCGAGCGCAACGGCAATCGCGCCGTAATTTTTCGAGATGTGAACAGCGATGATCCCGGCGCACTGCCGGGGCGGCCGAGTTCGACGCCGGAGAGTTCGACAGTGACGATCTCGCGGATGTGGTAGCGTGAATATGCGACGGTGAGTTCACGCCCGGTTTGGTCGTGAACGGCCTTCTTCAGGAGCGAGGTGAAGAAGAACGCTGGCGGGGCAAAGAGAAGACTTGCGGCAAGGCAGATTATCAGCAGCAGAAAGCCGGCGGCGATCCAGCCCCAGCGAATGCGGCGGGTGTCTTGCGCCGGCGTGGTTGTCGTTTGCGTCATCGGCCCCCCAAGGCATCCTAGCGCAGCCAGGACGCCACTGTCATGTCATCGGGACAAGTGGCACATATCCGACACACTTGCGGTGCTCCGTGGCTTGATGGTCGGCGGGGCAGGGCGCTAACGTGGCGCGAGAAAAAGTGAGGTAGAATTGTGCGACGAGTTCAATCCGGAATAATATGTATAGGAGCGGTTTTTTTGCTCTCTGGCCATGTGCAGGCTGCGGAGCAATTGCTGGACGTGGACTGGTCGAACGCGGAGTTGGTCAACTTCGTCACAGCAAAAAAAGAGGAGGCCGCGCGTGGGGCGGCACCGATTGCGCTCGCCCGGCTTGATAAGGTGAAACTTCCCGTGCTCGCATTCGAAGGGGCGCCAGGCCTCGTGCAGAATTCTTTTCCCGGCCTTGGACCTCAGCCAATGGGCACGCGCGACATTCACACGGACGAGACGAACCCCGTTTGGTACCAGATCGTCGATACCTATGGTGATGTGACGGTGAGCGTGTCTGCAGATCTACGCGTGCAGCACGTGTTCGGTGCGGACTATCCCATTTATCCGACATCCGGGCCGGGTGCCGCGCCGACGGCGGGGCCGGAGGTGTCGGTCTTTGATGAGAACGACGAACAGGGTATGGAAGGGTCGATCGCCGAATACACGGTGACGAAGTTCGGCGTCCCATACACCGTGACAATCGAATGTACGGCGGCGACGAAGGTGCAGTGCCGGGATATCGCGCAGATCGCGAAAGACAGTGCGCTGCTGAAGGTCATTGCCGCGACGCCGCCGGAGTAAGCTCAGGAGTGAGTCGGCTGGTTCCGAGCGTCCTGTGGTAGAACAGCCCAACGGGTTGCGGCAGAAAGCGGAGACTGAGATGCGACGGCGTTGGCGGGTCTTACTTCCTGGTCTTGCAGCGGTTGCAATCGCGGTGCACGCGCAGGCACACGAGATCAAGTCAAAGTCGCTGGCGATCGATCATCCGTGGATCCGCGTAACTCCGAAAGGATCAGTTGTGACGGCGGGGTATCTCACTGTTGCAAACCACGGGAAAACTGCTGACCGTTTGCTTGGTGCATCCCTGACGGGAGCAGGCGCAGCTGAACTGCACGAGACGACGATAGAGGACGGCGTCGCAAAGATGCGCCCGCTTCGTGATGGCGTCGAAATCGGACCGGGGCAGACAGTTTCGCTCGAGCCCAACGGTCGCCATATCATGTTCCTCGACCTCAAGACGTCCTTCGAGGCGGACACTTATGTGGATGGGACCTTGACGTTCGAGAAGGCGGGCCAGGTGCCGGTGGAGTTTTTCGTAGAGGCAGGCAGCGGCAAGCCGCATCATCCGGCCCCGGCCGGCACAGGCACTGCACCGACCGGAAGCCACGAGCACCATCAGCACTGAGAGCGGCTTGATAGCGTGCTACCAGCAGCCATGATTGCGCAAGCAGCGGCGGAAGCGCCATGTGCCCCAGCCCCAGCGATAGCCGCATGTCCGACGCCACGCCCTGCATCGGCGGCCGTATTGGACGGGTTCGAGGAGTGATTTTCCGGCGACGTTTGGCGTCTGTGGAGCCGAGACCGGCGCAGATTGTGCTGTGGTGGCGGCGAACAGCAGACCAGCCCCAAGAGCCATGGCAGCGAGTGAGAGCGATCTAGTCATGGTAATACTCCGAAGGACTTTGTTCGCGCCGCTATGGCCGACAGTCTGCAGCGCTCACGACAACGTACAACGCGCGAGGACATTTGTCCGTTGCGCATGACAACTGTCGAATTTGAATGGCGTGAAAATGAGGCGATCGCGCCTTAGCGTCCGGGGCGACCGGTTTTCTTCGGGCGACCGCGGCGGGATTTTACTTCTGCGGGATCGTCGATCTCGATCGTGCGCGTCGGCAGTTGGGGCTTACGCGGCACCGTCCCCGATTTGACTGGGAGGGAGGCGTGCGGGCCCATTTCGTCGAGCGTTGGTTTATGGGGACCTGCCACGCGCTCTCCGAACGCGCCAGCTTTGGTTCGCGGATCGACTGCGGGTTTGCGTGCCGGGATCGGCCTATCGGTCCCCGGGCCCATGGTATCGAGCGAGGGCTTGCTGACGCGTGACGTGGACTGCGCGTAAGTCGGTTGAACGGGCTGATATTCGGTGGCGATGCGAGAGGACGGCGGCAGATTGCCGGCCGCACCGTACTTCTTGTCGCCCCTGTAGCCGCCGGTGCGATCATCGATCTCCGACTGGCGGGTGAGGGGATCGTCAGCGATGGCGAGTTCGGTTTCGCGCAGTCGCTTGATCTCATCGCGGAGTCGCGCGGCAGTTTCGAATTCCAGATCGGCGGCGGCCTCGCGCATGCGCCGCTCCATGTCTTCGATGGCTTTTTCAAGGTTGTGGCCGACGAGAGGCTGGTCGGCGAGGCCGGCGTCGACAGTGACATGGTCCTGCTCGTAGACGCTGGAGAGGACGTCATGAATGTTGCGCTTGATGCTTTCCGGCGTGATGCCGTTGGCTAGGTTATAGGCGCGCTGCTTTTCGCGGCGGCGGTTCGTTTCCGCGATGGCGCGCTCCATGGAGCCGGTCATGCTGTCGGCGTAGAGAATGACGCGACCCTCGACGTTGCGGGCTGCGCGGCCGATGGTTTGGATGAGCGAGGTCTCGGAGCGCAGGAAACCTTCCTTGTCGGCATCGAGGATCGCAACCATACCGCACTCGGGGATATCGAGACCTTCGCGCAGCAGATTGATGCCGATGAGTACGTCGAAGGCGCCGAGGCGGAGATCGCGGATGATCTCGATACGCTCCAGCGTTTCGATGTCGGAGTGCATGTAGCGGACGCGAATGCCGGTCTCGTGCATGTACTCGGTGAGGTCTTCGGCCATGCGCTTGGTCAGCGTGGTGACGAGAACGCGATGGCCCTTCTTGGCGACTTCGCGCACCTCGGCCAGCAAGTCGTCGACTTGGTTTTTGGCCGGCCGGATTTCAACCTCGGGATCGATTAGCCCGGTGGGCCGAATGACCTGCTCAGAAAACGTGCCGCCGGTCTGTTCCAATTCCCACGAGCCTGGCGTGGCTGAGACGTAAATCGACTGCGGACGCATCGCATTCCACTCCTCGAAGCGGAGCGGGCGGTTGTCCATGCAGGAGGGTAGGCGAAAACCGTATTCGGCCAGCGTCGCCTTGCGCCGGTAGTCGCCGCGGAACATCCCGCCGATTTGAGGGATCGTGACGTGGCTTTCGTCGGTAAAGACGAGGGCGTTATCGGGAAGGTATTCGAACAGCGTCGGCGGCGGTTCGCCCGGCGCGCGGCCGGTGAGATAGCGCGAGTAGTTCTCGATGCCGGCGCACGAACCTGTGGCTTCCATCATCTCCATGTCGAAGGTGGTGCGCTGCTCGAGGCGCTGGGCTTCGAGGAGCTTGCCGACGGAGTAGAGCTCTTCCAGGCGCTGCTTGAGTTCCAATTTTATGTTTTTGATGGCCTGCTGCAGCGTCGGCTTCGGCGTGACGTAATGCGAGTTCGAATAGACCTTCACCAGCGCCAATTCGTCGGTCTTGTTGCCGGTGAGCGGATCGAACTCGACGATGCTTTCGACCTCGTCGCCGAAGAGGGATATGCGCCATGCGCGGTCTTCATAGTGGGCCGGGAAGACTTCGACGGTGTCGCCGCGGGCACGGAAGGTTCCGCGAGCGAAGGCGGCGTCGTTGCGGCGGTAGTGCAGCGCGACGAGATCGGCCAGGAGCTGATCGCGCGAGAGGCGGTCACCGACTTTCACGGCGAACGTCATGGCGGTGTAGGTCTCGACCGAACCGATACCATAGATGCAAGAAACAGACGCGACGATGATGACGTCGTCGCGTTCGAGCAGCGAGCG
The DNA here is from genome assembly GCA_019751875.1 of Hyphomicrobium sp. GTDB lineage: Bacteria > Pseudomonadota > Alphaproteobacteria > Rhizobiales > Hyphomicrobiaceae > JAGVSR01. Next base: position 78,821 of record JAIEMV010000002.1, on the reverse strand, counting down.
CGTTGCGGCGTGACGCATGCGGTCGATCTGCTCGTTGATCGACGATTCTTTCTCGATGTAGGTGTCGGTGCGGGGGACGTAGGCTTCGGGCTGGTAGTAGTCGTAGTAGGAGACGAAATACTCGACGGCGTTGTTGGGGAAGAAGCTCTTGAACTCGCCGTAGAGCTGGGCGGCGAGGGTCTTGTTCGGCGCCAGGATCAGCGCGGGGCGCTGGGTGGCGGCAATGACCTGCGCCATGGTGAAGGTCTTGCCGGAGCCGGTCACGCCAAGCAGGACTTGGTCCCGTTCGAGCTGGTTAACGCCCTCGACGAGTTCAGCAATGGCCGTCGGTTGGTCGCCCTTGGGCGAATAGTCCGAGACGATCTCGAAACGAATGCCGCCTTCGCTCTTCTCCGGCCGGGCGGGGCGATGGGGCACGAATTCGCGCGCGGCGCCGGTGACGATCGGATGCGAGGCGAGCATCGGCTGCCGGGACAGGATTTCCTTCGCGCGGTCGCTGCGTTCGGCCGGTTTGGCGAGCAGGGCGTTCAGCATGTCGGAGATCGAACTGTCGCCGGCGCGCGGTGGCAGCGGACCCGACGTGCGCAGCGCCGGCAGGGTCGACGTCCCGGCCACATACGACGACTGCATCGACTCGCCGAAGCCAGGCGTTCCGGCCGCCGTCTCGGCGGGCGGCGCAGCAGGTTTTCCAGAGCGGGCCCGCGAAGGCCGCGCTTTTGGCAGATCGGATTTCGGTGGTCGAGCCATGCGATCTGTATATGGGCCGTGCGGCCGTGGAGATCAAATGACGGAACGTAATCCTGGCCGGAAAGTGGCATTTTGAGGGTATCTTTGGGTACCGGAGATCGGTGTGCACGCTCCGCGACGTAAGACGGTGACTGGCCAGGTAGCCAAGGGCCGCAGAGTCAGGGTGTGTTTGAGTTCAAACATTCAATTCCTGAGAGGATAACCATGAATTCGAACATGTGCGCCGCTGCGGTGCTGGGGTTCATTGCCCTGTCCGCGGTCGTTCCGGCGATGGCCAACCTGGAACCCGGCGAGCCAGTGGTCCGCGTGACAGCGGCCGACGGGCCGATCGACGGGCAAGTCGATGCCACGATGGTCGTGCCGGCGCCTGCGCAGGCCGTCTACAGTGCGCTGACGGAGTGTGCGCGCGCGCCAGACGTTTTCCCCTCGCTCAAGAGTTGTCGCGTTATCGAAGCGGATCCGGGCAGAGCTTGGGATATCCGGGAGCACAAGGTTGCAAGCTGGGCAAGTTTTCTGCCCGACATGAGGACGGTGTTCCGGTCGGAGTACGTTCCCAATCGCAGCATTTCCTTTCGTCTGCTGTCAGGCGATTTGCAGTACTTGGACGGAGCTTGGCGGCTGGAGCCGGTCAAAGGCGGCACGCGCGTGACCTACGAGGCGCGCGTCGGATTTCACGCCCTCGTGCCGTCGTTCCTCGTACGCCAGTCGCTAGCCGGAGACGTTCCGAAATTCATGGCTGCCATTCGCGACGAGTCGGTGCGGCGTGCACCACGGTTCGCGAGCGGCAAGACTTGATCCAGATCAAGAAACTCGGTTTGCAAAAGCTGGCGGAGTGTTTACCTAACTCCTTGAAGGCTCAGCGGTGTTGCCGCGGGCGTGACGGGGAAGCTGGTTCATAATGGCTGTGTCACGGGTCGCGCTGGTATCGGGCGGCAATCGCGGGATTGGACTTGAGATTGCGCGGCAGTTGGCGCGGCGGGGGATGCTGGTCGTCATCGGCTCTCGGGACTTGGAGAAGGGTCAAGCGGCAGCAAAGACGATTATCGATGAAGGCTATCCGACCGAGGTTGTCCGCCTCGACATCACTGACGAGGCCTCCGTTGCTGCGGCCGTCGAAGAGATCGTCCTTCGCCACGGGCGCATCGACATTCTGGTCAACAACGCCGCCATTCTGATCGACGGTCCGGGCGGGTTCAAATCGAGCCTCTTCGAACTCAAGGCAGATACGGCGCGCCAGACCTTCGAGACGAATGTCCTTGGGCCGCTGCGGCTGACACAGGCCGTGGTTCCAATCATGGAGCGCAACGGCTACGGGCGCATCGTCAATCTCTCGTCGGGCGCGGGACAGCTTTCGGACATGCGAAGCGGATTTCCGGCGTACCGAATGTCCAAGACAGCTTTGAACGCGCTGACGCGCATCACAGCTTCGGAACTCGCGAGCACGAACATCAAGGTCAATGCCGTGTGCCCGGGCTGGGTGCGGACCGATATGGGCGGTGCGGAAGCGGAACGCCCCGTGGAGATCGGGGCGGAGACGCCGGTTTGGCTTGCGACGCTTCCGGAAAATGGCCCGACCGGCGGGTTCTTTCGCGACAAGCGGTCGATCCCTTGGTGAGGGGTTTTGTTTTGGCCAACACTCGGCTGGAAGGTGTGGGGAATTTTCTGGCCCACACTCGGCAAGCCGGTGTGGGGAGATTTTGTTGGCCCACACTCGGCAAGCCGGTGTGGGGCTAGAGACCCTTCACGACGTTCCCGACCATGAGAACGAAGTAGGCCGTAATGGCGAGCCAGAATTCCTGGTGCGGCAGGTGTCGCGGGATGGGCAGAAACTGCAGCTTGGTCATGATCGCCAGGAAGGCGAGCAGCAACGACATTAAGAAAATGATCACTGTCGGTGGATTGAGACGCATGCAGGCTCCCCGGTCGTCGCCAGACGGCAGCCGTTCAGCCCCGCCCCCGGTCGGACAATAGGGGCGGAGGGCCGGGCTTTGCAATCCCGGCAGAAATCGAGAACCACTCTCTGTCAGACCTGTGGCCTAGAGCGCGCGATCTTTGGAGCTGATCGTCGTTAGACCGCGACCTTCTGCGTCGACGGTCAGGCGAACCAAGCCGCTATTCGGGGATTGCGCGCGGCGGCCGGTGATAACGTAATGGGCCGTTTTGCCGACGCCGGTATCGATCCGCGTCGTGGCGGTGGTGTCTTCCTCGACCAAAACGACGTCGATCATCTGGCGATCATACGGCCCGAAATTCACGATGATGCGGTCACCGGCGACCACGGGAGCCTTCCATGTGACCCGAGCGACGTTCTTGGCGTCAGGTGCACGGCTCAGCCAAAAACCTTCCGACCCTTCCTCGAACGTGCGGCCGGCAATCGCAGCCGGTGCTGATTTGCCGCCAGGAATATACGCGGCCATCATCCGGGCTTCGACCGCGGCAGCTGATGAAAGGCCGCGCTCGAATTGGGCGCCCGGGTTCAAAACGACGATGGCACCGGCGAGCACCACGCAAGGGGCCAGTGCGGTTGCCACTGCGAAGGGGCGTGAAAGTGGCTTGCTTGAAGGTTGGTCGACCATCGTCTCACCGTCCTTAGAATGCCACCCGTATACGACGAGACGGGTTGGGACGCCAAATAATCTTCACGTGCTCGTTACGATCCGTGACCTGCCCTGGATCGACGGCGGGGAGTCTCCTCCACATAGAGGCGCCGGATATGGCGATACAATGCGAGATTGAACGCCATAAACAGCGAAAACATGGCGGCTATCAACGATAGAGGCAGCCACCGGGTTTCCGCCAAGTTGAGAACAGCAGTCTCCACAGCTCCGGCCGAAGATGTTCCCCCGACGGTGGCCACGACGGCGAGCGTAAAAAGTCCAAGACCGACAAGCATGTCGAGTGCGAAACGGCGTCCATCCATACGGAACGAACCAGTCATGTCCTTGCCCCTGAAATGCTGCACGAGAATCAAACCGGCGTAACTTTCGCTTAGGGATAATTACGAACTGATGAAGTGGCGTGGGTTGGCCCGGATTGTGGCGGGGCGCGGGCAATTCCCGTTACCTTGGAATGTGTTGCCTTATCGCACTTAAGCCCCCATCGCTGGCCCACGGCACTACACGTCAGGACTGTCAGCCACGACCAATGGCCGACTTGCGGATTGCTGCACTGCGGCGTAGCTTCCGCGCCGTTTCTGGGGGTGCCAGCGCACCCGACTGCATCCACACGAAAGACATGGGCCATGGGCTTCTTCGCCGACAGTCTCAACCGCATTCAGCCATCCGCCACTATCGCCGTATCGACCAAGGCGCGGCAGCTGAAAGCTCAGGGACGGGACATCATTTCTCTATCGGCCGGGGAGCCTGATTTCGACACGCCGCAGAACATCAAAGACGCTGCCAAGCGTGCGCTGGACGAAGGCAAGACCAAGTACACGGACGTGGACGGGATCCCTGAACTCAAGGCGGCCATCGTCGCAAAGTTCAAGCGTGAGAACGGACTGGACTATAAGCCGGCGAATGTGTCGGTGGGCACCGGCGGCAAGCAGGTGCTCTACAATGCGCTTCTGGCGACGCTCAATCCGGGTGACGAAGTGATCATGCCGGCGCCGTGCTGGGTTTCGTATGCGGATATCGTTCTGCTCGGTGGTGGAACGCCCATATTCGCCGAAACTACCGCAGAAGATGGCTATCGCTTGAGACCCGATGTGCTCGACAAGGCCATCACGCCGCGAACCAAGTGGTTCGTGTTCAATGCGCCGTCGAATCCGACGGGGGCGGCGTATTCACATGAGGCGCTCAAGGCGCTGACGGACGTGCTGATGCAGCCGAAGAACCAGCACGTCTGGGTTCTCACCGACGACATGTACGAGCACCTGCTCTATGACGGCCTGAAGTTCTATACGCCGGTTCAAGTGGAGCCTGGGCTTTATGATCGCACGCTGACGATGAACGGGTTGTCGAAAGCCTACTGCATGACGGGCTGGCGGCTCGGGTATGCAGCGGGTCCCGAAGCATTGATCAAAGCGATGTGCAAATTGCAGAGCCAGTCGACATCGAACCCGTCCTCGATCACGCAGTGGGCCGCTGTCGAAGCGCTGAACGGGCCGCAGGATTTCATTGCAGTCAACAACGCGAAGTTCGTGGAGCGGCGCGATCTCGTCGTGTCGATGCTCAATCAGGCCAAGGGCATCTCGTGCCCGAAGCCGGAAGGGGCGTTCTATGTCTATCCGTCGTGCGCGGGTGCAATTGGTAAAACCACGCCGAAGGGCGCCGTCATCAAGACGGACGAGGATTTCGTGACCGCGCTCCTCGAAGAAGAAGGCGTGGCGGTCGTGCATGGCGCGGCCTTCGCAGGCAGTCCGGCTTTCCGCATTTCTTACGCGGCCTCGACGGAAAACCTCAAAGAAGCATGCACGCGGATCCAGCGTTTCTGCGGGAATTTGAAGTAGGCTGAAATGGAGAGAGCCTCCCGGACCGGAAACGGTCGAGGAGGCTCTGGCGGTGTCAGTCGTCGGGGGGGAGACGAACTGAGCCTGATGCCGCACGCTGGACAGGGGGGGTGGGGCGCACGGCATGTGAACTTTGTCTAGCCCGACTAAAGGGCAAGATGGCTTGATGAAAATCAAATGCGTTTCAAGTCTTTTTTGAATCAGAATCGCGTCACCGGCACGCGCTCTCAATTGTAAGAACTCTCCATTTACGGCAGCTTGCCGCCGAACGCCAAGATGCCGCCGAAGACAATGATTGCCGCTGTCGCCAGAAGCGCAATCGCGCGGGACAGCGGGTTCGAAATCGGCGCGGACCGGTCGATATCTTCATAATCGGCGGCCGGCTTTTTGCCGGTGATCATCGCGGGAATGAGCGGCTCCTTTTTCACGACGCCGTAAAGCACGTTGGCCGCGACGTGGACGACGATCAGAATGATCAAGATCGGCTCAAACAGGAAGCGGTGCCAGCTGGTCCAGATCTTGGCCCAGGCTTCGCCCGCGTACTTGTAAAGCGGCCCGGTGGCGAGGTCGTTGTGTTCGAGAGTGAAGAGGCCAAGCGTGCCGATCGCTCCCACCAGGCCGAGCAGCGCGAGGATGACGAGACCTCCGAGCGGGTTGTGACCGATGAAGTGGCGCGGCGTACCAGTGTAAAGATCGCGCGCGTACGTCAGGGCGGCAGACGGGCCGCGGACGAAGGATTTGAACCGGGCATTCGATGGGCCGGCCAACCCCCATAGGATGCGCCACACGATCAGCGTCAGGACGGCGAGACCGTTCCAGCGATGCCAGACGAGCCGCGGATCACCGAGTTCCTCGGAGAATTCGAAGCTTGCCCAGGCAGCGATGACGAGAGCGACCAGGGTCCAATGAAAAACCCTGGTCGGCAGATCCCAAGCGGAAATGCGCGCGGCGGGTACGGTCGTTTCTTGCATGCAATGCGCCCGGCGGCCTCTGAGAGCAGGTCAGTCCTTCGGCTTGCGATACTTTTTGTGGCAGCCGCCGCAATTGCCCATCACCTCGGGCCATTCGGCCTCGAACGTGTCAGCGTCTGTGATCGAGGTCTCGGCGGCCTTGGCGGCTGCGGCCAGCTTTACGAAGCGGTCCTCGAAGTCGGCTTTGTTCTCCCAGATGGCCGGGAGCGCTTCCGTCTTTTCCCCTTCCTTGCTGTCGTCGGGGAAGAGCTTGCCCTGCAAAGCGGCTTTTTCTTGGAAAACCTTGATGGCGTTTTTGACAGCGGCGAGGTCGAAATCGGCTTCGCCCTTGAGCATCGCGCCAGTCGGTTTGGCAGCGTCCGCCATGGCCTTGAAGTTGGCCTTGCGTTCCTTGATCACTTCGGCGTTTTGGGCGAGGGCGGCGGCGGGTATGACAAGCAGCGACGCTGCGACGAGGGCGGCACGAAGCATGGACAATGATCTCCTGGACGTCAGACACACGCGGCGTGAGGCATGAACGCGGGCCACGCCGAAGGGCACGGTGGCCGTTCCCCTGTTGCAGGTCAACGGGTCCGTGGTGCTGTTGGATCTTCAGCACATCAACTTTGGAGATGGCCTGACGTGCGGGGCAGCGGCAGCGGGCTGGGTCAGGCCGGAGCGCGGCCGTGGAGCCACGTGCTGACGGAGGGCGCGGCCGGCAGCCACGACTTCATCCTGGCAAAGTAAGCGGACGCCGTCTCTGACAGTTCGACGGTCTGTTCAACGACAACCGTTTCGAGTTCCGTTTCGGCAGTGTCCTGCGGCGGGATCATCGCATATCCCGCGGCCCGTGCCGTCATCATCAGTTGATCGTCAGTCATGACACGTCCTGGCCCGCTACGCAGATACTCGTCTTCTGAATGCCGATGGTGAGCCGCTCGTCTTTCACGCCGAGCCGATGGCGATGTCGCGGCCTGAACATCAGAAGATCACAATGGATAGTTGGTGCGTTGGCACCGCTGGTCAAGATTAAACATCACCATTTGTTTCCATATGATTGCTTTCGCAGCCAAGTTGTCTCGCAATGCAAAAATTAATTGGCAAAAGCGGGGGCTTTGCATTGCGCCGCAAGGTAAAAGCAGTTGATTTGGAACGTTTCCGCTGCGGCGCGATAGCCGGGATCGTTTGCCAGCTGATATCCGATGCTACGCACATTTGTGTGACAGGCTCTTGTCAGCCGGTTGGGATAGCGCGACCATGACCCGTGTCGCGCTCCTTCTCGAGGCGCGGAGGTGCGCGACAGCGTCCTTCGCCGCGCCTTGAAAGCCGCCGCCGGATCAGCCGGCCAAAAGCGGCAAGGAGGACACCATGGGGACTTCCGATGGCTCACACGGGGGCCACGCATCGGGCCGCAGCTCCCGCTGCATCGCACTGGTAGGCCCGTTTCTCTCCGGCAAGACGACGCTGCTCGAAGCCATTCTCGCCCGCACAGGCGGCATTACGAGGCAAGGAAAGATCGGTGAAAGGAACACCATTGGCGACGCCACGCCCGAGGCCCGGGATCACGGAATGAGCGTTGGGCTCAACGTGGCCGACGTTTCGTTTCTGGGGGATACGTTTACTTTCATTGATTGTCCGGGATCGGTCGAATTTCAGCACGAAGGGTCGCTCGCGCTTTCGGGTGTCGATGCCGCCGTCGTCGTTTCCGAATGCGATCCGAAGCGAATGGCGGCGCTTCAAGTCATTTTGAAATCGCTTGAGGATCGGGGAATCCCGCATTTTCTTTTTCTGAATAAAATCGACAGTTGCTCCACGCCGGTGCGCGACATCATTCCGATGCTGCAGCCGGCGTCAGCGAAACCGCTCGTCCTGCGCCAAATTCCAATCTGGGAAAACGGAATCGCGACGGGTTTTGTCGATCTCGCCTCCGAGCGCGCGTACGTGTACCGGGAGCATGCGGCGAGCGAGATCGTGGAATTGCCGGAGAGCGTGGCGGCGCGTGAGAAGGAAGCGCGCTACCACATGCTCGAGCAGTTGGCGGACTACGACGACGCGCTGATGGAGCAGTTGCTGTCGGACATGCAGCCTCCGAACGACCACGTGTTCAACGATCTGGCCAGTGATTTGCGGAAGGGGCTGATCTGTCCGGTGATGCTGGGTAGCGCGGAGAATGGCCACGGCGTGTTCCGCCTGTTGAAAGCGCTGCGTCACGAGGTGCCATTCGTGGAAGATACGGCGGAGCGGCTTGGCGTGGGCAGGGCGAAGAGTGCAGCCTATGTGATGAAAAGCTATCACACGGGGCACGGCGGCAAGCTGTCTCTCGTGCGGGTGCTCAAGGGAGAGATTGCCGACGGGACGACGGTGACCGGTTCGGGTGGGCGATCAGAGCGGGTCGCCGGCATCTTTTCGCTCCGAGGCGAAGAGCCTGCAAAGCGGGGCGCGGCGCGGGCAGGTGACACCGTCGCACTGGGTCGGCTCGATGCGATCCGCGCTGGCGAGACGATAACCGCCGATAAGGGCTCCAGTGCGCGGATCCCAAATCCGGCACCGCCTGAGCCTGTTTTGTGTGCAGCAATCGGGCTCAAGGACCGCAAGGACGAGGTGAAGCTATCATCCGCGCTCGCAAAGCTTCTGGATGAGGACCCCTCTCTCGCAGTGGAACAAAACCAGGATACGCATCAGACTCTGTTGAGAGGCCAGGGGGAGATGCATCTGCGCGTGGCGTTCGAACGGCTCCAGCGCAAACATGGCATCGCCGTGGAGCGGCTGAAGTCGCACGTGCCATACAAAGAAACGATCCGCAAATCCGTCGAGGTGCGGGGGCGGCACAAGAAGCAATCCGGCGGGCACGGTCAATTCGGTGATGTCGTTATTCGCATCCAGCCGTTACCACGTGGATCAGGTTTCCAGTTTTCGGAAGAGATCACTGGCGGGGTGGTGCCAAAGCAGTTCATCCCGTCGGTAGAGATCGGAGTAGTAGACTATCTGAAGACGGGGCCGCTCGGGTTCCCTGTCGTGGATGTGGCGGTTACGCTGACGGACGGTTCGTATCACACGGTCGATAGCTCCGACATGGCGTTCCGGCAGGCGGGACGACTGGCCATGAGCGAGGGCATGCCGCAGTGCCAGCCGGTTCTGCTCGAACCCATCAACTGGGTCGAGATTGCCGTGCCGTCGGAGGCGACGGCGCGGGTAAATGCCATCATCTCATCACGGCGCGGGCAGATCCTCGGGTTTGATGCCCGCGAAGGTTGGCCGGGTTGGGACGTCGTGACCGCGCACCTGCCGGCCTCTGAGATGGACGATCTGATCGTGGAGCTCAGGTCGGCGACATCAGGCGTCGGGACCTATCGGACCCGGTTCGACCACTTGTCGGAATTGGTCGGCCGGTTGGCTGATCAAGTCCTGTCGTCTCATCGGCACGCAGCCGAATAACGACGCGGGGCCGGGCGTTCGCGCCCGGCCCCGTCAACTTCAGTCGTACAGGAAGAACGGGTTGTTCCCGCCGGTTTTCTTGGGCGGGGTTTTCTTCTTCTGCGCCTGCGACCGCTTCACGGGCTTGGGCTTCGCCGGTGCGACATTGGTGGTGGCAGGGGAACGGACAGGTGTCGCGGGGCCGACCGTCACTGGTGGCGCTGGTTCTGCGGCGGTGGGAGCCAAAGCGGCATCTTCGGGCTGCCCGCCGAGTGATCCTGTCGTGACCGGCGGCGTCGCAGTCGGAGCAGCGGCTGTCGCCGCCGGAGCTTCGGCTGCCGTTGGCGAGGGCACAGCTTCAGGCGGAGTTATGGTACCTGTCGCAGGGCTGGATTGCTGTTTCTCGGCCAGCTGGCTTTTTTGGGCGAGTTGGCTCTGAAGCGTGTCGCGTGCGGTCTCGGCGGCAAGCCGCTGTTCGCGCTCGCGCGCCAGTTCTTCACGAATGGCGGCGGCTGTGCGTGCAGCCTCCTGCCGGGCGTGGGCTTCCCGTGCGAGCGTTTCCTTAAGCGCGATGGTTTCGGCGTCGGGGCCGATCTTGGCCGGAGCAGCCGGAGTTGCCGGAGCGGCCATGAAGCTCGGCACCGGCTTTTGCGCGTCGAGAGTGGCCAGCCCTGCAACGGAGGCGACGGCTAGGACGGCGACAGCACCGCCGAGGATGGATTGTGCGCGCGTGGGGCGGCCGGCGAAGGCAGGTTCGGCTGCGGCGTCCAGGGGGACAGTGACTGTCGGCCATGGAGAATAGGCGCCAAAATTCCAGATATGGCCTTCGGGGTCGCGCGCGGCATAGGCCCGGTCGCCGGCCTCTTCGCTGCCGAATTCGAGCACGATGTCGGCGCCACTATTTCTAGAGTGCTTGAAATGGCGTTCGACGTCGTCAACGGCGACATAAACGCTTTGTGTGCCTGCCCCGCCGACTTCGTCGGGCTGCTTCAGCAGCCTGTCCAGGTTCGATTGACCGACAGGGCCAAGCATGACGATGCCGCGGCCATACGACAGTTCGGCATAGGCGATTGTGCCGTCGGGATCGGTGATAATGTTGCGCTTTTCGAAACCGAAAGCCGTGGAAAGCCAATCGACCGCGGCTGCCACATCACGGTAACGGATCAACGGTACAAGCCCGTTCGACGTCATCAATAAGCCTTGCCTGCAAAATGGTGAGACGTGTGCCACCCCGTGAGGTGCGCGTTCAACTGAGGCCGGTCGTGGTCATCCGGTGCAATCGGAACGGGTGCACCACGTTGCGAAATGCAACAACGCTCGAATCGTCGACGCCCTCAGTCTACAATTTTGGCGGATCAGGTTCCGAAACGCCAGCGCGTTGCGCGGCCTGTGGACAACTAATAACCCTGGTTTTGCAGTATTTATTAAGCGTTGCCGATTGTGTGATGGCTATTGCGAGGTGCGCTCCGGCCACAGCTGCTGGAGGCGGGCATCGCGACCGCAGCCGCTGCGATAGAACTTATATCGGATCGGGTTCTTCTTATAGTAGTCCTGATGATAATCCTCGGCCGGCGTGAAGACCGATGCCGGCAGGATCTCGACAGCGACGCCGTCCAGCTTCTTATCGCGCACGAGTGCCGCCTTGCTCGCCTCGGCGGCCGTTTTCTGCGCTTCGTCATGCACGAAGATGGCGGGACGATAGGACGAGCCGCGATCGCAGAACTGGCCGCCGCCATCCGTGTAATCCACATTGTGCCAGTAATGATCGAGGAGGGCCTCATAGCTCACTGTCTTGGGATCAAAGCGAACGCGGATCGCTTCGTAATGGCCAGTGGTGTTGCTGCCGACTTGTTCGTATGTCGGATTTGGCGTCGAGCCGCCGGTATAGCCGGAGATCACTTCAGCGACGCCGGGCACGCTCTCGAAGTCTTTCTCGCCGCACCAAAAGCAGCCTGATGCGAACGTCGCTTCGGCTAGGCCGGGGGTGAGCGGAGGCAGCGGAGATTGCTTTCCCGCAGCCAACGCTCCTACAATTCCCTGACCTGTGACCAGAGCGGCCAGAACGACGTTGCGAACTGTTTTCATCGTCATCGTCGCTCTCCAAGCAACATTTCAGTGGCAGCTATGCGCCGGCCTTGGGCACGAACTTCATCGCGACGCCATTCATGCAATAGCGCTGGCCCGTCGGCGCGGGACCGTCGTCGAAGACGTGCCCAAGGTGGCCGCCGCAGTTCGCGCAGTGGATCTCGGTGCGCGGGTAGATCAACTTCCAGTCTGTGGACGAGCCAACGGCGTTCTCGAGGGGCTGGAAGAAGCTCGGCCATCCGGTGCCGCTGTCGAACTTGGCTTCCGATGAGAAGAGAGCCTGACCACAGCCGGCGCAGTGGTAGGTGCCGGCCGAGTAGGTCTTGTCTAGGGGGCTCGTCCCGGCGCGTTCGGTGCCGTGCTTGCGCAGGACATAGTACTGATCTTCGGTAAGGATCTTCTTCCACTCAGCTTCGGTCTTGGTCACGGGAAACTCCTTGTCGGCGGCGGTGGCCGTCTGATGGCGGGCTGCAACGCCGGCGGCGGCGAGGCCGAGGCCGGCGAGGGTGAATTTGCGGCGGTCGAGCATGGGAGGGTCCTTTGTTGCCGGCGCGCTGTGACCGGCGGTTCTGGATTCATGACCCTTATACGCGCCCCTGAAGAGCGAGGTTTCGATGAAACGCGGCGCATTACACGAAGTTCATTCAATGGCTGGGAGAATGCGGTCGACCGTGATCGCCTCGGGTGTCAGCCGGCACGTGATGGCGTAGGCTTCGACGCCGGCGGATCGGGCAGCCGAGAGCGCGTCTGCGTATTTGGGATCGATATCGCGGGCTGGCCGAAAGCGGGCAGCATCTCCGCGCTGGATCAAGTAAATCATGACGGCCCGGTGGCCGGCGCGTATCATTTCGGTGAGTTCGGCCAAATGCTTGACGCCCCGTTCTGTTTTGCTGTCGGGAAACTCCGCAAGACCGGCTTCCCGAAGGAGATGGACGTTCTTGATCTCCACATAGGCGAGGCCCTTGGCGGGGTCTTCGAGGAGGAGGTCGATGCGGCTGGATTGTCCGTATTTGACTTCGCGGCGCATGGAAGCATAGCCGCTCAGTGGAGCGATGAGGCCCTCGGTCACGGCCTCCGAGACGATGGCGTTGGGATGGCTGGTGTTGATGCCGACGAAAGATCGTGACTTGCCGTCGCCGAGTTCGACCAGTTCCCAGGTGTGCGCATACTTGCGCGTGGGGCTTGCGCTTTCGGAAAGCCAAACTGCAAGCCCCGGCTGAGACAGGCCCATCATAGATCCGGTGTTTGGGCAGGTTGCGGTGATCTCGCGGCCGTCGTCCAGGATGACATCGGCGAGGAAGCGTTTGTAGCGTTTGACGAGGCGACCGCGGAGGAGAGGAGTTTTGAACTGCATGAAGGAAGCAATAGATGGGCCGGGGTGCGGCCTGCAAGCCGGTTATCAGTGTTCCCCCCGCGGTGCTAGAAGCTAACCTTGCCAGTTTACCCCATTGGAAAGACAGCCCGCACGTGACCCTCAATACCGCAGTAACGGCCGGCCTGATCGTCATTGGCGATGAGATTTTGTCAGGGCGGACGAAGGACAAGAATATCGGCACCATTGCCGAGCACCTCACGTCGATCGGCATCTCTTTGCGCGAGGTGCGTGTGGTCGCGGATGTCGAGGAGGCGATCGTGGAGGCGGTTGACGCACTGCGCCACCGCTACACCTACGTCTTCACCACTGGTGGGATCGGTCCGACGCACGACGACATCACGGCGGATGCGATCGCCAAGGCCTTCGGGGTTTCGATCGACGTGGATCCGCGGGCGGTTGCGATCATGAAACCGGCTTACGAAAAGCGCGGCATCGAACTCAATGCGGCGCGACTGCGCATGGCCCGCATTCCGGCCGGCGCCGAGCTCGTCGTGAACGAGGTGTCGGTGGCGCCGGGGTTCCGGATCGGCAACGTGATCGTGATGGCGGGTGTGCCTGCGATCATGGAGTCGATGCTGAAGTCGGCGACCGCGTCGCTGGAGACCGGGGCGAAGGTTTTGGCGGCTTCGATCATGGTTGCGCATGCCGAGGGTGAGATCGCCGAACTGTTCGCCGCGCACCAGGCGTCGTGGCCACAGGTCGCGATGGGGAGTTATCCGGCCTTTAAGGAAGGGCAGTATGCGACCGATCTCGTTTTGAGGTGTACGGACGCCGCCGCGCTGTCGTCAGCTCGCAACACTCTGGTGGAGATCCTGGCTCAGCGCGGCTTCGTTTTTGAGCTGAAATAACAGCGACTTGGCGCGCATCTTCACCGCCAAATTAAACCTTGTTTGACAAGTCCGCACTGCGACGACTTGGGGCCTCCCCTCACGGGGTGGGCTTTGCTTTGTTGCGCTGCAACGACGGTTAATGAGGGACGCGAGCGGGGGCTCCGAAGACCGGCGTTTTGGTTCAACGGGTGGGAGTACCCCGAATGTTTGTCGATTGGCTTGGCGCGTCCAACGGGCGCCGAACTGCCGCGCGCGCGTTTGGAGCGAACGTTGTGATTACCGGACTGGCCGTCGCCGTGGTTGCTTTTGGCGCGTCGTCCACAGCCGGGGCCAAAGGGCCCGGACAGACCTATTGCTTCTATAAAAAGTGCCATCGGGTGAAGACGATTGCCGAGACGCAGGCTCTCGTCGGCCGAGACCTGCGGATCGTCGCCTCACACTACGACAGCTGCAAAAAGGATCGCTTCAATCCGTGCGGTCTGACGTCGTCGGGCGAGCGCTTCGCGCCGGAGCGGGCCGACAATGCCGCGAGCCCGGTTCTGCCCGATGGGACCATCGCGCTCGTATGGTCGAAGCAGACCAAAGAAGCCATTGTCATTCGCATCAACAATGCTGGTCCCTACTGGGGCAATCGGCAACTCGATCTTTCGCGTGCTGCGGCCCGCAAGCTCGGCATCGGCGGTGTCGGAGAAGTGACCCTGCGTGTGCTCAAGGCGCCGACGCCGGCCGAAGCGCGTTACGCGAAGAACCGCCGGTATGACCCGGTGCCGGGTCCCATCGGTCAGTTTGCCAGCCTTGATGAGGCGCATAGCACCATGAGCACCCTGGTGGCTCAGGGCAGCCCGGATACGACAGCACTCGCAGGGCTGGCACCGCCCGCCGCGACCGCTCCTGCCACCGATCTGGCATTAGATTTGTCGTCCGCGTTCAGCGCGCCAGTGGTGCCCGGTTTGACGATACCCAAGGGGGCCTTGGCGGAAGCCTTAATTGCGCAGTCCACGATCGAACGGCGGAGTGTGACGGCCTCCGTCCCACCCTCTACGAATGTCGCAGTTCTCACACCGAAGATTCCCGCCGCAAAGACTGTCGTCCCGCGCAGGACGCGCGTGGAGGCGGTGGAAGTGAAGCCGAAGGAGCCCGATGCCTTGGAGGCGGTCGCTACGCTTGTGACGTCGCTCATCGAGCCGCCAAAGCCAGTCCGCGTCGCAAAGCGTTCGCGCAGCGCGGCGTCGAAGGCCGGCGAGAAAAAGCCTGTGGCGAAGCCAAAGGCCGAGGTGGCGCAGGCTCCGCGACGTGAGCAGCGGGTGCGGGTCGCGCAGGTCGAGCGGCCGGAAGAATTTCGGGCAGGCTTCACGACCTATGCTGAAGAGCGTTACCGCACGACGCCGAAGTTCGCGTCGTTGCAGAAACCAAAGCCCGTCCGGGCCAAGTCGAAATCCACCACCGGATCATTGCCCGAGACGCAGACCAATTCGGGGCCGGTCAAACAGGCCGGGGTTTCCAAGGGCAAGAAGCAGGCGGCGATCAAGAAGAGCGGTGGGTGGCAGTCGTCAGCGCTTGGCGATGTGCCCGTGCGCCTACCTCAAATGACCACTCCGCATCCGCGGGTGCCGGCAGGCGAAATGAAGGACGAGACGGAGCAGGACCAGAGGCCACGCCTCCGGGTGCACCCGTCAGCGCTGGTCTAGTGCGACCGCGGAGCGGACTTCGAGGAGAGCCTTGCGCAATGCCTCGACATCTTCGCTATCGGTGCTGTCATCACCACTCTCGAGCTCGCCGGTGTTAACGTCTGCCCGGACCGGTGCACTTGTGACCAGGTCCGGATCAGTTTCGCCCGGCAAAAGATCCGACTCTACGGGGGCATCGTCGAAGAGATCATAGTAGATCTCAAGCGTGTCCAAATACATCGCGATAAGATCGAGCAACGTGCCCAGGCGGATACGGCCGGCAACGAGAAAATCATCGCGGAACTTGAATGTTTCTCCCTCTGTGGGACCGGGGGAATCGTCGGTTAGAAGCCCGCGGGTGCGCAGGAAAGGGACGGCGCCACCACCGGTCTCGAAGTCCGCGGTGGCCAAATTGCCAAAGTCGGCGACCGCTTCGATCAAAATGGCTGTGCCGGCATTGTAGAGCCGGGCGACTGTTGCGAAACGGGGATCGCGCTTGGCAATCTCTTCGGAACGCTCGCGCGACTTGAGCACGCGGGCGACGAGGATCTGCTCGAGTGAACGAACGTTTTCGAGAACGGACCGCTGTGCGGCGCGGGCGCGGGCGATGTCGACGCCGTCGCGGCCAGCGCCGGTTTCCCAAACGAGTTCCGCCTTCATGAGGTCCTCGCCGGCGGCGAGTGCAGCATCCAGGTTATCGGCCAGCAGATAAACATTCGGCGGGATGTAGGGCATCGGTACCGTCATGAAGGTTGCACCTGGCGGTCGGCCAAATGGGCAAATCGCAGCGGTAAATGCGCGATCTCACTCTCGAATTCACCAGAGATAGTGCCTGATTCTGGGGCGGCGCGATGGTGCGCCCATCGCTTCTATTCCCGTCTTTGCGCAGACTGTGGATAACTTGAGGGAAACCGGCGGTCGCAGAGGCGCCGGTCCTCAGTCTGCGCCGGCCTTCGCCTTACTCTTCTTGGCCGGCGTTTTCTTAGCCGCGGGCTTCTTTTCTGCTGCTTTCACGGCTTTAGGTGCGCCGCCGGCAGGCTTGGACGCTTTTTTCGCGGCGGCCTTGGGTGCGGCCTTGCGCGCGGGCCTTTTGCCGCCGCCTTTGGCAATGCGTTCTTCGAGCAGGCGAATGGCGTCGTCCACGGAGAGGCTCGCGGGCTCCGTCCCCTTCGGCACGGTGGCGTTGACCTTGTTGTGGCTGACGTAGGGGCCATACTTGCCGTCGAGCACTTCGATCTTGCCGCCCTCGGTGGGATGTTCGCCGAGATCTTTCAGAACGGTCTTGGCGGCTGCGCGGCCAAAGCGTCCGCCCGCACCCTTGCCGGCGCGCTTATCGGCCAATACCGTCACGGCGCGGTTGACGCCGATCGTGAACACATCTTCGATCGAAGGGACGTTGGCGTAGGTGCCGTCATGCAGAATGAAAGGACCGAAGCGGCCGAGGCCGGCGACGATGGGCGTTCCGGTTTCGGGATGGATGCCGACTTCACGCGGCAGGGAGAGTAGCTGAAGCGCTTTTTCAAGATCGATGGTGGCGGCATCGATGCCCTTCGGGATCGAGGAGCGCTTGGGCTTTTCTTCCTTCGAGCCTTCGCCGATTTGGAGGTATGTGCCAAAGCGGCCATTCTTCACCAGCACCGGCAAACCGGTTTCAGGATCAAAACCGAGTTCGCGCTCCTCGCCGCCACCGCCCTCGCCCCCCGTCGCGAGTTGGCGTGTGAAGTTGCAGTCGGGGTAATTGCCGCAACCGATGAAGGCGCCGTTCTTGCCGGAGATCTTGAGCGAGAGGCGGCCGGTGCCGCACTTGGGACATGCGCGCGGATCGGAACCGTCGCCCTTGTCCGGAAAGACGTGCGGACCCAGCATCTCGTTGAGAGCTTCAAGCACGTCGCCAACGCGTAAATCCTTGATCTCGCCTACCGCGCCCGTGAAGTCGCGCCAGAATTCACGCAGCATCTCTTTCCAGTCGAGTTTGTTGTCGGAGATGAGGTCGAGCTTTTCTTCCAGGCTCGCCGTGTAATCGAATTCGACATACTTTCTGAAGAAGCTTTCGAGGAAGGCCGTGACCAGACGGCCCTTGTCCTCGGGTACAAGGCGCTTCTTATCGATCTTGACATAGCCGCGGTCGACGAGTGTCGCCATGGTAGAGGCATAGGTCGAGGGGCGACCGATGCCGAGTTCCTCCATGCGCTTGACGAGGGTGGCCTCGGAGAAGCGCGGCGGCGGCTGGGTGAAATGCTGTTCTGCGGCGATCTCCTTGTCGGAGACGCGATCGCCCTCGTTGAGTTGTGGCAGGCGGCGGCTGTCGGCGTCGTCTTCCGGGTCGTCCTTGCCCTTTTCAACGACACGCACGCGATCGTCGCGGCCTTCCTCATAGACCTTGAGGAAGCCATCGAAATTGATGATCGAGCCGCTGGCGCGGAGCATATACGCTTTGCCGTCACGGCCCTTCACGTCGATATCGGCGCTCGTCTGTTCGAGTTCGGCCGACGCCATCTGGCTCGCGAGCGTGCGGCGCCAGATCAGCTCATAAAGGGCGGCCTGGTCGCGGTCCAGATAGCGGGCGACATCCTTCGGGCGGCGCGCGGGGTCGGTGGGGCGGATCGCTTCGTGGGCTTCCTGCGCGTTCTTGGCTTTCGATTTGTATTCGCGAATGAATGGCGCGACGTACTTCTGCGAGAACTCGCGCGCGATCATTCCCCGGATGGCGTTAACCGCATCAGGGACGATCGTCACGCCGTCGGTTCGCATGTAGGTGATGAGGCCGGTCGTCTCGCCGCCAATGTCGACGCCTTCATAGAGTCGCTGGGCAATCTGCATCGTCTGTTTGGCGGAAAAGCCGAGCTTGCGCGAGGCATCCATCTGCAGGGTCGAGGTCATGAACGGCGGGTAGGGGTTGCGCTTGGCCGCCTTCTTTTCCAGCCGCGAAACAGTAAACTGACCCTTTTCGATGGCGGCGACGATCGCCTTGGCGGACGCCTCGTCGTTGATGTCAAGCTTCTTGAGCGTGGTGCCGTTGATCGCCACGACGCGGGCGGGAAAGTTCTCGCCCTTTGCCGTCGTCAATATGGCTTCGACCGTCCAGTATTCGTCTGTTCGGAAGGCTTCGATTTCGGCTTCGCGGTCGCAGACCAGACGGAGGGCCACCGACTGCACGCGGCCGGCCGAACGAGCGCCGGGAAGTTTGCGCCACAGCACGGGCGAGAGCGTAAAGCCGACGAGATAATCGAGTGCCCGGCGAGCGAGATAGGCGGAGACGAGCGGTTCGTCGATCTGGCGGGGTTCGCCGAGGGCGGCCAGGATGGCGGGCTTGGTCACCGCGTTGAAGGCAACGCGCTCGATTTCCATGCCCTTCTTCAAGGCTTTTTTGGCGCCGAGCACTTCCAGGATGTGCCAGGAGATGGCCTCGCCTTCGCGATCGGGGTCGGTGGCGAGGATCAGCTTGTCGGCGCCCTTCACCGCGTCGGCGATCTCCTTCATCACCTTGCGGCCACGGCTGTCGTCCATGTCCCAGTGCATCGTGAAGTCCTGGTCGGGCTCGACCGCGCCATCCTTCGCCGGCAAATCGCGGACATGGCCATACGATGCGATGACTTTGTAGTTCTCGCCCAGGTACTTCTTGATGGTCTTGGCCTTGGCAGCCGACTCGACGATCAGGACGTTCATGCCGTGCTTTCTTTGAAATTCGGAGCGGCGGAAACCCGACCCTTGGGACAATTTGAGATTGTGGAAACGCCGGGCTTCGGGGCGCGGAACATGGGCAATGATGACCCCGCTGTCAAACCGGGGTCCCAACGCCGGAGCAGAAAACTGTCATCGGACGGGGGTGGGCATGCAACCCTAAATGGCCGTCACGGCGCAGGATTTCGTGATGGCACGGCGTGAAGGTCGCGGATGGCGGGGATGAGCGCATCATAATGGTCTATGACGCGATCCGGCGACAATTCGGCGACGGGGATCGCCGTGTAGCCAAAGCTGACGGCCACAACCGGCACGCCGGCCGCCTTGGCGGTTTTGATGTCGACGTCGCTGTCGCCCACCATGAGAGCGTGTGCGGGGTCGCCGCCGGCGAGGCGGACCGCCCCCAGCAGATGATCCGGATGCGGTTTGCAGACCGGAAACGTGTCGCGGCCTGCCAAGCCATGAAAGTGGCGGTCGAGGTCGAGCGCCGTAAGGAGAGAGCGGGACAGGCTTTCGCGCTTGTTGGTGCACACCGCAAGACGGGCCCCGCCAGCCGTCAGCGTTTCAATCGCCGTGACCACGCCCGGAAAGGCGCTGCTCTCACGAGCGATGTTCTCTTCATAGTAGGCGAGAAACAAAGCGAGCA
The DNA here is from genome assembly GCA_019751875.1 of Hyphomicrobium sp. Lineage (GTDB taxonomy): Bacteria > Pseudomonadota > Alphaproteobacteria > Rhizobiales > Hyphomicrobiaceae > JAGVSR01. The sequence goes on along the minus strand of JAIEMV010000002.1, from coordinate 58,976 downwards.
GGCGGTCGACCTCGGACGGTGGCAGATGCTCGCCGGAATGGAGGAGCGCTTCCACGATCATGCGTTGGGCCCCGAAGGAGATCCACGGGCGCAGGATGTCAGCGCCGACCGGAGGCAGGCCGAGATCGGACAGCGCGTGATTGGTTGCTCCGACGAGATCGGGGGCGGTGTCGACGAGGGTTCCGTCGAGATCGAAGACCACGGTGAGGTTGCGCATGGTCGCGCTATAGCATGGGGCCCGCGCCGAAGGTCCAGAAAAGAATGGCAATTTTTATCCGGACGGTCAGGTGGGGCACCGCTTTTTGGAGGGCAACGGCGGCGGAGCCGTGCTAGGGAAGGCGCGGATCGATGCAAGACGCGTGAGGGCCCCCGCGATGACGCCAGACATGATGAAAATCTCAGCCGCCGTCCGCGCGCTCGCATTCGTGGAGCCGGGCATGCGGCTGGGGCTCGGGACGGGTTCGACCGCGGCACGGTTCGTCGATCTGCTCGGCCAGGAGGTCAAGAAGGGGCTCGATGTGGTGTGCGTGCCGACATCAGAGGCGACGCGGCGGCAGGCGGAGGCACTCGGCATCGTGCTCACGACACTCGACGATGTTCCGTTTCTCGATCTGACGATCGATGGAGCGGACGAGATCGACAAGGAGCTGCGGCTCATCAAGGGCGGTGGTGGTGCGCTCTTGCGCGAGAAAATCGTGGCGACCGCCTCGGATCGCATGCTGGTGATCGCGGACGAGACCAAGATGGTCGACACGCTTGGCGCTTTTCCGCTGCCGATCGAGGTGGTGACTTTCGGGCTTAACGCCACACGCAACATGATCGAGATGCTGGCGGCGGACGCCGGTTGCCAGGGTGACATCAGGCTGCGCGTGAAGCCGGATGGCCAGATGTTCACGACCGACAGCGGCAATGTGATCTTCGACTGCCATTTCGGCCGCATCGATGACCCGGAAAGTTTGGACGAGGCGCTGAAATTCATACCCGGCGTCGTGGAGAACGGTCTCTTCCTCGGCATAGCGGATGCAGCCGTGATCGGCGGGCGCGACGGTATCAGCGTCTTGTCCGCCACCTATGGCGAAGAAGCCGAAGCCAATTGATTACTTGAATACTTTTCTCATTGGAGGCGAACGCCCATGACGTCATCGCGCGGACTTGTAGCCGGAGCACTCCTCGCGCCGGTGGCGCTCATATCTGCTTTCTCCGCCGGGCTCGTGATGGCGCAGACGCAGAAGCCGGCGGAGACGAGCCTGTCGGCGGCGCGTGAGTTGATCGTGGCCACCGGTGCCTCGAAACAGTTCGAAGCCGTAGTGCCGATGATGGTGAAGCAGCTCGAACCCATCCTGCTGCAGATGGCGCCGGGCAAGGAAGCTGAGATCAAGGAGATTGCCGGTCTCATCGTTCAGCGGTTTTCGGAGCGGAAGTCGGAGATGATGGAGCTTATCGCGACAATCTACGCTTCGAAGTTGTCGGAAGCGGAAATGAAGGATCTCAGCGCGTTCTTTTCGAAAGGCGCGGGCGCGGCGTTCATCGCCAAGCAGCCCGAGATTTTGACCGAGAGCATGGCGGCCGGTCAGCAGTGGGGCGAGAAGATTGGCGTCGAGATCGAGCAGCAGATCCGCGACGAACTCCAAAAGCGCGGGATCAAGATCTAAATCCATGACCACATTCGACTTCGACCTTTTCGTCATCGGTGGCGGTTCTGGCGGTGTGCGCGCAGCGCGCATCGCGGCCGGTTACGGCGCCCGGGTGGCCATTGCTGAAGAGAGCCGGTTCGGCGGGACCTGCGTGATCCGCGGGTGCGTGCCGAAAAAACTGATGGTCTATGCGTCGCGCTATTCGAGCGACTTTCAGGACGCCCGAGGGTTCGGCTGGGAGACAGGGACGCCCGTCTTCGACTGGAAGACGCTGATCGCTGCGAAGGATAAGGAGATCGCCCGGCTCGAGGGGCTTTACCGGAAGGGGCAGGCGAGCGCCGGAGTCTCCATTTTCGATGAGCGCGCGCGAGTTGCCGGGCCAAACGCCGTGACGCTTGCCAGCGGCCGCACGGTTTCGACGGCGAAAATCCTGATTGCAACGGGCGGCTTACCAAACGTGGATGCCTCGCTCGTGGGCGTCGAGCACGTCATCACGTCGAACGAGGTGTTCGATCTGAGGCAACAGCCGCGCCGGATCGTGGTCGCGGGCGGCGGGTATATCGCGGTGGAATTCGCGTCGATCTTTGCCGGGCTCGGGTCGGAAGTGACGCTCATCTATCGTGGAGAAAAGGTGCTGCGCGGCTTCGATACGGGGCTGCGCGACGGGCTGATGGAGGCGCTGGCTGCGCGCGGTGTCCGGCTGGTGATGGGCGATGTTTTCAGCAAGATCGAGAAGCGGGAGGCCTCGATCGTCGGCACGACGCGAGGCGGCGAAGTTCTCATGGCGGATCAGATTCTGTTTGCAATCGGCCGTTCGCCGAATACGCGGGCGCTCGGTCTGGAAACAGCGGGCGTAAAGCTCGATGCGATGGGCGCGGTCGTGGTCGATGCCTTTTCGCAGTCGAATGTTCCCAGCATCTTCGCCGTGGGCGATGTGACCAACCGCGTGAACCTGACGCCCGTCGCCATCCGCGAAGGGCACGCGTTCGCCGATACGCAGTTTGGCGGCACGCCGTGGTCGCCAAGCTATGAAAACATCCCGACGGCTGTTTTCACGACGCCAGAGATCGGCACCGTGGGGTTATCGGAAGAGGCGGCGCGCGCATGTACTACGCAAGTGGACATTTATGAATCGGTCTTCCGGCCAATGCGCAACGTGCTTGCCGGGCGGGACGAGCGCACTCACATGAAACTCGTGGTGGATGGCACGACCGGTCAGGTGCTCGGCGTGCATGTGCTGGGGCCGGATGCGGCGGAGATGGTTCAAGTGGCCGCCATCGCGCTCAATCTGAAGGCCACCAAGGCCGACTTTGACCGTACCATGGCCCTGCATCCGAGCGCGGCAGAAGAACTCGTCACCTTGCGCACGAAGCGCTGAGCGGCTTCTAAGAGGCCCGAAGCCGCGCCAAGCCGGCGCTAAAAGGTGAAGAGGCAACTCATGGGCCGCCTGCAGGATCGAATTGCGCTGGTGACGGGCTCCGGCAACGGAATCGGGCGGGCAACCGCGGAGCTGTTTGCGGCGGAGGGCTCTTTCGTTTACGTGACGGACCTCGATGGCACGGCGGCTGACACTGTTGCGGCGGGTATTGTCGCTAGAGGCGGCAAGGCGGCGGCGGCGGCGATGGATGTGTCCAAGGGGCAGGATGTTTCGGCCGTGATGCGGCGCGTCCAAACCGAGCACGGGCGAATCGATGTTCTCGTCAACAACGCGGGCCTTAATGTCCGCGGCGACTTCCGGCATTTGACCGACGCGGACTGGGTGAAAATCCGCGAGGTCAATCTCGATGGTGTGGTGCGCGTCGCCCGGGATGCCTTCGATTTGCTCCGCGCATCGCAATCGGCTTCGCTCATCAATGTCGCGTCGATCATGGGCAGCAAGGGTTTGCGGCAACTTGTCGGCTATTCGGCGACAAAGGGTGCCGTTGTCGCGCTGACGAAGGGGCTCGCGTTCGAGTACGCCCCATTCAAAATTCGCGTGAATACGCTGTCGCCAGGTTACATCGAGACCGCGCTGACCGAACGGATCTTGCGCAACCCCGTGTTTGAGAAATGGCTCATTGATCGAACGCTCTTGAAGCGGCTCGGGACCGTGGACGACATCGCAAAGGCGGCGCTTTTTCTGGCATCCGACGACAGTGCCTATATGACGGGGTCGGAACTGGTCGTCGATGGCGGAATGACGGCGTCGCTCTAGCTCGCTGCGCCGCAATGCGGCCACATGCGTGTGATGCCAAGGCCTTGATTCATGGAGGGCCTTTCCGATGAAGACGGCAACGATCGCGGATGGCGGCCTCAGTTGGGGCAAGCTCAAAACTATGTGGGCTGCGGCGGCTGTGCTGATCGCGGCGCTCGCGCTGGCCATCGTACCGGCGCGGGCGGACATTTACGACCTTGATCCGGAGCACACCGAAGTGCGGTTCTCATGGGACCATCTCGGGCTCTCGCGCCAGAGTGGGCGCTTTACGGATCTTAAGGGCGTGGTCAACTTCAACGCCGGTAATCCGGCGACCAGCACTGTCGAGGTCACGATCCCGCTCCAGGGTATTCAGACCGGCGTGAAGAAGCTCGATGAGCACCTCCTGACGTCGCGCGAGTTCTTCAACCCGGACGCTCACCCCAACATCACGTTCAAGAGCGTGAGCGTGACGCCGACGGGCCAGCGAACCGCGGAGGTGACGGGCGAGTTATCGATCAATGGCATCGCGCGGCCGGTGGTGCTCGATGTGATCTGGAATTTTTCCGGTGAGCATCCGTTGTCGTCGATCAACCCCACGTACGCCGGCATTTATGCGTCAGGCTTTTCGGCCAAGACTCAGATCCGGCGGTCGGATTGGGGGCTGACGCGGACGATCCCGTTCGTTTCGGACGAGATCCGCATTACGATTGAAACGGAAATGTACCGTCGCGCGCTGCCGCTGGTGGCAGACCCGGCAGAGACGCTCGATCCAAACCGGGATACGGCGGCCGCAGGCGATACCTCGCCGGCCTGGTCGGCGCCCGAGGTACCTACGACGATCCCGGCGCTCCCTGGGGCGGTTGAACGAATACCGTAACCGGCAGCCGTTGTTGATGCACCTGGCTGCGGACGTGTCTGGCCTTCTGGTGCGGCCGGGCGCTTTGTCGTATAAGAACCGGAACGGCAAGCGAACGGTTCGGGTCGTCGAAACTTGCGGAGGCGGTGGAGCCTCTCGCGAGACGACGACGGTTTCATTTTTTGCGGAGTTACGTGCCATGGCGGCAAACTGGTCCCCGGAGAGCTGGCGCTCAAAACCGATCGTCCAGGTTCCAGACTATCCGGACGCGAAGGCGCTCGCCGACGCCGAGGCGCGGCTTGCAACCTTCCCGCCTCTCGTTTTCGCCGGCGAAGCGCGCGATCTGAAAAGGACGCTTGCCCAGGTCTGCGAGGGCAACGGCTTTTTGCTGCAAGGCGGCGACTGCGCGGAAAGCTTCCTCGAGCATCGCGCCGACAATATCCGCGACTTCTTCCGCGTCTTCCTGCAGATGGCGGTCGTGCTGACGTATGCTGGTGGCAGCCCGGTCGTGAAGGTGGGGCGCATCGCCGGTCAATTCGCGAAGCCCCGGTCGTCGCCGAGCGAAAAGCGCGGTGACGTGGAGCTTCCGAGCTACCGCGGCGACATCATCAACGGACCGGAATTCACGCCAGAAGCGCGTATTCCCGATCCGCAGCGGCAGATCGAGGCTTACCGCCAGTCGGCGGCGACGCTGAACCTCATCCGCGCTTTCGCGACCGGTGGTTATGCGGATCTGGAGCGCGTCCACCAGTGGAACATGGGCTTCGTGCAGGACAGCCCGCAAGGGCATCGCTATCAGGAGTTGGCGGACCGGATCACCGAGACGCTCGGCTTCATGCGGGCATGCGGCATTACGAGCGAGAACACGCCGCAGCTGCGCGCGACGAGCTTCTACACAAGCCATGAAGCGCTTCTGCTGGGCTATGAAGAGGCGCTGACGCGGCGAGATTCGACCAGCGGTGATTGGTATGCGACGAGCGGGCACATGCTGTGGATCGGCGACCGCACGCGTCAGCCCGACCACGCGCATGTGGAGTATTTCCGCGGCATCAAGAACCCGATCGGGTTGAAGTGCGGTCCGACATTGGAACCGGACGGGCTCCTGAAGCTGATCGAGACGCTCGATCCGAAGAACGAGCCGGGCCGTCTGACGCTGATCTGCCGCTTCGGCCACGACAAGGTGGAGAAGCATCTGCCGAAGCTCATTCGCGCAGTGGAGAGGGCAGGGCGCAAGGTCGTGTGGTCGTGCGATCCCATGCATGGGAACACGATTTCGGCGGCGACGGGCTTCAAGACGCGTCCGTTCGATCGCATCCTGAAGGAGGTTGAGGCCTTCTTCGATGTACATCGCGCCGAAGGCACGCATGCCGGCGGCATCCATGTTGAGATGACGGGGCAGAATGTGACGGAATGCACCGGCGGGGCGACAGCAATTTCGGAAGCCGAATTGCAGGACCGCTATCACACGCATTGCGATCCACGCCTCAACGCGGATCAGGCGCTTGAACTCGCATTCCTGGTCGCCGAGCGGATGAAGCAGGAGCGCTTGGCGCGGACCCTCGCGGAACCGGTGCAGGCGGCGGAGTAGGTCGCGCTCACACGGTCTCTGTCGAACGCTAAAGAGCGCCGCGGGCCCGTCAGGTCTGCGGTGCTTTGTTCTGGTGGGAGTTCAGCCAGTAGAGGCCGAGAATGCCGGCAATCAGAATGCCGGCAATGAGCGGTGCAACGATATCGCCCGTCACCACGCGCACGACGATCAGCACGACACACAAAATGCAACCCAAAGCCGGGACGAAGTCGGGGATTTCGAAACGGCCCTGCGGTTCGCCGGGGCGACGCTTGAGGACGAAGAGGGCCGCGTTGACCATGGCGAACGTGAACAGGAGCAGCAGCACGGTGGCGGCCGCGAGTTCGGAAATCCCGGCCGACAGCATGAGAGGAGCCAGGAGCGCGAAGAGGAGCAGAATGGCGATGTGGGGCGTCTGCCGCTTGGCATGTACGCGGCCGACAGCGACGGGAAGCAGGCCCTGGTTCGACATGCCGTAGAGCATGCGCGAGGCGGTCACGTAGTTGACCAGCGCGGTGTTGCCGACGGCAAACATGGTGATGGCCACGAGGGCGACCGCCGGGAAGGCGGGGGCTGCTCGTTCCATGACGGCGGCGAGAGGTGCGGCGGCCGTCGAGAGTTCGCTGTAGGGCACAACCGAGACGGCTGAAATCGCCACGGCGACGTAGAGCACGGTTGCAAGAAACATCGCGGAGACAAGCGCAATGGGGATGGTCGTCTCGGGGTTCTTCACTTCCTCGGCGACGTTGTAGGTATCCTCAAAGCCAATGAAGGCGAAGAAGGTCAGGATTGAACCTTGGAGAATGAGGAGCGCGGTGCCGACATCCGCCTTTTCAGGAGGGATCTCGAAATAGTCGACGCTGCCCCAGAAACTGAAGCTGACCGCGATCACGATGAGAAGACCGCCCGCCTCGACCAGCGTGCAGACCACATTGACCCACATGCTTTCTCGGATTCCACGAAACACAATGCCGGCCATGATCAGGAGGAAGCCGAGGGCAAGGGCTTCGATCGGCACGCTCTGCCAGCCAAAAAGCTGCGCCATGTTGCTCGCAAAGACCCGCGATTGGGTGGCGACTGATGTCATCCCGGAGCAGACGAGGGCCAGTCCAACCAGGAATGAAATCACGGGCAGGCCGAACGCGCGGTCAGTCACGTAGGCCGCTCCGCCGGCGCGCGGATAGCGGGAGCCGAGGGACGCGTAGCTCAGCGCGGTGAGCAGGGCGGCGCACAGCGCGGCCACAAAGGAGAGCCAAACCGCATTGCCGACGACGCCTGCGGCTTTCCCCACGAGGGCATAGATGCCCGAACCCAGCATGCTGCCGAGCGCATAGAGGGTCAACTCAAAGGGACCCACGGCGCGTTTGAGCTGAGGGTTGGCGGGCTCAGGCAATGGGCTGCTCAATTCGGGGTCTCCGCGGAGATGACATGGACTTTTTGCACGTGGGACATTGAACTGGGTTTATGGCACGATAGCAGCCGGATAGCGGAGTTATTCCACCCTGATGTCGCGGATATTCAGCCTGTGTGCAGTCGGCATTCTTATGGCCGCTTTCCCAGCGGTGGCCGGGCCATCGATCATCGCTCGCATGCAGGATGGCAGTGCGGACGTCTGCTGGTCGCCGGACAACGAATGGCCGGTACCCTGCGATGAAGAATAGCCTCCTTTACCCCGTGGACCCGGGGGCCAAGGCATCCTAAAAGCGCCGCATGACCGCACCGGCCTCCAATCTGAAGATCGCCCTTGCACAGCTCAATGCCGTTGTCGGTGACATTGCCGGCAACGTCGAGCGGGTTCGTACCGCCCGTGCCGAGGCTGCACGACAGGGAGCGGACCTCGTTGTCTTTCCGGAACTGTTCGTGACCGGTTATCCGCCAGAGGATCTCGTGCTGCGCCCCGCGTTCCAACAGGCAGCGCTGCATGCGGTCGAATACCTAGCCAGCACCATGGGGCCGGGGCCGGCGATCCTCACGGGCACGATCTGGCCGGAAAAGGGTCAGTCGAAGTCGCGCGTCTACAATGCGGTCGTGCTGCTCGACGAGGGCGAGGTGAAGGCGGTGCGGACAAAGGTCGAGCTGCCGAACTACGGCGTGTTTGACGAACTGCGTGTTTTCACGCCAGGCCCGCTGCCGGGGCCCGTGATGTTCAAGGGCGTCAAGATCGGTGTGCCCATCTGCGAAGACGTGTGGAAGGAGCAGGTCTGCGAGTGCCTTGCGGAATGCGGTGCGGAAATCCTGATCTCGCCCAACGGTTCGCCGTTCGATTGGCCCAAGCCTGATCTCAGGATGAACGTCGCCGTGGCACGGGTGACGGAAACCGAGTTGCCGCTCGTCTATCTCAATCTCGTCGGCGGGCAAGATGAACTCGTGTTTGACGGCGCATCTTTCGTGCTGAATGCGGACCGCTCGCTCGCCGTGCAAATGCCGGCCTGGGAAGAGAGCGTGATCGTGACGGAGTGGGCGCGCGAGAGCGGCGGCTGGGTTTGCCGAACAGGCCCGCGCGCAACGCTGCCGGAAGGCGATGCTTCGGCCTACAGCGCGTGCGTGCTGGGCTTGCGCGATTACGTCGGCAAGAATGGGTTTCCCGGCGTCGTGCTGGGCCTATCCGGCGGCGTCGACAGCGCGCTCGTTGCCGCTATTGCCGTGGATGCGCTGGGACCCGAACGGGTCCGTGCGGTCATGCTGCCGTATGAATACACGTCGAAGGAAAGCCTCGAGGACGCCGCAGCCTGCGCGAAGGTGCTTGGCATCGCTTACGATGTTGTTCCGATCGCCGCCCCCGTGGATGGGTTTTCCGATGCTCTCGCGGATCTCTTTTCTGGCCAGAACGCCGATATCACGGAAGAGAACCTGCAGAGCCGCGCCCGCGGCACCATACTCATGGCGATCTCGAACAAATTCGGGCTCATGGTTTTAACGACCGGCAACAAGAGCGAGATGTCCGTCGGCTATGCGACGCTCTATGGCGACATGAACGGCGGGTTCAACCCGGTGAAGGATCTCTACAAGGGCGAAATCTATCGCTTGTGCCGATGGCGCAATGCGAACGTGCCGAAGGGTGCTTTCGGTCCTGCCGGTACCGTCATTCCGCAGCGCATCCTGACAAAGGCGCCCTCGGCCGAGTTGCGGCCGAACCAAACGGATCAGGACAGCCTGCCGCCGTACGACGTGCTGGACGATATTCTGTTCTGTCTGGTCGAAAAGGAAATGCCGCTGCGGGATGTGATCGCGCGGGGCCACGATGCGGCAACCGTGCAGAAGGTGGAGCGGCTGCTTTATCTTGCCGAATACAAGCGCCGTCAGGCCGCGCCGGGGGTCAAAATCTCAGCGCGCAATTTTGGACGCGACCGTCGATATCCGATTACCAACCGCTTCCGCGATACCGATATCCCTTCGTCTTCGGGCAAGGATCCTCGGATTATCTTACCGCGTGCTGATGGCGGCGATCTATCGTGAGCGAGGCCACACCATCAATGACGCCCCATTTGCGCTTTGCGCCGAGTCCCACGGGATACTTGCATTTCGGCAATCTACGCACGGCCGTTCTCAATTATCTCTTCGCTCGCAGATACGGTGGGACGTTTCTGTTGCGTCTGGACGACACAGACCAGGAGCGATCGACGGAAGCGTTCGCGCATCAGATTCGTGAAGACTTGGCCTGGCTGGGGTTCACCTGGGATCGCGAGGCCAGACAGTCCGACCGGACCGATCGATACACTGCGGCTGCAGAGCAGCTGAAGGCAGCGGGGCGGCTCTACGCATGTTTCGAAACGCCCGATGAATTAGAGCGGCGGAGGAAGCGGCAACTCGCCAGCGGACGCCCCCCGATTTATGATCGGGCCGCGTTGAAATTGACGTCCGAAGAGCGGGCCAAACTGACAGCGGAAGGGCGTGCGCCGCATTGGCGTTTCCGCCTCGATAACGCGGGACCCGGCGGCGGATTGCAGCCCGAACACACGAATGTCGCCTGGGACGATCTCATTCGCGGGACACAGACGGTGGATCTCGGATCGTTGTCGGACCCAGTGCTGATCCGGGCCGATGGAACATTTCTCTATACGTTTACGAGTGTCGTGGACGACATCGACTTCGGCATCACGCACATCATTCGTGGCGAGGATCACGTCACGAACACGGGCGTGCAGGTCGATCTGTTCCGCGCGTTGGGAGCAACGCCCCCCTCATTTGCTCACCACGCGCTTTTGACGGCGAGCGGCGATCTCAAGATGTCGAAGCGATCGGGTGATATGGCCTTGATGGGCAGCCGCGACCTGGAGCCGATGGCTGTCGCCAGCTACGTGGCGCTGATTGGCACCTCGGACGCGATCGAACCGCTGCGGTCGATGGCACAGTTGGCCGAGCGGCTCGACCTTTCGCATGTGTCGACATCGGCGGCGCGTTTCGATCTGCAGGAGTTGCGCGCGCTGAACGCGCGGTTCCTGCATGCCACTCCGTTTGCCGAGGTGGCCGAACGGCTGATCGCAATGGGCGTCGGCGGTGGCGAGGCCTTCTGGCTGGCGGTCAGGGGCAACGTAACGGTGCTGGCCGATGCAAAGGAGTGGTGGGACGTCGTCGGGGGCGAAATATCGCCCGTGGTCGAGGACGTGGGCTTTCTCGCCACCGCAGCGGAGTTGCTTCCGGCCGAGCCGTGGACTGATGCGACCTGGGGCGAGTGGACCGGCGCTGTAAAGACTGCGACCGGGGCCAAGGGGCGGGCACTGTTTCACCCGTTGCGACTTGCCTTGACTGCGCGTGACAGTGGCCCCGAACTGAAAGCATTGCTGCCGTTGATCGGACGGGAGAAAGTTTTGGCGCGGCTATCGGGACAAACGGCCTGAGCTAGGGCGTGCGGATTTCCGAAGACCAGCCGGGAGCGTCCGCAGCAGCGGTGGCGGGTGCCGCATTCGTGTTCGGCGGCGGTGAAATCGCACCCTGCTGCTGACTGCCGTCACCCGGTGCCGCCGGCTTGCCCGCGTTGAACTCTTCCGCCTTGCACGAGCAGCCCTGCACATACTCCTTGCGGTAGCGGAAGGCCGTCTTCATCGACGTATAGGGCGTATTCGATTGTGCGCCGACCATCTGCTCCACCGATCCGCCGGGGTTCTGGTAGTAGAAGAGCTCGGTTGGGGCGGCGCATTTCGAAGTGCAGACTTCGGCGTCCCGTTCGAAGTGATTGGGGAGCGTGGAGAAGCTCACCGGAAAATAGTAGCCGTCGCAGAGGCGCACGCAGACTGTACGATACGTCGCGTAGGGCAGGTTGGAAAACGAGCCGCCAAGACCTCCACCGCCGCTGCCGCCGCTGTCTTCCTGCCAGAGAGATTGAAAGGGATTTTGCTCCGTGCGGCGCGCCTGTTGCTGATATGTGGCGCCGCAATTGTTGCGCGCCAGCTCGCGGACGATCTCGTCGGTGTAGGACTTTCCGGACGAGGAGATTAGCTGGTTGCGCTGATTTTCGAGGTCGGCCTTCTGGCGCTTCATCCCTTCGACTTCGCGCGAAAGGTCGACGCACTTCTTGGTGTTGCGCAAGGTCTTGGAGAACAGGAAATATTCATAGCAGGAGCGCTCCAGCGTCTGTGACGACTGCCGGTACTGCTGATCGATCTGACGCAGCTGTCCTTCGACCATAGGGATGAGATCACGGGACTGACCGCCGTTCTGGGTTTCCTGAACGAGGCGCTGCTCGAGCTGGAGGCATACGGGGGACCTGCCACCGGCGGATGTCAGCGGCGGCGCGCCCGGAACGGGTGGACGCGCGACTGGCTCCGGCGGCGGGCGCCACACTGGAGGCGGCTGCTCGACGGGCTGGCGCTGCTGGGGTTGTTCCCACGGCCAAGAGAACTGGGCGGATGCCGGGCTCGCTGCACCGGACATGACGGCGAACACGAGCGCCACCAGAGTCGCAATCGGGGTTGCGCGGCGGAGAAGACTTCCGGTTCTATCGTGTTTGCGCGTCATCTCTCGGCCGGCTGATCAATTGGGCTTTGCCGGCATCCTTCGCCCAAGTCTTTGATCTCAAGTGGACTATGGCATAGGCCCGCAATGGGGAGCAAATGCGGCATGCTTTTCAACTGTGCATGGCGACTGGGCTACGCCCAGCCGGCCATGTTTTGAGGTGTGCATGGCGACTGGGCTACGCCCAGCCGGCCGCCATGCACGGGAGCCATGCACGGGATTGACGGCGTCGGGGCGGGAACGCATAAGCAGCGAATGTCGATGCGCAAGCTCATCAGCGCCGCAACTATCTGTTGCGGCAACCCCATTTCGGGCTAGTCAATTCCGCCGGCCGCGCCACCTCGTCTTCTAATTCGTGCAAGACCGAGTTCAGCCCCGCCGGTAAGAGGGGCTTATCCACATGTCACTTAGGCTCTACAACACGCTGACGCGCCAAAAGGAGCCGTTTCAGCCGATCGATCCGGACAATGTTCGGATGTATGTGTGCGGGCCCACGGTCTACGATTTCGCGCATATCGGCAATGCGCGTCCGGTCATCGTTTTCGATGTGCTGTTCCGGCTGCTGAGAGAGATCTACGGCGCCCAGCATGTGACCTACGTCCGCAACATTACCGACGTGGACGACAAGATCAACGCGCGCGCGGCCGAGCGATATCCGGATCTCGCGCCCGAGGTGGGCATCCGCAAGCTGACGGAAGAGACCGCGGCGCAGTTCCACAAGGACATCGCCGCTCTCGGCGTGCTGCCGCCGACGGTGGAACCGCGGGCGACCGAGCATATCGTCGAGATGGTTCAGCTCTGCGATCAGCTTGTCGCCAAGGGACATGCCTATGTCGCGGCCGATCATGTGCTGTTCGACGTCTCGTCGATGGCCGATTACGGGAAGCTGTCGAACCGGTCTCTGGAGGAAATGGAAGCCGGTTCGCGCGTCGAGGTGGCGCCCTACAAGAAAGGGCCGATGGACTTCGTGCTGTGGAAGCCTTCCAAGCCGGGAGAACCCGCGTGGCCGTCGCCGGCAGGCATCGCAACGGCTGGGCGGCCGGGCTGGCATATCGAGTGCTCGGCGATGGCGGGCAAGCATCTCGGCGACGTGTTCGACATCCACGGCGGCGGGATCGATCTGACGTTTCCGCACCATGAAAACGAGATCGCGCAGTCGCGGTGCGCGCACGGCACCGACGTGATGGCGCGGGTGTGGATGCACAACGGCTTCCTGCAAGTGGAAGGCGAGAAGATGTCGAAGTCGCTCGGCAACTTCATCACGATCCGGCAACTGCTGGACGAGGGTTGGCCGGGCGAAGTGCTGCGCTTCAACATGCTGCGCACGCATTATAGGCAACCGATTGACTGGACCAAGAAGAGCCTGGAGCAATCCCAGGCTATATTGACCTCTTGGTACCCTTTCGCAGCACTTGAGACTTTGCCACCAAGCTTTCGTGTCCAGCCGATCATCGACGCGCTTGGCGATGACTTGAATACGCCTCTAGCGTTGGCCGAATTACACAAATTGGATAAAGCAGACGATCACCTTGCACTCGGATGGGCGCTCAACTTTCTCGGCTTTTCGGGTGAAACGCTTAAAGCCCGTGAAGCGGCTCAGTTAGCCGAGGCGCATACGATAGCGGACAAGGTGGAGCCGCTGATTGCGGCGCGGCTCGAAGCGCGCAAGCGGAAGGACTTCACAGAGAGCGATCGCATCCGGGATGAGCTGGCTGCGATGGGTGTGACGCTGAAGGACACGAAGAACAGGGATACCGGCGAGATCGAAACGACGTGGGAGCTTCAGCGATGACGACGGAATCGAAGGCGGTGCGGTGGGGGCTGCGGCTCGTGGGGATCGGCATGATCCTGACGGCGCTTGCGTTGGCGGCGTGGTCGTTCGGGCTCTTGGAGTTCGCGTTCACGGAGAGCAAATAATGCGCAATGCCTCGAACGCCGTCGGGCGGTCGATCGGGCGGCTTCTGGCGCTCGTCATCGTTGCCGTCATCGTGCTGGTGGCCGCGGTGGTGATGGGCCTTCTTCCGGTGAGCTTTGCGCCATGACCCGAACCGGCTATCCACTGCGGCCGTTCCTGCCGGCTGACACGCTCGCGCTGCGCGAACTCTTCGCGGCCAGTGTCGAGGAGTTAACGCAGGAGGATTATGATGAAGATCAGCGGGCGGCGTGGGTGGCGTTCGCGGAGGATGCGGAGGCTTTCCGGGAGCGGCTGGAGGAGACGACCACGATCGTGATCGATGTGGACCGCGAGCCGGCAGGATTTGCTTCACTGAAAGACGATAGCGTCCTCGACATGCTCTACGTTCACCCGTATCACGCGGGGTCCGGGATCGGTTCGGCCCTGTGCGACGCGCTGGAGACGCTGGCTAAGGCACGCGGGGCGGCGGCCATCACGGTCGAAGCCTCCGAGACGGCCGTGGAATTCTTCGAGGCACGCGACTACACGGCGACGCAGCGGAATTCGGTGGAGCGCTTCGGAGAGTGGCTGGCCACGACGACAATGAAGAAGACACTGAACGACGAACCGGCGGAACGCAGCGAGGACGGCGATGACGGGGAAGCGTGATGGCGACGATACGGGCCCGCCGTTCGAACGGCACGGGACGTATTACCTGATTTTGAAGCTTGCGGTTCTGGCGGCGGCGGTGGTCGTCGCTCTGAAGGTTGCAGGCGTTTGGTGAGAGAGATGACCAAGGAACGGCTCTATCTGTTCGATACGACCCTGCGCGACGGCGCGCAGACGACGGGCGTTGATTTCTCGATCGCTGACAAGCGCCGCATCATCGGCGTGCTCGATCAACTGGGGCTCGATTACATCGAAGGCGGTTATCCCGGTTCCAATCCAACCGACACGGAGCTGTTCACGGCAAAGCCGAAGCTTGAGACGAGCCGGTTCACGGCCTTCGGGATGACAAAGCGCGCCGGCCGGTCCGTTTCGAACGATACGGGATTTCAGGCGCTGTTGCAGTCGGCGGCGGACAGCATTTGCCTGGTGGCCAAGTCGTGGGACTACCACGTGCGCGTCGCGCTCGGGATCACGAACGAAGAGAACCTCGAAGGCATCGCCGACAGCATCAAGGCGGTTGTGGCCTCCGGCAAAGAGGCCATGCTCGACTGCGAGCACTTCTTCGATGGCTTCAAAGGCAACAAGGCGTATGCGCTGAGTGTCGCGAAGGCCGCCTACGAGGCCGGAGCGCGCTGGGTGGTGCTGTGCGATACCAACGGCGGGACGCTGCCGCACGAGATCGAGCGCATCGTGAGCGAGGTCGCGGCCGTCGTGCCCGGCGCGCATCTGGGCATTCATACGCACAACGATACGGAAAATGCGGTGGCGAATTCGCTCGCGGCGGTGCGGGCAGGCGTGCGCCAGATCCAGGGCACGCTGAACGGGCTCGGTGAGCGGTGCGGCAATGCCAATATGACATCCATCATTCCGACGCTGCTGCTCAAGAGCGAGTTCGCCAACTTCTTCGACACGGGCATCACGCCGGAGAAGCTGCGCACGCTCACACATGCGAGCCGCGTGCTCGACGAAGTGCTGAACCGCGCACCTGATCGCCATGCGCCCTATGTGGGCGAGAGCGCATTCGCGACCAAGGCCGGCATTCACGCATCGGCCATTCTCAAAGAGCCCGAGACGTACGAACACGTCCGTCCGGAGGCGGTCGGAAACGAGCGACGGTTGCTCGTGTCGAAGCAGGCTGGTCGCTCGAACGTGCTGGCCGCGCTGGAGCGGTTTGGGTTTGTCTCCGAACGCGATGACGATCGGATCACGCGCCTGCTCGATGAAGTGAAAGCCCGCGAGGCGGGCGGCTATTCGTATGAAGCGGCGGAAGCGTCATTCGAACTCCTGGCGCGGCGGATGCTTTCGAATGTTCCGCAGTATTTTTCTGTCGATAGCTTCCGGGTGATGGTGGAGCGGCGGCACAATGCGGTCGGCAAGCTGGTGACCGTTTCGGAAGCCATCGTGAAGGTGCATGTGAATGGCGCCGCCGAGCCTCTTTGGTCGGTGGGAGAGGGCAATGGCCCGGTCAACGCGCTCGATCAGGCGCTGCGCAAGGACCTGGGCAAGTATCAGAAGCACATCAACGATATCGAGCTTGTCGATTACAAGGTGCGCATTTTGACGGGTGGAACGGAAGCGGTGACGCGGGTTCTGGTCGAGACACACGACAATCTGACGGGTGAGCGGTGGATCACGGTCGGTGTTTCGCCCAACATCATCGATGCCAGTTTCGAGGCCCTGCTCGACAGCATCAATTACAAACTATTCCGCGACGGGGCCGAGGCGGCCTAAGTATCAGGGCGCCTAAGGATCAGGGCGGTTGTGGCGTCAGACGGCGACAGCCGCTATATGTGCATCAGATGCGCCTGAGGCCCAAAATGACTCGAATGTTTGCCGTCCTATATGGGCTTTGCTCTTTCATAGCGCTAGCGGTCGGTGCGGTGCATGCGGCCGATCTGACAGCGAAGGATGTCACCTTCTCGCTGTTTCAGGCGAAGCTCGGCAAGCCCATCGATTTCTCCGGCAAGAGTTTGGCGGGTCTCGATCTCGCTGGCCTCGACTTCAAAGGTGCACGACTGACGAAGGTCGATCTGCTTGGTGCCGAGCTCTCCGATGTCGTGTTCAAGGGATCGGATCTCAGCGGCGCGCGGCTCGACCGGGCGACGCTCACGCGGGCCGATTTCAGCGGCGCCATTCTGGAGGGTGTGACGATCCTGCGGCCGAGCATCTACTCCACGTTCACCGTGGCGGACGCGAATTGGACGGAGGCGCCGAAGTTTACCGGTGCGAAGATGGCGGGGGCCAAGCTTTTTGGACGGTTCGACTTTTCGGACTTCAAAGGAGCGGACCTCAAGGGCGCTCAGTTCACGAGTCGGGACCCGCGGGATGAGAACACGTCGCTTGCGCGGGCCGGTCTGTTCAGCGGCGACTTCGACGGTGCCAATCTGGAAGGCGCGGATTTCACCGACGGGCGGTTGGGCTTTGCGAGCTTCACCAATGCAATTGTGCGAGGCGTGCGTTTCAACGGTGCGGATCTGACGCGCGCCGATTTCTCTGGCGCGGACGTGACCGGAGCCAGCTTTGCCGGTGCGAATTTGGACGAGGCCAAGTTCACCGGAGCCAAGGGCTTCGACACGGTGACAGGGCTCGAACAAGCGAGCAACACGGACCGCGTTATTCGCTGAAAGTTCGTCAATCCTTGAGCAACGTGGCGGCGGCTTCGTCCGGAGACAGTGTGCCGGCGAGCACGCGATCGGCGAGATCGTCGAGGCGACTGACGTTGCCGCGGCGGACGCGGGCCGCGACGAGATCAGCGGCGGCGCGGGCGATGAGATAGCGGGCGCGGCGGCGGCGGCGTGTCTGTGATCCCGATGCGCGAATGCGATCGCCGACCTTGCCGATTTCGGACAGCAGACGATCGACGCCCTCGCCCGAGGTCGCCGTTGTTTTCAGAACCGGAATTTTATCGCTGATGGTGGCGCGGATCGACAAGGCGCCGGCCAGCTGCTGCATGGTTTGTTCGGCACCGGGGCGGTCGCCCTTGTTGACGACGAGAATGTCGGCGATTTCGAGCAGGCCCGATTTCATGGCTTGAATGTCATCGCCCAGACCCGGTGCAGAGATGACGACGCGAACGTCGGCCACTTCTGCGACATCGATTTCGTTCTGTCCGGTGCCGACGGTCTCGAGAAGGATGATGTCGAAGCCTGCTGCGTCGAACGCATCGATCACGCGCACGGCGGCGGGCGAAAGGCCGCCAAGATAGCCGCGCGAGGCGAGCGAGCGAACGAAGACGCCATCATCGTCGAGAGCCGCTGTCATTCGGATGCGATCGCCGAGGATCGCGCCACCGGAGATGGGGCTCGAGGGATCGACGGCGATGACGGCGACGGTCTTTCCGGCTGCGCGCAATTCACGGATGACGGCGTTGACGAGCGTTGATTTGCCGGCGCCGGGCGGACCGGTGAAGCCCGCGACGAGCGCATGGCCGAGATGGGGTTGCAGGGCTTGCAGGAGGGCCGGAGCGCGCGGCGAGAGGCGCTCGAGTTCGGTGACGGCTTCTGACACAGCGCGACGCTCGCGCGCGGTGACGCGCGCTATGAGAGACTGAAGGTCCTCGGTGGAGGGGGAGGCGGTGGCGGCGTCTCGGGTCATGACGTCCGCTGTACGTGACCCCGCTCACCTGTGCAACGGGGTGCGGCCCACCGTCCACGGAGCGATCAGAGCGCCGGCTTCCAAGCCTTCTCGTCCGGCTTGGCATTCACTGAGGGCGGCGGCTGGGGCGCCCGGCGCACTGCATCCCGGGGCGGGGATAAGTCGAGGTTGCCTTGGCGATCGTCGGGGAAATCGGTGTCGTAGTCGTCGTTGTCGTTGTCGGTTTCGTCTCTTTCGAAGCGTTCGTCGTCGTCGTCTTCGGCGCTGGGACGGCGGCGGAGGGGTGCTTCGTAGGCGTCGTCGTCGCCCGGAAAGGCATCGAACCCGCTGTCGTCGAATTCACGATACACCGTCTGGGCCGGGGCGGGGACAGCGGTGGCCGCGAGCGAGACGGCGGCGAGCGCAAGGGCGGACATGCGCAGCGCGTGCGGCCGAGGGGATAGGGCGGGGGCCATGGCAGACTCCGGAGGTTCATACGCCGCCGCGACTCATCGGGTGAGTATAGCGGCGACACGCGGAAATGACCGCGATATTCCGGCAGTATCGCGGCTCGCCCCTGAACAGGGGATGAACGTAGGCCTCGCGAAATAGCGCAAGGTTGCTAATGCGTTAGCGACGCTGTGTCGTCAGTACCACAGGCCCAGCCAGCGGTAACGTGGCCGCAATGAGGCCGGTCCCATGCCGACCAGTGACACCATCGGCCGTTCGGTAATGACGAGCGGGTCGGCCGCGGGCAGGTGGGTCGGGTCGAGCAGGCGTGCGACACGCTGATCGGCCGGAGGGTGAGTCCGTAGCAGGGAGGGCTGAGGCACGCGGCGCGCCGGCACAGGCGGCGTCAAGTCCTCCCAGAAGTGGCCCGTATACGTCTCGACGCGGCGCAGGGCGGACGCGAGCCCCACAGGATCACCCGTCAAGGCCGCCGCCAGACGGTCAGCCTCGTATTCGCGGGCGCGCGACAAGGCCAGCTGTAGCAGATTGATGGCGGCGGGCGTCAGATAGAGGATTGCGATGGCGGTCCAGGCGATCTGCTCAAAGCCGCGGAGGTAGGCGACGGCGTTATAGGCGGCGAGCGCGATGGCCAAATAGGCAAGCCCGTGCAAGACCCGGGTGGCGAGATCCGCCAGCCCCATGATCCAGAGATCGCCGTTGCGAATGTGGCTCGTCTCGTGTGCGAGTACGCCGGCCAATTCGCGCAACGACAGTCGACGGACCAGCCCTTCAGAGATGGCGATCGCGGGGCGCGCGGGGGTGCCGGCCGCGAACGCGTGCAGGGTCATGCTCGGGATCAGGTAGAGATCGGGCCGCTGCACGAGGCCGGCGCGCCAGGCGAGCACATCGACGAGGCTCGACAACTGGCTGTCATCGAGGGGTACGAGGCGCGCGGAGTAGAGGCGCATCAAGGTTTCGGCGGGAACGCGCGGTGCGGCGAGCGTCAGGGCGACCAGGACGATCGCCACTGTGACGATCCCAGCAAGCCCGGCGATCAAATAGGCGCTGAGGCCCGCGGCGAAGCCGAGGCCGATCAGGATGGTCAGCGAGTGGGCTACGTTATGCGATACCAGGCCGGGGCTCGGCAGGGCGGTCCGTTTGGTTTTGAGCATGCGAGCCTCGTAAACGGGGGACGTGGCGCGGTCTCCGGCGGGCACGCGCCCGCCACCGGGGCAAGTGGCTGAGGTGGACCGCGCCACTGCAATGGAATAACGCCCGGGGGAGCGGAGTATTCCGGCGAACCGAGGGCCTTATGCTCTATGCCTTTCCCTGTGCGGGGGAGGGAATCGGTTTGCCCCTTCCGGCCGGGCCGCGACAGCACGGTCGGACGGGGCCGCCAACATATCTAGAATTTTGCGAGGACAGCGTCGTCGTTCGGGGTCGAGGGTGCGACTTCGAGTGCCGATAGAAGAGTGGGAACTATTTGCTGGGCTTCCTGCACGACTTTGAAGCGGACTTCGAGGCCCGGCCGGATGAAGGTCTCATTGCGCATGTGGGCAAGGAGATTGAGGAAGGGCGACCAGAAGTCGGCGATGTTGGCGAGGATAACCGGCTTGGAGTGACGGCCGAGCTGCGACCACGTCAGCTGTTCGACCAGTTCTTCCAATGTGCCGATTCCGCCGGGAAGGGCGACAAAAGCAGCCGAATGATCGAACATGAGCTGCTTGCGCTCGTGCATATCGCGCGTGACGATGAGATCGTTCACGTCTTTCAGCATGTGTTCGCGTTCGGTGAGAAACGTGGGAATGATGCCGGTGACATGGCCGCCGGCGTCCAGCGTCGCGCGGGCCACTTCGCCCATGAGGCCGAGACTTCCGCCGCCGTACACGAGGCCGACCCCAGCTTCTGCCAGTGAACGACCAAGAATCCGCGCTGCTGCCGCGTATGCGGGATTGGTACCATGGCCGGAACCGCAATAAACGCAGACGGAGCGGGCGGGGCGGTAGTGTTCGCTGTGGGGTTTCAGGGTTAATGAGCCGTTCAAAGAATTGAGAGGTCTGGAACCGTTGTTTTTCATCTGTTGTGCTCTCTTCGCATAGGCACGGCCGTTTTATATGGGAGACCGCTCGAGAGAAATCGAGGCCAAGTCCAAGTCGTTCCCATAATAGACGATTTCTGATGCGGCCCGGCTTGTGCCGTAAGTTCGTCATGGACTTATAGCAGACAGGACAACGTGGGTATGACAGCAGACAGCGGGCGCGGGCTATGAACTGCCGGCGAGTGACGCAGCAAGGGACGCCGCATCTGCGAAAAGCTTTTGCGGTGATGGCAGCGTGTCATCTCGCTTTTTCGAGTGCACACGTAGCAGCGCAGTTGCCGACTGACGCCGCTCCACCGACGATTGACAAGGTCATCTTTGAGCCAGGCGGTGCAGCGTACATCGAGGGCGAGGGCCGCCCTGGAGATGTCGTGGAACTCATCTCGGACGATGTCGCGCTGGGCGTGGCGACTGTCGCGCAAAGTGGGCAGTGGCGGATTGCGTTGAGGCCGGGGCTGAAGGCCGGCACGTTTTGGATGCGCGCAGTGGCGCGAGCCGGTGCGGCGGGTCGGCGCGCAGCCGGCGATGAAATTCGCGTCGCGATTCCTTCAGAACTCCGCAGGCGCGCCGTGGTTCAGCACGACGGACCATTCAACGAAACGGAGCAAGCGACGCGTCTGCGCGCTGAAGAACTCGCCGAGGGTGCAGGGCAAGCGTTCGACGACATCACGCAACGACAAACTCCAACGGATCAGGTGACGGCATCAACTGCCGCCGCTGTCGGGGCGCCAAATACAGAGAATGACCAGACCGTGCGAGAAGGTGCGCTGGGGGTGGTGATCGCGTGGTTGAAGCGCTCGGCGAAGTCTTACCGGGAAGAGGTCGTGCAGAAACTCCGCGTTTCGAAGTCAGACACGGCTGCGCCAGACCTTCGGCAGGATAAAGATCTGCCGGAAGAGAAATCGCAAAACGCAGTCATTGATCCGGAGCCGATTGTGCCGCCTGCCGACGCTCAATCGGCTGTAAAGGTGATTGCGAAAGAGCGGGCAGAGGCTGAGGCGCGCAGGACCGAACGTGCCGAAGCCGATCGGGTGCGCAGGGCAGAAGAAGCCGAGAAGGCCGCGGCCGAGGCCGCTCAGAAAGAGGCATTGAAGCGCAGACAGGCCGATGAGTTGGCGCGGAAGAAAGCCGAGGCCGACAAGCGCATTGCTGAAGAACTGGAACGGTTGAAGTTGGCGAGGGAGGAGGCGGATCGCGCGAAAGCGCGCAAAGACGCCGAGTTACCGATCAAAGCGCCGCAGAAGGTAACGATCACGTTGGAGCGCTTTTTTCTGCCCGGAGAAAAGCCGCCGGACACGGACAAGACGTCAGCGAGCGACGCGCGGGCAATTGCGGCAGCGAAGGCGCATTCCAATTCGCTCTCCGGGCCTTGCGAACACGGCCGCGTGGTGCACCGGCGCGGGCGCAGGTGGTATGTGACCGGCGCGGATGATACACTATGGGACATAGCGGAACGGTTTTACGGATCCGGTCTTGCCTACCCGCGTATCTATCAGGTCAACCGCAAGCGGCTGTCGAGCCCGCACGTCGTGCGGCCGTGTCTTGCGCTGCAATTGCCCGGGCGCAGGTAAGCAGCGGCCATGTGTCGCCTATCGCTGAGACGCGCGAGAAACGTCGTCAACGCCCTGACATAGCGGGTGGAAGTTGCCGGGCATGGCCGCTAAGGTCGCCCGGGTGCCGATTGCCGTCGCGTAATTCACGCCCCCAATGATGAGCCCAAGGCCAACGATCATATGAATGCTCCGATCACGACACCGCGCGTGCCTCCACATGCCGCCTCCAAGGCCCACAGTGAAAGCTCAAATCTGCTCGGCCTTTCGTCGGAGGCGGATCACTGGACCGTCTTCAAGGGACTCCTGCCGTTCGTTTGGCCGGAGGGGCGGCCGGATCTCAGGTTCAATGTGGCGCTCGCGTTCGTCATGCTGGTGCTGGCCAAACTCGTCACCATCGCGATCCCCGTCATATTCAAATACACGACCGACTGGTTGACAGCGGATGCGCCCAACCCGAATACGCTGGGGGCCGGTCATTTGGCTCTGGGAGCCTCGATGCTGATCCTCGCGTACGGCGTGGGGCGCGTGCTCGCGATGGCCTTGAACCAGGTGCGCGACGTGCTGTTCACCAAGGTGGGACAGCATGCGGTGCGCTCGCTCAACAACCGGACCTTCCAGCATCTGCACAAGCTGTCGCTGCGGTTTCATCTGGAGCGGCGCACGGGCGGTCTATCGCGTGTGATCGAGAGGGGAACGCGGGGCGTCGATCTCATCTTGCGCATGGGCATTCTTCAGCTTGCACCGACGGCGCTGGAACTGATCCTCGTCTGCGCGTTGCTGACCTATTATTTCAACTTCGGCTATGTGGTGATCCTGCTTGTGACGATCGCCGCCTACATGTGGTTCACGTTCGCGGCGTCTGAAAAGCGGATCGCAATCCGGCGCGAGATGAACGAGAGCGACACGGACGCCAACACGAAGGCCATCGACAGTCTGCTCAATTTCGAGACCGTCAAATACTTCGGCAACGAGGGCGTGGAGAGCAGCAGGTTCGATGCCGCAATGCAGCGCTACGAAATCGCGGCTGTGAAGACGTATACATCGCTCGGAGTGCTTAACACGGGGCAGGCGCTGATCTTCACAGTCGGAATGACGATTGTGATGTGGCTGTCGGCGCGGGGCGTGATCGCGGGGACGCATTCGATCGGCGATTTCGTGATGATCAACGCGATGCTGATCCAGCTTTATATGCCGCTGAATTTCATGGGCATGGTGTATCGCGAGATCAAGCAGGGGCTCGTCGACTTGGAGACGATGTTCGCGCTCCTCGAAGAAGAGGCCGAGGTGCAAGATAAGCCGGGCGCCCGCCCATTGGTGGTGTCGAAGGGGGAGGTTCGCTTCGAGAACGTCGAATTCTCGTATGAGAAGGACCGGCGGATTCTCAGCGATGTTTCATTCGAGGTTCCGGCGGGGAAGATGGTGGCGATCGTTGGTCCATCGGGAGCGGGCAAGTCGACCATCTCGCGCATCCTGTTCCGGTTTTATGACATCCAATCGGGCCGGGTGACGATCGACGGGCAGGATATCCGCGATGTGACGCAAAAGTCCTTGCGAGCCGCCATCGGCGTGGTGCCGCAGGATACGGTGCTCTTCAACGATACGATCCTCTACAACATCCGCTACGGGCGTCCGGATGCGTCGGACGAAGAGGTGGTGGCGGCGGCGAAGATCGCGCAGATCGACGAGTTCGTGCAGACGCTGCCGCAGGGCTACAAGACGATGGTGGGCGAGCGCGGGTTGAAGCTGTCGGGCGGCGAGAAGCAGCGCGTGGCGATCGCGCGGACGCTATTGAAGGCGCCGCCTATCCTGGTGCTCGACGAGGCGACGAGCGCGCTCGACAGTCATACGGAGAAAGAGATCCAGGATGCGCTGGATCGGGCCACAAAGGATCGCACCACGCTCGTGATCGCGCATCGGCTGTCGACGATCGTGCATGCGGACAACATTGTCGTGCTGGATAAGGGCGAGCTCGTCGAGCAGGGGACGCACGCGGAGCTGATCGCGAAGGGCGGGCTCTACGCGAGCCTATGGAGCCGGCAGCGGCAGGCCGAGAAGGCGCGCGAGGAATTGGCCCTTGCGCTGGAAGAAGCCGAGCGGACGGGCGCGCTCAGGGCTGCCGACGTGGTGCTGCCAAAACTCTAATCGGCTTAACCGCGTGCTGAAGGGTTTCGTGTACGCTCGCCGGACGAAGAGGGCAGGCGGCGGGCATGTTTGCACAACTCGGCCAGGGATTAAGGGAGGCGGCGCGGCTCGTGTTCGCGGGTCTGCGCGTGCTTTGGCTGCTGGTGTGGTCGGCGTTGCGGCCTGTGGTGGTCATGGCATTGCAGGTTGTGGCCGCACTCATTCTTCTGTTCGAGGAGTGGGGCTGGAAGCCGCTGTCGGAGGCGCTGGCGTGGTTCGCCCGGTTCCGGATCATCGCGCGGCTCGAAGTGCTGATCATGCAGTTGCCGCCGTACGCGGCGCTGTTCGTGTTCGCGTTGCCGACGGCGATCCTGTTTCCGCTGAAGCTGCTGGCGGTGTGGCTGCTGGCGCATGAGCAGTTCGCGGCTGCGACGGGGCTGTTCATCGGGGCGAAGGTCGCATCGACGGCGCTGGTTGCGCGGCTGTTCATGCTGACGCGGCCGGCGCTGATGCAGATCGCGTGGTTCGCGCGGGCGTACAACCGGTTCATGCCCTGGAAGGATCGCTTGTTTGCGCAGATCCGCGCCTCGTGGGTCTGGCGCTATGGCCGCATGGTGAAGACGCGCGTGCGGCTGGCGATCAGCCGGGCGTGGGCGATGTGGAAGCCTGAAGTGCAGGCGCGTGCTTCAGCGTTTCGCGCGTGGGTGCGGGCGACGTGGGACGGTTACTTCGGCAGCAGCACGTAGACGTAGGCGATGTAGCCGGCAAGGAGGGCGGTGCCTTCGAGGCGGCTGATGCGGTATCCGCTCCAGGCGACCGCGAACATGGCGGCGCAGGCGGCAAGCATGATGAAGTTGTCGAACGTTGCGATCTCGGGCGGAATCTCAGTTGGCGAGAGAAGTCCCGTGACGCCGCCGATGCCAAGGATGTTGTAGATGTTGGAGCCCATGATGTTGCCGAGCGCGACATCGCCATGCTTGCGGATGGCGGCGACAACGGACGTGACGAACTCGGGCATCGACGTGCCGACAGCGACGATGGTGAGGCCGATCACGGTTTCCGACATGCCATAAGAGCGGGCGATGCCGATCGCGCCATTGACAAGAAGCTTGCCCCCGAAGACGACGATGGCGAGCCCGCCGAGGGCCATGACGAGCGGCACGATGGGGCCAAGCTTCTCAGCCCAGGTTTTGGTTTGGCTTTGGTGGCGGATCGGACCGCTATGCAGTTCGTCATAAGCTTCGGCCTTTTCGAATGCGGAGGTGTGGCCGTCCGATGCAGCGGCGGGCATCTTTTCCTGGCGGTATGCGTAGATAATGTAGGCCACGAGCAGGCCGAGGAAAATCGTGCCGGATACGCGATCCAGCGCGTAGGTGTAGCCGATGACGGTGAATAGCAGCGCCGTGATGACGACGACGCCGCCATCGCGACGTAGTGCATTCGATTGGACCGCAACGGGCGTGATGATCGCGGAGAGACCGAGGATAAGCAGGGTGTTGGAGATGTTGGACCCGACGATGTTGCCGACGGCGATCCCGGGCGAACCGGCCAAGGCGGCCTGGACGCTGGTGACGAGTTCGGGTGTCGAGGTGCCGAAGCCGACGAGTGTGAGACCGATGAGAAGCGGCGACATGCCGAGCCGTTCGGCGATGGCGACCGCGCCGCGCACGAGCAGTTCGCCGCCGATGACGAGCAGGACGAGCCCGCCGAGTAAGAGGCCGATATCGGTCACGTGTCATTCCCCCTGGTTCGGCGCGCAACGTATACGGAAGAGGCGTCGTGGACAAAGTTTTCGTCAACCACCCCACGACGGCAGTCCTTGAAGGTGAAGAAGGGCGGAAAGATCCGCGTGATCGATGACGGCGCCGGTGGGGGAGTTCAACATCGCCGTCCGGACTGCCGGCTTGGCGCGGAACGCGACGCCAAGGCCTGCCGCTTCCAGCATCGGCAGGTCGTTGGCGCCGTCGCCGACGGCAATGACATTCGCAGGGGCCAGACCACATTCATGCGCTAGGTCGAGCAGCAGGTCGCGCTTGGCCATCGCGTCGAGGATCGGTTCGAAAACGCGGCCCGTAAGGCGGCCGGCTTCGACGTCGAGCACGTTGCCGAAATGGCGATCGAACCCGAGACGTGCAGCGACGTGCTCCACAAACACGGTGAAGCCGCCGGAGACGAGCGCGGTGACGGCGCCGTTGGCTCTCATGGTGGAGACAAGCGGCGCAGCACCGGGCATCAGCGTGATGTGGGCGGCGACCTCTTCGAGATGCGCCGTCGTGAGGCCTGTGAGCAATGCGACGCGGCGACGGAGCGACTGCTTGAAATCGAGGTCGCCGCGCATGGTCGCGAGCGTGATAGCGGCGATCTCATCGCGGCGGCCGGTCAGACTGGCCAGTTCGTCGATCATCTCCTGCTCGATCACGGTGGAGTCCATGTCGGCAACAAGGAGTTTCTTCGCCCGGTCGCAGTCCGCTACGACGTTGATGTCGATCGGGAGGCCGGAGAGGGCGGGCGCGATGTGTCGGCGGGTGACGGAGGCCTCGGTTTCGAACTGAACGGCAGCACCTGGAGCGAGCCAGCGGGGTTCTGTCTCAATGATGTTTCGGACGCGGTGGCATGCGCTCTCGTCGAGTGCTCCGGATGAAGGATCGGCGGTGAGGATGAGACGGGATGGTTGGTGCATTGGTGAGGGGTTGGAAGCAGATGTGGCGTGTGCACTCAGCGTCGGTTAAGGAGGGCCATGACACAGAAGAGACCTATCTTGATTGCTGGTCCGACCGCGAGCGGCAAATCCGCTCTCGCTTTGAAAATCGCCCGCGAGCGAGGTGGCGTGATCGTCAACGCAGACAGCATGCAGGTTTACGAGGAATTGCAGATCCTGTCGGCGCGACCTTCGCCCGAAGAGACCGCTGAGATACCGCACCGGCTCTATGGGCATGTGCCCATGCGGGAGGGATATTCGGTTGGGCGATTTGTTCGCGAGGCAGAGGCCATTTTGGCGGAACTGAACGGTGAGGGACGGTTGCCGATCTTCGTGGGCGGTACGGGGCTCTATATGAAGGCGCTGCTGGAAGGGCTGTCTCCCATTCCGCCGATCCCGCCTGCGATCCGCGAACACTGGCGGGCGGAGGCGGACCGGCTCGGTGCATTGAAACTGCATCGCAAACTCGCGGACCTCGATCCAGGAACGGCGGCGCGGCTGAGCCCCACCGATCCGCAGCGGATCGTGCGCGCGCTGGAAGTTTTCGAGGCCACGGGGCGGCCGCTGTGGGAGTGGCAGAACGAGCCGGGGAATCCGGTGCTGAAGGAAGAAGAAACCGAGCGGATGGTTGTGCTGCCGGACCGGGCGACGCTGCATGAGCGCAGTGATGCGCGGTTTGACCGAATGATGGAGCAGGGGGCGCTTCAAGAGGCGCGGCGCATTGCCGATCTCAAACTTGATCCGACGCTGCCGGGCATGCGCGCGCTCGGCTTGAGGCCGCTGATGGCCCATCTGGCTGGAACGCTCGCAATCGAGGAGGCGGTGGAGGAAGGCAAAGCTGAGACGCGGCGATACATCAAACGGCAATCAACCTGGATATCGGGTAATATGAAGTCGTGGAAAGTCGCTTCTGCGCAATAACTGAAAAGTTTCTGCTCTTTCAACGTCGCATTTATTTATCAGTTACCTTGACCGGGCACAATCGGCCCCTTAGGTTGCGCCACCTTTCATCCAGTCGCTCAGCCGGAAGGGCGGCGGCGGAGTGGCTTGCTGCTTTTCGAATATGAGGCTCGACATGGCACGGACGATGACGGGCGCCGAGATGGTTGTGAAGGCGCTGGTGGACCAGGGGGTCGAACATATCTTCGGCTATCCGGGCGGCGCGGTTCTGCCCATCTACGACGAGCTGTTCCAGCAGGATAAGGTCCAGCACATTCTCGTACGCCAGGAAGGCGGCGCGGTTCACGCGGCGGAGGGCTATGCGCGTTCGACGGGCAAGGTCGGCGTCGTGCTCGTAACGTCTGGCCCGGGCGCGACGAACGCCGTCACGGGGCTCACCGACGCGCTCATGGATTCCATACCCATTGTGTGCATAACGGGGCAGGTGCCGACGCACCTCATCGGCAACGATGCGTTTCAGGAGTGCGATACCGTCGGCATCACGCGGCCGTGCACGAAACACAACTGGCTAGTGAAAGACGTGAACGATCTCGCGCGGGTTCTGCACGAGGCGTTCTATATCGCGCGTTCGGGCCGTCCGGGACCGGTGGTGGTCGACATTCCGAAGGACATCCAGTTCAAGGCCGGTAACTACACCGGGCCGTCGAACGTCGCGCACAAGACCTACCGGCCCAAACTCAAGCCCGATGCCGGCCCACTCGCGGAGGCCGTCGATCTCATCGCGTCGGCGAAGCGGCCGGTGTTCTACACGGGTGGCGGCGTCATCAATGCCGGTCCGAAGGCGAGCCAGCTGCTGCGCGAACTCGTTCGCCTGACGGGCTATCCGATCACATCGACGCTGATGGGTCTGGGTGCCTATCCGGCGTCCGACAAGCAGTGGCTCGGCATGCTCGGCATGCACGGCACCTACGAAGCCAACTGGGCGATGCACGATTGCGACGTGATGATCAACATCGGGGCGCGGTTCGACGATCGCATCACCGGACGGCTGGATGCGTTCTCGCCCCATTCGAAGAAGATCCACGTCGATATCGATCCGTCATCGATCAACAAAAACGTGCGCGTCGATATTCCGATCGTGGGCGACTGCGCCTACGTGCTCGAGGAAATGCTGCGGATCTGGAAGCAAAAAGCGCCGCAGATCGATAAGGCCGCCGTCAAGACGTGGTGGAAGCAGATCGACGCCTGGCGGGCGAAAAAGTCTCTGTCCTTCAAGAATTCGAAGGACGTGATCATGCCCCAGTATGCGTGCCAGCGTCTTTATGAGCTGACCAAGGACCGCGACACCTACATCACGACGGAAGTCGGGCAGCATCAGATGTGGGCGGCTCAGTATTACAACTTTGAAGAGCCGAACCGGTGGATGACGTCGGGTGGTCTGGGCACGATGGGCTATGGCCTGCCGGCTGCGATCGGTGCGCAGCTGGCGCATCCCAAGTCGCTCGTGATCGACATCGCGGGTGATGCGTCGATCCTGATGAACATTCAGGAGTGTTCGACCGCGGTGCAGTTCAATCTGCCGGTCAAGGTGTTCATCCTCAACAACGAGTACATGGGCATGGTGCGTCAGTGGCAGCAGCTGCTGCATGGCAACCGGCTGTCGCACAGCTACACCGAGAGCCTGCCGGACTTCGTGAAGCTGGCGGAGGCGTACGGCTGGCGCGGCATGCGGTGCGAGCATCCCGACGACCTCGACGAAGCCATCCTCGACATGGTCAACACCAAGGTGCCGACGATCTTCGATTGCCGCGTGGCGAAGCTTGCCAACTGCTTCCCGATGATCCCGTCCGGCAAGGCGCACAACGAGATGCTGCTCGGAGAAGCGAGCGAAGAGGCGATCGAGAGGGCCATCGGCAAGGAAGGCAAGGTGCTCGTGTGATTTCGGCCCGGACTGCCGCCGGTCTCGCCATGATGGTCGCTGCTGCCGCCTGGAGTGTTGCGGCGGGAGCTGAAACCGCTGCACCGGCGCCGGCTCAGCCTCCGGCGGCCGAGGGCGCGCCAACGAGCGTGGCGATTACCTGGGACCGGGAGGCGAACATCAAGGAAGCGGCGGAGCGGATCGGGCTGATCCAGCGGACGCGCGGTGCGGAGGCGGCGATCAAGCACATCGACGCCTGCTATCGCACGCACGGGCTCGCGTCGGCGTATTCGGCGGCGTTCGAAGCTTGTATTGCGCAGGACTATATGGAGACAAAGCTGCTGACGCGGGTCTATGGGCGCATGCCGCCCGAGCGGCTGCGGAAAATGGGTGCGCCGACGGCCGCTCAGCTGGCGCAGGCAATGGGCCGGCGCGTGGTGGCGGCGTTCCAGCAGTACAAAGTCAGCGCGGCGGATGCCACAGCGTTTCAGAGCGAAGTCGACAAGGTGGGGATGCCGGTATTCCTGAAGACGGTGTTTCCCAACGCGGCGGCGGAGATCGATGCGCTGGGCGGCAAGTTCGACGAAACGAATAAAGACAAAGAGAAGAACTGAGAACCATGGCAAATCCCAATCCGCAAAGCCATTACGTCGGCCCCGGTATCGCGCAGGACGTGGTTTCGCGCACGCTGTCTGTGATCGTGGACAACGAACCGGGCGTGCTCGCGCGCGTCATCGGTTTGTTCACGGCGCGCGGCTACAACATCGACAGCCTGACCGTGACAGAGACGGAGCACGAGAAGCATGTGTCGCGGATCTCGATCGTGACGCGGGGCACGCCGGCCGTGATCGAGCAGATCAAGCATCAGCTCGAGCGACTCGTCCCGGTGCACCGGGTGCGCGATCTGACGGGCGAGGGCGTGTCGCTCGAGCGGGAACTCGCGCTGGTCAAGGTGGCCGGAAAGGGTGAGAAGCGGATCGAAGCGCTGCGGATGGCGGAGATTTTTCGCGCGCAGGTGGTTGATACCTCGACCGAGCACTTCGTGTTCGAGATCACGGGCAAGGCGTCAAAGATCGAGACCTTCATCGGTCTGATGCGGGAATTGGGACTTGTGGAAGTCAGCCGGACGGGTGTGGCCGCCATCGGTCGTGGCGCAGCACCGATGTAAGTGGATGGTGTCAGGACCGGGGCCGGTCAGCTCTTCTTTTTGGAGATGTGGAGGTGGGCGGCGTCGGCTGCGCTCTTCGTGAAGATGAAGGTGTCGGCGTCGGCAGAGATCTCCACGTTGCTCGACGTGCGGAAACCGGCGGTTGCGGCCTTGCCGGCGTAGAGCGGAACCGCTGTCGGCTTGTCCGACATCGTGAGCTGGAAAGCGGTCAAGCGCGCACGGTAGCTTTTCTCCCCGATACGCTCGCAGCGGTCAGCGCCCTCGGCCTTTTCGCAGGTCTCGATTTTGGGATAGGTCGTGGCGGCTTTGTCATGGGCGCCAATGGCCGTTTGCAAAAGGTCGATGCATGTCTCAAAGGGAAGGCCGGTGTTATCGGCGCAATCGACGGCGGAGACGACGATGTACTGCTTCACTTCGACTTTTCCCTTCGGTGTCCCGGATTTGCCGCAGCCGGCAAGGGCGAGGACGGACGTCAGGGCGGCGAGGGTGCGGGAGTTTGCGAAACGCAGCATGGCTCTAACCCGATAGAGGCTGAACTGAGGGGACAGGCTTAACGCAACTCCGGTTGCAGTTCCGTTAACCGCGCGATAAGGGATGCGCCGGACGCAGCGTGGTGCCGCGCATGGGCCGCAACGGCTTTGTCGCAGGCGGCCGCGGTCCGGAGGCGTTGCTGCTGCCGCGAGGCGGGGTGTAACGTCCGCCCGCCATTGCCGGGACCGGCCCTAGGCCGTCGTCCCTATCCCGTCATCCGTCCAGCCCGTGACCAGCGCGGGATGCCGTGCAGTCCGTCTCATCCATTCAGGGCGGCGGAAGCGAATTTGAAGCGAAGAGACCGAAGAGAGAGCCCATGCGCGTCTATTATGATCGTGATGCCGACCTGAACCTGATCAAGACCAAGAAGGTCGCCATCGTCGGATATGGAAGCCAGGGACATGCGCATGCGCTGAATCTGCGCGACAGCGGCGTCAAGGATGTGGCGATCGCACTGCGCAAGGGTTCGCCTTCGGCGGCCAAGGCTGAAAAAGAGGGCCTCAAGGTTCTCGACGTCGCGGAAGCGGCCAAGTGGGCCGACGTGATCATGATGCTGACGCCGGACGAATTGCAGGCGGACATCTACCGCGATCATCTGCACGCCAATATGAAGAAGGGGGCGGCGCTGATGTTTGCGCACGGCCTCAACGTGCATTTCAATCTGATCGAGCCGCGCGAAGATCTTGACGTCGGCATGGTGGCGCCGAAGGGGCCGGGACACACAGTGCGCGGCGAATACCTGAAGGGTGGCGGCGTGCCGTGCCTGATTGCGATCCACCAGAACAAGTCCGGCAATGCGCATGACCTCTTCCTGTCGTACGCATCGGGCGTCGGCGGCGGACGTTCGGGCGTGATCGAGACGACCTTCAAGGAAGAGTGCGAAACGGACCTGTTCGGTGAGCAGGCGGTGCTGTGCGGCGGTCTCGTCGAATTGATCCGCGCCGGTTTCGAGACGCTGGTCGAGGCCGGTTATGCGCCGGAGATGGCCTATTTCGAGTGCCTGCATGAAGTGAAGCTGATCGTGGACCTGATCTACGAGGGCGGCATCGCAAACATGAACTACTCGATCTCGAACACGGCGGAATATGGAGAGTACGTGACCGGGCCTCGTATCATCACGCCTGAGACGAAGGCGGAAATGAAGCGCGTACTCACGGACATTCAGCAGGGCCGCTTCACGCGCGACTGGATGCTGGAGTGCAAGGCCGGGCAGCCGAGCTTCAAGGCCACGCGCCGTAACAACGACGCGCACCAGATCGAAGAGGTCGGGGCGAAGCTGCGTGCGATGATGCCTTGGATCGGCAAGAACAAGCTTGTGGACAAGGGCCGCAACTGAACTTGCGCTCTGAAGAACTCATTAGAAGGCCCGCAGACGGTGGCGTCTGCGGGCTTTTTTGCGTCAGGTGCCGGTGCGCTCGTAAATGCGGTTGCCCAAAATGAGAAGTACCGGTTCCTCCAATTCGCCGCGGAAGCCGAACAAAAATTGCGTGGTGCGTTGCCCGTCGGCCGCCAAGCGAATGGTGCGCTGGGTGATCTCATAGGAGCCGCCCAGGACGCGGTTCGGTGCTTTCAGCAGCAGACTTCCGTCTGGGTAGAAGTCGATCTGCTCGGGCAGCAGATCAGTGGCGGGCCCGCCGATCGCGCGATAGGACCCGGCGAACGCCATTGCCGCAGGGGCGGGAAACGTTTTGGCGGCTCCGGCAACGGCCGTGCCTTGCGTGCCATCCGAGAACGCTAGCGCATAGGCCTCTCCATCGCGCTGCCAGCGGCCGGTGCCTGCGCTTCCGGGAGGGCGGCTATCAGGATCGAATGCCGCCGGTGCGCGGGCTTCGCCTTCGAAGACACGTCCATCTTTCAGCAGGAGTGCCGTGGTCGCGGCAGGTTCCCCGGCGGCGGCAGGATTGGCGCCGTCAAAAGCATAGCGCAGGAAGTAGATGACGTTCTCGACCTGTTCGTCGGGGCTCTCCCCGTTCTGGCTATCGGCGATCGCAGGTGCCGGGTTCTGTTCGGGCGTTGCGGGGGCCGCGGTGGAGTCGTCTCTGGCGCGCGGCTCTGGCAGGGCGGCCACTGTGACGGCGACCGGGGTCGCTGAGGTGGCCTCAGTCCTCGCGGAATGACCGGCCAGGATCAGAGCTGCCAAGAAGCCAACGCGCAGGCCTAAAGCGGCGCTCATCCGAATAGCCATCCGAAAAGCATGCTGTGTCCTTTGCGTGCCGCTGTCCATTTCCGAATTGCCCATGGCGGCTCTGAGGCGCTAACGCTTAGCTGGCCAAATAATAATAGTGCCGGTATTGACCGGCGTCAGCTGTTGCCGGTGCGAACCAATTTCCGGAGTGAGAAGCCAAATGCGTTTTATTTCCGCGTTGCCTCCTTGGGCGCACGTGATCCGGCTTTTCTCCCTGGCTCTGACCGTTGCAACGGCCGTTCTGTTTTCCATCGGACAGCCGTCGTTCGCCGGTTCGTCCTCCGAAGCCGCTCCCATTGCGAAGACTGAACCGCAACGTGTCGTGATCGGCGCCTTTATCAACGACATCCAGGAAATTGATTTCCGAACCCAGAGCTACGCGGTCGATGTGTATGTGTGGTTCCGTTGGACCGATACCTCGATCGATCCATCGAAAACACTGGAGTTCATGAACCGCTTCGCCCCCAATGCTCACGTGCGCGATCAGATCTATGAGCCCCCGAAGGTTCTGCCGGATGGAACGTTGTATGCCGTCGTGCGCAATCAGGGAAGGTTTTCAACCAAGCTGGCACTGGGCAATTATCCGTTCGACAAGCAGGAGCTCGTCGTTGATCTGGAAGATTCTGAATTGGGTTCAAACTTTTTGAGGTACGTCGCAGACAAAAACCCATTGACCGTGTCGCCAGAGATTTATGTGGCGGGCTTTCGACTAGGGCCGGCGCGGATGGAGATCGTCGATCACGTTTATCCGACGAACTTCGGTAACCCCACAGTCGGCGACTTTGAAGCTTACTCGCGGGCGAAACTCATCGTGCCGATCGAACGGCCCTTGACGGCTCTTTCGGTCAAAACGTTTCTCCCTATTCTTCTCATATTAGCCTGTGCCGGCATGATCCTGTGGGTGCGGCCCGCTTATATCGACGCGCGCGTCGGTCTCAGCGTCACAGCGCTGCTCACGTTGCTGTTGACCCTTGTCGCCCTCCAGCTCGCCACCGGGCGGGGGCAGGCGGATGTCGATTATCTGACGATGATCGACAAGATTTACCTAGCCTCATATGCTTTCATTCTTCTTGTTCTGCTCCGGGTGGTGCGGGCTTCGTGGCGCGACGGGGAACATGGCAGCGACGAGGCGGTTGCTCGCGTGGACCGCTCCTGGTTCCTGTTTGTCGTCGCGTTCTATGCCGCCGTTACCGCAGTGATCGTTTCGCTCTCTCTTTCGTGACAACGCAACATGGCAGCGCGCAGTTTGGGGAGTTCAAAGGAGGCGGAGCGGTACGATGGTCAGGTCCGCTATGTAGACTCGTGCACGCTCACCGTAACTCATGACGAATGGCCTTTTGCCGAGGTGCACGCGGCGGAGATCGATGCGTTCTGGCAGCGGAAGACGGCGGAGAACGACACACTCTTCAACGGCCGCATCTTCATGCTTTCAAGCTATCGGATCGATGCGGGGCAGTTCATCGGGCGGCTGGCGCCGGTCGAATTCAAGGCTTTTCTATTTTGGAAGGAGCGCGGTTGCCCCGACCGCTCGATCTTTGATGTGTTTGGTTCGGCTCTGATCCGGGCCGATGATGGCGCCATTCTACTCGGGCGGCAGAAGTCGGGCATCAATGCCGGGCTCGTTTATCTGCCCGGGGGTTTTATTGATCAGCGGGATGTGGACGAGGCTGGCGAGGTGGACATCAGCGCCAGCGTGCTGCGCGAAGTTGAGGAGGAGACCGGACTTGGCCGACGCCAACTGGGGGTGCGCGACGGCTTTCTCGTCACGATGATCGGGTCACAGATTTCGATCGCGCTGGATTTGGTTGCAGATGGGGATGCGGAGACGGTGCAGCGACAGATCCGCGAGGTGCTCGCGACAGAGGCGGAGCCGGAACTGGACGAGATCGTGTCTGTGCGCAACTGGGCCGACGTCGAGGCTCTGCCGGTGCCGGCCTATGCGCGGGTGCTGCTGTCCTATCTCTTGCACGCGCGCCTGCCGGTCTGACGTGGCGGAAGCCCCATCTGCGGAAGGGCCGGCTTGGATATCATCGGGGAATGGGCTAATTCCGACCCGCGACCAGAAGAGGCGGGAACGATGCGGCTTTCCTACAGCACGTTGGATGTGTTCACAGACCGGCGCTTCGGCGGCAACCCGCTGGCGGTGGTGCATGGCGCCGGTGGCCTGACCGACGCGCAGATGCAGGCGATTGCGCGCGAGTTCAATTTGTCGGAGACGGTGTTCGTGCTGCCGGCGGAGAACCCGGCGCACTCGGCGCGCCTCCGGATTTTCACGCCGGTCAAGGAATTGGCCTTCGCCGGGCATCCGACCGTCGGGACGGCGGCGCTGCTGGCTGAGAATAAGTTCGGGCCTGGGCGGGACGCGGATGCACTCATTGTTCTGGAAGAAGGGATCGGGACGTTGCGCGTCGGCGTAAGGCTGAAAACCGATCAGCCGCCGTTTGCGGAGTTCGATGCGCCGAAGGTTCCCGTCGAGGCCGGGACGCTGCCGCCGGTCGACGTGCTGGCGGCGGGGCTGGGTTTGATCCCGAGCGAGATCGGGTTCGAGAACCATAAGCCGGTTTGTTATGCGGTCGGCAACGCGTTTGCCTTCGTGCCGATTGCGTCGCGGGAGGCGATTGCGCGCGCGCGTGTCAACGGCAGCCATTGGGCCCCGGCTTTCTCGCAGCAGGGGCTCGTCGGCGCGTATCTCTACACGCGGCAATGCGAGCATACGACCTCATCGTTTCATGTGCGCATGTTCGCACCGGATGCGGGTGTGCCGGAAGATCCGGCGACGGGGTCGGCGGCGGTGTGTTTTGCCGGTGTGATCGCACGGTTCGACCGGCTGCCGCACGGAACCCATCGGCGGACCATCGAGCAGGGTTTCGAGATGCAGCGTCCGAGCCTGGTCTCGCTCGTTCTGCATATCGATGGTCATGCTCTGGAGGGCGTCCGCATCGGCGGGCACTCGGTGAGGGTCAGCGAAGGGACGATTGAGGTGTGATGCTAATCAAGGGGCGGGGCGGGATGGCATCATGCGGATGAGCGTCGTGTCTTTGAACACGGCGTGGTGGATGATCGACAGGAGCGCGTGGCCGCCGAGCAGGAAATATCCGATCGTGCCGCCGATCTCGTGCAGTTCTTCGAGTTCGCCGCTGAGTATTTTGTCGGGGGCGAGAAGGGCCGGTATTTCGAGGCCGAAGAAGCGGACGGGGTCGCCTTCGGCCGAAAGTGTTGCCCAGCCGACGATCGGCATGGCGATGAGAAAGACGTAGATCGCGATATGGCCGAGCTTGGCGGCGGTATGCTGCCAGGGCGCAGGTGCCGGTGAGATGGCAGGGGCGGGGCCGCTCATGATCTTCACCAAGAGGCGGGCGATGGTCAGGCCGAGGATGGTCAGGCCCAGCGAATAGTGGGTTGCCTTCATGAACTCGCGACCGTCGCTTCCGCGCGGGTAGATCTCGCGGAACTCCATGAAAATATAGGCGAGAACGACCAGGATGAACGTCAGCCAGTGCAGGCGGATCATCGTGGGGGAATAGCGGG
Source organism: Hyphomicrobium sp. (assembly GCA_019751875.1). Taxonomy (GTDB): domain Bacteria; phylum Pseudomonadota; class Alphaproteobacteria; order Rhizobiales; family Hyphomicrobiaceae; genus JAGVSR01. The sequence goes on along the minus strand of JAIEMV010000002.1, from coordinate 21,505 downwards.
GGACAGTGGTGGTGTCCGGTTTGGTGGTGGTGTCTGTCATGAGGAAGCCTCCAGCATGTCCGGTTCGCATTCCGGTTCGAACCCGTGTCTGCCAAAAATCATACGGCGGGAACCTGAATGTCACCTGACACAAATCATAATCCAGTTCCGGTGCGTTGCGTTGCTGCAGTGCATTGTCAACCATTTCGCCATATTGTACGAATTGGCGCAGTTCGAATTCGAGATCCGAGGCGATGACGTTTTCCGCCACCCTTTGCGGCTTTTCCCGCTCCTTCGCAGTCACGCTGCGGGACGCGATTGGCTGTGCCGGGACGGCTCTCGTTCCGCTGCTGCTCCTTACCGGCCCCTGAGCCGGACCTGCCCCGCGCGCTTGCCGCGCGGCAGGGCTCAGGGGGTGAGACGACAAGAGAGCCAGAGGATCATCCGCCCCCGAGTGCGTCGCACCGCGGGCTTCAGTTCAAGGACAGCATCCCATGACCACCACGACCGACCGCGTCGTTATTTTCGATACGACCCTGCGCGACGGCGAACAGTGCCCCGGTGCGACCATGACCTACGAGGAAAAGCTCGAGGTGGCGGACTGTCTCGATGCGCTGGGTGTCGACATCATCGAAGCCGGGTTTCCGATCGCGTCGGAAGGCGACTTCGATGCGGTGAGCGCGATCGCCAAGCGGGTGCAGAACGCGACTGTGGCGGGGCTCGCACGCGCGATCAATGCCGATATCGACCGGGCAGGCGAGGCCGTTCGGCATGCCAAGCGCGGGCGCATCCATACGTTCGTGTCCACGTCGCCCATCCACCTCGAATACCAGATGCGGAAGAGCCAGGCCGAGGTGCTGGAGATCATCACGGCGACGGTGTCGCGGGCGCGCAACCTGGTGGACGACGTCGAGTGGTCGGCGATGGACGCGACGCGCACGCCGATCGAGTATCTGTGCCAGTGCGTGGATGCAGCGATCAAGGCAGGAGCGACGACGATCAACTTGCCGGACACCGTCGGGTACGCGACGCCGCAGGAGTACTATGAGATGTTCAAGGCCGTGCGCGAGCGCGTGCCGAATGCGGACAAGGCGATCTTTTCGACCCATTGCCACAACGACTTGGGGCTCGCGGTTGCCAATTCGCTGGCGGCGCTGGGGGCGGGCGCGCGGCAGATCGAATGCACGATCAACGGAATCGGCGAGCGGGCGGGTAACGCGGCCTTGGAAGAGGTTGTGATGGCGATCCGCACGCGCGGGGATGTGCTGCCGTATGAGACCCGGATCGACACGACCATGCTGGCGCGGGCCTCGAAGCTCGTCTCATCGGTGACGAACTTCCCAGTGCAATACAACAAGGCGATCGTCGGGCGGAATGCGTTCGCGCACGAGAGCGGCATCCATCAGGACGGGCTGCTCAAGTACCAGCAGACGTACGAGATCATGACACCGGAGTCGGTCGGCGTGGCGAAGACGTCCCTGGTGATGGGCAAGCACTCGGGGCGCAACGCGTTTCGCACCAAGCTGCGCGAGATGGGTTTCGAATTGGGCGAGAACGCGTTCGAGGATGCGTTCAACCGGTTCAAGGCCCTGGCCGACCGCAAGAAGCACATCTACGACGAAGACATCGAGGCGCTGGTCGATCACGAGATCGCGCACGCTCACGATCGCATGAAGGTCGCGGCGCTGACCGTGATCGCGGGTACGGTCGGTCCGCAGGCTGCGACGCTGACGCTCGAGATCGACGGCGTGGCTTCGACCGTGCAGGCGCAGGGCAACGGACCTGTGGATGCAACCTTCAACGCCATCAAGATGCTGGTGCCGCACTCGGCGCGGCTGGAACTCTATCAGGTGCATGCGGTGACGGAGGGCACCGACGCGCAAGCGGAAGTGTCGGTGCGCCTGGAGGAGGACGGTCGCGTGGTGACGGGCCGTGGGGCGGATACAGACACGATGGTGGCCTCGGCGAAGGCCTATGTGGCAGCGCTGAACAAGCTGATGGTGAAGCGCCAGAAGGTGGCGCAGGCGCAACAGCTTTAGGTGTGTCCAGGCTCGGCCGGCCGGTGTGGGGGGTATGGCATGGCCCACACTCGGCAGGTGGGTGTGGGGCGTATTGGTGGCCCACACTCGGCAGGCCGGTGTGGGGCGTATTGGTGGCCCACACTCGGCAGGCCGGTGTGGGGCTGTTGCGTCTCTGAAAGAGTGCTGTTGGGGCGGCTGCGATCTGGCGCAAGGCGGCTGGACGCGCTACGCATGATGACGCGCGGGAGCGGAGCGAGGGACCTCCGGCAGCATCCGCGCAGAATATTGGGGATGGGGCGATACGGGTTTTTTTAGCCTGCGGCCTGACCACGCCTGCTCCAGCCGGAGCGTGGCCACGCGCGATTTTGAGTAATGTCCTATGCGTTTGCCGACTGTTGGTCCCTTCAGCGAAGACATCGCCATCGATCTTGGCACCGTGAACACCATTGTGCACGTGATGGGGCGCGGGGTTGTCATCGACGAGCCATCCGTGGTGGCGGTGCGGATAGGTGCGGGTCATCGGCAGGTGGTGGCGGTGGGGCATGAGGCGCACCAGATGCTTGGTCGGACGCCCGGCTGCATCGAAACAATCCGGCCGCTGCGTGATGGCGTCATTGCGGACTTCGTCGCGACAGAAGAGATGCTTCGTCAGTTCATCAAGCGCACGCGCACGACCTTCCTTGGGCTGCGCCGGCCGCGGATCCTGATCTGTGTTCCCGCTGGTGCCACGCCGGTTGAGCGGCGCGCCGTCTATGAGACGGCGGTGCAGGCCGGTGCGCGCAAGGTTTACATCGTCGAGGAACCCGTCGCGGCGGCGATCGGCGCCGGATTGCCGATCGATGATCCGATCGGCTCCATGGTGGTCGATATCGGCGGCGGGACAACCGATTTCGCGGTGCTATCGCTTGGAGGGGTGATCGAAGCGCGTTCCCTTCGGATCGCCGGCAACGCCATGGACGAGGCGATCATCCGCTATATCCGTCGCGAGCATCAACTGCTGATCAGCGAAGCCAACGCCGAGCGGATCAAGATCGAGGCAGGTTCGGCATCGCGGCAGATGAACGGCTTGGCGAGCGAGATCCACATTCGCGGGCGCGACCTGCGCAACGGAAAGCCGAAGAGCACCATCCTGACTCCGCAGCACATTGCCGAAGCACTTGATGAGCCGCTTGCGGCGATGGCAGAGTTCATCGAACGGATGCTCGAAGATCTGCCGCCGGACGTCTCGAGCGACATCTGCGACCGGGGTATCTATCTGACCGGCGGTGGGGCGCTGCTGCACAAGCTCGACGAGGAGTTTGCTTTGCGGGTCGGCGTGCCCTTCGCCGTCTCGGATAACCCGCTGCACTGCGTAGTGCGGGGGTCGGCGATGCTTCTGGAGAATGTCGCCGATCGCGAGCATCTTCTGATCCGTCCCTGAAGCCCTCGGATTGCATTTCGGCTCAGTGTCTCAGGAGCATGCATTTCGTCCTTGGAACCGCCTTCGGGGCACTGGACAGGGGCGTCAACGGGTGCTAGATGCTCGCCCGCGGGTCCGGCAACGGACCCCGTTTCGTTCTGGGGCCGTGTTCGATGCGTCTCCAGAGGCGAGTGGGTGATTAGCTCAGTTGGTAGAGCAGCTGACTCTTAATCAGCGGGTCCACAGTTCGAGCCTGTGATCACCCACCAAATTCTCAATAATATCAAAGCGCTACATGTAAATACTATTTACAACGTATCCGCGCTAAAAACTCTAAACACCTATAAACTTTTCTGCTCGCTCGTTATGCGGTCTGACGCGGCGAGTTGATGAGTACGTGCGCTAGGCGGCGATCAAGTTTGATTGGTCGCAAACGCGTTTTTGCTCGCGTCGTTGATGTTCGCTGTGAGTGGCGCCCAACCAGCTCAAATCGCATAGGCGTCATTACTGCGATCGCGCATTAGCAGAATCTTCAATGTGAGAGCGTAGCCTTGAGGCACAGGTGATGCGTAATGCGAAAACGGCGGTTCCGCAAAGGGCCGTCGTTTTTGTTTTTGCGCAGGAGTCGGCGCCCGCGATTAACCAGCAATTTGCCAGATACGATGCGGACCGATATTTCTCTGATGGGTAGGAGAGCGGCGGGGAGTATGGTTGGCCAACAATATCGACCACCGGGCGTGACGAGCAAGGTGGCGCAGGTGGGATTTAATATTGCGGCGGTGATGGCTGGATCATCGGCTGCAATCAGCCTATCCGGTTTAGAGCTCCGTTCCGTCGATGAAATGAACATCCAAACGGTGTCGCACCTTCTTGGTGTTGCAGCCGGCGCTCTGGCTTTTCACCGAGCTTTGCTGAACTTTCGTGCCATCACAGGCGCATGGATCATGTCTGCCTGGAGCACGGCAGTCATAGCCTATGGACCGATCGCTGCCGTCATCACCCTTGCAGGCATCATTGTTCTTGCGTTTGTTGATGAGCCCCAGGCTGTGCGTGCTTCTTTGGGTGTCTTGGGCATCCTGATCTACCTTGGATGGCTGCTCGCGGCACTGGCGTGGCCTAGTCTGTGGATCAGGCTCCTCGGAGTGCGCGCCGATGGCTCGTCACTGGCGTCCAGCACAATGAAGCTTACCGTATGGGCGGCATTTGCGGCCGCATGCGCCAGCTTCCTGGCTGGATATGCAAAGCAGATCGGCTTCGATGCTGTAACTGCGGAGATGGTGGGCTCCACGATGAGCGTGTTGAGCCTTCTTGTCGGCAAGCAAATGACCCAGGACGTAGAAATTCGGCAACTCCAGCTCGCTCGCTTGAAGGGTCTGGATGATGGAAGCACTGCGCAACCCATCTTGATCCGTCTACCGGAGTGGGCGCTTTGGGCAATCGCACTGTTGTCGGTTGCGATTGCATCGGCTGTGCTGACAAAAGACGCCAACAATATTTTGAAGTGGTTCTGATAGCCCAACGAGCAATTAGTCTAGGTGCGAGCTTAGATTTCGAAGGTTATTGTCAGCTTATCAGACGTGGCTGCAACTCAAAACAGCACGGTCGCTAGTCAGGCAGTGATTGGGCGCTCGCAGAGATTGCGGACATCTCAAAATGGCGAGCTTCGCCTCTCCAGCGATTGCTGTCGTATGTCCGCTTTTTCTCCCAAAGTAGAGTTCCCCAAAAAAGCATGTACTTTAAGCGTTCGGCTTGTTCATGGCGTCTGCACGGGGCACACTGAATGCATGAAGGAGAGACAGATGCTAGCGTGCTGTGATGACAATAAACGGTGCACGACGAGAAGAACCTTGGTGTCGAGCTTGGCAGCTGGATTGCCTACGCGACTAAGCTAAGCAGCCACATGACAGATGCACACCTCACCATCCGTCTTCGACCGACCCGGATAGGGTTCCTTGTAAATCCGACGGACATGGTCTCAGTGCGCAGAGTCATGCGGTACTGCACTTGTCTCTGGGGCGGCCACTATAATCCGATCATTCCAGTTTTCCGCAATCCACCGAAGGAGTGGCGCCCCGAAAGATTTGATCGGGTTACTGGATATGACGTTGCGCGTGGCTACATACGATTCTTTGAACCCGACGTTTTCGTTGAGGCTACAGCTGGCCTGGCGGATAAGGTGGGACTTTCGTCATTACGAGACCGGCTTACCTATCATTCGCAGATTGTATCGTTGGACGACTTCTTGGTACCAAGGGATCACCGCGTCTGGGCGGAACCTGCGTTTGGCCTAAGCATAGTAGATGTCTTTCGCCACCTCTATGAAGCAGAACAACGCTTTCAGCATCGAAAACCACGTGAGGTGCTGTCGATTAAGCCCGACCGCACTAGTGGCGTTGCGGAAGCGGTCTTTGGCGTGTTCCCTAGTGGCAAGTTCGTTGATTACATCGCGAAGGCCTACAAGGACGTTTTCAATCCTACTAGCGTCCCGGCATCCGCTGAAACATGGAAGAAAGCCTTCGAGGGCTATTCTTTAACACCCTTGAGAGTTACAGGACATGGGACCGAGACCCAGCGTTTCTGGCATCATGATGTTGTTGTTTTCGTCTTCGATCCCGCAAAACCGACTGATCTGATAGACCTTTGGAACCTGCGATTGGAGCCGAATCCTGTTCTTCCAGTTCCAGTGGATTGGTTCGAAGATGTCTCAGATTTTGTTAAGCGACTTCTCAATGAAACGCACCGGCCAGTTCAGGGTAATCGTAACGGCGTTATGCACCGCGCGACGGTCGAATTTGGCCGATCCCTATCCATGGGAACGACAGACCGTGTTGTTAAGACACTGAGTGCCGGGGTCGACAAAGGCGCGTTGTGCATAAAGACCTGGCGCAACCGTGTATGGGTAAAGCACGTTGACCAGGCATGGGTCGCGAGAGAGCATCGCATGCTTGTTACCGCGGATGAAAGGCGCGTGACCGTCCCCATCAAGGAAAACCAGGGAGAGCTTTCGACGACGTTTGAGGCGCTGTCGCCACCTTTTGCGTCAAAAGTTGCGGATAATGATTGTCGCTGGATCAACGCAGTTGGCTTTTCTGTGCACGGCAATCACCACGTCGCAACTGTCTTTCCATTCAACATGTACGATCGAAGCTGGCCTCGCTTGGGTTTCGGCGGAGGCCATGTTCTTGTTGGAAGCGAAGGATGGATATTCGGCCAGCGCTACGAGAACTCGAGCGAAAACCTGAAGCTGATGCGGTCTGAAGAGGCGCTTATTGGCACCTTGAAGCAGTATGGTATCGAAGCAAAACTGTCAGATCCAGGGCACATAGCCCAGCAAATGCTCCAAAACTTGAATGGGCTTTGGGGCACTCACCTTTTGGCTGATGCAAACACCCTCCAGCTTCTCAATAAGATGGCTGGCGGTTTGCGCAGGAAGAGCAATGAAACAGATATTGTTGAGGAGCACTTTGATCGGAAGACCGTTTCACGAAAAGACTGGTTGGATCTGATTGCCAAACGGGTTGCAAAGAACAGGCTACCCCGCCTAAAACTTGCTGACTTCACAGACCGCAGAGTTATTCGGCTGGGGCTGGAAACAGATTGCCCAAATTGCCAGGCTACAAACTGGCATGGGCTGGACGATGTAGGCTACGACTTAACCTGCGAACGCTGTCTTAAGGCCTACGCTTTTCCTCAAGCCGACCTGCGCGAGCAGAATAAGAACTGGGCGTATCGCGTAATCGGGCCCTTCTCTGTGCCGGATTATGGGCGTGGAGCTTATAGTGTCTTACTCACGCTACGTGCGTTGGCGGCCATTAACATTTCCCACGACACGGCTACGTTTTCGACTGCACTTGCCCTTAAGGTCGGCGATAAATCTGCCGAGATTGATTTCGCTGTACTGCGTGACAAAAATGGTCGATTTGATCATAACTCTGAGCCAGAATTCTTAGTTGGCGAAGCAAAGTCGTTTGGATCTGGTGATCTTGTAAAGGCGAAGGATTTGGACCAGCTCAAGTTGGTCGCGAGTAAGCTTCCAAATGCCTACGTCGTGATCTCAGTGCTTCGTAACAGTTTTACGCGGAGTGAAATTAAACGCCTCAAGTCTTTTGTCCAGTGGGGTCGGCGTCCGAACATTCATGGGCAACCGACTAATCCAGTGATCCTGCTCACCGGCGTGGAGCTGTTTGCCGCGCACTATATCCAATCCGAATGGAAAAACCTGCCGGAGCCTTACAAGTCCCTATCGGACTACAACAGTATCCGCACGTTGCACGGCTTCGCGGACGCGACACAGCAAATCTATCTTGGGATGCCCGCTTACTACAAATGGAGAGAGGCCGTTTGGAAGAAGCGGGCGGAAAAGAAGAAGGCTGCTGTCTAGAAAAGGGCCCTCGGATAACCCGGTATCGACGTGGATGTTGCAATTGCGGTCGCACCGAGATTTAGGCCAGTAAGCAGACGTCAGTATTCTCGGCGCGCTATTTTATGCGAGGTGGAACCGACCGGCATGTTGACCACGATGACCACTAGCTTGGGAGTTGACGATCATCCCTCTGCCTAACAATAAACCAGCAGAACATCGTCGATAAAAAACAGGTCACGAGCAGCACAGGATTTGAGATTGGATATTCGGTCCCGCTGCCTGTTGGCGGGATTAGTTGTTGACCGCTCATCACAAGAAGTCCAACCCCAACCCCAAGCCCGGTCAGAATGGCGAACGCCCAGGTTGCTTTACGAAAGAATGCGTCGCGGATGCCGATTGCAAGTCCGGCGACTGCTGCTGGTCCGATGCCAATCATGTAGCTGAAGGGCACGCCATAGATGAGTGCGAAGAGCCCGATCCAGCCGAGTCTCGCGAGATCGAAGTTCTGACCCATGCCGAAAAGGCCGATTGTGAGAAAGAAGACCAGCGCGCCGACAGGTGGACCAACGAGGACAAATACGATCAAAATAGCGAGGGCGCGCATAAAGCGCGATTTGAGACTGGGTGTCGAGGTGATCGAGCCGTTCACGAGGTGAAACTCTTTCCGCAGTAAGGCTTGGACAGCGGTACATAGGTATAGGTTTGTCTGATGCAGGATCTACCTGCGGGCGAGAGTGCATGCCATAATAATATTAGCACCACTTCAACCGTCTTGCTTGAACATCGCTGCCCCAGCTGCAGTTCATCACCTGACGCTCGATGACTGCATTGTCAGCTTGCCGAGCCCTACCTGGCGGCTATTGTGTGAATGACAGCCATTGGGGGAGTTGATGGGACGACGTGCTGACACAGAAAAAGAAGACGACGAGGACCGTGAGGCTGTTTGGTTGGATTTTGAGCTCGCTTTAAGCCGTTGCGGACCGGTTGATCCAGTTGACGTGAGAGCCGCTCTGCTTGATCTCGGTCTGACCGTGGTGCGCATTGAAGATGCTCAGACGGGCGCGACGATGCTTCGCGATGTCCTCAATAGGAAGCCGCTGTTTCGAATTACGTTCGTTGCCGACGTTACTGATCCGACAGCACCTGCTATCGCGATCGACTTCGCACAATCACAAATCGAGGCTGAAGCCCGGGCGCTGACACTGCTTCCTATATATCGGGGAAGGGGCGCGAAGGGCTGGAGGATTACCAAGGTTAGCATGTGACGAGCTAACACCGGGCCGCCGTTTTTGGCGTTGATCGGTCCGGAACTGATTGGCGAGTTTCTCGGCGTTCTCGGATGCTGAGTAAAATTACTCTCTGTTCAGAATCTTTGAACTGCCTTACTCTGTCTACAGTTCCGCAAGTCACAGATCGGGTCCATTGCGCACCGTCGACGTAGGCTGCTGATGAAGTCATCGATCAAACGCGTCACCGACAGCCCTGTCCATTTGTTGCATCGTGCCGGGCAACTCGCCGAAGATAATTTTGCACGATTGATTGGGGAGCTTGGCATAACGGCGCGCCAAGTCGCTGTTCTAGCAGCTGTTGCTGGGCTTGAGAATCCGAGTCAAACGTTGTTGTGCCGCACTACAGGGATTGATCGCTCGACGCTGGCCGATATTGTGCAGCGGCTTGTGTCCCGTGGTTTGCTCGCTCGGCGCCGGACACGTGACGATGCGCGAACGTATGCCGTTCGCCTTACGCCAGAGGGCGAAAAGATACTCGCGACGGCATTGCCCATCCTCGAACGGTCCAGCGGAACACTACTAACACCGCTGACTGCCACGGAGCAGGAGACGTTTACCCGCGTAGTTACGCAGAGCACAGGAGGTAGCCATGCTTGCCTAAAACCTACTCCATCCGGCGGCCTGTTCTGGCTTTCACTGCGGGCGCTGCCGTTAGTACGCTCGGCGGCCTTATAGGCCTTGGTGGCGCCGAGTTCAGACTTCCGATCCTGATCACGATTTTTGCGCTTTATGCTCATAGAGCAGTCCGCTTCAATCTTCTTGTCAGTCTCGTCACGCTTAGCTTTGCTGCGATTGCGCGTGCCGCAACTCTCCCCAACATCAATCTGACTGCCTACGCCGATGTCGTTCTCTCGATGATTGCGGGCGGCATGATATCGGCCTGGATCGGCGCAGGATGGCTGGCCCGCATCCGACCCGATCGGCTCATGGCGATCATTTCAATGATCTTGCTCGTTGTAGCTATGATGCTTTTTGCGGAAGCGGCGTTCGCAGACGCTCAGCTACCGGCGCTACGCGGAGATCCCGTTCTTCGCTCCTGCATTGGCGTAGTTGCAGGGCTGCTGATCGGTGCCGTGAGTAGCCTGCTTGGTGTTGCAGGCGGTGAATTCATCATCCCCATTCTGATTTTCGTGTTCGGAACCGACATCAAGACGGCAGGTACAATGAGCCTGCTCATCAGTCTTCCCGTCGTTCTGATCGGCGTCGCGAGACACCGCATAAATGGGCATTATCGCTCGCGCGACGCTATGATCTATCTCGTCCTACCGATGGCGGCAGGGTCTATAGTGGGGGCTCTACTAGGAGGGATGATGGCAAGCGCCGTGCCTACCAACGCATTGAAGACCACGCTCGCTGTAATTCTCGCTTGGTCCGCGATGAAGCTACGAAGACGTTTTGATCGGGACAACCACGACTCTTAATGGCCCAGAGGCGAAGTCTGGGCTCGCAGGAAGTGTGGTCCGCTATCGAGCGCATGGCGGACCAGCGGGCGGGTTGCCGCACACAATTCCACCATGGAGGCAAGCACCTCTTATGATGCTGTCCTGCGGCTATTCCAAATGGAATAAATTCGCGTGGTCAGGACGTGGGGGCATAGCGAAATGGCTGTACGTTCCCCCAAACGCACGGCGGCAACGACAAAGCGCATCTTATCGAAACGGCTAGGGGAACAGTTCGAACTCAGCCTGAGCCTCAAGACCCGCCTGGCACTAAATAAAAAGCCCCATATAAACCATATATATTGGGCGAAAAAATCTGGGGAGGGCAGGAAATGAATGGCTGGAATGAACGTCAACCGCTGAAGGACAAGCGGACGAGGAAGCTGAAATTGCCTCCCAGCCGTGGCGTGCTGGTGTTGCTGCCGTTGAACTTGATTGGCGCTCTGGACCAAGCTGCCGAAGCCTTTGATATGACCCGATCGGACATCATTCGCCGATCGCTGATCCGAGAGGTGACCTCGGTGTTGAGGGATGAAGTGATGAGGATGCGAGCCAGAAAGGCAGAACATCAATCTTGGTGATCACTACCGAAGCCAGCCAAGCGATATCGGTGCAGCTTGGTGTAGAGAGCCTGACGGCTGAGCCCTAGCAGTTCAGCGGCGGAAGCGCGATTATAGCCGGTTTGTTCGAGGGCCGCTTCAATACACAGCCGTTCGATCATTTCAGTCGATTCCTGCACAAGATCTGCCATGGAAGCGTGGCCGAGGAGTTTTGCCATCTGCTGGCTTGGCGACGGCGCTACTGGACGGTGGCTGACAGCAGTTTCACGTTGACGTCTCAAAGGGCGCAAAGTCATGCCTACGCAAGGCGTCTTGTCCGCAAATACCGATACTGCTGTGATCTCAACTTCCGTGCATGCGCCATACTCTCCTCGGACAAGTGTCGAAAAGTTTTGGATTCTGCCGCATTCTTTGAGGGTTTTGTCAATAACCGCTGTATCGATCGCGTGACGGCCGACCCAACGGTCGATGCGTTCGCCGCACACTTGAGGCTCGATGGCCAGTTGGGTCAAATCGATAAAGGCTGTGTTCGCGGTGAGGATTCGTCCGTCTTGATCGGTGACGACAAAGCCGTCGGGCAATTTTTCAAGAACCTCAAAAACATTCGAGCGCGACTTCAGCCAGGCCGACGCGTTGCCCGATGTTGGTGTTAATCGCACGAGCACATGCTTCGGATGCTGGGAGACCGGAGACGCAGCTATTGAGACATCAATTTTCGTCCCTGCCAGTCGGACGATCAGTTCCTCGTCTAGGCTACCTTTCGTGTCCCCCGTGAGCAATGTTTGAATTCTCTTGTGATCTTTGGCATCGAATAAATCACGGAGACAGCGACCGGCCAGCTGCTGAGAGTTGAGATCGAAAAGCGTGCAGGCAGTCCGGTTGGATTCAACAATGCGGTTGGAGTCCGCGTCGAGGATCAGCACAGCCTCGCCAGTGACCTGAAAGAGAAGTCGATAGCGGGTTTCAGCGTGGCGGAGGCGGGCATAGTCGCTTTCCATGCTCTGTTGGGCTTCGACGAGCCGCTGCTGCATGGTTGACACTGCCCGCATATCGCGGCCGATGGCCAAGACTTGGTCGGTTTCTCCGAGGTGGACGGCAGAGTATCGGACTGGCAGATCGGCACTGCCACGGACTGGATGATTGACCTGGTGCCATAGAGGCGAGGTTGCTGTTGACGCCTGCAGCATCTCCTCGACCTTTTGACGGCTGTCGTTTGCAACAGTGTCGATCCACCGGCGACCGATCCAGTCGCTGCATCCCTCACGCTCCATGTCCTCGGTAGCAAGGGCGACGTCGCCAATGACGCCTTGGCCGTCGATTACGAGAGCTATGTCGGCCGCCGCACCTAGCAACTGCGCAATGGCGGCGCCTTCAATGTGCGCAAAATGACTATGCGTGGCATCGACGTCTGCGATGCGTCTTGATGACTCGCCACTATCCATTCTGATTTCCAGTCTCCTGCCGCCCACAGGTACTCAAGAACTCGATGATTACTGGGCTGGGGTTCCGAGCAGATGAGAGACGAATAGTGACTGATGAAGTCAACGATAATTTGGCAACAGGGTTTGAGGCGTGTCCTTTGGCGGCGATGCAACTTCAAAGCGTGTGAATGAGGTGATGAGAATGCGAGCCAGAGCAGCAGAGCAAGAATGGTTAACTCTCTGGTCCGCAATAAAGAATCTGTCCTGGTTTCGTTGTCCACAGCCAGCGGAAAGAGTTTAGGGATTACGGGTCGAGGCTCAGTCGTTCTTGGGACAACTGCGGTCCTGGCTTTGAGATCACTGTAAGCGTACGAAATCCCGGCCCGCACGATGCCCCGAAAGATGTTCTGCGTAATAGGGGCTTAATGGAGCGGAGCGGATGTCGAAGTCCGTTCCGCTCCTTCATCCCGACTGATCACGTGACGCTTCAGTGATCGAGGTCTTGGATGCGAAGCACCTGGCAAGTTTGGCCGTTCGGCTTCTCCTTTAGATAAGCCAAGCGTAACGCATTTGAAACCCGCTCAAGTTCGTGGATGGCGTGGTCAATTCGCTCGATAGCTTCAGCCCAGGTCTCACAGTTCTCCTTGGTCGACAGCTCCACGACCAAATACCTGAACAAGCCGTCACCGAGTTCGTCGATGTCCCGTTGCCAGGCTTCGCTGTTGGCTAAGGACGCATAAGCCCCATCGGCGTATGCACAGGTCACACACACCTGAAATCGATTCATCATGGCCAGATCTCCAAGGCCATCAATTCCTAACCTATGCGTATATTCCAAGCGACAGTTCTGCTTTGATCAGGGACAAACGTGCGATTGTTCAATCGTCACTGTGAGATTGGAGTAATCTGAGGGTCTAGGTGTTCGGAGGATGGAGCTTTACGATTTTGAGTGAAGCTGTAGGTAGGAGGTGAAATGCAGTAGGGCAGAGTTCGGAGTGGATGTGTAAGAGCTTGAGCAGTGACGACCCAGGCCAAAAGTTAGATAGCAAAAAGCCCCGGAATTGTTGATCCGAGGCTTGTTCGTATGTGATGCTTGATAATCTGAACTAAGATAGATGTCTTAGGCTTATTCAATTGCTTGTCTCACTATCTAAATTGAAAAATCTTCTAGCTTGGCACCTTTCTTCAAGCGAGCCACCAACCAGTTTGGCTTTCGTCCACGTCCTGTCCAAGTCTGATTACGATCATCTGGGTTGGCATACTTAGCAGCTGACTTCGATCGACCACGCCTTGTTGAAAATCCATACAGCTCAGCAACCGTGAAGTCGGTACTAGCAATCAAGCGATCAATCTTAGCTTTCAGATCAGCTTTGGCATTTTCTTGTGCCTGAGACTTTGCTCTAGCTATCTTATCTTCGAGATCGCTAAGCTGTTTAAGGGTCATTCTTTCGATGTTGACGGCTGCCACTCTCGTACTCCTAGATGATTTTTGCTATTGAAATATGGATCATCTGATTGACGTTGGAAATAAATTTGATCAGCTAGGTTAGCAGCAGTGAGTCTTGTGATTGTCTTTTGACGTGACTTTGAACTGGATGGAACTGGGTTGCTGTGTTGAAGCTTTTGTTCAAGCTTTTAAAATATTTAAAAAAGTCAATATTATCTAACAAGAGCGTTAGCGGCTCTCGGGGGTGGAAATTCAAACGATTAGAAGTCAGGAGCAAGGCTCAGCTACGCACCCGGGTTGTGTTGTTCCAATCTATAGAGCTTTGAAAGTCAGTCTTTGTCCGCCTCTTGGTCATGTACTCAAGCCATCCGTCGACGTTTGTGCACGGTTTGACCTCGATCTCACGGTAGCCAAAGTGTGTTGCAGCCCAGGCTGTGTGGATCTCGGCAACAAACCTTTCGTACGTAATATCGTTGGGCCGATCGAGGCAAAGGTGGTAGTGCGGTCGTACATCTACCGTGCCTTCGTAGACGCTGAAGCAAGGTAGACGCTGGCCGTTTCGAACAGCTGACCTACCGAGAAGAGAGCGGTTCACTCGATTGCAAAAGTGTTTCAAGGTGTCACTGGCTTTGATTTCATCGATACGCCCGTTGTTCGCACTGGCCTGTTTCAAAGTTAAAGTAATTGCGTGTGGGCTTTGCCAGGCTATCTGATTGATGTAATTCAATACTTCGGCGCGAATTTTTTTATAATTTGAAATAGTCAATTCGAAATCTTTTCTCCTTTGTTATTGTCGTTCTGTCTCCGCAAAATAGTTATTTATGCCTTTATTCACCGCATAAGCGTGCAATCGCAAAGATCTGTGCGATCTTTGGGCCAATGCAGTACGGGCGGATCGGAAATTAGATACATACTACGTAGAAAATCATAAAAACACAAGTAAAAACATGAAGTTATTGCATTTTTCAGCCCTAATAGCTCCAGTTTCTCGACTTGATGCAGCGTATAGAGAGAATATCGGTTGTCCTTTGGTCTGCTGGCCTTACTGTGTACGGATCAACATCAAAGGAGGCCGATATGAAGGGACTTAAAGGACTGACGTTTAGGACCATCAACAAGGGCCGTGAAAATCCAACTCTTGTCC
The DNA here is from genome assembly GCA_019751875.1 of Hyphomicrobium sp. Taxonomy (GTDB): domain Bacteria; phylum Pseudomonadota; class Alphaproteobacteria; order Rhizobiales; family Hyphomicrobiaceae; genus JAGVSR01. Next base: position 6,443 of record JAIEMV010000002.1, on the reverse strand, counting down.
GGCGGGCGAAGCTTGCGCGACGTTTGGAACAGCAAAAGGCGCTTGCGCTCGATCCTACTTACACTCTCACGGTCACGAAATGGGTGAAGGGAGAGGGCGGCGGCAAAGAGCTGAGGCAAGTATCAAAGCGCTTGAGCCCGTGGTGGCGTGAGGACGTGCTGGGCAACATTGCGCTCACCGTTCGCGCCGGTGGTCGGCCAATCGAATTTGAGAAGGGTAAAACGGCGATCGTGGTGCCTGGCATGGATCAGCTTGTGCCTACGATCGACACGGTCCTTGCAGCGGTAAGGGCAGGTGAGCTGGACGAGTTACTGACGCAGCAGATCAAAGCGCGCGAGGTACCGAAGGCCAAGCGGGCGGCGTAGCAAGGCGGTGTGGTAGCCAAGGCGCGTTCTGTTCCATTTGGAACGCGCCTCATCGTCTCGTCAGGTATTCGCAAGAGCGTGCGCTAACCCCGAGCGATGGCATAGTCGCGAAGCACAGCCGCCTCCATTTGTGTCTCCTCAAGTCGAAACTTGAGGACGTCGCCGATGGTGACAATGCCGACAAGTGCTTGTCCGTCGAGCACCGGAAGATGACGAATTCGACGTTCGGTCATGACTTTCATGATCTGGCTCAAGCTATCTGACGGGCTGCACGTGATGACAGCTTTCGTCATGAGTTCAGAGACCTCGAGATGACCTAGATTACTTCCGTGGGTGGCAAGGCCATAGGCTAAATCACGCTCCGAGATGATGCCGGCAATCGAGCCATCGGCATTTTTGACGACCATCGCGCCAATGCCCTCCTTCCGTAGTAGACGTGCAAACGTTTCAACGGACTCATCGGGGCGCACAGTTTTAACAACAGTGCCTTTTCTTTTTAGGATGTCTGCTACGCTCATGGTTCTAAGCCTCCTCTACTAAAAGGAGCTGCAGCAATGCAGGCTGGGCTCAACAGTAAGCGGCTGAGAGCGCAGTTGCCGTCGAAGAATGTTCAGCTCTCTCGCGACAACGATAGTGCAGAGGCAATCGAAGGGCTAGCTGCATGTTCGTCTTGATCGAATTCCGATAGGGTCATCCTTCCGATCTCGAAATGTCCGGTTGCCTTGGTCCAGCTCAAGGGGCACGACAATTTAAGCTGAAGCGGTTGTTGACATCCTGGTCTTTTGGGACGAGCATTCTGCACGTGATGCTAGAACTTCCCAATCGCAGGCGCTGACCGATCACGATCGGAGGCGATTGGCGCCACGAACGATCGATCATGCCTCTTGGGCTTGAGCTGCGCGTCACGAACGTCAACAGCGAGTGGAGGGAGAATGACGCCACCTCATCGTCACTTCGGATTTCACTCTAATGTGAGGTCCGGGCTCAGTTAGCAGCACGCATTATTTGACCGTGCCGACCGAGCCGAACTCATCACAATCTGACATCTTGATGCGAGTTTGATCTCGCCATTTATGCCCGGCTCTGCTGGGTAGGTCATCAATGACAATCGCCCCGCTCGAGGCAAAGATCTCGGCGGGGCTTTTGCTTGTCAAGGCCCGCGAACAAGCTAAGGCGCGGATGCTCCTTTACTTGCCGTTGGAAACCTGATCAAGGATGGCTTGCTGCTGAAGCTCGGTGTCTCTGGGTGATCTCTGAGAGCGGCACGACAATGCGGCAGGTAAAGCCTTCATCGTCATATGTGCGGGAAACCTGACCCTTTAAATCCCGGATCATCGCGTCAATGAGCTGGGTACCAAAGCCCTTGGTGGTTGGCGGCTCTTTGCCTTCGCGCCTCATTTTCTCCCGCCACGTGAGGTCAAGCTCATCGCCATCGAAGTGCCAGGAGACCGCGAGAAACCCGTCTGGGGCTGACAGCGCGCCGTATTTTGTGGCGTTCGTTGCTAGTTCGTGAACGACCAGCGCGAGGTTGCGGGCTTGGCCTGGGGCCAGTATCAGGGGCTCGCCAAAAAGGCCGAACCGTTCGGTGCCATAGGGCTGCAGCTCAGCGAGCAGGACCCGATGCAGCATCTCGCCCTTCGGCGTACTTCCTTCAAAGACGTTGTCGGTGTCGAGAAGGACGCGCAGTCGGGCGCTCAAGTGTTCAGCGGTGTCCGGATCATGGGCCAGTGTGCGGCGGATCAGCGAATTGGCGACTGTGAGACTGTTCCGATTGCGGTGCCGCATCTCCTCGACAAGCAGCCGACGTGTCTCCTCGGCCGCTTTGAGTTCCGCCAGAGCGCGGCGATACAATTCTGCGATCCAGATAACCACCGCTGCGCTGACGACGAACGTGCCAATATTGATGATATTCGCGCGTTCCTTGAATGCTATCTCAAAGTAGGGCGGCATGAACGCGAACCAAACGACAAAGAGGGACAGAGCTGTCGCTAGTATTGCCGGACCTGGGCCACCCAAGAGAGCGGCGAGCAGGATCGCAGGATAAAAAAGGCCGAAGTAGAGAACATTGGGGTCGAGCAAGCTCAAACCAAATCTCAATGCGGCCGCTGCTCCGACCAGCAGCACCGCAATCGCATACGGCTTCCATTCGAAGCGCGCGCTCGGCATCTGAGTCTCCGCAAAATCGCAATAATGGTCATCATAGGTGAACTTCTTTGAAGCGGAAGCGGCACGAAGGGCAAGGTTAAGGCGCGGCCACCCACGTCTAAGACTGGCGATGAAATCGGGGTTCACGCCGAAAGGATATCCAGCCGCGAAGCTCGCTGCGCCGCAGCAGTAGGCAACAGGTCTTTAGCAGCTTGACAGCGGGGTTCTGGAGGAGCGAATTTATTGCGAAGTGATGCCAGCGCTTCCTGTGATGCGTATCCCTGATCGCCATGCGGAAGTACCGAGGGGTTGAGAGGCTCGGCAACACGAGGACCGGAAGCGCGTGAGAGGACGATGACCCTTCAAGCTGTCATCTTGGGCCGCACCAGTACGTGAAGCCCGGGCATTGTCGGCAAGCTGCAGCCCATCGATCGTGCCGAACAAGCCGAACTCATCACCCGATTGAGGTTCTTTTGTAGGGCTCTGAAATCCAACAACGGATCTCGGGGCCTTGCTTTTTGAGCCGGCAAGTCCTGGATCTGTTGACTATGTGCTTAGTCGTCGGTCGGAGCTAAGCTTTGCGGATCGTCGTGGCGTCGACTCTTGCCTTCAAACATGTGACCAGCCTCGAGCACGAGTTCTTTGTGCCAAATCTCACCCGTTACGTGAGCGCCGGCGCGGAGCACAATTCGATCTGCAAAGATTAAGGCGTCGACTGCATCACCTTCAACGATGACCTCGGTGGCAACGATGGTTCCTGATACGGATCCGCCGAGTGCGATCAGAACGGTGGCGGCCCGTAACTCACCGTCAATGTAACCCTGGATGACGGCATCGCCGTCCAGTGCTAGGCAGCCGACAACCGATGCCGTTGGCCCCAGGACAATCGGGACATCGTTGGCAGGAACACGGATATCCTGGTTGTTTGCGGGAGCGAGAACAATTCTATCCGTCATGATTGCGCGATTCGCTGTCTAACCGCGAGCAACGACGTAGGCGAAAATGAAGAACGAACCGATGCCGACGACGTAAGCCAGAACCTCGAACATTGCACACTCCTACGCAGTACACAGGTGAGCGATTGGGCAAGTTGGGAGGTCAGGGTTCAGCGACCGCAGATCAGCGGGATGACGAACGGCAACTGAACCCTATCCCCCCTAGGCTGCTGGGTGCGCGGTGACACTGCGCGATAGGCCAGCGCATAAAATGAGCACAAGGTGTGACGATGCGTCGAGTCAATTCAGTGACTTGATGTCGATTGCTGTGCTGCGCTGTTAGCAAGTGCAATATTGATCATTGATTTAGCATGTGAAATTGGAGGCGGGCCTTATGCTTGTGGCCCGTAAGTCTCACGGCCATCTCGTCAAAGCAGCAGTATAGGAACGCGATTGCATACCTTTTTCGGCCTTTGCAAAATGGGTGATCGAGGCACGGCTGACAGATTACGTGTCGCCCATTTTTGCGCGATGCGGACTACGGGCATGTCGGTAGGAGATATCGGCAAATCACTGTATTTTCGGGCCACGTCTAACTCTTTGCCCTATGCCCTGCGCCTGACCGTTGATACTCGGATGCGCAAACAGTTTTGTGCCGCGTTGTCTCAATGGAGAACAACACATGGCTATCGAAACTGATTATTTGGCTTGTGATTGGTGCGATTGCTGGCTGGCTGGCCGGTCAGATCATGAGGGGTGGTGGCTTTGGTCTCGTCGGCGACATCGTAGTCGGTATCGTCGGTGCCATTGTCGGTGGCTGGCTTTTGCCTCGCATTGGCGTCTTCGTGTTTGGTGGCGTGCTCGGTGAGATTCTGAATGCCGTGATTGGCGCCTGCGTGGTTCTCTTTATAGCGCGCCTGTTTAAGTGAGCATCTGGGCGACGGGCAGATCCGTCCGTCGCTTCGCTCCTCCTGAAAAGGTGAAGGTCTTGCATCACGCGTAAATGCAGCAGTGTCGCATCATCTTGACGTCATGGCTGATTTTCATATCACGAAACGTTTGATGGTGATTTGATACCGTAATGTTCGTTCTTTGAACGACATTTGTTCCGGTCGCTGTAAACTAGCGTAAACGTCGTTCAAGAGACGTTCTACGGTGCGGCAAAAGCGCAGCGAATTCCCGCAATTACAGCTCAATTCACTCCTCCCCAAAGCTCTGCAGGTTCATGGCCATCTCACGTGAGAGCGGCAGGTGCTTGGCGTAGAACCGTTCAATCTGATCGACGCTCGTGCCGGCATTCTTGGCGAGGTTGTAAATGTTCACCTGCCCGTGCGTTCTAATGATCGTCATGCAAATCGCCGTGTGGCGCAGACAGTAGATGGTGCGGTCGGTGTTGGTGACTGGATCGTGCTTGAGTCCTGTGCGCTCCATCAGGTGGTTGAACTGTCGTTGGATGATGCGGGCAGCAGTGGCGCGGTTTGGATAGCCGGGCAGGAAAATGTAATTCTCGCCCCCGACGTCCGGGTAACGCTGTCGAATGCGCTCATAGGCATTCACAGCTTCGGGCATCGTATTGGCTACTCGAAATCCCGTCTTGCCATCGCGCACCGTCACGAGCAGGCGTTTGGGTTCTGTCTCGATGGTGATGTCGTTGTGCTTTAGAGCATACAGCTCTGTTGTTGTCGGCCGCACGAACGAGGACACGACAAACACGATCAGGTGATACAACTCCTCGGTCACTTTGACGCCGCGAATGTTGGTGCTGTTTTTGGCTAGCTGTTTGGCACCATCGCATAAGGCTTCATACTCGTCACGATCAGGGGGGACGAGGGGTGCAAAGCGAAAGAACGAGCGAGGATTGTCTTTCTGACGAACGCGCGGTGTGTCTGGCACCATGTCGATTAGACCGTCGTCGCGCGCTCCTTTGAGCACGTTGCGAAAGGTGGCCATGAGCATGTTGCGCGTGGAGGCCGAGAGATCAGAGCGTTTGCGGGCCAGCTGTTCGATATAGAGCTGCCAGTCACGTGTCGTCAGATCTCGCACGTCACGCTGGCCGAAGTGGCGTATCAAGCCCCAATCGTCGTGATCGAGGAAGAGGCGGCTGGTGCGGATGTAGTTGGCATTGCGTTCGCCCGATGCTGCCAGCTGACGCCCTTTCTCGACAAACCGGCGGGCATAGGTCTTGAAGCTGAACTCTTGAGGTGCTGGCGAGTTGGGAGCACAAAGCTTGAGTGCCAGTTCTTCAGCGACCCGACGCGCTTCAAGCCGGCTGGTCTCCTTTGTAGAGCGGACCGTGTAGCGTTGGGCTCGGGGGTTGAGGATGCGGGCGAAGTAGAAAGGGCTGGCGTAGGTTTGATAGAGTGCCAGGCCGCGACGAAGCTTGATAATTGGACCTCGAAGACGATGCGGTGAACGCGTAGCCATCTAAAAGCAGCGTACGGATCAAAAGCTATAAAGTCATTCTCTAAAGTGCGCGATAAGTGCTTGTTCAGCTTTGGGAGCTTGCAAACTCTTAATCAGCGGGTCCTTGGTTCGAGCCCAAGTGCGTCCACCATTTTCTTCAATTATTCAGAGTTTTAGGATAGGCTCCAGCGCACTTGATCGTAGGCGCTTGCGCCACGTAATCACGGCGTAACCTCCACCGTCAGTCAGATCAGTTTCTGTCGCATTGTCGGCAATGCTGGGCGTCGCACTATGTGATGCGTAGATACGTGCGAGGAGAAGCGACTATGGACATTCACCCGCCTAGAAGCGCAATTTGGCAAATCCTCGCGCTGGCGCTACGTTACTGCTTGCTTCAACACCGAAACTCTATGTCCCCGACAAAATGATCAAAGTGACTCCTCAGCCGCAGGAGACCAATCCGTGCGTCAAGCGCCTCATTCTTCGGCGCGCGCCTGATATGCAGCCGGGTTAACGCCGAACCGCGTGGTAAAGGCACGCGAAAAGCTGCTCAGGCTCGCATAGCCCACGCCGCGCGCGACCTGCTCGACAGATG